>NZ_BCXI01000043.1 GCF_001895025.1 Rhodococcus zopfii NBRC 100606 = JCM 9919
GAGCCGGGCGAGCAGCACCGCCAGCGCCGCATGAACGGTCATGAACAGTGAGGCATTGTGGGCGCGGGCCAGGCGGTCCAGTGCGGCGCGCAGGGACGGCTCGATCGGAAAGTCGTAGACCCCTCCGCGCTGCGACGCGATCGCAGGTCGCGGACGGTCCGCCGGCAGGTCGAGCTGATCGGGAATTCCGGCGAGCGTCTCCGACCAGTAGGCGATCTGCTGCGAGATCAGGCTCGACGGATCGTCCTCGGTTCCGAGCATCTGGCGCTGCCACAGCGTGTAGTCCACATACTGCACAGGCAGCGGCGACCACTGCGGCACCTCACCGTGCGCACGCGCCGCGTAGGCCGTCGTCACGTCTCGCGCCAGCGGTCCGGTGGAGACACCGTCACCTGCGATGTGATGCACGACGAAGACGGCCACGTACTCCGACGGATCCACCTTCAGCAACCGCACCCGAATCGGAACTTCCGTCGTGACGTCGAACCCGGTGGTGACAACGTCCGTTACCGCACCGACGATGTCGTCGGCGGCGACCGTGACGGGCGACAGACCGATGCGCACCTCGGACACGGGCTGCACCTGTTGTGTGCCGGCACCGTCCACCTCGGGATAGATGGTGCGCAGAATTTCGTGCCGGGCGATCACGTCCCCGACGGCCGCCTCCAGCGCCCCGACGTCCAGGTCACCGGACAGCCGGATCGCCATCGGAATGTTGTACGCCGCGGACTCGGGATCGAATCGATTGAGGAACCACATCCGCTGCTGCGCCAGCGACAACGGAACCGGATCCGGACGTCGCTGAGGAATCAGCGGCAACACTCCGCCGGCACCGGCCACGTCACCGACCGCCGCGGCGAATCCCTCCACCGTCGACGCCTCGAACAGCATCCGCACCGGAATCCGCGCGTCCACCGCGGCGCCGACCCGCGAGACCACCCTCGTCGCGATCAGGGAATTGCCGCCGAGCGCGAAGAAGTCGTCGCCCGCTCCGGCCCGTTCGACACCGAGCAGATCGGAATACACGGCGGCGACGATCTCCTCGACAGGTGTCGAGGGGGCCCGGAAATCGGTGGTGCCGACGGTCGGCGTCGGCAGCGCACGGCGGTCGAGTTTGCCGTTGACGTTGAGGGGAAGCGCATCGAGCGCGATGTACGTGACGGGCACCACGTAGCTGGGAAGCCGCTGCGCGAGTGCATCTCGCACCGAAGCCTCATCGAAATCGGATGCTCCGCCGTCGGGTACGACGTAGGCGACCAGTCGATCGCCGGTCAGCTCGTCGTAGTGTGCCACCACGGCGGCATTCGTGACGGGATCGAGTGCCCTCAAGGCTGATTCGATCTCGCCGAGCTCGATGCGGAACCCGCGGATCTTGACCTGGAAGTCGGTTCGTCCCCGGTAGCCGAGTGTCCCGTCGGAATTCCACACGACGAGGTCCCCGGTGCGGTACAGCCTCCCCGCGGTGCCGTCGGCGGCGTACGGGTCGGCGACGAACCGCTCCGCCGTGAGATCGGGCCGTCCGAAGTATCCGCGCGCGAGCTGCACTCCCGCGAGGTACAGCTCGCCGGGCACGCCCACCGGTACCGGACGCAGGCGCGCGTCGAGAACCAGGACCCGGGTGTTCCAGACCGGGCGCCCGATCGGCACGTCGACCGAATCGTCCTCGCTCGCTCGATGCCAGGTCGCCGAAACCGCAGCTTCGGTGGGCCCGTAGAGGTTGTAGAGCTCGGTGTCGGGATTCGCGGTGCGGAATCGGCGTGCCACATCGGGGGCGAGGGCCTCGCCGATCGCGAGGACTCGCCGCAGCGACGGGCTCAGCGGACCGTCCGCGGCGGTGGTCAGCGCATCGAGCATCGACGGCACGACATGCAGTGTCGTGACCGCGAACCGGCGGATGGTGTCCACCAGATAGGTGGGGTCGCGGTGACCGTCGGGTTCGGCAACGACGAGTCGTCCACCGGAGACGAGCGCGGACCAGAACTCCCACACCGACAGGTCGAAGGTCGATGCGGTCTTGAGCAGTGCCGCGTCGTCGCGCGTGAGGCCGAAACGATCTGTCTTCCAGATCATCTGATTGGCGACGGCACCGTGGGTGACGGCGACACCCTTCGGTTGCCCGGTGGAACCCGATGTGAAGATCACATACGCGGTGTGGGCGGCGGTCAGCGGGGCGAGTCGCTCGTCGTCGCCGACGGGACCCGTGGGCAGTGCGTCGGATTCCCCGTCGTCGATCACGATCGTGGTCCGGTCCGTGACCATCGCGTCGCTGCGGCTGGTGAGCACGCAGAGCGGATCCGACACGCTCAGGATGTAGTCGGTCCGCTCGGCAGGCTGGGCCGGGTCGACCGGAACGTAGGCGCCGCCGGCCTTGGCCACGGCATACATGCCGACGAGCAGCTCGACGGACCGCCGCATGCCGAGCGCGACACGCGTCTCCGGGCGGACCCCGGCCGCGATCAGGCGCCGGGCGAGGCGGTTGATCCGGGAATCGAACTCACGGTATGTGAGTTCGATGTCGCCGGAGTGCAGCGCGATCGCGTCCGGCGCGGCGGCCACCTGCGCATCGAACAACGACACGAGGGTGGTCGCCGGCAGAGCGCGCCCGGTGTCGTTCCACTCGGTGACGATCCGGTGTCGCTCCACGTCGTCGAGGATGTCGATGTCGCCGACGGGCGCCTCGGGAGAGGCGACCGCGGCGCGCAGGACGCGCACGAACCTGTCCACCAGGCCGAGCGCCGTGGACTCGTCGAACAGCGCCGTGGCATAGGTGAGGTGACCCGCGATGCCGTCGGGAGCGCCCGCGGCGTCGTACCGGTCCTGGACGATCCAGTGCAGGTCGAACTGGGACGTGCGGTGGGCGAGTTCGACGAGCGAGACGTCGAGGCCGGGGAGTTCGAGTGTGCCCTGCGCGAAGTTCTGGAACGAGAAACCAACCTGGAACAGCGGGTGCCGGGCGGTCGACCGCTGCGGGTTCAGCACCTCCACGAGCCGCTCGAACGGCACGTCGGCGTTTCCGAAGGCCCGAAGGTCGGCGTCGCGCACGGTCTGCAGAAGTTCGTCGAACGTCGCGCCGTCGGCGACCGGGACCCGCATCACCAGGGTGTTGACGAACATGCCGATCAGGTCGTCGAGCTGCTGTTCCCCGCGGCCCGCGATCGGTGTGCCGACCGCGATGTCGTTGCTGTTCGACAATCGTGCCAGCAGCACGGCGAGGGCCGCGTGCACGGTCATGAACAGGGTGGCGTGCCGTCGGCGGGTGAGATCGACCAGTTGTCCGTGCAACTCGGCGTCGATGTCGAAGTCGATGCGTGCGCCCGCGTACGACTGCACGGCCGGGCGCGGGCGGTCGGTCGGCAGATCGAGCTGGTCCGGCAGCCCCGCGAGCGCACCGCGCCAGTACCTGAGCTGGCGTGAGACCAGCGAATCGGGATCGTCCTCGGATCCGAGCAGATTCCGTTGCCACAACGCATAGTCCGCGTACTGCACGGGCAGCGGTGTCCACGACGGCACCTCGCCGCCGCGGTACGCCGCGTAGGCGACGAGCAGATCCCGCACCATGGGGGCGACGGAGAAACCGTCCGCCGAGATGTGATGCACGACCACGACGAGCACGAAGTTGCCGGGTGAGAGCCGGAAGAGCCGCATCCGCAACGGAACCGCGGTGGTGACGTCGAACGGGCGGGTCGTGAACGCTGCGACGAGCCCGGTGATTTCCTCGCTGTCGGCATCGACGACGTCGATTTCCGGTGTTCCGGTCGCGGTGGGCAGCACGACCTGAACCGGGCCGCCTGCCGTGTCGGGGTACACCGTGCGCAGCGTCTCGTGCCGATCGATCACGTCCACGATCGCGGCGCGCAGCACGTCGACGTCGACCGCCCCGGACAGCCGGATCACCATCGGCAGGTTGTACGCGGTCGATTCGGGGTCGAAGCGGTTGAGGAACCACATGCGTTGCTGCGCGGGCGAGAGCGGCACGCGGTCCGGCCGGGTACCGGCGGTCAGCGCCGGTCGCGCCCCGGTGCCCGCGGTGTGGGAGACCGCAGCGGCGAGTGCCCCGACGGCCGGTGTCTCGAACACCGCGCGGACCGGAACGGTGGTGTCGAGCGCGGCCCCGAGCCGGGCCACGAGCTGGGTGGCACTGAGCGAGTTCCCGCCCAGCGCGAAGAAGTCGTCGTCGAGGCCGACGCGGTCGACGCCGAGCAGGTCGGCGTAGACGTCGGCGACGGTCTGCTCGACGGGACCTTCCGGGGCGCGGAACGGCCGGGATTCGAACGCGGGGACCGGCAGTGCCCCGCGGTCGAGTTTGCCGTTCGCGGTGATCGGCAGGGCGTCGAGCACGAGGATCTGCGCGGGCACCATGTAGCCGGGCAGTTCGCTGCCGAGCCGGTCGCGCAGCGCCTGCGGGTCGGCGCCGCGGCCGTCCGCGGGGACGACGTAACCGATGAGCCGGTCTCCGGTGCGGGTGCCGGAATGGAGCACGACGACGGCCTGGGCGACGTCGCCGCCGCGGGTGAGGGCGGATTCGATCTCGCCGAGCTCGATCCGCAGCCCGCGGACCTGAACCTGCGCGTCGCCGCGTCCGACGAAGTCGAGGTCGCCGGAAGCGGTCCGCCGCACGAGATCTCCCGTGCGGTACATGATCCCGCCGGTGAACGGATTCGCGACGAACCGGGATGCGGTGAGCGCCGGCCGCCGGTGGTAGCCCCGGGCGATTCCGGCCCCCGACAGGTACAGCTCACCGATCACCCCGTCGGCGACGAGGTGCAGTCGGCGGTCGAGGACGACCGCACCGGCGCCGTCGATCGGTGCGCCGATGGTGATGGCGTCGCCCGGGGCCAGGGGTGCGGTCTCGGTGACGATGATGGTGGTTTCGGTCGGGCCGTAGCTGTTGACGAACCGGCAGGGGGCGCCGAACCGTTGGACCAGTTCGGGCGGGCACACGTCGCCGCCCACCACGACCGCCTCGAGGTCCGGGAAGTCGCCGCTCGTGACGGTGCCGAGCGCGGCGGGAGCGGTGATGATGTGCGTGATGCGTTCGCGGCGGATCAGCTCGCCCAGTTCGGCGCCGCCGACGATCTCCGCGGGCGCGACCACCATGGTGGCGCCGACCGAGAACGCGGCGATCTGCTCGAACACCGAGGCGTCGAAACTCGACGAGGAGAACCGCAGCATTCGCGATGCCGTCGTCAGCCCGAGTTCGGGTCGGTGCGCGGCGGTGAATGCGGCAAGGCCGCGATGCGTGACGACGACGCCCTTCGGGGTGCCGGTGGAGCCGGACGTGTAGATCATGTACGCGGCGGAGCCGGCCGTGATCGCCGGGGCGAGCGGCGCGTCGGAGTGATCGTCGGCGTCGACGGTCAGCCACGGCACGTCGGCCGGGCCGTCGCCGATGCCGAGGCGTGCCCCGGAATCGGCCAGCAGGTAGGCGATGCGGGCCGCGGGCAGCGCGGGGTCGATGGGCACGAACGCCGCCCCGGTCTTCACGACCGCCCACAGCGCGACGATCGCGTCGACCGATCGGGGGAACGACAGTGCCACCGTCGTCTCCGGGACAACCCCGTGCGCGATCAGCTTGTGGGCGAGACGATTCGACGCGAGATCGAGCTCGGCGTAGGTCAGGGTGCGGTCCCCGTCCGTGGCGGCCGGGCCGTCCGGGTTCGCGGCCACGCCCGCGGCGAGGATGTCGGGGAGCAGCCGCACGGGCACCTCGTCGGGCAGCGCGTGCGCGCGGGCACGTGCGGTATCGGAATCGTCGAGGACGGGCAGGTCGCCCACCGCGACCGCCGGTTCGGCGACGATCGCGTGCAGCAGCCGCACCCACCGCTCGGTGAGGGCCACGGCGGTCGCAGCGTCGTACAGGTCCGTCGCGTAGGTCAGCGAGGCCGCGAGCCCGCCGTCGTGTTCGCGCAGCGTGAATTCGAGATCGACCTTGGCGACATCGACACCGGGATCGACGGGTTCGACTGCGAGACCGGGTAGTTCGAGAACACCGGTGCCCTGGTTCTGCAGCGACAGGGTCACCTGGAACAACGGCGAGTGCGCCTGCGAGCGGACCGGGTCGACGGCGTCGACGACGTCCTCGAACGGCACGTCGGCGTGCTCGAACGCGGCGAGGTCGGTGTCCCGGACCCGGTCGAGCACGCGGCCGAACGGGGCGGCGGAGTCGATGTCGGTGCGCAGCACGAGGGTGCCGACGAACATCCCGACCAGGTCGTCGAGTGCCGCGTCGCCTCGACCCGCGATGGGTGTGCCGACGCTGACGTCGCCGGTGGGTGCGAGCCGGGTGAGCAGCACCGCGAGGGCGGCGTGCAGCACCATGAACCGGGTCGCGCCGTGGGCGCGGGCGAGTTCGTCGAGGGCGCGCACCGTGCCGGGATCGATGCGGAAGTCCGTGCGGGCGCCGCGTTGCGAGGCGACGGGCGGGCGCGGCCGGTCCGCCGGCAGCTCGAGGACGGCGGGTGCATCGGCGAGGGTCCGCGACCAGTACGCGAGCTGGCGGGCCGCGAGCGACGCCGCGTCGGCCGGATCGCCCAGGACGGCACGCTGCCACAGAGCGAAGTCCGCGTACTGCACGGCGAGCGGCTCCCACGCGGGCGCGGCGCCGGCCAGGCGCGCGGTGTAGGCGAGCAGGATGTCCCGGGCCAGCGGGACCGTCGAGGCACCGTCGGCGGCGATGTGGTGCACGACCACGACGAGAACGTGCTCGTCGTCGGAGATCCGGAGCAGCGCACCGCGTATCGGGGGTTCGACGGTGACGTCGAACCCCCTCGAGAGCACCGTGAGCATCTCGTCGCGCACGGCTCCGGCGACGACGGGGCGGGGGCCGAGGTCGAGCGGCGCGTCGTCCAGCACGACCTGATGCGGACCGGTGTCGGCCGCCGGGAACACCGTGCGCAGGCTCTCGTGCCGGGCCACGACGTCGGCGACCGCGGCGGCGAGGGCCGCGGAGTCGAGCCGGCCGGTCAGCCGCACGGCGACGGGAATGTTGTAGACCGGCGACTCCGGATCGAACCGGTTGATGAGCCACATCCGCTGCTGGGCGGGCGAGAGCGGAACCCGGGCGGGCCGGACCGTCGCGGTCAGGGGCGGACGTTGCGGCAGCGCCGACACACCGACCGCGGCGGCGAGCGCCGCCACCGTCGGGTGCTCGAAGACCGTCCGGACCCCGAGCGCCGGATCGAGCCGCGCGATGACCCTGGTGGCCGACAGCGAATTGCCGCCGAGCGCGAAGAAGTCGTCGTGTGCGCCGACGCGGTCGAGGTCGAGGACCTCCGCGAACGCGGCCGCCACCCGTTGTTCGGCGGCATCGCGCGGTGCCACGAATTCGCTTGCCGTGAAAACGGGTTCGGGCAGAGCACGGGTGTCGATCTTGCCCGCGCCGGTCAGCGGGAACTCGTCGACGACGGTGATCGCGGACGGCACCATGTACGCGGGCAACGACTGCGCGACGTGCCCCGACACCTCGGCGGGCTCGAGCGCGGCGCCGGCGACCGGGACGACGTAGGACACCACGGTCCCGGTCGCCGCGTGCGGGACGGTGACCGCCGCGGCGACGCCCCGGTGCCCGGTGAGGGCCGCGTCGACCTCCGAGAGTTCGATGCGATGGCCGCGCACCTTGACCTGGAAGTCGGTGCGGCCGAGGTAGTCCAGTTGATGATCGCCGGTCCAGCGCACGAGGTCGCCGGTCCGGTACAGCCGGCCGGGACCGAACGGATTCGCGACGAAGCGCGCCGCCGTCAGCGCCGGTCCCGCGTGGTAGCCGCGGGCGAGTCCCGCACCGTGGACATACAGCTCGCCCGGCACACCGATCGGGACCGGATGCAGCCGTGCATCGAGCACCACCACACCGGTGCCACGTATCTGCCGGCCGATTCGCACCGGGTTGCCCGCCACCATGGGACCGAATTGGGTTGCCATGATTGTCGATTCGGTGGGACCGTAGGCGTTGAACATTTCGCGGCCCGGCGCCCAGCGCTGCACGAGCGCGGGCTCGCACGCCTCCCCGCCGACCACGACGACCCGGATGCGGTCGAGCCGCGCCGGGTCCACGGTGGCCAGCGCCGCCGGTGTGAGGAACAGGTGGGTGACCGACGCGAGCCGCTCGGCGAGTTCAGCGCCCCCGTACACGTCGGTGGGGACGAGCACGAGCGTCGCTCCCCCGCCGAACGCCATGAACAGCTCGAGCAGCGACGCGTCGAAGCTCGGTGAGGCGAACGCCGCGACGCGGTCCCCCGGCCGCACCCGGTACCGCAGTTGCTGTTCGGCGACGAACGCACCGAGCCCGCGGTGGGTGACGACGACCCCCTTGGGAACACCCGTCGAACCCGACGTGTAGATCAGGTACGCGGCCTCGTCGAGGTGCGGAGCCGCCCGTCCGATCGCACCCGGCGCGCCGGTGCCGTGCGGCGGCACCCACGTCACGATGTCCGGCAGGGTGTGATCGGCTGCCGCGACACCGATCCGGACACCCGAATCGGTGAGCATGTGCTCGATCCGCGCGCGGGGGTAGCCGGGGTCGACGGGCAGGAACGCCGCCCCGGTCTTCGCGATCGCCCACAGCGCGACGATCGAGTCCACGGACCGCGCGACGGCTGCGGCCACCACCGAGCCGGGCCGCGCGCCCGCGTCGATCAGGTTGTGCGCGAGCATGTTCGAACGACGGTCCAGTTCGCCGTAGGTGACGGACCCCTCGCCCGAGATGAGCGCGACCGCGTCGGGGTCGCGGGCGGCGTCGGCGAGCAGCTCCGGCAGTGTCCGGTACGGCGCCGGTTCCGGGGACCGCAGCAGCAGCGCGCGTTCGGCGGCGGACAGCAGCTCCAGGTCGCCCACGGCCGCGGACGGATCGGTCGCCGCCGCGGCCAGCACCCGCAGATAGCGGTCGAGCAGGGCGGCGGCGGTGGTGTCGTCGAACAGGTCCCGCGCGTAGGTCAACGCGACGGTCGCATGCTGCTCGTGCTCGGTCACGGCGAATTCGAGATCGAACTTGGCGATCTCGAAGTCGACCGGCAGCACCTCGATCCCGAGACCGGGCAGCGACACGGCGGCCGGACGCGGGACCTCGAGGGCGAGGACCGTCTGGAACAGCGGATGGTGCGAGGTGGCCCGCGACGGCGCGAGCGCCTCGGCGAGCCGTTCGAACGGCAGGTCCGCGTGCGCGTACGCGGCGAGATCGGTGTCGCGGACCCGTCCGAGCACCTCGGCGAACGAGTCACCCGCGGCCACCCGCGTGCGCAGCGGCAACGTGTTGACGAACATGCCGACGACGTCGTCGAGGTTCGCCTCCCCGCGCCCGGCGACCGGGGTACCGACCGTGATGTCGTCGGCGCCGCTCACGCGGGCGAGCAACACCGCGAGCGCGGCGTGCAACACCATGAACCGGGACGCGTCCCGGGTGCGGGCGAGGTCGGCGAGCCGGCCGTACAGGGCGGCGTCGACGGTCGCCGTGACGGTCCCGCCGCGGAACGTCGGTACCGCGGGCCGGCGCCGATCGGCCGGCAGGTCCGCGACCGCGGGGGCGTCCGCCAGGGTTCCGCGCCAGAACGCGAGCTGACGACCGGCCACCGACTCCGGATCGGAGGGGTCGCCCAGCAGATCCTGTTGCCACAGCGCGAAGTCGGCGTACTGCACGGGCAGCGGCGTCCAGGCCGGGGCGTTGCGCTCCGTCCGCGCGGCGTACGCGGTGACGAGGTCGCGGGCCAGCGCCTGCATCGACCATCCGTCGATCGCGATGTGGTGCACGACCAGCACCAGCACGTGTGCGGTGTCCTGCTCGCGCAGCACCGTCAGCGCGACGGGGGGTGCGGCGGTGACATCGAATCCGCGGCCGATCACTTCCCGCAGCCGCTGCTCGAGCGGACCGTCGAGCGGGTCGACGGTGAGCACGCGCCCGATCTCCGACGTGGGCAGAACGTCCTGGTACGGACCGTCGCCGGAGTCCGGGTAGCGGGTGCGCAGCGTCTCGTGCCGCTCGACGATGTCGGTGGCGGCTGCCTCGAGCGCCGCGTGGTCCAGCGTGCCGGTCAGCCGCAGCGCGACCGCGACGTTGTAGGCCCCGGACGCGGGGTCGAAACGGTTGACGAACCACATGCGGGCCTGGGCCGGCGACAACGGCACCCGCGCCGGTCGCTGCCGCGCCGTCAACCGCGGGCGCCCGGCACCACCGCGCTGCCGGTCGACGACGAGCGCCAGCCCGGCCACGGTCGGGTTGTCGAACAGGTCACGGATCTGGAGTCGGGTGCCGAACTCGTCGTCGATCCGGGCGAGCAGCCGGGTGGCGGTGAGCGAGTTGCCGCCGAGGTCGAAGAAGTTCGCGGTCGCTCCGACACGGTCGCGGTCCAGGATATCGGCGACGACTCCGGCCACGACGTGCTCGGTGCCGGTGGCCGGTTCGATGTGCTCGGCTGATGCGAATTCCGGTGCCGGCAAAGACTTCCGGTCGATCTTGCCGTTCGCGGTGACCGGCAGGGCGTCGAGTCCGACGGCGAGGGTGGGCACCATGTGCCGGGGCAGACGTGTCCCGGCGTACGCGAGGGCGGCATCGGCGTCGCCGACGAGGTACGCGACGAGGTGCTCCCCGGTCGTGGGGTCGCGGTGCAACACGACCACGGCCTGAGTCACCGACGGATGTTCCAGGAACACCGTTTCGATCTCGCCGGGCTCGATGCGCTGGCCGCGCAGCTTGACCTGGAAGTCGCTCCGGCCGACGTATTCGAGCGCACCGTCGCCGCGCCACCGCACCAGATCGCCGGTGCGGTAGAGACGACCGGCACCGTCCGGGTCGGCCACGAACCGCCCGGCGGTCTGCGCGGGCGCCCGATGGTAGCCGCGCGCGAGCTGCACGCCCCCGAGATACAGCTCGCCTTCGATACCGACGGGGACGGGCCGCAACCGGTCGTCGAGCACGCGGACCGAGGTGTTCCACACGGGTGTGCCGATCGGGACCGGTGTCTCGCCGGGGATCGTCCGGCAGGCGGTGACGTCGACCGCCGCCTCGGTGGGTCCGTACAGGTTGTGCAGCGGGGCGTCGAGCACCGCGGCGAACCGGGCCACGGTCGACGCGGTGAGCGCCTCCCCGCTGGTGAAGACCTGCCGCACGCTCGCGCAGCGCGACGGGTCCCCGTCGGTGAGGAACACGTCGAGCATGGACGGAACGAAATGCAATGTGCTGACCCGGTGTTCGTCGATCACCCGGGACAGGTACCGCGGATCACGGTGCCCGTCGGGGGTGGCGAGCACGACGGTCGCTCCGGTGAGCAACGGCCAGAACAGTTCCCACACCGACACGTCGAACGTCGCGGGTGTCTTCTGCAGGACCACATCGTCGCCGTCGAGCGGGTACTCTCCCTGCATCCACAGCAGCCGGTTCACGATCGCGCGGTGGGAGATCGCCACACCCTTCGGCCGCCCGGTGGAACCGGACGTGAACAGCACGTACGCGAGGTCGTCGGGCCGCAGCGGGGCACAGCGATCCGCGTCGCGGACCTGCGCGCCCGAGTACCCGTCGGCGGCGGGCAACGCGTCGAGCACCCGCGCGGGGCGGGCGGTGTCGAGAATGTGCGCGGTGCGGCCGTCCGGCTGATCGGGATCGATCGGCACGTACGCGGCCCCCGCGGTGACGACGGCGTGGATCGCGACGAGTTGCGGCAGCGACCGCGGCATCGCGACGGCCACGAGATCCCCGGGGCCGATCCCGTCGGCGATCAGCGACCGCGCCACCCGGTTCACGCGCTCGGTGAACTGTCCGTAGGTCAGGGTGCCGCCGCCGTCGACGACGACGGCCGTCGCGGCGGCGGTCCTCCCGCTCTGCTCCGCGAGAAGATCGACGAGGGTGACCTCCGGGAGCGATACCACCCGGCCGCGCTCGAATTCCGCGATCCGCTCCCGTTCCCCGTCGACGAACACGTCGAGGTCGCCGACGTGCATGTCGGGATGCGCCACGAACGTCTCGAGCAAGCCGACCAGGCGCGCCGCGATCCGTTCGACGGCGGAGCGGGTGAACAGGTCGGTGCGGTAGCGCACGCTCAGCCGCAGCCGCGGTTCGAGGATCGCCATCACGGTGAGCGGATAGTGCGTCGCGTCGCGGGCGTCGATCCCGGTCACCCGCATGCCGGCGAGGTCGGTGGTCTCGTCGAATCCGGCGCGGTCGACCGGGTACGACTCGAACACCGTCAGCGTGTCGAAGAGGGTGCCGACGCCGACGCGGTCCTGGATCTCGCCGAGCGCGACGTGGTGGTGGTCGAGCAGTCGCACCTGCTCGTCCTGGACGCGCCGCAGCAGGTCGGCCACGGTGTCGGCGGCGTCCCACCGGACGCGCACCGGCACCGTGTTGATGAACAGGCCCAGCATGTTCTCGACGCCGGGCAGGTCGGCGGGGCGGCCCGACACGGTCGCGCCGAACACCACGTCGTGGCGGTCGAGCAGCCGCGAGAGCAGCACCGCCCAGGCCGTCTGGACGAGGGTGTTGACGGTGACGTCGGCGTCGCGGCGGTCGGTGAGCGCGCCGAGCAGCGCGGCCGGCAGCGCGACGTCCACCGGCTCCGGGTTCTCGTCGAGCGCGGTGGCGGCGTGCGGCGCGATGAGCGTGGGTTCGGTGATCCCGGACAGCACCTCGTGCCATGCCGCGAGCGAGCGGTCCCGGTCCTGCTCGCACCACCACCGCAGGTAGTCCCGGTACCGCGCGGGTTCGGGCAGGGCGTCGCGGGAGACGTAGTGTGTCAGCACCTCCCGCACGAGCAGCGGCATCGACCAGCCGTCGAGGACGAGATGGTGGTTGGTCAGCACCAGCACCGCACGGTCGGGTGCGGTCCACGCCAGGACCGCCCGCAGCAGGGGCGGGTGCGCCGGGTCGAACGGGAGGACGCGTTCGGAATCCAGCAGGGCCGCGAGCCCGTCTGCGTCCGTGTGGACCTCGCGCCACGGCACATCCGCGTGCTCGAGGACGAGCTGGGCGGGGGTTCCGTCGTCGTCGTGGACGAAGGCGGTGCGCAGGCCCGCGTGCCGGGCGACGACCGCCTCGATCGCGGCGCGCAACCGCGCCGCGTCGACGGTACCTTCGAGGTCGAGGGTCAGCTGCGCGACATAGACGTCGAGCGAACCGGCCGCCAGCCGGGAGTGGAACAGCAGTCCGGTCTGCAGCGGCGGCAGCGGCCAGATGTCGCGCACCCCGGCATATTCGGATTCCCAGCGTTCGATCTGCTGCTGGTCGACGCGCACGAGCGGTACGTCGGACGGTGTGAGGCCCCCGGCATCGGGACGCTCGGCGTGCACCGCGAGGGCGCCGAGCGCACGGATCCACCGCTCGGCCAGGTCGGTGACGAGTTCGGCGGGGACGGCTCGCGGCGGGTACGCGAACGTCGCCGTCAGGTGCGGTCCGTCCGGTCCGTCGACGACCATCGCGTTGATGTCGACGGCCGCGGCGACGGCGAGCGCCGACCCGCGACCGGGATCGAGATCGACGGTGTCGGGGACCCAGCCGATCTCGCGGACCTCCGCGGGGATGTGCCCGGACGTCAACCGGCCGAGATAGTTGAACGAGATCTGCGGGGCGGCCGCTGTCGCCAGGACCGGTCCCGCCTTCGCATCCAGGTATCGCAGAATGCCGTATCCGGCACCATGATTCGGGACGGCAGCGAGGTGCTCCTTGACCGCCTTGACGGCACTGCCGGCATTCGCACCTCCGGCCAGTGCGTCGTCGACGTCGAGGTGGCCGGGCAGCGTCGGCCGCACCGGGTACACGCTGGTGAACCAGCCGACGGTACGCGCGAGGTCGGCGCCGGCAAGTTCCCGGCCGTGTCCTTCGAGCATGATCGGCACCGACCGGCCGTAGGGCGACACCGCCAGCGCGAGGGCGGTGAGCAGGCCGTCGGCGGTGCCGGCACCGTACCGGTCGGGCAGGCGCGTGAGGACCGCCTCGGTGGTGGCGGGGTCGAGATCGACCCGGACGCGTTCGACGGTGGCGAGGGTGTCGACCGCTGGATCGAGCGGGGCGATGCCCGGCAGCGACGCCCCGTCCGCGAGGGTGCGCCGCCAGAAATCCGTCTCGTCGGCGTAGGTGCCCTCGCGCGCGGCATCGTGCAGCGCGTGCGCCCACCGCCGGTAGGACGTCCCGGCCTCGGCGAGCTCCGGCTCGGCCACGGCGACACCGCTGTTCGCGGCCGCGACGATCTGCATCCACGCCTGCGCCAGGTCCGGAAGCAGGACCCGCCAGGACACCCCGTCGACGACCAGGTGGTGCGCGACGATCAGCAGGCGACCGTGGCCGTCGGCGACGTCGAACCAGACGCACCGCAGCATCGCGCCGGTGGCCGGGTCCAGACGCTGCGCGGCGTCACCGCACGCCGCCCCGACCCGGGCCCGGATCGAATCGGCATCGCCGGTGACGCTGCGGGAGAAGGGGATTCGGGTGATTGATACGGCATCGTCCGGCGCCTCGGCGAAGACCTCCCACGTTTCGCCGTCGAACCTCGAGCGGAGGATGTCGTGCCGCGCGACGACCGCGTCGAGCGCGGCGGTCAGGTGCCCGAGGGTCAGGTCGACCGGGGTGGTCACGAGGACAGCCTGCGCGAATCCGGAATAGTCCCCGCGGCGCATCATCTCGTGGGCGATCGGGGGCAGCGGAACGGTACCGACGCCGCCACCGTCGAGCTCGGCGAGAGCGGTCTCGCGGGGCACCGCGGTCGCGACCCGCGCGAGCGCCGCGATCGTCTTGTGCTCGAAGATCTGCCGTGCGGTCAGGTGCAGGCCCCCCTCCTTTGCGCGGGCCGCGAACTGCATCGCGATGATGCTGTCGGCGCCGAGGGCGAAGAGCGAATCGTCCGCGCCGATGCGGTCGACGTCGAGCAGGCCGGACGCGATCTCGACGAGAATCCGTTCGGATGTGCTGGCAGGGGAACGGAATTCCGCTGCGGCGAATCGCGGTGCCGGGAGCGCCGCGCGATCGAGTTTGCCGGCCGGGGTGACCGGAACCCGGTCCAGTTCGACGATGGCGCCCGGCACCATGTGCGACGGGAGCATCGTCGCGACACCGGCAAGCAGTGTTTCGGCGTCGAATGTGCCGCCGGGCTTCATCAGCACATAGGACACGGGGACGACCGAGTGGCCGGTGTCGTGGACGATCGTCGCGGCATAGTCGACACCGTCCAGTTCGCTCAGGGCGGCATCGATCTCGCCGAGTTCGATGCGGAAGCCGCGGATCTTGACCTGGAAGTCGGACCGGCCGACGAAATCCAGTTGGTGGTCGTCCGTCCAGCGCACCTCGTCGCCCGTGCGGTACAGCCGGGTTCCGGGATCGAAGGGGTTGGCGACGAACCGGTCCGCGGTCTGACCGGGACGGCGCCAGTAGCCGCGCGCGAGACCCGGCCCGCCGAGGTAGAGCTCGCCGACGAATCCCACGGGTACGGGGTTCAGTCGCCGGTCGAGCACGACCGCGGTCACCCCGTCGAGCGGCCGGCCGATCGTGATCGGATCACCCGGAAGTAGGGGAGCCCCGGCGGTCACCACGATGGTGGTCTCGGTGGGGCCGTAGCTGTTGACGAAACGTGCTGCACTGCTGAACTTCTCGACGAGATCCGGAGTGCACACGTCGCCGCCGACGACGACCGCCTCGAGGTCCCCGAGCCCGGCCGGATCGACCGTCGTGAGCACGGTCGGTGCGGACACGATGTGCGTGACCCGCTGCCGGCGCAGCAACCGGACGAGGTCGTCGCCGCCGAGGGTGTCGGGGGGTGCCACCACCATCGCCGCGCCCGCGCTGAACGCCTGCAGCATCTCGAAGATCGACGCGTCGAAGCTTGCCGACGAGAAGCGCAGCATCCGCGACTGCGACGTCAGACCGAGCTCGGGCCGCGCCGCGGCACCGAACGTGGCCAACCCGGAATGGGTGACCACCACGCCCTTCGGTGTGCCGGTCGAGCCGGAGGTGTAGATCATGTAGGCCGGATTCTCCGGTCTCAGCGCCGCCGCCTCGGTGTGCAGCGGAGTCGACCACGATCCCTCCCGGATGTCGGGTCCGTCCACCGCGATCCAGCGGGTGCCGGTCGGCAGCGCACCGACGCGGTCGCACACGGTCACCCCGAGCCGGGCGCCGCAGTCGCGCACCATGTACTCGATGCGCTGCGGCGGCAGCGCCGGGTCGACCGGCACGAACGCGGCCCCGGTCTTCGCGACCGCCCACATCGCGATCAACGCTTCCGTGCTGCGGTCCATGCAGAGGACGACGAATTCCTCCGGTGCGGCGCCTTCCCCCCGCAGCACCTGTGCGAGCTGCCGGGAACGCGCGTCCAGCTCGCGATACGACAGAACCCGGTTCCCGTCGATGATCGCGGGTCCGTCCGGGTTGCACGCGACACCGTCGGCGAGCAGATCCCGCAGCAGACGCACGGGACGTGCGACCGGACCGCGGCACGGAACCAGCGCGTCGCGTTCGTCGTCGTGCAGCACGTCGAGATCGCCGAGGGCGCCGGCGGTGGAGACGAACGCGGCGAGGAACTCGACGAACCGGGCGTGGTGCGATCGCAGCTCCGCGCGCGTGTAGAGGTTGGGGTTGGCCTCGAGATCGATGCGGGCCGGGTCGTCGGGGCCACTCGGATAGACGTTGAGCGAAAGGTCTTCGGCCGGACCGGTGCTGAGCACATGCAGCTGCCCCGTGGCGTCGCCGAGCCGCACTCGCCCGTGGAACATCATGATGTTCACGGCCGGCCCGAAGAATCCGCGGGTGGCGCTGCCGTATCCGGCGTCGCGGCGCATGTCCTCGGCCCGATACCGCTGGTGACGCAGCGCACCGGTCAGCTCGAGCTGCACCCGCCCGATGAGGTCCACGGCGATGTCGTCGGGATCCACCGCTACGCGGATCGGCACGACATTGGACACCATGCCGCCCGACCGCCGCAGCTTCGCGGTGGTCCGTGCGGACACGGGCAGGCTCAGGACGACGTCGCGCTCGCCCGTGACCCGGGACAGGAACGCGGCGAACGCGGACACGACGACGGTCGCGAATGTGGTGCCGGGCGACGCGGCGAGCCGCCGGTCGACGGCGCCGGACACGTGGTCGGGCAGCGGCTCGCTCCACCGGACCGGGTGTGGTCCGACCGGGGCGGCCCGCCCGGCGAGACTGATCGGGTGCGGCAGATTCGCCGTCCGCTCGGACCAGTAGGCGCGGTCGGAGTCGAACCGGCCGGACGATCGGTAGCGTGCCTCGTCCTCGATGATCTCGGGCAGGGCATTGACAGCGAACGGCGCGGGGCCGCGACCTTCGATGGCCGCGGTGTACCGCTCCGCGGTCCGGTTCGCGAACGTCATCGCCCCGAAGCCGTCGAGGGCGATGTGGTGGATCCGGGTGTAGACCAGGTGGTGCTCGGCGTCGATGCGCAGCACCGCGCACACGATGAGCCGGTCGCGGAGCATGTCGAGGGGGGCGTCCCACTCCGCCCGCATCCACGCGATCGCTGCCGCGCCGGGATCGGGTTCGCCGCGCAGGTCGACGATCGTGATCCGGTCCTCGAGCGTGTCGTCGACGACCTGGTAGGGGGTGCCGTCCTCCTCGTAGAGCCGCAGCATCCCGGTGCCCAGTTCCCGCGCGGTGTCCGCGGCCGCGTCGGCGAACACGTCGGCGTCGAAAGGGCCTCGAACATCGAGGTATTGCGCGATGGTCAGGGGCACGTCGTCCAGCAGATGCTGGGCGAACCAGATGCCCCGCTGCGCGGCGGACAGGGGAAATCCAGCGGTGAGGGCGTGGTCTCGAGTCGTCGCATCGGGTCGCAACTTCGGTGACACGCTCCTCCTTCCATGCGTCCCGTAACGGCGACAGGCGCATGGTTGCCGAAAACACGCGAGAACCGTGCGCTCGCTACAGACTAGTCGTGCCGATGATCCCGCACCGGGCTGGCGCGCGTCCCGCGGGCCGGGATCTTCGTCCGGTTCGGGTCCGGAGTGCGGACGATGTTTCCTCGGCGGTGCGGGACGTGAACGCCGTCAACCGCATCCCGCACGGAGCGGTCGAAATGGGGAAATCCCCCCGGGGGCCGGCGATGGGCCCATGCCCGCCCGCGCCCCGCGCGGGTCGCCCGTCCGATGTCACCTACAGCCCTCCCCAGCCCGACGACACGCAGCTCAGCGTAGCCCGGCACGAGCGCCCGGCGAGCCAGGAGCCGCCTTTTACCGACGAATACCCACGATCCGAGTGGCCGTCGAGTAGACATCACATCCGAAAGTCGCGGCGCTACCGCTCGACACCCATCGCCGCGGCCAGTTGCGGCCACGACGCATGCAGCTCGTCCTGCCAGTAGCCCCACGAGTGTGTCCCGTCGGCGCGGAACCGGAACGTCGCGGGAATCCCCAGTTCCCGGAGGCGGTCGGCGAGCCGGTGCGTGCACACATTGGTGGCCGCTTCGATGAGACCTCCCCACACGACCTGTTCGATCAGCATCGGCGCCTGCGGGGACCGCGGCAGCCACGGACTGTCGTAGGGACCGGGTAGCCCGCTGCCGTTGGAAATGTACAGCGACAACCCCCGCAGCTTCTCGGCGTTGAGGTACGGGTCGTGCGCCTCCCACCCCGGGCCGTCGTAGGGACCCCACATGTTCGTCGCGTCCTTCGCGCCGGCCACCTCGACGACGGTGCGGACGAATGCCTGGCCGAGGGGGTCGCTGGTCTGCGCGCACCCGCTGTACGACGCGACCGCGCGGTACAGCCCCGGCGCCTGGATGGCCAGGTCCAGCACGGAGGTCGCGGCCATGGACAGGCCCGCGATCGCGTTGACACCGGACGCTCCGAGTGCCCGGTCCAGGGCGGGAGGCAATTCCCGGGTGAGGAACGTGCCCCACTTGTTGCTGCCGGACACCGGGTCCTCGTGCAACCAGTCGGTGTAGTAGCTGATCATGCCCTCGGCCGGGATCACGACGTTGACGTCCTTGTCCGCGGTGAAATCGAGGAGGTCGGTCTGGTTGAGCCAGGTCATCGAGTCCTCGCCGCCACCGGCCCCGTTGAACAGGTACAGCGTCGGCCGCGGTGTCGTCGGGTCGGCGGGACGGATCACGTTGAGGGTGATCGTGCGACCCATCGCCGGGGAGTACACGTGCACGTCCCAGCGCCGGTCCCCCACCTCGTCGATCCGCTGGACGACTGCCGTGCCGGCACCCGATCCGGAGATCTGTCCCGGCACCGCCCGGGCCACCGCGTGCGCGGCCGCCGCGAGCACGGTACCGGCGAGCACGGCTCCGGCGAGCCGCACCCACGACCGCTCCGCTCCACCGGCACCGGAACCGGCACTTCGAAGAGTTTTCACCCTCGACAACCCCCCGCCGTTCACCCCGACACGGACGCTCCGCATCCGTGTGACCAGGATTACGTAACGGCAGAGTAACGCGCAAGAATTTCGGTCTCTTTTCGCGGATCGATGTTGATGCGCGACAGGTCGTTGTCGTAGTGCTCGAGCACGCGACGATCCATGACACGGCGCCACAGCGGCGGCACGAGCGAGGTGAGGACGAGCACCGCATAGCCGGCGGGCAACTGCGGGGCGTCCGGCATGCTGCGCAGCGTCTGATAGCGGCGCATCGGATTGGCATGGTGGTCGCTGTGCCGCTGCAGGTTGTAGAGGAACAGGTTGCTGCACACGTGATCGCTGTTCCAGCTGTGGGGCGCCGCGACCCGCACGTAACGACCGTCGGGTCTCTTCTCCCGCAGCAGACCGTAGTGCTCGAGATAGTTCACGGCCTCGAGGAACATCACGGCCATCACCGCCTGCACGACGAGCCACGGCGCGATCTGCCAGCCGAACGCCGCGACAAGGGCGACGAACAGCCCCACGCTCATCGCCCACGCGTTGAGGATGTCGTTGCGAACCGGGTTCCACGGCGAGCGTCCGCGGCGACGCAGCCGCGCACTCTCGTAGCTCCAGGCCGACCGCAGGCTGCCGACGACCGCCCGCGGCAGGAAGCGCCAGTAGCTTTCCCCGAAACGGGCGGTCGCAGGGTCGTCCGGGGTCGCCACACGCAGGTGGTGACCGTGATTGTGTTCGACGTAGAAGTGCCCGTAGAAGGACTGGGCGAGCGCGACCTTCGCGAGCCACCGTTCGTGGTTCGTCCGCTTGTGTCCGAGTTCGTGGGCTGCGTTGATGCCGACGCCGCCGACGACGCCGAGCGTGGCGGCCATCGCGAACTTCTCGAACGGACCCATCGGACTGTTCACCCAGGTCCAGCAGCCGAAGACCAATCCCGCGTACTGCAACGGCAGATACAGATAGGTGCACCGGCGGTAGTACTTGTCGCGCTCGAGGGACTTCATCACCTCTTCGGGCGGATTGGTCCGGTCCTGGTCGACGAACCGATCCACGAGCGGGGCTATCACGGCGATGACGATCGCCCCGGCGGCCCAGAACACGCCGAGATGCAGATAGTGCACGAGGACCCATGCGGCGAAGGGGCTCAGCGGCACCGCCAGCCCGTAGAGCCAGAGATGCCGTCTCGGGTCCTTCCAGCGTGACCCCATCTTGTCGTCCGTCGGCACCGCCGACCCCGCGGACACACCCAATTCCACCACGCACTTTCAGCCGTACCCGCAATGCCAACCTGCTCGACCGCAGGAAGCACGCTGCCCTCGCCCCCGAACGCAGCCCCATCGACCTCGGAGAATAGTGCACGGGGGCGGACCGTCATGTGGTCAGTGACAGACCCCACAGACGAGACAACGGTGGTGCCGGCAACAACGTTGCGGCACCACCGTTGTGAACGGGGAACGCGGATCAGATCGCGCGGACGCCCTGCGCCTGCGGGCCCTTCTGGCCCTGGCCGATCTCGAACTCGACGCGGGCACCCTCATCGAGGGACTTGAACCCGCTGCCCTGAATCTCGGAGTAGTGGACGAAAACGTCCGGTCCCCCGCCGTCCTGTTCGATGAATCCGAACCCCTTCTCCGCGTTGAACCACTTCACAGTTCCCTGCGCCATTCCGCTGACTCCCTCAATCCACATCCGGACGTCACCCCGACGCCGCGGTCACAAGTGGCCATCATCGCACTGTTTCCGTCGATCGTCGCGGCGGACGCGGCGGGGTTTCGGAAAATCCGGTTGAAATCGAGTTGCGCGCCGGTGGCACGATGGACGCCGTGACTATCGGAGAGCAAGGCCACCTTCATCACCGCATCACCCGCCCGCTCGAGCAGTCCGCGAAGCTGCAGAACGTGCTGTACGAGATCCGCGGGCCGGTGCATGCCCATGCCGCGCGGCTGGAGGCGGAAGGTCACCGCATCCTCAAGCTGAACATCGGCAACCCCGCGCCGTTCGGGTTCGAGGCGCCCGAGACGATCGTGCAGGACATGATCGCCGCACTCCCGCACGCCCAGGGTTACTCCGAGTCCAAGGGCATCGCGTCGGCGCGTCGCGCGATCGTCACCCGCTACGAACTCGTGCCGGGATTCCCCAAGGTCGACATCAACGACGTCTACCTGGGCAACGGCGTCTCCGAACTCATCACGATGACGATGCAGGCGCTGCTCGACGACGGCGACGAGGTCCTGATCCCCGCGCCCGACTACCCGCTGTGGACCGCGATGACGTCCCTCGCCGGCGGTACTCCCGTGCACTACCTGTGCGACGAGTCCAACGACTGGAATCCGGACATCGCCGACATCGAGTCGAAGATCACCGACCGCACCAAGGCGCTGCTGGTCATCAATCCGAACAATCCGACGGGCGCGGTGTACTCCCTCGAGGTGCTGTCGCAGCTCGTCGACCTGGCCCGCAAGCACCAGCTGCTGCTGCTCTCCGACGAGATCTACGACAAGATCCTCTACGACGACGCGAAGCACATCTCGCTCGCGACGTTGGCACCCGACCTGCTGTGCCTGACCTACAACGGCCTGTCGAAGGCCTACCGGGTCGCCGGCTACCGCTCGGGCTGGATGACCATCACCGGCCCGAAGGAACACGCTGCCGGCTTCCTCGAGGGCGTCGACCTGCTCGCCTCGACGCGCCTGTGCCCGAACGTCCCGGCCCAGCACGCGATCCAGGTCGCGCTCGGCGGCCATCAGAGCATCGAGGACCTGATCCTGCCCGGCGGCAGGCTGCTCGAGCAGCGCGATGTCGCGTGGGAGCGCCTCAACGCGATCCCGGGCGTGAGCTGCGTCAAGCCGCGCGGCGCCCTGTACGCCTTCCCCCGGCTGGACCCGAACGTGTACGAGATCCACGACGACGAGAAGCTCGTGCAGGACCTGCTGCTGCAGGAGAAGATCCTCATGGTCCAGGGCACCGGTTTCAACTGGCCGGACCACGACCACCTGCGGATCGTCACCCTGCCGTGGGCCCGCGACCTCGCAGTGGCGATCGAGCGGTTCGGCAATTTCCTGTCCAGCTACAAGCAGTAGCGGCCCCGACGGCGGGCTTCGGATCGGACATTCCGGACTCCGGAGCCTGCCGTGACACGCCCGAGTGTCGCGACACGCCGATTGTTGCGGAATGTATACCTGCACTTATTGGACAGCATTTGTGCAGGTCGAAGGTCCCCAAATAGTCCCAAATCGGGCAATCCGGCCAACTGGTGAGGGTCGACACACCGCAGAAGGCTTCCCCGAATGCCGACAGAGCAAGTAGGTTTGTCCATGGCACGACTCGGTCGTGCCGGGCTCCCTGACCGTCGCCATCCCCCCTGTGCGAGGTCAGGTGAAGGTGGCGGGGACACCCCCCCTGCTCCCCGCCACCACCAGCCCAAATTCTCGGCGGGAGATTCACTCGCGGTCACGATTGAACCACAGAGTTTCAGCGTAATCCACACGATTGGGCCGACTCGCGTCGAAGTTTTCGTGCCGGTTGCACGACTCAGGCACCCTGGCTTGTTCTCCACGCACATATGGAGCCAGGCGCGGACGCGCCCCCATCCGGTGGCACCGCCGCCACGGGTGGCTAGCCTGTTCCGGTGAGTCACGGACACGGACACGGCCACGGCCACGACGGCCCGGTTCCGCTCGGCCCGACCGCGGCGCGGGTGGTTATCGGACTGCTGACGGCCATCGGCATCGCCGTCCTGCTCGGCACGATCGCGCTGTGGCCCAGCAGCAGGTCCATCGACATCCCCGCGCCCTTCCAGACATCGGGCGGTGGTGCCGTCGTCACCGAGGCCGGCACCGTCGTCGCCCAGGACATCGGACCGTGCGGCAGCACCTCCTCCGGCCGCGTGTTCACCGGTGAACCGGTACCGCCCGCCATGAACGCCTACGAATGTTCGCGCAGCGTGATCACCATCGACTCGGGTCCCAACGAGGGCACCCGAACCCTGCTCGAGATCGCGCCCGGACCCGGGCAACCGGACCTGCGCACCGGGGAGAGGATCCGGCTGGTCCGGCAAACGGACCTGTCGGGCGCGACCCAGTACTCCTTCTACGACTACGCGCGCGGTCTGCCCATCGCCCTGATCCTGGTGGCGTTCGCCGTCGTGATCGTCGCGGTCGCCCGGTGGCGGGGGCTGAGGGCGCTGATCGGTCTGCTCGTCGCGTTCGGCATACTCGTGGGCTTCATGCTGCCGGCCCTCCTGGACGGGAAACCGGCGGTGCCGGTCGCGCTGGTCGGCGGCTCGCTCATCCTGTACGCGGTGTTGTATCTCGCGCACGGGGTGAACCTGCGCACCAGCTCGGCCCTGCTGGGCACCCTGGCATCGATGGGCCTCGCGGCGCTGCTCTCGTATCTGGCGATCCGCCTGACCAGCCTGACGGGCCTGTCGGAGGAGCAGAACACAGACGTGCAGTTGTACCTCGAGCACGTGAGTATCACGGGCCTGCTGCTCGCCGGATTCATCATCGGCTCGCTCGGTGTCCTCAACGACGTCACGATCACGCAGGCGTCGTCGGCGTTCGAACTCGCGGCCATCGACCCGTCCGCGAGCCGACGCGACGTGTTCACCTCCGCGATGCGGGTGGGCCGCGACCACATCGCCAGCACCGTGTACACGCTGGTGCTGGCGTACGCCGGGGGCGCGCTACCGCTCCTGCTGTTCTTCAGCGTCGCGGGACGATCGATCTCCGACGTCATCACCGGCGACGCCGTCGCGATCGAGATCGTGCGCGCCTGCGTCGGTGGCATCGCCCTCGCCCTGTCGGTGCCACTGACCACCGCCATCGCGGCACTGCTCGCCCGGCCCGTCGGATCGGGCGCCGGATCCACACCTGCCGCCGAGCGGCCCCGCGGGCGTCACGCCCGCTGATCACCGCCGGGAATCACCCGGCGGGAAGCTCGAGTCTGGGCAGCTCGAAACGCGGCAGCTCCACCTGTGGAAGGACGGGGACCGGGATGTTCAGACCCGGGATCATCGCCGGGGGCGGCGGCGACTCGGGGGCCGGCGGCACCTGCCGCTGCGAGGTCGCTGCCGTTTCCGGTGCGACGGTAGTGGTGGTGGTGACCGGGGCGGGCGCGACCGCGGGCTTCGGTTGCGGCTTCGACGACGGCGGCGGCGTCACCACGGTTTCCGCGGGCGCGGACTCGTCGGCCGGCGTCGAACCGAAGACGGTGTTGCCCGCGCCGAGCGCGACACCGATCAGGGCGACCACCATCAGAGCGGTCCCCGCGAGGCCCGCGCCACTGATCTGCTTGCCGCTCACCTTCGGTCCGCGGGCGGTGAAAATCCCCCGCCAGGACCGCGTCCCCTCCGAATCCGCGGAAGCCGCGGGCTGTTCCTTCGGCCGGGCGATCCGATCGGTGCGCTGGTCCGCGGAAGCGAACCCGCTGGCACCGGCCGGTGTCCCGGTCGGTCGCGCGATGCGCTCGGTCGCCGACGGCGGGACGATGTGCATCGACACGGACTGCACCGAGTCCTTCGGCCGACCGGCCAGGAGCGCTCCGCCCTTCGCCAGCACCAGCTCCGGCTCGTGCGGCACCACCAGCGGCAGCTTCAGCCAGGACCGCAGAACCTCCTGGACGAGCGGAATGTGCGCGCCACCGCCGAGCAGCACGAGCGCCTCCGGATCCCGGCCGGCGCGCTCGACGATGTCACGGACGAACCGGGCGGACGATTCCACGCACTGCGCGATCAGCGGATCGAAGGTGTCCCGGGACATGAGAATCAGCCCGGCCGCTCCCGGTACCGCGACCGCGTCGCTCGCGGAGAGCTGCTCCTTCGCCTCGCGGCACTGCGCGTCGAACTCCGTCGAGGTCGCGGGATCGTCGGGCAACCACACGCCGTTGGTACCGAGCTGGTGCGCGCGGATCGCGGCGTCGAACACCCGCCCGCCGACGGTGTCGGTGCGTCCCGCCAGAACCTCCCCGGACGGAAGGTCGACGACGGTCACGGTGAGCCCGGAATCACCCAGGTCGTAGAACACCGCGGTGTCGGTGCACAGCTCACCGCTGGCACGCAGATACGCCAGCGCCGCCTCGGACTCGGAGACCAGGCCGAACCTGTCGAGCCCCTGCTCTGCCATGGCTGTGCGGATCCGGTCTGCCTGCGCCGCGTCGCGGTACACCATGCCGACCGTGTCGATCGGTTCGCCCGCCACCCCGGTCTGGCACAGCACTCCCAAAGTCTGTGCGGCGAGGCGGGCGGGGTCGTCACGACCTGTGTCCACCACCTGGAACTGATATCCCGCCGACGGCGCGGTCCGATCGATCGGACGCACGATCCGGACGGCGCTCTCCCCTACGGTCACCCCGAGTACCGAACTCATCAGCCGCCTTCTGCAGTTTCCGGCGCCGCATCAGTGCTCACCCCCGGCGCTTCGAGACGGACCCGATGTTACCCAACGGTCCGCATTGGACAACCAGCCGATTCCGTACCGTCGAATCTGCACGGGTCGCGTCCCAGGCCGTGGCGCATAGGATCGGCAGATGCGGGTCCTCTTCGTATGCACGGGAAACATCTGTCGATCACCGACTGCCGAACTGCTGACAACGGCGTTCGCGGCCGAGTCCGGTCGAGCGAATCTCACGGCCCACAGCGCCGGCACACGAGCACTGGTCGGCCACGGGATGGAACCTACGGCGGCGGCGGTCCTGCAGCAGCTCGGCGGCGACCCGGCCGGGTTCGCCGCCCGCCGGCTGACGCCGAGCATCGCGGAGGACGCCGATCTGGTCCTGACCATGTCCCGCCGTCATCGTTCGGCGGTGGTCACCGCGGCGCCTCGAATGATGCGGGTGACATTCACTCTCCGTGAGGCCGCCCGGGTACAGCAGGCCAGCGGCGCCTCGACCGTCGCCGAACTGACCGCGGCCCGGGTGCAGAGCACTGCACCCGGGCCGGACGACATCACCGATCCGATGGGCCGGGACGAAGAGACCTTCGCGACGGTCGGAACCGAGATCGCGGACCTTCTGTTACCGCTCTTGTCACGACTCCACGTCTGAGCTCCCGCCCGGCGGCCGCAATCGTGCCTGCACGCGCGGCCGCTCCCCCGGGCGGGGAAGCACCACCTCCGGGTAACTCGGCACCACCGAATAGGCGGGCACCGCCCGGCTGTGGGCCCCGTTGCGGGCAGCAACCGGCGCAGACTCCGGGTGCGGGGTTTCCGCGTCGGCCGGCGCAGGCTTCTTCGCGGAATCGTCGGACTCGTAGTAGTACCGGTACTCGTAGGCGCCGGGTCTGTTCGACGGCGCCATCGTGATGATGGTGCCGAGCACCCGCACACCGGCGTTGGCGAGGTTGCCGACGGCACGGACCATTTGCTCGCGGGTGGTCTTGCCGTGCCGGACGATCATCAGTGCGCCGTCGGCGGCGGCACTGAGCACGACCGCGTCGGTCACCGGCAGCAGCGGTGATGCGTCGATGATCACGTAGTCGAATCGCGTCCGGAGGTCCTCGACGATCTGCTTCGCGGTGGCGGATCCGAGGAGTTCGCTCGGGTTGGGGGGCAGTGCACCGGCCGCGAGCACGGTCAGGTTCTCGAAGCGGGTCGGCTGCAGCACGTCGTCGAGCCCGGCCCGGCCGGCCAGCACGGTGCTGAAGCCCGCGTCGCCGATGACACCGAGGTACTTCGAGACCCGCGGGCGACGCAGGTCGCCCTCGACCAGCACCACCGAGTGTCCGGCCTCGGCCAGCACCAAGGCGGTGTTTATTGCCGTGGTGGACTTGCCTTCGGACGGAAGCGCGCTGGTGACGACGAGGACCCGCGGCGGGTTGTCCACGTCGAGGAACTGCAGGTTGGTCCGCATCTCACGATATGCCTCGGCGCTCCCGGAGTTCGCGTCGCGGAACACGATCGCCGCCGTCTCCTGGCGTTCCTTGTCGAGTGGGATCGTCCCGACCAGGCCGGCACCCGCGATGTCCTCGGCGGTCTTGCGGTCCTTGACCGTGTTGTCGAGACGGTCACGTAGAACCGCCGCGCCGATCCCGAGCAGCACACCGACCAGAAGCCCCAGGGCCACATTGCGTTTCGTGTTCGGCGACACCGCCGACGACGGGGTGGTGGCATGCTGCTCGACCACGACGCGCGCGGCGGGGGAACCGCCGTTCTCGGGGGTTTCCAGTTCGCGCGCCATGTCCACGAACTCGTCGGACAGCGCATTCGCCAGATCGCGGGCACGTTCCGGGGACGGGTCGGTGACCGTGACGTCTATGAGCACCGTGTCCGGCGCCGACGACGCCTTCACCTTCCCCGCGAGCTCGGCCGGGGTCGGATCGGTGATCCCGAGGCTGTCGAGGGTACGTTGCGCGAGCGTGGTGCCGGTGAGCAATTTGGTGTAGGAGGCAACGCGTTCCTGTGAGAAGCGGTTCCCCTGGTAGATCTCGCTGACCGATGCGCCGGAGGATGTCGACACGAACAGCCTTGTCGATGCCTGGTACTGCGGGGTGGCCAGCAGCGAAGCGACGAGCGCTCCGAACAGTACCACCGCGGACGTCACAGCCACGATCTTCCATCGCGCCTGCAGAATTCGCAGATAGTCGTGTACTTCCATCAGGGCGTCTCCCTCGTTCCGATGACACTGCTGTTACGCCCGGCGGGCGCGATGTGCTGGTAGTTGCTGCGAAACTCCCCGTGCCGCACCAGCACGGGCCCGATCCGGCGAAACGCTTCCGGCACCGTCAGATCCGAATGTGCGAACGGCAGTGGATGGTCGACCACATCGCCGGCCACGTATCGGCTCCACGCAGCGACGAGCGCGGACGACTCTCTCCGCGCGGACTCGGCCACGAAGAGATGGACGTCGCCGTCGTGGACGCGGGGCGTGTGATGACGCAGCCCGGTTTCGACGGTTCCCGCTGCGGTGTCGGCGCGCCGACGGACACGGGCGACCAGACCGTCGGGCAGGCCGGTGGTATCGATCTCGGCTTCGACGTATCCGGGGTCGGCCGCGTTCGGCATCGTCTCCGGCGTGAACGTATCCAGCAGCGCAAGCAGCGCGACACGCTGTCCGGCTTCACGCAGCTGCACTGCCATCTCGTGCGCGATCGTGCCACCGGCGGACCAACCGAGCAGGTGGTACGGGCCGTCCGGCTGGACGGTGCGGATCCGATCGATGTACCGCGCGGCGAGTTCGGTAATCGAGCCGGGGATCGGGTCGAGCCCGACCGCCTGCAGCCCGTACACGGGAGCACCGTCGAGATGCGCGGACAAACCGGTGTAACACCAAGCCAATCCGCTGATCGGGTGCACGCAGAACAGGGGGCGTGCATCAGTCTCGCCGGCGCCGAGCGGGACCAGCACCGCGAGGGGATCGATGGTCGCCGCCACGACGTCGGCCGGGTCGACATCTGTATCGATCCGCTGAGCAAGGTCGTCGACGGTCCGGGCGTCGACCAGCCACCCGACCGGCACCCGGCGGCCGAGCGCCACGGACAACTCCCCCGCGACCGTGACGGCGCCCAGCGAACTGCCCCCGAGATCGAAGAATCCGCGATCCGCCGACACCGCGGCGACCGGGATGCCGAGGTGCCGGGCGTAAGCGGCCGCGACAAGCTGCGCGGTCGGTCCGCTCGGCGGCACGTGCGCCGCGGTGGACCACGCCGCGTCCGGGGCGGGCAGCGCCGCACGATCGACCTTGCCGGAGGGCAGCATCGGCAGCGCATCGACGACGGTGACAGTGGCCGGGCGCAGATGGCGCGGAAGCTGTGAGACTAGCAGGCGGCGCAGTCCCTCCAGGTCGGGGTCCCCCTGGACATACGAAGCGAGGCAGAGATTTCCGTCCGTACCGGGGACCGCGACAGTGACCGCCGCATCGATGCCGCCGGCGGTGAGCAGCACCGCGTCGACCTCGGCGGGCTCGGTCCGGATGCCGCGGATCTGCACCTGGTCGTCGCCCCGGCCGATGTGGTCGAGCTCTCCGGTTGCCGTGATGCGCACCAGATCTCCGGTGCGATACAGCCGGCTTCCGGGTTTTCCGAACGGATCGGCCACGAATCGCGTTGCGGTGAGACCGGTCCGGCGGGGGTAGCCGCGCGCGAGCCCGGCCCCGGCGACGTACAGTTCACCCACCGTGCCGGGCGACACCGGGTGCAGTCTCGCGTCGAGGACGTAGCCGGTCGCGCCCGCGACGGGCACGCCGACGGCCGGTTTCGCCGTGCTATCGGTCAGTGGTCCGGCACACGAGACCATGACGGTGAATTCGGTCGGTCCGTACCCGTTGAAGATTCGGTGCCGCGACCAGCGCCGGGCGAGCGCCGGATGCAAGGTCTCACCACCGACGACGACGGTGACGGGCGGCAGCGCATCGGGGTCGAGGGTGGCGAGCACCGTCGGGGTGAGGTCGAGGTGGTCGACGCGCGACTCGACCAGAAGGTTCTGCAACGCGGGACCTGCGAAGGTTTCGTCGTCGGCGATCACCAGTGTGCCACCGTGTGCGTGGGCACCGAGCAGTGTGAGGATCGCGGCGTCGAAGGTGATGGAGACGGCCTGCAGTACCCGGGATCCGGGGCGGAGGCCGAGCCGCCGGGCCTGGACGTCGACGAGCGCGGTGAGCCCGCGATGCGGCACCGCAACGCCTTTCGGAGTTCCGGTCGTCCCGGAGGTGTAGATCACGTATGCCAGTTCGTCGACCGACTGCTCCGGCTCCGGCTGCACGGAACGGGTGTGCGGGCCGGTCAGATCGATCCACCGGACCACCCCGCGACCGTATTCGCCGTCTCCGGCGGCGGGCGGCACGGTGAGACCGAAGGTGGCGCCGCAATCCGCCAGGATCGCCTCGATCCGCGCGCGCGGCTGGTGTACGTCCAAGGACACCCAGGCGGCACCGGCCTTCGTGATCGCCCAGAGGGCGAGCGGCCAGTACTCGCTGCGTGGCACCGCGACCGCGACGAGATCGCCCCGGCCGACCCCGTGGCCGGCGAGTTCCGATGCGATCCGGCCGGCACGCGTATCGAGTTCGGCATAGGTCCAGGCGACCGGTCCGGCCTGCACTGCGATCTCGTGGGGATACGTGGCCACCGTGTCGGCCAGCATGTCCCGGAGCGTCCTCGGCGTCACCTCGGCCGCGCCGAGCGGTGCGACGTCGGGAACTGCGAGGTCGCCGACGGCTCGTCCGGGGGCGGCCAGTGCCGCATCCAGCAGCCTCACATACTCCGCGAGCAGGCTCTCGACGCCGGCGGCGTCGAAGAGGTCGGTGGCGTACACGACCCGCACGTCGAGTCCGGAACCACTGTCGCCGTCGGCGTGCTCCACGACTTCCCAGGCGAGGTCGAACAGTGCCGGGACGGTGCCGATCTCGGCGTCACGGACGTGCACGCCGGGCAGTTGGGGCAGCGGATGACCGGACCCGCCGGGCCGGTGTGTCAACACCACCTGGAACAGCGGATGGTGGGCACCGTCGCGGTTCGGGGCGAGTCGCTCGACGACCTGCTCGAACGGGACGTCGGCGTGGGCGAGCGCCCCGAGGTCCACGGCACGCACTTCGCGCAGCAGATCCGCGACGGTGGTGGACGGGTCGACGGGAGTGCGCAGCGCGACGGTGCCGACGAACATGCCGACGACCGCGGACAACCGCGGATCGTCGCGTCCCGCGACCGCCGTGCCGACGACGATGTCCGATCGTCCGCTGCGGCGGGCGAGCAGCGCCGCGAGGATCGCGTGGAGCAGCATGAAAGTGGTGACGTCGTGGGCGCGGGCGACGGCGCGCAGCCGGGTGGTGAACTCAGCGTCGAGGTACACGGTGGTCGTCTCGCCGCGGTAGCTGGGCCGGGATGGCCGGGGGCGGTCGGTGGGCAGGGGCAGCGGGGTGTCCGGCGCTCCGGCCAGCGCGGCCGCCCAGTAGTCGAGCTGGCGGTGTGCCGGCGAGTCCGGGTCCGTGTGGTCTCCGAGAAACTCGTGCTGCCAGCGGGCGTAGTCGCGATAGGTCACCGGCAGCGGCTCCCACGCGGGTGCCGTGCCGCGGACGCGGGCCACGTAGGCGGCCTGCAGGTCGGACATCAGCGGTGCGACCGAGCCTCCGTCGAACGCGATGTGGTGGACGGCGGCGACGAGGATGTTCTCGCCCGGAGCGATGTCGAGCAGCCGGACACGCAGCGGAGGTTCGGAGCCGAGGTCGAACGGACCCGTGATCGTCTCCGTGACGGCCTGCTCGGGATCGGTGCACGAGAGTAGTTCGAGCGCAGGAGGATCGACGAGAGCGAGCTCACCGTCCGGGTACGCGGTGCGCAGGATCTCGTGACGATCGCAGAGGTCGCAGACGGCCGCACGCAGGGCGTCGACGTCGAGACCACCGGTCAGGCGCAGGACCACCGGAACGATGTAGCGCGCGTCGGGTTCGGTGCGCGACAACAGCCACAGTCGGCGCTGCGCCGGCGCGATCGGCACCGCTCCGGTCGTGTCGGATCGGCGCAGGGGTGGCCGCGGCGCCGAACCGTCGGTGACGTACGCCGCGAGTGCGGTGAGGCTCGGCGCCGCGAGAACGGCGCGGGTCGGCACGTCCGTCGCGAACACGTCGGACAGCCGGGCCGCGAGCACGACCGCTCCCAGCGAGTCGCCGCCCGCGGCGATGAATCCGCGGTGCGCCGCGGGCCGTGCACCGAGCACGTCCTCGGCGATCGTGACAACCAGCCTCTCCCCTGGGGTGAGTGCGGTTTCGTCGAACGTGACTGCGGCAGTGTCCAGTTCGGTCAGCGCAACGAGATCGAGTTTGCCGTTGGTGGTGACGGGCAGCTCCTCGACCACCCGAAACCGTGTCGGCATGCGGTACGACGGGACGCTGGTCGCGACGATGCCGGTGAGGTCGTCGACGGTGGTGCCGGTGGCCGCGGCGAACGCGACGAGCGCACCGTCGATCGCGACGACCGCGGCTTGCCGGACCCCGGGTGCGGCGAGCAGCGCGGTTTCGAGCTCGCCGGGTTCGATACGGACCCCGCGGATCTTCAGCTGCCGGTCGGTGCGGCCGAGGTAGGCGAGGGTGCCGTCGGTGCGCCGGTGCACCCGGTCGCCCGTTCGATACATCCGTTGCCCGCCGGCCGCCGCGACGAATCGCTCCGCGGTGAGAGCCATGGCGTCGAGATATCCGAGCGCGAGCCCGGCGCCCGACAAGTACAGTTCGCCGACCGCGCCCACCGGCACCGGACGAAGGCGTGTATCCAGGACGTGCGCGGTCGTGCCGGGGACGGGCCGGCCGATGCCGCCCTCGGCCGGGCCCGCGGTGCGACCGCCGGCGATCTCGGTGAGGGTCGCGACGATCGTCGACTCGGTCGGCCCGTACGCGTCGAGCAGCAGCCGGCCCGCTGCCCAGCGTTCGGCGATCCCGGTGGGCAGGGTTTCGCCGCCGGACGCGACGACGCGCAGGTCGCCGAGTCCGGCCGGTTCGAGGGTGCCGAGCACCGTCGGCGTCGACAGGTAGTGGGTGATGCGTTCCTCGCGCAGCAACCGGTGCAGTTCGGTCCCGGCGTACACGCCCGGCGGCGCCACGACGAGGGTCGCGCCGGTCGTGTGTGCGAGCAGTACCTCGAGCAGCGCCGCGTCGAACGCCGGGTGGTATCCCTGCAGCACCCGGTCGCCGGGGCCGACACGGTAGCGGGTCGCGGCCTCGTCCGCCAGCGGCGCGAGTCCGGCGTGGGTGACGGCGACCTGCTTGGGCGTACCGGTCGAACCCGAGGTCGCCACGACGTATGCGACGTTCGGCGGGCACGTCGCGGCGATGCCGGTCGATCCCGTGAACGCGGCACCGGTCTTGGTCGCGGCCCACAGGTCGCGGATGCGGTCGGCGCTGCGGGTGTCGGCGAGACGGACGACGCTGCCCGGGCCGATGCCCGCCGCGCGCCACTCGGCGGCGCGGGCGTCGGACGCGGTGTCGAGTTCCCGGTAGGTGAGCGAGATTCCGTCTCCGCGCAGTGCCTCGCGTTCGGGGTGGGCTGCTGCCGCCGCGCACAGAAGGTCGGAGAGAGTGCGGGCTGCCGCCGGCACGTTACCGGTCAGCGGTGCCGCGGCAGCGTCGAAACGTACGTCGCCGACCGGTGCCGCCGGGGCGGCGACGAGGCCCGTGAGCGCGGCGGTGAACCGCCGGACCAGGGTCTGCGCCGTGTCGTCCGCGAACCGGGACCGATCGAACCGGAGGCTCGCGCGGTAGCCGTCGACGGCCGGGGCGAAGGTGAACTGGAGGTCGAATTTCGTGGTGTCGTCCAATATTTCGCGTGCTTCGACGCTGATGTCACCGAACTGCACGTGGCCCGGGTCGAAGTCCTGCATCGCCAGGGCAACATGAGGTCGCGGTCCCGTGAGCATCCCGGCGATCTGTTCGTAGGGCACCGTGGCGTGATCGAGCGCCGCCACGTCGAAATCGCGGACGGCCGCGAGCAGTTCGGTGAACGACCGGTCGAGAGCCACCGCGGTGCGCAGCACCAGGGTCTCGACGAACGGCCCGACGAGGCCGTCGAGTTGCGCCCAGCGCCGAGTGGACACGACGGCAGCGATCGCGACGTCGTGCTGGTCGCCGACCCGGGCCAGCAGCACCGACAGTGCGGCGTGCACGACCATGAACTCGGTGGCACCGTGCACGCGGGCGAGCGACGCGACCGCCTCGCGGACGGTGCCCGGAACGGTGAATTCGACCGTGCCGGCCACCGGGTCACCACCGGTGCGGTCGGCGGGGAGTTCTGTGACGGTGAGACCGTCGAGTGCCTGCCGCCAGTGGTCGATGTCGCCCTCGGGGATTCCCCGTGCGTGCTCCCAGATCGCGTAGTCGGCGTACTGCAGCGGCAGAGGCAGCCACCGGGGCGCATGCCCGGCCGCACGGGCAAGGTAGGCGTCGGCGAGATCACCGAGCAGCGGTCGCAGTGACGCGCCGTCCGCAAGGGAATGGTCGACGTCGAGGTGCAGTACGTGCAGGTCCTGACCCAGCCGTTCGAGTTCCACCCGGATCGGCACATCGGCTCCGGCGGCGGCCGTCGATACACGACCGGAATCGGACAGCCGGACCGTGTCCGGTCGACGGCCGGATGCCTCCTGATGGATGTCCGTGCCGGTCGCGACGTAGCGGGTGCGGAGGATCTCGTGCCGGTCCACGACGTCGCCGATCGCGGCGTCGAGCGTCGCGGGATCGAGTCGGCCGCCGAGCCGAACCTCGGCTCGCAGCCGGTATCCCTCGGGGTTCAGCAGTTCGAGTCCCCGGAAGCGACGCTGCGCGCGGCTCAGCGGAATGCGCGGCGGCCGGGGTTCCACCGCGACCGGGCCGGCGTCGACGTCGAACCCACCGGCGTCGAGGGCAGCGGCGAGATCGTGGACGGTGGGGTGGTCGAAGACGGTGCGCAGCGGGACTGCGATGCCGGTCTCCTCCCGCAGACGTCCCACCAGAACTGTTGCCAGCAGGGAGTTTCCGCCGATCGCGAAGAAGTCGTCGGAGCGTCCGACCGGCCCCGCCCCACCGAGCACGTCGGCGCAGACCCGGGCCACGAGCACTTCGGTCTCGGTCTCCGGGGCGTCACCGCGGCGGGCGGGCGCCGGCAGCGCTGCCGCGTCGAGCTTGCCGTGTGAGGTGAGTGGCAACGCGGCGAGCGCGACGACGACGGCCGGTATCAGATGGCCGGGCAACGTGCCGGACAACTGCGACCGGACCCGTCCGGTGTCGAGTTCGGCCGGAACGACATACGAGACGAGCGAGCCGTCACGGACCACGGTCGTGGCCTGCTCGACCCCCGTGACGCGGCGGAGCGCCGCATCCACCTCGCCAGGCTCGATGCGGACGCCCCGCAACTTGACCTGGCCGTCGGCGCGGCCTCGGTATTCGAGGGTGCCGTCGCGTCGCCACCGGGCACGGTCGCCAGTGCGGTACATCCGGCCGTGGTCGGTCGCGACGAACCGCTGCGCGGTGCGTGCCGGGGCTCCGCGATAGCCGCCGGCGAGCCGTTCCCCCGACAGGTACAGCTCGCCCACGATTCCTACGGGTACCGGCTGCAGCCGATCGTCGAGCACGGCGGCCGCGACGCCGCGCACCGGGTTGCCGATCGCGGGCACGTCCCCGGGCGCCAGTGGCGCCGAGCAGGTCGCGAAGACCGTGGCCTCCGCGGGACCGTATCCGTTGTAGAGGTCGCGGCCGGTGCCCCACCGGTCGACCAGTTCGTCGGCGACGGTCTCGCCGCCGAGCATGAGAACCCGGAGATCGGGCAGCGCACTCGCGGGCACGCTCGCCAGCGCGGACGGGGTCAGGCACGCGTGGGTGATGCGCTCACGGGCGAGCAACTCCCCGAGGTCCGCACCGCCGTAGCTGTCCGGCCCGGCGACCACCAGCGTCGCACCGGACGTACCCGCGACGAGCAGTTCGAGCACGGCGGCGTCGAAACTCGGTGCGGCGACGTGCAGCATCCGATCACCCGGCCCGGCCGCGAAACGGTCGGCGAGGTCCGCGGCCAGTGCCGTTACAGCTCGGTGACCGACCGTGACCCCCTTGGGGTTCCCGGTGGTACCCGAGGTGAACACGAGATAGGCGGCGGCGTCCGGGTGCGGATCGCGGAGTCCGGTGAGTTCGGTGGTGTCGACACCGGTCGCGGTCACGCCGACCCACCACACCGTCGTGGGCAGCGACTCCTGCTGTCCCGCAACACCGTGCGTAACATCCGCGAGCAGGGCGACAAGTCTCGCCGTCGGCTGCGCCGGATCGACGAACATCGGCGCGGCACCGAGTCGCGCGATGCCCCAGGTCGCGACGACCGCATCGACCGATCGGGGCAACGCGCACGCGACGACATCACCGGTCCGCGCTCCGGCGGTCCACAGCCGCGCAGCGATGTCTTCGGCTCGATCGATCAGCCGGGGATACGTCAGTTCCCGTTCCCCGTCGCGCACGGCGACCGCGTCGCCCGCGCGGGCGGCACCGGCCGCGAGCAACCGCCACAGCGACTGCGGCGGCGGCGCGACCGGTCCTGCTGCACGGCCCGGCACGGCGCCCTCCCCGGCGGAGGACAGGTCGATATCGTCGATCCGTACATCCGGATCCGCCACGGCCGCACGCAGGATCGCGTCGAGGCGGTCCGCGAACGCGGCGACCGTCTCGTCGTCGTACTGGTCTGCGGCACAGGCGAATTCCAGGTCGAGATCGGCCGCGGTCTCCGTGACCGTGACCTGCACGTCGAACTTCGCGTGCTCGTCCGGCGCCGGTGCGACCGTCGCGGTCAGATCCGGCAGGGTGACGTCGCCGATGGTGGTCCGGCGATGCGACAGCGCCACCTGGAAGAGCGGGTGACGCCCCGGGACCCGTGACGGATCGAGCTGTTCGACGATCGTCTCGAACGGTGCGTCGGGATGGCTGTAGGCATCGATGTCGACAGCCCGGACGTGCGCGAGCAGATCCGCGAACCGCATCCCGGGCCCCACTCGGGTGCGCAGCACGAGGGTCCCCGCGTACATCCCGACGGCCTCGTCGAGTCGCGGGTCTCCGCGACCTGCGACGACGGTGCCGATCGGAATGTCCCTGCCGGCGCCGTGACGGGTGATCAGGGACGCGAGTGCGGCGTGCACGACCATGAACACCGTGGCGTGGCGGTCGCGTCCCAGCCGGACGAGCCGATCGCTCAGATCCCGGTCCAGGCGCAGTCGATGGACCACGGCGCGTCCACTCGGACGGACCGGACGTGGACGGTCGCCGGGCAGCGTCACCTCGTCGGGCAGGTCCGCCAGCACGCGCAGCCAGTGCCCGATCTGGTCGTCGGCGATCGCGTGCTGCCACCGGGCGAAATCGGTGTACTGCACCGGCAACGGCACGAACAGGGGGCGGTGTCCGCCGACGCGCGCAGTGTAGGCGGCGGCGAGGTCGCGTAGCAGCGGGGTGAGCGACCACTCGTCCGCTGCGATGTGGTGGACGACGACGACGAGCAGATGGCGTTCGGACGCGAGTCGCAGCAGGCGGATCCGCACCGGCCGTTCGATGGTGAGGTCGAAGCCAGCAGAACAGAATTCGTGCACCCTGGGTGCCGATTCCGGCTCCGGGACGGAGATCGTGTCGAAGACGGGATGCGGAACCGGCGAGATCATCTGGCGGGTGACGTCCGGATAGATCGTGCGCAGGGTGCGGTGCCGTTCGAGGACGTCGGTGACTGCCGCGGCCAACGCATCGACGTCGAGCCGCCCGTCGAGGCACAGCACGAACGGAAGGTTGTAGGCCGCCGAATCCGGATCGAACCGGTTGACGAACCACAGCCTCCGCTGCGCGGGCGAGAGCGGAGCGGGATCCTCACCGCCTGCGGTCAGCGGCACCCGTCCGAGCGGCCGCCCGGCGCGGTCGGCGATCCGCTCGGCGAGGGCGGCGACGGTGGGGGCCTCGAAGATGTCGCGCACCGTGACGTCGGCATCGACGATGCCGACGAGCCGGCCGGCGAGGCGATTTGCCAACAGCGAGTTGCCGCCGAGGTGGAAGAAGTTGTCGTCGGCGCCCGGGATGATATCGGAGCCGTTGTCGCGCAGCAATTCCCCGAACGCCGCCGCGATCAGCTCCTCGATGGGCCCGTGTGGTGCCCGCCCGCCGGCGGAGACAACCAACGGCTCCGGCAGCGCCGCACGATCAAGTTTGCCGTTTCCGGTGAGCGGCAGCGCATCGAGCACGACGGCGGCGGACGGGACCAGGTAGTCCGGCAGGGTGCGACGAACCTCGTGCAGCGCATCGGCCGCAGATCCGCCGACGAGATAGGCGACGAGCCGGTCGTCGCGCAGGATCACCGCGGCGTCGGTGACGCCTGGGCAGCGCAACAACGATGCTTCGATCTCTCCGGGTTCGATGCGGTAGCCGCGCAACACGATCTGCTGATCTGCGCGCCCGAGGTGATGCACGATGCCGTCCGTCCGGCGGCCCAGATCTCCGCTTCGGTAACGGCGTGCACCGCCCGGTGCGGCGACGAACCGCGTGGCCGTCAGGCCCGGACGATCCCGGTAGCCACGCGCGAGCTGCGCGCCGGAGATGTAGATCTCCCCCGTGCTTCCGGGAAGCACCGGGCGCAGGTACCGATCGAGCAGGTGCATCCCGATGCCGGGGAGCGGCCCGCCGACACCCGGGACTGCGGCCGGACCGCACGTGACATGCACGGCGGTCTCGGTGATGCCGTACATGTTCACCGTTTCGATCTGCGGCCGGTCCTGCTGCCACGATCGGACACGCTCGGCATCGAGCGGCTCCCCACCGAGGATCACCAGACGCACCGACTCCGGGAGCGACGCGGCGACACTCAGCTGGTAGAACGCGGTCGGCGTCTGGTTGAGCACGGTCACCCCGTGCTCGCCGAGCAGCGCAGCGAATCCGGCCGGATCGCGGACAGTGGAATGGTCGACGATGATGAGCCGTCCCCCGGTCGTCAGAGCACCCCACATCTCCCACACGGAGAAGTCGAAGGCCGGGGAGTGGAACAGCGTCCACACGTCCGATTCGTCGAAGCCGAAGCGGGATGTGGTCGCGGCGAAGACACTCAGCACGCTGCGGTGGGTGACGAGCACTCCCTTCGGAGCTCCGGTGGACCCGGAGGTGTAGATCAGGTAGGCGCCCCGATCCGGATCGGCCGGCGCGTCGTGGCCGTCGCCCGCCACGGCCCGGTCCTGTGCCGGGACGGCTCCGGGATCGAGAGCGGGAACGTCTCCGGCGGCGCGGAAATCTCTGCCGCACAGGATCAGTGCGGGTTCGGCGTCGTCCAGCAACGACCGCAGCCGAGCCTCGGGATGGGTGACGTCGACCGGCAGGTACACCGCACCGCATCGGGCGACCGCGACGATCGCGACGACCAGATCGACGGTGCGGGGCAGTGCGACCGCGACCACGTCCTCCGGTCCGATCCCCCGCCCCGCGAGCAGCGACGCCAGCGCACCGGATCGCGACCGCAGCTGTGCGTAGGTCAGGGCGGTGTCCCGGTCGGCGACAGCGACCGCATCCGGCGTCGCGACAGCGCGGCGGTCGAAGAGTTCGGACAGGGAGCGGACGTCCGTGTGCGGGGCCGGTTCTGCCTCCGATTCCGATTCCGTGACGGGACCGACCGGATCGACTGCGCCGACCGCCGTCCCCGGGTCCGAGGTCACCGTCTCGAGGATGCGCAGCAGCCACGACACCCACATCGTCACCGTTCCGCTGTCGAACAGGCCGCTCGCGTAGGTCAGCGTCCCGTCCAGTCCCGCCGCTGCCCCGGTGTCGGAGAACGTCTCGCGCAGGGTGATCTCCACGTCCACGCGCGCGGTGCCGGTGCCGATCTCTCGCACCGTCGCCAGGCCGGGAACCGCTCGGGCGCCGGTGTCGAACGACTCGTACGCGAGGATGACCTGGAACAGCGGATGATGATCGGCCGCGGACATTCCGACCGCGTCGACGATGCGGTCGAACGGGACGTCGGCATGGGCGAACGCATCGAGATCGACGCGGCGCGTCTCGGCCAGCAATTCGTCGAACGTGACGCGCGGATCGACCCCCAGCCGCAACGGGACGGTACCGACGAACATGCCGACGACGTCGTCCAGCGCCGCGTCCGTGCGTCCGGAGACGGGGGTGCCGACGATGACGTCGTCGCTCGCGGCAAGCGCGGCGAGCAGAACCGCCAGGGCCGCGTGCACCACCATGAACGGGGTGACATCGTGCGCGCGGGCGAGTTCGTCGACAGCGGAGTGCACGTCGGCAGGGACGGCGAAGGCGATCCGGTCCGCGCGGACGTCCCCGCCGGTCCTGGGACGGTCGGTGGGCAGCGGTAGCAGCGACGGCGCACCGTCGAGAGTTTGCTTCCAGTACTCGAGCTGCCGTGTGCCGAGACCGTCCGGGTCGGTCGGTGCACCGAGCATCCGGTGCTGCCAGCGCGCGTAGTCCGCGTAGGTGACCGGTAGCGCCGGCCAGGCGGGGGCGGTCCCCTCGCGGCGGGCGGTGTAGGCGGTCAGTGCGTCGCGCCCCAGAGGCAGCAGGGACAGCCCGTCGGCGGCAATGTGATGCAGCACCACGGCCAGGGTGTACCGGCTGCCGTTGCGGTACACGCGGGCACGGACCGGCGGCGCGACAGTGAGGTCGAACGGGCACCGGGCGAAGTCGGCGATTTCGTCGTCGAGGTCGGTGAGCGCATCGACCGGGGTGAGATCGAGCGTGATCGCCGGGAGCTCGAGCCGGTACGGACCGTCCGGTCCGTCCGGATGAACCGTCCGCAGCGTGGCATGCCGGTCGACGACGTCGGCGATGGCCGCCGTCAGCACGTCCAGGCCGACGCTCTCGTCGAGTTCGGCGGCGAACGCGATATGGTCGCCGCCGACACCGGTGGCGATGTCGAAGCGGTTGACCAGCCACATGCGCTGCTGCGCGGGAGCCAGCGGCTGCGGGCCGTCGTCGGACTCATGGACAAGTGGGATGCGCCGGTCCGCTTCGGTGTGCGTGATCGCCTCGGCGAGGTCCGCGACGACGGGGTTCTCGAGGATTTCCCGTACGCCGACGCGGCGATCGACGATTCCGGCCAGCCGCGCGGCCAGCTGGGTGGCGAGCAGTGAATTGCCGCCGAGAGCGAAGAAGTCGTCGGCCGGCGCGACCGCAGTCAGATCGAGCACGTCGGCGACAACCGTCGCGACGAGATGCTCGGTGACCGTGCGGTATCCGTCGCCGGAGGCTGTTGTCGTGGTGTCCGCTACCGGGAGGGCGGCCCGGTCGATCTTGCCCGTCGCGGTCAGCGGCACCGCGTCGAGCACGGTGATGGTCGTCGGGACCATGTGCCGCGGTAGCCGCGTCGCGGCGTACTGCCGGATCGCCGTCGCGTCGAGACGATCGGCGGTGCCGTGCACGAAAGCTGCGAGCCTTCCGTCGCGCGCGACGGTGACAGCCGTGGTGACCGCAGGATGCGTGGAGAGGACAGCATCGATCTCTCCCGGCTCGATGCGGAATCCCCGGATCTTCACCTGATGGTCCGCACGGCCGACGAACTCCAATACGAGATCCCGGCTTTCGTGAGCGGACCGCGGCAGAACCCAGCGGACGAGGTCACCGGTGCGGTACATGCGCCCGCCGAAGGGAGCGGCCGGAAAGCGCTCCGCGGTCTGGGCCGGCGCGTCCAGATAGCCGCGGGCGAGACCGGCTCCGATCAGATACAGCTCGCCGGTGACACCGACGGGAACGGGACGCAGGCGCCGGTCCAGCACGATCGGGGTGACCCCTTCGAGCCCGGTTCCGAGGTTCAGCGGCTCGCCCGGTGTGAGCGGCGAACTGGCGGTTGCCAGCACGGTCGTCTCGGTGGGCCCGTACACGTTGAGCACGGTGCGTCCCGGCGCCCAGCGCGCCGCGGTCTCGGGCTGCCATGCCTCGCCGCCGATCGCCAGGACGCGAAGATCGCCGAGACCGTCCGGATCGAGCAGAGCCGGCACCGAGGGAGTCGAGAACCAATGCGTGATCCGTTCGGCGCGAAGCAGTTCCAGGAGCCCGTCGCCGCCGAACACATCGTCCGGCGCGACCACGAGCGTTCCGCCGGACGCGAGTGCGAGCAGGTACTCGAGGACCGACGCGTCGAACGCGGGGGCCGCGAAATGGAGCACCCGCGCGTCCGGGGCCAGGCGGAAACGCCCGACCAGCGACCGCGCCAGAGGCGCGAGCCCGCGGTGGGTGACCACGACGCCCTTGGGTCGTCCCGTCGAACCCGAGGTGTACACCAGATAGGCGGCCTGATCCGGCCGCAGCGGGCGCAAGCGGTCCGTGTCGGTGATCTCTCGCATGCAACCGTCCGCAACGAAGGGAATCACCTCGATTCCTGCGGGGACCGGAACGCCCGGTTCGGCGATCACGTGCCGGACGCCGGCGGTGATGAGAATCTGTGTGATCCGGGCGGCGGGCTGAGCGGCATCGACGGGCACGAACGCGGCTCCGGTCAGCGCGATCGCCGCGCTCGCGAGCACCGAGGGCACCGACCGCGGCAGCAGCACCGCGACCCGGTCCTCCGGCCCGATCCCGCGGCCCAGCAGCACCCATGCCAACGGGCGTGCCGCGGAGCATATTTCGACGGGGTCGTGTCCGGGCGCCGCCACCCGCGCCGGACTGCCACCGAGCAGGTCCGCCAGCGTCGCAACCGGCCCGGAGCACGCGAGCACGACAGGTACGGCACCGAGGTCGACGTTGCCGACGGCCGCCGTGTGGTCGGCAACCACGGAGGCGATCACGGTACCCAGCCGTTCCACCCACAGCGTGACGGTGTCCGGCTCGAACAGGGCACTGTCGTAGACGAGCCGTCCGGCGAGAGCCCCGTCCCCGGTCTCCCGGATCTGGAGTTCGAGGTCGAAACGCGCATGTGCCGAGTCGAATTCCTGCACTCGCACATCGAGTCCGGAGAGCACCGGAGCGGTCTGCGGGATGTTGTCGTAGCTCAGCATCAGCTCGAACGGACCGAACCCGAGCTTCTCGACCACCTGATCGAAAGGCACACTCGCGTGCACGAATCCCTCGATGTCGGTGGCTCGGACGTGTGCGAGGAGCGTGGTGAACGCCGCGTCGGGATCGACGGTCACACGCAGGGCCACGGTTCCGACGAACATGCCGACCAAGCCGGCGAGATCGGGATGGCCGCGGCCCGCGACGCCGGTTCCGATCACGACGTCGCGTTCACCCGTCCACGCGGACAGCCACACCGCGACAGCGGCGTGCACCGCCATGAAGGTCGTCGCGTCGTGGCGGGCCGCAAGGGCACGGAGTGCGGCGACGTGCGGTGCAGGAACGGTGAACCGGACGGCTGCGGCAGGCCCGGGTTCTCCCGTGCGCGGACGGTCGGTGGGCACCGCGGGAGCGGATTCGAGTCCGGCCAGGGCACCGTCCCAGTACTCGAGTTCCCGGTACGCGAGGCCGGCCGGATCGGCGGGGTCGCCGAGCCGCTCCCGGTGCGCGTGGGCGTAGTCGATGTAGTGCAGGGGCAGCGGATCCCAGCGCGGAGCATCGCCGTGGCACCGGGCAGCGTAGGCGGCGGCGAGGTCTGCGGTCAACGGGACGAACGACGCCCCGTCGAGGGCGATGTGATGTGCGACGACGACGAGCACGTGACGGTCGGGACCCGTCTGCAGCAGCCGGATCCGCAACGGCACCTCGGTGGCGAGGTCGAACGGCAGGGCGGTCCACTGCCCGATCATCGCGTCCACGTCGCCGGGCGCGACCGGGACCGGGACGATGTCGAATGCGGTCAGCGCCTCGATCACCGGGAGAACGCGTTGCACGGGGCCGCACGGAGACCCCGGAAAGACGGTGCGCAGCAACCGGTGTCGAATCACCACGTCCCCCACCGCGATCCGGAGCGCCGGCACGTCCAGCTCGCCGTCGAGCTGCAGCGCGAACGGCAGGTGGTACGCACTGGTGTCACGGTTGGCGCTGGCCTGCAACCACAGCCGGTACTGCGCTGGAGCGAGCGGGCCGGGATCGGGATCTGCCTGCGAACCGTCCGCTTCGGCGGCGAACCACGGCTCGGCCGAGACCGCGAGCGGTCGTTCCGTTGCGGCCGCGGCCAGCCGGGACACGGTCGGATGTTCGAACACGTCTCGCAACCGGATATCACGTCCGAGAGCGGTAGTCAGATCCGCCGCGAGTTGCGTTGCGGTGAGCGAATGTCCGCCGGCGGCGAAGAAGTCGGTGTCCGCGCCGACGTCCACGGCGTCGGTGTGCTCGGCGAACAATCGGGCCACCAGCACTTCCCGTGGTCCGGTCGGCGGCCGGTTTCCGGCACCGGGTTCGACGGCGGGAACAGGCAACGCCCGCCGATCGACCTTGCCGCCGGGCGTCAGGGGCAAGGTGGGGAGAACCGTCGTCGTCGCCGGCCTGAGATGCACGGGCAGCCGCTGGGCGAGGCGCGCCGTCACGTCGGCCACGTCGATCGCCGTCGCCCCCTCGCCGACCACGTAGGCGGCGAGCCGGTCGCCACGTACGACGACCACCGCCGCGGCGATGTCCGGAAACGACGTGAGGACCGTTTCGATTTCGCCCGGTTCGATCCGCCGGCCACGGATCTGCACCTGACGGTCGGCGCGGCCGAGGAATTCGAGCCGGTGCTCGGCAGTGGCGGGGTCGCTCGTCCAGCGCACCCGGTCACCCGTCCGATACATCCGCTCCCCGGCCGGTCCCGCGACGAACCGCTCGGCCGTGAGCGCGGGGGCGTCCAGGTAGCCTCGGGCGACCGACGGTCCCGCGAGATACAGCTCGCCCACGACACCGACGGGCACCGGGTGCAGCCTGGAATCGAGCACGCAGGCCGTCCTTCCGTGGATCGGACGGCCGATCGGCACCCCGGAACCCGGCCGCAGCGGCGCGCTCAGCGTAGCGAGCACCGTCGTCTCCGTGGGCCCGTACGCATTGAGCAGAACCCTGCCGACGGACCACCGATCGGCGACGGCCTGAGGCAGCGCCTCACCACCCGAATCGACGACCCGAAGGTCGGGCAGGTCCGTCGCCGGGGTGACGGCCAGGATCGCCGGCGCCGTGATCACATGGGTGATTGCCTCGCGGCGGAGCAGATCTCCGAGCGCGGGGCCGGCGACCGCATCAGCCGGACAGATCACCACGGTCGCGCCGGCGTCGAAGGCGAGCAGCAACTCCTGCAGGGACGCATCGAAGGTGGGCGCGGCGAGATGCAGCACGCGGGACTGGCGATCGGCGCGGTACTTGTCCCGCAAGGTCGCGACGAGGGACGCCACGCCACGGTGAGTGACGGCGACGGCCTTCGGGACGCCCGTCGACCCGGAGGTGTGGATGACCCAGGCGGGATGATCGAAGTGCGGGATCCGCAGGCATTCCACGTGTGTCCCGGCACCGGCAGCCGCGGACCCCGTCGACGGCGTGACGACAGCGACATGCCCGGGCAGGTCGACGTCCTCACTCGCGATCGCGATCCTGACCGCACGCAGCACTTCGCTCAGGCGCGCGGCCGGCAGACCCGGATCGATCGGTGTGTAAGCCGCCCCGGTCTTCGCGACCGCCCACAGCGCGACCACCGAATCCACCGAGCGGCGCAGGACGACCGCGACCAGGTCCTCGGGCCCGGCGCCGGCCGTGACGAGCCGACGTGCCAGCTCGTCGGAGCGGGCGTCGAGCTCCCGATAGGTGAGGGACGACCTCTCGTCGCGCACCGCCACCGCATCGCTGTCGGCGTGCGCGGACAGCAGCTCCGGCAGCAGCTGCGGCTCCGCCGCGTCGGAACCGCGGGCGGGAACCGAACGCGCCGGATCCACCGAGGCCGCGAACGGCAGATCCCCCACCGCACAGTTCGGGTTCGCGACGAAGCGGGCCAGGTGATCGAGGAACCTACGGTGGTTCCGGGTGAGCGAGTCCTCGCTGTACACCGTGGGATTGGCTTCGAAATCGACGCGAACGGTGCGGCCGGCGATTCCCGGATAGACGTTGACCGACAGATCGTCGATCGGGCCCGTGGATTGCACGTGGAAGTCACCGACGATGTCACCGAAGGTGATCTGCGGATGGAACATCATGAGATTGACGACCGGCCCGAACGCGCTGCGGATCTCGCGGTGCTCTCTACCGAGTTCGCGCAGATCCGCGAGCATGTCCTCGTACCGGTAGCGCTGGTGCCGCAGGGCTCCCGTCAGTTCCACCTGGACCTGCCGGATCAGCTCGGCAGGAGTGCGCGCGGGATCCACGTGCAGCCGAAGCGGAACGATATTGGACAGTGCCCCACCGGATCGGCGGAGCGCCGCGGTGGTCCTGGCGGAGACGGGAAGGCTCAGTACGACATCGGAGGTCCCGGCTGTTCTCGCCAGGAACGCCGCGAAGGCAGCGACGACGACCGGCACATCCGTCGAATTCGCCGCGCGCGCGAGTGCGGCGACCGCCTCGGCCACATCCGGTTCGAGCGATGCGCCGGCGTGCCGGCACGGCACCCGGGGCGGCGCCGATCCGTCCGCGAGGGACACCGGGGTGGGCAGGTCGGCGAGTCGCGGGGCCCAATGAGCCCGGTCGCGTAGCCGACGCTCCGAAGACTTGTATGCGGCATCGAGTTCGGCCAGCCGGTCCACCGGCAGACTGCGCACAGGGGGTGGTTCGGCGCCACCGGACCAGGCCGTGTACAGCTCGGCGCTGCGCTCGAGCATGACCATCGCGCCGTGCCCGTCGAGTGCGATGTGGTGGACGAAGCTCGACAGGAAGAACCTGTCGTCGGCCAGTTGCAGCACCGTCGTGCCGATGAGCCTGTCACACATCGGATCAAGCCGACGAGAGTACCTGTCCCGCATCCACCGATGCGCGTCGCCCTCCGGGTCTCCGGATTCGCGAAGGTCGACGAAACCGACGGAATCCGGGGCGTCCACCCGGACCGTCTGATGTGGCTTCCCTCCGACATCCTCGAGGAACAGGAAACCCGATTCCACATCGCGGGCGGCCTGCTCACAGGCCTTGCGGATCAACTGTGTATCGAGATCGCCTTTCAATTCGACATATTGGGCGATGGTGAACGGGATCTCCGGAAGCAGTACCTGGGCGAACCAGAGACCGCGCTGAACCGAAGACAGCGGAATACGGCGCACTGCCCTCCCTCACATTGCCCGACAACGACACACCGCGGACGAGAAGAACCACGAAGAGACCTCCCCGACCGAGATCGCGACGAAGCCTCCCAACAACGTCGACGACCGATAGTTCGCAAGTGTACTTACGGTTGGCCTTCGACACCACTTGAACGAACGGCCAATTCGAAATTCGGTTATGGTCTCGAACGGAAATCCTGAAAGGGGTTGTGCACGCGTGAGCGATATTACCGACGAGTCACATTCACCCGAGCCAAGGCGACGCAAGGTCAGGCGCAGACGCACGGACGCGGAGATCGCGCATGACCGCCGGCGACGGAACGCGACCCGGCTTTCCTGCGCGGCAGCAGTTCTCGTTGCCGCAGGCGTGGCCGGCTGGCTGGGATACGAGGGAATGCAGGCGAAATCGAGCCTCGAGAAGGCGCGCGATTTCGCCACTCAATCGAAAGATGCACTCCTGTCCGGCGACTCGGAAACAGCGGCGCGGGCAGCGGCGGATGCGGACCGCTATGCACGGCGCGCGCACACCGCAGCACATTCGGTGCCGTGGCGAATCGCCGGCAGCGTGCCGTGGGTCGGAACCCCCTTCGAGTCGACCGCCCAGATGACGGACATTGTGGCGGGCCTCACATCCGACGTGCTGCAGCCCGTCGTCGATGCGGGAGCCGCTCTCTCCCCCGCCCGGTTGCTTCTCGACGGAGCCCGAATCGATTTCGGCGCACTCGGCGATGCCGCGCCGGTGCTCGAGTCGACATCCGCCGCAATGACCGAACTCGACGCGCAGGCGCAGATGGTCGATCACACCTATGTCGGAGCTATCGATCGTGCCCGTATCCAGCTGCGAGAGCAGACTTCGGAGCTGAGCGGCCTCTTGGAGAACACCGCCCTCGCGGCGCGGATCGCGCCTGCGATGCTCGGCGGTGACGGTCCGCGCAGCTACTTCATGGGATTTCAGACCAATGCCGAGGCACGCGGGACCGGCGGACTGATGGGCGGATTCGCAATCCTCCGGGCAGAAGACGGCGCCGTACGCGTCGACGACGTCGCCAGCAACCGCGAACTGCGCCTGGACTACGCACCGATCGACCTCGGTCCGGATTTCACTCGCCTCTACGGGCCGAGCCGGCCGACGCAGGACTTCCGAAACAGCAACGTGAGCTCGCATTTCCCCTACGCAGCTCGGATCTGGCAGTCCATCTGGAAACAGGAATCGGGCGAATCCGTCGACGGGGTCATCGCGACCGATCCGGTCGCATTGAGCTACGTCCTCGACGTCGTGGGCGCGGTGACCATGCCCGACGGCGAGAAGATCACCGCCGAAAACGTCGTTGAGCTCACCGGATCGACGGCCTACGCCCGGTTCGGCGACGACCAGAAGGCCCGCAAGGAGTACCTGGAGACGATCGCCCGGAAGGTCGTCGTGAAGCTCACCGGAGACATCGACCGTCCGCGGGCCCTGCTCGAGGCGCTCGGCCGCGCAGCGAGCGAAGGCAGACTCGCGGTATGGAGTTCGCATGGCGACGAGCAGGAAGTACTCGCGACCACCGCGCTCGGACACTCCGTTCCGGAAGACCCGGCGCCGTACGCCGGTGTCGTAGTGAACAATCTCGGCGGCAACAAGCTCGACTACTTCCTCGAACGCGGAATCGACTACACCGCCGGTTCCTGCGTCGGGCAAACCCGCACGTCCACGGTCACCATCCGGCTCTCGAACACCCTCCCGTCGGGCGAGCACACCGCTTACGTGGCAGGGATGTTCGACAACCCGATGGGAGCACCGGTCGGCACGAACCTCACCGATGTGTCGCTGCTCGCGACGCAGGGTGCGCGACTGGAAAGGGTCACCGTCGGCGGCCGACCGGCGTTCGCACTCACCGGAAAGGAGCTGGGGCATCCCGTTTTCGGCGTTCAACTGCCGGTTCCGCAGGGTGCGACGGTCGAAGTCGTGTACGAGCTCACCGAACCGGTCGTCGGGGGCGGGGCACGGGTCCCGGTGCAGCCGCTCATCGACGATCCGACGGTGACCGTTTCCGTACCGGACTGCGCGTAGAGCATTCCAGCAGACCGAGCGTGCCCGACCTCCGACAGGAGGCCGGACACGCTCGGCGCTCCGGCCGGTACGCAACGGCCGGTCGCAGAGCGCGGACAGGAGCTGCCCTCCGCCGCACTCAGAGTTCGATGCGCTTTTCGATGTCTGACCACATCTGCTCGGTCTCCGCCTTCTTCACGGTGGCGAGTTCGATCACGGACTTCCTCACGGCCTCGATTTCCCGGAGCCGCGCGCCCACCGTCGCCTCGACGGTTCCGGGATCCTCGTAAGGGTCCAGCACGAGATTCGAAACGCCGTATTCCTCGGAGAGCCAACGATACTTGTGGCTCCATCCGTGTACCAAACCCGGCACGCCCTGGCTCAGCGCACTCACGAGCGCATGGAAGCGGCCGGACACGACGAACGGCGCCTGCCCCAGAAGCCACTTCGACTGACGTCCATCGAGTCCCTCGACCACTTGCAGGCCGCCGCACCTGCCGGCGAGTGCGCGGAGCAACTCGGCGTCGCCACCACCTTCGTGACACAGCCCGTACACCTCGTGGCCGTGTGATCGTACGACTCGCACGACCTCCTCCAGATTCCGCACGTACGCGTCCTCCGAACCACCGTGCCCTGCAGCACGTTTTGCGATGTTCCAGTTCGCGACGATCGGCACCATCCCACGCAGGTGGGCCGATCCGCGCGGTTCCTCCGATCTCAGCACCGTCGTGAAGTCCGTTGCTACCGCGATTTTCTCGAATGCGGTTGCGGACCGGGCAATGCCTTTCAGGAAGTTCGCGGAATCCGGGTCCCGGGCATAGACGAGTTCACAGGCATCGAGCAGGTCCGAGACCGGCTCGGTCACATGCTGGAACGGTCCGAACGCCTGTGGAAGCAGCACAACCGGAACACCCCGGCCGGACCACCGGATCAGGTCGTCGGCACGTCGCCGCAGGTCGAGGTGGGCCCATTCGTCGCTGAAGACGAATCCGGACACGTCGAACACCGCATCGATCTCCGCCCCTACGACGAAGGGCATCCGGTGCCGCAAACCGCGCAGGCGATCGGGGTTTCCGCCCCAGACGCTGATCCGCAATTTGGGAAACTCCAGCAGCGAATCGAGTCCCACCCATCGTTTGGCGCGTTCGGAGCCGGTCTGCATCGCGATGACGGGTTGTGCGTCCCACCTCGACCGAATCTGTTCGGCGGCGGCGCAGAGCATCAGGTACGCACCCTGATTGGTGAAGTTGCCACCGGTGATCAGGATGTTCTTGCGTCGTGTACTCATCGCGGATCTCCTTCGGTGCTGCCCACGAATTGTCTGATCGAATCCAGGTCCCGCTTCCCCGAGCCGGGTGCCAGGGCATCCGGAAGCGCACGCCCGTAGGCGATCAGCATTACGGTCCGCTCATATCGCTTCAGCCCGAGGATCTGCGCGATGCGCGAGTCCGCTGCTGCCGAATCCGGCCAGTTGATACAGCATGTGGAGAGTCCTTGCGCCTGCATCGCCATGAGGAAGCCCATGGCGGCCAGCGAGGAGTCTACGTAGATCAGGTGCCGGTCCCGGGTGTGCGCGTATGCCGACAGGTCGCCGACCACGACCACGAGGCCCACGAGGTTCTGCGCGTAACCGGCGGTGCCGCCGGGAATGTCCGCGATGCTGCGAATCGTGTCCCGGTGGTCCACGACCACGAATCGGTAGGGCAGACGGTTGCACGCGGAGGGCGCCTGCATGCCCAGTGCGATGGCCCGGTCGACGAGATCCCGGTCCACGGTTTCCGGGCTGAACCACCGTACCGACTGGCGGGCGTGGGCGAGCGAGAGCAATTCGTCGTAGCTGGGCAGGCGCGCACCCCTGATCCGCTCGGCGTCCAGCACCCGAACCGGACCGAGGAAGTCCCTCGACCGCGGACCGATATCGAGTTGCTTGTACGTTTCCCGCGCGCGACGGATCTCGGGCGACGAAGTCGCCTCCGTCGCAGTGAAATACGCGTCGAGTGTGTCCGCAACCCACGCGCAGGTCACCGCGTCGAGCAGACCGGCCGCGGTACAGGCCTCCACGGCGGCGACGAGATCTTCGATGTATCCCGCGGCGAAGGTGTCCCTCCGGGGAATCATCGAGATACCCTTCTCCAGCATGTGAACGTGGCGGCGCACGTAGAAGATCTCGCATCCGGAGCGACGAGCGTTGTGGTGCTTGCGCATCCCGGCGTATACCGCGACGATTTCGCGCAGGAAGGCACGTCTTCCGAAGAAGTCGGCGAGGGCCACGGCGAGGAAGAAGCGCTGGGCCACGGTGCGCCGGAGCGAGCGGAATGCGGTCACCGATCGATCGAACATTTCAGGGCTCCACTCTCTGAGATCCGGCACGGGTGAGGACGTGGCGGACCGGCGCCAGCCAGGCACGGGACATCTGGACCGCCACCGGCCAGGTGGATCGGGACAGGAACGTGAACAGGTAGACCGACATCACGTAGGACGCCGTGCTCGCCCAGGCGGCCCCGACGGCACCCCACGCGGGAACGAGCAGGAGACACAGCGCGACGGTGGCCACCGCTCCGAGCCAGTGCCGGCCCACCGAGATCCACAGATTTCCCTCGGCGATGATCCATTTGCTCAGCACCGACGACATGAACATGAACGGGACGGCGATCGACTGGATCCTCAGCAGCTCGGCCGCATCCGCGTACTCGGCGCCGAATGCCGTCACCACGACGATGTCCGACAGCATGAACAGGGCCACGGCGATCGCGATGCCCGCCCACAGCGCACTGTCGAACGACCGCTGCAGCCTGTGCCGGTATTCGGAGGTTCCACCGCGTTCCCGATCCCTGCGGCGTGCTTCGAGCAACGCCGGGAAGGTCGCGGTCATGTAGGCCATGGGGAGCGCCAGGCAGACGTCCATCACGCGCTGGGACACCGCGAACATCGCGACTCCGGTCGCTCCCACAAGGATCTGGACGACGATCAGGGACGCCCTCAGGTTCACCTGCTGGGCGACACCGGAGATCAACAGCGGAAAGGACCGCTTCCACAGTTCCACCACGTCGCGGGCAGCGGGCACGGCGAATGCCCGCCCGGTCGTCACATCCCTGCGATAGCAGAGCAGGACGGCGATGCTGGCGGTGAAAAGTTCGGCCACGTAGAGCAACACGATCTCGGTGACACCCGATCCGAGCCGGAGTGCCGCACACTTCATCACGAAGAACGCGGCGGCCACGGCGATCTTCGCGATGGCCGGCTTCCGCGCGTTCAACTCGGCCTGGTACCAGAGCTCGGGGGCGTCGAGGACACGACCGAACACCGCCACACCCGCCAGGGCAACCAGGAGAAATTGTTCGGCACTCGTCGCGGTGCTGCCCATGAAGCCGAGCAGCACAACGAAATAGAACGCTACCGTGATCTCGCGCACGATGATGATCGAGCAGGTCACGGCTCCGGGATCGCGGCTCTCGCTGTACCTCTTGATGGCTAGCCCGTACAGGCCTGCGAGCCCGATCGCGATGCCCAGACCGGCCAGCGACATCGCGTAGCTGTAGACACCGAAGTCCTCGATGGACAGCGTCCGAGCGAGGATCACGCTCAGCAGCCCGACGAACAACAGGTTGCACACCTGCTGGAGGGATGCCCAGATGCCGTTGGAGGCAGCACCGTCCCGCAGTCGATCGCGAAGCCTGCGCATTTTCGTGACCGGTTGCGCGGTCTCCGGATTGATGGTGTTCATCTCGCCGTACACCGCTCAGCACACACCGGACAGTCCCACGATCACTGCCGCGCCGTGCGGTGCACCGGATCGGGCGATCACGGACAAACTCCGGCCCACACCGCGGAGGGATCGTTCGGCCAGCGCAGCGCGGAGCACGTGTGTGCAGGCGAAGTCTGCTCGTGCCCGGCCCGACATGGCCGCACCGTGCACGTCGAGCCAGCGCAGGGACGCGCGGTGATCGGCCTTCTTCGAGATCGACCCGTTGCTGTCCTGCTGAACGTGTACGAGTGCTTCGGGTACCCAGACGAATTCGGATCCAGGTTTCTGCAGCGCGCGCACGATGTAGTCCCAATCCTGATGCTTCGGCAGGGACTCGTCCCATCGGACACACTCGTGCAGTTCGCGGCCGATCAGCAGTCCACTCGTCTGGAGCGCGTGGGTTCCGAACCGAAGACGGGGACGGGCCACCAGATACGACGCGACATCACCTCGACCGTCGTACGGATGTGACGGAATCTCCGTGACGGAATCCGCTCGGTGGAAGTACATTCCGCTTGCGACGAGCACTCGCTTTCCGGCCGTCCGGTCCCGCGCCGCAGCCAGCTGCTTCTCGATCTTGTCGGGTTCCCACCAGTCGTCGTCATCCAGATAGGCGATGTACTCGCCGCCGGAGACGTCGGCGCCGAGATTGCGTGCGGCCGATCCGCCGATGCGTCCAGGCGTTCCGATCACCGTCACGTTCCGCGCGGCAACGGAGTCGGTGACGATGTCGAGTGCGGCAGGGTCGTCGACGACCACCGTGACGGAGACGGGCACGGTCTGGGCAAGGGCGCTCTCGACGGCACGCACGACCGACTCCCGTCCGATCGTCGGTATCACCACCGAGACAGGCATGTTCACGACCTCTTCTCCTCTGCTCCCGCCACGCGACGCCCCTCGCCCGTCGCGATCCACTTCGCGGCGACGACCATCAGCAGCGCCGGCTCGACGAGATAGCGAAATGCGAGGCGCCGCGGTGATCGCATGAGCCGGTAGAGCCACTCCACACCGAATCGACCCGTCCATCGGGGCGCGAGATCCTGCGCTCCGGACAGGTAGTCGATGCACCCGCCGACGTTCGCAACGACCTTTCCTGCGAATTCGTCGCCCCCGATGTTCTCGGCGATCCAATACTCCTGGGTGGGCATTCCGCGGCCGACGAGCACGACGTCGGCCTTGCGGACCGCTTCCCGCCAGGTCAGTCCGGCGGCCATCGCGCTCTGTGGCTCGAGCCGGAATCCGTCGAACCCCATCCAGACCACGTCCGGCCAGTCCTCCCCGACCCGTTCGGCGGCGAGCCGTGCGGACTCTGGTGACGCACCGATCGAGACGACGGTGCGACGTTCACCCGACCGCAGCAGGACGTCCAGCCAATCGGAACTTCCGACGCGCCGATCTCCGTCGAGCCTGCGGCCGGAGGCGATCCGTGCCAGCTGCAGGATCGGCCAACCGTCCACCAGGAAGATGCCGGCCTTCCGGTATGCCTCACGGAACCTCGGTTCGGTGAGATACAGGTACAGCGCATGCAGGTTGTAGTTGGCGATCCACAGTGGCTCGCTCGCCCCGTTCGCCGATTCGATCAGATTCACAACCTCGGCGGCGTTCATCGGATGCAGCGTGATCCCGAGCGGATCGATACGAACTTGCGGTGAATCGATCATTGTTCGTCCCCCTTTTCGGTCGTGTAACAGGTGCCGTTCCCGGAGGCCGACTCGTCGGCGTTGTCTGTGTCCACCGTCATGAACAGCGCCGCCGCGACGACGATCAGCCCCGCCGCCTGGGGGCCGAAGAGCGCTTCGGCGAACATCGCCGCGCTCGTCCACGCCGACAGCAGTACCGCCGAGCGCCTCCCCAGGTGCTTGCACAGGCTCGCCACAGTCGCGGCAAAGAGCACGATGCCGAGGATTCCGGCCTGATAGGCGAGGACACCCCAGCTGCTCTCACCGCCCGTGAGAATCCACCTGGAGATCGGTGCGCCCGCGATCCGTGCGAAGTTCCCGCCGTTGCCGATTCCCGCCCCGACGAACTCGGTGACCGCGTGCTTCATCCCGGCGACCAGTCCCGCGAGGTGGTAGGTGGTGCTGTCGCCTCCGACGATCCCGAGGGGGTCGGCGAAGACCGACACCACCTTTCCGGGACCCGTCGCCACGGCGACGTAGACCAGGACGACGAGCAGGGAGATCGACCAGCCGCCGAGGAGCCCACCCCACACGCGCTTGGACCGCGCGTACGTCACGCCGCTGATCGACGCGACCAGCAGCATCAGCAACCCGCTCTTGGCACCACTCGAGATCAGCACCCACCCGCACAGCGCGATACACACATACATGCCTGCACGCACAGACCTCGGCCCCTGGATCGACACCAGGGTGGCGATGATGATGACCGCGGCGGCGATGTACCCGGCGTTCGTCGGTTCCACGATGAACCCGCCGGTCCGATCGATCTGCATGCCGAGGAAGGACGTCACGGACGACAGCGAGTTCAAGGCCCCGTTCTTGTCCACGTTGACCATGGACCGCCACGCGGACGAACCCACGAGAGCTTCGGCAAATGTTCCGATTGTCAGAACAGCGGTGCTGTACCGGACTACTACGCGGAGAAGGTCGGACCTGCGTTCCTCGCTCCACTGCGCGGTGATCGCGACGATCAGCAACACCGTTGCGAGCGGAATGAGGAAGTTCCTGAGATAGGGCAGGGTGGCGCCGCCGAGGGAGGACACGTGCCCGACGACCACCAGCGCGAACAGGCCGTACCAGATCACCGGGGGCCGATACCGCTTCAGGTTCGTCATAGCTGTCGGGAACATCAGGGCGAGGGCGATGACGATCGCTACCGTCTTGCTCTCGCTGATGTAGACCGGCACGAGGTCGACGTGTCCAGGCACGAACGTGCCGACCGCGAAGTTCTGGAAGAAGGCGAGTGCGAGCCAGAAGACGACGAACAGTTCCGCCCCGATCGCCATGGTCAGGACGGTGGCCACCACGACAGCTGCAACGGAGAGCACCATCAGTGCGGTCGGCCGGAACTGGCCGACGAAGGACAGCGGGATCGCGTACACCGCGAAGGCAGCCAACGTCACGAACAGCAGGTGCACGGGATTCACCGCCACAGCAGCGCTGCCGACGTCCCCGACTCGTGCCCGGTGGAGCGACGCGAGCGAACGCGTGCGCACCCGAGAGCGGTGGGCCTCACCCTTCTCGAGGTCGTCCCGACGCCGGATCGTCGTGGTCATCGCGGAGGCCTTTCGTCGGTCGCTGTCATTTCCGGCTCCGATTCCGTCCGCCGGCCGTCACGAGCCGACACCGACGTGCACTTGCACCTCGTCCGATCGGGAGTTGGTGAGCACCACGGTGAGCTCGCCCCCACGGGCGTCGACCCGGAACCCGACGCCGACCAGGCCGGGCCCGGCCCCGAAGCAGGTCCCCACCGTGTTCGAGACCCCCTCCGTGGTGACGACCGCATCACCGTTCTCCCGTGCGACAAGTACGACAGCCGTCGCTGCCCCGCGCGTCCCGTCCGGGGGATTTCGTGCGAGCAGGGAAATCGAATGCACGCGGCCGATGTCGAACGGGTCCAGAGGCAGGAACGAGAACGTCTCCGAAGCTTCCTCTCCCGCACCGAGAGTCACCTTGCGCGACGTGGTACCGCCGTCGCCCACGAACCCTGCCCGAGTCGACTTCCCGAGGTTCGCCGCAAGCTGCACACCGGAACCGGCCGCGTGTGTTCCGGCTCCACCGGAACCGGTGTGGCCGGTGAGGTCGTTGCCCACGACGATCCCGGTGGAGTCCGGATCCGCGACGATGCAGGCGCTCGGAGAGTCGTAACCGTCGCCGTCGTCGTCCGGACCCGAGTGCGTCAGATTTCCCAGAACCAGCGTCCCGGCGCCGCCGGTCGACAGGATATGGGTGTCGTCATCCGCGACCCCTTCCGAGCGTGCCCCGTTTCGACGCAGAACGTTCGCGGTCACGACGGTGCGCTCACAGCCCGAGAGCCGGACACCGGATCGACCGTTTCGATCGATATTGTTGCCAGACATCACATTGTGTTTGGCGTCCTCCGCATTGATGCCATATCCGTGATTCCACTCGACTTTGTTCTGGGTGATGATGTTGTCGTTTGCTCCTGCAGGCAGGTGGATCCCGCCGGCACCGTTCACGTTGAGGTAGTTGAGCGAGACGATCGAGTCGACACACCTGGCGATCCCGTATCCGGAATTGTCGTGGATGTTGCAGCACTCGATCCGGTTGACCCCCGAATAGCCGCAGTCGATCCCGGTGCGGCAGTGCAAGATGTTCACCTCACGAAGCAGGTTGCGGCCGTCCAGGACGACACCGTCGTGCGCCGGATCGTGGCCGGTGCCCCGCACGGCCAGGGACGTCAGGCAGGCGCCTTCTCCGAGTCTCACCACAGGATCGGCCCGCCCGTCGCCGGTTGCGATCAGTCGCGTTCCCTCCTGCGGCACGCCGGTGTAGGCAAACGACGATCGTCCGGCCAGCTGACGGCCCGGGGGTACGACGATCGTCCCCGCCACCCGGAACCGCCCCGACGGAAGCAGGAGCGAATCCCGTTCGACGAGTGCCGCATTGATCGCATCGGTGTCGTCGGTCTCCCCGTCTCCGGCGATACCGAGCGCGACGATGTCGTCCGGAGCCACGGGTTCCGGGTTGATCCGGGCCGGCGGCACCATCCCCTCGGCATCGTCCTCTGCCTTGCGAGCGCATGTCGGGACCGTCGCGATCGCGGCGACAGCCGCGGTCAGTGCAGTGCCGGAGATGGCCTGCCGTCGGCTCATACGCACGGGGGTTCCTTCCTGCGAATCACGGTGATGCTCAGCCGACCACTGCTTCCGAGGCCGCACGCCCCAGGCCGCGGTACTGCCAGCCGGCGGTGCGCCATCTGTCGACGTCGAGACAATTGCGCCCGTCCAGAACAACCTTCCCGCGGACCACTGTCCCGAGCACGTCGGGATTCAGCTCACGGAACTCCTTCCACTCCGTGAGAACCAGCACGACGTCTGCGCCCGCGCAGGCCTCCAGCGTGCTCGTCGCGTAGTTCAGCGTCGGAAACAGACGCCGCGAGTTGTCCATCGCCTGCGGGTCGTAGACCGTGACCGCAGCACCCTGCAGCTGGATCTGCCCGGCGACGTTCAGGGCGGGTGAATCCCGCACGTCGTCGGAGTCGGGTTTGAACGCCGCTCCGAGTACCGAGACCCGTGCACCGAGCAGCGACCCGCCGGCCGCGTCCCGCGCAAGCTCGACCATCCGACTGCGCCGTCGCATGTTGATGTTGTCGACCTCGCGCAGGAAGGTGAGCGCCTGGTCGGCGCCGAGTTCACCGGCGCGGGCCATGAACGCGCGGATATCCTTCGGGAGACATCCCCCGCCGAAACCGATTCCCGCATTGAGGAATCGACGTCCGATCCGCGCATCGTGCCCAATCGCATCGGCCAGGACGGTGACATCGGCACCGGAAGCCTCGCAGACCTCGGCCATGGCATTGATGAACGAGATCTTGGTGGCCAGGAAGGCGTTCGCCGACGTCTTGACCAGTTCCGCCGTCGCCAGATCGGTCACGATGAACGGGATCTCCTCATCGAGGAGCTGGGAGTACACCTCCCGGGCAACCTCGACGGCTCGCCCCGGAAGCGCTCGGTCGACACCGAGAACCACGCGGTCCGGGTGCAACGTATCGCGCACCGCGTAGCCTTCCCGCAGGAACTCCGGGTTCCACGCGAGGTCGACGTCGTCTCCCGCAGGGGCGAGCTGCCGCGCCCTCGCACGCAGCCTTTCCGCAGTGCCGACCGGGACTGTGGACTTCCCGAATATGACGGCCGGCTCGGTCAGCAGGGGCGCCAGCTGATCGATCACCGAATCGACGTAGGTCAAATCGGCAGCGAATTCGCCCTTCTTCTGGGGTGTTCCGACTCCGATGAAGTGCACGTCGGCGAACTCGGCGGCGTCGGCGTACGACGAGGTGAACCGGAGACGCCCGGCTTCGAGGTTGCGCTCGAGGACTTCGGTGAGACCGGGTTCGTAGAACGGCACCTCACCGGATTCGAGTTTCGCGAGCTTACCGGCGTCAACGTCGACGCCGAGCACCTCGTGTCCCAGTTCGGCCATACACGCTGCATGGGTGGCACCCAGATATCCGGTTCCGAACACGGCGATACGACAAGTCATGGCACAAACCGACCTTTTCTACTTCGATCTCGGCTGAATGCGGCTGCGGTCAGTACGCGCCGTCACTGGCGAGGACCGCCTTGACGGTCCGCGCGATGATCAGGACGTCGGTCACCATCGACCAATTCTCGACATACGACAGATCCAGGCGGACGGACTCGTCCCACGACAGATCGGAGCGCCCGCTGACCTGCCAGAGGCCCGTGACGCCCGGACGCACGAGAAGCCTCCGCTGGACTCGTCCGTCGTAGTTCTCGACTTCCCGGCGCAGCGGTGGACGCGGCCCCACCACGCTCATCTCTCCGCGAACCACGTTGAGGAACTGCGGAAGCTCGTCGATACTGAAGCGTCGCAGTACTTTTCCGACCTTGGTAACCCGGGGGTCCTCACGCATCTTGAAGAGCAGGCCCGCACCCTCGTTGCTCGTCATCAACGCGGCGACCTGCCGGTCGGCACCGGTCACCATCGACCGGAACTTGATCATGCCGAACGGTTTACCATCGAGTCCGATCCGCTCCGAGCGGTAGAAGACCGGCCCTCTGCTGTCGAGCTTGACCGCCACCGCGACGAGAGCGAAGACCGGAGCCAGCAGAAGCAGCGCCGCCAGCGCGAATGCCAGATCGAAAACGCGTTTACCGCTGCGCTTGGCACCGTGGTAACTGGGCTTCTCGACGTGGATGAGGGGAAGACCGGCCACCGGACGCATGTCCAGTCGAGGCGCCGACACGTCGACGACTCCGGTCGCGACCACGAGATCGGCGTCGTGAGGGTCCATCTCCCACAGCAGATCACGGATACCGTCGGGACCGAGGGTCTCGGTGGCCGCCACCGCGACCGTGTCGGCGCCGGATACACCGAGGGCATCCACGATCGAATACTCGTCCCCGTACACGGGAATTCGCTTTCCGCCGACCTCCAGGTGGTCGCCCTGGATCCCCGCGTATCGGGGCACACAGACGCCGGCGACGCGGTATCCATCGGTCGAGTTGCGTTCGAAGGTCTCGACCATCAGTCGCACCGAGCGAGCCCCGCCGACGACGAGGACCGACGTCTGGAACTGGCCCCGGCGACGCTCGGCCGCAACGACTTTTCGCCACACCCACCGACCGAGCAGGAGCCCGAGGAGGCCGGCGGGGAATGCGATCGCCAGGTAGCCACGCGCGATCTCGAGGCGAAAGACGAGCGCGATGATGGCGACGAGGCCGAACATCCGGAACGTTGCCGAGACGATCCTCTGGTACTCGTCATATCCGGAGCCGATCACCCGGCGCGATCGCGTCCGGAACGCAGCGAGGAATGCGATCCACATCGCTGCGAGACAGATCGAGATGACGACGTAGTTCCATTCCGCGACCACCGCATTCACGAGCAGGTCACCTTGCCCGAAGCGGACGACATGAGCGAGCGTGACGGCCAGCATCACGACAAGGCTGTCGGTCACGATCAGCCTTCGCACGTAGATCCGTTGCCACGCCCGGCGCGTACTCACGCCCGAGGCGTGAACAGGTGGCCGATCCACGACCCGGGTGTTCGGCCGGACCATTTTGAGTGCCAATCCGGTTCGACCGTCTGGCGGTTGTTCTACCGCTGCCATCGATGTATGTCCTCCCCTAGCCGGTAAGCCGTCGCCGGTTGGGCATGCGCCCACGCAACTCGTGCGATCGCCGAGCCCCGCGCAACTTGTCCTCCCCAGGAAGTGCGCAGGAATCGACGGCCGATACCAGTTGCCTTACGTAATTAGTGAGTCTCGGGCATCAGGCCGTCGATTGCATCTTTTTCCGGGAGACGAAGCCCGGATCACGTTTTCTTGCACCGGAAGCGCCTATTCGCCACTCTCTCCCGATGCCGGACGGTCGGTGCTGGTCAGCCATTCTCGGGACAATGTGGAACCCGATTGCCAACCGGTAATTCTCACTTTCGCGCCCTGCAATATGTGGCGCATATCACAACCGCCCGGTCGAATACGCCCCTCTATCGCCCACCTGAACACCCGCAGCCGAACCGGCGGCAGTCGCGCCCGCACACCGCGGCCGGCGACGAGCGTCCGGCCACACTGCGCTTCCGAACGACTCGATTCCAGGGGCCCGACGCATCTGTCCGCGATCACGTGCGCCGCCCACTACTGTTCAGCAACAGCTCAATTGAATCGACTACCTGGTCCGCACCGACCCGCCGGAATGCCGGCGCAGTGTGTGCAGCCGCACCCGCCGCCGTAGACGCGGGGAAGTCGCGCCGATGCAACGAGTTCCCTATACTGCGATTCGACTCCACGCCTCCCCACGATCGCTGGTCCGGTCGTCGCTTCTGCCGGGAGTTCCCAATTCACCGCACGAGGACGTGCGCATGTTGCTCGGTGGCGGGATGCCGATCATCGAGCGACCTTCGCTCATCCATCCGAGTTCAGAGATGAGGTAATGCCATGGGGAGTATCGACACCCAGGTTCACAACGCATTCAGGACTGCGGTCGTTCCAGCGGCCGGAATGGGCACACGATTCCTGCCCGCCACCAAGACCGTGCCGAAAGAGCTTCTGCCCGTGGTCGATACTCCGGGGATCGAGCTCGTCGCCTCGGAGGCCGCGGAATCGGGCGCCAGCAAGCTGGTGATCGTCACGGCTCCGGGCAAGGACGGGGTGGTGTCGCACTTCGTCGAGGATCTTGTTCTCGAAAGCAGGCTCGAGGAGAGCGGGAAGTCACATCTGCTCGAAAAGGTCCGGCGTGCGCCCAACCTGCTCGATGTCGAGTCGGTCGTCCAGGAACGCCCGCTCGGGCTCGGACATGCCGTCGGGTGCGCGGAGCAGGCACTCGCCGACGACGAGGATGCCATTGCTGTTCTCCTGCCCGATGATCTGGTGCAGCCGTGCGGGATTCTGGATCTGATGGCGCGAGTGCGAGCCGAGCGCGGGGGTAGCGTGCTGTGCGCGATCGACGTTCCGAAGAGCCTGGTCGGTTCCTACGGGATCTTCCATGTCGAGGAGGTACAGGGGGTCGCTGAACCCGACGTGCTGAAGGTCCTCGGGATGGTGGAGAAGCCGACGCTCGCGGACGCGCCGTCGACACTGGCCGCCGCCGGCCGGTATCTGCTCGACCGCGCCGTCTTCGACGCCCTGCGCCGCATCGAACCCGGTGCCGGAGGTGAATTCCAGCTCACCGACGCCATCGCCCTGCTCATCGACGAAGGGCATCCGGTCCACGTGGTCGTTCACCGCGGAACCCGCCACGACCTGGGAAATCCGGGCGGCTATCTGCGCGCTGCGGTCGATTCCGCCCTGGACAGCCCCGACTACGGGCCGGGACTGCGCCGATGGCTCCTCGAGCGCCTCGAACTCGAGGAGACGGTTGACTGAATCGTCCTGCCGGAGAACGGGTCCGGATGCACGTCACCGTGGAATCGGTGGCGGGCATCCGGACCCGGTATCCGGCGACGCTGCGGTTCGACCGCGGACGGGTGCACCAGCTGTCATGATTCACGCAACTGTTTCGTCACGCGGACGGGCACAGCCGGTCATCGTCCGCTAAGCTCTCGGATGTCGCCGCAAGGTGACGGGTGCGTCTCCGATATGTCCTCCCTGACAAACAGGAGTTACTGCACAGCCCCGCCTGGCTCCTCCCCTTTTGCCGGCGGGGCGTTCCCGTTTTCCGCGACAGCCGCGATCACACGACGCCGAACGCGCTCAACACGAACGCGAACGCCCAGTCGAACAGCTCCCGAAGCCCGATGACACTCGACCCCTGAGAGTCCGCCGACGGCGATTCCGTAACGGCGTGAGCCGGGGCGGTCGCTATGAAGACGATCGCGACGGCAATCGCGCCGATCAGCGCGGATTTCACACGACCCGACCTCATACGACCTCCCTTGCATTGCCTTTCGTTTGCCGTCGGGGACCGATGGTTACCCCGGCCCGCGTCAACCGGGGCTACCCCTCGCAATCCCGGTCGGCACAGTCGTGGGGTCGCGAGACCGATTCGTCCGAACCGTCGAACCGATCCGATACGAGCCGGTCCCGCCACCCGTTCCCCGACGGGCTTCACTGTAGCACAAACCGGTCAAACGGTTTTTTACTAATGTGTGACATCTTGGTGTCGTACCTCCCGGGCGATCCGGGCTATGTGCTACGTCCCACGGCCCAGGTCTCGACCGCCGCTGTTCGACAGGCTGTTCTATAGTCGCCGCCAGCACTGTTCGAAGATACGTTCACACAACAGCAAGGGAGTCCGCACGATGGCCGGGGGTTTGCACGCAGACGAGGCACGTCCCGTCTTGGGATTCGAATCGACAGTGTCACGCCGTTTCGTGCACCGCCGTGCGGTCGCCGAGGTCTTTCTCACCGACTGCGTGGCCTCGAACACACCCGATAACTTCACCCTGGGCGCACAGTGGCCGCGGCTGCACAGCTACTACCGTTCGCACACGGGCCGCTACGACACGATGCTGCTTGTCGAGACCCTTCGCCAAGCGACGATCTACCTGGCACACACGAGATACCGTGTGCCCCTGGGCCACCCATTCGTGATGCACACCCTTCGTGTCGACACGACAGCCCACACGCCGACGATCGGCGACCGGCCGGCCGAGGTGACGATCGACGCGCACGTCGGTGACCAGATCTACCGCGGAAACACTCTGGCCCGGTTCTCGGTCACCTACGTCTGCAGCATCGACGGCATCGAGATCGGCCGCGGCGTCGGCACAGCGAGTGTGTTCACCCCCGCCGCGTACGCCCAACTTCGCTGGGGCGGTTCGGGACCCCGCCTGATCGGTACGCCGGTGTGCCCCGCGCCGATCGCCGCCGAACACGTCGGGCAGTCGCGTCCCGAGGATGTGGTCCTGGGAGGGGAGCACGCCCCGAACCGGTGGACACTCCGGGTCGACGACACGCACCCGATCCTGTTCGACCACCCCAGCGACCACGTTCCCGGCATGCTGGTTCTCGAAGCATTCCGACAGGGCGCACGCGCTGCTCTCGCCCAGCCGTGCGGCGACATCGAGACCATCGAGGTCACCTACCATCGCTTCGCCGAGAACGACGCAAATGCCACGGTCTCCGTCGAGGCAGAACCGGATTCCCCTTGTGCAGTTCGCATTTCGGTAGAGCAGTGGGGCCAGCACATCGCCAGCGGCCGAGTCCGCCTGCTACCGGCCCGAATCCGGCAGTGAAGACGCGCGTGAGGTCACGATGCGGCGGCGGACCACCGGGCGCGCCGGATCGCCGGAATCTTCAGGTGCCGGTCGGACGGCATGATGCCGGGCAGCAGCAGAAGCCACATCTCGTCCAGGCGCTGTTGGAGGTCCTCCCGTCCGGTCAGGACGTTCGAGACCAGCTGCACCCCGGTGAACGCGCCGATTCCGAATCGTGCGAGAGTCTTGGGCTCGATGGTGTCGAGGAGATCGCCCTCGGCGGAGGCGCGTTCGGAAAGTCTCTCGTATGCCGAGATCCAACCGAGATGCGGCTCGGCCGGCCCTGCAACTGCACTCAGTTCCAGGGTCAGCCGGATGCCCGCCCGCACGATGGGATCGTGCACCATCTGATGGCCGAATTCGTAGCTGAGCATCACCATCTGCTCGAGGGCGGAACCTCCGGTGGCGGCGATCGCATCGACGGAGGCGATGGAGATGACGTGCTGCTCACCGATGATGGCCTGCGCCAATTCCTCTTTCGACTTGAAGTGGAAGTAGAGCGCACCCTTGGTGGTACCTGCGATCTCGACGATCGTGCCCAGCGTGGAGCCCTCGAAGCCCTTCTGCTCGAATGCCTTTGCTGCACCGATCAGGATTTGCTGCCTGGTCGCTTCCGCTCGCGCCTGCCTGACCACGTTCGCTCTGCCCCTAACCGACAAGTGAGATGAATTGTGACGGAATTCGTTGATGGCCCCGCTTTCGACCGCTCACCGAACACCATAGCCGGACCCGTCCCCCACGGATCCGCACTGCCCGCGCCGCGAATCGTACTCTTCGGCGCCACCGGTTTCATCGGTAGCGCTGTACTCGAGGCGCTGACCAGTGCGGGAGCCGACTGTACCGCAGTCGCGCGGCGACCCGAGGCCGTTCCCTCGTCGGCTCCGCGTGTCGTCGGGGCGGATCTCTCCGATCCGGCAAGCCTGGCCGGGGTGCTGGACGAGGCCGATGTGGTCGTTCACGCAGTCTCGTACACGGGCGGCGACCCCGAACAGGCCGACGCGGTGAACCGGGTCGGCACCGAGAACCTGGTAGCCGCGGCCCGCGACCGCCGGGTGCCGTTGATTTACGTCAGCACGGTCGGCGTCTACGGTTCGGGACCACATCGCGGGGTCGTCGAGGGAAGCCTGGACCCGAACCCGGTGTCCGTGCTCAGCATCAGCCGCCTCGCCGCAGAGGAGCTCGTGCGCGAGTACGGCGGCACCGTGGTGCGGGTCGGCTTCGTGTACGGACCGGGCGACCGCTGGTTCGCCCCCGGGCTGGCATACATCCTCGCCCGGCTGGGCGCATGGGTGGACGAGGGCCGCTCGGTGCTTTCGCTCATCGGCGTCGGCGATCTCGGTCGTCTGCTCGCCGCGCTCGCCGGACAGGCACCGCCGCTGCGGCCCGGCGGCACGCTGTTGCATGCCGCGTACCCCGGGCCCCGGACGGTCCGGGAGATCGCAACCGAACTCGCCGCCGAGGGCGCATTCCCCCTTCCGGAGGCCAGCCTGACATTCGAGGAAGCCGTCGCACGCGCTCCTGAACTCGGTCTGTCCGAACGGAACATCGATCTGGCCGGACACGACCACCATTACGACTCGACCCTCATATGGGAGACGACCGGGCTGCCCGTACCCACCGAACGGCCCCGGCTGAGCTTCTGACGATTCCCGGGTCCGGTCGGACTCGGACGGGCCGGATCGTCCCGGCAGGGGCACACAGCTTCCATGCCCCCACTCGCCTGCATCACAGGGGGTGCTGGAATTCCGTGTCCGCCAGGGCATCGGGATGTCCTGGCGGACACGGCCGAGATCCGCCGGCCGCGGGCGCCCACGACCGGAACATCGTCTGCCGCATACGGTCCTACGGGACAGGATGCTGCAGTACAGTCGTCCCGACAAGCGTCGCAAGCGTCTGCAGGCCCTGCGTCACGAGATCCTCCGGGGCGGCCGGCACCGGCGGTTTCCCAGGGGCCGCAGGGGCTGCAGGGGCCACGCCCGCACCGGTTTCCCCCGGCACCGTCACGGTGATCGGCGAGGCGAACGGTCGGCCCGAGGGGCCGTAGATGTTCTCCCACTGCTGACCGTCGGCGTCCTGGCAGCCCCAGAGAACGTCGTACGTCCCCGGCGTAATGGCGCGCGGACTCGCCGAAACCGGGCCGCTCTCATCGACGTACGTCGCGGACGAGGTGCGGGTGTTCGAAATCGAGAAGCTCGAGCCTGCCGGCTGCGCGTCGAGGCGGGCCGAGGGCTCCGCCGAATCGACGGTGCCCTGCTGGGCCACGACATAGGTGATGCACGTGACGCCGAGCGCGACATCGACGCCACGGAAATCGAAATCGACCCGAACCGAACCGGGCTGCGCCGACACCGAGACATCGGGCGAACCTGCTGCGACAGCTGTGGCCGGGGCGAGAACTGTGAGCGTTGCGGCCCCCAGCACGATGACGGCAGCCTTCTTCACGGACATGGTCATGGGTACGTCCTCCCCTTGCTTTCCCTTGCTGATCGGCGGCCGCACCGCGAATCGCGGTCTCCCTGGCGGTCACCTGATGGATAGTGCGTACCCACACTAACGTTGTCGCGGCGTGACCGTGCGGGAAGAGTTGGGGTATCTCGCCCGGTCTCGCGTGGGCGCACCGGCTCCCGAGAGCGACCGGTCGACGCGCCCTACGCGCGCGTCGACCGGTCCCCGTGCCCGAGATCGCGGTCCGGATCGACGACATCACGCACTCGCTGTTTCAGCGTGACAATGTCGGGAAAGCCCCCGTCCCGCTCGCGATCCCACACGAGATGTTCCCCCGCGGTCACCTGGAAGACGCCGCCCGTGCCGGGAATCAGCGCAACTTCGCCGAGATCGCACCCGAAGGTGTTCAGCAATTCCTGTGCCATCCATCCGGCCCGCAGCAGCCATTGGCATTGCGTGCAGTAGGTGATGGTGATCCGAGGTCCTGTCGTGCCCATGGACCGAGGCTAACGGTGAAAGTGTGGTGAGACCCCGCCGGCCGTGGTGGTGAGCCAGCGGGGTCTCCGCAGACCGGTGATGGGGGGGTGACCAGCCTGCGCGGTCGCCCCCGCAGGGGGGTGGAGGGCGACCGCCATGCACAGTAGCGACCAAGATCGTTACTCGCGAGTACAAACTTTCTCGCGCGTGTCAGCTCAGTTCCGTGTGCGAGTCGTCTCGCTGGCTGCGTTGGATCTCGACGATCTGTTCCTCGGTGTCGGCGCGGCGAAGAATCCGTCCGAGAATCAGGGCGGCACCCGCCGACACCATGACCCACGCCGCGCCGCCTATGGCGATCCACCACCACATGACGATCATTGTCCCCGATGACCGGAACCGAGCCAACTGCCGCCCGTCATCCGGTCGGTGCGACGGACCGCCGCTCGCCTCGGTCCGTCGCAGAATCCGGAGGGCAGAATCACAGGATCAGATCCTGCGGACGCAGCAGCTCGCGAGCGACACCACTCGCCTCGATGCGGTCGAGCGGGTCCGCGGCGACGTAAGCGTCCAGCCCCAGACCGGTCATCGCCGCGATCCGCCGCACCGGCACCTGGTAGGTGCGGTAGGCACCGAACGAGAACTCCTCCGGACCCGCGAGGAACTCGTCGAGCAGCGCGGCCTGGCTGAGCAGATAGCCGGTAGCGGACAGCGTGCCGTCGGACTTCGTCATCGCCACCACCTTCCAGAACTGGCGCGGCAGGGCGACACCCCGGTACAGCGGATCGTCGGCCGCGAGGATCGGGCCGGTCACCACGGACACCTTCAGGTCCCGATTGTCGGCGTTACCGAGCACGTAGTCCTCGAGCCCGAGCCACAGGGTGCTTCCGGCGTTGAAATCGTGGTGCTGTGGCGTGCTGTTGGTGAAGTGGAAGGTGTCGTCGTTCGCCGCCTTCGCGAGCGGACCCCACGCCGGATCGAGACGTCGCACGAGATGACCGCGGTCGAGCGGATTGTCGCGGTACACCGCCTCCCCCGTCTGCTCGTCGTCGGGGAGTCGCGGATCGAGGATCCACCGATCGCTGTCCCGGCAGGGTTTCTGCGCGAGCCCGCCGTCGCTGTTCACCGCGGTGAACAGCGCCAACCGGCGTCGCCGGTGCATGACGACGCTGAAGTGGTGATAGCGAAGTTCACCGGACGCCACCTGCACGGCGTCACCGGTCACGGTCGGGAGGGGAAACCCCGAACCGAGGAACTCGGGGTCGAATCCGCCACGCCGGCCGTAATCGGGGTCGATGGAGATCGCCTCGGTGCTGGGCGGCGGAATCTCCTCCCCCGCGCCGACCTCGCCGACCCGCACGGTGACCTCCACCGCCCGACCGCGGGGAATCCGCACTGTCACAGCGCCGTCCGACGTGTCCGCCGTGTCCGCGCGCGGCGCCGGGACCGGCAGGCCGGTCAGCAGTTCCGGGCGTTCGGCGGTGGTCAATTCCTCGACCAGCGCGCGTTGTTCGGGCGGCAGAACACGGTCGTGGAGGAATTTCAGGATCCGGCTGATCCGCACGCCCTCGTTGAGAAACCCACCGTATTGGGTCTGCTGCGGCGCCCGCACACTCGCGTGGTGCAGTGCGACGACCTCCCACTGATCGTTGAACACCGGGGAGCCGGACGAGCCGGGCTCGGTATCCGCGGAGTAGTGCACGAACATCTCGGGAATGTCGACGATCTTGTTCTCCCGCAACGCGATCTGCTTCTTCTCGCCGCGCGGATGCTGCACGATTGTCACGCATTCACCGATGACAACCGTGCCCTGGGCATCGGTCAGTCGGTTGAAACCGTACGGCGCGAGGACATCCGGTGACGCGTCGACCGCGACGAGCGCGAAATCCCGTTCCCGATCGGCGACGAAGAACCGGCCCGGATCCAGCGACACCGAGCGGGGGCGCAGGGGGCGGCCGTCGATGCCGTCCTGGTAATCGAATTCGACGACGCTCGCCGCCGCGGTCGCCGCGTCGGGCAGCACATGATGATTGGTGAGCAGCAGGTGCGGGGACACCAGGAAACCGGTGCCGAATCCGAGCCGCGAGCCGTCCGCACCGAGAATGTGAACCCGGCCGATCGCGCGGGCGGCGGCCACACCTTCGTCGAGGTAGCGCACACCTACGAAATCGGCGGTGTTGATGATCTTTTCGAGCATGGACTCCGCGTCCTCGGCGCCGGATCCCAGAATCGAGGGGGCGCGATCGAGTGCCGATTCGATCAACGACGCGGGGTCGGCGCCTACCGGCGCCTCCGTGGGATCACCGCCGAGGTAGTAACGGCTGACCCGATCGAGGCGCTCGGCGATCCGCGCGGGATCGTCGGCGCGGGCGATTCCGCCGGGTTCCCCGAGCACCTGCTCATTGCCGACCCGCACGTCGGACCGGTCGACGATGCGGCGGGCCGCAGCCCGGCGCTGATGTTCGCGTTCGGTGAGATAGGCCGCGGCGCCGGCACCGGACCCGTTCATCCTGGTGTTGGAGATGATCGTCATGGCATTCGCTTTCGAGCGGGAAGTGGGATGTGGAGGTCGCGGTCGGGGCCGTGCAGCGCCGAACTGGCCTCCCCTCCGACGGTGATGGGAACCTTCCCCCGGTCAGACCGAATATTGCTTCGCATCAACCGGATTCAGACGGGTCGGCATCGTCGGATCGGGTGGCGTATTCGAAAGTACGAGGGAACGATGCGGATCGCACGCGTAGCCCACTACCCGAATCCGCGAGGTTTACGGCACCGCGACCGTGTCGAGCGCTGTGATGATCGCGGGCACATCCTTGCTCTCGGTTCGGCGGATCAGTCGCAACAGGGTCGCGGCCGGTTCGGCCGGGCGGGCGATCAACTGGCCGAGGCGAGAGGTCGCCACGTCGATCTCGGTGACGACCAGCGGTACCGTCGCCGGCCCTGCGCCGAGATCAGCGTCGCCGCCGCCCACGCGCTGTCGCGGGCCCGTTCGAAACTGAAGTCGAGGATCGAGTCGAGCCCGTCGTCGACCGGCCCGAGCATCCCGAGCAGTGGCGAGAACCGGGCAATCGCACGTCGGATGCGCGGAATCAGTTCGGCGAGAATGTCGTTGATGCGATCGAAGTCGGCGTGGAAATCCTCGAGGTCACGGCCGTGGAACGAGGTTCCGGTGACGACCGCGAGATCGAGATTGATGTGTGCATTGATGCCGAGCAGCAGGTTCTGCAGCACGATCAGCGGGGACGACGAGACCGCACCGAACGTCACCCGCCACGACCGGGTCGGTGGGGGCGAGGACTCGTAGGCGGTGAAGTAGCGGTTCGCGAACGCCGCGTCGAAGGTGCTCATCCGGGCGCCGTCGTCGAAGTCGCCTGCCGTGATGCCGCGACGCACCTCCAGAGTCACCTGCCGGTACAACGCCGCGAAGTACCCGCGCGGGTTCGCGGTCGCGGTGGTGTCCGCGACGATCGTGCCGAGGATGTCGGCGACGTCGTCGATGTCGTGCGCGTGCATGGGCATGGTGTGCTCCTCGACGAGGACGGTGTGTCCTCATCGTCGGGCACGCCGCGCCGCCGGGCACGGGTAGTGCGCTACCCGAATCGGGTGCGCTCAGCTCGGACGCGCGTCCGGGTGGTCGTGCGCGAAGTTCAGGTACGCCTTCGACGGGGTCGGTCCGCGCTGCCCCTGATACTTGGACCCGACCTTCGCGCTGCCGTACGGATGCTCGGCGGGGCTGGTCAGGCGGAACAGGCACAACTGCCCGATCTTCATGCCCGGCCACAGCGTGATCGGCAGATTCGCGACGTTCGACAGTTCGAGGGTGATGTGCCCGTCGAACCCCGGGTCGATGAAACCGGCGGTCGAGTGGGTGAGCAGCCCCAGACGACCCAGCGACGACTTGCCCTCGAGCCGGCCGGCGAGGTCGTCGGGCAGGGTGCAGCGTTCCATCGTCGAACCGAGCACGAACTCGCCGGGGTGCAGCACGAACGATTCACCGGCCGGGACCTCCACGAGGGAGGTCAGTTCGTCCTGCCGCTGCGCGGGGTCGATGTGCGTGTAGCGCGTGTTGTTGAAGACTCGGAACAGGCTGTCGAGGCGGACGTCGACACTCGACGGTTGCACCATCTCCGGGTCGAAGGGGTCGAGGCCCAGGTGGCCGGAGGCAAGCTGGGCGCGGATGTCGCGATCGGAGAGCAGCACGGATAGAGGTTAACAATGCACCACTTGACCTCGAGTCGACTGGAGGTTGTTCGCTGGGATCACACCCGGCGAACGGAGAAGACCGTGCACCCAATCGTCCAGCGCGAGTTCGGCTCGCCCTTCGAACACCCCCCGTCCCCGGCAGGCACGGTGGCAGGCGCGACCGCCCCCCGGGCGGCACCGGATGCGGTGGTCGACCGGGTCGTGGTCGAGGTGACGGCATGACGGTCGGCTCCGCGCCGCCGCTGTGGTCGGGCCGGTTCCGCGCGACCACGGTCGGGCTGTACTTCCTGTCGGCGCTGTTCGCCTTCGAATCGTTCGCCGTCGCGACGGTCATGCCCGTCGTCGGCCACGAGTTCGGTGCGCTGTCGTCGTATGCGCTGGCGTTCGCCGCGCCCATTGCGACGTCGGTGTTCGCGATCTGCGTCGCCGGGGTGTGGATCGACCGGGCCGGCCCCGGGCCCGCCCTGTACAGCGGCGTAGCGGTGTTCGCGGCCGGCCTGATCGGTGTGGCCGCAGCCCCCGGCATCGACGTGTTCCTCGCCGGCCGTGCCGTGCAGGGATTCGGGTCCGGGCTCGCCGGCGTCGCGCTGTACGTGCTGGTCGCGGTCGCCTACCCCGAGACGTTCCGGGCCCGGGTGTTCACGGTCCTCACCAGCGCGTGGGTGCTTCCCGCGCTGATCGGGCCGCCCGTGGCCGGTGGGCTTGCCGACGCTGTCGGGTGGCGGTGGGTCTTCGCGATCGCGCCGCTGCCCGCCGTCGTCGCCGCGGTCGCGCTGACGCCCGCGCGGCGGCGGGCCCCACCCTCGGACGACCTGCCCCGAACCGCACCGCCTCTGCGGTGGGCGGCGGCCGCGGCGGTCGCGGTGCTCGCCGTCGGGGTCGCCGGGCAACGGGAGGTCGCCGGGTGGCCGCTGCTGCTGGCCGTCGCGGTCGCAGGTGTGTGCTGGTCGGTTCCGCGGCTGGTGCCGATCGGGACGTGGCGTTTCGCCGCAGGCCTGCCCGCCGTGCTGTCGGCACGGTCGTTGACGGGCGCGGCGTTCTTCGGGGCCGAGGTGTACGTGCCGTTGGCGCTGGTGCAGTTCCACGGGTTCACGCCCGCGCACGCCGGGATGTTCCTGACCGTGTCGGCGCTCGCGTGGTTCGCCGGGTCGTGGATCGCGGCGCACGTGTCGGCGCTGTCGGATGCGGCGGTACGGGTGCGGTGGGGCACGGCAACGGTCGCGGTGGGGATCGGCGCGTCGGCCACCGTGCTCCGGCCGGAGGTGTGGCCCGCGGTCGCGCTGGTGGGCTGGTCGGTGGCCGGACTCGGCATCGGGATGGTGTTCTCGTCGGCGTCGGTGCTGCTGCTCGACTACTCGCCGCCGGAACGAACCGGCACGAACTCCGCGGCAATGCAGGTCAATGACGCTGCGGCACAATCGGTGTGGCTGTGCTCCGGAACCGTCCTGTTCGCCGCGTCCGCCGCGGCGACGTGGGGGTTCGCGGCGATGTTCGCGGGCGCGGCGGTCGTCGCGGCCGGCGCGTACGCGGCCGCCACACGGATCACCGCATCGTCGTCGATGCCGTGAGCAGCAGTTCGGTGCACGCCTCGACGACCTCGTCCTCCTCCAGGGGGACGGTGCCGTCGAGCCAGGACGTGAGCGCCTGCGCCAGCCCGCCGACGACGAAGTGCGCCGCGAGATCGAGGGCGGGGCTGAGTTTCGCCTGATAGAAATCCTCGGCCTGCATCGTCACGAGCCCGGCGAACATGCGCGCCGATTCGAGCCGGCGACGCGCCAGCTGCGGGTCGGCCTGACTGACGGAAAACAGCACGCGACCCAGACGGCGATCCTCGGCGATCTCGCGGACGATGTTCGCGACGGCCGCGTGCACGATGCCGCGTTCGTCACGGGGGGCGGCGGCAACCGCCTCGAGGGTGCTCTGCGCGATCTGCTGCACGACGTGGTCGTACACCGCGCCGGTCAGCGCGTCGCGGTCGGCGAAGCTCTCGTAGAAATATCGCGAGGCCAGACCCGACCGTTTGCACACGCCGCGCACCGACAGGGTGGGATCTCCGTCGGGTGCGCCGAGCAGGTCGAGGCCCGCCTCGATGAGCTGTGCGCGCCGGTCCGCCTGACGTTCCTCGCCCGCGCGTCCCCCGTAGAGCCGTCCTGTTGCCATGCGGCCATCCTGTCAGCCGTGCCGCTTTACCAGCGTCATATATCTGCGTACATTCGTGTCCAGATATCGTTCGGATGGAGGGGCGCAGCGTGACGACGACCGAGAAACCCGCAGGACTCGACGACACGATGGACGGCCTCGGCCTCGTCGCCGGAGCCGCGAACATCATCATGCAGCTGTCGTGGCCCGGCGTCGGCTACGGCGTGTTCGAGAGCCGCGTCGAATCCGGACGCCTCTTCGACCATCCGTTCAAACGCACCCGCACCACCCTCGGCTACCTGGCGGTCGCCGCGCGCGGCACCGACGAAGAACGAAAGCTGTTCCGCGAGGCCGTCAACCGATCGCATCGGCAGGTCCGCTCCACCGCGGACAGCCCGGTGAAGTACAACGCGTTCGATCCGGAACTGCAGCTGTGGGTGGCGTCGTGCATCTACCGCGGATTCGAGGACGTGCACCGCGCGCTGTACGGGCCGATCCCCGACGAATACATCGACTACTTCTACCGGAACGGCGCCAAGTTCGGCACCACCCTGCAGGTCAAGCCGGACATGTGGCCGGCCGACCGCGACGCGTTCGAAGAATACTGGGCCGAGGGCCTGAAGAAGGTCCACATCGACGACAGGATCCGCGAACACCTGCTGTCCATCACCCAGCTCGAATTCGTGCCCGGACCGGCCGCATTGCTGTTCGGCCGCATCAACCTGTTCTTCACCGCCGGATTCCTGCCGCCACTGTTCCGCGACCAGATGCGCCTGGCGTGGAGCCCGCGCGACCAGCGCCGTTTCGACTGGATCCTGCGCACCATCGGCAAGGTCAACAAGCACGTCCCCGTCCCCGTCCGCGAAGCCCCCTACCGCCTGCTCCTCGCCGACATGCGGTGGCGGATCCGGACCGGACGCCCCCTCGTGTGAGAGGTAGACGGCACACGCCGCAGCCATGGCGACAGGGGTCGCGGGGAGTCTGATACAGTGTGCGACGGGCTAGGGAAGAGTCGATGAAAGTCGGCAAAAGCCCAGCGTGCCGATGTAGTTCAATGGTAGAACATCAGCTTCCCAAGCTGAATACGCGGGTTCGATTCCCGTCATCGGCTCTCCTCCCGAAGGCCCTGGTAGGCGCACCGCGCAGCCGGGGCCTTCGCCGTTCCCTAGATGCCTGATTCCTTGAAGAGCTGCCGCAGGCAGATCGGTGGGACGGCTGTCGAGGAGTAGGCGGAGGGTTTCAAGATCAATGTGTGACGAAAGAACTCGAAACCCTCCTGACCGAACTCTACGTCCTGCTCGACGACCACGTCGTGCCGCCCCACACCGGACGCGGACGAGCACCTCGGCTCTCCGACGCCGAACTGCTCACCCTGGCGGTCGCGCAGATGCTGCTCGACTTCGACTGCGAACGCCGATGGATCCGGCACCCGCACACCGACACCCCGCTGCGCGTCTTGTTCCCGTACATTCTCGGCCAGTCCGGCTACCACAAACGCCTGAAAGCGGCACGAGGATCGCTGTGCAAGACAATTCGCATCCTTGCGGAGATCTCACCCTCGTGGCACGACGATGTGTGGATCACCGACGCCACCCCCGTCCCATGCGGCATGTCCCGCGAAACCGTCAAACGTTCAGACTTGGCCGGACACGCCGGCTACGGCTACTGTGCCTCCCATACGCGGTACTTCTGGGGCCTGAAGCTGTACCTGGTGTGCGCCGGCGACGGAATGCCGATCATGTGGCCCTTGGCGAACCCGAAGATCGGCGAACGCGATGTCGTCGCCGCCATGCTGGCCCGCGAGCATCACCTGATCCGGTCCGGGCAGGTCCTACTCGCGGACAAGGGCTTTTCCGGCAGGGCATTCGCTGCGACCACCGCCGCGATGGGGCTGCGGTTGCTGCGGCCGGACCGCAAGGACGAGACCTACCGCAACGGCAATCTCGGTTGGGTGCGGCAGTGGATCGAATCAGTCAACGACACCCTCAGCTTGGAGGAACATGGTGGCCGCACCACTTACGGGGTGTTCACCCGTGTCGCGCAACGTCTGCTGGCGATGGCCGCCGGGATCTGGCACAGCTGGGACCTGGGCAACCCAGCCAAACGTTCGCTGATCGCCTTCGACCACTGACCCGGTTCAAGGAATCAGTCGTCTAGGTGTATGAGGCCATGACGTTGGTGACACCGGCGTGGAGTCGGGTCGCTGGCGGCCGGTTCGCGGCGGCAGTGTGGGGTCGATGGTAGTTGTAGTGGACATTCCAGACCGCGAGGGCGTCTTATT
>NZ_BCXI01000044.1 GCF_001895025.1 Rhodococcus zopfii NBRC 100606 = JCM 9919
GCCGTTAGCGCCCGAGCCGACGGCACAGGCGAAAACTCCTCCCGGAGGACGGAACCGAATCTCTCGGTCCGTCCTCCGGGCGGAGCAGTTCGTCGAAGGGTTCGACGGCTATGCGATGCGGTCGAGACCGACGCCCCTGGTCTCCCGGCTCAGCGACAGGGCGATCACCGTGATCGTCATCGTGACCACCAGGTAGCCGACGACCATGCCGACCCCGAAGTTCTGGATCAGCCACACCGCGATGAACGGGGCCGGGGCGCCGGCGATGATCGACGAGCCCTGGAAGACCAGCGACGAACCGGCATAGCGATAGCGCGTCGGGAACAACTCGGTGATCCACGCGGCCTCCGGGCCGGCGAGCATGCCGTGGAAGAACGCACCCACGCACACACCGACCCACAGCATCGGCAGGCTCTCGAGCTGGACCAGCCAGAAGAACACGGGTGCCCAGACGACGAGGACGATCGCGGGCACGAGCATCGCGGTCTTGCGACCCACCCGGTCGGACCACGCGCCGCCGCCGATCATGCCGACGAACTGGAACAGCGATGCGAACGTCACGGCCATGATGACCTCGCCGCGATGGAAGTCGAAGTACGTGGTGGCGTACGCGATGACGAAGACCGTGTACACGTAGAACGCGATGTTCTCGCCGAGGCGCATGCCCAGGCCGGTCAGGACCGCACGCGGACGTGACAGTGCCTCGAGGATCGACGAACGTTCCTGTGCCACCGGATCCTTCGCAGCCTGTTCCTGCGCGGCCTTGAAGACGGGCGACTCCTCGACACCGCGGCGCACCCAGAAGCCGATGATCAGCAGCGGGATCGCGAAGAGGAAGGCGATGCGCCAGCCCCACTGGTCGAAGGCCTGTTCGGAGAGCGTGAATCCGATCACCGACACCACGAGGGTGGCCAGGACGGTGCCCATCGGGGCACCTGCCTGCGGCCAGGACGCCCAGAAGCCGCGCCGCTTCGGCTCGCCGTACTCGCTGACCAGCAGCACCGCGGCTCCGAACTCACCGCCGAGGGCGAAGCCCTGGATCATGCGCAGCACCACCAGCAGGACCGTTGCCCAGATCCCGATCCGGTCGTAGGTGGGCAGAAGTCCGATCGCCGCGGTCGCTGTGCCCAGCATGAGGAACGTGATGACCAGCATCGGTTTGCGGCCGAACTTGTCACCGAGATGTCCGAAGACGATGCCACCCAAAGGGCGGGCGACGAAGCCGAGGCCCTGAGTGGCCAGTGCCAGCAGCAGCTTGGCGACCCCGCTGTCACCGGGGAAGAACAACGGACCGAGGACAGTCGCGGCGAGGATGCCGTAGATCGCGAAGTCGTACCACTCGAGCACGGCACCGGCCATGCTGCCGGTGAGGACGCGCTTGAAGCCGGACTTGGGGGGCTGGTCGGTGACTGTCGAGCCCGGCGGCATATCGGCCCCGGTGACGGTGGGTGATCCCATGACGGATCCTTTCGGGTGCTGGAGATTCTGGAGGGCAGGTGCGTCAGAGCGCGAGGGTGATCTTCGTGCCGCACGCGCGTGAGCAGCACGTCATCATCGACTTATTCTGAGCCCGTTCGCTTTTGGTGAGTACCATGTCGCGGTGATCGACGTCACCGTCGAGGACGGGGGCTTCGCACGATCCGCACAGCCCCTCCTCGCAGTCGCTCTGGATATCGATGTTCGACGCGCGCAGGGCGTCGAGCACGGTCTGGTCGGCCGCCACCTGGACGGTCAGGCCGGAATCGCGCAGTTCGACCTCGAACCCGTGCTCGTCGGCCGGGTCGAGCGTGGCCAGATTCGACGTGAAGTGCTCGACGTGCAGCGTGTCCTCGGGCCAGTGCGCGGTCGCGTCGTCGAGTGCGGTGAGCAGACGCTCCGGGCCGCAGGAGTAGATCTGGGTGCCCTCGACCGGCGTCGCGAGCAGAGCCGGGATGTCGAGGCGGTTGCCCGCTGCGCTCGAGTGCACCTCGATCTTGTCGCCGTGCTCGGCCGTAAGCCGGTCGAGTAGTGCCATAGTCGCGACATCGCGTCCGCAGTAGTGGATTTCGTAATCCTTGCCGGTGGCCTTCGCGTGGTCGGCCATCGTGACGATCGGGGTGACACCGATGCCGCCCGCCACGAAGATGTAGCGCTGGGCATCCGGATCGAGCTTGAAGTGGTTGCGCGGACCGCGCATCTTCAGGGTGTCGCCGGTCTTCAGGGTGCGGTGCACGTAGCGTGAGCCACCGCGGCTCCCCGGCTCCTCGAACACGGCGATCTCATAGTGCGACAGGTCGTTCGGGTCGCTGCACAGAGAGTACTGCCGGGACAGGTCACCGAGTTCGACGTCGACGTGCGAGCCCGGCGTCCACTTGGGCAGCGGCTTGCCCGAGGGATCGGACAGCCGCACGCGCACCACGCCGTCTGCGGCGGGGACGATGGCGTCGACCGAGACGGTGCGCGAGATGCTGGTCCTCGACGGCTCCCCGATCTTCACCGGCCGGCGGTCATCGAGGATCGACGGGTCGGCGCGCTCGGGGTTCTTTTCCGGATCCCACTGCACCCACACGTGATCCGGGCCGCGGAACGACGTGTTCGGCAGGTAGGTGAACTCCTGATCGGGGACGAGTTCCAGGTGGGGGAGACGCTTGGTGAACTCCTCGAGGAAGATCTGCATCTCCATGCGGGCCAGGTTCTTTCCCAGGCACTGGTGACTGCCGTACCCGAACGTCAGGTGATCGCTCGAGTTCTCGCGGCGGATGTCGAAGTCGTCGGCATGGTCGAAGTGGCGCTCGTCGTGGTTCGCGGACGACGTGACGATCAGCAGCTTCGAGCCTTCGGGAATGTCGATGCCGCCGATCGTGGTGTCGGCGGTGACGAGGCGGCGCCACGCGGCGACCGAACCCGAGTGGCGCAGGCACTCCTCGACGGCATTGGGGATCAGGCCCGGATCGTCGCAGATCTCCTCCCATACACTGCGGTTCTCGAGCAGCAGGCGGAAGGCGTTGGCCGACGCGTTCGCTGTGGTCTCGTGTGCCGCAACGATTCCCGCCATCATCATCGAGTGCAGGTAGGAGTCGGTGACGATGTCGGGTTGTTCCTGCTGGACTCGGATGCCGAACGGCATCCAGCCGTGGCCGGACGGGTCCTTGCGCATCTTCTCGAGCACCTGTCCGGCGTACTGCCAGAACTTGCCGACGGCCTCCGCGACCGCGACCTGCTGCTCGGGCGCCGGTCGCCCCCAGGTATTCACGGTGTGCGCGATCGAGTACTTGCGCATCGTGTCCATGTCCTCTTCGGGCACGCCGAGGAAGTGCAGGGCCACGGTGAGCGGGACCTCCCACAGCATCTCGTCGACGAGGTCGGCCTTGCCGGACTCGATGAAGCGGTCGACGTACTCGCGGGTGAGTCGGCGAACCATCGGCTCGTGATGGACGAGTTCTTTGGGCGTGAACGGATCCATCAGCACGCGCCGGCGTGGCATGTGCGCGGGTTCGTCCTCGTTGACGAGGGTGCGAGCCATCGCGTAGCCGTACTTCGCGAGCGTCGCGGTCGCCTCGTCCGAGACCGGGGTGATCTTCTCCAGGGCGATCGACGGCGAGAACAGGATGTTGTCCCGGAAGACGGCCTTGACGTCTTCGTACCGCGTCACGACCCAGTACCCGAGATCGGGGCTGTAGAACACCGGCTCCTCGTCGCGTGACCAGCTCAGCGACCCCGCCGGGTCCACCTGGTACGGGCCGGTGAAGGGATCGAAGGCGACGGCATTCGCGGAAATCGGGCAGTCCGTGGTCTGCAGGGCCGTGTGATCGATGGGGCACGCGCTCATGGCTTGCATCTCCATTGTTTCGAACTCGCGCTGAACTGGGAGTTTACTAATAACGCACATCGTGTATCGGTGAGCGAACTTTGCACAGAGTAAGTGCGGTCACATTCGCGGTCAAGTGCGGTCCGGGTAACTGGGCTGTCGGCGGCACGGCCGACCGGCGGGAGAGCGTGGGGTGCCCATGTCGGGGCTGTCGATGTGGGGTGTCGCGACGAGTGCGCGGACGCGTGAGCGGAAGTGCGTCTGCGGCGAGATCAGACGCTGATGAGACGCTCGATCTCGCGGGCGGTGCTCATCACCGCATCCGCGGCGCGATCGGTATCGAGGCCGTCGAGTGCGACGACGCCGACGCTGCGTTCGAGGCCGGTGCTCGGCCCGACTCCCTGCGGCAGTGCGATGCCGGACGCGATACCGACGGCGCCGTGCTCGATCTGTCCGCGGGTGAGGCTGTAGCCGTCGGCACGGGCTCGACGTACGGCGTCGGAGTCGCCCGGCGATTCGGGCCGCAGTGCAAGGATCGCGATGCCGGCGGCGCCGCGCTCGATCGGATGACTGCTACCGACGCGATATCCGACCCGCAGCAGGGTGCCTTCCGGTTCGGCGACCATGATGACGACGCAGTGCTGCCCCTGCGCGACGGACACGAAGGCCGTCGCGCGGGTTTTGTCGGCCAGCGCGTGGAGTACAGGTCGGACGTCGGCCGCGAACTGGGGTTCGAATCTCGAGGCGAGCACTGCCGCAGCGACGCCCAGGCGTACCCGGCCGTCTGCGGTGCGAGTGACCAGCGAGTGTTCCTCGAGCGTGGCGACGATTCGATAGCAGATGGCCCGATGGACATCGAGTTCCCGGGACAGGTCCGCCACCGAGATCCCGGACGGCGACTGCGACACGATGTCGAGTGCGCGCAGCCCACGATCGAGCGTCTGCAGGGTGCTCATGTGGGTCCTTTGGGCCGTTCGGGGCAGTCTGTCGAATCCTTTGTACAGACTTTTCCGCGCGTAGCGGTAACTGCCGCGGTGCGCTGGTCGTAGCGGTGCGCGCGTGCGAACTTCCTGCAGGTAGTAGGCCGAATAAGTAATCAATAGATATACTATCCGGGTGAATCATCGGGGACCGTCGGCGTCGGATGTCTCTACCACCGGTCGCGATAGTGTTGGGCGCATGGGCGACGGGTGGAACGAGGCGGGGGAGCCGGCGGCACCGGACTCGCTCGATTACTGGTCGTTCGTCGAACTCGCGAAAAGCCGCCTGGGCAGCAGGTACGGCGACTATCACCGCAACGCCACCGAGGTGCTGCTCACCCTGAATAGGGCCTCGGATGTCGTGACCTACGACCTCGAATCCACCGTGCACCGGCCCAATGGGCGGTCGTGGTCCGCCTACCGCCTGCTGTTCGTCGTGTGGCTGGCCGGGCCGATCGAGCCGAAAGGCGCCGCGCGGCTGACCGGCATGAGCCGGGCGGCGGTGTCGAATCTCGCGAAACCGCTGGTCGAAGCGGGCCTGCTGGAGCGCACCCCGGCGAGTCACGACGGCCGCTCGGTCCGGTTGTCGCTCACCGAGGCGGGGGAGACCGAGATCTCCGAGGCGTTCCGGGAGCAGAACGAGCGCGAGGCGGCGTGGGTCGACGTGCTCACCGACGCTGAACAGCAGATCCTCGTCATGCTGCTGAACAAACTGATCACGAACCGCAGCCAGTTCGACGTGCGCGGACGCACCTGAGCGTCGCATCCCCGCTCTCGGGGCGAACGGTTTGCCGATCGTCATGACCTCGTGACCGTTCTGTGGTTGCCTTCACCCCCAGAAACTAGTTAATGTATTTACTAATACCGGGGCGTGACTGCCTCGATCGGCCTGAGGAACCTGCGAGGAGCTGAACCCCATGGCGTTCTACCGACAGCTCGGCGTCATCCCGCCGAAGCGTCACACCCAGCACCGCGACGAGAACGGCAACCTCTACTACGAGGAGCTGATGGGCGAGGAGGGCTTCTCGTCCGACTCGTCGCTGCTGTATCACCGGTACATTCCGTCGGCGATCGTCGACGCGACCGTGTGGGAGCTGCCCGACCAGACCACCACGCCGAACCACCCGCTCCAGCCGCGGCACCTGAAACTGCCCGAACTGTTCCCTGAGGACGTGTGGGCGGACACCGATGTCGTCACCGGCCGGCGCCTGATCCTCGGGAACGCCGACGTGCGGCTCTCGTACGTGGTGTCGAAGAAGGAATCGCCGCTGTACCGCAACGTCGTCGGCGATGAAATGGTCTACGTCGAATCCGGCACGGCCACCATCGAGACCGTCTTCGGCACGCTCGAAGCCAAGTCCGGCGACTACGTGCTGCTGCCGATGGCGACGACGCACCGCTGGATCCCCACCGGGGACGAGCCGTTGCGCGCCTATGTCATCGAGGCCAACAGCCACATCGTGCCGCCCAAGCGTTACCTGTCGCGGTTCGGTCAGTTCCTCGAGAATGCCCCCTTCTGCGAGCGCGACCTCCACGGCCCGTCCGGCCTCGTCGAGGTCGAGCACCTCGAGGCCGACGTCGAGGTGCTCGTCAAGCACCGCACTTCGCACGGCATCGTCGGCACCCGCTACGTCGTGCCCACGCACCCGTTCGACGTGGTCGGCTGGGACGGCTGCCTCTACCCGTACACGTTCTCCATCCACGACTACGAGCCCATCACCGGCCGGGTGCACCAGCCGCCGCCGGCGCACCAGGCGTTCGAGGGCAACAACTTCGTCATCTGCAACTTCGTGCCGCGCAAGGTGGACTACCATCCGCTCGCCGTCCCGGTGCCGTACTACCACTCGAACGTCGACTCCGACGAGATCATGTTCTACTGCGGCGGAGATTACGAGGCCCGCAAGGGATCCGGCATCGCCCAGGGCTCCGTCTCGGTCCACCCGGGCGGACACGCTCACGGCCCGCAGCCGGGCGCGTACGAACGCAGCATCGGCATCGAGTTCTTCGACGAACTCGCCGTCATGGTCGACACGTTCCGCCCGCTCGAACTCGGCGAGGGCGCGTTCGCCTGCGAGGACACCACGTACGCCGGTAGCTGGAACCGCAATCGAGGTGCAGGCAAGTGACGACTCTCGGACCGCTGCTCGCCGGCCTGTGCGACGACGCGGCCCTGTTCCCGCCGGGTAACGCCCCTCTGGAGCAGGCGCTGCCGGCGCACGCCGGCCACCGCGTCTCGGACTACGAAGGTCTGGTGGGGCTGTTCGTCTTTCCCGCTCCGCGTATCCCGGAGTTGGTCGAGTCGCTCGAATCCCGTCCGCTCGGCGGCGAACTCGCCCTGAGCGTCACGGCTCCGGGTGGACCCGCGACCGTGTCCGCGGCGGTCGCTCGGCTCCGTGAACTCGACGGCGTGACCGTCGAGGCGGTGGAGATCGCGGTTCCCGCCGACAGCAGTACCGACGAATTCCTCGCTGCGCTCGACGTTGTCGCCGCCGAACTCCCCGGCGTCGCACTGTTCGTCGAGGTGCCCCGCGACGACCGTCGTGCCGCCCTCCTGGCCGGGCTCGCCGGGACGCCGAGTGCGGCCAAGTTCCGCACCGGTGGAGTTGTCACCGAGGCGTACCCGGACGAGACGGAACTGGCCGAGGCTATCCGGTCTGCGGTCGGTGCCGGGGTGCCGTTCAAGGCGACCGCGGGCCTGCACCATGCGATCCGGAACACGGACCCGCACACCGGTTTCGAGCAGCACGGCTTCCTCAACGTGCTCGCCGCGGTCGATGCCGCACTCGACGGAGCGGACGTGCCCACCATCGCGACGGTGCTCGCCGACCGCGACGGTGCTTCCGTCGCCGCCCGGCTGTCCGTGTTGTCCCCGGCGCGTATCGCCGAGGTGCGCAGCTGTTTCCGTTCGTTCGGCACCTGCAGCATCGTCGAACCGCTCGTCGACCTGATCGACCTCGGCCTGGTGCACGCATCCGTTCTTCCGATTACCGAAGGATCACCCGCATGACCGTCATCGACATTCCCGAGGGCTCGCTCTTCGGCCTCGACAACCTTCCCTACGGCATCTTCTCCACCGAGGACACCGAACCCCGCGTGGGCGTCCGCGTCGGCGACACGGTGCTCGACCTGAGCCGGGTCTTCGAGGACGACGTCGTGTTCGCCGAGCCGTCGCTCAACGCGTTCATGGCTCAGGGCCGCCGTCGCTGGGACGAAGTGCGTTCCGCAATCAAGGAACTCGTGTCCAGGGAAGTTGCCGACGATGCGGTGTTCCCGATCGCGGACGTGACGCTGCACCTGCCGATCGAGGTCGCCGACTACGTCGACTTCTATGCGTCGGAGAACCATGCCTCCAACCTCGGGCGGTTGTTCCGCCCGCAGAACCCCGATCCGCTGATGCCGAACTGGAAGCACCTGCCTGTCGGCTACCACGGTCGTTCGTCGACGGTGGTCACCTCGGGTGTCGACATCGTCCGGCCGTGCGGCCAGCGCAAGGGACCGAACGATCCGGCGCCGGTCTTCGGACCGTCGATCCGCCTCGACATCGAAGCCGAGATGGGCTTCATCGTCGGCGTCGGCTCCCCGATGGGCACGCAGATCACCCCCGACGAATTCGCCGATCACTGCTTCGGCGCGGTCATCCTCAACGACTGGTCCGCCCGCGACATCCAGGCCTGGGAGTACGTGCCGCTCGGCCCGAACCTCGGCAAGTCGTTCGCTACGTCGATCTCCCCGTGGGTCGTGCCGCTCGCCGCGCTCGAATCCGCCCGGATCGACACCCCGGTGCAGGACCCGGAACCGCTGCCCTATCTGCAGGGCGACGAGAAGTGGGGTCTGGACATCGATCTCGAGGTCGAATGGAACGGTCACGTCGTCAGCCGGCCGCCGTACGCGCAGATGTACTGGTCTCCGGCGCAGATGCTTGCACACACGTCGGTGAACGGCGCCGCGACTCGCACCGGCGACCTGTTCGGCTCCGGCACGATCTCTGGGCCGGAGAAGGACCAGCGCGGCGCGTTCATCGAACTCACCTGGGGCGGAGCCGAACCCGTCCAGGTCGGTGACGAGACCCGTACGTTCCTCGAGGACGGCGATGAGATCGCGATCTCGGCGACCGCGCCCGGACCGAACGGCACCCGTATCGGTTTCGGCGAGGTCCGCACCCGGATCCTGCCTGCTGGACGGTGAGTCGCCTGGTGTGTACTTCGGGCGGCCAGGGCGGCCGAAGTACACAGCGGCGCGTCAGCGCACGGTGACGGTGTCGCCGACGGTGACGTCCCCGCACGCGCGCACGCTCGCGTAGATGCCGACGCACGGCGCGGGCTTGGCGCCCGGCAGGTTCGGGACGAGGTTGCGGGCGGTGACCGTCCGCAGCATCTCGCGCCGGGCGGGGACCTCCTGATGCGCGAGGGTGACCATCACGCACCGGGCGGTGCGTGTGGTCGGGGCGATCGTCGCGGTGCCTAGCGCGACGCTCCGGCCGAGCCAGCTGTCCTCGACGAATCCGTGTGAACCGGGCGCGTCCAGCACGATCTGCGGCCGGAAACGCCGCAGCGCCACATCGACGGGGTCGCCCGTCTCGAGGGTTTCGACCGCCGAGGTCGAGAGCAGGTGCAGGTGAGCCTCGTCGTAGGTGCGGCGACGGGCCTCGAGCCGCACCTCCCGCCCGGTCAGGTCCGACAGCAGCGAGTCGACGCTGCTGTCGTCGCCGCGGACGGCGGTGCCGTCGGGAAGCGTCAGTTCGAGGGCGGCGCGATCACGGACGTCGGTGTCGTCGATCAGCCGTGCCCGGCAGGTCAGGAGCACGCCGAATCGGCGGGACTTCTTCGCGCCGGCCACCGCGCCTGTCTCGGCGTCGACGACGGCCCACAGGTGGTCGCCGCGCAGACCGTCCGCTTCGATCGTCGCGGACCGGACCGGTTCACCACCGAACGACTTGACCGGATACCGCCACAACTCTCTGATCAGCACGGGGCGTCAGCATACGGGGGCCGGACGCTAGGGTGGCGGCCATGACGCACACCACACGACGTTGGGGCCTCACCATTCCCCTCGAGGGAATCTCGCTCCCGGACCAGCGGCGACTGATCGAGGAACTGCCGGATCTCGGCTACACGGACGTGTGGTCGTCGGAGTCGAGCGTCGCCGACGCGTTCACCCCGCTCGCGCTCGCGAGCGTGTGGGCGCCCACCCTGCGTCTGGGAACCGCGATCGTTCCCGTCTACACGCGCGGCCCCGCGACCCTCGCCATGTCCGCCGCGACCCTCGCGACCGCGGCGCCGGGCCGGTTCGTGCTGGGCGTGGGCACCTCGTCCGACGTGATCGTCGAGAAGTGGAACGGCATCGCTTTCGACGAACCGTTCAAACGTGCCCGCGACACCCTCCGGTTCCTGAAGTCCGCGCTCGCCGGGGAGAAGGTGAGCCACGAGTACGACACGTTCGCGATAGACGGGTTCCGTCCCGGGCTCGTCGCGGATCCCGTGCCGCCGGTGCTGCTCGCCGCGCTGCGCCCGGGCATGCTGCGACTCGCCGGCCGCGAAGCGGACGGGGCGATCGTGAACTGGCTGTCCGCCGGCGACGCACGCACCGTCGCGCCCTACGTGCACGAGGGGGGCGACGGCAAGGAGATCGTCGCGCGGATCTTCGTGCTGCACGGCTTCGACACCGACACGGCCCGCGCGATCGGCCGTCGCATGATCGCGTCCTACATGAATGTCCCCGTCTACCGGGCGTTCCACGAGTTCCTCGGACGGACGGACGAGTTCGCCGCCATGTGGCGGCTGTGGGCGGAGGGCGACCGCAAGGGCGCGCTGGACGCGATTCCGGACAGCGTCGTCGACGCCCTTGTGGTGCACGGCCATCCGGACGCGTGCCGCGAACACGTCGAGCGCTATGCAGAGTCGGGCGTGACGACGCCGGTGATCGCGCTGGTGACCTCCGGCGACCCGGCGGAGGCGATCCGCGCGCTGGCACCGCGCTGATCGCGCCACACCCTAGCGCTCAGGAAGTCGGGGGATCGGGCGGACCGCTCCGCCCGGTCACCGCATCGCGCAGTTTGTCGAGTTCGGCGGCGGCCGCACCCATCGTCTTCTGCGCGCCCGGTCCGGACGGCGTGTCCGGATGCGGGCGCGTGGGAGCCTTCTGCTTGGTGCGGGCCAGGGTCGCGCCCAGATCCTGAAGTTCGGATTCGCTCGGTGCGGCGGCCATGCGCGGCCACACAACGTTCTGTTCGTACGCGATGTGCTTGCGGCCCGCTTCGATGAAGGCGGCCAGCGCACCGTGATATTCGGGCTCCCCGGGGTGGCCGTTCTCGAGCTTCTGAAGCAGGCGTTTTCCCGAGTTCTCCTGTGCTATCGCATCATCGGCGAGACGGTCGCCGTCCTCGAGTCGTTCCCGCACCAAGGGCCAGAAGAAATGTTGTTCGATCGCTTCGTGTCTGGACTCCGCGACGACGAGATCGGTCACCATGGTGCGCAATCCGCTGAGCTGGGCGCCTTAACCCTGAGGGGCACCGTCGAGAACCTCGAACATGCCCAGCACACTTTCGTGGTCGCTTCTGAGGAATGTGAACGCGTCCACCATTGTCATCGCCTCCGGTCCGGTGGTGGTCGGGACGTGATACCCGACCCCGGCGGGTGGCAAACGGTGTCGCTCTTCGGTGTTGCCGTGGAGGAACAGTTTTCATCGGTACGGCCCGGGTACCCGCCTCGCGACCCTCTGCACACACAGACAAGGGAGCGACATGTTCATCCACAACAAGGACCTGCAGTTCGAGGTGCGCGTCGACCGACCCGATCCGCGATTCGCCACGTTGCTTCAGGAGCAGTTCGGCGGCGCCAACGGCGAACTGAAGGCCGCGATGCAGTACTTCACGCAGGCGTTCGTGCTGCGCCGCAAGAACCCGAAGATGTACGACCTGTTCATGGACATCGCCACGGAGGAGCTGAGTCACCTCGAGATGGTCGGGTCCATGATCACCATGCTGCTGGACGGTCTCAACGACGACCTGAAGATGGCGAACGAACGGTGCGACTGGATGCCGCTGGTGGCCACGGCCGACGGCAAGGAGCAGGCCGTTCACCAGGTTGCCGTCAATCCGCTGTTCCTGGCGCTGTCCGGCGGCGGCCCCGATGTGGGGAACTCGGCCGGGACTCCCTGGTCGGGTGCATACGTCAACGCCAACGGCGATCCGACGGTCGATCTGCGCAGCAATCTCGGCGCGGAAACCCGGGCGAAGATCGTCTACGAATACCTCAAACAGTTCACCGACGACCCCGGCGTGCAGGAGACGCTCACCTTCCTGATGACCCGCGAAGTGGCGCACTACCAGCAGTTCACCGCGGCTCTGAACGAACTGCCGGTGAACTTCCCGCCCGGTGCTCTCGCCGGCGACGACCGATTCCAGAACCTGGCGTTCAACATGTCCAACGGCGCGGGGTCGGTGCGGGGACCCTGGAACGAAGGCCAGGGACCGTGGCCGCAGGGCATGGAGTGGAAGTACGTCGAAGCGCCGACGGAGCAGTGGCTCGGCACCGATAGCCGGGAGAACCACGGTGTGGACACCAACCCGCAGGGCGAGCCCGAGGTGCGTGGAACGAAACCCTTCACCCACGAGCACCACACGGCCACCAACTGACGGGGGAGCCGGAGCCGGTGCCGCCCCGGTCGTCGGGCAGGATCGGAGGCATGGGCACACAGGGCACGGTGGAGATCGTCGGCGAGGACTTCTCGGACGCGCGGCTCGACCGCCGGGAGTGGACGAACCGCGCCTACACCGCCTGTACCTTCCGCGATGCGGATCTCAGTGGCCTGAGCACCAATCACGTGGTGTTCACCGACTGCGATTTCACCGGCGCCGACCTGTCCGGATCCCGGCATACCGCCACCGCCTTCCGGTCCTGCACGTTCACCCGAACATCCCTGTGGCACACTGAGTTCCGGGGTTCCAGCCTGCTAGGGTCGACGTTCGAGCAGTGCCGGCTGCGGCCGGTGGTGCTCGACGAGGTGGATCTGACCCTGGCCTCGCTGGGCCGGGCCGATCTGCGCGGGGTCGACTTCACCGGCTGCCGGCTGCGGGAGACGAATCTCGTCGAGGCGGATCTGCGCACCGCCACGTTGCGGGGCGTCGACCTGTCGGGTGCCCGCACGACGGGTCTTCGACTCGACGGTGCGGACCTGCGCGGCGCACAGGTCGGAGCGACCCTGTGGACGACGGCGAAACTCGAGGGCGCGAAGATCGACCTCACTCAGGCGGTCGCGATGGCCGCCGCGCACGGGCTGATCGTCGAGGCGTGATCACGATTCGGTGACGGTGGCTAACGGCATCCGGCCGTCGGACGACTACTCGGGCAGACCGCATCGCAGGAGTGCCCATGTCCGAGGTGTCGAGGGGATCCGGGGTGTCGAGAGGACCCGCCCGCAACGGGATCTCGCGTGTCACCGTCGTCGCCGACGACGGGGTGCCGCTGGCCGCGACGATCGAGGGACCACCGCGCGCCGCACTCACCGTCGTCCTGGTGCACGGCCACTGCCAGGAAGCCGACAGCTGGGAGGACGTGTGCATCCGCGTGGCCCGCTCCGATGTACGCATCGTGCGTTACGACCAACGGGGACATGGACGTTCGGGTTCGGGTGAGATTTCCTCCTTGACCCTCGACGGTCTCGCCGGCGACCTCGCCGCGGTGCTGCGGGCGCTGGTGCCCACGGGTCCGGTCGTGCTCGCCGGGTATTCGATGGGCGGCATGGTGGCGATGGCGTACGCGCGGCTGTACCCGGACGCGATCGGCGCCCGCATCGTCGGGGTGGTGCTCATCGCGACCGCCGCGTCCGGGCTCGCCGAGCACGGGGTGGGCCGCTACCTGCGACACCCGGCCACGGCGATGCTGCATCGGGCGGTGACCCGAGCGCCGCGCGCGATGGAGGTGTCGAAACGCGCCGGCGGACGGGTCTGTTCACTGCTGGCCCGCGGCCGGGACGACGACTCGTGGCTGCGGACGGCCGGACTGGTGTTGTCGAGCACCACCTCGGTGGTGGCGTGGTCGCGTCTGCTCGCGGCATTCGCGGTGCTCGACGAATCGGCGGCGCTGGTCGCCCTCGCGGGCGTGCCCGTCGTCGTCGCGGCCGGGACCGCGGACCGGTACGTGCCCATCGAGCATTCGGAGTCGATCGTCGCTCTCCTGCCGCACGCCGAGCTCGTGCGGATCGTGGGCGCCGGGCATCGGATCCTCGCCGAATACCCCGACCAGGTGGCGTCCGCGCTGGGCCGGCTGCTGGGCTCCCTCCGCGTGTTCGACGGGTCGCTGCAGCGCAGCGCGGGCTGACCGGATCGGTCCTCGCTCGGCGAGTCCTGACCCACGTCGAATCGTGCCCGGTCGAGCGCGATCGCGTCGCCCAGCACCGGGCGCCAGCCGGGCGACCGGGCGGAATTGCCACTGCCCGACCCTTCGATCCCCGTGCTGTGGTGGTGCCGACGCGACCGGTGGGGCAGGCTGTGGGCCATGACCGAGACCAGTACCGCGCCCGTGCTCATCGCCGTCGACGACGCCAGCGGAATCGGCGTGCTCACGCTCAACCGTCCGCGTCAGCGCAACCCGCTGTCCGTGGACACGATGCGCGAGGTGATCTCCGGCCTGCGGGCGCTGGCCGCGGACAGCCGGGTGATCGTGATCCGGGCGGACGGACCGGTGTTCTCGGCCGGACACGACCTGCGGGAGATGATCGGGCGCACGTTGGAGGAGGAACGCGCGATCTTCGACGTGTGCAACGAGATGATGCGCACGGTGCAGTCGATTCCGCAGCCGGTCATCGCATCGGTGCAGGGCCCGGCGGTCGCGGCCGGATGCCAGCTCGTCGCGTCGTGCGATCTCGCGGTCGCGGCCACCGACGCCGTGTTCGGGACGCCCGGGGTGCGCATCGGCCTGTTCTGTTCGACACCGATGGTCGCGGTCAGCCGCGCCGTCGGCCGCAAGCGTGCGCTGCAGATGCTGCTGACCGGCGACACGATCGACGCCGAGACGGCCGCGGACTGGGGGTTGGTGAACTTCGTGGTGCCGCCCGAGGAACTGGAGATCCGGACGGCGGATCTGGCGGCCAAGATCGTGTCGGCGTCGTCGGCGACCGTGCGGATCGGCAAGGAAGCGTTCTACCGGCAGATCGATCTGCCGCAGGACGAGGCGTACGACGCGATGGCCGAGACGATGGCCGCGAACGCGATGATCTGCGACGCGCAGGAGGGCATGTCGGCGTTCGTCGAGAAGCGGTCGCCGGTCTGGCAGGGGCGTTGACCCAGGTCGCGGGCTTGCACCCGTGGGGTCTCGACCAATGGTTGGACGTCCTATAACCTGACCTCCATGAGTCTCGACCCACGCTCGAACACCGTCGACGGTGTGCTGCACCGCTCGGCCGCCCGCTTCCCCGACCGTGTCGCGCTGCGCTTCGCGGACCGAACCTTCACCTACCGCGAACTCGACGCGGCGGTCACCCGCGCCGCCGCCCACCTGCGATCCCTCGGGCTCGAGCAGGGCGACCGCGTCGCCGGGTACGGCACCAACTCGGATGCCTACGTGCTCGGCTACCTCGGCGCCGCGCGCGCCGGGCTCGTGCACGTGCCGATCAACTACGCGCTGCGCGGCGAGGAGCTGAGCTACCTGCTCGGGCAGTCGGGGGCGAAGGCCGTGCTCGTCGACCCGCCGCTGCGCGCCAACCTCGACGCCGTCCTCGCCGACGTCCCCGCCGGGCACGTGGTGCCGCTGCGCGATGCCGACGACTCGCTGCTCGCCGTCGCATCCGCAGGCGAGGTGCCCGACATCGACGGCGGCGCATCCGGCGCCGACCTGGCACAGCTGCTCTACACGTCGGGCACCACGTCGAAGCCCAAGGGCGCCATGATGACCCACAGCGCGCTCGTCCACGAATACACATCGTCGATCGTCGCGCTCGACCTCGCCGCCGACGACAACCCGCTGATCTGCATGCCGCTGTACCACTCGGCGGCCATGCACGTGTTCCTCATGCCGTACCTCGCGGTCGGCGCGACGATCACGCTGCTGCCGTCGCCGGACATCCCGGAGATCCTGCGGCTGGTCGAATCCGATCGCATCGGCGCGTTGTTCCTCGCGCCCACCGTCTGGGTGCCGCTCGCGAACCATCCCGACCTCGACACCCGCGACCTGTCGTCGCTGCGCAAGGCGCAGTACGGGGCGTCGATCATGCCGGTGACGGTGCTGAACCGACTGCGCGAACGCTACCCGGACCTCGGGTTCTACAACTGCTTCGGGCAGTCCGAGATCGGCCCGCTCGCATGCGTGCTCGGCCCCGACGAACACGCCGACCGTCCGTCCTCGTGCGGCCGGGCTGTGCTGTTCGTCGAGACCCGGGTCGTCGACGCCGACGGCAACGACGTGCCCGACGGTGAGCCCGGCGAGATCCTGTACCGGTCGCCGCAGCTGTGCCTGGGCTACTGGGACAACCCGGAAGCCACCGCGGAAGCGTTCCGCGACGGCTGGTTCCACTCGGGAGACCTCGTCACCCGCGACGCGCAGGGCTACATCACCGTTGTCGACCGCATCAAGGACGTCATCAACACCGGTGGGATCCTCGTCGCATCCCGCGAAGTCGAGGACGCGCTATACACGCACCCGGCGGTCGCGGAGGTCGCGGTGATCGGCACGCCCGACGAGAAGTGGATCGAGGCGGTCACCGCCGTCGTCGTCCTCAAGGACGGCCACGAGGTCGCCGAGGCCGAGCTCATCGTGCACGTCAAGGAACGGCTCGCTCCGTTCAAGGTGCCGAAGATCGTCCACTTCGTCGACACGCTCCCGCGCAACCAGAGCGGCAAGCTGCTCAAGCGCGAACTGCGTTCGGTCTGAACACAGTTCATTCGGTCGGAATGCGCGGCCGGTGACGGCCGTCGAAAAGCAAAGGGAACCCATGGGGAGCAAGCACGTGCCGTCCTGGCACGACGACGAAGTTCGGGCACTGTCGGAACTGGCCGGCGACTTCTTCGAACGCGAGGTGATGGCGCACGTCGAGAAGTGGGACGCGCAGCACCGCATCGACCGCCAGGTGTGGCTCGAGGCGGGCAAGCTCGGCCTGTTGCTGTGCTCGATTCCGGAGGAATACGGCGGCGGCGGAGGAACGTTCGCGCACGACCTCGCGGTCTTCGAGGCGCAGGGCTATGCGGGTGACCTCGCGCTCGGCATCTCCGTGCACAGCGGGATCGTCGCGCACTACATCCTCGAATACGGCACCGAGGAACAGAAGCGAACCTGGTTGCCGGGCATGGCCACCGGTGAGATCCTCGGTGCCATCGGCATGACCGAGCCGGGCGCCGGATCGGACCTGAAGGCGATCAAGACCACCGCGATCCGCGACGGCGACGAGTACGTGATCAACGGCTCGAAGACGTTCATCACCAACGGGTCGTCGGCGGATGTGATCGTGCTGGTCGCCAAGACCGATGCGAAGGCCGGTGCGAAGGGCATCTCGCTGCTCATCGTCGACCTGCGTGACTGCCCGGGCTTCGCGGTCGGCCGGGTGCTCGACAAGGTCGGCCAGCACGGTGCGGACACCTCCGAACTGTCGTTCACCGATGTGCGGGTTCCGGTCTCGAACCTGCTGGGCGAGAGCGAGGGACAGGGTTTCGCGCAGTTGATGGCGCAGCTCGTGCAGGAACGCCTGATCATCGGTGCGCAGGCGGCGGGCGCGATGCAGCGGGCCGTCGACGAGACGGTGCGCTACACCAAGGCGCGACAGGCGTTCGGGCAGACGCTGTTCGACTTCCAGAACACCGCCTTCGAACTCGCCGAATGCCAGACGATCGCGCGTACGAGCCGGATCTTCCTGGACCACTGCATCGAACAGCACCTGAAGGGTCAGCTCGACCCGTCGGATGCCGCGATGGTCAAGTACTGGCTGACCGACAAGCAGTGCGAGGTCGTCGACCGCTGCGTCCAGTTGCACGGCGGCTACGGGTACATGCGTGAGTACCTGATCGCGCGGATGTACGAGGACGCGCGGGTTCAGCGGATCTACGCCGGTGCAAACGAAGTGATGAAGGTGCTCATCGCGCGGTCGCTGTAGCGCCCGGGCCCCAGGGTGATGGGAACTTTGGTTCCCATCACCCGGAGGGGCGGTGTCACCAGGGGCGGCTGGTGGTGAGATACGCGGCCATTTCCTGACTCTGGCGGCGATGTGCGCGGCGATGCTCGGCGCGTTCGTCGCCGCTGTCGTTGAGCCGGCGTTCCTCCTCGGACTCGGGCAGCACCGGGGGCACCTCGGTGGGCAGTCCCGCGTCGTCGACCGCGACGAACGTGAGGAACGCGGTCGCGGCGATGCGACGGTCGCCGCTGCGCAGATCCTCCGCGGTGACCTTCACGAACACTTCCATCGAAGTGCGGCCGGTCCAGGTGACGAACGATTCGAGGCACACCGAATCCGAGGGGCGGACAGATGCGAGGAACGCCACAGAGTCCGTCGACGCCGTGACCACCGAGGCGCGGCTGTGCCGTGTCGCGGAGATCGATGCGGTCATGTCGATGTCGCTCATGAGCTTTCCGCCGAACAACGTGTTGTGGTCGTTCACGTCGTTGGGAAAGACCCTGCTGGTCTTGACAACTCGGGAGTCGCGGCACGGTTTGGCCTGCACGATGGTCCTTTCGACGGCTGGGGCCGGCGGGATCTCCGCCGAACCACACCTTCCAGCCTACGGCTCGTGCGCGCTCGCCTGCCGGTCCCGATCGACCCGGATGTGGTGGTCGATGATCTTGGTGAGCATGACGGTCAGCTGTGCTCGCTCGGCGGCGTCGAGCGGCGCGAACGCCTCGTCCTGCACGGCGGTGAGGACGTCGTCGAGCTCCGCCAGGCGGTGGCGACCCTTCCGGGTGAGGCTGATGATGTTGCGCCTGCGGTCCTTCGGGTCGGGGGTGCGCTCGACGAAGCGGCGGTCGGAGAGGGCGTCTACCACCGCGGCGACGTCGCTGCGGTCGAGTCCGCACCGGCGGCCGAGTTCGACCTGGCTGGCCGGCCCGAACTCGCCGAGGGCGGCCAGCATGCGGTAGTGGTGACCGCGGGCGTCGGCGGCGTCGAGGCGATCGAACACCACGCGGTGCACGTGCCGTGCGGCCTGGGACAGGAGGAAGCTCGGAAGGTGGTCGAGCCGGGTCGGCACGGGATAGCTGTCGGGGTCGGACATGCGCGCAGTCTACATTCCGTTGGTCTCGCCAACGAAGGCTCAGCGGTGGCGGTGGTCGGTGATCGCGGTGCGGGGGCCGCGCCGGGGCACCCGCCCGTATCCGCCGGTTTCGGTGAGCAGCCGGATTACCCGATAGCGGTGTGGCCGTAGCGGTTCCAGGAGGTCGACCATGCCCGCGTCGTCGAGCGGCCCGCCCAGCAGCGACCATCCGACCACGGACGCGAGATGGTAGTCGCCGACCGAGAGCGCATCGGCGTCGCCGAACGCGCGCTGTGCGACCTCCGCTGCCGTCCAGACGCCGACGCCGGGCAACGACCGCAGCCGGTGTTGCGCCCGCTGCGGCGATTCGGCGGTGAGGCGTTCGAGGGTGTCGCCGAGTTGTGCGCAGCGCACGATGGTGCGGGCGCGACCGGGGTCGACGTTCGCCCGGTGAAACTCCCACGACGGCACCCGCCGCCACGTGTCGGCGGACGGGGGCACCGCCATGCCGCGCGGTGCCGGTCCGGGCGCCGGGTCGCCGAACCGGGTCACGAGGCGGCGCCACGATGCGAACGCCGCGACGCCGTGCACGCGCTGCTCGAGGATCGCCGGCACGAGCGCCTCGAACACCCGGCCGGTACGGGTGATGCGCAGCCCCGGCAGACGCCGGTGCGCCTCGGCCAGCAGCGGATGTTCCGGTGCGAACCCGGAGTCGTCGTCGCCGGCCCCGAGCAGCGCGGGCAGCCCGGTCGCAAACTCCTCGGCGCCGGGACCCCACGCGAGGCACCGGGCGCCGGACGGGCCGTCCTGCCGGATCCGGTAGGTGACGGGTCCGGACCCCATCCGGGAGGTGCGCCAGACGACATCGCCGTCGCGCCGGTGGCAGGGGTCGTACGGTCCGCGCTGCAACGGGCGTAGGGTTTGTGCGACGTCGGCCGGCCACGGCAGCACGACCCGGGTGTCGAAGGGTGTGGCTTCACCGACGGATGCGGTCACCGAATCACCGTACCTCGCACAGCGACCGCATCGGTTTCCACCGTGTCGGACGGAAAGGCTATGGTCTGCAACATGATCATCGTGAGCACCGACGGGTCCTGCCTGCGGAATCCCGGTGGCGCCATCGGGTGGGCGTGGGTCAACCACGAGGGACCCAGCGCGTCGGGGGGCGAGCGTTCGGGGACCAACCAGATCGCCGAACTGCGCGCGTTGCTCGAGGCGCTGCGTGCCCATCCCGGTTCCGAGCCGATGATCATCGAATCCGATTCGCAGTACGCCATCAAGTGCGCCTCGGAGTGGCTTGCCGGTTGGAAGCGCAAAGGCTGGAAGACGTCCACCGGGTCGCAGGTGAAGAACGTCGAGCTCGTGCGGGCCATCGACCGGGAGATCGCGGAACGTTCCGGTCCGGTTCGGTTCCGCTGGGTGCGCGGCCACGTCGGCAATCACTTCAACGAGGTTGCCGACACGCTCGCCGGTGCAGCCGCGCGCGAGGCCGCCGCCCGTCCGGGGCCGATCGAGGTGTTCGAGTCGGTCTCGCTCACCGTCAAGGCCGCCGCCCTGCGCGGTCCGGACGACACGGAACTGACCCTGTTCTGAACCCGAACGCCCGCCCCGGTCAGCGCGCGTACACGGCGGTCGGCTGCCCGTGGATCGAATGAACGGTCACGGGGGTGTCGAACACGTCGGTGAGGACCTCGTCGCGCATGATTTCGTCGGCGCTGCCACCGGTGACGATCAGTCCGTCGCGCAGCGCGACGATGTCGTCGGAATACGCGGCAGCGATGTTCACGTCGTGGATGACAAGGACGATCGTCTTGCCGAGCTCGTCTGCGGCGCGGCGTAACTGCCGCATCATGAGCACCGCGTGTTTCATGTCCAGGTTGTTGAGCGGCTCGTCGAGCAGAACGTACTTGGTGTCCTGAGCGAGCACCATCGCGACGAACGCGCGTTGGCGTTGTCCGCCGGAGAGCTGATCGAGATAGCGGTCGGCGAGGGGACCGAGGTTGAGGAAATCCATCGCCTCGTCGACGTGGCGCACGTCGTCCGGGGTCAGACGTCCGCGGCAGTGCGGGAAGCGGCCGAACCCGACCAGTTCGCGGACCGTGAGGCGCGCGGTGATGTGGTTCTCCTGGCGCAGGATCGACACGTGTTTCGCGAGTTCCTGCGACTTGGTGGTGCGCACGTCCAGACCGCCGACGGTGACCGTGCCGGTCGTCGGCTCCACCAGGCGCCCGATGATCGTCATGAGGGTCGACTTCCCGGCGCCGTTCGGCCCGATCAGCGACGTGATGCCGCCTTCGCGGATGGTGCCGGTGACGGGACCGAGGACACGCCTGTCCTGATAGCACATGGAGACGTCGACGAACTCGATCACAGCGTGCCCTTTCGGAGAAGCATGAACAGGAAGAGGATGCCGCCGACGAATTCGATGATGACGGTGAGGAATCCACCCGCGTAGAACAGGTGCTGCATGACGAACTGGCCGGCGGCGAGGGTGAACACGCCGAGCAGGAACGCCATCGGCATCACGTACTGGTGCTTGTAGGTTCCGGTGATCTGATACGCGAGCGTCGCGACGAGGAACCCGAAGAACGTCATCGGTCCGGCGAGCGCGGTGGCGAACGCGACGAGCAGCGCGATGAGGACCAGCATGAGCGTCAGCTCGCGCTTGTACTCGATGCCGATGTTCGTCGAGGTTTCGCGGCCCAGCAGCAGGGCGTCGAGACGGTAGCGCCGCCGCCACAGGATCACGCCGACCACGAGGCAGACGCCGAAGGCGAGCGGCAGGTAGTCGGAGTCGACGGAACTCAGTCGTCCGAACAGTTCGACCGAGAGCATGTCGTACTCGGTGGGGGAGAGCATGCGCTGTACGAACGTCGACAGGCTGTCGAAGGCCATGCCCAGGACGACGCCGACGAGCAGCATCAGGAACAGGCTTCCGAACCGGCCGGAGAAGAGCCATCGGTACAGGAGCGTCGCGAGCAGGACCATCAGCGTCGTCTGCGCGATGAGCTTCGGGATGCCCTCGGTGCTGGCGATCGCGGTCGCGCCGAAGAAGAACACCGTCAGCGTCTGCATCAGCGTGTAGAGCGAATCGAAACCGATGATCGACGGCGTGAGGATGCGGTTGTCGGTGACGGTGTGGAACACGACGGTGCCCATGCCGTGGGCGAACGCGGCGACGATCATCGCGCCCAGCACCGTCAACCGGCGCGGAAACGCGAAGTCGAACGATCCGCGGATGAACAGGAGCAGGTAGCAGGCGACGGCGACCGCGGTGAGGACGGCGACGATCGCGAGCCGCACCCCGGGGGTGAGCTTCGACCGGACCGGACCGGTGGTGCTGTCGCCGAGGCCGGATCTGCGGGACTCAAGCACTGACATGGCGACGCTGCCTCACGACGAGAGAGATGAAGATCGCGGCACCGACAGCACCGAGGATCACGGACGCGGGGATCTCCATCGGCGCGACGACGGTCCGGCCGACAAGATCGCACGCGAGCAGCAGGCCCGAACCGATGACCGCCACCCACGGCAGGTTCTTGTGCATGTCGTCGCCGAGCATCATCGACACGAGATTGGGCACGATCAGCCCGAGGAACGGGATGAAGCCGACGACCACGCTGGTGACGCCGGTCGCGACGGCGACGAGGGTGACGCCGAGGAAGACGACCTGCTCGTACTTCAGTCCGACGTTCGTGGCGAGGTCCTTGCCGAGACCGGCGATCGTGAACCGGTCGGCCAGGACGTACGCGAGCACCGCGACGACGACGACGGCCCACAGGGGTTCGTAGAAGCCGCGGACGACACTGCTGAACCCGCCCGATCGCCAGGCCGACATGGACTGGAGCAGGTCGAAGTTTCCGGCGATGAACGTGGTGATCGACCCGACGACCGCGCCGAGCATGATGCCCACGAGAGGCACGATGATCGACGACCTGATCGCGATCCGGCGCAGCACGACGATGAACACCATCGTCCCCGCGAACGCGAAGACCACCGAGACGACCATCTTCGTCAGGGGCGCGGCGTTCGGGATCAGGATCAGCGTGAACAACAGCCCGAGACCCGCCCACTGGGCGGTGCCCGCGGTGGTGGGTTCGACGAACTTGTTCTGCGTGATGAGCTGCATGATCACGCCTGCGACGCTCATTGCGACCGCGGCGAAGATCAGTGCGAGTGTGCGGGGCACCCGGGAGATGAGGAACATCTCCCGGGCGGCGGGATCGTCGATCAGCGTCCCGAGGGTGATGTCGTACTCGCCGACCATCAGTGACGCCACGGTCAGGGCGAGGACCACCACCGTGATCAGCGGCAGCAGCGCTTTGTTCTTCGTCATGGGGAACCGGATCTCGTGAGGGGCACCTACGCGCGCAGCCTGCACCGGCCGGAGTGTCCGGGCGGGGCAGGCTGCATCAGGTGTGGAACAAGGCGGGTTTACTGTGCCGGTTCGGGTGCGGCGTCGAACGCGGCGTCGATCTGCTCGAACGCCTCGGTGTAGGACTCGATGCCCTCGCGCTTGTAGAAATTCTCGTCCAGGTAGATGACCTGGCCGTTCTTGGTGAAGGTCGTGTTCGCGAACGCTTCCTGCGCGGCGAAGACGGCCGCGGCGGGCTGGACGTCCTGACCGTCGGTAGCGGTGGCGGCGTCACGGTCGAGGACGATCACCCAGTCGGGGTTGGCCTGCGCGATGGTTTCCGGCGCCAGGCCCGAGTCGCCGTGGATGTCCCCGGCTTGACCGGCGAACACATCGGTGAGGGCGAGCGGTTCGAGCAGCCGGCCGATGCGCTGCGCGCCGTTGTCGATCTTGCCGCCCGACACGTTCGCGAGGAACACGGTTTCCCCGCTGGTGGCGGCGGCCGCGGCGGCCTCGGCGGCCTCGAGTTCGGCGACCAGGGCCTCGGCCTCGGCCTCCTTGCCGAAGATCCGGCCGAGCGTCTCGGTCTGGGTCTTCAGCGCCTCGACGTAGCCGTCGGGGGCGTCGTCCTGCGCGGAGACGTCGACGACGGGAGCGATGTCGTTCAGGTCATCGGTGAACTCGACGAAGCGTGAACCGCCGATGATCAGGTCCGGCTCGGCCTCGCTGACGAGCTCGAGCTTCGGTTCGCGGTGCGTGCCGACGTCGAGGATCGACTCGTCGTTGCGCCAGTCGTCGAAGCCTTCGTTGGGGAGCAGGGTCTTGGGGACCGCGACCGGGGTGATGCCCCAATCCCGCAGGGTCTCGAAGGACTTGTTGTCGAGCGCGACGACGCGCTCGGGGGCGACCGGAACCTCCATCTCGCCGTTGACGGTCGCGATGATGACCGTCGGGCCGGATGTCGTGGTGTCGTCGCCGGCGCTCCCGGAGCAGGCGGACAGAAGCAGGGCACCGGCAAGTGCCGGGGCGACGAGAATGCTCGACTCGAGGTTCAGTTTCACGGGTATCGCTCCGATGGATCTGTGGCGTGCGGACGCGAAGTGCAGGACCGCAGTAAGGTAATGCAACGGTCAAATAATATTGGTTAGGCAATCCTCTTTCGTGTTGCCGCAGGTGTGACAAATCTCTCGAGAGATTGAAACTTCGACTATGTTAAATTCCGCTGACCGCCCGGGCGCGGGGGTGATCGGCCGGCGGGGGGGTGAGTCGGTACGGTCGGGGGATGGACGAAGCGGAACGGATCGGTCGATTCCGGCGCGAGCACGGACTCGACTCCCTCATCGACGTGCACACCCACTTCATGCCCGCGAATGTGCTGGACAAGGTGTGGAAGTACTTCGACGCGGCCGGACCCCTGGTGGGTCGTCCCTGGCCGATCACCTACCGGCACGACGAGGACGAGCGGGTGGCGACGCTGCGGTCGTTCGGCGTCGCCCGGTTCACCTCGATGCTGTATCCGCATCGTCCGGAGATGGCGGCGTGGCTCAACGCATGGTCCGCGCAGTTCGCCGCCCGCACCCCCGACTGCCTGCACACGGCCACGTTCTACCCCGAGCCGGGTGTCGCGGACTACGTGGCCGCCGCGCTCGGCGACGGCGTCCGGGTGTTCAAAGCGCACATCCAGGTCGGCGACTACGAGCCGAACGACCCCCTGCTCGACCCGGTGTGGGAGTTGCTCACCGACTCGGGCGTGCCGACGGTGATCCACTGCGGATCCGGTCCGGCGCCGGGGACCTACACCGGACCGCAGCCGATTGTGTCTCTGTTGCAGCGTTTTCCCGACCTTCCGCTGATCATTGCGCACATGGGGATGCCCGAATACGTCGAGTTCCTCGACCTCGCGGAGCGATATCCGCGGGTGTATCTGGATACGACCATGGCGTTCACCGATTTTGCCGAGGAGGATGCCCCGTTCCCTGCGGGTCAAGTGCCGCGGCTCGACGAGTTGCGTTCGAAGATCCTGCTGGGCAGCGACTTTCCCAACATTCCATACGGCTACGTGCATCAGCTCGAGTCCCTCGAGCGGGTGGCTCCGGATTCCGGGTGGCTGCGCGCGGTGTGTCACGACAACGCCGCCGCCCTGTTCGGAGTCGAGTAGCCGGAACCGGTCTATTCACTTTCGCCGCCGCACCCGCTACCGTGCAAGAATCAATTTCAGTGTGGTGGGGAACACAAGGTGCGGAGGTGGGTGTGACCGTCGTGGACCGGCCCGTCGGGTCGTCGACAGCGCCGAAGCGAGACGAATCCCAGTCGATGATCGCGCGTATGACGTGCATCCTCGACGCGTTCGACGGCCGGAACGCGCAGCTGACCCTCGAAGACCTGGAATTGCGCACCGGACTGCCGCGATCGACGGTCCACCGCATCCTCGACCAGCTCATCCGGCTCGAATGGGTCGATCGGGCATCCCTCGGCTACCGGCTCGGCCGTCGGAGCCGGAGCGCCGACGGCGTACCCGGACACGATCGGATCCGTGCGGCGGCGGCACCGGTGTTGCACCGGCTGGCGCTGCAGACCGGCCACGTCGCGCACCTGACGATCCTCGACGGATGCGACAGCGTCTACCTCGACAAGGTCGGCGGCAGGCTCGCCGCCGCGCTCCCGACCCGCGTCGGCGGCCGTCGGCCGGCCCACGTCAACGCGGGCGGCAAGGCGATGCTCGCGTGGCTGCCGGCCGAATCCGTGGACAACCTGGTCGGGGCGGGGCTCCGAATCTGCACGGACCGCACGATCGCCGACCTGGACGCCCTGCATCGCGAGCTCGGCCGCATCCGCGGGCGGCACGGACTGGCGTTCGAGAGCGGCGAGTCGGTGCCGGGCGTCGCGTGCGTCGGCGCCGCGGTGCTCGGCACCGACGGTCCGGCCGCGGGCATCTCGCTGTGCGGCGCCGAGCGGACCGTCGACCCGGACCGGCTCGGTCCACTGGTCGCCGCGGCGGCGCGGGAGGTCACGCGGGCGCTGTCGCCGGCGTCCGGCGCCCCCGCCCCTCGTGCGCGTTTCCGGTAGCCGGCGCTACCAAAAACACGCACGGGAGGCGGGGATCGGTTCGGTTCACACCGCCACGTCGCGACGCAAGACCTTTCCGGTTGCGTTGCGGGGCAACAGGTCGCGGGTGATCTTCCACTGCGACGGGACCTTGTAGTAGGAGATGCGGTCGCGGCAGAACTCGCGCAGTTCGTCCTCGCTCGCATCGTGACCGGCCCGCAGCACCACGACGGCGGCGACCTCCTGGCCCAGATCCGCGTGATCGACACCGATCACCGCGCATTCGTGCACCGCGGGATGCTCCTCGAGGCACTGTTCGACCTCGGTGGGATACACGTTCTCTCCGCCCCGCAGGATCAGATCCGAGCGCCGGCCCGTCAACCGCAGTCGACCGTTCTCGACGACCCCGTAGTCGCCGGTGCGCAGCCACCCGTCCGACGTGAGGGCGGCGGCGGTCGCCGGCTCGTCCTCCCAGTATCCGAGCATCACGAACGGGCTGCGAACACAGACCTCACCCTCGGCACCGTCGGGCACCACTTCCCCGAAGGGATCGCGAATCTCGAGCGCGACGGTGAGGATCGGGCGTCCGAGCGTGCCCGGGAACGCCTCCAGTTCGGGGGCGGTGGCGACCGCGACGGCGGTGCTGCACTCGGTGAGACCGTAGCTGTCCACCAGGGCCTGCTGCGCGAACGGGAACTTGGCTCGCAGCCGCTGCTTGAATTCCGGGGACGACGGCGCCGACGCCAGCGCGAACGCGGTCAGCGACGACAGGTCGTAGCGGTCGGTGTCCGGGTGCTCGAGCATGCGCGCGGCCATCGTCGGAACGGCACCCCAGTTGGTGACCCGCTCGCGTTCGATCAGACCGAAGACCTTGTCCACGTCGAAGCCGCCCTCGGTCATGACCACGGCGCTGCCCGTCGCCAGCCGCGGGACCGTGAGATTGTGCAGGCTTGCGATGTGGAACAACGGCGAGGTGAGCAGGTAGCGGCTCTCACTCGGCACGGAGTCGTCGTAGGTGCGGCCGTACATCTGCGCGACCAGTGCATCGGAGAAGCGGTGGTAGTCGACGACGGCGAGCAGGTTCCGCTGCGAATGCACCGCGCCCTTGGGTCGTCCGCTCGTGCCGCTGGTGAACAGGATGACCGCGGGGTCGTCCTCGTCCACGTCGGCCGTGGGCAGGTCCGCGCCGGCGCGGTCGGCGACGATGCGCGGCAGATCTTCCTCGACGGTGAGCACTGCGAATCCGGATGCTTCCGCATTCGCGAGTGATGCAGCACGTTTGGCGTCGGCGACGATCACCGTCGGCCGCACCAGATTCACGCCGTGCTCGATCTCCTTCGGTGTCCACCACGAGTTGAGGCCGACGGCGATCGCGCCCAGGCACTGTGCCGCCCAGAACGTGACGATCCATTCGGGCGAGTTGGCGGCGAGGATCGCGACCCGGTCGCCCTTGCCGACACCGTGGTCGTCGCGCAGGGCGGTCGCCACGGCGGCGACCGCGTCGGCATGTTCGGCGAAGGTCAGCCGACGGTTCGCGGTGACGAGATAGTCGCGGTCGCCCCACGCCCTCGATGCGGCGACCAGATCACCGACCCGGCGGTCGCGGTTGCGCACCACCGGAATACGGTTTCCGCGCACATCGTCCTCGATCAACTCGAAGCGGCCGCCGGGCCCGGTGAGCTTCGAAACGACCTGCTGCAGCATCTGTTGGAGGTCTGATGGTGCTGTCATGGAGGCGCCTTTCCGTTTCCGCTGAGATCTCCTGCCCACACTTCTGCCACAACATTGCATGCCGGCCACGGTCGGAAGTGAGCGATACCACTGACCGGGAGCGGTGTGTGGCCGGCATCACGCGCCGGTCCCGCTCATCGGGAATGGCCGGGGTGGCCGGCGTCACGCTGGCTACCTTCGCGGCACCCGACATGCCGATGTGATGTCTCGGCCCTCACCCCTGTCGGGGATCGGTTGAGACAAAGGAGTCCCTCAACGTGAAACACAGCACTGCTTCGAAACTGGTGGCAGGACTGGCCGCCGTCCTGGTGGTGACGTCCGCCTGTGCCTCCGACCGGGAGGGTGACGCCGTCGTGTCCGCCGGGTCGCCCAGCGCCGCGGGGGAGGCGGCCCCGGCATCCGACGCGATGTTCGGAACGCTCGAATCACCTTGTGGCGAAGGGGATGCAACTGGTGCCACCGATCAGGGTGTCAGCGACACGGAGATCCGCATCGGCTACGGCGACGACCGCGGTTACGTCAAGAGTCCGGGTCTGAACAAGGAGATGAGCGACGCCGTCGGCGCCATGATCGACTGGTGCAACGCGCAGGGCGGCATCAACGGGCGGCAGATCGTCGGCACCGACTACGACGCTGCGATGACCCAGGCGAACACGGTCATGCAGAACGCATGCGCCTCCGAATTCATGCTCGTCGGCCACGGATTCGCCATGGACCAGACCGCCGAGCAGACCCGCGTGGCCTGCAACCTCGCCGCGGTTCCCGGCTTCACGGTCTCGCCGGATGCCGCGAACGGACCCATGACCTACCAGGGTGTCCCGTTCCCGGTGGACTTCGCGAACGGATCGCAGTGGTTCCAGCTCGCCGAGATGCACCCGGAGCTGATCGACAAGTTCGACATCGTGGACAGCACGATGCCGACCATCATCTCCGCGAACACGAAGGTCCGCTCCGTGGCCGCGGCCGCCGGCTTCAAATTGAAGAACTGCGGCGTCACCCTCAACTACGAGGGCGAATCCAGCTACGTCCCGTTCGCCGAGAAGTTCAAGGAGTGCGGCGTCGAAGGGCTGTGGACGTCGCGATCCCCCGTGCCCGGGGAGTTCAACTTCATCAAGGCACTCGACCAGGTCGGCATCGATCCGATCTTCATGGGTGAAGCCACGTGGTACGGCGACGCCGTGCGCAGCTGGAACAAGGAATCCGGTCTGCTCGACAATCTGCACTCCGGCATGACCTTCCAGATGCTGGAGAACGCGGATTCCGTACCCGCGGTGAAGAAGTACGTGGAGCTCGTCACGGAGAAGGGCGGCAAGACCGCGCTGCTCGGCATGCAGGCCACCTCGTCCTTCCTACTGTGGGCGACCGCCGCGAAGGAATGCGGCTCCGACCTCACCCGCCAGTGCATGATCAACGAACTGTCGCAGATCCACGAGTGGGACGGCGGCGGGCTGCACGCGGTCACGGATCCGGGCTCCAACATGCCGGCCACCTGCGGTCTGGTCGTGACGCTGTCGGGTGCGGACTACGCGCAGGCGTTCCCCGCGGAGACCGGCACCTTCGAGTGCGACGGCCGCTACCTCGTCGCGACCGACCGCAGCACCTGGAGCACCGATCTGGGTCCCGACCGCATCTCGACGAAATACCTGAATCCGAACATCATCAGGCCGACCTCCTGATCCGATCGACCGACTCCGACGGTGCGTGTCGCATCGTCGGAGTCCTCGACTAGGGGTACTCCATGAACACCTTCCTGACCTTCACCATCGTGGCGTTGGTTCTCGGATCGGTCTACGCGATCGCCGCCTCGGGCCTCGTTCTCACCTACAACACGTCGGGCATCTTCAACTTCGCGCACGGCGCGCAGGCGATGCTGGGGGCATTCGCCTACTGGCAGCTGCGTTACGGCTGGGGACTGCCCACCCCGGTCGCGCTCGTCGCCGCCCTCGGCGTTCTCGGGCCAGTGATGGGTCTGCTGCTCTACGTCGTGATCATGCGTGGCATGCGGGACACCGCCGAGGTCACCAAGATCGTTGTCACGGTGTCGATCCTGCTCGGCATGCTGGCGGTGTCGCACTGGTTCTGGCACCCCGAGACCGCACGCACGATGTCGATGTTCTTCGGCGATCGCAGCAGAATCGAACTGTTCGGCGTCGCCATCCGCTACCACGAATTGATCTGTATCGCTGTGGCTGTGCTCGTCGCGGTCGGGCTGCGGATCATGTTCACCCGCACGCGGGCGGGGGTCGCGATGCGCGCGGTGGTGGACGACCCGGACCTCTTGCGGCTCAACGGACACGACCCCGACCGGCTGGCGGCACTGTCGTGGGCGATGGGCTCCACACTGGCGGTCCTGGCCGGCATTCTGGTCACACCGATCAACGGTGGGACGCTCGAAGCGAACATGTTGACGCTGTTGGTCATCGACGCGTTCGCCGCTGCGATGTTCGGTCGGCTGCGCAGCATTCCGCGGACCTTCGCCGGTGCACTGTTCCTCGGTCTGTCCGCAACGTATGTGCTCGCATACTTCCCCACCGCGTGGACGTGGACATCCAATCTGCGGGTGTCGCTGCCGATGATCGCGCTGTTCGTGGTGCTCATCGTGCTTCCGCAGGACCGGCTCCGGGGCGCCGTGACCCGCACCCGCGAGCGGTACCACGTGCCGACGGTGCGCAAGGCGGTGATCTGGGCGGTGGCGCTCGTCGTGATCGTGTACGCGATCCGGTTGCTGATGGTGACCTCGGCGATCACCACACTCACGATCGGCATGTCGTTCGCGATCATCGCCCTGTCGCTGACCCTGCTGACCGGCTATGCCGGAGAGTTGAATCTGGCCCCGGTCTCGTTCGGTGCGATCGCCACGATCGTCGCGTACCACTTCGGGATCTCCGGTACGGGCCTCGCGGCCCACCTGAACCTGTGGGGGGTGGTGCTCGGCGTCGCGGTCACGGCGCTCGTCGGTGGTCTCATCGCACTTCCCGCGTTGCGGCTGCGCGGGCTGTACCTGGCGCTGGCAACCATGGCGTTCGGGGTGTTCCTGTCCAACATGATCCTGCGCGACACGACCCGTCACGAACTGTTCGGCGTCGAATTCTCGTTGTTCACCGACGGCAACATCGCGATTCCTCCGCTTCGGGTGGGTCCGCTCGATCTCGGCAACGACACGGTGTTCCTCATGTCGGTGACCGTGATCTTCGCGGCGCTCGGCGTGGCGCTGATCGCGTTGCGCAACAGCGGATACGGGCGGCGTCTGGCCGCAATGAAGGACAGTCCCGCGGCGTCGGCCATGCTGGGACAGAGCCTCGTGCGACTCAAGCTCGGCGTGTTCACCCTCTCGTCCGCCATCGCCGGTCTCGGCGGCCTGTTCATGGCCGGCGCGATGGGATCGGTGTCCAGCGAGAGCTTCTCGATCATGGTGAGCCTGTCACTGCTCATGCTGACGGTGGTGGCCGGAATCGGCTACGTTTCGGGAGCGCTGTTCGGTGGCCTGATGTCCGGGATCGGATTCGCCGTCATCATGGTGTCCTTCTCGAACCTGGCATCGGCACAACCGGAACTGTCGGGCCTGTGGACGTTTCTGGGTCACGTCGCGGCGGTGAGCCCGGCGCTGATCGGTATCGGTGTCGCGGCCAACCCCAGCGGCAGTGTCCATCAGGTGGTCGAGGGATACCGCACGTTGGCGAACGCGAAACCCGTTCTCGCGGGCGGGGTGGCCGTGGTGCTGGTGTCCTACGTGCTCGCCCTGATCGGGGCGCTCGACAACTGGTGGTTCGCGTCCATCACGATCGCGACGGTGTTCTTGCTTCCGGTCGCCGGGCAACTGCTGATGCCGGAGGCCGTGCTCGGCGCGGAGGAATCGCAGCGCCGCCGACCCCTGAACCCCGAGCGGGTCGGCATCGACGAGCCGTACGGACCGGAAGTACGTGAGGAGATCGACCGGGAACTCGGAATCGCCGGGTGCCTTTCGCCTTCGGATCGACGGGAACAGGAGCTGATCACTCATGGCTGACGCACCGCTTCTCGAAACCCGCGGTATCACAGTCCGTTTCGGTGGGCACGTCGCAGTCAAGGACGTGAGCATGGGTATCACCCGCGGAACGGTCACCGGACTGATAGGACCGAACGGTGCCGGCAAGACGACGTTGTTCAACACGATCACCGGATTGCAGCGGCCCACGTCGGGCAGGGTGTTCCTCGACGGCGTCGATGTCACCTCGTCGGCGCCCTACAAGAGGGCACAGATGGGGTTGGCGCGGACCTTCCAGCGCCTCGAACTGTTCGTGTCGTTGTCGGTGCGGGACAACCTGCGCGTCGCCGGCGACATCCACAACGCCAACGGCGGACACCGAATCGATATCGAATCCGAGACCGACCGACTCCTGGCGCTGACCGGGTTGGAAGACATTGCGGACCGCGATGTCTCGGACATCCCCACCGGACGCGCCCGGGTCGTGGAGGTGGCACGAGCGCTGATGACGGCGCCGAGGATCCTGCTGCTGGACGAACCGGCCTCCGGACAGACCGAACAGGAAACCGAACAGTTCGCCGAGCTGCTCGGTGAGCTCGCCGCCGAAGGGCTGGCGATCTGCCTGGTCGAACACGACATCCCGCTGGTGATGAAGATCTGCTCGACGATTCACGTTCTCGACTACGGGGCGCTGCTCGCGAGCGGGCCACCGGACGAGATCAAGAACGACCCCGCCGTGATCGCCGCCTACATCGGCACCGAGGAGGAGGCCGTATGAATCCGGGACCGTTGCTCGAACTGGCAGGTATCCGTGCGGGATACGGGCCCATCGAGGTTCTCCACGGCGTCGATCTTGTGCTCGATCCCGGTGCCGTGGTCGCTCTGCTCGGCCCCAACGGGGGCGGTAAGACCACGACGTTGAAGGTGTGCGCCGGAATCCAGCAGGCGACGTCGGGGGAGTTCCGGCTCGCCGGGCGGGCCGTGAACGGCGTGTCCGCGGCGGACCTTGCTCGCCTCGGGGTCTGCTCGATTCCGGAAGGCCGCGGCGTCTTCCCCAACCTGACGGTGCGGGAGAACCTGTGGATCGCCACGGGAACGGGTGCCTCGCTCGCCGAACTCGAAGAGGTGGCGTACACGCGGTTCCCGATCCTCGGGCAGCGGCGAACCCAGCTTGCGGGATCCATGTCCGGCGGCGAACAGCAGATGCTCGCCCTGTCGCGTGCGCTGGGAACTCGGCCCACCGTGCTTCTGCTCGACGAACTGTCGATGGGACTGGCTCCCCGGATCGTCTCCCAGATCTACGACATCGTGGGCGAATTGGCGGCCGAGGGGCTGTCGATCCTCGTCGCCGAGCAGTTCGCGCGGGCAGTCCTTCCCATCGCCACCAGCGCTGCATTGATGCTGCAGGGACGAGTGGTGCGCACGGGTAACCCGGCGGAAATCGAAGAAGAACTGTCAACCAGCTATCTAGGAGGATGAGATGACCACTGCGGTCGACGAACGACGCGAACAATTCAAGAAGGACGTGGCCGCACTGGGATTGGACACCGGGAAGCCCGGCTTCCATGGGAAGGGCCGGATCGCAGGCCTCACGTTGATGATCCTCGGTGCGACGGCGGCGTTCGTCGTCTATGTCGCCTCGCTGACGCTGTCGGACCTGCGCGACCTCGCGTCGTACCAGTTGCTGAGTCTCGGATTCGTCGCGATCACCCTGATCGGCGCGGCGGTGTACATCGCGGCCGTGGTGTCGCGGGTGCTGAGCCTGTGGCTGGTGCGGCAATTGCTCGAGGGAAACGCCCAGACCGAGAGGATCGCGGAGGCGCTGTCGCGGAGCAACCTCTGAGCGTTCGTCCCCGACAGAACACGGAAGGCCTGCCCTCGACTGCGGGGGCAGGCCTTCCGTTGTCGGGCAGCGGGTCAGTTGCCCGCTGCGACGAGACCGTTGGTGATGTCGGCGAGGATGTCGTCGATGTGCTCGATGCCGACGGCGAGACGCACCAGGCCCGGCGTGACACCCGCGGCGAGCTGCTCCTCGGCGGTGAGCTGGGAGTGCGTCGTCGACGCGGGGTGGATGACCAGCGAACGCACGTCGCCGATGTTGGCGACATGGCTGTGCAGCGTCAGGGCGTCGACGAACTTCTTGCCGGCGTCGACACCGCCCGCGAGTTCGAACACGACGATCGCGCCGGTGCCGCGCGGCGCGAGCTCCTTGCCGCGTTCGTACCACGGGGAGGACGCCAGGCCGGCGTACGACACCGACTGGACCTCCGGCCGGGCCTCGAGGAACTCGGCGACCCGCTGGGCGTTGGCGACGTGCCGCTCAACACGCAGCGACAGGGTCTCCAGCCCCTGGGCGATGAGGAACGCGTTGAACGGTGCGACCGCGGAACCGAGGTCGCGCAGCAGCTGGACGCGGGCCTTGAGTGCGTAGGCCGGCGCACCGAGGTCGGCGAAGACGACGCCGTGGTAGCTCGGATCGGGCGTGGTGAAGTTGGTGTGGCGTCCCTGCGTCCAGTCGAAGGTGCCGCCGTCGACGATCACACCGGCGATCGCGGTGCCGTGGCCGCCGAGGTACTTGGTGGCCGAGTGCACGACGATGTCGGCGCCGTGCTCGAGCGGACGCAGCAGGTAGGGGGTGGCGACCGTGTTGTCGACGATCAGCGGCAGGCCGTTGGCGTGCGCGACGCCGGAGACGCCCGGGATGTCGAGGATGTGGTTCTTGGGGTTCGCGATCGTCTCGCCGTAGAACGCCTTGGTGTTGGGGCGGATCGCCGCGGCCCACTCGTCGAGGTCGTCGGGGTTCTCGACGAAGGTGACCTCGATGCCCAGCTTGCGCAGCGTGTAGTGCAGCAGGTTGTAGGTGCCGCCGTACAGGTAGGGGCTGGCGACGATGTGGTCGCCGGCCTCGGCGAGGTTGAGGATCGCAAAGGTCTCGGCGGCCTGACCGGACGACAGCAGCAGCGCCGCGACGCCACCTTCGAGCGCGGCGATGCGCTGCTCGACCGCGTCCTGGGTGGGGTTCATGATCCGCGTGTAGATATTGCCGGGCTCGGCGAGACCGAACAGTGCGGCAGCGTGATCGGTGCTGTCGAAGGTGTAGCTGGTGGTCTGGTAGATCGGCAGGGCGCGGGCCTTGGTGTCGCCGCCGGCCGGCTGACCCACATGGATCTGCTTGGTTTCGAAACTCCAGCTCGCCGTGGGATCGACGGCGTCGGGGGTGGTCTCGCTCATGGGTGTTGCTCCGTACTACTCGATATTTCCGGGGATCTCGGGAAGGTTCTTCGGTGGTCTACCGGCACACGGCCGTGCTGCTGCAAACGACTGCGACCGACACTGGGACTGCGACCGGCACCGGGCCGGTGCGGACACCACACTGGGGGATGATCGGGTGGGATCGCTCAGCGACCCGAACACCCGCAGATACACATGTAATGCGCACGGCGGCGCACCGACGGACGACCCGTCAGGCGTACTCGCGTGTTGCTCACGGACCCGACAATAACCCGTGAGTGCGATCCCGACCAGTGTTCGGGGGCGCGTCGCGTCGGCGCGGTGCGCGTCGATCAGGGTGTTTCGACGACTGTGCGCACCGGCGTCGCGTTGCGGGTCAGGTCGAGTACCGGGCAATGTGCGTCGACCGCTTCCTGCAGTTCCAGGTACCGTTCCCGCGATTCCGGACCGGTGAGCGTCACGACGACGCGGACCTCGCCGAACCCCGCACGGACGGCGTCGTCGAAGCCGAAGAAGCCACGCACGTCCAGATCGCCCTCGGCGCGGGCGGTGATCCCGTCGACTGCGATGCCCAGCTTGTCGGCCCATACCCGGTACGTCACGACCTGGCAGGACAGCAGTGAGGCGAGGTAGTACTCGACGGGGTTGGGGGCGGTGTTCTCGCCGCCGAGTGCCGGCGGTTCGTCGACCTCGATCTCGAACCGGCCGAGGGCCACGGTGCTCGCGACCGCGGAATGGGCTCGGGCCTCGGCGCGGAACACGACCGCGGCCTTCGCCGGATCGTCACTGATGGCGTCGTGGTTGGCCGTGACGACGGCCTGCAGAGGGGAGACGGGTGCTGTGGTCATGGGTGGTCCTTCGATGCGCGATGTCGGTTGGAGCATCGCGACGGAACCATATTTCCGACCAATATGCTAGGTAATTGCGCGGACGAATTTTGCGCTGCGGCGTCCGCCCGGACGAGCCTCGTCGGCCCACGCACCTCGCGCCGAGCGCGCTGGATCGACGCTCGGCGCAGGCTCTATGCGACCTCGAATATTCTTGTGCGGCAAAGTTTTTCGTAGTGAGCCCGCTCGGGGGTCAGAGCAGGTGGACCTTCTTGTACAGGATCTTCGACGGGCCGCCGACCAATCCGACGCTGTCGAGGAACGTCATGAGCTTCGCGCCGGACTTGCGGACGCGGTCGTGGTAGTGCGTGTTGGCCTTCGCCTCGGCGACCGCGCGATCGCGGTCCAGGCCCGCGTTGGCGTAGACCTCCTCGCGGATCATGCTCTTGACCACGAAGTACACCGTGACGGCCGTATTGATCCGCTCGAACTGCAGGCGCAGGTTGCTCGCGCCGGTCAGTCGCCGCGCGACCTCCTCGCGGGCGAATCGGATGTGCCGGGCCTCTTCGAGGACGTGGATCTTGCTGACCGTACGGGTGACCGGTTGCACGCGCTCGTCGCGCATGAAGTCGCGTTGCATCATGTCGAGGATCTCCTCGGCGGCCATGACGCTGGCGTAGGCGTTGGCGCCGCGGAAGAAGCCGCCCCACAGTCGGCCGAGGCGGTGGATGTACGGGGCCGGTCCGTAGCCGGGCATGCCGAGGCGTTCGCCGGCGCGCGCGAACATCACCGAGTGGCGGCACTCGTCGGCGACCTCGGTGAGGGCGAACTGCACGTGGCGGGAGTGCTTGTTGCGGTTGTAGACGTCGCGCAGCAGCATCTGCATGAGCAGGATCTCGAACCAGAGGCCGACGCTGGAGACGCTCGCGGCCTCGTGCTTGGTCAGTTCGATGCGCTGCTCTTCGGTCATCTCGTCCCACAGGGCCGTGCCGTACAGCGTGCTCCATTCGGGCGTCATGCCGTACTTGTTGTCGGGGATCGGCGCCTCCCAGTCGACCTCGATCATCGGGTCGTACGACTTGCGGGCGACCGACGCGAGCAGCCGTCGGGCCGTGTCCTCGCGGTCCGACAGGGCCACCTTCGGCACGAATCCCCTGGTGGTGGCGGTATCGGCAACATCCTGGGGGCGCGTGAGCGATGCGGTCATGTCTCCACCTTTAGTGTGACGGACGGTAACTGTTAATCCGAGATTACAGTGAGTGGCGTCACGGCACAACGGGTGCCCGCGCAGACGAGCGCCCCCGGCCCGTGAAGATGCAGGCCGGGGGCGCTCGTCGATTCGGTTATATCGCCGGTCAGGCGAGGGCGAGAAACAGTTTCTCCAGCTCCGCCTCGCTCATCGGTTCCGACCCGTCGGCGGTGTCGCGCGTGAGGCATTCGCGCAGCCCGCTTGCAACGATCTTGAAACCGGCCCGGTCCAGGGCGCGGGACACGGCGGCAAGCTGGGTGACCACGTCCTTGCAGTCGCGGCCCTGCTCGATCATGGAGATCACCCCGGCCAGCTGTCCCTGCGCGCGCTTCAACCGATTCAGTACCGCGGTGATGCTTTCTTCGTCGCCGACCATGGTCCGTTCCTTTCCTAGCGGAGATCCGTCCATTGTGCCCCGGGGAGTATCGAGGCCGCGGGCCGGCGACCACGCGGCGAGACCCGCCCGCCAGGCCCGGCCCGCCGACCCGCATGCACAATCGACACAGCCGAAGTATTTGGAGGTACATCACCATGTGTTATCCCGTCACCTGTCCCGTGTGCGGCAAGACCGGCTGGGAAGGATGCGGCCAGCACGTCGACGACGTGATGCGCGACGTCCCCGTCGCCGAGCGGTGCACCTGCGCCGGAAAGGCCGGGCGCTGACGCAGGGGCCGCGAACCGGGATCAGGCCGGTTCTCGGCCCTTCGTGATCCGGGGCCGGCCCGGCGAGAGAAACGCCGCGACGACGGCCCCGACCGCAAGGATCACCGCGATCGTCCACGATGCCTGCTGCATCCCCTCGAGGAACGCCGAACGGGCCAGATCCGCGAGTTCGTCTCCGCGCGGTCCCGCGGCCTCCGCGACCTTCAGCGCCGACGCCAACGAATCCGACACGGCGCTGCGGGCGGTGGGGTCCGGGATCATTTCGGCGACCGGTTCGATCCCCCGGCCGTACATCGCGGCGAGCATGCTGCCCGCGACCGCGACACCGATCGCCGCGCCGAGCTCGCGGGTGGCGTCGTTGACCGCGGACGCCACGCCCTGCTTGTCGTCGGGCGTGCTCGACACGATCGCGTGTGTCGCCGGCGCCGAGACCATGCCCATGCCGATGCCCGGCAGCAACAGGGCGGCGTTGATCAGGACGGTCGACGACTGCGGATCGAGTTCCCCGATCAGCACGAATGCACCCGTGAGGAGGGCGAGGCCGCCGGCGAAGAGAAAGCGGAGTCCGACCCGTGGCACGATCGGCGGGATCAGGACCGACACCGTCATCACCAGCAGGATGAGCGGGATCAGCTGGATCGACGAATCGAGCGGCGAGTAGCCGAGCACGAGCTGCAGGTACTGCACGACGATGAAGAACACGCCGAACATCGCGACGAATTGGAACAGCAACGTCAGCGCCCCGGAGCCGAATGCGCGATCGGTGAACAACCGGACGTCGAGCAGGGGATCGGGAGTGTGCAGTTCGGCGAGCACGAAACCCGTTGCCGCAGCGAGACCCAGGATGATGCAGGCGAGCACCGAGGCGTCGGCCCAGCCGCGGTGCGGACCCTCCATGAGTCCGAACACGAACAATCCGACCGCGAGAATCGACAGCGCGCTGCCGAGCAGGTCCGGCGGCCACTGCTCCTGGGCTCGCGAGGACGCGATCGTCAGGGACGCCGTGAGCAGCACCGCAGCGGCCACCGCGAAACACACGAAAATCATTAGCCACGAGCTGTATTCGAGAATCACCCCGGAAACGAGCATGCCTGCGATGCAGCCTGCCCCCGCGGTTCCGGCCCAGATGCCGACCGCCCGCGCGCGGCGTTCCTCGGGGAAGCCGGCGGTGATCACCGACAGGGTTGCCGGCATGACCAGCGCCGCTCCCAGGCCCGCCAGCCCGCGCGCGACGATGATCCACGTGGGGCTGTCGAGTACGAGCGGCAGCGCCGACGCCACACCGACGATCGCCAGGCCTGCGACGAGCACGCCGCGGCGGCCGTAGCGGTCGCCGAGTGCACCCGCCGGGAGCAGGAACGCCGCGAGCACGAGCGTGTAGCTGTCCACGATCCAGGTCAGCTGGCTCTGGGTCGCGCCGACGTCGACGGCGATGTCGGGCAACGCCATGTTCAGGGACGCCATCGCGGCGACGACGAGAGCGACCGCCGCGCAGGCGACGACCAACAGCCACCACTGCGCACGCGTCAGGCGGGCCGGTGTTTCCGGCGTTGACGGTGCTTCCGGAGTTGCAGTGGCGCGGGTCGTGCTCTTCTCTGACGTTTCGGACACGAGCCGGCCTTCCGGAGCGGGGTCACCGAGAAACGAGACTATCGGTATCGTAGCTGAACGGTCGGTATCACAGGCAAGGGCGAGGGCGAACGGATACAACTGTGGACGTGAGTACCCAGCCCCTGCCGGGCGCCGCCGCCGACGGCCCCGATCGCGACCCGTCCGTAGGTGCCGGCCGGCACCACGACGACGAAGATCCCCGCAAGGCGCGGTCACGGGCGCGGCTGCTCGATGCCGCGACCGCGCTGCTCGCGAAGGGCGGAGCCGAAGCCGTGACCATCGATGCAGTGACCGGTCTGGCACGCGTCGCGCGGGCCACCCTCTACCGGCATTTCGCCGGCGGCGAGGAACTCGTCGCAGCGGCCTTCGCGCGGATGCTGCCCCCGATCCCGCCCGTCCCGGACGGTGACCTGCGCGATCAGCTGGTGGCGCTGGTCGTCGCGCAGGCACGGATCCTCGACGAGATTCCCATCCCGTTGACGGCGATGTGCTGGATGGGGCTCGGGCCTGGACTCGGCGACTACTCGAGCGCCGAGGCGCTGAGCAACGAACGCCCGGAACTGCTCTCGTTGCGCGAGCGTCTCGTCGAGCGGTATCGCGAGGCCTTCGACCGGGTCTTCGATACCCCCACCGCGCGGGAACTGCTCGGTGATCTCGACTACGACCTCGCGCTCGCACAACTGCTCGGGCCCGTCGTGTTCACCAAACTCGCGACACTGCCGTCACTCGACCGTGCGGCGTGCGAGCGCGTCGTCGACGACTTCCTGGCCGCCCGCGGATGGCGGCCGGTCAGGAACGGGCCGAACGCAGTACCGACGGCCGCAACCGATGAAAGTCCTTGACGCGCAGATTCCGGATCGAACGCACCTCGAACTCGCCGGACGATTCGAGCCGGTCGGCCAGCGCCGAATCGACGAGGATCGTGCCGGGACGCGCCACGCCCGTCAATCGGGCCGCGATGTTGACGACCGAACCGAACAGGTCGCCGAACCGTGCCAGGGCCGGCCCCCACGCCAGCCCCACCCGCAGATCCGGGGCGTCCTCCCGGGCCCCGAACGACTCCTGCAGCGCCAGCGCGATCCGGGCCCCGTCGACGGGATCCTCCGCCGCGAACATCACCTCGTCACCGACGGTCTTGATCACCCAGCCGCGCCCCTGCGCAATGATCGTGGCGACCGCGGACTCGAACTCCTCGAGCAGGTCGCTGAGTTCGTCGGCCTCGATGCGACGTGTCAGGCGCGTGTAACCGACCATGTCGGCGAAACCCACGACGAGATCGCGGCTCGTCGATTCCCCCCGGGCGCTGACGATGTTGCGCTCGGTCGTCGCGACCAGGTGCCGGCGCCACACGAACATCTGGGTCTGCTCGACGAGCTGCAGGACGTCGCGCAGCAGCGAACCGACGAAATCGTCGATCTCCGCCTCGGTCGGGGCGGTTCCCGCATAGGCGGTGTCGAGCCGGTCGAGGATGTGGGTGTTGAGCAGCGAGACCTGCCATTCGGCGAGGCGGGACATCGACTGGCCGAGTGATCGCGCGGCCGGCATCTCCATGTCGGCGGCGACCGCACCGCTGGAGACGAGCGCCGAGATGTTCCGCAGTGCCTGCACGTCCCCGTCGGTGAACATCACCGCATCCGGATCCGGGTCGATGGCGAAACCCAAGGCCTGCCAGAGACGTTGGGCGCGCTCGGTCGCCACCCCGGCGAGTTCCGCGGCTTGTTGCTGGGTGTAGCGGCGGTCGCCGCCGAGCACGGAACGTTCGAACGCACGCTGTACCCCCGCCAGCGATTCCGGGCCGAGCGACGGCGTCGTCTCCGGCACCGCCGGTCCGGGGTCGTCGGCCTGTCGCTCCGAAGCCTCCACGCCTGTCCTCCTCACCGCCGCCGGGCCCGCCCGACGGCTCGCTCGACGAACACCCACCATCCGCGCCGCGAACACGACCCGACCTTCGAAGAGTCGCACATCGGCGTGTCGTACCTGTGTGCGACAGTGTTCGCGATCCACCCACCCCGGGACCGATTCACCCGAATCCAGGAAGGACGTGGCATGCCGCCCCGCAGACGAGCCGGAGCAGACCACCTCAGCGACGAGCAGCTTGCCGAGCTGACCACCGCGCTTGCTGAGGACCGGCGCGCGACCGTCTATCTCATCGAGGGTATTCCGAGTCTGGGCATCGAGCCGGGGGCATCGGCGAAGGTCATCGCAGTCGACGGTCGCACGGTCATGGTTCGGCCCAAGGGCGTCAACGACGAGCTGCCCTTCGAATTCGACGAACTGCGCATGACCCGGCCGGCTGTAGCCCCGAGAACCCGCCCCGCCGAGGCGGCACCGGCCGCGCCCCGGCCGGTCGCGAAACCGGCGCCCGCGCCGAAGCCTGCCGCCTCGACCTCACCGGTGGCGAAGCCTGCCGCCTCGACCTCACCGGTGGCGAAGCCCGCGACGAAGGAGACCGCCGTGTCCACACCCCCCTCTCAGTCCGTCGAGCCGGCTTCGAAGCCGAAGCCCGCGGCCCGCAGGCCGAAGAAGCAGCCCGGCGTCAGCATCACGATCACGATCGATCCGGACACCGAATGGACGGTCGCGGTCACGCACGGCACCCGACGGGTCGGCAAGCCCACTCCGGTCGGTCCCGACGCGGTCGAGCGGGCCGTGCGGGAACTGGGCGACGAGTCCGCGCTCGAGGCCGTGCAGTCGGTGATCGACGAGGCGCGACAGGCCGCGGAGGAGCGGGTTGCGCAGCTCAGCGCTCAATTGGAGGAAGCCAAAAAAGCGTTGGAGAGCCTCGGGGCGACCGGCGGACAGATAGGCTGATGCGCTGACGCGGCCTTCCGTGGCCGGGCGGGAGGGGCGGGATGTTCAAGAAATGGGCGATGGCGTTCGCGGCGACGATTGCGCTGGCCGGGGGCGGTGCCGGCGTCGCGACAGCGGTGCCCGGTGGGGTTCCTCTGGGTGGCGGATCCGGCATCACGATCGGTGACGGCACCACCGATATCTTCGACTGCACGCTGACCACGATCGGCTACGACGCTGCCGGCCGTCTGGTCGGATTCACCGCGGCTCACTGTGGTGGTCCGGGTGCGACGGTGAAGGCCGAAGCCAATGTCGGCGCTGGGGTGTTGGGCCGCATCGTGGCTGGCGACGAGGCGCTCGACTACGCGGTGATCCAGTTCGATCCGGGCAGGGTCGACGCGGTGAATCGGGTGGGGAACGTGACGATCACCGGAGTCGGTGCGCCGCCCCAGTTCCCGAATCTTGCCTGCAAGGAGGGCCGCACCACCGGCAACACGTGCGGTGTCGTGTGGGGTGATGTGTTCGGGTCGCAGGAGACGTGGACCCAGGTCTGCGTCGTCGAGGGCGACTCCGGGGCGCCGCTCGTCATCGGCACGACCCTCGTCGCGATGGTCAACGCCTATCTCGCTGCGCCGTGCATCGGCCCGGAGGTCGGCACCAACTTCACCACGATCATGGCCGACGTGAACGCGGGCGGCGGTGTCGGCAGCGGCTTCCGTCCCATCTGATTCCCGTGCTCGTGCGTGGTTTCGGTAGCTCCCGCTGCCGAAACCACGCACGAGGGGTCAGCCGCAGACGGCGCCGGTAGAGGCGGACCCGACCAGCTTCGTGTACTTCGCGAGGACCCCCCGGGTGTACCTGGGCGGCAGCGGCTCCCAGCCGGTGCGGCGCTGCTCGAGTTCCGCCTCGTCGACGAGAACGTCGAGGGTGCCGTTCACAACGTCGAGCCGGATCCGGTCGCCGTCGCGGACGAACGCGATCGGGCCGGCGTCGACGGCTTCCGGGGCGACGTGCCCGACGCACAGGCCGGTGGTGCCGCCGGAGAACCGGCCGTCGGTGAGCAGCAGGACGTCCTTGCCGAGGCCGGCTCCCTTGATGGCCCCGGTGATGGCGAGCATCTCCCGCATCCCCGGCCCGCCCTTGGGTCCTTCGTAGCGGATGACCACCACGTCACCGGCGGTGATGGTGCCGTCCTCGAGGGCGTCCATCGCGGCCCGTTCACGTTCGAAGACGCGTGCGGTGCCCTCGAACACCGACTCGTCGAATCCTGCGGACTTGACCACCGCGCCCTCCGGGGCGAGCGTGCCACGCAGGATCGTGATGCCGCCGGTGGGATGGATCGGGTTGCCGAGGGCACGCAGCACCTTGCCGTCCGGGTCGGGGGGCTCGATGTCGGCGAGGTTCTCCGCGACGGTGCGGCCGGTGACGGTCAGGCAGTCGCCGTGCAGCAGACCGGCGTCCAGCAAGGCCTTCATCACCACCGGCACCCCACCGATGTGGTCGACGTCCTTCATGACGTGCGCCCCGAACGGTTTGACGTCGGCGAGGTGCGGGACCCGCGCACCGACCCGGACGAAATCGTCGAGGTTCAGTTCCACGTCGGCTTCGTGCGCGATCGCCAGCAGATGCAGCACCGCGTTGGTCGAACCTCCGAACGCCATCACGACCGCGATGGCGTTCTCGAATGCCTCCTTGGTGAGGATGTCGGCGGTGGTGATGCCGCGGCGCAGCAACTCGACGACGGCCTGCCCGCTGCGGCGCGCGTAGCCGTCGCGCCGCCGGTCGGTGGCCGGCGGCGACGCGCTTCCCGGCAGTGACATGCCGAGTGCTTCGGCGGCGCTGGCCATTGTGTTCGCGGTGTACATCCCCCCGCACGCCCCTTCGCCCGGGCAGATCGCCCGCTCGATGGCGTCGAGATCGTCGCGGGACATCAACCCCCGTGCGCACGCGCCGACCGCTTCGAACGCGTCGATGATCGTCACGTCGCGTTCGGTGCCGTCGGACAGTTTCGCGGTGCCGGGCAGGATCGATCCGGCGTAGAGGAACACCCCGGCCAGGTTCAGCCGCGCCGCGGCCATGAGCATCCCGGGCAGCGATTTGTCGCACCCGGCGAGCAGCACCGATCCGTCGAGGCGCTCGGCCTGCATCACCGTCTCGACGCTGTCGGCGATCACCTCGCGCGACACCAGGGAGAAGTGCATGCCCTCGTGCCCCATGGAGATGCCGTCGGAGACGGAGATGGTCCCGAATTCGAGCGGATACCCGCCGGCCGCGTGCACCCCGTCCTTGACGGCCCGGGCCAGCCGGTCCAGGGACAGGTTGCACGGAGTGATCTCGTTCCACGACGACGCGACCCCGATCTGCGGTTTACCCCAGTCGTCGTCGCCCATGCCGACCGCGCGGAGCATGCCGCGGGAGGCGGCCTTCTCGAGACCGTCGGTGACGTCGCGGCTGCGGGGTTTGACGTCGGGGTCACCTGTGCTCATGACGTGTCTCCTCGTCGGGGGTCGCGGCCGGTCAGGGCCAGCAACCGGTCCTGCAGCGGCGCGTCGTCGGGGACCGGGACCGGATCTGCGAACAGACCGCTCGCCGCGAGCATGTCGCGCTGGGGTTCGATGTCCGCCCAGACCGCCGCGACCAGGTCCGGGTCGAGACGGTCGTCGCCGCCGACGCCTCGGGCGAGATCCCAGGTGTGGATCGCGATGTCGGCGACCTGCTGTCTGAGATAGTCGCGGCAGCGCACGACACCGTAGGACAGGTGCACGGGAGCGTCCGGGTCGGTGGCCGCCCACGCGGTGCCCGCGGACTCGGCGTAGCGGGACCATTCGGCGCGCAGGTCGTCACCGATCGGAGCGAGGCCGGCCTCGGCGTCGGCGACGGTCATACCCGACAACAACGGGGGAATCCACCGCTGCTCGTCGACCATGTGCTCGACCAGTTGGGCGACGTCCCACTCCGTGTCGGGTGTGGGCGCCGACCAGTCGGTCACCCGGGTGAGCCGGTCGGTGAATCCGCGTGCGGCCGTGCGCTGCAATTCGAGCCAGTCGATCGCCATGGATCCAGCGTAGGTCGGACCCCGTTGGGATCATGGCGATTTCAAGTCCTGCCGCCGCGCGGGATTTCGGGAAGGATCGGATGACGGAAATGTGCCCGGGCCGCTGCGTGCTCGGGAATCGAGGAATCACGAGGAGAGTTCATGCCCGTCCCCACCGTCGAACTGGCTCCCGGTCTGACCGTCAGCGCGCAGGGTTACGGCGCCATGTCGGTCGCCCCCGTCTACGGCGCCACCGATCCCGGCGAGGCGCTCGCGACCCTGCATCACGCCGTCGACCTGGGCGTGACGTTCATCGACACCGCCAACGTCTACGGTGACGGACTCAGCGAGACCGTGGTCGGCAAGCTGCTGAAGGACCGCCGCGACGAGGTGCAGCTGGCCACCAAGTTCGGGCTCATCGGCGCGCTCGGTGGCAGCAACGCCGCCGGTCCGCGCAACCGCCGGATCAACGGTCGCCCCGAGTACGCTCGGCAGGCGATCGACGAGTCGCTGCAGCGGCTCGGTGTCGACAGCGTCGACCTGTATTACCTGCACCGCGTCGACCCCGAGGTTCCGATCGAGGAGACGGTCGGCGCGCTGGCCGAACTGGTCCGCGCCGGCAAGGTCCGGAACATCGGACTGTCGGAGGCGACCGGTGACGAACTGCGCCGCGCGCACGCAGTCCATCCGATCGCGGCGATCCAGTCCGAGTGGAGCATCGTCTCGCGCGACGTCGAGAAGCACGTGGTGCCGACCGCCGCGGAACTCGCCATCGGGTTCGTGCCGTACTCGCCGGTGAGCCGCGGTCTGCTGACCGACGCGTTCGACGCGACGCAGGTCGAGGAGAAGGACCTGCGTCGCCGCTTCCCGCGCTTCGCGGAGGACGCGCTGCCGGGGAATCTGAAGGTGCGCGGTGAGGTCCGTGCCGTCGCCGACGAGCTCGACGCGACCATCGCGCAGGTGGCGCTCGCGTGGCTCGACGACAAGGCCCGCACGTTCGGGTTGCCGTCGGTGTCGATCCCGGGCACCCGCTTCGCCGAGCGCGTCACCGAGAACGTCGGGGCGTTGGACGTGACTCTCGACCGGGAACAGGTCGGTCGCCTGGATACGCTCGCGGACCTGGTGGTCGGCCCGCGTGCCGCCGACCCGACGTGGGTGTCGCTCGGCCGCGAGTAGTGTCGGCGCCCGGGGCGCGTCAGGGTCCGTGCCTCGTGTGGCCGGACGCTGACCCCCCCCGGGCATCCGTCTCGTTGGTGCGATGACGGGTTCTCCTCTTCTCGACGGTTCCCGCCGAACCGATGGGCAGGCTGGATAAGCTCGGAACCAGGTCGCGCGACCATGTGGTGATCGGCCGCGTGAGGATCCTGCGCCCGGAGGCTGACGACGCATGGAAGTCGTTGCGAAGCAACAGAAGTTGTTCCGTGTGGGTGAGGACTCCCGGTCGTGTTGACGAGGTCGGCGCCTCGGTGGCGGAAGCCGGCGGATGTCCCGCTCGAGATCGTGATCCTGTGGGTCGCCGCGCTGGGCGCCGCCATCACGGGGGTGTTGCTGGTGCCGATCTCGCAGGGCGTGTTGTCCTACTACGAGGACGGCCTGTACGGACTCGTCCTGTTCGTCTTCGCGTTGCAGGCCGTACTCCTCGGCGTGACGCCGTTCGGCGACGTGAGGAGATCGCCGACCCTGATCGCGGCCGGTACGGTGATCGCCGCGGCGGGGATTGTGAACTGCTTCGTACCCGACCTGCTCGGCGAGGCGCCTCGGCTGCTGTTGGTGGTGTGCTTCGGCCTCGGCGGGGCCACGCAGCTGCTGTGCCTCTTCCTCGGGGGACGGTTCCGCCTGTGGTGGCGGGGCAGTCGGGAGCTCCGGCGTCTGGCACTGGCCTGTGTCGTCGTCTACTCTCTCGCCGTCCTGGTCGCTCTGATCCTGCTGCTCCGGCAAGCGGTGGCCGTGGCGGCGGTGGCCGTGGCGGCGGTGGCCGTGACGGTGCTGACCTACGGGGTGGCGCTCTTCGTCCTCGCGGGTCAGCTCTGGGCAGTCGATCGCGCGTTCCCGCAGCAGGCGCAGGCACGCGCGGGGGACGCGGGCGGACTCGTGACCGACCACACCTTGATGCTCCTGACCGGCATCTTCCTGGTGCTTCTCGGCGTGCTGCTGGTGCCGGTGAACCTCGGGGTGCTGCCGTTCTCGGGCAGTGCGCAGCTGGGGCTCCTCATGGTGATCTTTGCCGTCGAGATGCTCGCTTCGGGTAGCACCCCGGTCGGGGTGTTCCCCCGCACGTGGCTGATGATCGTCGTCGGCCTCGTCTTCGCGGCCCTGGGGATCGTGTCCACCGTCATTCCCTATGTCTTGGTCCCGACGTTGACGGTGCTCATCGGCTTGCTCAACATCGTGGGCGGCGTCCTGACGCTGGTGCGGAACGTGGCACCGCTGTTCACGAAACGCGATGAGGAGTCACCGACGGCCCCGCGACCACCCGTGTTGATCCGCCTCTTCATGGCGCAATTGGCAATGGGCCTGCTCAGCATTGCCTTCGGGGCCGCGATGCTGCTCCCGGGGCTGATCCCCGGCTTGGTGCTCGGGCTCGTCCTTGCCGCGAACGGTGGTGTGCTGCTCTACATGCTCCATCTTCTGCTGGTTGTGGACCGGCAACGGGATGCGTCCGCGGCACCCGCCTGACGCGGGCAGTGTGCGCTCGCTCGACCTCATCGGCAGCCGACTTGCCGGACATCGTGGTTGCGGCATTCGAAAGAGCCCGCCGTACCCCACGGTCGCGGCGCGCCCCTCGGCTGCGAGTAGTACCCGAAAGTAACCTATCTGGACGCGTTAAAGTCTAGACATCATGAAGCGCGTGTGGCTGGTCTGGAGCATCGGGGTCTTCGCCTACGTCGTCGCAGTCCTGCACCGCACCGCGTTCGGTGTCTCCGGCCTGGCCGCGACCGAACGGTTCGACGTCTCACCGGCCGTGCTGTCCGGGTTCGTCGTCCTGCAGATCGTTGTCTACGCGGCCATGCAGATCCCGGCCGGGGTGCTGCTCGACCGGTTCGGCTCGCGCGCCATGATCGCGACCGGCGCCGCGATCATGGCGGTCGCGCAACTTGTCCTCGCGACCACCGAATCGCTTCCCCTCGCCTACACGGCCCGAGTATTCGTCGGCGCCGGTGACGCGCTGACGTTCATCTCGGTGCTGCGGCTGGTACCGGTGTGGTTCGAGCCGCGCCGGGTACCGCTGGTGTCCCAACTGACCGGCATCCTCGGCCAGTTGGGGCAGGTGCTCTCGGCGGTGCCGTTCGTCCTGATCCTGTCCGGCGCCGGCTGGACCGCCGCATACGGAAGTGCCGCGGCACTCGGCGTGCTCGCCTGCGTCCTGGTGGTCGCGATCGTGCGCGACGCACCGCCCGGCGTCGAGGTCCGTTCGGAACCAGCCGGGCTACGCGCGGTCGGTGGGCAGATCGCGGTCGTGTGGAAACGCCCGGGCACCCGGCTCGGGTTCTTCACCCACATGGGCACCCAGTTCTCGGTCACCACCTTCGCGCTGATGTGGGGCATCCCGTACCTGCAGTCCGCGCAGGGTCTGTCCGCGGCGGCGGCCGGGTCGCTGCTCACCGTGTCGGTGGCGACGGCCATCCTCGCCGGACCGGTCCTCGGCGTTCTGTCGGGGCGGTTCCCGAACCACCGGTCCTGGCTGGTGCTCGGCAGCGTGCTCGGCAGCGTCACCATGTGGTCGGTGGTGCTCGCGCTGCCGGGTCCGGCACCGGTGTGGCTGCTGGTGCTGCTGATCGTCGTGATCTCCGTCGGCGGCCCCGGCTCGATGATCGGCTTCGACTATGCCCGCGCCTTCAACCCGAGCGCCGCGCTGGGAACCGCCAACGGGATCGTGAACATCGGCGGTTTCCTCGCGACCCTCATCGTCGTGCAGGTCATGGGCATCGTGCTCGAACGGCTCGGCGGGTACACGTTCGAGTCGTTCCGCGTGGCTTGGCTGGCGCAGTATCCGATCTGGGTGATCGCGCTGACCGGCATCCTGATCTCGCGTGGCAAGGCCCGCCGTGTCGCGGGGGTGTCACCCCGCACGCTTCGCGAGGTGTTGTTCGACCGTTCCGGCGGCCGCCGCAGAAAGCTGGCAGACTCGAACAGAAGCATGTTCGAGGAGGACCAACAGTGACAGCGACGGTGGACGGCACGGATCACAGTGATCCGGCCGCCCTGCAGGGGCCTGCGATCGACCCGGCGGATCACCTGCCGCTCGAATCGGAACTGTCGCCTGTCGAGTTTCGAGGCGACCTGCAGCGCTTCCTCATGGTGTACAAATTCGGCATCGACGAGATGATGACGAAGATCAACATCCTGCGCGACGAATTCGGCTACGTCCACGACTACAACCCCATCGAACACGTCAAATCGCGGCTGAAATCACTCGATTCGATCCTGGTGAAGGCTCGGCGCAAGGGTGTGCCGCGGACCGTCGAGGCAATTCGCGAGCACATCCGCGACATCGCGGGTATCCGCATCACGTGCAGTTTCACCTCCGACGTCTACCGGATCATGGAGATGATCACCCGGCAGGCCGACGTGGGTGTGGTCGAGATCGAGGACTACATCGAGCATCCCAAGCCCAACGGCTACCGCAGTGTGCACGTGATCGTCCAGATCCCGGTGTTCATGTCGGACCGGGTCGAATCCGTGTACGTCGAACTGCAGATCCGCACGGTCGCGATGGATTTCTGGGCGAGTCTCGAGCACAAGATCTACTACAAGCACGACCGCGCTGTTCCCCGGGAACTGCGCGAGGAACTGCGTCTCGCGGCCGACACCGCGCGCGATCTCGATCTGCGCATGGAGTCGTTGCACGAGCGGGTCCATGGGACTCCCTGATCGAAGATCCGCACGGCAGTAGATATCCGCGCGGGTGAACGTGTGGCTGTCTCTTCGCTCGGCGGATCTCGGTGACGAACCGACGTCGTCATCCTGAGAAATCAGAGCCGGGTGTCGTGTCCACGGAAAGTCCGGTGTGGATCGCGAGTGCGCTCGCGGCGAGGTCGGTGCTCGAGTGCGCGCGGGTGGTCACGGTCAGTTGGGTCAGATATCGGTCGTACGCGTCGTCGATCACCACGTAGCGTGTTGCGGCCTCGAACTCCGTGTCGTCGACCCGGTACGTGCCGTGCACGAACACCGACCGGTGTCCGTGGAAGTCGGCTGTCGACGAATGCAATTCGAGCCACTCGGAGAGAGAGCGCGTTTCTGTTGCTGCGATGTCGAGCAGTTCGTCGGTGGGACGCCACCGCGAAAGCCGTCCGTGCAGCAGGGCCGCGTTGGGAGTCCAGTCGTCGACGGTGTACTTCGGTGCAACGATCACGGTGTGCGCCTGCGGAAACACGCCGTGTGCAACCTCGACCCAACCCTCGGGAAGGGGGAGTGCGACGCCTGGATGACGCGTTTCGTTCGGGTGGACCGGGATCAGTGCGACCTCGTGCGCGTCGAGATACCCGCGAAGCGTATTCGTATCGGGGGATTGAGGAATCATCGTGCCGTCTTCTGTGCTCGCGCTGCCCGGAATCGTTCGAATAGTGGGGGCGGGCGCAGAAGTTCGACCGCGTCGGGTCGGGTGATGAGCGCGCGTTGCTCGGGCTCGGCGTGGAGCTTCCGGAGAAGTGCAAGCAGGGTGTTGGGTTCGACGGGCAGCACGTGCGCCATCAGGGTGATTCTGTGGTCGGTATCGTGCAGTGTGCGCACGGAGTCCGGAACAAACTCGGTGTACAGGTCGATCGCGGGGTGCTTACCTGGTTCGAAGTTCCCCCTGACGCCGATGTCGCCGACGCCGATGGCGGAGATCTCGTTCCAAGGAAGGAATAATCTGGAAACTTGGGTGGAGAACAGTATTCGTCGACGAACGTACCGTTCGACACCGTCGCGATAGATGCTCACGGTGGTGTCGAACCGGGTCACAGTGAAGAGCAGGATGACGGCGATCGAGCCGATTGCGCACCCCGCCATGACCATCGCGCCTCCACGGGTGTCCCGGCCGGACGGAAGTAGCGCCTCTCCGACGCCGAGATACCAGGCGGCGGCGGCGGACGCGCCGTATACGGCCCCACCGGCGAGAGCTGCAATCAGGAGGGGGGCCAGCGTCCGGCTCATGGGAATCCGCACTCCTGTGCCGAAGTCGGGATCTTCCCGCGTCTGCACCGTGCGCGACAGGCGGATATGTCGAAATCCAGCCTCTTGAAAACCAAGGAGTGACAACAGCGCGAGCGCTGCTGCTCCACCGACGAACCCGGCAGGGGCAAGCAAAAAGGGAGCGCGGCGAAGATCTCGTACTGCGAGAGCGACGGCAAGCGTACCGACCGCCAATATCATGAACGCAAATGCAAGTGGTATGAAGCGTAGCGGCTGCGGCCACGCCGGGGGCTCATCCCGATCCTGGGAATCGTTCCGCGGTGTGTCGGAGCCCGGGCTCGGTCCCGTCATGGCAATACTCCTCGTCGATGCCTGTGTTTCGGCGTGATCATTGGTTCAGTCCCAAATTGCTTGCAGGGACTTCGAGGTGAGGTACGTGATGCCTGCTCCGGCGATCCCGCCCACGACCAGGCCGACGGCAGTCCCCACGCCCGGAGCAACCCCAGTTCCAATGGCCCCGCCGACCTTGGCGCTGGCATAAAATGCGGCGACGAAACCGGCAGCAGAGCCGGCGCCTTCCGTCACTATCGCTTTGGTGGGATCCATTCCGCCTTTGATGTCGTTTGCGATTGCGGGGACCGTGCCGATCGCGGCAGCGAACGGTCCGAGCCCACGTGCGATGTTTCGGGCTATGTCATCGACCGACGCAATCGCCGCGTTCTTCAACCCCGTTCCGGTTGCGTCTGCCATCACGCCGATGGTGGATGCTGCGACGGTGGCCTGCACGTCCGGTTGCCACGAGAATTCCCCGTTCTCGGACCGGACGACCTTTCCGGGAGTGGTGGCCCTCCCCGCATCTTCGAGTGCTGTCAGGGCGGCGCCGATGCGGGTGGAGGCGTCGAGGACGGAGGCTTGGGCCTGGACGAGTGCTTCGAGGAGCGTGACGGTGAGTGCGGCGGCATCCTGCTCGAGCCGGACTCGGGCGAGGTCGAAGCTTCCCGGTTCCGGAAGCAGGAGTTGGAGCAGGGCGATCTGGGCCGACGCGTCGACGGTCCCGTCGTCGTGGACCGTGAACTCCTGTTGCTCGGCGCTGTTGACCACCGTTGTCAGGTGCATGCGCGCGCCTTCGGTGATCACCGCGCCGGTGCGATAGGCGTCTGCGACCTGTTGGAGGGCTCCGGCGATGGCGCTGCCCAGCGATCGTTCGTGCACGATTCGTGCGGCCGCGGAACGTGCGGCAGCACTGTTCCACTGTGCGGCGAGCGCATCCTGGTCGTCGACGAGACCTCGCAGTCGGCCGTCGAGTTTCTCGACGAGTCCGTCGAGCGAGTCGGTTGTTGCCCGGAGTGCGTCGGGATTCCACGTGGTGACGGCGGAGACGGTCGGTGTCACCGGGGCAGGTCCATCGCCGAGAGGGCGGCAACGAAATCGGCTTCGGTGATCTCGTAGTTGTTGGCGGAGCCGTCGGCGAGGTCGGCGATCTCGAGCAACCGCGAGTGCAGGTTGCTCAGCGCGAAGGCGGTCGCGACATTTCCGCGAATGCACAGGTCGCCGAAATCGGTTCCGGGAAGCGCTGATTGCGAACCCTCGAACGGTTCACCGATGTTCCATTCGGTCATTGCCTCGGCTGCGGCGGTGACGGATGCAGCAAACGCGCGCAGTGCCTCCGGATCGACCTTCAACGTCACTGTTCCCCCCGGACAGAATCCCCCGATGTGTCTGCCCGAACCCTAGCAAACGACATCGTCGCCGTCGGCAGCTGAGCCCGTGGTGGTGAAATATGCACGGACGGTGGATATCCGCGCGCAAACCGCCGCGCGCGGCTGTCTTGTGCGTCGG
>NZ_BCXI01000045.1 GCF_001895025.1 Rhodococcus zopfii NBRC 100606 = JCM 9919
TCGCGTGGTTGCCTACTTGTAGCTGTAGAAGCCCTCGCCGGTCTTGCGGCCGAGGCGACCCGCGTCGACCATGCGGCGCAGCAGCGCCGGCGGTGCGAGGTGCGGCTCGGCGAACTCGTCGTACAGCGACTGTGCCGCGTTGAGCGCGACGTCGAGGCCGACGGTGTCGAGCAGCGTGAGCGGGCCCATCGGGTAGCCGCAGCCGCCCTTCATCGCGTCGTCGATGTCTTCCTTCGTCGCGTAGCCCGACTCGAGCATCCGCACCGCCTGGCACAGGTACGGGATGAGAAGGGCGTTGACGATGAAGCCGGCGCGGTCGCCCGCACGGACCGCCGTCTTGCCGAGGGTGTTCTTGACGTAGTCGTAGACGACGTTCGCGGCTTCTTCGTCGGTGGTGAGGGCGGAGATGACCTCGACCAGCGGCATCACCGGCACCGGATTGAAGAAGTGGACGCCGACGACCTGGCCGGGACGCGACGTCGCCTGGGCCATCTTGATGACCGCGAGCGACGACGTGTTCGTCGCCAGGATGGCGCCCGGCTTCACGACCGCGTCGAGCTTGGCGAAGATGTCGGCCTTGAGTGACTCGATCTCGGGTGCGGCTTCGATGACGAGGTCGCGGTCGGCGAGATCGGCCATGTCGGTGGTGACGCGGACCCGCGCGACGGCGGCGTCGGCGTCCTCCTGGGTGATCTTGCCGCGGGCGACGCCCTTGTTGATCGAAGTGGTGACCCGCTCGAGCGCCTTGGCGGCGAACTCTTCGCTTGTTTCGAGCACAATCACTTCACTGCCGGCCTTGGCGCACACCTCTGCGATGCCGGCGCCCATCGTGCCGCCGCCGACCACGCCTACCAGTTCAATTGCCACGGAAATACTCCTCGGAGACGAAACTCTGTCGAGATGAAGGTACTGCGACAGATTCAGCGGAGCAGCGCGCGGGACATGACGACGCGCTGGATCTGGTTGGTACCTTCGTAGATCTGAGTGATCTTGGCGTCGCGCATCATGCGCTCGACCGGGAAGTCGGTGGTGTAGCCGGCGCCGCCGAACAGCTGCACGGCGTCGGTGGTGACCTCCATGGCGACATCGGAAGCGAAGCACTTGGCGGCTGCGGAGATGAAGCCGAGGTTGCCCTCGCCGCGCTCGGCGCGAGCGGCGGAGGTGTAGACCATCAGGCGGGCGGCCTCGACCTTCATCGCCATGTCGGCGAGCATGAACTGCACACCCTGGTTGTCGGAGATCGGACGGCCGAACTGCTTGCGGTCCTTGGTGTAGGCGATCGCCGCGTCGAGCGCGCCCTGGGCGATGCCGACGGCCTGCGCGCCGATGGTCGGGCGGGTGTGGTCAAGGGTCGCCAGCGCGGTCTTGAAGCCGGTGCCGGGTTCGCCGACCATGCGGTCGCCGGGGATGCGGCAGTTCTCGAAGTACAGCTCGGCGGTGGGGGAGCCCTTGATGCCGAGCTTCTTCTCCTTCGGTCCGACGACGAAGCCCTCGTCGTCCTTGTGCACCATGAACGAGGAGATGCCGTTGGCGCCCTTGTCGGGATCGGTGACGGCCATGACCGTGTACCAGGTGGACTTGCCGCCGTTGGTGATCCAGCACTTGGAGCCGTTGAGGATCCAGTCGTCGCCGTCGGCCTTCGCGCGGGTGCGCATCGACGCGGCGTCGGAGCCGGCCTCACGCTCGGACAGCGCGTAGGACGCCATCGCACCGTTGACGATGTCCGGCAGCACCTTCGCCTTGAGCTCGTCGGAGCCGCGCAGGATCAGGCCCATGGTGCCCAGCTTGTTCACGGCGGGGATCAGCGACGACGAGCCGCACACGCGAGCGACCTCTTCGATGACGATGCACGCGGCGATCGAATCGGCGCCCTGGCCCTCGAACTGCTCGGGCACGTGGATGGCGTTGAACCCGGACTTGTTGAGGGCGTCGAGGGCTTCCTGCGGGAAGCGGGAGTTCTCGTCCACCTCCTTGGCGTAGGGGGCGATCTCCTTCTCGGACAGCGCGCGGATGGCCTCACGCAGCGCGTCGTGCTCCTCGCTGAGCTTGAACAGGTCGAAATCGGCGTTGAGAGCCATGCGGGTGGAACTCCTATCGGCACGCGGTGCCATTCGTGAGGGTGTATCCGCGCCCACTGTATCGAGTAGCAGGCGTATGACATCACGGAATCGTCCAATTCTAACCACGGCACTCAGTGCCAGGTCAATGATGAGGTCGTGCGCGCTTCTGGTAGCCGGTGCTACCGGAAACGCGCACGGGCCCGCAGGTCAGCTGCCGAGCTGGCGGCGTACCTGCTCGGCGATCTCCTCGGGTGAGATGCCCACGGGGTAGGTCAGGACCGTCACGGCACGCGGTGTCGTGACCGCCGCCGTCGCTTCGAGGCCGGGCACCACCCCGAATGTGAGCCGGAGCTCGAACAACTCGCGGGAGAGCGCCTCGGCGGTCGCGGTCTCGTCCCCGCGGATCATCGCCCGCAGCAGATAGTTGTGTGCCGACGTGATCGCCGCCGCGTAACTGACGATCCGGACCGGTTTCTCACCCGGCACCGCGGACCGCAGGAATTCGGTGAACAGCCGCTCGTACCGATAAGTGGTGACGAGTTCGCGGTCGCGCAGCGCGGGCACCCGCTGCACCACCCGATACCGCCACACCGCGAGCTCCCTCCGATCCCGGAAATGCCGGAACACCACCTGCGCGGCCTCGCAGGTCGCCGCCCACGGGTCGTCGAACTCGCGCGACAGATAGGCGGCGACCTGCTCGAGCAGTGACTCGTGGTCGGCGAAGATCACGTCCTCCTTCGACCGGAACTGCCGGAAGAAGGTGCGCCGGGACACTCCGGCGGCCGACGCGATCTGCTCGACCGTCGTCGACTCGTAGCCGTGCTCGGAGAACAATCGGATGGCCTGAGTGACCACGTGTACCCGGAACTGGGCGGGGTCGGGTCCCGTCGACTCGGAGCGTCGCACAGTGCCGGATCCAGAGGTCATGGTTGTCGATTATCCAAGGTCACGCCTGAGCGTTGTTCGAAGCCCGCAATTCGAACTTGAGGATCTTGCCGGTCGGCGTGCGCGGCAGGTCGTGCGGGAACACGATGTCGCGCGGCACCTTGTAGCCGGCGAGCTGCGCGCGTACGTGCGCGATGATCTCCTCGGCGGTGACCGACTCACCCTTCTTGCGGATCACGAACGCCCGCGGCCGCTCGCCCCACTTCTCGTCGGGCACCCCGACCACGGCGACGTCCAGCACCGCCGGGTGGTTGACGATCGCCTGCTCCACCTCGACCGTCGAGATGTTCTCGCCGCCGGAGATGATGATGTCCTTCGCCCGGTCCTTGAGCTGGATGTAGCCGTCGGGATACATGACGCCGAGGTCACCGGTGTGGAACCAGCCGCCCGCGAACGCCTCGGCCGTGGCCTCCGGGTCCTTGTAGTAGCCGAGCATCACGTTGTTGCCGCGCAGCACGATCTCGCCCATCGTCTGCCCGTCCGCGGGCACGTCGTTCATCTCCGGATCGACGACGCGCGCGTTCTCCGCCTGCAACATGCCCACGCCCTGCCGCGACAGCAGCGCCGCCCGTTCCTCGGCGGGCTTGTCGTCCCAGGCCTCCTGGTACTCACAGATCGTGTACGGCCCGTACACCTCGGTCAGCCCGTACACGTGCACGACGGTGATACCGATCGCGTCGAGCTGCGCGATCACCGTCGGCGACGGCGGAGCACCGGCCGTGGTGATCCGCAGCGGCCGGTCCAGGGCATGGGCCTGTTCGGCGTTCGCGATCGTCGAGCACACCGCAGGGGCACCGCACAGGTTGGTGACGCCGAGGGTGTCGATGGCGTCCCACACGGCATCGGCCCGCACCGCGCGCAGGCAGATGTGGGTGCCGCCGGCAGCGGTGACCGCCCACGGGGTGCACCAGCCGTTGCAGTGGAACATCGGCAACGTCCACAGATACTTCGTCTTACCGTCGAATCCGTTGTGGAAGGTCTCGCCGAACGAGTTGAGATAGGCCCCGCGATGGGTGTACATCACGCCCTTGGGCTTTCCGGTGGTGCCCGACGTGTAGTTGATCGCGATGACCTGCAGTTCGTCGTCGACCGTCCACGGCAGCGGCGACGCATCGGTGTCGGCGGACGCGAGGAACTCGTCGTAGCGTCCGGTGACGACACCGGCGGGCACGTCCGGATCAGGCACCGTCGAGTCCGGCACCTCGATGATGTGGCCGACGGACGGCACGTTCTCCTTCACCCCGGACACCGACCCGACCAGTTCGGAATCGACGAACAGCAGCGAGCTCTCCGAGTGGTTCAGGATGTACTCGAGTTCCGGTCCGGCCAGCCGGGAGTTGAGCGCGATGAGAACACCACCGGCCAGCGGCACCGCGAAGTGCGCGATCAACAGTTCCGGCACGTTCGGGGCCAGGAACGCGACACGGTCGCCGGGCTGGATACGGGCGCGCAGGGCCTGCGCGAACCGCTGCGTCTCCGCGGCGAACTCGGCGTACGAGTAGCGCCGGTCGCCGTGCACGATGGCGACCCGATCCGGGAACACGGACGCGGACCGTTCCAGGAACCGCAGCGGACTGAGCGGAGAGTGGTTGGCGGTGTGCGCCGTCGGCGTGGACACGATGACCTCCGTGGACGTGGGCTTTACGGGGAATGGAGTGCTGTTGTGATGGCAGCAACACCGATTTGCCTGGAGGCTATGGGTCACGATCGGCACCCCGCTACCCTCTGAAGTGGGTAGTCGAGCGGTTTGCTGCCGGAAGGATTAGTCGATGAACAGCGCGCGGACCGATCCCGAACCGAGCGGCAGGCTCCGGCCCAGCGACGACGACGCACTGCGCGCGCAACTGCGACTGCTGCAGATCTCCACCGGGCTGCCCATCCTGTTCGGCGGTGCCGTCCACGGCCAGGACATGATCCTGTCCGGTTTCGTCGGTACCCGCAGCAACATCCTGCGCAACCTCGTCATCAGCTCGGAATGCGGTGTCGGAGGCCGGGCCATCGCGGAACAGCGACCGGTCTCGATCGCCGACTATTTCGTTTCCGACCGCATCACCCACGACTACGACCCGCAGGTCGCCGGCGAAGGCATCGAATCGCTGCTGGCCGCGCCCGTCGTCGTGCGCGGACGTACCCGGGCGACGATGTACGGCGGTCTGCGGGTCAACATGCCGATCGGCGACACGGTCGCCGAACAGGTGATGGCCGGTGCGCGGGCGCTGGCCCGCGAGATCGAGATCCGGGACGAGGTGGATCGTCGCATCGAACTCCTCGAGAACGCACGGGACGCGGTCGCGGGATCCGCGGGAGTCTCGGCGTCGGTGTCGGAGGGCATTACCGAGAGCTATCTGGCGCTGCGGGAGATCGCGGCGCACACGGCGGACCCGGCGCTGGAAGCCCAGTTGCGCGCTGTCGGGGAGAAGCTGCGCACCCTGACCGCCGGCCGGACACCGACCGCCGCGCGGGTGCAGCTGTCCGAACGCGAACGTGACGTGCTCGGATATGTCGCGCTGGGATGCCGCAACGCGGAGATCGCCGAGCGACTGTCACTGAGCCTCGAAACGGTCAAGAGCTACATGCGGAATCTCATGGGCAAGCTCGACGTGCACAGCCGCCACGAGGCCGTCGTCGAAGCGCGCCGGCAGGGACTGATTCCGTGACGGGGCCGATTCCATGACGGCGTCCTGAGCCGGTGACAGGTCAGGCGGTGCCGCGGATCGGCCAAGCCCCGTCGACGTCGGAGGTTTCGCGGCCCAGCTCACGCAGGTACTCGGCGAAGTTGCGCTGCCGCTCGGCGTGCCACGCCGCTTGGTCGGCCATGATGTCCAGCTCGGCGAGTTGCGGGAAGCGCTCGACGATCGCGCGGGTGAGAAGCCCGGCGGCCAGCGCGTCGGCTTCGGCCTCGTGCGCCGCCGCGAGCACGACCCCGTACGCCTCGCACACCGCCTGCAGCGTGCGCTTTCCCGACCGCGACCGGTCCATCTCCCGATCGATCACGTAGGGGTCGACGACCGTGCCCGTCACCAGCGGGGCCAGACCCAGCCGGCGACCTTCCGCGTCGATCACCGTCAGGTCGTAACTCGCGTTGAACGCGACGACGATGTGGTCGCGCACCCACGCCTCGCACAGCGCCTCCCGGATCTGCGCATATCCGCTCGCGTAGTCCTGCCCCTCGGCGCGGGCACGCTCGGTGGTGATTCCGTGGATCGCGACGGTCTCGTCCGGGATCGGGATCCCGGGGTCGAGCAGCCACGTTCTCGACTCGACCCGGTCACCGTCGAACGTCGCGACACACGCCGACACGATGCGCGCGGTCCTCGGGTCGCGATCGGTCGTCTCGAGGTCGAATGCACAGATCGGGCGGTCGGGCCAGCGCATCGTCAAGGACCTCCGGGGTGTTGTCGTGCCGTGAGCGGGTGCTACTGGACGCATTGTGTCCGGTGGCACCGACAGGCTCGCCGAATGGCATCGCGGTGAGGTGCAGGCGTACGCTGCTCGGTGGTCGACGACCCGGCTCGCATGCCGGACGAGGAAGAGGAGGTGGTGCTCTGATGAGCAGTCAACCTCCCAGTACCGACTGACAGCAGTCCCGGCACGCAGCGGTCGTGTGCGGCACTGCTGTCCGCGTACATCCCGGGCGGGACTGGTCCCGCTGCCGATCTCGTCCTGCGAAAGCCGTGCCGCCATGTTCCGGAACCGTCCTGTCCGTGCCCTCCCGCCACGCCGCGCCGTGCCCGCCTCCGGTGGCTTCGGCGAGAGCGACAACCTCGGTGCGCCGCTGCACACCCGCGTCCCGGTGCCGGTGGACCGGTCCGGCTCCCGCGCCGAGAGCAGCATCGTCGACAGCGCGGTGTACCGGGACGGCCGCCGGACGACGTCCCCGGCAACCCTCGCCGACGCGCTGAACCACCTGCCGGACGACGGGTCGATGGCCTGGATCGGGATGTACCGGCCCAGCGATACCCAGCTGCACGAGGCGGCCGAGCAGTTCGGATTCCACGAACTCGCCGTCGAGGACGCGATCGTCGCGCATCAGCGGCCCAAGCTCGAACGGTACGGCGACACGTTGTTCGTGGTGCTGCGAGCCGCACGATACGTCGACGAATCCGAACGCGTCGACTTCGGTGAACTGCACGTGTTCGTGGGCCCGACGTTCGTGCTCACCGTCCGGCACAGCGAATCACCCGACCTGTCGGCCGTCCGCAGCCGGATGGAACACGACCCCGAACTGCTGCGCCGCGGGCCGGAAGCGGTGCTGTACGCGATCCTCGACGCGGTCGTCGACGGCTACGCACCGGTCGTTGCGGGTCTGCAGAACGACATCGACGAGATCGAGACCGAAGTGTTCAGCGGTGACCCGAAGGTGTCGCGGCGCATCTACGAGTTGTCCCGCGAGGTCATCGAGTTCCAGCGGGCAGCCAAGCCGCTGCTCGCTGTACTCAGTGGATTGTCCGCCGGATTCGGGAAGTACCGCATCGACGAGGAACTGCAGAAGTACCTGCGGGACGTGACCGACCACGCGACCGCCGTCGTGGAACAGGTCGACGGGTTCCGGCAGTTGCTCGGCAACATTCTCACCGTCAACGCGACCCTCGTCTCGCAGATGCAGAACGAGGAGATGCGGAACCTGACTCGGGCGAGCTACACGCAGAACGAGGAGATCAAGAAGGTGTCGGCGTGGGCGGCGATCCTGTTCGCGCCCACCCTCATCGGAACCGTGTACGGCATGAACTTCGATCACATGCCGGAACTGCACTGGGTCGGCGGGTATCCGTTTGCCCTGCTGATGATGGTGATCACCTGCTGCAGCCTGTTCGGGATATTCCGCCGGCGCGGCTGGCTGTAGAACTACAGCGAATCGGTGCAGACCACGAAACGGCGCTCGTTGTAGACGAAACCGCCCTCCGAGATCGTGCAGTCCTCGACGTCGTCGCTGTTCTGCAGGATCTCGGTGACCTTCTCACCCTCTGCGGCCGGGTCGTTGCAGTCGACGCGCACGGGGTTCTTGCCGTCGAGTTCCATGCACGTTCCCACGACCCAGTCGATGTCGAGGCACAGCGCGCCTGTCTCGACGCCGCCGAGCGTCTCGTAGTACGTCTGGTCGATGTCGGACACGCATTCGTCGCTGGAGCCGACCTTGCCGACCACCTTGTAGTTCGACTCCCTGCTGCCGCAGGTGGCGTTGTCGATCACGGCGTCGTCGACGGTGCCGCCGAGATTCACGCAGTCCCCGATCTCGACGTCGATGTCCAGGTCCGCGTCGGACGACGACGACGGCGACGTCGCGGTCGTGGTTTTCGACGAGGACGGTGCCGTGGTCGGAGCGGCGGCCGCACCGGATTCCGGTACCGCGACGGGGTTGATGTCGGACCCGCAGGCGCTCAGGGAGAAGACGGCCGCGCACGACACTGCCGCGATGGCGCAAGCCCGACGAAAGATGCCCATGGACGGAGCGTACGGAATCGCGCGGATTCGCCTCAATGGAGGGCGGGGCCGACCGGCGGATGCCACCATGGTGCGGTGGATCTTCCAGTGGCTCCGCCGCTCGCTCCGATGCTCGCGAAGGCCGTCTCGGCGGTGCCGCCGCAGCCTGCCGACGGGCCGGCGGAATGGTCCTACGAACCGAAATGGGACGGGTTCCGGGCCCTGGTGTTCCGAGACGGCGACGAGGTGGTGTTCTCCTCTCGCGGCGGTAAGGACCTGGTCCGGTACTTCCCGGAACTGGCCGACGCCGTGCGCGCAGAGTTGCCGGGCAGGTGCGTCGTCGACGGAGAGATCGTCGTGCCGTTCGAACGTGACGGTCGCACCCGGCTGGACTGGCAGTCACTGTCCGAGCGGATCCACCCGGCCGCGAGCCGGGTCGCGTTGCTGGCCGAACAGACACCCGCGCAGTTCGTCGGATTCGATCTCGTCGCGATCGACGACGAGAACCTGATGGACGTTCCGTTCCGGGATCGGCGAAACCGGTTGAGGGAGATCGCCGGCGGTGGTCCGAGCTGCCACGTCACGGTGGCGACCGGGGAGGCGGCGACCGCGCAGCGCTGGTTCGAGGAGTTCGAAGGTGCCGGTCTCGACGGTGTGGTCGCCAAACGCCTCGACAGCCTGTACCTGCCGGACAAGCGGGAGATGGTGAAGGTCAAGCACGCACGAACCGCGGACTGTGTGCTCGCCGGATATCGCAGGCACAAGAGCATCGACGGCGTCGGGTCGCTGCTGTTGGGTCTGTTCCACGACGGCGAGCTCGTGATGGTCGGCGGGGCATCGGCGTTCACCGCACAGCGCAGGCAGGAGCTGCTCGCCGAACTCGAACCGCTGCGCGTCGGAGCCGACGTCGTCGCCGAGGGCGAACCGACCCGGTGGCGGTCCGCAACCGACCGCAGCTGGGTGCCGTTGCGCCCCGAGCGGGTCCTCGAGGTCGCCTACGACCAGATGGAAGGCACGGTCGAGGGCGGTCTGCGCTTCCGGCACGCCGCGAGGTTCCTGCGCTGGCGTCCCGACCGGGACCCGAAGAGCTGCACCTACGACCAACTGGAGGTTCCCGTGCGGTACGACCTGGCCGACGTTCTCGACCGATCGGAAGGCTGACCGGTGGCGGGCACGGCCAGGCGGTCCCCGGCGGAGGAACTCGACGTCGACGGCATCGCCGTGCGGCTGTCGAACCCGGACAAGGTGTATTTCCCGCGGCTCGGTGCCGCCGGGGGCACGAAACGGCACCTCGTCGAGTACTACCGGACCGTCGCGACCGGGGACGCTCCCCTTCTGACCGCGCTGCGGGATCGCCCCACCCACCTGCAGCGCTTCCCCGACGGTATCGAGGGGGAGGAGATCTATCAGAAGCGGGTCCCGGCGCGGCACCCCGACCACGTCGGCACCTGCGAGGTCACGTTCCCGTCCGGACGGAAGGCCGATGTGCTGCACGTGCGGTCCGCGGCGGACATCGTGTGGGCGGCAAACCTGGGCACGGTGACGTTCCACCCGTGGGCGGTGCGATGCCCCGACGTCGACCGGCCCGACGAGCTGCGTATCGACCTGGATCCGCAACCCGGCACCGATTTCGGTGACGCGCGTGCGATCGCGCTCGAGGTGGTGCGGCCTCTCCTCGACGAGCTGGGGCTGGCCGGGTTCCCGAAGACGTCCGGGGGCCGGGGTCTGCACGTGTACCTGCGGATCGTTCCCGACTGGGACTTCGTCGGGGTGCGCCGCGCCGGGATCGCACTGATGCGCGAGATCGAACGCCGGAGCGGCGGTCGCGCGACGACCGCGTGGTGGAAGGAGGAACGCGGCGAGCGGATCTTCCTCGACTACAACCAGAACGCCCGCGACAAGACCATCGCGTCCGCGTACTCGGTGCGTCGCACCCCGACTGCGACGGTGTCGACGCCGTTGACGTGGGACGAGCTGGCCGACGCGGAGCCGGACGACTTCACGATCGCGACCGTCCCCGATCTGCTGGCTCGCCGCGGCGACCCGATGGCCGGGCTCGACGACACCGCGCATCCGCTCGACGTGTTGCTCGAGATGGCCGAGCGTGACGCGGCCGCCGGTCTCGGCGATCTACCGTATCCGCCCACCCATCCGAAGATGCCCGGCGAACCGAAGCGGGTGCAGCCGTCGCGCGACACCGACCGCCGCGACACCGACCGGAAGGACGCGGCGCGGGGTTGAACGCGGCTCCTGCCGTTCCCGAAATCGCATTCGGGTCGTTACGTTTGCCGTGAGTGGCACCTGACCGGACCTCCGTAGACTGTTCGGCAGAACAGATCGCCGTCGGCTCCGAGGAGGACTACCACGGTGACGTGTCCCTGGATTCCTATACGTGCACTGAGTGGAGCGGTCGCGGTCGTTTCCGCGGCAATCGCCGGCACCTTTCTTTCAGCGGGACCTGCGCAGGCTCTGACCTGCGCGGCGCCCCCGGGCGCTCCGGCGTCGATCGTCGAGATCGACGGCACCACCGGGTGCGGCGCGAACACGGACGCGACGAGCGGAGCGTGGGGCTACAGCGACGGTGGTGTCGGGTTCGCCGACGCCAGCTCGGGTGCGTTCGTGATCGGCGCCGGGTTGTCCGGAGGGGTGGGCGCGGGCGAGAGCCGCGGCGGACAGCTTGCGGCGGTCGGTTTCGGCGCCGATGCTCTCGCGCTGGGCGTCCTCGACGATCCGGCAGCGGCGGTCGTGCTGGCAGGGCCGCAATCGCAGGCGTATGTGGGTGACGGCGCCGATCCGATGCTGTGTGAGGGCGCGGCGTCGGCGGCGGTGAACTTTGCGACGGGCCGCAGTTGCGTCGTGATCGGGACCTTCCGGTACGCGACGCCCTGACTGCTCATATCGCGTCCTGCCAGTGGAATCAAGCCTTCCGTGGATGCCGTCCGACACATAGTCTGTCGGAATTGCCGGGATGGGAGATTGCGATGACGATGCTGACGGAGGTGCGGCTCGACGACGAGGCCGAACAGCGGCCGCCGACCGAGATGCACGTGGACCCGCGATTCCTGCCGCTCGCCGACCGCTTCTTCGCGATGTACCGGCAGCCTCAGGACGGCGGCGGTGCCCTCTCCGCCTACCTCCACGGCGAGAAGGTCCTCGACGTCTGGGCGGGTTGGTCGGGTCCGGACCGGCGCTGGAACCGCGACACCATGTCCCTGTCCTTCTCGACGGGCAAGGGTGTGGCCTCGACGGTCGTGCACCGGCTCGCGGAGCGCGGGATCATCGACTACTTCGCTCCCGTCGCGCAGTACTGGCCGGAGTTCGCCGCCGCAGGCAAGGAGTCGATCACCGTCGCGGACGTGCTGACACACCGCGCCGGTCTGCATCGGGTCCGAGGACTCGTTCCCGGACGAGACGGAATCCTCGACTACGACGCGACGGTCGCCGCGCTCGCCGCGGCCCGCCCGGACCGCCGGCGCCTGCAGGGCACCGGCTACCACGCGGTCACCTACGGATGGCTGGTCGCGGAGATCGTCCGGCGGGCAACGGGACTGCCGTTCGAGGAAGTGGTGCGGCGCGAGATCTCCGAACCCCTCGGGAATCCTGACTTCTGGTATCGCGTACCGACGTCGGAGCGGCCGCGTATCGCGAAGCTGTTCCCCCGCATCAACCCCGCCGGGCTCCACTGGGAGCTCAGTGCGTCGGTGCTGTCGAAGGTCGCGCCGATGCGCGGCCTCGCGGAGGCTGCGATGCCCGACGGTTTCGACGATCTCGTCCGCAACCCCGCGGTGCACGACTCGGTGATGCCCGGCTGGAACGGGGTGTTCACGGCGCGCGCCCTCGCCCGGATGTACGGTGCGATCGCGGCCGGCGGCACCATCGACGGCAGGTGCTTCCTGAAGCCGGAGACGATCGCGGCGATGGACGAGGTCCGGGTGCGCGGCCGCGATTACGTGCTCGGGGTGCCGATGGCCTGGCGTCTGGGCTACCACCAGCCGTTGTTCGCGAGCCTGGAGCGCCCGCGCGGGGCGCTCGGCCACTACGGCGTCGGCGGATCGGGGGCGTTCGCGGACCTCGAGAACGGACTGTCGTTGGCGTTCACCACCAATCGGCTCGGAGCCGGTGCGATGCCGCTGGGCGATCTGCGCCTGGCGCGGCTCGGCCCGCTGGCACGCGAGTTGGCCCGGAGGGCCTGACACACGGCCGTTCGTCCCGATTCACGTTTCGTGCCTCTCGCACCCCGGTCTGTCCGGTCGCTGCCGCCTCGCGGTAGCGGACGCTGTCGCGATGCGATAGTGCGCGCTGTCGCGTTGTGACATTTGTGGTTTCGCGCGTTTCGCGGACGGGGGAGGGGGTGTGCTCGCACTATTGGATACAGGTGCTGTGTCTGGTATGAAGGGAGGCACCACAATGAGCCATGTCTACCGAGTCATCGAGGTGGTCGGGTCGTCGACCGAAGGCGTCGACGATGCCATCGCGAGAGCAGTAGCGCGGGCCGGCGAGACGACGCGGCATCTCGAATGGTTCGAAGTGGTGAACGTGCGCGGCCACATAGACGACGGTGCGGTCGCGCATGTGCAGGTCACCCTCAAGATCGGTTTCCGGATCGAGTCGGGGGACGAGTTCGAGGAGTAGACCGCGGGGTACGCCTCCGGTCGTGCGCCGGAAGCACGTAGGGAATCTGCACACGGCCGGAGATCGGCAAGTCTCGACCACGACTGCAACACGTTATAGTCTGGACGCGAAACGTCGCATTACACCGGCACTCTCAGGCAGGTATACCCGTGGCTTATGTGATCACCCAGGCGTGTTGCAACGATGCGTCGTGCGTCGAGGTTTGTCCGGTCAACTGCATTCACCCGACGCCCGACGAACCGCAATTCGCCACCACCGAGCTGCTCTACATCGATCCGGAGACCTGCATCGACTGCGGTGCCTGCGTGGACGAATGCCCGGTCGACGCGATCTCCGCGGACAACGAACTGGCCGCCGAACACGAGCCCTACCTGAGAATCGCCGCCGACTACTACGAGCGTTTCCCGATCGGCCCGGACTGGCCGGAACTCCGTGAGCGCAGGAAGATCCCCGCGGACCTGGGCACACTACGGGTCGCGATCGTCGGATCCGGTCCCGCCGCCTGTTACGCCGCGATGGAACTGACGTCCCGTCCTCGCGTCGAGGTCGACATCTTCGACCGACTCCCCACGCCGTACGGCCTCGTCCGAGCCGGTGTCGCGCCGGATCACAAGAGCACCAAGGCGGTCGGTGATCTGTTCCGCAGCGCTATCGGCCACAAGAACACCCAGTGCTACTTCGACGTCGAGGTCGGCACCCACGTCAGTCACGACGAACTGCTCGCCCACCACCACGCCGTGATCTACGCGGTCGGTGCCGCCGGTGACCGGCGGCTGGATGTCCCGGGTGAGGATCTGCCCGGTTCGCACGCCGCAACGGAGTTCGTTTCCTGGTACAACGGCCACCCCGACTACGCGGACCGGAAGTTCGACCTGTCCGGCGAGCGCGCGGTGATCATCGGCAACGGCAACGTCGCGCTCGACGTCGCCCGCGCGCTCGTGATGGATCCGGAGGTCCTCGCTCGCACCGACATGGCAGACCACGCCGTGGAGGCCCTGCGCAATTCGAACATCCGCGAGGTCGTCGTCGTGGGTCGTCGCGGTCCGGCTCAGGCCGCGTACACGAATCCGGAACTGCTCGCGCTCGGGCAACTTCGCGGGATCGACGTGATCGTCGATCCGGCCGAAGTCGAGCTCGATCCTGCCAGCCGCGCGCTTCTCGACGACCCCGAGTGCGAGCCGCGCATCGCCCTCAAGGTCGAGCAGGCCGAAGGATTCGCACGGCGCACGCCCACCGAGGGCAACAAGAGGATCGTGCTGCGCTACCTCGCCTCGCCGGTGGAGATCGGCGGCGACGGCAAGGTCGAGTCGATCACCCTCGAACGCAACGAGCTCATCGATGCCGACGGACGGCTCGAGGCCCGGCCCACCGGTGAACGTGAGACGCTCGAGACCGGTCTGGTGCTGCGGTCGATCGGCTACCGCGGAACGCCGGTCGCGGATCTGCCCTTCGACGAGCGGCGCGGCGTGATCCCCAACGTGGAGGGGCGCGTCGTCGACCCGCAGACGAGCGAGCCGCTCACAGGCGTCTACACCGCCGGTTGGATCAAGCGGGGCCCGAGCGGCGTGATCGGTACGAACAAGCAGTGCTCGGCGCAGACCGTCGAGCGGCTCATCGACGATTTCGTCGCAGGGCGCCTCGCCCCCCCGGCCGAGGACCGGGAGAAGCTGGCGACGCTCGTCGCGGAGCGCCGTCCCGGATTCGTCGACTACAGCGGTTGGCAGAAGATCGACAAGCAGGAGCGCTCGCGTGGAGCCGCGGCCGGTAAGCCGAGGCAGAAGTTCGTGTCGATCGCCGAAATGCTCGAGGCCTCTCGACTGGAGGCCTGAACGCCTGCGACCTGCGCAAATACGCGGATATCGGGGTGTGGGGCGCGCTGCCCAATTGGCGGTCCGCGGAAGCGCTGTGTCTAATGGGTGGGCACGAAGCGCTGCAATCGGGGCAGGCAGAGTCGCAGCGCACGGTCTAACGATGGGTTGGAGCATGTCCTTGAAGAAGGGGCGGGCGACCGCTGTGAACCGGACCGGACGATGGTCCGGACGAGCCGCGACCGCGCTGATCGGTGTTGCCGCCGCCGCACTCGCGTTCGCCGGGCCCGCCGCCGCGGCGCCGCTGTGGCCGGGTGGCCCGGAGGTGCCGAGTCTCGACAGTCTCGTTCCCGGGTCGGGCAGCCAGATTCCCGCGGCACCGGTCGCCCCGGTGGCGCCGTTCTCGGCGCCGTCGGTGAACCCGGCCGACGGTGAGACGGTCGGTGTCGCCCAACCGATCATCATCCGGTTCAACGAGCCGATCGGCGACCGCGCGGCGGCCGAGCGCGCCATCTCGATCAAGACCACCCCGGCCGTCGGTGGCCACTTCTACTGGGCGTCCGACCGGCAGGTGCGGTGGCGGCCGTTCGACTTCTGGCCCGCCCACACGCAGGTCACCGTCGCCGCCGGCGACACGCGCTCGTCGTTCACGATCGGTGACGCGCAGATCGCCGTGGCCGACGACAACACCAAGACCATCACGGTGACCCGCAACGGCGAGGTCGTGCGAACGATGCCGACGTCCTTCGGCAAGCCCGGGCACGAAACCCCCAACGGCACGTACATCGTCGGTGAGCGATTCCGCGACATGTACATGGATTCGTCCACGTACGGGGTGCCCGTCGACTCCCCGGAGGGTTATCGCACGTATGTCGAGTACGCGACGCGAATCTCCAACAGCGGCATCTTCGTTCACGCTGCTCCGTGGTCGGAGTGGGCGCAGGGAAACACCAACACCAGCCACGGTTGCCTGAACGTCAGCACCGAGGACGGCAGGTGGTTCTTCGAGAACGCCCAGAAGGGCGATCCGGTCATCGTGCAGAACACCGGTGGTGGTGTCCTGAACGGCTGGGACGGACTCGGGGACTGGAACCTCTGATTCCCGTAGGCGCCTGAGGCTTCGACGACGAACGCGCCGCTACCTCCAAGGTGAGGTGGGGGCGCGTTCGTCGTCGCGGAGCCGTTGGGCGGCTAGT
>NZ_BCXI01000046.1 GCF_001895025.1 Rhodococcus zopfii NBRC 100606 = JCM 9919
CTGCGCGATCACGTCGCGGTGGAGATCTCCCCGATCGCCAAGCCGCGGCAGATCTCCGTCGTGCCGGAACTGCCGAAGACCCGGTCCGGCAAGATCATGCGCCGCCTGCTGCGCGACGTCGCGGAAGGTCGCGAACTCGGCGACACGTCCACGCTGGTCGATCCCTCGGTCTTCGAGCCGATCCGCGTTCACCGCTCGCAGGGGTAGTCAGCTCTTGCCGCTTCACCCGATTACCGTGCGTGTCAAACCCTGCTGATGACGGTCGATCATCGATTGAATGGAGAGTCGGTATGCGGATTATCCTGATCGGGCCGCCAGGCGTCGGGAAGGGAACGCAGGCTCATCGGCTGGCAGACATCCTCAAGATTCCCCATATCTCGACCGGAGACCTCTTCCGCAGGCACATCGCGAACAGCAGCAGACTGGGTAAATCCGTCAAGTCGTACGCCGATGCAAGTGAGCTCATCCCGGATGTTGTCGCTGAACGTGTCGTCTCGGAACGACTGTCGAGAGGTGATGCCGCGGAAGGATTCATTCTCGACGGTTTTCCTCGCACACATGATCAAGCGCGTGTCCTCGACGCCATTCTCGAGACCAGGGGAGCCAAGGTCGATCACGCTGTCGAGTTCATACTCGACAATGCGGAACTGACGTCACGACTGCTGTCCCGTGGCCGTGGTGACGATACCGACGCCGTGATTCGGCATCGCCTCAATGTCTATGAGAAGGAACGGGACACGATACTCGGTCACTACGGGCCAGTCGTGGCTGAGCTGGATGCGTCCGGATCGGTTGAGGAGATCGGCGAGCGCCTACTCAGCACTCTGGGGGCTCGGGTCCTTCAAGTACTGGGAGTGCACGGCGCACGTTCGAGCCGGACAGCGGTTTAGTCTGCTCGTCCTCTCGGGTCGACTATTCCTTACCGAGCTTCACCCTTCCTGGGGTACACGTCGAAGGACGCTGAGTCCCCGTCTTTGCGAGCGCTGTTCCTGCGGGTGTTGGGATTTCGATCCGAGTAGTCTCGGCCTGCCGCGTGTCGGCTACCGAGCTGAGCAGCGGAGGAATCGTCAGCACCCACTGGAGCTGGGCTGTCCGTGGCCTTCCTGCCCGGACCCATCTGGAGCAGGAAGGCCACTCACCCCGTTACCGCGGCAGTCCCGGGTAGAGCGGGTACTTCTCTGCAAGTGCCTTGGTGCGGGTTCGTAGTGTGGGAATGTCCGGTTTTGGCTGAAGGGCGTGGGCGACGATGTCGGCTGTCTCGATGAAGTCGAGGGTTTCGAATCCACGGGTTGCGAGAGCAGGGGTACCGAGTCGAACGCCCGATGTCACCAAGGGCGGCCGGGGATCGAAAGGAATGCTGTTCCGGTTGGCGGTGATACCGACTTCGTGGAGGACTCGCTCGGCGGTGATGCCATCGATTTCGGAAGAACGAAGATCCGCAAGGATCAGGTGGACGTCCGTCCCTCCGGTGAGTACGTCGATACCGCTGGCTCGGGCATCCGGGGCTAGGAGCCGATCGGCCACGATACGAGCACCTTCCAAGGTTCGGCGCTGTCTGTCTGCGAAGGGTTCCGTACCGGCAAGCAGGAACGCGGTGGCCTTCGCCGCGATGATATGCATGAGTGGCCCGCCCTGCTGCCCAGGGAACACATTCCGGTTCAGGCTCTTGGCGTAGGTGTCATCCCTGCTGAGGATGAATCCGCCGCGTGGGCCACCGAGAGTCTTGTGGCTGGTGGACGAGACGATATCGGCCACGGGCACAGGATTCGGGTGCAATCCGGCGGCCACCAGTCCAGCGAAGTGTGCCATGTCGACCCACAGGAGTGCTCCGACCTCATCCGCGATCTCGCGAAAGGCCGCGAAGTCGAGATACCTTGGGTAAGCGGACCATCCGGCGATAATGACCTTCGGTCGGTGTGCGAGAGCGAGGTCGCGCACCTGATCCATCTCGATGAGGGACGAGTTTCGATCAAGCCCGTAGGTGACGACGTTGTAGAGTTTGCCGGAGAAGTTCAGTGGCATCCCGTGGGTGAGATGTCCGCCGTGATCGAGCCGGAGTCCGAGGATCGTGTCCCCGGGTTGCGCGATGGCGGACAGTACCGCGGCATTCGCGGTCGCACCCGAGTGGGGTTGAACGTTCGCATACTCCGCTCCGAAGAGCGCCTTTGCGCGTTCGATCGCCAGTTCTTCGGCCACGTCGACAGGCCCGCAGCCGGCGTAGTAGCGGCGGCCCGGATATCCCTCGGCGTATTTGTTGGTCAGCACGCTACCCGCCGATTCCAACACCGATATCGGAGCGAAGTTCTCCGAGGCAATCATCTCCAAGTACGAGCGTTCGCGATCGAGCTCGTCGTCGAGAACCGCTTGGATTGCGGGGTCGATGTGAGCCAATGAGACGTTGAGGTGGTCATTCATGTGAGGCCTTCTTCTGTTGTTGCACAAGTGGTTCACCGTGAACAGCCGGACAGGATGGAGTGGTAGGCGGGCAGGTCGAGTTGCCCGTGCCCCGAGAGACCGATGACAACGGTCTCTTCTCGGCTGGTTCTGTCCAGATACGCAAAGGCTGCGGCCAGCGCGTGAGTGGACTCCGGGGCCGGAACCAAACCCTCGGTGCGGGCCAGGAGAACTCCGGCATGGAATGCCGCATCCTGATGGATCGCAACGGGTTCGACCAGACCCAGGTTCACGACATGACTCAGTGCGGGTGCCATGCCGTGATAGCGGAGCCCGCCGGCATGGATCGGGTCGGGGACGAAGTCGTTGCCGAGTGTGTGCATCTTCATCAGCGGGGTCAGGCCGGAGAAGTCCCCGTGGTCGTATCGGTACTCACCCCGGGTCAGCGAGGGACAGGCGGAAGGCTCCGCTGCAATCACACGTGTCGACGCATCGGCGGTCAACACCTCTCGGAGAAACGGGAAGGAGAGTCCGGCCAGATTCGACCCGCCTCCGGCACAGCCGATCACGACATCTGCGGTAGCTTCCCCTTGCTCGCGGAGCTGGGCGATAGCCTCCTGCCCGATCACCGACTGGTGCAGAACAACGTGATTGAGCACGCTTCCCAATGCGTACCGCACTCGAGGTTCGGCGAGCGCCACCTCGACAGCTTCGCTGACCGCCATGCCGAGGCTGCCTGGCGTGTTCGGGTCGTCGCTCAGAATCGCTCGGCCGGTTGCAGTCTGCGAGGACGGACTCGAATGCACCCGCCCGCCGTACAGTTCCATCAGGTATCGCCGGTAGGGCTTCGACTCGTACGAGGCCCGCACCTGCCAAACCTCGACGTTCAGGTCGAACATCGCCCCCGCGAACGCGAGAGCGCTGCCCCACTGGCCTGCGCCAGTCTCGGTCGTGAGCTTGTCCACTCCTGCCTTCTGGTTGTAATACGCCTGCGCAACAGCCGAGTTGGGCTTGTGACTTCCGACAGGGCTCGCGCCTTCATACTTCAAATAGATGCGTGCACGGGTGTTCAGTGCACGTTCCAGACGTGAGGCGCGCAGCAGTGGGGTAACCCTCCATGACTTGTAGACGTCGCGGATCGGCTCGGGGATCAGGATGAACCTGTCCGTGCTGAGTTCCTGCGCCGCCAATGCCGCCGGAAAGAGGTTCTCGAGTTCGGCGGCGGTCACAGGATCGCCGGTGGCGGGATTCAGATGTGGGGGAATCGGTTCCGGAAGGTCGGCGGCGATGTTGTACCAGTGCGTCGGCACGGCTGCGGCGTCCGGTCGGGCGGGACTGCTTCCGGTGCGATACACGCCGCCGCCCGCCTGCGGTAACGATACCGGTAGGGTGGGAGTAACGTTATCCAAACTCTTCATATATAATGGTAACAGGTGGGTGGGCGTTCCAAATCGCTCTCTCGGGTTCGGACGACCGGCTGTGGCCTTCGACGGAGTTGCCGCTCACTTCCGCTGCTGCTGCTTCCGTAGGCAGTCACCCCGGCGCACGTCGAGGAACGTACTACCGGACGAGGCGGAACAGCGGATCATCCGGTTCGATGCGACGAACCGCGCAGCGCGAGTGCACCATCCGAGTGAGCAGGGTGTCGAGGCCGTCACGGCTTCTCAGCTGGATACCAACCAACGCCGGGCCGGTTTCCCGATTGTTGCGTTTGACGTATTCGAACATAGTGATGTCGTCTTCGGGTCCCAGCACGTCGGCGAGGAAGCGGCGCAGTGCTCCGGGTTGCTGTGGGAAATCGACGAGAAAGTAGTGCTTGAGACCCTCGTGCACCAGCGCGCGTTCGAGGATCTCGCGGTAGCGGCTGACGTCGTTGTTTCCCCCGGATACGACGCAGACCGTCAGCTCTCCACGTTCGGGTGCGACCGAATCCCCAAGGCAGGCGGTGGCGAGGGCCCCGGCGGGTTCGACGATGATTCCGTCGTGCTGATACATGGCCAGCATCTCGGAACAAACACGGCCTTCGTCGACAGTCGTCACTCGTGCAACGTGGTCGCGGATCAGCGGAAAAGTGTGCGAACCCACGGTTCGTACGGCCGCGCCGTCGACGAACGTGTCGACCGATTCCAGTGCCACAGGGCGTCCCGCGCACAGCGCCGCTGTCATCGACGCGGCCCCTGCCGCCTCCACTCCGATCAGTTGTGTCTCGGGAGCATTTTCGGCAGACCATGCCGCTATCCCTGCCAGTAGCCCACCTCCGCCGATCGGAACGATTATCCGATCCGGTAGCTCGCCGAGCTGTTCGACGATCTCACGAGCGATGGTTCCCTGCCCCGCGATGGTGGGCGGCGCATCGAATGCCGGCACCAGCATTGCGCCGCTCGCCCGAGCATGCGCACATGCCGCCTGATACGCCTGGTCGTATGTCTCGCCAGTCACCATGATCTCGACCGCGACACCGCCGAGGATTCGGATGCGTTCGCGCTTCTGACGTGGCGTGTTGCGCGGCACGTAGATTCGGCTGGATAGGCCGAGACGATTGCACGCCCAGGCGACACCTTGAGCATGATTGCCTGCGCTGGCGCAGACCACTCCGACATCCCGGACCTCGTCCTGGATCTGCACTATGAAGTTGTAGGCGCCGCGCAGCTTGTACGAACGCACTACCTGTAGGTCTTCCCTCTTCAGCCAGACTTCCGACCCCGTCATATCCGACAACCGGGCATTTCGCTCGAGTGGAGTACGCCGGATGATTCCCTCGAGGCGCGTTCCCGCTTCATCAACGGCACTGGCGGCAACTGCGAGCATGTGATCATCACGCCTTCGCGTAGGGAGTTCGGGGCGGTTGGGAGGCGTCGTCGTAGTCGGACGATGTCGACACCTCATCTGCACGTATGGACGTCGGCCAGCGTTGCGAGTGCCGGAACGAGTGTTTCGAGTGCGCGGGCCCGGTGCGAATGCCGGTACCTTTCCTCGGTGTCCCACTCGGCGACGGTGCACTCGTGACCGGGCCTTTGGCCGTCCGGGATGAAGATGGAGTCGTAGGGGAATCCGTCGTCGCCTGCCGGCGTCAGGGCCAACCGGCCCGGCCAATGGTCCTCGGCTACGAATTCGGTACCACGAGGATCGACCAATGCGAGTGCTGAAGTGAATTGTGCCGTGCGGTAGGGGTCGGCGACGTCGGAGAGCTGGTCGAGAAGCAGATTCCGGTTGGCGATGAGGTCCTTCCGGTGTCCGGCCCAGTAGGCGGAGAATACTCCGGGGGCGCCGCCGAGTACGTCCACGCATAGTCCGGAATCATCGGCAACAGCCGGCAGGCCGGAATGCGCGGCGGCAATGCGTGCCTTGATGAGCGCGTTGTCACGGAAGCTGAGCCCGTCCTCGACCGGCTCGGGACCATCGTAGGCAACCGGTGTCCACCCCGGCAGGACCAATCCGGTGATGTAGCGGTATTCGGCGACTTTGGTTGCGTTGTGCGTCGCGAGAACGAATGTGTTGTGCTCGGTCATGTACGATTTCCATTGGTCGACAACGAATCTGGACTTGTCTCGGGCTGCTTTGCGACGCGACCCGAGCATGCGGTGCGGTGCCCTGTCGAGGTGGGGGCGGCGGCTCAGTCGTGTCGATTCAGCGCGTCGTCGATCACGGTGAGCGCGTACTCGAGGAGATCGTCGGTGACGTCGAGAGTCGGCAGGAACCGGATGACGTTGCCGTCGCTGCCTGCGGTGATCAGGACCACGCCACGGCGGGCCGCGTGCTCGCTGATCGCCGCGGCGCTACCGGGCAGCGGTTGAGTCGTTCCCGGCCGGGTCAACTCGAAAGCGATCATCGCACCATGCCCGCGGACGTCGCCGATGACGGGGTGGTGTTCGGCGATCCGACGCAGGCCGTCGGTGAGGGTGTTGCCGATTCGGCGAGCAGCGGCGAACTGCTCCTCGTCTTCCAGAAGGTCGAGGACGGCGTGCGCGGCGGCGATCGACACCGGATTTCCACCGAAGGTACCGCCGAGGCCGCCGGTTGCCGCAGCATCCATGATTTCTGCTCGTCCGGTGACCCCGGCCAACGGGAGGCCGGCGGCGATCTGCTTCGCGGTGAGCACCACGTCGGGAACGACGCCGAACAGATCGCTGGCGAACCAAGTCCCGGTCCGCCCGAGCCCGCACTGGATCTCGTCGGCGACGAGGACGACGCCGTTTCGGTTGGTCCATTCCTGCAGGGCAGGTAGGTACCCTTCTGCGGGCACGATGAATCCGCCCTCGCCCTGGATGGGTTCGACAACGAGAGCGGCGAGGTCCGCGGAGCCGACGCGTTCTTCCAGGTACGCAATCGTCCGATCTGCAGCCTGCCGGCCCGTGAGCCCGTCCCGGAACGGATAGGAGTTCGGAACCCGGTGGATATCAGGCGCGAACGGCCCGAAACCGGTCGCGTACGGGACCGCCCGGTGATTCATCGCGAGAGTGAGATTGGTGCGGCCGTGGAACCCGTGGTCCAAGGACGCAACTGCTCGCCGACCCGTATACGCCCGGGCGACCTTGACGGCGTTCTCGACTGCTTCGGCGCCGGAGTTGACGAACATGGTCTTCTTCGCGTGCGACCCGGGTGTCTTCTCGGACAGGCGTTCGGCGAGGCGCACGTATCCCTCGTACGGCGTGATGCCGAACAGGGTGTGGGTGACCCGGTTCAGTTGCGCAGCCGCCGCATCGATGATGCTCTGCTGGTGGTGGCCGACCATGTTGACGCCGGCGCCGCAACCCAAGTCCAGAAACCTGTTGCCATCGACGTCGACGAGCCACGGCCCTTCTGCGTGATCGATATAGATCGGCAGTGCGCTCCCGATTCCGCGCGGCACCGCCGCCGTCTTGCGGCTGTGGAGCTCGCGGCTTTTCGGCCCCGGAACCTCGGTGATCAGCGCAGGTCCTGTCGAGGCGGATGCGGTGCGAAGTGTTTCGGTCATGCGCGTCCTTTCGTGTCTCGGTTCGGCGTTTCGTAGACCTCACGCCGCTGGTCGGTGTGGGTGTTGCCGGTAGCCGGTGAGAAACCGGGCGAAACGGTCCATGGCGTCGGCGAGTACCGGTGGGTGTGGAAGGAAGGCGATGCGTAGGTGGTCGGGGCGAGTCCAGTTGAACGCACGTCCGTGGACGAGCAGGACGTGCTCGGCGTCGAGGAAGTCGAGCACGAGTTGTTCGTCGTCGACGATTCCGTGCACGTGAGGATCGATGCGAGGGAAGGCATACAGACCGCCTCCGGGTTCGTGGCAGGTCACTCCGGGAATCTCCTGCAATAGTCGGACCGCCAGCGCGCGCTGTTCGTAGAGCCGTCCTCCCGGACTCCGGAGCGCGGCGATCGTATCGTCGTGCCGCAACGCCGCGGTGATCGCATGCTGTGCGGGAACGGAGGCGCACATGCGCATCGAGGCCAGTAGGCGCAGTCCTGCAAGGTACCCGTCGTCGGGACTGAACCCGGTAGCGACAACCCATCCGGCTCGATAGCCGGCGACGCGTGAGGTCTTGGACAGTCCCGAGAAGGTGATGCAGGGATGCATGGGCGCAACCTGAGCAGTGCTGATGTGGACGTGCCCGGGGTAGACGATCCGGTCGTAGATCTCGTCGGAGAGCAGGAGGAGCCCGTGCCGGTCAGCGACAGCGGCGATGGCGTCGAGCGTGCGCCGTGAGTACACCGCACCTGTGGGGTTGTTGGGGTTGATGATGACGATCGCCCGGGTGCGGGACGTCACCATGCGTCCCAATTCCTCTGTGTCGGGAGCCCATCCGGCTGTTTCGTCGCACGGGTAGTGTCGGGGTACTCCGCCGGCAAGCACGGTCGACGCCGTCCACAAGGGGTAGTCCGGAGAGGGGATCAGCACCTCGTCACCGGGTTCGAGGAGAGCCTGCAGGGTGAGGGTTACCAGCTCCGAGACGCCGTTGCCGATCAGAATGTCGTCGATACCCGCAGCCGGGAACCCGGGCCGGGCAGCATAGTGGTCCCGGATCGCTTCTCGGGCAGAGCCGAGCCCTTGCGACTCGGAGTAGCCGTGTGCATGGGGAAGCGTGTCCCGGAGTGCGTCGACCACGACCTCGGGCGCCTCGAACCCGAATGGAGCCGGGTTCCCGATGTTCAGGCGCAGGACTTCTTGGCCGCGCCGCTCCAGTTCGGCGGCGCGGTCGTGTACCGGTCCCCGCAGGTCATAGAGGACTCCGTTCAGCCTCGACGACGAGTTCACGATCACTGGGCTATCGGGGGGTGTCACGTGTGTTGTCACAGTCCTGCTCCTGTGTGTGCGGCTGCCACGGCCTTGGCGAGAGCATCGGCCAGCATCTCGGAGGCGTCCGTGTCGAGTTCGTGGACCGTCAGTCGAATGCGTTCGGCACCCGACTCGGTGCCGAGGGCGAAGCTGTCTCCGGTGCGGACTATCCAGCCGCGACGCATCAGCTGCCCGGCGACGGCATGCGCGTCGGCACCGGTACTCACCCAGATATTGAGTCCATCGCCACCGGTGGCGGTGATTCCGCGGTCGCGTAGAAGTTCGACGAATCGTGTGTTCTCTCGGTGATAGTGAACGGCGGCGGCGTGGATTCGGTCCTGCACCGTCTCGTCGGTGAGCAGCGCCTGCACGGTGCGCTGGAGAAGATGGCTCACCCACTTGGTTCCGCCACTGATCTGTACGGCGAACCGATCCGCGGTACCCGGATCGCTCGCCACCAGGGCGACGCGTAGGTCGGGACCGAGGAACTTCGATACCGACCGCACCAGCGCCCACCGCTGATGGGTGCCCGAGACGATGCTGTGGTAGCGGGCCTGGGAAAGGAGTGAGAAGTGGTCGTCCTCGATGACCAGCACGTGCGGATGGTCGGCGAGTGCGTCCTGTAGTTCCGCAGCCCGTGACGGGGTGAGGCTCACTCCGGTGGGATTGTGGGCGCGGGGTGTGCATACGACGGCGCGGGCGCCTGCCTCCAGTGCGGAACGCAATCCGCCGGCGGTCATCCCCTCGTCGTCGACCGGGACGGGAACAGGTCGGTAGCCGGCCCGCCGAACGGCGTTGATGCTGGTGAGGAAGCAGGGATCCTCCAGGGCGACCGCATCGCCATGGCTGAGCGCCTGGGACAGCAGCTTCTCGATCGCGTCGACAGCGCCGCTGGTAACCGTCAGGCGGAACTCGCGCGGCTGATCAGCGGCAAACTGCGACATTGCCCACGCGCCCAGCCCCGGGTCGACTGTGGACTCGCCGTACAGTACCGGTGGAGACGAGGACAGTTGCACCATCGAGGGATCGGGCAGAAGGTTCCGGTCCGGATTCCCGTGGCTGACATCGCGCAGAACTGTGTCCGGCGCAAAGCCTTCCTCGACAAACGTCGGGGGCGGAGCGATCGATGTTCCCGCGCCCCGGTTGGTGATCGCGACACCCGCGACGGCCAGTTGACGATAGGCGGCGACCACGGTGTTGCGGTTCACGCCGAGCGACTTCGCCAGCTCGCGGACCGGAGGCAGTCCGTCACCGGCGTGCAGCGAGCCGGAGTCCACCAGCGCACGCACGCTGCCGGCGATCTCGGCCGCCGTTCTGCCCTCGATTCGCGTCACTTCGAATGTCCTTCCGCCACACCGATCATCGATTTAGCCTAGACCATGTACTGTTTGACCTATGCCAAGTATATCCGATGCGTCGAGTGGGCCCGGGTACCCGCGGGCGGCAACGATCGACGACTTTGTGCGCAACATCGCTTCGGTGCGGGCCCGTATCGCCGCGGCCGCCGAGCGATCGGGTCGCGACACGTCCGACATCCGTTTGCTGCCGGTGAGCAAGACCGTCGGCGAGGACAGAATCCGTCTGGCGGTGCAGGCGGGATGTCGTGAACTCGGTGAGAACAAGGTGCAGGAAGCCAAACGCAAGCAGGGGAACCTTGCCGACCTCGACGTTCGATGGTCGGTCATCGGGCACCTGCAGACCAACAAGGCGCGCGATGTCGCCGCCTTCGCGGCCGAATTCCAAGCCTTGGACAGCCTGCGTGTGGCCGAGGTACTCGACCGCCGTCTCCAGGGGGTTGGGCGCTACCTCGACGTCTATGTGCAGGTCAACACCTCGGCGGAAGAGTCCAAGTACGGACTGGAACCGGCCGACGTGCCGGCTTTCCTCGCCGCACTGCCGCGCTATACGGCGCTGAGGGTCCGAGGTTTCATGACATTGGCCCTGTTCACCGCCGACACGCCCCGGGTCCGTGAGTGCTTTCGGCTTCTGCGCACCCTCCGCGACCGCGCCCGGGACGCCGATCCCGCCCTCATCGGTCCGGGGGAACTGTCGATGGGCATGTCCGGCGACTACGAGGTTGCCATCGAGGAAGGCGCGGACTGTGTTCGTGTGGGTCAGGCGATCTTCGGAGCTCGAGCCACCGCGAACGACCACTACTGGCCCACGTCCACGGAGTGACGATCGCGAGTACCGATCGGGCGATCGATGTCCGCGCCGGCAGTGTGGACGCCCGGCACCTCCGGAAACCCGATCGGCGGACAGGAAGGCCTCGACCACCCGTCGACGATCCCGAGCTCGACCGGACCCGCTGCGTCGCGCCGGACGCGCGGTGCGGAGAATGCGGGGCATGGGACGTACGGAACACGGATATTTCACGGAGGTCGACGGCCGGTTCGTGCCGACCGAGATCGCGATCAGTCCTTGGTCGCCCGACATGATCGTCGGACCGTGCGTGTGCGGGCTGTTCGCCCGGGAACTCGAGAACCGGCACGCGGTCGAGAACTGGGTGCCGTCGCGGCTCACCGTCGACCTGTTCAAACCGGTGCGCACCGACCCGGTGACGGTCGAGACCACGCTCGTGCGCGACGGCAACCGCATCCGGGTGGCCGACGCGCAGATGCTGCAGGGCGACGACGTGGTCGCACGCGCGACCGTCGTGTACCTGCGTCCGTCGGAGCAGCCGCCCGGAACGGTGTGGACCCGCGACGAGCATCCGACGCCACCGCCGGGTCACGCGGACACCACGGCCGGTTTCGCGCCGACCTGGTTCGGCAGCGACGGCCATCCCGACGGCTGGTCGCGGAAACGGTCCGAACATCAGAACTCGAGCCGTAAACGCATGTGGGCAAGACAGTTCCCGGTCATCCTCGGCGAGGAGACGTCGCCGTTCGTGCGAACCGCCATCGTCGGTGAGGGCACGAGCCTGGTCACCAACTGGAGCGAGCGGGGCGTCGGATTCATCAACGCCGACCTCACGCTGACCCTGTCGCGGCTGCCGGTCGGCGCCGAGGTCGGGGTCGAGGCGGATCACCACATCGGTGCGGACGGTGTCGCCGTCGGCACGTCGGTGCTGTTCGACAGTCTCGGTCCGTTCGGCGCCGGCATGGTGGTGGCCCTGGCGAACACCCATCGGCAGGTCGACTTCGGCTGACGGAGTGCCGTACCGACGGGACCCGCCGAGTAGCGGTGGCCTGTGCCTACCCGTCTTCGCCCGCAGCATCCTCGATCGCGACGGTCGCCGCGTGCAGGGTCCCGTCGCACCGGTCGCAGACCAGCCGCGGCAGGAACGGTGCCCCGCATCCCAGGTGCACCGCCTCGAGCGCGGGGCCCTCGGGCGCGTTGAACCATCGTTGTCCCCACGCGACCATGCACGCGATCACGGGGAAGAACGCCAGGCCCTTGTCGGTGAGGTGATAGGTCACCCAATCGGCACGATCGGGATGCGGGCGCGGCGCGAGCACGTCGAGTTCGGTGAACCTCCGGAGCCGGTCGGTGACGACGGCCGGCGGTGCCCCCATCTGTTCGGCGAACTCCCCGAAGCGGGTGGCGCCCAGATGAGCGGATCCCAGCAACGCCGCCGACCAGCGGCTTCCGACCAGTTCCATGGTGTGCGGGACGACGTCCGGGGTGCGGGCCGCGCGCCCGGATCGTCGACGACCGGTCGCCGCGGGCACACACCGCGACCGGTCCCCGCTCGGTCCGGTCCGCACAGTCACGTCGTGCGCGTCGGCCGGCGCTCCGCACGCGTCGCACACGAGCCGCGGCACGAACAACTGGCCGCACGTGGTGTGACGCCGACGCGGCAGACGCGCTCCCGCGTCGGCCGACCAGCGCTGCTCCCACGCCCACATGCTCACGAGCACCGGCCACACGCTGCGTCCGCGCGCGGTGAGCGCGTACTCGTGGCGTACCGGTTCCTGCTGGTAGGCGACCTTCTCGAACAGCCCGGCCTCGGTGAGCCGGCCCAGCCGCGCGGTCAGCACCGCGTGGGAGATGGGGCCGCGCGCGATCCAGTCGCCGTACCGGCGTGCCCCGAGCAGCGCCGAGCGCAGGATCCACAGGTTCCATTCGTCGCCGAGGACCCCGAGGGTCACCGCGAGCGCGTTGTCGCCGCCCGGTTCGAGCGTGGTGAAGGTGGGACCGGGCACCGGGGCAGCCTACAGGCCGATCGTGGTACCCGGACGGTCGTGCTCGCGCCAGCCGGGCAGCGACGAACCGGCGGCCCACGTCGAATGCGTGCCGCTCGAGATCCGCTCGGGTAGTTGCATCCGCGCGACGGGACCGTCGGCGACGTTCCGGGCATCGAACACGAGGCATTCGGAGCGGTCCTCGTTCATGTCGGTGACGAGGGTGACGAGGTAGCCGTCGTCCTCGGATGCCGACCCGATGCGCGGCGCCATCACGGTTTCGCTGCCGAACACGCCGTCGCCGAACGCGTAGCGCTCCTCGTTGCCGGTGAGCACGTCGTGCTTGACGAGGCCGTCGAACAGGAACCAGCCGGGCACGCCCGTCGCGGCGTAGGTGTAGCGGTGCGGCACCCCCGCGTGGTGCGGGTTGATCATCCCGAATTCGGTGATCGACTCGGACAGTCGTTCCTCCTTCACCTGTCCGGTGCGCAGGTTCAGCCGCCACCGGTGCAGGTGGGTGCCCATGCGGTCGAGGGCGAGGGACCGGAACAGCCGCTGGTAGATGGTGCCGGTGCCGTCGTCGGCGGGTTCGGGGTCGCTCTGGTGGAAGCCTTCGAGGACGATCTCGTCGCCGCTCTCGTAGGCGTTGGTCCAGTGCAGGACGTAGGTGGGGGCGGCGTCGAACCACACGATCTCGTCGGAGTTGCCGCGCCGCGGGATCACCCCGAGCCGCATCGGCATGTCGGGGTGGTACTTCGGCACGTACCGGCCGCGTTCGAGCAGCTGCGGCAGCCAGAACAGCGGGCAGTCGTTGAGAATCGCGTAGTTCTCGGTGAAGGCCATGTCGTGCGGCAGGCGCGGGCCGGGCAGTTCCACGTCGACGTAGTGCACCAGCCGGTTCTGCGCGTCGACGACACCGTAATGCATGTACGGCGCGTCGGTGGTGTAGTCGAAGAACAGCATCTCGCCGGTCCGCTCGTCGACCTTCGGGTGCGCGGAGACCCCCGTGGACGGGAATTCTCCGTGCCACGTGGACTTTCCGAGTGTCTCGAGGGTCGTGGGGTCCAGCCGGTACAGCTCGCCGCACTGCCAGAAGCTCGACAGCGCGACCCCGTTGTGGACGGTGATGTCGGTGCTCGATCCGTCCTTCATCCGACCGCGGGCGCCCCAGCCGTCCTGCCGGATCGAGTTCTCGGGGCGCTCGGCGATGCCCGCCCACAGGGGGCCGCCCGCCTCCTGCTCGGCGACGAATCCATCGGTGCGCACGAACCGGTTGCGGTAGAACGCCTTTCCGTCGCGAAATCCGACGGCGTGGATCATGCCGTCGCCGTCGAACGGATGGTAGAGACCTTCGAGGGCGGGATGCGCAGGGTTTTCGGTGTTGCGCAGGTAGACGCCGTCGAGGTCGTCGGGAAGTTCGCCGACGACCGTGAGATCGTCGGCGCGCCACTCGGTGTGCTGGGGCCGCCACGGGCCGGTGCGGTAGGGGTGGTCGTCGTTCTCCGGCAGCGTGGTCAGTGCGCGTCCGAGTACTTCGATGTCCATGCGGATTCTCCCTGCGGTTCTACGATCGGTCGTTTTTCGGCAACGAAACCGGCTGTGGTGGTGGTACTTCCACCGATTTTGAGGGTCGCGGCGCGAGGGTCGCCGGATACCTGGTGGCTGCCCGCGAGCACCACGCCGTCCGCTGTCACCGCATCAGCCTCTCTCGCCGGGAAACGTCCTACTACAGTTAACAGAGTAATAGGGGCGCGGGCAAGCCTGCCCGTGCGCCTTTTCGGCGTCCGGGACCGCCGAGAAGGCACACGGGGGACGACTACAGCAGAGCGGTGACAAGCTCCCGATACGCAGAGTTCGGGAATGTGAACGGGTCCGCGGTGAGCACCTGGATCGCGACTTCGTCGGCCCCGGCCCGGTAGTGCTCCTCGATCCCCGCGACCACGGTGTCGAGATCGCCCCACGGAATCAGCGCGTCCATCAGCCGGTCGCTGCCGCCGCCGGCCAGATCGTCGTCGCCGTAGCCGAGGCGACGAAGGTTGTTGGTGTAGTTCGGCAGCGTCAGGTAGCCGCGCATGTACTCGTGCGCGATCGCGCGAGCGGTGTCCTCGTCGCGCTCGAGCACCACCGCGACCTCGGGTGCCAGGAGCGGGCCGTCGCCGAGGATCTCCCGGGCCTGCGCGGTGTGCTCGGCGGGCACGAAGTAGGGGTGCGCCCCGGCGGACCGCTCGGCGGACAGGGTGAGCATGCGCGGCCCGAGGGCGGCCAGCGCGCGGCGCTGCGCCGGCAACTCCGCGGCATCCAGTGCGTCGAGGTACTCGACCATGCGGCTGTACGGCTTGGTGTAGGTGTTCGCGTTCTTCGCGTCGACGACGGGCGCGTGACTCGTCCCCAGCCCGAGCAGGAAGCGACCCGGATGGTCCCGCTCGAACGTGCGGACAGCCTCGACGGTCACCGCCGGATCGGCGTGCCAGATGCTCAGGATGCCGCTGGCCACACCGAGACGTGTTGTCGCATCCAGTACCTCGCCGTAGACCGACGGCACGCCGTCCCGGAAACCACCCGATGTCCACAGCCGCGAATATCCCAGCTCGTCGAGTTCACGTGCCGCGTCCAGCGCCGCCTCCCGGGTCTGTCGGCCCAGCCAGAACGCGCCACCCCACACACTCACCTGTCGTGTCATGAAACCGACAGTAGCGTCGCGACGGGTCAGGCGAGACCCGACAGCGGCGGCGGCGAGTTCTCGTCGCGCCAGCCGATGGCCTCGACGAGTCGAGCGAGGTCGTAGTCCGGCCCGCCGATGCCGACGGTGAACAGCGAGATCCCCGCGGCGGCGTACTCGCCGGCCTTGTCGAGGCCGGGCCACGGGACGGACCGCTCGATGTCCGGCGCGTGCCGGCCGATTTCGGCGCACCGCTGTTCGACGATCCCCCACTTCTCGACGTGGGTGCCGAGCTCGCCGAAGCTGTGCCAGATGTTCCCGTATTTCGCGACGAGCGGCAGTGTCTTGCGACGGCCGCCCCCACCGATGAGCACCGGGATATGGCGTGTCGGTTGGGGATTCAGCTTGCCGAGCCGCGCGGTGATACGCGGCAGATACTCGGCGAGCAGGTCGAGCCGCGAACCCTTGGTGCCGAACTCGTAGCCGTACTCCTCGTAGTCCTTCTCGAACCAGCCCGACCCGATGCCGAGGATCAGGCGCCCGCCGCTGATGTGATCGACGGTACGGGCCATGTCGGCGAGCAGATCCGGGTTGCGGTAGCCGCCTCCGGTGACGAGCGCACCGATCTCGACGCGTTCGGTCTGCTCGGCCCACGCGCCGAGCATCGTCCAGCATTCGAAATGAGCACCGTCGGGGTCGCCGCTGAGCGGGTAGAAGTGGTCCCAGTTGAACACGATGTCGACGCCGGCGTCCTCGGCGCGCAGTATGGTGTCGCGGATGACGCCGTAGTCGGGCTGGTGCTGGGGCTGGAGTTGAAGTCCGATGCGGATGGGGCGCGTCATGGCAACCACGGTAGGACCCCCGATCGTCCCACGCAGCGGAAACCGGATCAGCCGGTGCGGTCGAGCGCCGCGAACTGCGGCTCGAGACCCCGGAGGAAGGATTCGAGGGCCAGTTCGAAACTGTCGTGATCGATCTCCGCGGCGTGCTCGGCGAGCCGGTGCGCGTCCGACAGGTGGGGGTAGCGGTCGTCGTAGGTGTCGCGGTCGCCGCGGAATCCGCCGGCGAACGACGCGATCGCGGCGCCGAGCACGATGTACTTCACGGATGCGCCGATGAGGGTCGCGGTGCGGGGTGGCCAGCCCGCGCGGGTCAGGCCGCCGTGCACGGCATCCGCCCGGTCGAGAGCACCGGATCGTGTGCCGGGGCTCGAGGCGAGGTACGGAACCATGTTGGGATGCGCGGCCAGCGCCGCCCGGTACGAGCGGGCCCACGTGCGCAGAGCGTCCCGCCAGTCTCCCGCTGCGAAACCGGAGACGTCGACATCGTCGGCGATGACGTTGCCGATGTCGTCGAGCAGCGCGTCCTTGGTTGCGTAGTGGGTGTAGAGCGAGGGTGCACGCACGCCGAGTTCGGTGGCGATCCGCCGCATCGAGACCTCGCCGAGGCCGTGCTCGTCGATCATGCGCAAGGTGGTGTCGCGGATGAGTTGCCGGCTCAGCAGCGGGGTCCGGGGCCGGGCCATCGTCAGCCTCCTCGATGCGGGGACCTGGACATCCTAACAGTGTACGGATTATCGTCGGGTCGACGCGAAGCCGCGCGCGTTCGCGTTCATCACCGCCGGGACGGAAGGCCACAATGCATCTCACGCTCACCGACGAGGAACTCGCATTCCGCGACGAACTACGCACGTTCTTCACCACCGAGATCCCCGCCGAACTCCGCGACCGTGTCGCCACCGGCCGCCCGCTCGGGCGCGACGACATCGTCACCAGCCAGAAGATCCTCAACGCCCACGGCCTGGCCGTGCCGAACTGGCCCGTCGAATGGGGCGGAAAGGACTGGACCTCGGTCCAGCGGCACCTGTGGCTCGACGAACTGCAGCTCGCCTCCGTCCCCGACCCGCTGCCCTTCAACACCGCGATGGTCGGTCCCGTCATCGCCGAGTTCGGCTCCCGGGAGCTCAAGGAACGTTTCCTCCCGGCGACCGCGAACCTGGACATCTGGTGGTGCCAGGGCTTCTCCGAACCCGAAGCCGGATCGGACCTGGCCTCGCTCAAGACCCGCGCGGTCCGCGACGGCGGCGACTACATCGTCAACGGCCAGAAGACCTGGACCACCCTCGCGCAGCACGCCGACTGGATCTTCGCGCTCGTGCGCACCGACCCGAACGCCCCGAAGCGGCAGGCCGGCATCTCGTTCCTGCTCATCGACATGAAGACGCCCGGCGTCACGGTCCGCCCGATCAAGCTGATCGACGGCGGATACGAGGTCAACGAGGTGTTCTTCGAGGACGTGCGCGTCCCGGCGGAGAACCTCGTCGGTGAGGAGAACGCTGGCTGGAGTTACGCGAAGTTCCTGCTCGGCAACGAACGCACCGGGGTCGCGCGGGTCGGCGCCACGAAGGTCCGCATCGCCCGGGCCAAGAAGCTCGCCGCGGAGGTCCGTCTCGGCTCCGGGTCGCTGCTCGACGACCCGCTGTTCGCCGCGCGCGTCGCGGAACTCGAAAATGAACTGCTGGCACTGGAACTGACCCAGCTGCGGGTCGTCGCGAGTTCGGCCGACGGCAAACCGAATCCGGCGTCGTCGCTGCTGAAACTGCGTGGTTCGGAGTTGCAGCAGGCCGCGACCGAATTGCTCGCCGATGTCGCCGGCCCCGATTCGCTGCCGGTCGGTGCCGACGGCATCGACTCACCCGACTGGGCGCAGCGCGCCGCCCCGGTCTACCTCAACAACCGCAAGGTCTCGATCTACAGCGGGTCGAGCGAGGTTCAGCGTCAGATCATCGCCTCCTCCATTCTCGGATTGTGAGCAGCCACCATGAATTTCGAACTCGACACCGAACAGGATCTGCTCCGCAAGACGACCCGCGACCTGCTGTCCGGGGCGTACGACGCGGAAACCCGTAACGCGGTCACCGCGACCGACCGCGGCTGGAACCCGGAGGTATGGCGGCAGTTCGCCGAACTCGGTCTGCTCGGGCTGCCCTTCCCCGAGGAACACGGCGGCATGGGCGCCGGTCCGGTCGAGACGATGGCCGTGATGACCGAGATCGGCCGGGCACTCGCACCGGAACCGCTGCTCGACGCGGTGTACACGCCGGGTGGGCTCGTCGCCGAGGCTGGTACCGACGCGCAGCGCGCCGCGATCCTGCCGCGCGTCGCCGAGGGTGACCTGCTGCTCGCGTTCGCGCACGACGAGCCGGGCAGCCGCTGGCCGTCCACCGGCGTGCGGACCGCCGCGACCCGCACCGGTGATGTCTGGACTCTGACGGGCCGCAAGAACCCTGTGCTGCACGGTGATTGCGCCGACCTGCTCGTGGTGTCCGCGACCCTCCCCGACGGCGGTACCGGACTGTTCCTCGTCGATGCGTCCGCCGACGGCGTGACCCGCACCGCCTACCGCACTCACGACGAACGCCGCGGCGCCCAGCTCGTCCTCGACGGGGTCACCGCCGAGCCCCTCGGTGCGGCCGCCGGCGCAACCGCGATCACCGACGCGACCGGCGCGATCGTCGCCGCGCAGGTGCGCGCGCAGGCCGCGCTGTGCGCCGAGGCGGTCGGCGCGATGCAGGAGGCGCTGCGCCTGACCACGGAATATCTCAAGCAGCGCAAGCAGTTCGGTGCGCCCATCGCCCGATTCCAGGCGCTGACCCACCGCGCCGCCGACATGTACGTGCTGCTCGAGCTCGCCTCGAGCCTGAGCCTGTACGCGACGATGGCACTGTCCGACGGCATCGTCGACCCGGCCATCGCGTCGCGCGCCAAGCTTCAGGTCGGCCGGTCCGCCCGCAGCATCGGGCAGGAAGCGATCCAGATGCACGGCGGCATCGGCATGACCGCCGAGTACCCGGTCGGGCACTACGTGAGCCGGTTGACCGCGATCGAACACACCCTCGGCAGCACCGAGGACCACCTGCGGGTCCTGGCCGGCGCGGTCGCCGATCACGACCGCGTGGATGTCACTGGCGGCTGACCTCGCTCAGGGCGGGTCTCGCGGCAGCAGGGGCCCGAGCGGTCCGAGGTCGATGTTGAGATCTTCGGGAGTCAGGCCGAAATGTTCGCGCAGCTCGTCCATGCGCTGCTCGAGCAGCATCAGCGTGGTGCCGATGCGTTCGATCTGTTCGTCGCTCAGGTCACCCTGGTCGACCCGTCGCAGCGCCTGCCGCTCCATCAATTGGCGGAGGAGCTCGACGAGGGTCAGCACCAGGGTGACCAGACCCCGCTCCACGGATTCGGGATCGGAGTCGATACGCGGTGGCAGCCCGTCGAATTCGGTCACGGCCCCCCGATCTCCTGCTGCTCGGCGACAGCACGGACCGACGAGATCAGGGTGCGCAACGAAATCCGCACCATGTCCACATCCGCTATCGAGAGCACCACGTCACCGACGATGACGACGCCGCCGGCCAGCACCCGGTCGAGCAGGTCGACGAGCGCGATCCGGCGCTCCTCCGGCAGCTCGCTCACGGGTTCCCCCGGTCCACACCGGCGAAGGAATACGGGGGCCACGGACCCGTGAGTTCGAGCTGGAGTCCGTCGAACTGCGTCCGCGCCGCCGCGACCGCGTCGGTGAACTCGTCGCGATGGTCGTTGTCCACAAGATAGGTTCCGTTGAGCACCATCCGGTCTCGCCGTCCACTCAGGGTGGGATCGGTCGCCGCTTGCCGGCGCCCCGCGGCCGAGTGCTGCAGCAGCACCGTGTGGAGGGCCTCGGCGCGTTCCGCCGCGGCGTGCTCGGCGTCGTCCCGAGCGGACAGCTGCGCGCGCCGCCGCTTCAGATACGCGGCGCCCGCACCGGTTCCGCCTGCGGAGCTCGCGGTCGCCGCCTCCACCGCGCCGGTGGCGAGCGCGTCCAGGTCCGCGTACGCCTTCACCCCCCATTCGGTGCGTCCCGCGACGAGGGTGAGCGCCACCTCGAAATCCGCTCGGCGAGCTTCGAGTACGTCGCGAACCCGGTCGTCGTCGCGATACACCGTGGCAAGCCGGAGCGGAATCGCCGCCGCCCGCCGCACCACGGCGGAGACGACGGCATCGTGCGTGCGCGCCACCGCCTCGAGCCAGTCGAGATTCTCGAGGTTGGTGCGCAATGCCTCTTCGCCGAACTCGCCGAGAGGGACCGTGCCGACGACGGCGGTCAGTCCGGCCGCGGTCACGGTCCGGACCGGCTCCCGGGCAACCCCGGTCACGTCGTGCACGGAATCCTCTGCGAGATCGGCGCCCGTCACCGCGTACACCCACACGCCGTGATCATCGGTCATCGTCGGTCACCTCGGCATCCTCGACCTCGGCGTCCTCGACCCCTGCATCCTCGACCCCTGCATCCTCGATCTCGGGGGGATCGGCGACCGGTTCCCTCGTCCGTCCGGCCTCGAGTTCGGCGATCCGGTCCCGGAGCTTGCGATTCTCGACTTCGAGATCCTGTTGTGCTCCTTCGATACTCGCGCGGTGGCCCTTGCTGCTCAGCCACGGGTCGGTCTCCCACCAGTCGATGCCGACGGCCTTGGCCGTCTCCAACGACGCGATCACCAGGCGGAGTTTGATGGTGAGCAGTTCGATGTCGAGCAGATTCACCTGGATGTCACCGGCGATCACCAGGCCCTTGTCGAGGACCCGCTCGAGGATATCGCCGAGATTCGTCGACTGATGGCCCCCACCGTAGGGCTGAGGTGACGGGGAGCCGCCGCCCACCACGGTCATGTCCTACCTCCCTTGCCGAGATCGGTGCTGCCCCGTCCGTAGCGTTTGGTTCTGCGGTAGGACAACAGGTTTCCGTCCGGATCCAGCTCCACTTCGTACAGTGCGAGCATGTCCGCCGACGACGGGATGCGCCGGTCCTCGATCACCTCGATCTCGACCGTCCACCCGTCGTCCCCCGGCTCCACGGACGTGGCCCCCTGCACCTCCTTCGTCGTCAGTTCGGAGAGATGCTCGATCGCGATGCGCGCCACCTCGCCCGCGGACAAGGGTGGTAGGGATTCGGGCTCGCGGGCGCCGTCGGAGTCCTTGCGGGTTGATCGTTCGGCCATCGTGGTCCCCTTCCTAGATCGGCGGGGCGCCGGTGTCCGGCCGGATCATCCGGTTGAGGACAGCCTGTTGCGCCGCGGCCTTCTCGTCCTCGGTGATGTGCCCGGCGGCGGCCGCCTCGTCGATCTCCTCGAGCTCACGGCGGATGGCGGCCGGATCGTGCAGTTGCTGCTCGACCTGATCCTGGATGACTTCACCGAGCCACAGGACGGCCCGGATCGGTGCAATCGGCAGCGTGAAGATGGACGAGATCAGGCCCACGGCTCAGTCCTCCGGTGCGCGTTTCATCACGAAGTCGTACGCGGCCATCGGCCCGAGCAGGTCCATCTCTGCCCGGCCCTCCCATTCCTGCGCGAGGGAACGCACGATGTCCTCGAGATCGCCCTGCCGGGACAACTCGATGAGCACCGCGACGTGCGCGGCGTCTTCGTCGTGCGTCGGCTGACGGACGTTCACCATCGGCTCGAGGTCCTCGAGCGCGTCGACGACCCGCTGGGTGTCTTCGGTTCGTTTGGCTTCGATCGACTGGGTGATGATTTCGCCCAGAGCCATACGCGCGTCGCGGGTTGCGTCCTCGGGTTTGTCGCGGATCTCGTCTCGCAACCGTGCAGCGTCGGCGTTCTCGTCGAGAATCTCACCGAGCACGGTCTTTTCGACGTAGCGTGCCTTGACGACGAACTGCGCCCGACCCTCGAGTTCGTTCAGCGCCGCTTCGAACTCGTCGCGATGGGCGTCGAGCAGCTCCTCGGATACAGCGTCCTCGTCCGACAGCACCGCCCCGAACCGGAGCGGTAGCACCGGTGCGACGGCGGCGGTACCGTCCAGCAGTTCCGCGTGGGCTTTGAGGTCGTCCGGGGTGCCGAGCGGCCGGTCGACCGGGATTTCGCTGATCAAAGCAGCGATCTCGCCGCTCCGTACGACAGAGACCTCACTCGGGGGGGCGCCGACACCGGTGGCGTGCGATTCCGTTTCCACATCCCCCGGGACGATGCCGTAGACGTAGATGCCCGTGGTGCCGGAGATGCCCTGTTCCTCCGGGGTGCGTGCGTCCTCGGACGTGTCGGTCATCGCTCCTCCCCTCGTTTCGACGATCGCGGCGCGTGCTGGCGCTTGTCTTCGACATCGCCGAGAAAATCGGCGACCTTCTCACTGGCTGCTTCCAGCGCGCCCTTCGTCTTGTGCTTCGCGCCGCCCGAGGTGATGTCACCGACGAGATCGGGCAGGCCCTTCGGTTCGTTGTCGGCGATCTCCAGACGGTTCACGGCTTCGGCGAAACGCAGGTAGGTGTCGACGCTCGCCACCACGATGCGGGCATCGATCGTCAGCAGTTCGATGCCGACGAGGGAGACCCGCACGAACGCGTCGATCACGAGACCCTTGTCCAGAATGGTGTCGATGACTTCGGCGAGCCCGGACGAATTCGGGCGCGCCATCGTGCCGCCGCCACCGCCGCCACCGCCGCCGGCAGGTTGGATGGTCATTTCCTGGCTCCTCGACTCGTGCCGGACGTGGGTCGTGCCCTGCCGCTCCGAGCGGGGGCCCGCCGGCGAACCGGGGGTGCTTCCTCGGCTTCGTCCTCCTCCGGCTCCTCCTCGTCGGCTTCGTCTTCCTCGTCTTCGGGCTCGAAAGCCTCGGCCTCTTCGTCCTCGGTCTCTTCGTCCTCGGGCTCGAAATCCTCGTTGTCGTACTCGTCTTCGTCGTACTCGTCCTCTTCCTCAGGTTCCTCTTCCTCGGGCTCCTCTGCGGATTCGTCCTGCTCGTCGTACCCTTCGTCCTCTTCCTGTTCTTCCTGCTCCTCCTGGCGAGCCGTCTCGTCGTCCTTGACCACCTTGCTGTCGCGGATCTCGCCGTGCCACCCTTCGATCTCGTCGGGATGCAGGATGCTCTCGGTCATGACGTGACGCTGGAAGTGCTTGAGTTCCAATCTGGCCCGCCGTCCCACGGCTCGCCACAGGTTGGCGGTCTTCTCGAACAGGCCGCGCGGGTGGTACTCGAGCACCAGAACGATCCGGGTGAGATTCTCGGTGATCTCATGGAAGGTCACCGCGCCGTCGATGTAGCCCTTGCCACCCTTGGAACGCCACACGATCCGCTCGAACGGAACCTGTTCGAGAATCGTCGATTCCCAGTTCCGGCGCGACCAGAAGACCTTGCCGGTCCACTGCAGCTTTTCGTCGGCGGCCTGTTCGACCTGTTCGACCTTCTTCATGAACTTCGGCCAGTCCGCGAACTGGGTCCACTGGTCGTAGGCGAGCCGGACGGGCACTCCGACATCGATCTGCTCGACGATATTGGTGAGCTTGATCTTCTTGCCGCCCGAGCCTTTCCGGCCGCCGCCCCCGAAGGACTTCTTCACGTCCTGGAACTTCTGTTTGGCCGTACTCTTGACGCCTTCCAGGCCGGCGCTCATGGCGGCTTTCAGCGGCGAAGCGCCTTGGGAGAGCTTCTCGACACCGGTCACCGCCGACAGCAGGCCGGTATTACCGGTGCCCTCGGCATACTCGTGCAGCCGGCCGGCCGTCCCGGTGATCTTGCCGGCGACGGTGTCCATCGCCTTTTCGGTGACCGTTCCGGCCAGGTTCTGGAGCGAATTCTGCAGGTGCCCGGTCGGTGTGGCCGCGCCGGCCGTCTTCTGCGCCGTATCGGTCGCCGCCTTGCCGGCTCGGCCCGCTGCACCGGTCGCGGTCTTTCCGGCCTTCCCCGCCGCACCGGTCGCGGCCTTACCCACTTTCCGAGTGGTATCGGACAATGCCTTGGTCATCTGATGTTCGGCGCGGATACTTCCTCGTTCACGAGGGAGAGGAAGCGCCGTCCTCCTTCCGGTATGTGGTGTCGGGTAAACCTTGTCGGTGGTGTCGGTTAGCGTGCCGGGCATGGGGACCGAGGTGGTGCGCTACAACTACCGGCTGCGGCCGGGCACCACCGCCGAACGCGCCCTGCTCGAGGAGTGGCATCGCTGCCGGTTCCTGTGGAACGAAGCCGTCCACCAGTCCACGACCGGCGCGAAACCGACGTTCGCGAAACTGAGCAAGCAGCTGACCGAAGCCCGAGCCCGCTCGTCGTGGCTGCGGAAGGGCTCCCAGGTCGCCCAGCAGCAGACGCTGCGCACCTACGCGCAGGCGTTGGACGCCTCGTTCACGGTCAAAGGCCGGGGCCGGCCTGGCTTCAAGGCGCGGAAGAAAACGTTGCCGTCGCTCGAATACACCCGTCGCGGGTTCCGGATCCACGACGGCCGGTTGGTGTTGCCCAAAGGCGTGACGATTCCGGTGGTGTGGTCGCGGGCACTGCCGTCGGGCCCGTCGAGTGTGCGCATCACCCGAGATTCCCTCGGGCATTGGTATGCCTCGTTCGTGGTGACCCGTGAGGCCGAGCCGATCCCGGTCGCCGACGAGAGCAGTGGTGTCGGGATCGATTGGGGCGTGGCGCGGACCGCGACGGCCACCGAGGAGCGGTTCGATCTGCCGCATGCCGGGCACCGGAGGCGGTGTGCGGCGGAGTTGGCGAAGGCTCAACGGAAGATGGCCCGTCGGCGTCGCGGGAAGGGACACCCGCCCTCGAGGGGCTACCGGCGGGCCCGCAAGACCGCGGTGAAGGTGCACAAGAAGGCGGCCCGGCAGAACCGGCACGACGGCCGGATCTGGGCCAAGGCCATCGTGGACGCGCACCATCTGATCGCGGTGGAGGACTTCAAACCCAGGTTCCTGGCGAAATCCACCATGGCGCGCAAGGCCGCGGATGCCGCGGTCGCGACGGTGAAACGGGAATTGATCGAACGCGGCAGGCGGGCCGGCCGGAAGGTGGTGTCGGTGCGGCCCGCGTACACGAGCATGACGTGTTCGGGGTGTTTCGCGAGAGCCAAGCAACCTCTCGGACTCGAGGAACGGATTTTCCGGTGCTGGGCGTGCGGGCACACCGCGTGCCGGGATCGGAACGCTGCCAGAGTGATTCTGGCTGTGGCGGAGCGTGGCCACACCGGTGTCGACGACGTAGGTCACTGGGATCCGCCTCCTTCGGGTGGTGGTTCCGGTGCGGTCTGAGCCGGGAATCTCCTGCCTTCAGGCAGGAGAGGCGTTAACGGGCTCAACTCCTCGTACGCCGCACCGGGGCGCGTCCGGACGCCGGAGCCTCGGCCCGGCTGCTGCGCCGCCGTGGCTTGGGCGCTTGTTCGTCGTCGTCCTCATCGGCCTTCTTCCGGCCAGGGGCCGAGCGCGATCGGGCCGGGGAGGCACCCTCGGAGGTCCGGCGGCGGGGTGCGGGCCGCTTCTTCGCGGGTTTCCGCTCGGCCTCGGGCTCGGCGTCCTCCGTGTCCTCCTCGCCTGTCTCCTCCTCGGCGGTGTCCTCTTCCGAGGTGCCTTCTTCGTCGGTGGGTTCGTCCTCGTAGGCTCCCTGCTCGTCCTCGTCGTACTCGTCCTGAGGTTCCTCGGAGCCCTCGTCCTCGGCCCGGCCGCCGCTCTTGCCGCGTCGCAGACCCCCGCCCTGCTGGAGCCGCTCGTTGAGCGAGTCGATCTGATTGCTCGCAGCGGTGACGGCCGCGGCGCGTGCCGCGCCGAGCAGTTCGCCCCGAACGGATTCGGTGATCTTGCTCAGTTCCGGTGACGACCCCAGAGCGGAAGCACCGCGCTTCATCAGTTCCTGAGGGGTACCGGGGAGGCGTCCACTCAGCCCCGCACCCGCCAGCATCAGGGCGAGTCGCATCTTGTGGGTACGTCCGAGCATGTAGCCGATGCCGACCCCCACGGCAATTCGTGCTCCACCCTTCATGGCCATCTCCTTCGGCTGCGACCCGTCCGTCCGGACGAGTCAGCGATCGAAACTCTGCGGGCGTTCGCCTGCACGTGGGACTGGAGTAACCTGCGTCACAGTTCGCGAAACATCCATCTCGAGTTGATCTTCGGCGGGGCAGTGCGGACCGATCGGTTTGTTCCCGTCCGTTTTCCCTGCCGGTGAAGGGGGGTACACCCCCACTGTCGGACAACGACCGAGTGCGGTCGTGGAACTCGCGGCCACGGAACAGGAGCGGGTCATGGCTCACCTCACGAACACGATCAAACACAGTGCCGAGGCTGCCGCCGGAAAGGCGAAGCAGACACTGGGGCGGTGGACCGGAAACCGGCGCGCCGAGGACAAGGGCTCCCGGCAACATTTCGTCGCCGAGTCGAAAAAGCTGGGAGACAAAGTGATTCACGCGGCGGGGCAGGGTCGATCGCGGCTGCGGCAGTGGAGACACCGTCGCTCCGACATGCCCTGACCGCCCTGGGAACTACACCGCTGTCACTCGCACGCGGCGAAACCGCAGGCACGCAACGCGAACGCCGCTTCGGGCCCGATGATCTCGCCCGCCAGTGTCAGGAATCGGTCGACGAACGCCGCCCCGTGCGCCGGGTCGGCCGCATCGTCCGGATCCGACGGGTCGAGATGGTGCGCGAGCTCGTGCAACACCACCAGTTCCCGGAACGCCCACGCCGTGTTCGCCCGGTGCTCCGGCAGCGCGATGACCGCACAATCGCTCTCGTAGTGGGCGGCGGTGTTCCCGGCGCGCGCCCGCACCCGCACCCGCACGGTGGCGCGCGGCCATCGGTCCCGCACCCAGTTCAAAGCCAGCACCGCATCCAGATAGGCCTGCACCGACTCGATCGACGCGAACCGGCGCTCCACCGGCAGCGTCACCTGGGATCCGGCGATCTCCACCACCCGGATGCCGCGCTCGTCGGCGCGGTCGAACATGCGGCGCACCAGCGACTCGGCCTCGTACACCGCCGCCCGCTGCGAATCCCGGCTCGATCTCATGGGCGGATCCTCCGCGGTGTCATCGGGTCAGCCTCCGGCCTCCGGACGGCAACTCCGGCGCCGTCCCCAACCGCGCCTGCCGGCCGGCGCGGTCCCCGGCCCGCTGCGCGTCCGACGACTGCGCGGTCGCCGCCCGGTTGCCGCGCCAGCTTCCCCGCGCCTGCGACGTGCTGCGATAGAAGTCGCGCAACTCGAGCTGTTTGTCGCGCAACACCAATTCGGTGCCCGGCACCGCGACCTCTGCTTCCTGCTCGGTCTGCTGTTTCGTCTCGGCCAGTCGCGCCCCGATCCGCGCCGCGAACGCCGACTGGAAGTTCAGGCGCGCGGTCACCCCGGCGACGGGCCTGCGCACCCGCGTGCGCACCCGCCGCCCCCCGCGCTGCTCGACCACCGTGCGCACCGTCGTCTCGTCCCGGTAGCTGCCTGCGCGCAGGTACGCGTCCGATGCCCGCACCATCTGCACCAGCAGCGACGAGTACAGCGTCTCGCACACGTCGATGTCGTCGGCGAACCCGTACGCGTAGATGACGGTGGAGGTGGCGGTGATGTCGCACTGCACATCGTTGGCGGCGGCGATCGCCAGGAACAACTGCGCGTAGGTGCGCAGTCCCTTCTTCCCGGTCTCCCCGATCGTGATGAGCCGCTGCACCGGCGTGACCCGGCGTTCCCGGGACGCGGTGTGGGCCCGCGCGACCGCGAGATCCACGGCCGACGCAGTCGCCAGACGTTGCGCCGCCGCGAGGAACGCGTCGGCTTCGTGCTGGTTGTCGGTCGATTCCGCCTGGCGGAGCAGGCCGCCGATACGGGTCAGCATCCGGTCGGAACTCACCGACAGAGAATAGGCGTGTTCGGCTTTGTCGCCTATTCTCTCGTGCCATGGCCTCAGTGACCTTCGACAGGACGACCTGCCTGTTCCCCGGCTCGACCACGCCGGCGGTCGACGCATTGGATCTGAAGATCGAGGACGGGGAGTTCCTCGTGCTGGTCGGCCCGTCGGGTTGCGGCAAGTCCACGTCGCTGCGCATGCTCGCCGGTCTCGAGCAGGTTCACAGCGGCCGCATCCTCATCGGCGACACGGACGTCACCGCGCAGGACCCCAAGCAGCGGGACATCGCGATGGTGTTCCAGAACTACGCGCTGTACCCGCACATGTCGGTCGCCGAGAACATGGGGTTCGCGCTCAAGCTCGCGAAGACCCCGAAGGCGGAGATCCGCGAGCGTGTCGAGGAGGTCGCGAAGATGCTCGACCTCGAGCAGTTCCTCGACCGCAAGCCCAAGGCACTGTCCGGCGGACAGCGTCAGCGCGTCGCGATGGGCCGCGCCATCGTCCGGCAGCCGCAGGTGTTCCTCATGGACGAGCCGCTGTCGAACCTCGATGCGAAGCTGCGCGTGCAGACCCGCACCCAGATCGCGCAGCTGCAGCGGCGCCTGGCCACGACCACCGTGTACGTCACCCACGACCAGGTCGAGGCCATGACCATGGGCGACCGGGTCGCGGTTCTCGAGAAGGGCATCCTGCAGCAGTGCGCGTCGCCGCGGGTGCTCTACAGCAAGCCCGTCAACGTGTTCGTCGCCGGATTCATGGGTTCGCCGGCGATGAACCTGTTCACACTGCCGGTGTTCGATCGCGGCGCCATCCTCGGCGAGACGTACGTGCCGATCCCGCGGGACGTCGTCGGCCAGGTGCACGAGACCGAGGTCGTCGTCGGGATCCGGCCCGAGCACATCCAGATCACCGACTACGGCCTCGCGATGGACGTCGACGTCGTCGAGGAACTCGGTTCGGACGCGTATGTGTACGGCCGCGCGTACGTCGCGGGCCGCTCGCAGCAGATCGTGGCGCGCGGCGACTGGCGGAGTCCGCCGCAGAAGGGCGAGCGCATCTACCTGAACTTCGATCCGGAGCAGGTGCACGTGTTCTCCACACAGGACGGTCGCCGGCTCGGCTGAGCGCGGTCGACGACACGCGGGACATGACCGATTCAGGATGAGAGCAATATCCCCTTTTCCCGGTCTCGCGTGCCAGAGTAGGTGCCGGTGTCGGCGGCCGCAGGCTCGCCGACGACGAGTTTTCCGATCCGAACGGGAGTAATCCATGGTTCTGAACACGAAGGCGGTCCGCCGGGCCGCGGTCGCTGCGTCGGCGGCGTCGCTGCTGGTCCTGACGGCCTGTTCGTCCGACGACGGCTCGAGCAGCGACAGCGGCTCGGCGTCCGCGGCCGGCGACGGGCGCGGTCCGATCACCATCGTCGAGGGTCAGGATCCCCTGAACGCGGCGCTCGAGAACATCATCGCCGACTGGAATGCCGAGCATCCGGACGAGACGGTGACCTTCAAGCCGCTGGCGAAGGAAGCCGACGACCAGTACGACGACATCGCCCAGCGCATGCAGGCGAAGAGCGACGAGTACGACCTCGTCGCCGTCGACGTCACCAACACCGCCGAGTTCGCCGCCAACGGCTGGCTGCTGCCGCTCGAGGACGACTACGCGATCGAGACCGACGGCCTGCTGCCCGCGACCGTCGAGTCGGGCACCTACAACGGCACCCTGTTCGCGGCCCCGAAGAACACCAACGCCGCGTTCCTGTACTACCGCACCGATCTCGTCGACAAGGCCCCCGCCACGTGGGCGGAACTGCAGGCGGAGTGCCCGAAGGCCGTCGAGGCGGGCATCGACTGCTACCTCGGCCAGTTCAAGAACTACGAGGGCCTGACGGTCAATGTCACCGAAATCGTCAACGCCTTCGGCGGCAGCTTCGTCGCCGAGGACGGTCTGACCCCGTCGATCGACGACAAGACCGGTGAGGGTCTGCAATTCATCGTCGACCGCTTCGCGGACGGCACGATCCCGGCGGCCGCGCAGACCTACACCGAAGGTGAGTCGCAGACCGCGTTCGGCGACGGCAAGGCCCTGTTCCTGCGCACGTGGCCGGGCTTCTACACCGACGGCGAGTCCTCGTCGATCGCCGGCAACTACGGCATCGCGGTTCTCCCCGGTGTCGACGGGCCGGGCGTCTCCACCCTCGGCGGCTACAACGTCGGCATCAGCGCGTTCTCGGATGCGCCCGCGACCGCGCGTGACTTCCTCGAGTTCATGCAGACCCGCCAGTCGCAGACCTACTACGCAGAGGTCGGCGGCGCGCCGGTCCTCGCCGAGGTCTACGACGACCCGGCGATCCTCGAGCAGTTCCCGTACTTCGCGACGTTGAAGGAAGCGCTCGAGAGCGCGAAGCCGCGTCCGTCCTCGCCGTACTACTCGAACGTGTCGAAGGCGATCTCCGACAATTCGTACGCGGCGATCCGGAACGAGAAGTCCGTCGAGCAGGCGCTCGCCGACATCAAGGCCGGCATCGAAACCGCCGGCAACTGATCCACTAGGAGCAGTACCCATGGCAGAACCGCAGGTCCATGCTGGTCACGAAGGTCGCCGACCGGCTCCCGCGGATCCGCCACACGATACCGCGGTCGGGACCGAGGACACCGGTCCCGACCGCGGTCGTGTGCACGGACGGCACCGGGCGCCCGCACCTCCGGAGCCGAGCGCGCCCGCACCGAAGCAGCGACGCCGGATCCCTCCGTGGGTGTTCGTGGCGCCGTCCCTCGTCGTGCTCGCCGTCATCATCCTGTACCCGCTCGGGCGGGCGGTGTGGATGTCGCTGCACGGTGATGCGAAGAAACTCGATCCCGAAACCGGCCGGTTCGTCGAGGGCGGTTTCGTCGGCATCGAGAACTACGTGCGGTGGATCACCCAGTCCTGCGGTACCGCCACCGGCTCGATACCGTGTCCGCCGGGGACCCTCGGTTCCCAGTTCTGGGGCTCGATCTTCAACACGTTCTTCTTCACCGTCGTCACCGTCTCGCTCGAGACGGTCATCGGTTTCGCGATGGCGATCGTGATGGCGAAATCGTTCCGCGGCCGCGGGTTGCTCCGCGCGTCGGTGCTGGTGCCGTGGGCGATCCCGACCGCTGTCACCGCGAAGTTGTGGTTCTTCATCTTCGCGAACGACGGCATCGCCAACAAGATGCTCGGCACGGACATCCTGTGGACGGCGGACCCGTGGCCGGCCCGGTTCGCGATCATCGTGGCGGACGTGTGGAAGACCGCGCCGTTCATGGCGCTGCTGATCCTCGCCGGCTTGCAGATGATTCCGGCGGACGTGTACGAGGCCGCCAAGGTCGACGGTGCGAACGCGTGGCAGCGCTTCAAATTGATCACGTTGCCGCTGGTCAAACCGGCGCTGATGGTCGCGATCCTGTTCCGCACGATGGACGCGCTGCGCATGTACGATCTGCCGGCCATCATGATGGGCTCGAACCCCGCGACCTCCACGATCTCGGTGCTCGTCGTCGAACAGATGCGTCAGGGTGCGAACTCGGCGTCCGCGCTGTCGACGATCACGTTCCTCATCATCTTCGCGGTCGCGTTCGTCCTGGTGCGGTTCCTCGGCGCCAACGCCGTGCAGACGCAGGAGGCACAGCGGAAGGGAGACGTCGGATGAGCAGTCCCGGTACAGGCAGTACGAAGGTGCGCTCGGCCGGCACGTATGCCGGGGTGATCCTCATCGTCCTGTGGGGCCTGGCGCCCTGCTACTGGATGATCGTCACCGCGCTGCGCGACCCGTCCGAGACGTTCAGCACGTCGCTGTGGCCCGAGAATCCGACCCTGCAGAACTTCGCCGACGCACTCGACCCCGATGCGAAGGTGAACTTCTCCCGCGCGCTGCTCAACAGCGTGATCATCGCGGGGGCGACCACCGCGGTCGCGCTGCTTCTCGGTGTGTTCACCGCCTACGCGCTGTCCCGGTTCGACTTCCGGGGCAAGTACTTCGTCACCGGCATCATCCTGGGTGCATCGATGTTCCCGGTGGTGGCGCTGGTGACGCCGCTGTTCCAGTTGTTCACCGACATCGGCTGGATCGGCAGCTACCAGGCGCTGATCATCCCGAACATCTCGTTCGTGCTGCCGCTGACGGTGTACACGTTGACCTCGTTCTTCGCGGAACTGCCGTGGGAACTCGAGGAGGCCGCCCGGATGGACGGCGCGACGCGCGGGCAGGCGTTCCGGTTGGTGATGTTGCCGCTCGCGGCGCCGGCGATGTTCACCACCGCGATCCTGGCGTTCATCGCGACCGTCAACGAGTACCTGCTGATGTCGCAGCTTTCCAACGAGAAGACCGCGCCGGTGACGGTCGCGATGGCACGGTTCACCGGCACCGACCCGTACGTGACGCCGTACGCGTCGATCATGGCCGGCGGCACGCTGGTGATGGTGCCGCTGGTGATCATGGTGTTGATCTTCCAGCGTCGCATCATCGCGGGTCTGACCGCGGGCGGCGTGAAGTCGTGAGGCGGGTGCCCCGGCGGCAGCGGCTCGAGATGCTGCTGGGGTTCCTGACCGTGTTCACGGTGATGGCGCTGATCGCCGCGGTCGCGGAACTGTGGTCGCCGGCGCCGGGCGTCGTCCCGGCGCTGGTGTTGCTCGGGTTCGCGATCGCGTGGGGTTTCGCGTTCCGTGCCTGGCGGCGGAGCGGGCCGTAGCCCGGTGCGTCCTTCGGGTGGCTGGTGACCGCCGAAGGACGCACGGTCCGGCCTGTTGCGGCAGACTCCGTACCATACGAACGACAGGGTGCGATGATCGGTCGAGCCCGGATTCCGCCAGAAAGTAGCCCGTGTGAGTTCTTCGTCGACGCCGACACCCCGACCTGCCGCCCCCGCCACCACGTCACGGGGGTGGCGCCTTGTCCGTTACCTGGTGCTCGCCGTCGTGGCGCTTCTGGTGATCGTGCCCGGCGTCGGTTTCGCGGTGGCGTACACCTCGGTCGACGTTCCGCGTCCCTCGGACATGAAGAACGACCAGGTCGCGACGATCTATGCGGCCGACGGCAGCACGGTGCTCAGCACGGTGGTGCCGCCCGAGGGCAATCGCACCGAGGTCGACATCGAGGATGTTCCCGAGCACGTCCGCAACGCGGTGCTCTCCGCGGAGGACCGCAACTTCTACAGCAACCCGGGTTTCTCCGTCTCCGGGTTCGTGCGGGCAGCGCGCGACAACGTGATGGGCAAGGACACCGCCGGCGGTGGCTCGACGATCACCCAGCAGTACGTGAAAAACGTGCTGGTCGGCGCGGACCGGACGATCACCCGCAAGATGCGGGAGCTGGTCGTCTCCACCAAGATGGCCCGGCAGTGGTCGAAGGACGAGATCCTGCAGGCCTACCTGAACACAATCTATTTCGGTCGCGGTGCGTACGGCATCGCGGCGGCCTCGGAGGCGTACTTCGGCAAGCCCGTCGGTGAGCTGTCGGTGTCGGAGGGCGCGGTGCTCGCCGGGGTGATCCAGAGCCCGTCGTCGCTGGATCCGGAGTTCAACCGGTCCGCGATCGAGGCCCGCTGGACGTACGTGCTCGACGGCATGGTCGAGATGGGCGCGCTGGACGCCGGTGAACGCGCCGGGCAGCGGTTCCCGCAGACGGTGCCGGCGAACCAGCTTGCCCAGAAGAACGACTCGACCGGTCCGGAGGGTCATCTGCAGACCCAGGTGCTGCGTGAACTGTCCGCCGCGGGCATCAGCGAGCAGGCCCTGAACACCGAGGGTCTGCGGATCACCACGACGATCGACCCGGTCGCGCAGCAGTCGGCGATCGACAGCGCGCGCAGCGCCCTCGAGGGGGAGGACGAGAACCTGCGGACCGCGGTGGTCTCGATCGATCCGCGCACCGGTGCCGTGCGCGCCTACTACGGCGGCGAGGAGGGCGCGGGCTTCGACTTCGCGCAGGCGCCGCTGCAGACCGGTTCCTCGTTCAAGGTGTTCGGTCTGGTTGCGGCGCTGCAGCAGGGCATCGGCCTGAACGCGCGCTACGACAGTTCCCCACTGCGGGTCGGCAACATCGAGATCGGCAACGTCGAGGGTGAGTCGTGCGGCAAGTGCACGATCGCCGAGGCGCTCAAGCGGTCGCTCAACACGAGCTTCTACCGGCTGATGATGTCGCTGGACAACGGGCCGCAGGCGATCGCCGACGCCGCGCACGACGCCGGCATTCCCCTGACCATTCCGGGAGTGGAGGGGACGACACTGAGCCACGAGGGAGGCGAACCCGAGGGCGGAATCGTGTTGGGGCAGTACCAGTCCCGCGTCATCGACATGGCGTCGGCGTACGCGACGCTCGCGGCGTCCGGCACCTTCCACGAGCCGTTCTTCGTGCAGCGGGTCGAAACGGCAGACGGCGACGTGCTCCTCGACCGCCCCGCCTCTCCCGGCGAATCCCGGCTCGATCCGGCGGTCGCCGACAACGTCACGCAGGCCATGATGCCGATCGCCGCGTACTCGCGCGGTCACGCGCTGGCCGGTGGCCGGCCGTCGGCGTCGAAGACCGGCACGACCCAGCTCGGCGACACCGGCCTGAACAAGGACGCCTGGATGGTCGGGTACACGCCATCGCTGTCGACGGCAGTGTGGGTCGGTACCCCGAACGGGGAGGCCATCATCAGCAGCTCGGGCGGATCCATCTACGGTTCGGGCCTGCCGTCGGACATCTGGAAGGGCACGATGGACGGTGCGCTCGAGGGCACCGAGGTCGAGAGCTTCCCGTGGCCGGAGCCGATCGCCGGCCAGGCCGGTGTGCCCGCCGACGCGGGGATCAGCGAACCGACCACGACCGGTCCCCCGCTGCCGCAGCTGCAGTTGCCGGAGCTGCCGCCGATCACGCTGCAGGCGCCGCCGGTGAACATCCCGGACGTGCCGATCGAGCTGCCACAGCAGATCGAGGTGTTCCCGGGCGTCACGATCAACATCCCCGGCTGACGGCTCCCGCGCGCGGCGCGGTCCTCACATCAGGACGGCCCGCAGCGTGCGCACGGCGAAGTCGACGACGTCGTCGACCGTGACCGACGGTTCGGTGGTGCGGTCGATCGCGACCGATTCGACCATCGTCCACCAGCCGCACACCTTGATGGTGGTGGCGGTGCTCGCCTCGGTGCCGGTGGCGTCGAGGATCCGCGCGGCCATGGTCGTCTTGACGTTCTCGTGGATCTCCCGGATCTGCGGGTCGTAGCCGAATCCGCCGTGGAACAGCGTCTGGTAGTTCTGGCCGTGCCGGTCGATGAACGAGACGAACGCCCGGACGACACCGCGGAGCGGGTCGTCGTCGCCGGGGTCCGGCACGGCGGCGCGGAGCAGCCGGCGGGCGGCCGCGCCCACGACCGCGGCGTAGTAGTCCTGCTTGGTCGGGAAGTAGCGGAAGAGCAGGCCGCGGGAGATGCCGGCGATCTCGGCGACCCGGTCGACGGACAGCGCGTGGATGGGGCGTGCGGCGAGTTCCTGCAGGCCTATGGCCACGAGCTGCCGTTTGCGTTCCTCCGGAGGCAGTCGCCGCCGGGGTGCGGGCTGCGGGTGCGCTTGTCGTGCTGGGGTCACCCCGATAGTCTAACTGAGCATTGCTCATTTAGAGTTCGACGGAGGAACCCATGGATTTCGCACAGTCGGAACGTTCCCGCGACTATCTCGAACGTCTGCGCACCTTCATCGCCACGGAGGTCGAACCTGTCGAACAGCGGCTGCGGGCGGCGCGCGTCGAACCGTTCGCGCAGCGCGGCGACAGCTCCGGGCAGGACACCTGGTCGGTGGCTCCCGAATTCCGGGAACTGCAACGCAAGGCCAAGGAACAGGGCCTGTGGAATCTGTTCCTCCCGGACGCCGAGCTCGGCGCCGGCCTGTCGAACGTCGAGTACGCACCGCTCGCCGAGGAGATGGGACGCTCCCCCTTCGCGTCCGCGGTCTTCAACTGCGACGCCCCGGACACCGGGAACATGGAGGTCCTCTACCACTACGGCAGCGCCGAGCAGAAGGACCGCTGGCTGCGTCCGCTGCTCGACGGGGAGATCCGCTCCGCGTTCTGCATGACCGAACCCGACGTCGCGTCGTCCGACGCGACCAACATGGCCGCGACCGCGATCGTGGAGGGCGACGAGGTCGTCCTCAACGGCCGCAAGTGGTGGAGCACCGGTATCGGCCACCCGGACTGCAAGGTACTGATCTTCATGGGCCTCACCGACCCGGAAGCTCACAAGTACCAACGACATTCGATGGTGCTCGTGCCGATCGACGCGCCCGGCGTGAAGGTCGAACGAATGCTGTCCACAATGGGCTTCTACGACGAGCCCGGCGGACACGGCGAGGTGTCGTTCACCGACGTACGTCTGCCGCTGGACGCGATCATCGCCGGACCGGGCCGCGGATTCGAGATCGCACAGGGCCGCCTCGGGCCGGGACGTGTCCACCACTGCATGCGGCTGATCGGCCTGGCGGAACGCACCCTCGAACTCGCCTGCCGCCGCGGCCTGGAACGGGTCGCCTTCGGTAAGCCGCTGGCCAACCTCGGCGGCAACCGCGAACGCATCGCCGACGCCCGCATCGCCATCAACCAGCTGCGTCTGCTCGTCCTGAACACCGCGTGGCTGCTCGACACCCAGGGCCTGGCCGGAGCCCGCTCCGCGGTGTCCGAGATCAAGGTCGCCACCCCGCGCGTCGTGCAGCAGATCGTCGACTTCGCCATCCAGATCCACGGTGGTGCAGGTCTTTCCGACGACTTCCCGCTGGCGGGCGCCTGGACGGCCGCACGCGCACTGCGGCTCGCGGACGGGCCCGACGAGGTGCATCAGGGTCTCGTGGCCCGCTTCGAACTCGGCAAGTACAACTAGAGGGGATCTCGTGAGCAGCCTTCCCGACAACGCCCGGCCCGTCCGCGACGAGGACAGCTTCGACGTCGCCGCAGTCGCCGCGTGGCTCACCGAGCACGCCGGCATCGCCGGGGTGCCCGAGGTGCGCCAGTTCGCCGGTGGCGCATCGAATCTCACCTACCTGTTGCGCTACCCCGATCGCGATCTGGTGCTGCGACGGCCGCCGGCCGGTGCCAAACCGTCGTCCGGGCACGACATGGCCCGCGAGCACCGCATCCAGTCGTTGCTCGCGCCCGTGTACCCGCACGTGCCGGCGATGATCGGGTTGTGCACCGATCCGTCCGTGCTGGGCAGCGACTTCTACGTCATGGAGAAGGTCGAGGGCACCATCCTGCGCACGGCCCCGTCGGCGGATCTCGGGCTCACCCCGGAGAACACGCGGGACCTGTGCCTGCGGGTGATCGACCTGCTCATCGAGCTGCACGGCGTCGACCCGGAGACGTCCGGTCTCGCCGAATTCGGTCGCGGCTCCGGCTATGTGGCGCGTCAGGTCGCGGGGTGGACCAAGCGGTTCGCGGCGGCGCACACCGACAACGTCCCGGACTTCGCCCGGGTGACGTCGTGGCTCGCCGCGAACCAGCCCGCCGACATCGCGTCCCGGGTGATCCACGGCGACTTCCGGCTCGACAATGTCGTTCTCGGCGACGATCTGACGCCGCGTGCCGTGCTGGACTGGGAGCTCGCCACGATCGGCGACCCGCTGATGGACCTCGGATCGAGCCTCGCGTACTGGGTGCAGGCCGACGACCATCCGATGATGCTGGCCACCAAGCGGCAGCCGTCGGACCTGCCGGGCATGCTCACCCGTCGCGAGATCGTCGAGTACTACGGGCAGCGCACCGGTCTGCCCGTCGACAACTGGGGCTTCTACGAGGTGTTCGGGTTGTTCCGGCTCGCGGTGATCGCGCAGCAGATCTACTACCGGTTCCATCACGGGCAGACGACCAACCCGGCGTTCGAGAACTTCTGGGTGGCCGTGGGATACCTGGACACGCGCTGCAACGAACTGATCGACACCCTGGAGGGGAAGTAAGTGGGCAAGGGCAAGGGCACGACACGCCGGAACATCCTCATCACGGGCGCGAGCTCGGGACTCGGCCGCGGGATGGCACGTGAATTCGCCTCGCGCGGACGCAATCTCGCGCTCGCCGCCCGCCGCACCGAGCGGCTCGAGGAGCTGCGCGACGAACTGCTCGCCGCGCACCCGCAGATCACCGTCGCGATCCGCAGCCTCGACGTGGACGTGCACGACGACGTCTTCCGCGTCTTCCGGGAGTTCGACGACGAGCTCGGCGGTCTCGACCGGGTCGTCGTCAATGCCGGGCTCGGCAAGGGACAACCGTTGGGCACCGGCTACTTCCACGCGAACGTCGCGACCGCCCGCACCAACTTCCTGGGTGCGCTCGCGCAGAGCGAGGCGGCGCTCGAGCTGTTCCGGCCGCGCAATGCCGGTCACCTGGTGCTGATCTCGTCGGTGAGCGCGATGCGGGGTATGCCCCGCAACCTCACGACCTACGCGGCGTCGAAGGCGGCGGTCGGGGCGCTCGGTGAGGGTATGCGCGCGGACCTCGCGCAGACCGGCATCGACGTCAGCACGATCTTCCCCGGTTTCATCCGGTCGGAGATCAACGAGAAGGTGAAGAAGGTGCCGTTCATCGTCGACACCGAAACCGGTTGCCGTGCACTGGCTGCGGCCATCGAGAAGGAACCGAACAAGGCGTATGTCCCGGCCTGGCCGTGGACTCCGGTCGCCTACGCGATGAAGGTGCTTCCGTTGTCCGTCGTCGCGAAGATGGCCTGAAACGGATGACGGGAACCTTCACCCGGTCAGGCCGGATGAAGGTTCCCGTCACCGTTGGGATTTCGGGGCGCTACGCCTCGATGATGAAGGCCTCGAGCTCGGCGCGAGCCTTGTCGTCGGCCATCTGGACCGGCGGGGACTTCATCAGGTACGCCGACGCCGGGAGGATCGGGCCACCGAGGCCGCGGTCCTTGGCGATCTTCGCGGCGCGGATGGCGTCGATGATGATGCCCGCGGAGTTCGGCGAGTCCCAGACCTCGAGCTTGTACTCGAGGTTCAGCGGGGCATCGCCGAACGCGCGACCCTCGAGGCGGACGTACGCCCACTTGCGGTCGTCGAGCCACTCCACGTAGTCCGACGGGCCGATGTGGACGTTGCGGTCGTGGACCTTGCCGGCCAGCGGGCCGTTGAGGTTCGACGTCACGGCCTGGGTCTTGGAGACCTTCTTCGACTCCAGGCGCTCACGCTCGAGCATGTTCTTGAAGTCCATGTTGCCGCCGACGTTCAGCTGGTAGGTGCGGTCCAGCACGACGCCGCGGTCTTCGAACAGCTTCGCCATCACGCGGTGGGTGATGGTCGCGCCGACCTGGCTCTTGATGTCGTCGCCGACGATCGGGACACCGGCCGCCTTGAACTTCTCGGCCCACTCCGGGTCGGAGGCGATGAACACGGGCAGCGCGTTGACGAACGCGACGCCGGCGTCGATGGCGCACTGGGCGTAGAACTTGTCGGCCTCCTCGGAGCCCACCGGCAGGTAGGAGACGAGGACGTCCACCTGCGCGTCCTTGAGGACCTGCACGACGTCGACGGGCTCGGCGTCGGACACCTCGATGGTCTGCGCGTAGTACTTGCCGATGCCGTCGAGGGTCGGGCCCCGCTGGACGGGAACGTCGAGCGGCGGAACGTCGGCGATCTTGATGGTGTTGTTCTCCGACGCCAGGATCGCCTCGGACAGGTCGAACCCGACCTTCTTGGCGTCGACGTCGAACGCGGCGACGAACTTGACGTCGCGAACGTGGTAGGAACCGAACTTCACGTGCATCAGGCCGGGAACGGTCGCGGTCTCGTCCGCGTCCTTGTAGTACTGCACGCCCTGGACCAGGGACGAGGCACAGTTCCCCACGCCCACAATGGCCACGCGCACCGAGGTGTTGTTCTCACCCATGGTCGGGTTCTCCTTCTTTCTTGCTGGGTGCTGTCGACTGCTCGGCGGCGATCAGTTCGTTGAGCCAGCGGACTTCGCGTTCGCTGGATTCGAGACCGAGCTGGTGGAGCTGACGGGTATAGCGGTCCAGAGTGCCGCTTGCCCGTCCGATTGCGTCGCGGAGCCCTTCTCTGCGCTCCTCGACCTGGCGGCGCCTGCCCTCGAGAATCCGCATCCGCGCTTCGGCGGGGGTGCGGCTGAAGAAGGCGAGGTGCACGCCGAATCCGTCGTCGGTGTAGTTCTGCGGTCCCGTGTCGGCAACCAGCTCGGTGAAACGCTCCCGGCCGGCGGCCGTCAGTTGGTACACGCGGCGGGCCCGCCTGACGGTGCCGGGCACTCCGGAGTCCTCCTCGATGAGGCCGTCCGCCTGCATGCGACGCAGCGTCGGGTAGAGGGAACCGTAGGAGAAGGCGCGGAACGCGCCCAGCAGCCCGGTCAATCGTTTGCGCAGCTCGTAACCGTGCATCGGGGACTCGAGAAGCAGCCCGAGGATTGCCAGTTCGAGCAAAGGGGTTACCTCCTCGACTCTCCCGATCGAACAACCGACGTGATACGACGCGGAACTATATCGCACCGATATATACGACGATACTCCGATCCGATACGTACATCAGGCGGTCCGCACATCGGAGACTTTCGACGGCGAGCGCCGGCCGTCACCGGCACGCGACGTGACCGGGCTCCTCGTTCACCGGTATCCGCGCAGGACGGACCCGTCGAAGGCCGCTTTCAGATATCCGTTCCCGCGGTCGTTGCCGAAGTCGACATAGAGGTTCATCGTGGGGGTACCGTCGTCCCGGATGATGACGTGGGTGACCGTGCCGTCCGGTGCGCCCAGCAAGTCGGGGGCGCGAACGAGCAGGTCGTCCAGCGCGGCGGCGTCGATCAGAGCCGCATCGAAATCCCGGTAGCCGGAGAACCGCGACGACGTCGGCGTGCTCGACCGCTGCCAGCCACCGTCGAATCCGTAGGACACGATGCGGTCGGGCGCGTCGGGTAGCGCACGACCCGCGACCGCCCGTTTCGGATACAGCGCGAGTTCGTACGCGACCGTGTCACCGAACTCCGCACGCAAGCCGTCGACGACCTGACGGAAGCCGCCGGGTTCGAGCGGGCGTACCGCCTCCACGAGCGGATCGGCCACGATCGGTCCGGCGTCGGTTGCGGACCCGGAGGCCCCGTCGGCCGGTGCGGTCTCGCCGGCAGGCGCCGCCGACGGGGGTTCCGGAGAATCGCCCGCGCTCGAGACCGCGACCGCACCGCCGATCACGACGGCCACGGCTGCGACGACCCCGGCAAGTGTCCGCACCCGTCGCGTCCGGGACGTCGTCCCGGCACGAGGCGTGACCTCGTCGGGAACCGGTGGTTGCAGGTCGCGGACCAGGTCGGCGAGCTCCCGCAGCGTCTTCGCGGACTGGGCCCGGGCCACGAACTCGCGGTGCTCGGATGCGTCGAGCTGACCGTCGGCGTATGCCAGGTCGAGCCGGGCGCAGGTGTTCACACGATCGATGTCGCGTGCCCTGGTCTGCGGCGTCTGTCGAGGGGACACCGGTGCAGAGTAGTTCGCCCCGGACGAGCGGGGAGAAACCGTCACGCAGCACACACCCCCACCACTTCGACGGGACCCGCACGTACTCTGGAACCCGTGCGAACACAGCGGCAGGTGGTGGACTACGCGTTGCAGCGGCGGTCGCTGCTCGCCGAGGTCTACTCGGGGCGACGCGGTGTCGCGGAAGTCTGCGACGCCAGCCCCTACCTGTTGCGGGCCGCGAAGTTCCACGGCAAGGGCAGCGACGTGGTCTGCCCGATCTGCCGGAAAGAGCAGCTCACGATCGTCTCGTGGGTATTCGGCGAGAAGCTCGGCCAAGTGTCCGGGTCCGCCCGAACCGCCGAGGAACTCGACCGCCTGGCAGCCAGCCAGGAGGCGTTCTCCGTCCACGTGGTCGAGGTGTGCCGCACCTGCAGCTGGAACCATTTGGTCCAGTCCTATGTCGTCGGCGCGGAACCTGCGCCGACGCGACCACGACGCCGGTCGACGGGGCAGAACCGTCGAACCGCCAGCGAGTGAGCCAGGACGCCCGGTCACGTGATCGATCGCTGCCCGAATGTAACGCTGTCCGCTGTGAAACCCGACGATGTTGTCGGGTGTCCCCCGACGTGAAACGAGGACGTGTCGTACCGCGTCCGCGCAACCGGTTGGAGATGAGTACGTGAGTTCCCCTGACAACGATCCACAGGTCGATCGGCCGATTCCGCCGCGCCGGACCGGCCCTGCCGATCCGCGCCAGCAGCGGGCCCCGGGACCGGGACCGGCCGGGGGATCCGCTCAGGGACGGCCGCTGCCGCCTCAGCCCGGCCAGGGGCGGCCGTACCCTCCGCCGCCGTATCCGGGACAGCCCGGCCCGCGCGCGGGTGGGCCCCCGGGCCAGCCGCCGATGCGGAACCCGATGCCCCAGAATCCTCAGCACCCCCAGAATCCCCAGCAGCATCCCCGTAGCGGACCGATCCCGCAGCAGCAGTACCCGCGCAGTGGACCGATCCCGCAGCAACGGCCACAGCCGTTCGCGCCGGGGAACCGCCCGCAGGCGGGTCCCGTGCCGCCTGCCGGCGCCCAGCGGCCCGACGGTGGTCAGCCGCCGGCCGACCGGACCCGGCGCATCCAGCAGGACCCCGATCGGCAGGCCACAGCAAACCGGCAGGCCCCGTCACGTCCCGCGGGCACCCCTCCGGGTGGACGTCCGCCGACTCCGCCGCCGACCGCCCGTGGCGGCAACGGCGGGAACGGGAGCGGCGGCGGTAAACGCGGCAAGAGCGGCAAGTCGTCGCGGTGGCGCACTGTCCGGCGAATCGGTTACGTGGCGGTCGCGCTCGGCCTGATCGTGCCGATCCTCACGTTCATGGTCGCCTATGTCGTCCAGGACGTGCCCCGGCCCGGCGATCTCAAGACCAATCAGGTCGCCACGATCTACGCGTCGGACGGTTCGACGGTCATCACGAAGGTGATCCCGCCCGAAGGAAACCGCACCGAGGTGCAGCTCGACGAGATCCCCGAGCACGTCCGCAACGCCGTGCTCGCCGCCGAGGACCGCAATTTCTACACGAACCCCGGCTTCTCGGTCAGCGGCTTCGTGCGCGCCGCCCGCGACAACGTTCTGGGCAGGGAGAGCGCGGGCGGTGGCTCGACCATCACCCAGCAGTACGTCAAGACCGCACTCGTCGGGTCCGAGCGCACGCTCACCCGAAAGATGAAAGAACTCGTCCTGTCGTCGAAGATGGCCAACCAGTGGCCGAAGGACGACATTCTCGCCGCGTACCTCAACACCATCTATTTCGGTCGCGGCGCGTACGGCATCGCCGCGGCTTCCAATGCCTACTTCGGTAAGCCGGTGAGCGCGTTGAGCGTCGAGGAAGGCGCCGTGCTGGCGTCGTCGATCCAGCTGCCGTCGCTGCTCGACCCGGAGCAGAACCCCGAGGGCGCTCAGGCGCGCTGGAACTATGTGCTCGACGGAATGGTCACGGCCGGAACCCTCAACGCGCAGGACCGTGCCGGTATGAAGTACCCCGCCTACGTGCCGCTCGCCGAACTCGACAACGGCGACCAGACGACCGGCCCGGACGGCCTGCTCAAGAACCAGGTGCTGCAGGAGTTGTCTGCGGAGGGAATCAACGAGCAGCTCCTCAACACCGAGGGCCTCGAGATCACCACGACGATCGACCCGCAGGCGCAGGCCGCGGCTCTCGACGCGGTCCGCACGACCATGGAGGGCGAACCGGAGGAACTGCGCACCGCCGTCGTGTCCGTGGATCCGCAGACCGGCGCCGTCCGGGCGTACTACGGCGGCGAGAGCGGCATCGGATTCGACTTCGCGCAGTCCGGCCTGCAGACCGGATCCTCGTTCAAGGTGTTCGGTTTGGCCGCGAACCTCGATCAGGGCAAGCCGCTGTCGACGACCTACGACAGCGGTCCGCTCACCGTGAACGGCATCAAGATCGGCAATGTCGAGGGTGAGCAGTGCGGCCAGTGCACCATCGCCGAGGCGTTGAAGCGGTCGCTGAACACCAGCTTCTACCGGATGATGCTGTCGATGGACAACGGTCCGCAGGCCATCGCGGACATGGCGCACAAGCTCGGTATCCCGGAGGAGATCCCCGGCGTCGGGGAGACACTCACGGAACCGGGCGGTGCCGGCCCGAACTACGGCATCGTCCTGGGGCAGTACCAGTCCCGCGTCATCGACATGGCCTCCGCGTACGCGACCCTCGCCGCGTCCGGTACCTACCATCAGCCGTACTTCGTGCAGAAGGTCGTCACCGCGGACGGCAACGTGCTGCTCGACCGCGGCTCGCCCACCGGTGAGAAGGTCGTCGACGACGCGGTCGCCGACAACACCACAGCCGCGATGCAGCCCATCGCCGCATATTCCAACGGGCACGCACTCGCCGGTGGACGCCCGTCGGCATCGAAGACCGGCACCGCCCAGCTCGGCGACACCGGGTCCAACAAGGACGCCTGGATGGTCGGATACACGCCGTCGCTGTCCACGGCCGTGTGGGTCGGCACCGAGCAGGGTCTGCCGCTCGAGAACAGTTGGGGCGGCATGATCTACGGCTCTGGCCTGCCGTCCGACATCTGGAAGGCGACGATGGACGGCGCACTCGAGGGAACGGACGTCGAGAAGTTCCCGACCCCCGAGCCCATCGCCGGTGTGGCCGGTGTGCCTGCCTTCACCGCCGAGGTCACGGCCGTGCCGACGACCACCACGGCACCGGAGTCGAGTCGCACGGTCCCGTCGTTGCCTGAGGTCCCGGAGATCACGACGCGCAACGTCGAGATCCTGCCGGGCGTGACGATTCAGCTGCCCGGTGTGGCGCCGCAAAAGCCGACCACCACCCCGCAGCGGCCCGGCCGGGAAACGCAGACGACGCCCGAAGAGGACACCCCCGGCTTCGGAACCGGGACGGATACGGGCAGCGAGCCGGGCACGGAGGCGACCGTCGAGGAAGCCGTTCCGGTTCCGGGTGGGCAGGTCGACCAGCAGAGGCCCGGCGGCGCGCTACCCGGAAGGTAGCCTCACGTCCGTGAGCGAGAAGGCAGCGACCGGCAGGCCGACCGGGGCGAAGGCGAAAGTCGTGTCACCGGCCCCGCTCGCACCCGACCTTCACTCGGCGGACTGGCGCGACACCCCCGGATGGAACGATCCGATGGTGTCGCGCCTGTCCACCGCGATCGGCGGCCCCGTCGGCCGGTACGCGCTGCTCGGCCGCACCCGCTTCTTCACTCCCCTGCGGGTACTGCTGCTCCTGGCCGTGGTGTTCCTCGCCTTCGGCTGGTTCACGAAGGCCGCGTGTATCCAGCAGGCGCCGCTCGGCCCGAACGGAGAACTCGGACTCGATTGGCGCGGCAACCGCCAGTACGTCGCCATGTGCTACTCGGATGTGGTGCCGCTGTACGGGGCCGAACGCCTCAACGAGGGCGCGTTCCCGTACGCCACGTCGTGGGAGGAACCCGCCGCCGACGGGGGAACCCAGGTCCGGTACATGGAATATCCGGTGGTCGCCGGTCTCTACCAGTACGTGTCGATGCGGGTCGCGAAGGCGTGGGACTCCGCGTCGTGGCTGCCCGGTGGTCTGCAGGTGGCGATCTACTTCAACGTCGTCGCGCTCGGCCTGGCGATGGCGTGGCTCGTGACGGTGTGGGCGACGGCGTTGTCCGCCGGCCGCCGCATCTGGGATGCTGCCCTCGTCGCGGCCTCACCGCTGGTGATCGTGCACGCTTTCACCAACTTCGACGCCCTCGCGACCGCGTGCGCCGCCGGTGGTCTGCTCGCCTGGGCGCGTCGGCGGCCGGTGCTCGCCGGTGTTCTCCTCGGACTCGGTGGCGCTACGAAGCTGTATCCGCTGTTGCTGCTGGGACCGCTGTTCCTGCTGTGTCTGCGCGCGGGCAGGATCCGCGTCTTCGGGCGGACCGCGGCGGCCGCCGCAGCGGCATGGCTGGCGGTGAACCTGCCGATCATGCTGCTGTTCCCGCGCGGATGGGCCGAGTTCTTCCGGCTCAACACCGAACGCGGCGCCGACCCCGACTCGATCTACAACGTGGTGCGTTCCCTCACCACGTGGTCCGGGTGGGATGCGGCGACGTTGAACTCGGTGTCGCTGGTGCTGTTCGCGGCCGCATGCGCGGCGATCGCATGGCTCGCCCTCACCGCCGCGCGCCGGCCACGGCTCGCCCAGCTGTGCTTCCTCGTGGTCGCGGCCTTCCTGATCACCAACAAGGTCTGGAGCCCGCAGTATTCATTGTGGCTCGTGCCGCTCGCGGTGCTCGCGCTGCCGCATCGCCGGGCGCTGCTTGCGTGGATGGCGATCGATGCGCTCGTGTGGGTTCCCCGCATGTACTACTACCTCGGCACCGCGGACAAGGGGCTACCCGAACAGTGGTTCACCGTCACCGTCCTGATCCGGGACGTGGCGGTGCTGGCGCTCTGCGCCGCGGTGATCCGGCAGATCCGCAATCCCTCCGAGGACCTCGTCCGCTACGGATTCGTCGACGACCCGATCGGTGGGGCCGTCGACCAGGCTCCGGACGCGTTCCCGCCCTGGCTACCGCGGGTGTTGCGGCCCCGGGCGGACCACGATTCACCCTCGAAGTCATCCGAAGGGACGACGCGGATCGTGGGTGTCGCGCCCTAGTCTCGACGGAAACGTGAGGAGGCGCTGTGGAAGGGAATCACCGCGGCTCGTCGGGGAAGGCGACGAGCGGATCCGCTCCGTGTGAGCTCGCGTGGGCGATCGCCCGCGGCGACTCGTCCGCGATCCCGGCCCTGTTGCGCGTCCTCCACCCGCCGGTGTCGGCCTATTGCCGGGCCCGCGCCCGCGACGGTGGAATTTCCTTCGCCGAAGCCGACCGGCTCGCTCTCGCCGCGTGCCGGACGGTGCTCTCCGAGCTCTCCTCGCCCGCGGGTGCGAATCGGAACTTCGCGACCCTCGTCTACGAGATCGTGTCCGGCGCCGTCGATCGCGCCATCGACGGGACGTCCCTCGACACCGCGGCGCACCTGCGGCGGGAAGTGCTGATCGTGCGCACCATCGTCGGGCTCGACTCCGAACAGACCGCGGCCGTACTGGGCATCAGTCTCGGCCGGGTCCGGCTGGAACAGCATGCCGCATTGCAGTCTCTGCGCGCGGCATGAGGGTGGCGCGACGTTACCCTTGCGCGCTGTGACGGTTGTCTTGTAGTCGTCGGACCGCCCACGCCGAGCAGCGCCGGACGAGGATGCTGCGGCGGCTCGTCGGCGCCCTCGCAGTGGTGTCGGTGGTCGCGGTGACGGCCACGGTCGCCGCGGTCTCGTCGGGGTTGCAGGCGAACAGCCAACGCGCCGAGGCGCAATCGGCACGTGACGAAGCGATGTCCCGGCAGTTCGCAACGGTGTCCGCGCAGTTGCGCAACGTCGATCCCGCGCTGGCGTCGCAGCTCGCGGTCGCCGAGCTGCCGGCCGCCGCGGACGGCGAGCTGTACTCCCTCGAGTTCGGCCCCGGGGGAGACAGGCTGGCCGTCGGCGGCCAGGGCGGTGGACGCCTGTGGGACGTGCGCGATGCGGCGACTCCGCGGATCCTGTCCGAGTCGGCGGACGCGGATCGGGTGATCTACGGATTCGCGTTCGACCCCAACGGGACTCGGCTCGTGGCCGGCGACGCCACCGGCCACGTGCTGCGCTGGAACATCGATGCCGTAACCGCCGCGGCGCTTCCGAGATCGAACAGCCCGGTGCCGGACCGGTATTCGTCGCATCCTCCCCGGACGGGAGAACTTTGGCATCGCTGGGCCGCCAGGCATCGATGCGGTTGTGGGACACCGGTGGATGGAACGCGGAGATGACGCCGCGCTTCGATCTGCCGCCGGACGGCTCGACGGTGCACCACCTGAACGTGACGTTCTCGCCGGACGGTCGCACTCTCGCGTCCGGAACGACACGTCGCGAGGTGGCCCGGTGGTCGCTGGCCGGCGACGCGGTACCGGTTCCGCTGCCGCCGCTCACCGGATTCTCCAGTTACGTCAACGATGTCGCCTTCCTGCCGGGGGGCGGACCGGACTGTCTCGTGCGATAGTGGATCACCGATACCGAGGCCGCGACGGCCCGACTGTGCGAGACCGCCGGATCCGCGATCGGAGGACGAGTGGGAACGATTCCTGCCCGGTGTTCCCTACCGGAATCCCTGTGCCGGACAAGGCTGGTGACAATCCCGTTGCAGACACGGCTCGCCCCGGCCGGGAGGCGAGCCGTGTCGGTCCGACAGGGGTTTTCGCGACCGTCAGTAGCTCGACGACGATGCCGCGACGGCGAACAGGACCACGTAGAACAGGATGACCACGGCCCAGATCGCGACCGCCCCCACGGCGGACCAGATCGCGAACTTCTTGGCATCCGCGGCCGCCTTGTGGGCCGCGTCGAACTGCCCCTGTGCCCACAGCGTATTGACAGAATTGGCCTTGACGATCGACACGATCCCGAGTGGCAGGCAGCACAACACCGTGGTGAGGATGCCCCAGACCAGGTTGTTCTCGGGCGGCACCCCGAACTGGGGAGCCGCCGGGTACTGCCCGTAGCCGTAACCGTAGCCGCCGGGTGCGGCCTGCGGGTTGTACCCTTCCGGATTGTTCGGCGGGTACTGCGGATACTCGTTCATGTCGATCCTCGCTCGTCGGCCGGACGTTCGGTCTGTTCCGGACCCGGAGCGTGAATTAAACCAGTTCGAACCGGAATTCGCAGTACGCGCATCGGGCACGGGTGGGCGCGATCCGGTGGGCGCACCTGCGTCGTCGACCGGTGCTTCACACCCGCAGGGACGAGAACGGCTCCACGGGAATGTTGCGAATCGCGAACCAGCACACGACGATCACCAGCACGATCTGCGGCGACCGCCGCCACTGGTGCCACTGAACGTAGCGCCGGTCGCGTACCCGTCCCAGGGTCCACACCGCGAACGACCACACCAGGATCAGCACCGCGAGCACACCCACGGCGTTGTACCGCAGCGCGGTCGGAACATCGAGGTGCAGAAGCGAATACAGCATGCGGGACGAACCGCAGCCGGGACACCAGATTCCGAAGAGTGCGCGGGTGGGACACGGCGGGATCGGCCCGCCCGGCGTGGTGGGGTCGGCCCACACCACACCGGCGCACACGCACGCGGACAGGGCCGCGACCCCGGCGGGGGCGGTGAGTCGGGTCAGCGTGCTGCGCATGGTCGTGGCCCTCAGGTGCGTGGATTCGGATCCTCGGGACTCCCCCGGGTTCTCAGGGTTGTGCGGAACTGTCGGCGACCCGGGCCTCGAGGCGGGCGCGGGCGGCCGGCCAGTCGTCGTCGATCATGGCGAACAGTGCGGTCGTGCGCCAGCTTCCGTCGCGTCGGCGGCGATGCTTGCGCAGCAGCCCCTCGAACTCGGCGCCGAGTTTGGCGATGGCGCCGCGCGAGTGGGCGTTGCGTTCGTCGGTGTGCCATTCCACGCGCACCGCGCCCAGCTCCTCGAAGGCGCGGCGCAGCAACAGCAGTTTCGATTCCGCGTTGATGCCGGTGCCCTGCGCGGAGCGCGACAGCCACGTGTGCCCGATGACGAGTTTCCGGTGGGCGGGATCGATCAGGTAGTAGGACGTGGTACCCACCACCGCGCCGGTGCGGGTGTCGACGATCGCGTACGGCAGCCGATCGGTGTCGGCGATCGCAGTCCGCACGAATGCTTCGGCGTCGGCGAGTTCCCGGATGATCACCGAGGTCCACCGGAAGATCGCTTCGGCATCGTCGACGGCCGCGAGCAGCCCGGGTGCGTGCTCCGGGGTGAGCGGCTCGAGCCGGACTCGGGTGCCTTCCAGAGTGGGCTGCCGATACCAGGATTCGCTCATCGGACACGTCCAGTGGTCGTCATCGGACTGGGCCTTTCGGGATTCGGTGCGGGGGCGCGCATTCGCAGCGGTGCGCGCGCGAACACGACGAAGAGTACGACCAGCAGGATCGCGCGTCCCCACACGCCCGCCTGGGTGAGCAGCAGCGCCGTGGTCATGTCGCGCTGGCCGCCGGTGGCGGCGAACCAGAGGAACACGCCGATGCCGATCGCGACGTCGGCGACCAGGTACGCGGCGACGAGGGACCAGCGGATCCGCACGAGCACCAGCAGCGGCAGCAGCCACAGCGTGTACTGCGGGGAATGCACCTTGTGCAGCAGCAGGAACCCGCACAGCATCGACCCGCCGATCGCGATCCACGGGTACGTGCCCTCCCGACGGTAGCGCCGCCACCCGATCACCAGCGCCACCGCGAACGACCCGCAGATCAGCAGCGGCGACAGGAGGGCCACGAGACCGTTGTAGGCGGGGGTGACATCGGTGCCCTCGTAGCCGCCGAGCAGCGGGCGCAACCCCCAGAACCAGATCGAGTTGCTCGTCGAATCCGCCGCGCGGTTGCTCTGGAACTCGAAGGACGCGCGCCAGCCCGTGTAGCCGAGCAGCGCGAACGGCAGGTTGACGGCGACGACGGTCGCGGCACCCGCGGCAGCCACCGCCACGGCCCCCTTTACATCGAAGCGGGTAGCCGTCGTGTCGCGGTCCGTCGTGTCGCGGTCGGTGTGATCGCCCCGGGTGAGGATGTAGGCGACGAGCGTCAGCAGGAATATCCCCGGATAGAGCTTCAGGCAGAAGCCGATGCCCAGCAGCACCGCGGCGATCACCCCGCGGGTCCGCAGCGACCAGCGTCTCGTGGCGACGATCGCGATCGCGCCCACCGTCGTCGCGACGACCGGCAGGTCCCAGTTGAGGAACGCGTAGAGCACCAGCGGCGGCGTCACCGACCACAGCAGCGCGGCCCAGCCGGCGAGCCGGCCCAGCAGCCACGCGGTGAGCAGACCGAACGGCGCCAGCAGCAACACCGACCAGAACAGGAACTCCGCGTCGTTGTGGGCGGGGACGGCGCCCAGCCACATCAGCACACCGCTGAGCACGGGATATTCGACGGTGCCGCCGACGAGGTGGCCGGCGGCGGTGATGTCGCCGTCCAGGAACGGGAAGCGATGCAGGTTGATGTCCCGTCCGATCCACAGTTGCTGGATGTCGGAGTAGCAGACGTCGGCGTCCTTGACGGATTCGAAGCGCACGGTGCGGCCGAGCTCGTCGAACAGCGGTCCGGCACAACGTGCCTTGTTGAGGTAGCCCAGAACGAGCGTGACCGCGCACAGCAGGACGGCGACGAGCGCGGGGGTCCGGGTGCTCGTGCGCATGTTCCTCACCCTAGGTGAATTTCGCTGGTCAGGGCGGGGTCATGTACCCTTCTTGGGTTGCTGACGCAACGACCCTCCTGTCACGGATCGTCCGTGACCGTTCACAGTCCATGGGAGGTGATGAGGTCTTATGCGTCATTACGAATTGATGATCATCCTGGACCCCAGCCTGGATGAGCGCACTGTCGCTCCCTCGCTGGATACGTTCCTCAACGTGATCCGCCAGGAAGGCGGCAAGGTCGACAAGGTCGACGTGTGGGGTAAGCGTCGTCTCGCGTACGAGATCGCCAAGAACAGCGAAGGCATCTACGCGGTGGTCGACATCAGCGCGACGCCTGCTGCCGTTGCGGAGCTGGATCGCCAGCTCGGCCTGAACGAGTCGGTGCTCCGCACCAAGGTTCTGCGCAACGACAAGTGATCCTGTCGGCGCCTGACCGTAGGCTCGGGCGCATCAGGACTCCACACACAGCAGGAGGAACCACATGGCAGGCGATACCGTCATCACCGTCATCGGCAATCTGACCGCCGATCCCGAACTGCGTTTCACCCCGGCGGGTGCTGCGGTCGCGAACTTCACCGTCGCGTCCACGCCCCGTGTCTTCGACCGTCAGTCCAACGAATGGAAGGACGGCGAGGCTCTGTTCCTGCGCTGCAACATCTGGCGTGAGGCAGCGGAGAATGTGGCCGAAAGCTTGACCCGTGGCTCGCGCGTCATCGTGCAGGGCCGGCTCAAGCAGCGCAGTTACGAGACGCGTGAAGGCGAGAAGCGCACTGTCGTGGAGCTCGAGGTCGACGAGATCGGCCCTTCGCTCCGTTACGCGACGGCCAAGGTCACCAAGGCCGGCCGTGGTGGGGGCGGCGGTGGCTTCGGTGGTTCCTCCGGCGGATCGGGCGGCGGGCGTGCAAGCGCCACCGCGAGCACCGGCGGCGACGACCCGTGGGGCAGCGCCCCGCAGGCCGGCTCGTTCGGTGGTCCCGGGGACGACGAGCCCCCGTTCTGATCCGACCTCGATCGGAACATCCAGAAATTACGGAGAACGACCATGCCTAAGCCGCCTGCGCGCGACAAGGTTTTGAAGAAGAAGGTCTGCACCTTCTGCAAGGAAAAGAACGTGCAGATCGACTACAAGGACACGACGCTGCTGCGCAAGTACGTCAGCGACCGCGGCAAGATCCGTGCTCGCCGTGTCACCGGCAACTGCGTGCAGCACCAGCGTGACGTCGCTGTTGCTGTCAAGAACTCGCGTGAGGTCGCACTGCTTCCTTACGTTTCGACGGCTCGCTGAGGAAAGGGAGGAACCGATGAAGCTCATTCTCACTGCTGACGTTGACAACCTCGGTGCGCCTGGCGACACCGTCGAGGTCAAGGACGGCTACGGCCGCAACTACCTGCTGCCCCGCGGTCTGGCGATCGTTGCCACCCGTGGCGCGCAGAAGCAGGTCGAGGGCATCCGTCGTGCCCAGGAAGCGCGCGCTGTGCGCGGCCTGGATCACGCCAAGGAGCTCAAGGAGGCCATCGAGGGCCTCGAGAGCGTCTCGCTGAGCGTCAAGACTGCCGGCGACTCGGGCAAGCTGTTCGGCTCGGTCACCGCCGCCGACGTTGCCGGTGCCATCAAGGCTGCCGGTGGCCCGGTCGTCGACAAGCGCATCGTCGAGCTGCCCAAGGCTCACATCAAGGCGACGGGCAAGCACATCGTCGTCGTGAAGCTGCACCCGGACGTCACCGCGAAGTTCACCCTGAACGTCGTCGGCGCCTGATTCCGGCTCCCGAAGAGCCCCGCGCACAGAGTGCGCGGGGCTCTTCGCCGTCTATCCACAGCCCCTGTGGATAGACGGGCTCGGATGTGACCTGCGGCATATCGTTTCGGGAACGAAGCAGCGAACACGCCCGGTGCGCGACACGCCGAAATCGTCGTTGTCCACAGCTGTGAAAAGCAATTTTCGGTCCATGACCTGCGTCTATTTGAAGTGTGAGATGCGTTGTCCCCAGCTTCTCCACAATAGGTGCACAAGCTTGTCCTCCCGTTTCCACATTTCATCCACAGATATGTGCACAACCCGATTTGGATCGGCGCATCGAAGTCCCTAACGTCGAGCGCGCCTGCACCGTGTATGTCGGTGGGGGCGAGTAGAACGTGGGTATGGACATACGCGTCGACCACGCCCTACCGAACGTGGTACGCGGATGGGGAAGGATGGCATCGCGTGGCTGTTGTGGACGATCGAGGCCATTCCGACTATCCGCCGCCGGAGGAACCGGGCGGAGACTTCGGTCGGCAACCTCCGCAGGACATGGTGGCCGAGCAGTCCGTACTCGGCGGCATGCTGCTCAGCAAGGACGCCATCGCCGACGTTCTCGAGGTGCTGCGCCCCGGCGACTTCTACCGGCCCGCCCACCAGGTCGTCTACGACTCGATCCTCGACCTCTACAGCCGTGGTGAACCGGCCGACCCGGTGACGGTGTCCGCCGAACTCGACCGCCGCGGCGAACTCAAACGTCTCGGCGGTGCCGCCTATCTGGTGACCCTGACCCAGACGGTGCCCACTGCCGCGAACGCCGGCTATTACGCCGAGATCGTCGCCGAGAAGGCCGTCTTGCGCCGCCTCGTCGAAGCGGGCACCCGCATCGTCCAGTACGGCTACGCGGGCGCCGAAGGCCAGGACGTCGCCGAGGTCGTCGACCGCGCCCAGGCCGAGATCTTCGACGTCGCCGAGCGTCGCACCACCGAGGACTTCGTTCCCCTCGAAGAGTTGCTGCAGCCGACGATGGACGAGATCGACTCCATCGCCAGCCGCGGCGGTATCTCCCTCGGTGTTCCCACCGGATTCGCCGAACTCGACGAGCTCACCAACGGCCTGCACGCCGGTCAGATGATCATCGTCGCCGCCCGTCCCGGCGTCGGTAAGGCCCTCGCGCTCGACACTCCCCTCCCCACCCCGGATGGGTGGACCACGATGGGCGAGGTCGCGGTGGGCGATCTGCTGCTCGACGCCCACGGCGCACCGACCCGCGTGGTCGCCGCGACCCCGGTCATGACCGGCCGTCCCTGCTACGAGGTCGAGTTCTCCGACGGCACCGTCGTCGTCGCCGACGAACAGCACCAGTGGCGTACGGTCGCCGGGATCCGCACCACCGGGGAGCTGGCCGCGACCGTCGCGGACGGTCACCTCGTCGCCAACAGCGCGGCTCTGCATCTTCCCGACGCGGACCTGCCGGTCGCGCCGTTCACGCTCGGTGCGTGGCTCGGGGGGCCGTCCGAGGATCCGGACCTGCACATGCGGATGGAAGGCGAAGGCGACTTCGCCGGCGAGCTGATGACGCTCGGCGCCCACATCCCCGAGGTCTATCTGCGCGCCTCCGAGCGACAGCGCCGCGACCTGCTCGCCGGAGTCCTCGACGCCGGGGGCACCGTCGAGGCCGACGGCACCGTACGTTTCGAGAGCGACTGCCCGCGCCTGCTCGACGGCATCGCCGAACTGCTCGCCGGACTCGGCTACACCCACACCCTCGACGCCGGTTCGGTGTCCTTCGTCGCCGACGACGACGTGTTCGTGCTGCCGAGCAAGGCACTGCAGCACAAGGAGAATCGTCGCGCCGTCGCGCAGGAACGCCGCGTCGTCGCGGTGCGGCCCGTCGCGTCGGTGCCGGTGCGGTGCGTCGAGGTCGACGGTGAACACCTGTACCTCGCCGGCCGATCGATGATCCCCACCCACAATTCGACGCTCAGCATGGACTTCATGCGGTCGTGCTCCATCAAGCACGGCATGGCGTCGGTCATCTTCTCCCTGGAGATGGGCAAGACGGAGATCGTCATGCGTCTGCTCTCCGCAGAGGCGAAGATCAAGCTCGGCGACATGCGGTCCGGCCGCATGACCGACGACGACTGGACGCGTCTGGCCCGGCGGATGAGCGAGATCAGCGAAGCCCCTTTGTTCATCGACGACTCCCCCAACCTGACGATGATGGAGATCCGCGCAAAGGCGCGGCGGCTCAAGCAGAAACACGACATCCGTCTCATCGTCATCGACTACCTGCAGCTGATGTCGTCCGGCAAGAAGGTCGAGTCGCGTCAGCAGGAGGTCTCCGAATTCTCGCGTAGCCTCAAGCTTCTCGCGAAGGAACTCGAGGTTCCGGTCGTCGCGGTGTGTCAGCTCAACCGTGGTCCCGAGCAGCGCACCGACAAGAGGCCGCAGGTCTCGGACCTCCGCGAGTCCGGCTGCCTTCCCGCGAGCACTCGAGTGCTGCGGGCGGACAACGGCTGCGAAGTCACCCTCGGCGAGTTGCTCGCGAGCGGTGAACAGCCCGAGGTGTGGTCGCTCGACGAGCGTATGCGCATGGTCGCCCGGCCGATGGTCAAGGTGTTCCCGTCCGGCCGCAAGGAAGTGTTCCGGCTGACGCTCGACTCCGGCCGTCAGGTCGAGGCCACCGCGAACCATCCGTTCCTCACGGTCGACGGCTGGATCCCGCTCGGCGAGCTGATGGCCGGCGAGCGCGTCGCGGTGCCCCGTGCCCTGCCTGCTCCGCTCGAGATCGTCGAACTGTCCGACGACGAGGTGTTCGACCTCGCCGGTCGTGCGGTCGCGCAGGGTTGCGTTCCCGCACAGGCATTTTCACTGCCGAAGGCTCAAGTCGCGGCGTTCGTCTGCCACGTCTGGGAAGACGGCGGCGAGGTCGCGTGGGATGTCGAGGATGCGCGCGCGGTGATCCGGTTCCCGTCCGCCGGCCGGCGGGTTGCCGACGACCTCGCCCGGCTGCTCCTGCGGATCGGTGTGTTCGCGCGGATCGTCGAGACCGCGGCGGGCTGGGACGTGGTCGTGACCGGTCGCGAGAGCGAGGCCGTCTTCCTGCACGACGTCGGCAAGTACGGCACGGCAGCACAGTGGGTGCTCGCGCAGCTCGGTCCGAAGTTGGTGCGGCACAGCGCCGATACGGTCACCCCCGAGATCGAAGCCGAGCTCGGACGGCTCCTCGCGGTCGAGAACCTCGCCCCCGCCGAACTGGTCGCCGCGGCGGCGTCCCGGTCCTCGTCGGGTGCACGATCGAGCCTGGCACAGGTCGCCGGTGTCCTCGACACCGCCGACATCGAGATGGTCGCCACGAACAACGTGTTCTGGGACGAGATCGTCTCCATCGAGAGCCTCGGTGAGCGGGATGTATTCGACGGAACCGTCCCGGGCACACACAATTTCGTGGCCGACGGCATCTCCGTGCACAACAGCCTCGAGCAGGACGCCGACATGGTCATCCTGTTGCACCGTCCCGACGCGTTCGAACGCGACGACCCGCGGGGCGGCGAGGCGGACCTCATCGTGGGTAAGCATCGTAACGGTCCGACGGCCACGATCACGGTCGCGCACCAGCTGCACCTGTCGCGGTTCGTGGACATGGCGCGAGGCTGATCCGAGCGGCCGCCGCTGGTTGCCGCATCGCCTGGGAATGAGACGAAATCGGACATGGTGAGATTCCGAGACAAGCACCTGGGGTTTGTACTTCGATGAGACGAACGCGATGTTGGACGAGATGCTTACGGGTTCGCGGCGCGGGTTGTCGATCGCATCGAGTTTCTTCACGGTTGAGTTTCCAGGTAGGTCCGGTTCCTCGGCGGGTCATGTCAATGCGCTCGCGAGGGCGCGAGCTGTCCAATCCGCGTAGTGGTCGAGCGACCAGCCGCGGCCGAGCACCAGGAGTTCGTACAACTCCACCGCGGTGTAGGTCCAGAGCACGTCGCGTACCTCGTCGAGCTCGATCCCGGCACGCAGCTGGCCGGTCTCCAGGAGGTGTTGCCCGAACATGGTCATGCCGGCGAGGCGTTCGTCGAGCAGCTTCTGCCAGACGTCCACCAGAGCATCGTCGCTGTGTCGACCGTCGCGGATCAGGATCTGAACCTTGGCCGAGCGCTGCTGTCGTCGTGCGAGACCGTGGATGTAGATCTCGATCTTGCGCCGCACGTCGGGCTCCGCCAGTGCCGCCTGGACCGCCGGTCGTTGCGCCACCGCCACATTCTCGTCGTCTCCGGCGATCACGAAATCGAACACGGCCTTGGCCAACGCCGCCTTCGTGCCGAAGCTCTTGTAAATGCTCTCTGGCGATACTCCTGCCCGCCGCGCAACCGTGGTGATGGAGGTCGCGCGGAATCCGTCTCGCTCGAATAGCTCCTTCGCTGCCGCTACCACCGCACGCCGACGGAGTTGCGCCTGCTCACGCCGGTGGGAGACGTCGTATTTCCTCTTGACTTCGCTCATCACCAGTCCGATACTTTTAGGTACAGTCTTACTGTATCTATTTTGGAGCAGCCATGAATGCTCATCCCACGGTCGTGTCCACCGACCCGAAATCCATCGCGATCCGCAGTATCCACAACATGGCACGCGGGAACCGCACCGACTTCGACGAAGTGATCGGCGTCGGCGGGTTCACCCGAGAGAGCAGGGCCGCGCCACCGTCGGCGCGCGGCACCGGACCCGATGCCTTCTACGAACTCGCGCTGTGGCTGCGCGCCGCATTCGAGGATCTGACGTACGAGATCCACCACGCCGTCACCGAGCGGAATCTCATCACGGTGAATTCGACGATGCACGGACGCCACACCGCACCGATCGCCTTCTACACCGAAGACGGCAAGCTCGACACCGTCTTCCCACCCACCGGTCGAACATTCGCGATCACTCAATCCCATTGGTTCCGAATCGAAGACGGCAAAATCGTCGAGCATTGGGCGAACCGGGACGATCTCGGGCTCGCCAAGCAACTCGGATGGGTCCCGCCGACGCCGACCTATCTGATCCGGATGGCGCGCGCCAAGCGCCGCGCCCAGCGGAGCCTCTACCGGGTAGCGGCGGAATCCGCGGTATCGAGGCACGTACCGGCGGAACCGACAGTGAAGCACCGCAGGATCGAGGGCGAGGCACTGTTCCCGCTCAGCCCTGAGCAGACGTGGGATCTGGTGTTCGGCAACCGGCTGCAGCGGTTGGTCGAGCTGTCCGATTCGATCGTCGCGGTCGAAAACTACGAGATGCGCGCGAACGGCACACCTCGATACGTGATGGTGACCCGCATCGGTCCCGTCACGATACGCAGCACCTCCGACTACACCGTCTACAACCGTCCACGCAACACCGTCAATGCGGTACTCGACAGTCCCTTCGGAGGCGTTTACGAGATGGACTTCCAGCCCGACGGAGCGAACACTCGAGTGTCGTATTGCTGGAGCATCGAAACGACAACCCCCTTTGCCCGCATCCTGCTGCCGGTTCTCGCACCGCTGATTGCCCGCTCCCTCCGCGCGGACCTGGAGACGGTAGCGAGCCGTGTCTCCGGCACTCGTTTATGAGCAAAGCATCTTGTCTCAACTTCGGAGGTCGAGCTCGTCACATTGTGCCCGTTTCCGCAGTTTCCTGTCTCAACAATCGGCAGGAGCGGCAGCCGTCGAGATGCGGCCAAGAATGACCGGACACGCCACTGCACTTCGACGGATCCCGGGTGGGTCGCCAGTGCTCGTCAAAGTAGGTGCGTCACCGCGAGCGGATCAATCTCCGGCACACAGTCGATCCCACCTCCGCCGTGTGCACTCGTCCGGGCAGGAGCGCCGGCCGTTGCAGTAAGGAGACGTCCACCTGCTGACGGTGCCCTCCAGGTTGTCGGCAGGTGGACGTTCTAGGTGTCGGGC
>NZ_BCXI01000047.1 GCF_001895025.1 Rhodococcus zopfii NBRC 100606 = JCM 9919
CTAGCCTCAATCTTTCGTGCGGGTGACGCGCTGGCCTGAGCAGTTCGGATTGGGTGGAAAACCGCGGATCCGGTGTGCATCCACGATCGACTACCCGACACGGCCGGGTGGCGCCGGGGTCCACGGCCCCAAGCTGAGCGTCCTTTCGTCTCGATGAAGAGGATTCGTGCAGGTCACACGGGTGCAGGTAGTGCTGCAAGTCGGTTCAAGCCGGCCACGAGAACATCGACAGCAGGAGCCGTCGCGGCCAGCCGCAGCCGAACCCGGCGAGCATGCCGGGCGATCTTCCCGGCGATCGACAGCAGCCGTAGCCGCAACCGCTTCGGTTCCCACCGCCGAGCCGCGACATCGGTCAACGCGAGCATCTGCATCCACGCGAGCAGCTCACACGCGAGTTGCACGAGCGCCAACCAGATCCGATTCTGATCGAAACCGTGCAACGGAAGATTCTGCAGCCCGGTGACTTTCGCCGCCCGGATCCGGTCCTCGCACCGCGCCCGACGCCGGTGCCGCAGCTCCAGATCCGGGAGTTGCCCACAGCGGGTGTTGGTCACGAACGCCGTCAACCGCAGCCCATCGCGGTCGGTGAACCGCAACTGCGCACCCGGATGCGGACGCTCCTTCCGAACGATGATCCGCATGCCTTTCGGCCACGTCGACAGGTCGAGCAGGTCGGTCAACTCCGTCACCCAGGCGCCGTCGCGGACCTGCCCGTCGGAGTCGTAGGCCGGGGTCCAGGCCTGCTCCGGGACCAGATCGAGGGCGGCGGTCATCGTGTCGGTCAGGGAGAACCCGACCGAATACGAGAGCCTGCGCTCGGTCAGATACTCGATCAAGGAGTGGGTGCCACCGGCACCGTCGATACGCACGAGCACCTTCTTCCCGACCCGATACGCCGGGTCGGACGGCAACTGCGCCAGTGCGTCCTGCACCACGGTGACGTGATCAGCGGCGGTATTCGAACCGGCGTTGCCGGGGCGCAGCAGCATCGCGACGGGTTCGCCGGTGCCGTCGGTCCCGTGGTCGACGAACGCGCACAGCGGGTGGAACCCGAAGCCTCGTTTGAAGGTCGGAGCAGCGGATTCCTTGTCGGAGTGAGCGGTGACCAAGGTGGCATCGATGTCGACGATCAGCGGGTGGTGCTCGTCGATGTCGTGATCCGGTGCCGCGGGACCGGCTGCGATCCAGGCGCGGGAACGGGCGGTGGCGCGGGCCCGGCCGATCGCGGCCAGTGCGGTGTCGGCATCGGCGGCCAACGCGCTGATCAGGCGGGAGACGGTCGGATCGGAGGCCACCGACCCGAAGATCTCCGGGTGGGCGCGGAGCTGGTCGATGTCGGCGAGGCAGTCCCCGCCGATGGCCAGGGATACAGCGAGGTCGAGGAGAATCTTGCCGGGATCGTGGTGCGCCAACGGTTTCCGGAATCCGGCGAGCTCGGTCGACAGTGCTGCGGCGAGTCCGGTTTTCTCCGCGGTGCGGAGCAGCAGGACGGTGCCGGCATGCGACACGACACTGGTTCCGGTGCTCGATGCGGACAGCTGGGGGTAGCAGGACGTAGACTTGCTCACCTGAAGGGTGCTCCTGGATCACGCGATTGTTCAACCTTAGACAAGTCGAATTATCGCAGGTCGGAGCGCCTTTCTTTCTGTGCGACACGGGGCACGGTCGAATTACCGTGAAAGCCCCGGGCTAGGAAGAGTCTCGCAACGTACCAGCGGACGTGCTGTTTCCCGCTTGTACATGGATAGCGAGTTGATCCCCGCCGTCGGGGGGTTACTACATATACATACTGAAAAGGCCAGCGCCCCGGCGTCGGGGGGGAGAGGCCGGGGCGCACGGCCCGCACGCTCGGGGTGACCGCCCGTGACCGACGGCCACGGTACACCCCGGCCCCACACCCACCCCACACCGGTCTCACCACCCGCGGAGAGCCGTCGGACCGGGGCGCCGGACGCCCGGTCACTTCCGCCCACGCGAGTGCCTCGTCAGGACCGGTGTCGGTGCCGGCGAGGACAGTCGACCGTCGCCGGTCACGCCTGGGCGAGCCGTTGGCGGTGTTCCTTCTGCCGCTGCTGCTTCATGCGGGCTGCGTGTGCCTGCTGCCATTTCGGGTGTGTGCGTTGGCGGACCGTTTCGGCCTCGTCGAAAATCGGGCGGGCTGCGGCGCGCTGCTCGGCGAACTCGACCGCGGGCCGGGGCCGCGCTCGATCGTCGGCAGCAGGTTTCCGGCTCGATGCTCGCCGACGAGCTGGTCGAACTGCCAGGCCGGACAGCCCTGCTCGGCGAGCATCGCCACAGCCTCGGGGTCGTCGTCGATCCAGGCCACGACCGGTGACCGGTCCTCGTACTTGTCGACCCATTTCCACCAATGCCGGCGCTTGATGTCGAGGGCTGGGCGGACGGTGCCGTCGGTCCAGAAGTCGCGGCACTCGATAAGTCCCGGAGGTAGGGAGTTCTGCCGGATCCAGTAGTCCGTGGTCGGCATGAACGCGCCGAGACGCGTTGTGGTGTACGCGATGGTCAAGCCCGCGCCGGCAAGGTCGCGGACGAGGCGGCCGCCGGGCCGGTTGAGCGCGGCGTCGCTGAAGTGCCTGTGGAAGGCCTTCCAGTCCCGGTCCTTGTACTTGGGGGCCTAAATCAGGTAGGTGAACGCGTCCATCTTGGCCAGTGGACCATCGATGTCGATGACAACGGTCGGTCCCGGCGGGGGTGGGTCCACCCAGGGGGTCGGTCGGTCGAGAAAACGCCCTCTGTTCGGCTGCCCCACTCTCATCCTCCAGTTGGTATTGGGGTGGTCACGGGTACGACACCCCTTCGGCGACGAAGATCGCCTCGAGAAGGTTCTGATTCGTGGCCGCGGCGATGCGTTCGTCGATGCCGGGGGCGGTGAGGTCCAAGGCCCGCAGCGATTCGCCGACCTTTGCGACGGCGAGGCAGCGGCGGACGCGGTCGGCGTGGTCCTGGGCGTAGCGTGCCAGCGCGGACCACTTGGCCGAGGTGTCGGCGAGGTCGAAGCGGTGCGGGTCGACGATGTCCATGACGTACTGGCCGTCGCCGTCGTCGTGCCAGAACAGGAAGTCGGGGTGCATGAGCTGGTGCTTGTCGCCGAACTCGTACGGCACGGCCAACGCGTGCCGGCCGGATGACGGGTTGCGGTACCAGCCGACGAGCGTGTCGGAGTCGAGTTCGGAGGCGAGGACTTCCTGCTCCCACGACGAGCGGGAGGTGTCGACGGGGAACTTGCCGGCGTCGGGCTTGCCCGCCGGGATGACGTAGAGGTGCAAGGGGTAGGTGTCGATCGGCTCGACGGTCGCACCGCGCACCTTCTCGGTTGCTGCTGGGTAGGCGTCGCGGACCGCGACCGTGGTCGGCAGCATCGGCGTTCCGCCCAGGTGCCACAGCGGTTCGATCTGGTCCCGGACATGGCGCGGTTTCGCCGACACCTTGGCGGCGTGCTGCTGACGCCAGTTGTCGATGAGGGCCGCTGCCTGTTCCTCGATGACCGTCTTGAATCCGAGGTCGGCCATCGCGGCCAGGCGGGCCGAGGCGTCGATGTCGTCCTCGCCTCGATCGCACAGGTCGTTGTAGTACCAGTTGGCCGAGCCGTCCGGGAGCAGACGTTTGGCCTTCCGGAAGTAGCCCTCGAGGTCGCGCTCGTTGGTGGGGGTGGCGGACCTGCCGACGCTCTGCATGATCGCCTCGCCGTAGGCGACCATCGTGGTGCTGACGGTCAGGGACATGATGTCCTCGACCTTGGCGTCGATTTCGCTGCTGCGCTGTCCGTCGGCGGCGCGCATCTGGTCGACGATCCACTGCTTGGCCTTGGCCGAGCCCTGCTCGAGGAGGTCGTGCTCGGTGAGGGCGGCGGCCAGGCGCATCAGCTGGGCGGTACGGGAACTGAACGTTGTTCTCTGCCGTGTGTAGGACGGGAGAGAGTCGAGCAGATCGAACAGCTCGGGGGGCACATCGGCTGACTTCTCGCACACGGCGGGGGCGACGACGACGTCGACCTCGACGGTCTCGTCCTCGGTCAGGGCGTTGACGACGCGGGCGACGTGTTCGGTGCGGAACCCGGGCAGGTACGCGGCGACCTCGTTGAGGCGGTCGTCGCCGCCGTCGACACGCTTGGCCAGCGGCGTGCGGACCAATCGTCCGATCAGCTGGGCGATCTCGGTGTAGCTGTCCTTGTTCTGGAAGGAGATCATCACCTCGGCCCGCGGGCAGTCCCAGCCGGTGGTCAGCGCGGACTTGAACAGCACCACGCGGGCCTGGTCGTCCCCGGAGATGGCCTCGGGCGGGAGGTATCGGACGGTCTTGTCGCCGACCTTGTACTGGCCGTGGTCGCCGAACGCGTGGGCGACGGCGTAGTCCGACAACACGGGCCAGGCCGATTCCATCACCGCGAGGATCTCGGCGAGCCGCGCCTCCTCCTTCGCCGGAGACAGACCTTGCTCGACCTGGACCACCAGCAAAGGCTCGACCGGCCGGTCGCCGGTGGTCGCGTGGTGGATGCGCCACGCCTGGTCGGAGGACTTCAGGTCCTCGACGGCCAGGGCGAGCATCGTGTTGTCGGCCGACTGCGGCTCGCCGAGACTGCGCAGCAGGATGCGGTCCTTGAGCAGACCCGATTCACGGACGTCGCCGGCCTTGACCTCGACCAGCCGCATGGTGCGGTCCGCGGCCTGCATGGCGGCCTGGAATCGGTCCGGCGTCGCCGAGATGCCCAGCACCACCGGGGCCGGCGGCTGGACGGTGCCGATGTTCGTGGTGCCCCCGCCGACGATGGTGCCGGCGATCGATTTGCGGTCGGTGTTCTTGGTGCCCGAGCCGCGGTGCGCCTCGTCCCAGATGACCAGGAAGTCTTCGCCGCGTTCCCGGACGGTGTTGGCGATCATGTCCCAGGCGCCGTGGGTGCGCTTGTCGTTGTGGGTGCCGTCGGGCCGGACGGCGTGCAGCGTCGAGTTCTTCTGCATCGCCTGGATGTGGACGAAGTAGATGTGACCGGGTTCGAGCGTGCGGTGGTCGACCTCGCCGAGGAAGCGGATGCGGTTGATGTCGATCGATCCGCCCGAGGCCTGGGTGATCTTGGAGATCGTCTGCGCGTTGAGCGAGCGGTCATCGGTGATCCACAGGACCGTCATGTCCGGGTTCGGAGTCCGCGTGGGCGTGCCCTTGTAGATCCCTTCGAGCACCGCCGTCGCGATCACGGTCTTGCCGGCGCCGGTGGGCGCGGTCAGACCGACGGCGGTGCGCTCCCCGTCGTCGAGGTAGCCGGCTCGGGCCTTGGCCAGGTGGGTGAGCACCGACTCGACCGCGGTGCTCTGGTACGGCTCCAGTGTGAACTTCACCGCCCACCACCGGTGATGTTGATGGTGTAGTTCGACAGGTAGTCCTCGTAGAGCTGGACGGTCTCGATCCCGACCGGGAGCCGCTCGACGGCCTGTTGGTACTCGGCCTCGGAGTCGGTGATGACGAACACCACCGCAGGGGGCGTTCCACTGGTCGCGGCGTCGGTCACGGCCTCGGCGAATGCGGTGAGCACGTCGACGTCGAACAGAACGCCGTACGCGCCGGTGAGTGCCCAGCCTTCCTCGGGGACTTCGTCGATGCGGGGTCCGCGGGCACCGCCTTCGAGCCACATCAGCGGGGCCACGGACTCGAACTCGTGTCCGCGGCGCACCATACCGGGATCGAGGTAGGTGAGGTCGAACATCTCGACGTTCGCCGCGAGTCCCTCCGAGTAAGACGAGCCGTCCGGACGCTTACCGGTGACCACGGTCGAGATCCGGGGCCGGCAGATGTGCTCGAATACCCCGGACGCCTCCCATTGGACATCGCCCGGATGAAGACCGGACTTTCTGAGCTTCTTGGCTTCGACCGCACCGACCTCGTTGTTGGTCACGAGGATCGATTGACGGGTGCCGCCATCCTCCGCATTGAGCTGCATCACAGCTTCGGTCGTCGTGCCGGATCCGCCGAAAAAGTCCAGGATTACGGCATCCTGCGGGGCGGTCATGCGGAACCAGCGCATAAGGACTTGATGGTCCTTCGGGTTCGGAAAGCGCTTGTCGCCGAGAATATTTGCGAGTCGCAGAGAGGCGGCTCGACGATCGCGTTCAAAAACCGATCTGGCAATCGTCTGGTTTAGGTCGACAAGATATGACTTCCGCTGCGGCACCGTTGTGTGGTCAGAACCGAACAGGATTCGTCCATCCTTCAGGCGCTGCATCAGTTCATCTTCGTCCCAACGCCACCCATTCTTCGGTGCAGGGCAGAGTCGCCCGGATTCCGGATGTGGCAGCTGCCTGAAGCACCTGCTCGATCGACGCTCCGGTGCACCGGCATCCGCCCCGTAGTAGATACGGCCGTCCTCGTCAAAGTTGACGTACCGCTTGATGGTCTTGGTCGGCACCTCTGCCGCATTCGCCAAGGCCCCTTCCCACCAACTCTTCATTGCCTTGGCCGCAACGGACGGATTGTGAGCGCTTTCCTCCCAGATCCGCTCTCCTGCAACCAGCCCTGCTTCGACCAGCGGGTTCGGCTCCCGCCACGACGTTTCAGCGTGGTCGAGGGCATCCTTGTCTCTGGCGTAAACCAACATGTAGTCAGCCTTGTTCGAGATATACTTTGCGTAGTTGTCGGTGCCGCCCTGCCAAACGATGTCCGAAATGAAACTTCGATCACCAAAGACTTGATCGAGCAGCATCCGGAAACGATGATGTTCGTCGTTCCCTATTGCTGCGAAGAGGATGCCGGTCGGCTTCAACAGGTCGCGAGCGATCAGGAGCCGACGCTCCATGAACGACAACCACTTCGATGACTTCGCCCGGTCGTTCTGGTCGACGTAGCGGTCGTTGTAGATCCATCCGTCGTTGCCGGTGTTGTAGGGCGGATCGATGTAGATCAGGTCGACCTTGCCACGGTGCGTGGACCGCAGCGCCTGCAAGGCGTGGAAGTTCTCGCCGTTGATCACGACGTGCCACGGAGCGTCGGCCGGTCCGTTCTCGATGCGCTCAACTGAACGGAGGCCCGGGTAGATCGGCTCACCGAACTCGCGGACAACTACCAGCTCGGATATGTGCCGCTCACCGCCATCGCCGGTGAGGACTGCGACCTCGCGGGTGCGGTCGGTGAACCGATCGACGACCCAGGTCGCGGCAGACGACTCGTCGCGCAGCGCGACGCGGATGCCCTTGCGGATGGGGTGGTCGGGTAGTCGGACGGACTCGGGCAGGTGCCGGTCGAAGACGAGGCCGAATCGGCGAGACCCGCGCAAGAGGTCGACTTCGTGGGCGAGACGGGCGCGCAGTGTGTCGTCGTCAACGCGGGAGATCAACTGATCCAGCACGTTGGACTCGTCGCTCATCCTGCTCCCTGCCATTCCCGGTTGAACTGTTACATGAGAAGGCTATGCGGGTGCCTGGTCCTCATTGCCGTGGGGTCGGCGTCAATTGCAGTCCAGTCAATAATATTGCAAAATAGACAACCAACGGCCGGCCGACACGGAGGAGGACGCGCGCATGGACGACGAGCTGCACCGCACCGCCTGGGAGATGAACGCCGACGGTGCCGACTGGCACGCTGTCGCGCAGGAGATCGGCTGTGCCCCGGAAGCGGCGCGGCTGATGGCGCAACGGTACGAACGCGACACCGACGCCGCGGCCGCGAAGAACCAGTTCTCCCTGTTCGATCTCTAGCTACCCCTGGCCTAACACGCCGACGAAGGGACTTCGATTGTGGGCTTTTTCGTGATCCTGTCGATCTTCAATCTGTTGTCCACCGTGAGCGCGGCCGTGTGCGCGTCGCGCTCGTACCGGCGCTACGGCAGGGCCGGCCGGGCGGTGTTCGCCGGGCTCGGCGGACTGATGATCTTCCCGCTGCTGTTCGTTCTGGCGGTTGCTGTGGCCACCCCTCGCGCAGCCCGCCTGCCGTAACGCCCGCACCGGACGACAAGAGGAAAACCGCAGGTCAGATGCGGTTTTCGCTGATCTTGATGGTAATATCGACCTTGTAATCCCTTGCGGAACAGGGGGGAACTACGCCCGGGATCGGGCGCAGTCGAGGAGGTCGTGTGGCAGAGCAAGCCGCCCCGCGGGGCACATCCGGTTCCGAGGATCAAGGAGGACGCAGCGGTGACGCAGAGCGAGGATTTCAGGGCGCAGGTCGAGGGGATCGACCTGCGGATCGCGGCCGAGACCAGGCGGATTCTGGTCGAGTGGCTGGGGCTCGATCCGGCGACCGAGCAGGAGCGGATCGACCGGGAAGCGCTGCGCCTTCAGCAGATGACCGAGGACGCGGCCGAGCAGTTCGAGCAGGCGCACCCGGCGGCGCCGGACGCGACGTACTGGAACGTGGTGCAGGCCAAGGAAACAGCGTGGCGGGCGGCGCGGGAGATGGTGCTCGCCACCGAGCTGTATCCGCAGGTGACACCCGAGATGCGGGAGTCGTGGGAGCGGTTCGAGGAGTGGGCCGACCAGGAAATCGAGAAGGACTGGGAAGCCGCCCGGGCAGCGCAGGACCCGGAGCGGTGGCGGACACGGAACGTGCGACCGAACCCGACCGCGGTACGAGTCGTGGAACGGGTGTGGCTGGCGAAGCCGGGGTGGTTCCGAACGTTGGCGAAGGCCCTGATCGCGCAGCGGATCGAGGACAACCAACCGGTGCCGATGACCTCCCGCGACCCGTTGGCGGACGAACTGGCGGCGTTGATCGAGGACGAGATGCGCCGCAACCCGCCGGAGGACCCGGATCTGCCGTTCTGATCCAGGCGCAGTGGGCGCAGGTCCGCGATCAGCTCGTCGAGCTGGAAACGCAGGCCGAGAAACTCGGCGGTCGCCTGGTCAAAGCCAGGACGGCCCTGGCGAGGGCGCACGAACTCGGCCTCGAGCGCGGTATCGACCTCAACGGTCAGCGCGTCGCCACGCTCACCGAGCGCCTCGAACGTCTGCGGGGCCGCTGGCGTGAGCTGCGGGCGCAGGAGAACCGGCTGCGCAGCGAGCTGCACGCTTTCGGGATCAACCCGGAGGCCGTTCCCAAACGGACGGTGCGCGAGGTCGCGGCCGCGAAGCCGGCGTGGCGTGAGCACCCGGCCACCGCCCGTCAGCTCCGCACCCTCGAGCGTCTGGCAGCGGAGACGACCGCGCCGTTCGTGGTCGAGGCGGGCCTCACCAAAGGCCAGGCCCACGACCTGATCGCCGCGCTGCTGGCCGGCAACCTCCCGCAGGCCCAGTTCACCGGCCGTCCCGCGGGACCGATGTTCATCCCGGCCGCGGCGCCGGCCGAGCCGGCACCCGAGGACCAGGCCGCTGCCGGGGTGTCCCGGAGCGGGGAACCGCAGGCCGGGCAGGCTCGGCAGCCGCGGCCGGTGATCGATCCGCTGGCCCAGGTCGAGCGTCGGTTGCTCGAGACCTTGGCCGAGCCGGACACCGAGGCCGATGCTGCCGCGAACCCACAGGTCAACACCGCCGCGCAGTTCCTTTCGTGGGCCGAGATTCATTTCAAGGTCAAGGCGCAGGTCGCCCTGGCCGATCTGATGGCCGATCGGGACTCGCTCACCGACGGGATGTTCCTGGTGTGCCGGGCGATCCTGTCCGATCCGAAACGCTTGGGCGAACTCGGGCACCGCGCCGCCGAGGCGTACTGGCAGGCCCGCACCGGAGAGCCGGTGCAGCACCCGGTCACCGCCGAGGTCACCGACACGATCGTCGATGCCCGCGCCAGCGAAGAACGCCACATCACCGAGGACTTCCTCGACACCACCCAGGCCGTGCTCGACACCCGGGAGCCGGCCGAACCCGCCACCGCCGCCCAGCGCGGCGAGCACGTCGACGCCGTGCAGGACGGCATCGACCAGGCCGCCACCGTCGAGGTCGATGAATGGTGGGCGCGAGGCCGTGCAGCCTACGACCCGGACGACCCGCTGACCCTGCCGCAACCGGATACCGACCCGCAGGTCGCTGCTGCGCTCGAGGCGGTGCGCCGCCGCAAGGCCCGCGACGAGATCCGCAGCCGGTGGTTCGACGGCGTCGCGCAGGGACGCCGCGAGGCCACCGCCGAGGAACGCCGCGCCTTGATCGCCGAGGTCGCTGTCGATCCCAGGCTCATCGCCGAGGTCGAGGGCCGGCGCCCGGAGTACCTGCCGGCCGTGGCCCGCGCCGAGGCCCAGAGGCTGATTGCCGACGCAGCCCGCGAGGCATCCCCGCTGCGGCAGGCCGCAGCGAAAGTCCTGCTCGAGAACCACCCGCTGCCGGCCGAGCTGTACGAGCGGGCCTATGCCGAGTGGGAGCGCATCCACGGCCCCGAGCTGACCTGGGATCAGGACACCGCCGCGCAGTGGACGGCGTGGATGACCATGCACGCGCGCCGGGACCCGCTCCTCGGATCGTGGGCCGGACTGCCGATGGACACGCGCACCCCGCTCATCGAGATCGGCATCGAGACCGCGTTCGAGGTCATGGCCGAGGAACGCCCCGATCTCGTCGCGGCGACCGCCGACATCCCCGCCGCCCGGCTGGCTGCGGAGATGCGCGGCACCATCCTCCCGAACCTGCCGGCACCCCAGGCATCGGACCTTGCCGCCCGGTTCAGCGACGGAGCCGCATACTGCGCCCTGAAGTTGAACGATCGCCTGACCAGCAAGGTCAGCTATCTCCCGGCCCGAGGCTGGGACTACACCCTCGACGGGGGCGGCACCTTCGTCACCTGCGGCCGCAATGCACGGGTGGCGGTCGGTGCGCTGCTCGAAGCAGGCAACATCCCGATCCCGGAGTGGATCGAGCGTGTCTACCGCCCCTATGCCCAGGCCCGCGCCACCGTGCTGTCCAGGTCCAACGCCTACGCCCGGAACAACGAGTTCTACCACGCCGCCGCCCGGGCGGACCTGCTGTGGCAGTACAGCCAATCCGGCTCGGCCGCTGCCGACCATTCACTCATCAACGACGTGCGCAGCGGCATCATCGACCAGCTGCGCAGCGACTTCCCGGCCGAGGTCGACCTGCTCGAATCCCTCGGCATCGACCTGCACTGGACGCTCGCGCACGACGTGGACCCGCAGGTCCTGCGCGAGATCCGGGCGGCCGGCGACGACCTCTACAGCCTCACCCCCACCGACCTGACCTTCGCCGGGGCGGGAGAGGTGGTCGTCGGTGATCCCGCCGGCCGGCACATCACCATCGGCTCCCGACGGGCACCGAAAAGCTCCGCCTCCATCACGTACGTCGGTGGCAAGCCCCGACCCGAGCTGACGTTGCGGGACGCGATCGCCGACGCCCGCGCCGACCTCGCGGCAGCACGCCAGGGCGAGCAGCTCGACACGGAGCACATTGCCGAGGCCGACGCCGAGAGGGAGGCGGAGGCGGAACAACTACGGATCAGCGAGGAGGCCGAGCCGCCGTCCCCTCGAGTTGTAGCGCCTGCGGTCGATGACACAGGCGCGGTGATCTTCGAACAGGCCGAGTCGGCTCCTGCCGAACCGGCGGCCCAGGCCGGCCGTGATGCCGCCGCGACCTCATGGGCGGTTGACGACCGTCTGATGGTCGGCCCCATCGGGCCGGCCGCCGCACCGGCCGCCGAAGACGAATCCGCCGCGATCGCAGAACCGCAGGCTGAGACGGCACCGCAGCCGGAGGCTGCCGCAGCCGGAGGCGCGGCCGAGCCGTCGGCCGCAGCCACCGCCGCAGCCACCGCCGCAGCCACCGCCGCAGCCGCGGCCGCAGGCGAGCAGCCGGAGGTCGTCACCGAGACCGGCGACCGTGCTGCGGAGCCCGAGGGTGAGCGGCCCGCCGGTGCCGCCGCGGCTGTGCGTCCCGCCCCGCAGGATGTGCAGGCACGGGACTTCAATCTCGGCACCGAGGTGCTGGTCCCGTCCGGGGCGAAGGCTCGGGCACGGGCGAACATCGACGCCCTGCGTCTGGTGCGTGAGCTCGACGACCAGCAGCGACCGGCCACCGCCGACGAACAAGCGGTGCTGGCGCGGTGGTCCGGCTGGGGAGCGGTGCCGGAGGTCTTCGACGAACGCCCGAGGGTTCTCGCGCAGTGGCGCGACGAGCACGCCGAGCTGCTCGATCTGCTCGGGGAGAAGGGCTTCGCCCAGGCCCGCCAGACCACCTTGAACGCGCACTACACCGACCCGGCGATCGTCGCAGAGCTGTGGCGGGCCGTGCAGCGCGCCGGGCTGCCCGACGGTGCGGTGCTGCTCGAGCCGGGCTGCGGGGCCGGTCACTTCGTCGGCACCGCCCCGGAGTCGGTGCGTATGGTCGGCGTCGAGATCGAGCCGATCAGCGCGAAGATCGCGCACTACCTGTATCCCTCGCAGCAGATCCGCAACCACGGCTTCGAACGCAACTTCGCCCCCGCCGCCACGTTCACCGGGGCGATCGGCAACGTCCCATTCGGCAAGTTTTCCCTGGTCGATCCGATCCACAACGCCGGCGGGCTGTCGATCCACAACCACTTCATCGCCAAATCGTTGGCCCTGACGGCTCCCGGCGGCTACGTCGCCGTGGTGACGTCGATGTTCACCTCGGACGCCCGCAGCGGCGACCAACGCGCCGCGATCGCCGCCCAGGGTGATCTGATCGGGGCGGTGCGCCTGCCCACCGGGGCGTTCGACCGGCAGGCCGGCACCGAGGTGGTCACCGACGTGCTGATCTTCCGCCGCCGCGAGGACGGCGCCACCCCCACCGCCGACACCCTCGACTGGGCACAGCCCGCCGTCCAGGTCGCCGCGGTCGACGCCAGGACCGGCGAAGCCGCCCGCACGTGGATCAACCCGTACTTCGCGAAGCATCCCGAGCGGGTGCTGGGCACCGTGACGGTGGGGGGCGGCATGTACGCCGGGGGATCGCTGCGCGTTGCCCCCACCACCACAAAGCCGCTGGCGGCGCAGCTGCGCAGCCAGCTCGATCCGCTCATCGACCAGGCCCGGGGTCGCGGGCTCGGGTTCACAGCCGAGGCCCCGGATCCTGCCGCGGTCGAGGCGTTCACCGCGCCGGGGCTGCGCACCGGCGCCGACCTCGATTCCAACGAGGTGCTGCCCGGTGCGATGCGCTTCCACGAAGCCGAGAACCGGTTCGAGCAGTTCACCCTCGGTCGCGGCTGGACCGAGGTGACCTGCCGCGGCAAGGACCTCGCGGAGCAGTGGAAGGTGCTCATCGCTCTCGGTGAGACGGTGATGGAGCTGTCCGAGGCCAGCCGCTCCCACACCCACACCACCGCCGACCGGGACGTGATCCGTGGCCGGCTGAATTCGCTCTACGACGGCTATGTGCGCCGGTGGGGGCCGCTGAACCGGTTCAAGCTCACCGAACCGACCCCGCTGTCGGACGACAAGATCACCGCCCGCCTCGACAAGGCGATCACCGAGTGGCGGCTCAAGACCGGCCGCGAGGAAGCCGCCGCCGACGGCCTGGATCCGGCGCAGGCCGGCCCCTACACCGGGTCGATCCCCGACCAGGTGTACGAGGAGCTGTACGAGAAGGCGTCCGAGCAGCCGCAACCGCGCCGCTATTCCGCGCATCTGCAAGGCGCGATCGCCCGCGATCCACGCCTGGGCATGGTGCTGGCCATCGAGAACTTCCAGTCGCGCTTCGACGGCACCGACGCGGTGGCGACCAAGACGGCGATCTTCACCGAGGACACCACCCCGTTCAAGGACCAGACCGCCAGCGCCGCCGATGTCGACGAGGCGCTGGCGATCAGCTTCGACGAGCTCGGGCACATCTCCCCGCAGCGGGTCGCCGAGCTGCTGAAGGTGTCCGTCGAGGACGCACTCGAGCAGGCCCAGGGCCGGATCTACCCCTCCCTGCACGACGCGGATCAATGGGAGCTGGCCACCGTCGCCCTGTCCGGGCAGGTCCGCGACAAGCTCGCACTCGCGAAGGTCAAGGCCGCCGCCGATCCCCGCTACGCGCCGCTGGTGCAGGCGCTCGAGACGGTCGTGCCGCCGGATGTGGACCCCGCCGAGATCGGGGTGCGCATCGGCGCGACCTGGATTCCGGTCGAGGACTACCGCCAGTTCCTGGTCCAGGAGTTCGGGCTGCGCGACGACCGGCTGACCGTCGAGCACGACACGGTCACCGGCACCTGGAAACTCGGGACCGACCAGAAGAGCCGCCACGAATGGTCCGGCGGCTACCCGGACAAGTACGGCACCGACCGGCTTCCGGGCGTGAAGATGGTCGAGCTGCTCGCCAACAACAAACCCGTCCAAATCCTCAAGACCGCCGACGAGCTCGAACGCTCCCCGAAGCCGCGGTTCAACGTCAAGCTCACCGAACAGGCCCATGCCTCGGCCGCGGCGCTGCAAGAACGGTTCGAAAAGTGGCTGTGGGAGGACGGCGACCGCTATCTGCGCCTGGCCCGCGCATTCAACGAGCGCTACAACTCCTACGTCAAACCGGTCCACGACGGCCGCAGCAAGTCGTTTCCGGGGCTGAACCCGAAGTACACGCCCTACGACTATCAGGCCGCGGCCGTGCAGCGGTTCCTGCACGACGAGACGATCCTGCTCGACCATGTCGTCGGGGCCGGCAAGACCCTGACGATCACCGCCTCGTGCATGGAAGCCACACGGCTCGGACAAATCCGCCAGCCGTGGATCGTGGTGCCGAACCACCTGCTCGCGCAGTGGTCGGTCGAGGCCCGCGACGCCTACCCGAACGCCAACATCCTCGTCGCCTCCGAACTCGACGGCCGCGACGACCGGCAACGCTTCGTCGGGCAAACCGCCGTCGGCGACTGGGACCTGGTGATCGTGCCCCAGTCGGTGTTCAGTCGCATCGCCCTGCGCCGCGAAGCGCAGATCGAGTACCTCGACAGCGAACTCGCCGAACTGCGCGACGCCCTCGCCGCCGCCAACAACCAAGGCGCGGAGTTCACGGTCAAGCAGATCGAGCAGGCGATCAAGAACACCGAGGCCCGGATCGAGAAGATCATCGCGGCCAAGGCCACCGACGACGGGCTGACCTTCGAGCAATCGGGCTGCGACTTCCTGTTCATCGACGAGGCCCACGACTACAAGAACCTCACCCGCCCATCCAACAGCGCCGACCTGTCGGTCCCGACCGGCTCCCAACGCGCCACCGACCTGGAAATGAAAGCCAAGTACCTGCGGGAGAAGGCCCGCGCCCGGGGCGCCGAGCAGGGCATGGCGCACGCGCCGGCCAAGGCGATCGCGTTTGCCACCGGCACCCCGATCAGCAACTCGCTGTCGGAGATCTGGGTGATGACCAAGTACCTGCGCCCGGACCTGCTGCACGCCGCCGGCCTGGGACGGATCGACAACTGGGCGGGGACCTTCGCCAAGCCGGTGTCGGTGCCGGAGATGAACACCACCGCCACCCGCATCCAGATGCGCACGCGCATGGCCGAATACGCCAACGTCCCGCAGCTGGTGGCGATGCTCGACCAGTTCCGGGACGTGGTGACCGCCGATCGGATCCCGGTGCGGCTGCCCGTCCTCGACGGCGGCACCCCGAAGATCGTGGAGTTCGACATGGGCCAGGACGCCATCGACGCGATGGCCGACCTCGATGTCCGCATGAGCATGATCCAGGGCGATCGGATGGACCTGGACAACAGCCTCAAGATCGCCACCGACGGGCGGAACCTGACGATGTATCCCGCGCTGGCGAACCTGGCCCCGCCGGACCCGCAGCACAGCCGCATCGAACACGCCGCCGAGCTGATCTGGCAGGTCCACCGCGACCACGCCGACCTGCGCATCCCGGCCGACAAGTACGGCCCCGAGATGACCGGGGTGTTCCAGCTGGTGTTCTGCGACCGCGGCACCCCCAAGGCCGGCGCCGGCCCCCGGGCCCGCAATCTCTACACCGAGCTGCGCGACGCCCTCGTCCGGCGAGGCATGAGGGCCGAGGAGATCGCGTTCATGCACGACTACGACAGCCCCAAGGCCAAGGCGAGGCTGGTCGAAGCGTGCACCGACGGCCGGATCCGGGTGCTGCTGACCTCCACCAAGAAGGGCGGCACCGGTTTGAACGTCCAGCGGGCGCTCAAACAGATGATCAACATGGACCCGGCGTGGACGGCTGCGGACATGGAACAGCGGCTGGGCCGCATCATCCGTCAGGGCAACGTCCACCAGAGCGTCAGCGTGGTCAACATGGTCGCCCGCCGCTCCTTCGACGCGATGATGTACCAGTACGTGGCCCGCAAGTCGAACTTCGTGTCGATGATCCGCAAAGCCGATGTGCCGCCGACGATGGAGGACGTCGGCGGGGACCTGACCGTCTCGTGGGCGCAGAGCAAGGCCGCAGCCACCGGCGATCCGGTGTTCGTCGAGCAGGTCGAGGCCGACCGGAAGGTCGCCGCGCTCGAAGCCCGACGCGACGCCGTGCACAGCGCCAACGCCGCCCGCAGCGCCGCGATCCGGGCGCTGGGACGGTCGATCACCGCCGACGAGAATCGGCTGCCCGAGGTGCGCGAGACCGCCGCCAAGCTTCAAGCGTGGACCGGCATCGAAGACCGCGCCGCAAGGACGTGGCACTTCGACGGCCGGGAGATCCCCGACTCGCAGACCGCGGACCTGGCCGACGCGCTGCGGGGCTCGCTGACCCGGCTCGCGGGCGAGGTGACCAAGACCAACGACGAGAAGGTCTTCGGCGGTCTGGGCGGAGTGCCGCTCACCCTCGGCTACACCCAGGTCATCGGGCAGTTCTACATCACCGTCGGTGAGGAAACGAGCTGGTACGAGCGCGACCGGTTCTACAACGTTCTCGAACGCTCCAGCGGAGCGCAGGCGATGCTGACCTCGATCCGCAAACTCGCCGGCAAAGCGAGCACGCACGTGTCGAAGATCGAGGCGCGGATCGAGCACAACCGTCTCCGGCTCGCCGAGGCCGAGGCCGAGCCGGAACTCACCTTCACCGACACCGCCGAACTCGAGGTCGCGAAGCTGCGGGCCGAAGAGCTGCGGCTCGAGGTCAACGCCCGCGAGAACTCCCCCGAGGCGATGCGCCGAGCCCGCCAGGACCGGGAGCGGCGGGCCGCCGACGGCCAGTACCCGAAGTGGACCCTCGACCTGAACCCCACCGATGCGTGGGCCGAACACCAGGGGATGAGCAAACAGGACCTGCTCGCATCGGTGCCGGGGCGTATGGCCGCAGCCCGGCAGGCATGGCTCGACGGCGCCGAACAGCGCGAAGCGGACCGCAAGGCCCAGCCGTGGGTGCCCCTCGACGCCAGCGAAGCGCTCTGGCAGTACGGCTTCGACGCCGACAGCGGGCGGCCCGGCGCCCGGGTGTACTGGGACGACCGGCAGTGGCACCTCGAAGCCTGGGACGGCGACGGCACGCTCGACCGCGCCGCCGTCAACACCCGCAGTGAGGCGTTCAACACCGCCGTCCGCGCCGTCGGGAAGTTCGCCGCCGACCGGGACATCCCCCGCGAGGCGATCCACCAGGCCAGCATGGACCGCCGCGGACGCCTCGAAGCCGAAGTGTCCGCCACAACCGTCGAACCCCCCGGCACCGAGGTCGACACCACCGACGGTGCCGCAGAAACAACCAGAGTTGACGATGAAGCACTCCAGGGTGTCGCAGAGGCAACCGATGTAGTCGTGGAGCCGACCGAGGCGGTGCTCGAACCCACCGACGCGGTGCCGACCGGCGAGGACACCTTCGAACTCGACGACACGCTCGCGCAAGGGCTGCGGGCGGCCGGCGACGTGCGCCCACTGCGCAGGCGCGATCTCACCAGCACCGGACCGCAGCAGCACCCCGATCCGATGCATCCGATGCAACAGTACGAAGCCGGTTGTGGAGACGGATACGAAGACGGCCGCGCCGTCTGACCGCGCCTCCAAGCTCGTCACCAGCGGTGGGGCAGAACCGATCCAGGTTCTGCCCCACCCCACCACCGACCAGGGGGAACTTGTGGAACCACACGTCACCGAAGCCGAAGCCCGCGCCGACATCGCGGCGATGGAACCGATCATGGCGATCGAAGGCCGTCAGATGAGCGACGCCGACAAAGAGCTGCTGGTCGATCTGATCCGGGGCACGAAGACCTTCGAGGAAATCACCAAGATCCTTGCCCGCGAGGCCGGCTACGACATCGACTGACATGGCTTCCCGATATTCCCGAGAGGTTCTTGACCGATCTGTCAAGGCTCAAGGGACGAGCCGCCGCAGCGGTGGCGAGGCAACATCTGCGAGGCAGGATCTGGCCAGTCGCGGACCAATCGAGCAGTGCGCTGACACCATCAGCGGCGCCGTCCGGCGCGCACGGTTTGCTGCCCTGACATCCTCGGGGCACCATGCAGGAGCGCCCGAGGGCGCTCGGTGACCGGTCGATGCGCCGGGCACGGAAAGTCTACTTGTTCGCTCCGAATCGCTGGTATGCCGCCTGCCGGGTGGTGTCCAGTGCCGTACCGATCACGGCCCAGGAATCACCGGCGTCTCGGGCGGCGGCCACGGCGGCCCGAAGCTCGGCCTCGGCGGCGGCCAGGGCCTTGCGGGCGGCGATGATCCGCCGCACATGGGTGGCATCGCGGGCGTCGGTGACGGCCGGATCGAGCTGGTCGAGTCCGGTCACATCGGTGTCGCTGCGCTTGACGGTCTGCATGGTGCTCACCTCAGGTAGTGGTAGAACTTCGCCCGAAGGCGATCGGCATGGATGATCCGGGTCGGCTCACCCGCGGGTACGGCCACCAGCTCGAGCAACCGGCCCGCAGTGTCGGGACCGATGATCAACAGCCGTTCCTCGCCGTCGTACTCGTACTCGACGTAGCGGATCGCCTCGTCGAACGCGTGGACGATGTCGTCATCACCGATCCCGTGCTTGCGCGCCGAATCCACGATCCTCACCCGTAAAGGATACCTTTACGCGCTGCGGCGTCAATACCTGCTTTACACGTTGCATCAGGATCATCTTCTATGGCGATCCGGCGCTTACGGAAGAGTTTGTCTTCGGGTGGGTGCTCGGGGTGTCGCGGGCGCCGGTATACCGGTATGCGGTGGAATCAGGATCTCGGCACCACACGACGAGCACCGGTAGGTGCGGTGCCCGGTCGCTCCCGACGGCCGGTGGGCCGTCTCGCACGAGCACGGCCACCATCCCACTACGACGCGGCCCGGCCCCAGGCGACGCCCGTTCGGGCACAGCTTCGGAGCGCGCTCGCAGGATCCCACACCGCCGATATTCGCACATATTTTCGAACGAGCGCTATGATCGGATGTGCGGCAGGCCGGTGGAGGGGCGTCGGCGGCGGCCTTCGGGAAGCATCGGCCTGCCGCCGCTGGTCAGCGTGCGCGAGGCCGCTGGTCAGACCGACCCACTGCGGGCAAGGGCCGCCGACAGCACTTGCGCATCGAGGGGGCCGCTTGCGCCTCGAACCCGGTGATCTCCCGAGTCACCGAGTCCGGGCCGAGAACTCCCAGAAGAGTTCTCGCACCGAAAGTTGAGGCGCAGCGGCCCCCCGGATACCGCCGAACGGGACAGTAGCGCACACCCCGGACACCGCCCAACGGCAGCGGTGCCGAAGCTGCGCCCTAGCAGCGCCGCCAGGCCACCTTCGGTGTCCACCGAATCGAGCGGCGCTGGCGCGCCGCACTGAAAAAGAACTTGCCCTTGCCCTTTCTGGCCTTCCGATTTTGACCGGCCGGCCGCTGCGCGCAACCCGGGGGCGCTGACGCGGCCTACGGCTCGAAAACTTTCTCCCCCGCTTCGCTCCTCCGAAACTTTTCGCCCCCCGGCTTGCACTCCGCGGCCTTACAGCCGGTCTGAATCTCCATGCCAGAAAGGGCAAAGAACAGGCGGCCCGATCGCCGCCGGTTCTCACTTCGAGCATGGGGAGTTGCGATGACCACCAAGCACACGTTCGCCGGGCGCGACGATCACGTCGACGCCATCCTGCGACGCGCCGAGTGTCTCGGGAACGACTTTGCGGCAGTGATCCGCAACGTCTCCACCGGACCGAGGATTTCGGATCTGCTGCGCCGCCACTCGCAGTTGCTGCGTGACGCCGAAGCGCGGGGCGTACGGACCTCGCGCATCAAAGCGGTCATCGACGCCGCCATCGACCGCGCCTGACCCGCCCCCTTTGCGCCGGGGCCGCGAGCGGCCCCGGCGCGCAACACCCACTCACCAAACCGGCGGGCCGCCGGCCCGCCCGACAACGAAGGAGAACGCATTCATGTCCGAGCGCATCCGCATCAAGGGAATCGGCGAGCTGATCGCCGCTGTGCCGAACATCCTCGGCTTCACCCCCGAGCTGTCCACCCTGCTGCTGCTGTTCCGCGGTGACCGGCTCGTGTGGACCGCCCGCCGCGACTTCGGTGCGCGCCAGCTCGCCGTGTCGGCCGAGGCACTGGCCAAGACCGGCGAATCCGATCGCGTCATCGTCGTCATCGTCACCGACCGCACACCGTTCGCCGATGTGATCGCCGAAGGCAGCAAGACCAAGGCCGCACTGCTGGATCTGGGCATGGACGTCAGCGGGATCTACTACACCCCGCGCATCGACGACGGCCAGCAGTGGACCGAGGTGGAGACGTTGCAGTGCGGCACCATCCCCGCCCCGAACGCCACCGAGGTTGCCGCCACCTACGCCGTTCTCGGCAAGACCGTGGCAGGCAGCCGCGACGAGATCGAGGCACGCTTCCGCCGCGTGGGCACGGTCACCCTCAGCGACCGTGCCCACGCCCGCACAGCCAAGGACGAGCTCGGCGACAACTTCGCCCGCTCGGTCCTCGAAGAGCTGGCCGAGGCGGTGCGCACCCGCACCGAACCGGATGCCGCACTCGCAGCGCGCACCGGACTCGTTCTCGTCACCGATGTCACCGCCCGCGATGCGATGCTCGGGCTGGCACTGCTCGACGGCGGTGTCGCGGCCGAGACGATGGGTGCCATCGCCCGCCGACTGCCCACCGCCCAGCGAGTGGCCGCGTTGACGGTGGCCGGGTACTTCTCCTACGCCAACGGGCAGGGCGTCGAGGCCGGGTGCGCGTTCCGTGCCGCCCGCGAGGAAGCCACCCGCTTCCCGCTGTGCGACACGCGGTTCCTCGGGTTGCTCGAACAAGCACTCGAGCAGGGACTGCACCCGTCGATGATCCGCGAGCTCGCAGGCACCGCAGTGCGCATCGCCCGCGAACGCTTCGGCATCGAGCTGCCCGCGCCCAGCGGTGACCGGATCTGACACCACCCGACACGACGAGGCCCCCGGAATCCGTAGTTCCGGGGGCCTCGCCCGTTGCGCGCAAGTGTTGGTCAGGTATCGAGCCCGACCACCACTTGCGCACGTCTTACACCGCACAGCATAGTGCCGCACGCACGCTACAACGCATCGCCCACCTGCTCGTCCGGGAACGCCAGGTCGAACGACCCGGACGCCGGCCGGGACAACGGCACCGGCTCACCGTGGAGGACCGCTTCGAGGTCACTCTCGCTCGGCCGGATCGTGTGCTTGACCGCCTCGTACAACTGCTTTTCCACTTCGGATCGCTGAACCATCGACACCCCTTCGCGTGTAGTCACCGGACCTACCAGCACAGGCCCACCTGTTGCTCAGAACAGCGTCTGCTGCCACTGTCCCGGATCGGTCTTCGCGCGCAGCAACGCCTGCTCGTCGTAGCCGTCGCGCAACGCCTCCCGGATCGCCAGCGACCGCTCGTAGCGAGTGCGGCCCTGCCCGTCGAGCAGAGCGTGACCGGACAGCCGGCCCAGGGCAATCGCGTAGCGCACGTTCTCGCTGTAGGTGGATTCCACCAGGTGCGCCAGCCCGACCCGCACACACAACGGTTCGTTGCACTTGTGCTCGCACACCACGTTCGGAGCCAACGGCCCGTGCGTCAGTTCCACCGAAAACCGATGCGCGAGCATCGTGCGTTGCCGATTCCCGCGCTGGAAGTTGAACCGCCCGTATCCGTCCGGCGCACTGATCGCCCCGACCCAGTACCAACACGTCGGGGACTTCACGACCTTCGACCAGAACGCGGAGATGTTCGCCTGCGACGGCCGCAGCGAGTTGTCCACCACCCGTACCCGGCGACGGTCCGGAGCATCGTCGGCGACGAACTCGACGGTGCCGTCGCTGAACGCGAGGTCGAACAGCGGCTCCTCGTCTTCGCTCACGGCCGCACCGCGCTCAGGACACGGCCACGCTCACCGGCCGGTCCTCGTCGGACGGCTCAGCGCTGTCCGAGCTGTCGCCGGTGATCCCCAGGTCGGCCCGAGCCTGCTCGATGATCTTCTTCGCCTCGCGCACACTCACACCGAGCAGCGGAGCCAGCTCCGCCGCCGACGCCTTACCGCTGAACGCGACGATCGCATCGGCATACTCGCGCAGCAACATCTCTTCCTGCTCGCGTTCGGCCGGCGTCATCTGCTCGGCGTCGGACTCCAGCTCCTCACGCACCGCAGCGATCTTCGCCGCATACTCCTGCCGGATCTTCTCGATCTTCCGATCACGCGCTTTCTCGAGCCGCTCGATCTTCTTCAACGGCGCGTCGGCACGAGCGGACACCGCCGAGTCGAGCTTCGCCAGCTTCTCGGCGGCGGCGTGGATCGGCGCGGACAGCTTCTCGAGCTCCGCCTGACGAGCCAACAGGCGCTCGCGTGCGCGGCGCGCGTTCTCCCGGACATTGCCGGCGGTGTGCGGACGCAGGGAGCGGCGGGACGCCACACGAGAAGTCGAGGCCATAGTCCCGCAGTGTAGCGGCTCGCCACACCCCGCGGGGAGCTCCGCGCCCCGCTTCGTCGTCACCTCGACATGCCATCCGTTTCGCTCACCTCACCGACGAAAAACCACCCCAACCGGCCTAACACCCGCAGCTCCGCAGCTCCGCAGCTCCGCCAGGACCCCCCGAGGGCCTGTCGGACCTCGGTGCGAACTCCGTTCGCCCAGAAAATTCTCACACCTCATGCACTAAAGGTGCGACATGGCATAATCGGCGCCGTGATGACCGTCCACAAGCTCAACGCTGGGGACGGCTATGTCTATCTCACCAAGCACGTCGCCAAGGGCGACGCCACCGAGTCCCGCAAGCCCGATGCGGTCGACTACTACGTCGCCAAGGGCACCCCGCCCGGCGTGTGGTGCGGCAAGTTGGCCGAGAAGGTCGGTGTCGAGGTCGGCACCGAAGTCACCGAATCCGCGATGCGATCGGTGTTCGGTGCTGCGCGTACTCCGACCGCCTTGGACACCAAGCCCGGACCCGAAGCCTCGGTCGAAGAGCACCTGAACTGGTCCCAAAGCACCGCCCTCGGACGAGCGTTTTCGTGGTTTCAGAACAGTCAGGAATACGTCCACGACGTCGAGGAACTGTGCACCGCCTACAAGGCGCAGCACGGGGAATACCCCGACACTCAGACCAAGAAGGACATCCAGTTCGCCACCGCCCGCAAGCACCTGAGCTGCGAAAGTGCTGAGCAGGCCGGGCTGCTCAGCGATGAAAGTGTGTGGAAGTTCATCACCGAGCAGTACAGCAAGGCGCGGCAGCCGGTGGCCGGCTATGACCTGGTGTTCACCCCGATGAAGTCCATCTCGTTGCTGTGGGGCCTGGGCGACGATCAGGTCAAGGCCGCAGTTGAAGAAGCCCACAAGCAGGCCGTGGACGAAGCATTGGAGTGGATCGAAGATCACGTGATCTACACCCGCCGCGGCAAAGGCGGGGAGCGCAAGGTCAAGGCCGAAGGGCTGTTGATCGCCCGGTTCGATCACTTCGACAATCGCGCTGCGGACCCGAACCTGCACACCCACAGCGCCGTGCTCAATCGTGTCTATGCCGAAGGCCGATGGACCACCATCGACGGGTCCATTCTCTACAAGGCGAACGTGTCGGCGTCGGAGAAGTACAACACCCGGGTGGCCGATCTCGTGGCCCGCAAGCTCGGTGTCACCTTCGCTCCGAGGCCGGATACGCCGGTCGGCAAGCAACCGGTCTACGAGGTCGAAGGCATCCCGGTGTCCCTGATCGAGGAGTTCTCCCGCCGCGCCGCGATCGAGGCACGCCAGGAAGAGCTGGCCCGCGACTACAAGACCCGCTACGGCAAGAACCCGCCGAAGAAGGTGCAGTACGCCCAGGCGCAACAGGCCACCTTGGACACCCGCAACGCGAAGAATCCCCCACGCTCCCTGGCCGAATTGCGGGCCGAATGGCGCGAGCGCGCCGAGGCGATTCTCGCCGGGAACAATCCCGCCGAGCTGGTCGAATCCGTCCGCGGGGAACGGGACCGCCGACCGGAGTTGACTCCCGGGCAGGTGCCGGCGCTCGTCGATGAGGTCGTCGACACGCTCTCGCGCAAGGTCGGTTCGTGGACGGTGTTCTCGGTGACCGCCGAGATCGAGAGGCGGCTGCGAGAGTTCAGTTTCGCCGACGACGAGCAGCTGCGCGCGATCCACGATGATGCACTCGAACTCGCCCTGCGTGACTACTGCCTGCCCATTGACGTCGAGGAATATCACCTGCCCGAGCGGATCAGCGACCGCGTCGAACGGGGACGTCGGCGCAGCCTGCTGGTCGATCGCGCGCAGATGCGGTATACCGCGCAGTCGGTTCTCGACGCCGAGGATTTCATGCGTGAGCAGGCCCGGATGGACGATGAGCACATCGTGGACGATCGGATCATTCGCCGCACGATCCGCGCCGTCGAGGAGGCGAACGGCCACGAGCTCGGTGCCGATCAGCTCGCGATGATCACCCACTTCCTCACGGCCGGCAAACGGGTCGCGGTGGCGGTCGGTGCGGCCGGTGCCGGCAAGACCACCGCGGCCACCGTGATCGCCCGGGCCTGGGAAGCGGTCAACGGAAACGTCATCGCTCTGGGTCCGTCGGCCCGTGCCGCCGAAGTGCTCGGTGAGGAAATTTCGGTGCAGGGACGCACCATCGCCGACGTGCTCACCCGCGATCGCGTCGGTATCGCGACCGGGATCGGCAAGGGTGATCTGTTGCTGGTGGACGAGGCGGGCATGGCCTCGGCCCGCGATCTGGCCGACCTGACCCGCATGGCCACCGAGTCCGGTGCGGTGGTGCGGTTGTTGGGTGATCCGCAGCAGCTCGCTTCCGTCGAAGCCGGTGGCGTTCTGCGTGATCTGGCCGATCGCACCAACGCCCCGTTCCTGCGCCAGGTCCACCGTTTCGCCACCGTCGGTGAGGCCGAGGCGAGCCTGCGCTTGCGCACGGGCGATGTGACGGTGCTCGAGTGGTACGAGCAGAACGATCGCATCCGGCAGGGCATGGCGCACGAGCTGGCCGATGCAGTGTTCGACGCCTACGTCGCCGACGTCGAGGCCGGGCAGGTCGCGTTGATGGTCGCCCCCACCAACGATCTGGTGCGCCAGCTCAACGAGAAAGCCGCCGCCTACTACCGCACAGGCGGCACCGTCACCGGACCCGGCATCGTCCTGGCCGACGGTCTCGAGGCCGCTGTCGGGGACGTGGTGGTCACCCGGAAGAACAATTCGAAGTACGTCGTCGAGGACTCCGACGGCAACACCTCGGGCCGGGTGAAGAACGGCGACCTGTGGACCGTCGCTGCCATCGGCGACGACGGATCGCTGCGGCTGCGCAACAACATCAGCGGCGGCCAGGTCACCGTCGCCGCCGACTACATCACCGACAACGTGCAACTCGGCTACGCGACCACCGTGCACCGCTCGCAGGGCATGACGGTGGGAAGTTGCCATGTGCTCGCCGGGGCGAACATGGATCGCCAGTCGTTGTACGTCGCGCTCACCCGCGGCAAGCACGCCAATATCGTCTACGCTGCCAACGACGAGCTGCCCGACTGGGACTTCGAACATCGCCCGGATGAGCATCCCGGCGCGATCGGTCTGCTCGCGAAGATCATCGCCCGCGACGGTTCCCAGCGCACCGTGCACCAGATGATCGAGGACGAACAGCGCAAGGCCGCGTCCTGGTCGAAGATCGTCGATATCTACATGCTGGCCGTCGGGGAGCTGTACGCGGACTACACCGAACAGCTCCTGGGCCGGATTCTCACCGACGAGCAGTTCGGCTGGGTGCACAGCCTCGGCGGGTGGGATCAGATCGTCACCTACGTCGCCCAATCGGAAACCTTCGGCTGGGACACCGAGACTCTGCTGCGCGAGGCCGCCGCCGTGATGAGCTCCGAAGGCAGAGCCGGCCGGATCGACACCGAGACCAACTCCCCCGGCCAGGTCATCGCCCGCGCCCTGAAGAACCGCATCGACAACTCCGACGGAGCGCAACTGCCACGCCGCCGCACCGACGCGGTAGCCGCTTACCGCGTGCCAGCACTGACCGACGCCGCGGCCGCAACCGATCCCATCCTCGCCGCCTACGCCCGCTCGTGCGAGCAGCAGATGCACGCGTTCATCGACTCCTACACCACCACCGCCCTCGAACAGAACGCGCCGTGGATCACCGCCATCGGCCAGCGGGGAACCGATCCCCGCCGGGTGCGGCTGTGGGAGGCCACGGTGCGGGAAATCGCGGTCTCGCGGGTGCTCGCCGACGCCCCCGCCGACGAGACCGATCCGATGGCGCACATCCGGCAGGCACGCCAGGGTGCGGTCGAGACGAACATCGAGCGGTTGCGCCGACCCGAGGACACCCGCGGCGAGGTGGCCGGACCCTACGCCCGCTACAGCGACGCCGAGCTGGTGTCCGCGCAAGGTGTCAGCCGGGGACGGCTCACCGAAGATGCGATGCTGCTGTCGCTGGCCCGCGACGAACTCGAGCGGGCACGAGGGGAGATGTCCGCCCTCTCGGGCGTGGAGCGGTCCCTCGCACAGGTCGAAATCGACGAACGCAACATCGCGGTGGTGCGTGCTGCCCGCACCCGACTCGATGCCCTGACCCGGTCCCCGCACGTGACCGAACACCAGATCGCCGCTGCCCGCGCCGCTGTGACCGCCGCCGAACAGGCAGCGCCGCCCGAGCGACGCTGGGCGGTGATCGAACGCGGTGCACAGCACTACCGCGCCGCCGAAGCCGCCAAGGCCCGCGCCCGCGCCACCGACGATCAGACCATCGGGCGGATCACCGACCGCATCACCCGACTCGAGGAATCGATCGCCGCCGAACGCACCATCCTCGGCCAGATCGACGCCGAACTCGCCCGACGCAAGGCCGGCGGACCCGACTACACCACCGGCACGTCGACGCGACAGACACACACCGATTCGGGGGCGAACGTCCAGTTCGGTCTCGACCCCCTCGACCACGACACCGGACCGGAACGGGACCTGTAGGCCCGGACGCGGCGACCCCCGCCCCCGATGGCACAAGGAGAAGGACTATGGCGGACAACGACCAGAAGCGGCGGTTCCTGCGCAATCGGGGACGAGCAGCTCACCCCACCGAGGCGGCGAGTGCACCGAACTCGCTCGACGGGTCCCCGGCCGGTGCCCAGGCGAGACCGCAACCCCGACCGGCCAGGGCGCAAGCCAGCCAGGACGTGACCGACCTCGTCGGCTTTCTTCGCCAAGTCGACGGCCGCCGCGCTCAAGGGCATCCGGCCCCGGCACCGAAGGACCGAACCGAGGTTCTCGGCGCATTCCGGGGACAGCCCGCCGAGCAGACCACGGTCCAGATTCTGGCAGCAGCAGCAACAGCCCGGCATGTGGGCGCGCAGGCACAGATCACCCGCAAATGGGAGCAGCTCGCGCAGGAGAATGCGGCACGACTGGACGCACTGCGAGCACAGCAGTACCGGAAAGAGCAGCAGCGATATGTGCAGGTGCAGATGCCCCTGGACGAGATCGCCCGCCGCCTCGCCGAGCGGCAGGCCACCGACCGGGACGCCGACAACCGCGTCTTCGACGCCGCCGCCGCCGTCGCATTGACCTACGTCGCCGCCCGAAGTGTGCCGTCGTTCGACAAGCTCGCCGAACTGTCCGAACAGCACCTCGCAGTGGCCGAACCCACCGAGCAAGTCCCGGCAGCGGTGACCGAATCCCTCGCCCGCACCACCGACGAACACACCGCCGACTCCGACACCGTAGAGATGAACGTCGACAAGTCCGAGACCAACCCGGACGTGTCCAGCGACCCTGCCCCGCAGCCCGACCCGGCCGACGCAGTCGAAGAAGAAAACGAAGCGGATGTGTCCGACCAGCTCGAACGGATCGCAGAGACGGCACCGACGAGCAGTGGTGACCTGGGCAAGATCGGAGCTGCCCTCGAGTCCGCCGGCCGGGGTCTGGCCGCCGCGGTCGGCCCGGTCAACGGTGACGACGAGGTCGCTCCTCCCCTCTCACCCGTCAACCTGAACCAGCTCAGTCAGGAACTACTCGATGCGATCGGTGCTGCAGTGAGCAGTCACCCCCGATCGGTAACCGAGATGCTCAACATCGAACGCACGCCCGACCACACCAACGAGGCCGCGTTCGTCCCTGACACCGGCGTCGAACACAGTCACGAAGCAACGCTCGGGTACTGACCGAAGACAGCACTGTGGGGACCACCGGACGGTGGCCCCCACAGTCGTCATACTGCTACGCCAGGTCTGTGTAGAACGCGTAGATCGTGCACGCGAGGACGAAGACCCCGGTGCACAGGGCGCACAGCGCCATTCCCAGAGCCGTCCGCCAGTATTGGATGGCTTTTTCCTTGAACAGCGGGCTTTTGCCGAACCACATGACGGCGGCAAGACCGAGGACGAACACCAGCACCGCGACCATCGCCGTCCAGGTAGCCCACCGCCCGTATCCCACGGCTTGCGCAACCAGGTCCGCAGTTTCCCCGGCCGGGACGTACTCCCACAGGACCACCGTGTCCTGGTTGAAATAGAACCATCCGATCACAGCGACGAACGCCAAGACCACTGCTGCGTGCTGGACCCACCACCACCGGCTGCGGGGTGCGTAGCGGGACACAGCATCGAGGGCTTCGCCACGCACCTGCTCGGCAGGCAACTGAGCAACTCGCTCGCGCAGCTCCCCGACCGCGACCGCGGCCTGGTAGAACGCCAACTTCCGTTGATCGTCGCTCAATGACACTCCCCGCTCGTCAAGCCACTGCTGCTGTTCGTCACGGATCATCTGACGCCACTGCTCCCCGGCCGGTGCCAGATCCGGCTCGGGCAAAGATAGTTTCATGCCACTCCTTCGTATGTCGTAACCCAGCTCGTACCGGCCGAGGACCGCTCCCTCATTGCCCGGATCACCGCGTCGTACCCAGCTCAGGGACGTAGGACTGCTGACCGAAAGCTCGGACGACTGGGACACCGTGACCGTGGATGCCCACGGTTTCTCCTAGCCGTACTGGTTGATGATCGTGTCGACCAGATCGGACGGAATCGGGTCCGCGGGCATGGCCGGCCAGCCCATGAAGCTGCGGTCGGCTTTGGCGTTGGCCATCGGTCCGGTGTCGCCGTCGAGGATGACCTTCAGGTGGGGTTCGAGGTGCTGTACCCACCACGCGGACACCGCGGACATCGAATCCGACGCTCGTGCTTCCTCCCATGCCTGGTGTAGCGCGGTCAGTCGGGCCACGACCTCCGGGTACGCCCACCACCTCGCATCCCAGGACAGGCCGCCGTCGTTGTCACTGATCCGCCGGCGGATCACCGGCAGGAAGAAACCGTTCACCCAGTCGATGACGTTCGCGTACTTCGGCTCTTTCTTCTCCTGCGGTTCCGGAGTGGAGTCGACTGCTGCGGCCTGTTCCGGGGTCCACTCGTCGGCGGTGCCGTCTCCGGACTCGTTGCCGGTGTCCCAGCGATCATCGGTCGTGCGGGGCAGATTCACCATGCTCATTCCTTCGACATGAACTCGGACGTAAACAGGGCAGTGGTGCGGGAGGAATCCACGACAGGCGCGTCCACGGTGCGTGGTTGCTGCGGACCCTCACTGCCTAGGCGATCGGACTCCCCCACCGGCAGCGCTTTCTGTTGGGCAGGGCCGAGCTGCTTGCTGTCCTTCGTCGACTGACGGATCGCCTCGGCGAACAGCGAGTTCCCCCAGAACGCCTTGCGGACCAGGATCGGGGTGGAGCCACCGATCGTCACCAGCGCCCGGGTTTTCGGCAGCGCCCGCAGGTCCCGCTTTTCGAAGATGGTTTCCTTCTGCCAATTGCTCGACACACTCGCCTGACCGCTGGAGAACAAACCGGTAGGGCGGCTGCGAGACTCGGTGTCGACGTAGTGGGTGCCCACGGCATCGACCAGGCCGGACAGGAAGGCGTCGTCTTCGACGTTGCCGCCGTACCAGACGACACTGCACGCATCGACCATGGACTTGAAGGCTTCGCGGCCCCAGACCTTTTCTCCCTGGGAGGGGGACTGGAAGAAGGTGATGAGGATGATGCCGCGACCACCGAAGTGCGAGTACCAGCGGGGCAGGTCCTCGATCTTGCAGATGTTGGCGGCCTCGTCGAGCACCGCCGTCAGCGGGATCGGCATCCGCTCCGATTCCTGCTGCTCGGAGTATTCCTCGGCGCAGGTGAGGATCTGCCCGACCAGGGCACTGGAGATCGCCGAGGACGAGCCGGGGCCGTCCTTGGACAGCGCATACATCGTGTCGGTGCGGGTGACGAACTCGGCGGAAATGAACTCCGGCAGGTCGTGGACGTGCTCTCCGTCTGTGATGGTGACCCGGCCGGACTGGTCGGTGCCGATGACGACCCGGCGGTTCGGCAGGACTGCTTCGGCGTAGCGGGGCTCGTCCAATGGGGAGAGGAATCGGCGGGCCATGTCGTAGAAGCCGTCGCGTTGTTTGGCGTTGACGGATTGTTTGCCGCGCATCGTGCGGGCCAGCTCCGGGTAGCCGTACTGCTCGAGCACGGCCGGGGGGATCTGTGACTGGGTGTGGGTCAGCCACTCGACCACATGCCGGATGTCCCCGCCGACCAGGGCAGCGGCGAGCAGGTAGGAGGCGAACAGGTCGCGGGCGTTGCCGTCGAAGTAGGCATCGACGCGGGCACCGGCATCGGTGGCAGCGGAGATGAAGTAGCCGCATACCGCCGCAGCAGAAGGCAGGTCGGTGACGGTGCGCAGCGGGTTGAACCAGAAGCTCGCACGTTCTTGTCGGTTGCCGGTAGACACGCCTTGCAGGTCGAATACCCACACCCGTCCTGTTTCGCGGCGGATGCCGACGGTGTGGGAGTACACATCGCCGCGGTTCGAGGCCACCAGTGCCGCACCGGGGGCGTGGCAGATCGCCGGGATCGCGAAGCTGGCGGACTTGCCCATGCGGGCGCCGGCGAAGGCGATCGCTACGAACTCCCAGGTCATGCGCAGGGTGCGATCCCCGACCACGGTGTGTCCGAGGGGGATGCCGAGGTAGCCGGGGTGATTGGTGGGGATGGCCGGGGCGAGCCGGTCGGTGCTGGCGGCGAGGTATTTCGGGTCGGCCTCGTCGACCTCCTTCGGGTCGACCATCGTGCGGGCGAGGCGGTCGATGCGCTGTTCGAACTGCTTGCCCTTGACGGTCTCGAGCACTCCGAACCGGCGCAGCGCCCACCATCCGGCCCCGGCGAGAGCGGCGAGCAGGACCAGTTCGAGGACCAGGATGGTCGTCGCGCCGGCCGGCCAGCTCGTCGATCCGAACCCTAGGGCGAAGATCAGGCCGATCGGGTTCCAGGTGGGGTCTGCTCCCCCGCCGGTGTTGTAGGCGATCGTCGGCAGATAGGCCGCCACCACGAGGGCGGGGAACGCTTTGAGGAACACCTCGTCGGCGGCCGAGGAGCTGCGTGGTCGCTCGCGTCTGGTGTGTGCCATCGTTTGTGTGCCCCTTCTACTGCTGGAATCGGTAGTCGGTCAGTCGCCACCCGTCATCGGTGCGGACGGTGGTGGTGCGCCACAGTTGCGGGGTCAGGCGGGTGCTGCGCCCGCTGGCGTGCAGCACCGTCTGGGTACAGATCACGTCGATGACCACGGTGCGCATCCCGGCCGGGGCTGTCGGGGTGGTATCCGAGTGAGCGCAGACCGCCGTCACGGCGTCTTTCGCCGCTGCCCACTGCTGCCAATCGGCGTCCGGACGTACCTCGGCACGGCTGCCGGATTCGGCGACGGCGAGCAGGTCCCCGCCGAGATACGGTGTGGCCCGGATCAGGGCGTCGGTTTTGCTCTCGTCGATCGCGGGCTGCCAGGACAGGATCATCTGCATCGCGGTGATCGCAGTGTCGTCGGCGTCGATCTGCTGGGGTGAGAGCGGTTCGATCACCTGGTGGTCGTCGCTGCCCTCATAGACGTGCTGCTCACCTGCGGGGTCGATGCTGCCGCAGCCCGCCACTGCGACGGCGGCCGCGGTGCACACCGCCGCGACGGTGACTCGTGTGATCCTCACAGGCGTGCCTTCTTTCACTGGTTGCCCATCGCCCGGTACTGCGGTTCGGAGGCGATGATCTTGTCGGCGTAGGGGCGGGTCTGGACCACGTAGTCGGTGTGCCCGGTAGGGAATCCCCCGGAGTTCAGGACGGCGCCTTCGCCGGCGTTGTAGCCGGCCAGATACAGCTCGGTGCGCCCATTGGGGGCGGAGACCACCCCGTCGCCGATCCAGCCGTCGATGGTGTCGGCGATGGTGCACATGTAGTGGCCCTGGGCCATGACGGCATCGCCGATGCTGTTGACATCGACCCGGCCGTCGCCGTCGTAGTCGCGGCCATAGGACGCCCAGGTGCCCGGCATGAACTGCGCCGGTCCCATCGCCCCGGTGACCGACACCGGAGCGGAGTCTCCGTGGCGGAAACCGTTCTCGGCGGCGAGCTGAGCGGCGAGCAACGAGGGTGTGATCTGCGGGCAGATCGACCCGGCCCGCTCGATCCACGGAACGAACTCCGGTGGCACGGTCCCGTCGGCGAGCCGGTCGCCGATACCCTCACCGGAGATGAGGCAGTCGGCGGCCGCGGCGGTGGCGTTGCCGCTGCCACCGGGCAGCGATCCCCACGACACCAACGTCTCGTCGGTGCCCTGTCCCCGGACGGACACGTGCACGTGGTCGTAGTGGTTTTCGGTTTCGCTGCCGCGGTCTTCCATCAGGCTGGGGGTACCGCCGACCGGGTAGTAGGTCTGCCGCCAGATCACGTACTCGACATTGAAGAACTCTGCGTTGGCCAGGATGTAGTCGGTGATCTCGTCCCCGAGAGTCACCCCGTCGCCGGAGCGGTAGTTCGCGATCATCAGATCCACAGCCCGACCTTCGGTGTGATCGCTGGCGTAGCCGCCGTCGGCGCGCCACCCACCGATGCTCGCGATCCGGTCGCCGAAGCGCAGGTGCAGGGCGCGGGCGAGTTTCTTCGCATCGACCTGCAGGCCCTGCTCGGAGCCGGCCGACGGCGGCAACGGCTGCGCCAAGTTGCCCTGGGGCGGGGTGGACGGCACCGCGGTGGGCGGCCCGGCCGGGGTCTGTCCCGGTGCGGGAGCGGATTCGTAGTACGGCAGCGGGTCCACCGCCGCGGTGCCCCAGCCGCCGGGCCAGACTTCCCAGTGCAGATGCGGGCCGGTCGATTCCCCGCGATTGCCCACGGTGGCGATCTGCTGACCGGCGCGGACCTGCTCGCCGACGGCGACGGTGTAGGTCTCGATGTGCCCGTACACGGTGGATACGAGCTGACCGTCGATCACATGATCGAGCACCACCCACTGCCCGAACCCACTGGCGGGACCGGCATTGCGCACCACCCCGTCGGCCGAGGCGTAGATCGGGGTGCCGATGGCCCCGGCCAGGTCGATGCCCTGATGCTCGGTGCCCCAACGCGGGCCGAACCCGGAGGTGAAGGTGACGGTGGAGGGATCGACCGGCTTGATGAACGAGCCCATCGGTGCGAGCTTGTCGCCGGATCCGAGGCCGGAGCCGGGTCCGAGGCAGCTCGTGCCGGCGCGGCGGTCTTGTTCGTCCTGAATCCCCATCACGAGGACGAGGAGCAGGAAGAACGGAATGAGTGTGAGCGCCAGAATGAGCGCGATCAGGCCGGTACCCCCCTTGCCGTTCACCGCAGGCTCAGATCCTCGGCAACAACTCCGTACTTGCGTGCCAGCGCCCGGTTCAGGTCCTGCGCCAGTGCCAGTTCCGCTTCCAACGCGGCGACTTCCTGCGGTGTGCGGCGAGGGCGACGGCCGGAGCGGTTGACCCAGCCCCGCACCGTCGTCTCGGCCACATCCAGCTGCGCAGCGGCCGCTCGCGTAGCAGCGGTGAAGCTGACCCCTGCCTTCATGCGCCCCAGGACCGTCTCGATCGCAGCCTCACGAGTGAGGTCATCGACCAGGGTGTACCGGCGACGGCCGCGACGCTCCCGCCGGCTCATGCGGCGAACCCCTTGGCTCGGTCCTCATCGGCAGCCCGCAGACGGGCATCGGTGTCGTGAATCCCGGAATCCTTTTCTGCCTGGGGCACCCACACCTTGAACGGGGTGCCCGGTGTTGCGCCTTCGCCGAGCTTGAGCAGGAAATGCCCGACACCGGCGGCGGTGCGCTTGCTCTCGACCGCGCCGGTGCCGTTGTCGCCGGCACTGTTGCGGCGCGCCTGGCGCAATGCTTTTTTCTCCTCCACCGAGGAGGTGCTGTCGTTGGCCCAGCCGGTCACCATCGCCCGCTCAGCGCGGGAGAACTTCATGAAGCGGCCGAGTCGGTCGAGTTCGGCCTCGGGGACCGGGCCGACGATGCGGGCGCGGGAGCGTTCGATCATGCCCAGCGCCCCGACCTTCTCGAAGTCCGCGAGCGAGTGCGTGACCATCGTCATCGCCACGCCCATCGACCGCTGCAACCGCTGCACCGCATCCAGACGCGCCACCGCCGAGCTGCCGGTCTGGATCACCTGCCAGACTTCGTCCAAGATGATGTGCGCCGCCAGAGCCTTGGCACCGGGCACCTTGTTGTCGGCCAGGATGTGCGCCGCTTCTACCGCCGCGAACGCTTCGTTCCAGCCGGCGAGAAGCACAGCGGCTCGCATCAACTCATCGCCGGGCGGCACCGAGGACATGTCCAGGTCCACCATCGGCTTGGTGATGTCGATCCGCACGGTGCTGTGCCGGTTGAAGGTTTCTCCGAACCGGCCTTTGACCAGCGCGCGCAGCGAGCGCAGCAGCGGTTTGATCTGACCGCGGTATTCGTCGTCGGTGTCGGCCACCGCGTCGTCCTTCAGTTCCTCGGGTCCGGTCGAGATCAGCGTCAGCAGGTCCTCGAGGCGGGCTGCGTGGTCGTTGTCGAACTGCGAGTCCGGGGCGTAGAGCAGCCGGATCGCCGAGGCGAGCAGGGTTTCCTCGAAGTCCTTCAGGGGGCCGCGGCGGACGATCTCGAGCAGCGCACAGATCATGTTGAGCTGGCGAGCGTGCAGCGCGAACTCGGCCTTGTCCCGTTCGAGGGAACCGGCGGGCAGTTGCTCGATCGCATCGCCGATCGGGCCGCGATCGAGGGGGTTGATCGCGCCGGTGCCGTAGCCGACCTCGCTGACCTGCCCGCCGACCTGCTCGGTAAGCACCCGCAGGTCCGGCTTGACGTCACCGGGCACGAGCACCAATGTGCCGCGGGCGATGTCGCCGAGGGCGATCCGGCGCAGCAGCGTCGACTTGCCGAAGCCGTTGAGCGCGCAGATGAAACAGGATGGCGCGGTGATCGCCTTCATCTTCCAGGCGTAGAGCGGATCGAATCCGACGGCCGCGCCGGTGGTCAGATGCCGACCCAGCGGGGTACCCAGCAGCGGCGCTTTCGCGCCGACGATCCACGGGTAGATCCCGGCGACCTGAACCGAGGTACCGCGGTATTCGACCGGCGGCATCACCGTGGACATCCGGCCCCCACCGGCCCCGTCGAATCCGCGGTCGTCGAGATCGGCGAGCGGGCGGTCGAAGCCGTCGGAATTGATCCGGGTCAACCGCTCGACCGTCGCCCGACGGCTGTACTGGCGGTTGACCAGGCTTTTCTTCCATGCCTTCGTGAGCCCGGTTGCGGTGGCGGCCTGCTCTTCGAGCCGGGACAACTCGTCGTCCGACAGCAGAGTCTTGGCGATCTTCTCCGCTGTGAGCAGCCGCGACGATCTCGTGGCGTTGCGTGCACTCATGGATGTGCCCTTTGCGTGTTCAGTTGCTGAGGAAGCTGGGAATGGTGGTGTGGTCGGGGGCGATGACTCCCACGCCGAGGGAGGCCGCGAACGCTGCGGCCTGCCAGCACCACGAGCGGCGGATCGTCAGTCGGCTCTGACGCGAGAGGTCCTCGACCAGGGCGTCGATCTTCGGCACATCGGAGCTGCCGGCCGGTTCGGTCACGGTCACCAGCACCCCGAAGCGCACCATCCCGGCGCCACGGGCCTGTTCCATACGGGCCTGGGCCGTGGCCGCCAGCTCGATCTGCGACTTCGCCGAACCGATCGATCCGTTCTTGAGCGACCCACCATGTGCTTCGGCCATCGCGTTGCGGTAGTCGCTGTCAGCGATGTCGGTAGCTTCCCCGGCCGAATGCGGCCGATAGATCACCGAGACCCGCTTGAGCGGCACCGCCTCGTTCGGGGCCAACAGGCGCTGCAGCACCCGCTCGGTCACCGCCCCCTTGGGCGCTTCACGCATCTCCCAGGTCACCGACACCGCACCGTCGTGGACGTATTTGCCGCCGTCGGCGCTCTCCAGGGCAGTACGGGGACCGCAGTCCTCCCAGGTCAACCCCGTGCCCTCGCCGGAGTACACGCCGGCTTCCACATCGACGAGCGAGGCCGGGTCATAGGAGCGGCGCACGAACGCCATGATCTCGTCGGCATCCATCGGCGAGCAGGGCACACCGGAGCGTGCTGCCGACGCCGTCAGACCGGGCAGACGCCGGCCGAGTTCGACAGCCTGCTCGGAAGGGTCCTGTTTGCGTTCGGTGGTCTTGGCCTCGAAGGTGATCGCGATCCTCGCTGCGAGGCGGATACCGCCGGAGGTCAAGCCGGTGGCGAGCTGGTAGGCCGCATCGCGGGCCAGCTGCGGGGCATCGGCGCGGGTGTTCTGGTGCACCGTCTCGTACAGCTCGATGCCGGTCTCGGGCAGCGTCTCGACGGTGGTGACCACCGCGAGGATGTCCGAGGTCTCACCGGCCCCGGACAAAAACTGTGCCCAGTTGCCGACATAGTGGTCGATCACGTCCTGGTCGACGGCTTCGGCGCCTTGGGGATAGGCGTCGAAGACGACGGTGTAGGCACCCCGGCTGGGCATGTGGATCATGCCGAAGGTGCGCCCGTCGGAGTCGATGCCTTCGTAGAGCTCGGTCTCGCCGAGCACGCCGGGAAGACGGTAGGCCCGCCCGGGAACGCGGGAGAACGTGCCCGAAGCGTAGGCGTGCTCACCGCGGCGGCGGCCGCGCCAGAACTGGAATCGCATCAGTGCCCTTTCGTAGCCGGAGCGGCCGTCACGGGAGATGACCAGGGGGATGAAGCACACGATCACCGGGATGGCCAGCAGCAATGCGACCGTCATGCCGAGGAACAGACCCGCGATGATGACGGCCGCTGCAGCGAGGATCGCCGCGACCGAGGTGCCGAAGGTGGCTCCGAGCAGGCCGGTGCTGCGGGGCCGGCGCCAGTTGCCGTAGGTGTTGAATGTCGGCTCGTTGCTCACTGTTCGAAGCCCCCTCGGTTGAACTGGTGATCGGCTCCTGTCGCCACAGGCGCATCGAAGCCGGAGTGACCGGAACCGCCCGCTCCAGAACTGCCGGACGCAGCGGCGCCGGGGCTGCCCGAGTCGTTGCCCTGCGGGCCACCACTGCCGACGGCGGCGCTGCCGCCGGCGGACGGAGTTCCGTTCTGATTGCCGCCTGCCTGTCCACCCCCGGCACCCCCTGCGGCACCGAAACCCGACGGGGTAGCCCCACTCGGAGAATTCGAGATGCTCGATGAGGTGGTGCTGGTGGTCGCTACGCCGGATGCTGCGCCGCTGGCACCGCCGGTGGCGATCATCCCGCCGACCTTCGCGCCGACTGCGGCCGCGCCGGCGGCTGCGGCCAGGCCGCTGCCGCCGCCCCCCAGTGCGCCGACGTTCGGGACGATCAACCGCATCAGGGCGGGCAGCACCAGCGCCGCAGCGCACAAGGTGATGACCCCGGACAGGGCCATGAACCCGTCGCCGTTCTCGGGGTCGGTGATGGTCGGGGTGGCTTCGAGGAACAGGATCGCCGAGACCCCGATCACGAACGCCCCGACCGGTTTGACCAGCAAGAACGCGATCGTCCAGGCCAGCATCTTCTCGTATGCCTGGCTGCCGACCTTGGTGCCTCCGGCCGCGCCGGCGATCGGCAGCGCCGCTGCCATGAGCACGAGAATGCCGGTGCGCAGCAGCATCAAGAACGCCATCATCAACCCGCCGAGCATGCCGATGATGCCGATCAGAAACAGCAGGCCCACCCCGGCCGGACCCGAATACAGGTAGATCGAGACCATCGCTTCGGCCAGTCGGGACGGGTCGGAGCCGACCGCACTGTCCATGAACCACGCCGAAATCTGGTCCGACAGTTCGGTGCCGAGCACGATCAGCGTCGATGCTCCCCCGGCGAGCAACGCCGCACGGCCCATCTGCTTGAGGCCCTCTTCCGAGGTGTCGCGGATCGCGCCGGAGCGGGCCAGTGCCAGCCGGCCGCCGAGCAGGATCAGAGACAACGACAGGGCCGCGACCTGGATGTAGAAGGTGTAGTCGTTGACTGTCGCTACCGTCGTCTGGAAGGTGTCCCCGTCCATTTCGGTGCTGGTGATCCACCATCCGAGCGCGAACTTCAGCACCGCGACACCCGCGTTGCCGATCCACAGCGCCGTCTTCTCGACCGCACCCTCAGCGACGCCCCCGGCGACATCTTCGATCGTGCCGATACCTGCATCGACCGCGGTGCCGACCGCGTCCCCGCAGCTGGGCAGGTCCACGTCGCCGATCTGATTGGCGATCCAGCCACCCACGGTGCCGGCCAGCATTCCACCCGGGGTGCAGGTCAACGTGCCGAGGGTGGTCTCCAGCTGCTCGAGTCCTGTGGCTTCCTCGTCGTCGACCTGGGACGAGTCGTCAGTAGCCGGAGTGAGGGAGGAATCCGTCTCCTGCGCTGCTGCGGTGTGTGCTCCCACGAGGGCGAGGACACCGACAACACACGTCACGGCGACAACCTTGATCAGTGCTGTCCACAAGCTGCGGGTCACCACCATTGTTGCCACCCGTCCGCCGAGAGGGATTCGTACTCGACACCGAGAGCGGTGGAATCGGCCTGGAGCACCCAGCCGGTGCCCTCACGCCAGACCATCGGGATCTTTGAGACCGCGATCTGGGTCGAGCCATTGGGGCGTTCGACGGTGTAGCCGAACTTCACCAGAGTCAGATCAGGGTTGAACAGCACGTTGACCATCGGCATCACCGACGCCGGCGTGTCGTCAGCAATCCCCAGAGCGGAGAACTCGCCCTTCGGGTCCGACACCAGTCCCGCCTCAGTCGCCATTTTCAGCCGGTTCCCGCCCGCGTAGGCATAGCCGAAGTAGTGGGCTGCTGCGAGTGCCGCTCCTTGCGCGGTGCGAGAGAACCCGGTGGCGACACCGTTGTCGGTGAACGCGGTGGGGCCATCGGAGGTCGAGAACGGAAGGTCCATGTTCCCGTGGATGCGCTGGAGCATCACCCCGCTAGGGGCCTGGTCCGCCGGACGGTTCGAGCTGGCCAGGGTGTCGGACAGGATCACGCCGTGGGGCTCGAGCGGCACGTAGATAACACGGTTGCCTTTGTCGAAGACCGGGTCCGGCTCGAACAGTCCGTCCTTGTCCTGGGCGGTGGCGCTACTGCCGGTGGTCGGATCGAGAGAGACCAACGGCTCTGCGTCCTCGCCTCGGAAGACCATCACCAGGCTGACCACGACACCGACGACGACGATGATGGCCACCGCCGCCAAGCCGATGGTGAGTTTGGTGGCCGACGATGCGCGTTCGTTCTCGGCGTCGAGCGAGGGAGTGTGCTTCTCGTGGGTCGAGTCGGTGGTGTTCTGCTCGGTCACTTGCGGGTCTCCTCGAGGTTGACCAGCTCCGACGGCACTTCGTCGAGAGCGGTGATGGTGGCGGCGGTCTCGCTGGGCAGGTTCAATCGCCAGTCGTCGTCGACCCACACCACTTGGGTGGTCGAGGATGCGAGCGAGTCATCGGAGAAGCGCTGCACGACACTGACGGTGGCGGCGGTGTCGCTGTAGTCGTCGATGGTGTAGCCGACGATGGTCGGCACCATCTCGGGGTCGGTTCCCGAAATCTCCACCAGGGCGCGGTGGGCGGCGTACAGGTCGCGGCCTTCGCCGGGTGCGGCGACACCGGCCAGGATCTGGGGCCAGGTGCGATCGGAGGCGGTGGACAGTTGCACCGACTGGGTGATCGCCGCCAGCGCCGCTCCCTGTGGGGTGTGGCTGAATCCGGCGAAGGGTTCCCATTCACCATTGCTGGGGCCGTCGGTGGTGCCGATCGGCACCTCGATGCCGCCGACGGTGATCCACCGGTTGATCTGCGGTGGATCGGTGATCGACAGCTCGGACTCGGGGGTGTGCGATCCTCCGCAGCTGGTGGCAACCAACGCCACCGCGACCATTGCTGCTCGCGCCCACCGACGCATCATCGTTCGTTCTCCTCGTTGCCGGATTGCTGTTGCTGTTGCATCTGTTCGAGCTGGTCGATGACCGTCGGGGAATGGCCGCTTCCGATCTGCTGGGCTTGGGGCCCTTGGGCGGTGGCCAGCAGGATCGTGGCGATGGTCGCGGCCACGCCGCCGGCGAGGATCGCACCGATGTTCGCCGCGACGAACTCTGCGGCGGTGGGGGATTCGATGCCGGCACCGTGCTTGTGGTCCCAGGCCAGCCGTCCGCCGACGAAGATCACTTTGGCCACGCACAGGATGAAGACGATCCCGGCCGCGTAACCGAGCAGCGTTTGGAAGCCGTCGACGACCTCGCCGGGAAGGGGCACGACCCCTTGGGCGGATACCTGCATCGCGTAACCCCCGCCCTATGCCGCAGAGGTGACGGCGCCGAGGATCTGGTTCGCCGAGATCGCCACGATCGCACCGACGAGCGAGCCGACGAGCATCTTCGGCGAGTCCCCCGAGCCGTGCTGCCACTTCTCCCACGCGAACTTGCCGCCGGAGAAGATCAGGGCTGCCACGCAGGCGAGCGTGACGCCCCACAGCAGCCAGTTCAGCAGCTTGAGCAGGCCGTTCGCGCCCGGAGGCACTTCCGGGTTGATGTCGAAGTTGACCGAACCTTGCGCCAGATACGCAACGTCCACGACGGTCTGGATCATGAGTGTGTCCCTCCGGGTGATGACTGCACCGACCACAAGGTCGGCAGGGCGGATTGGAGTGCTGTGACGATGCCGACGCCGGCAGCGATCACGTCCTCGGGAACGTCGATGACCGCTCCCTTGGTCTGGATGGGCACGCCGTCGAGGGCACGCCAGGTGGGAAGGCTCGACCGGGCGGCCGAGGCCAGGAAGCGATGCCAGCCGATCGACCAGTGCGCAGCCACTGCGCCGGTGACGATCGAACGCAGTTGGCGCACCTGCTTCGGCGGCGGACCGGCGGCGTTGGCCACGGTGACCAGCCCGAGCAGCTCGCAGGCCAGGCCGCGGTTGCGGTGTTCGAGGATCAGATCGTGGGCGCTGGACAGGCCCTGGATGGTTTCGCGGCAGACGACCACCACATAGGGCGATTCGATCTCTCGGGCATTCCCGCACGGCCACTGACGCTGCGCGTCGTCGGCGAAGCTCCAGTACCGGGCCAGGGTGGACACGCCGGATCCGCCGTGCGCGCCGAGCAACCACACCGCAGGTCCGGGAGTGGCCACCGGGTACGGCTCGATACGAGCGTCGGCGCTGGTGTGTTCGCGGATGCTCATGCCAGCTCCCCCGCCCCGGCGTGCTGGCCGTCGGTGTCGCGGTCGCCGGCCTCGATGCGGCCGAAAGCGTCGAGTACATCGGTCCAGGCATCGATCGACTCGACCGACAGGCGGCGATGGTCGACGGTGCCGGGGCGAGCCAAGTTCGCATCGAACGGCACTTCGACGAACGCGGCGACCAGTGGGGACAGTGCGTCGCGGATCGGGGTCAGATCGACCACTCTCTGCGGGAGCTGGTGTGAGATCGCCACCACCGTGTGGGAGAGCACGTCGCGTCCGTAGGTGCGCACCAGCCAGTCGAGGGCGCCGCGCATCCGGGCCAGCGGTTCGGCACGGGGCGGCACCGCGACGACGATCGCAGCGCCCGCCTCGATCAACGGGGTCAGACGAGGTGACCGCACGGCGGTGCCGACATCGTGGATGCGGGCCAGATGCCGATCAGCGAGCAGGCTGTCCACCAGCACCGAATCCGAGGATTCGCCGTGACCGCCGACGACGACGGCCCCGGCACTGCTGACGGCCATGTGGGAGCCGAGCTGGCGGATCGCCCGCGCCGGGTCGATCGGTTCGACCCCGGCGCGGTCGAGCAGGTTTCCGCCACCGACGGTGCCGTCGATCGCCGCGACCTGTGCATCGGTTCCCAGGCGCAGGGCGGTGGCCAGGCCGAGGCAGGTCGTGGTCGCGGCCGCTCCCCCGGAGCCGGCCACCACGATGGCCGAGAGGTGTTCGGGTTGCTCGATTTTCGGGCTACGGCGAAATGCAACAACGTTGTTCATCGGTTCTCCACGTTCGCGATCTTCATGCCGCCGTCGGCGGGCATGGTGGTGATCCACTGCTTGTGGATGCCTTCGTCTCCCACGGGCGGGAATTTCAGGAGCACATCGACCGACCAGCGGTTGGGGTCCTCGGTCGGCAGCACGGTCACGCAATGCTCGGTCCCGGCCGGAACGGCGTCGATGAAGCTCTGAATATCGCTGCCGGGCAGGACCATCAGCTCTGCGACGGCCTGGCCGTCCCGCTGGACGTAGTAGGCGTGCTCGAATGCCTGGATCACCGCCGGGCCGGAATCGCGTCCACCGGGGCCGTTGCCGACGATCCGGTCGGGTTCGTCGACCGGGGCGCACCACAGCGGCGGCGCCGCGGTCGCGGTCGTCGAGGGGGTGGTCGAGGGCGAGGCCACTACCGAGGAGGACGGCAGCGGCGGCGCCTGTGGTTCGTCGGTGCTGCCGGTCATCGCGGTCACCACCGCAGCGGAGACCACCGCCAGCACGGCGACACCGCCGCCGACGAGCATCCAGGTGCGGGACCGATCGCCGCCCGGCTTCGCGGGAGCAGCGGCAGCGGTGTCGGTGACCGGCACGGCGGGGGCGCTGGTGGGGGCCTCGGCCGACTCGGGGGCCGGAGTCGGCCGGGGAGGGCGGGCACGGCCGATCGCGGACTTGAGACCCCCACGGCTGCGCTGCGAGATCACCAGCGGACCTCGCGGAATGTGGACGTGCACCCAGTCCGGGGCATCGGCATAGGGATCGACCTCGGTTGCGGCATCGCCGTTGTCGGCAGGGTCGTGGGCCCCGGGATCGGGGAGAGAAGGTACGTCGGGATCGGGCTCGCCGGTGGTGTCGGCGGTGAGAATCGGTTCGAGTTCGGTCTGGATCACCACGTCGGCATCGACCGGTTCGAGGTCCGATGCCACTACCGCGTCGGCGATGGTCTCGTCCGGGATCGGGAAGTGCAGCGATCCGGTCGCAACGGTCTCGGTCGGAGTCGGCTGCGGCCCGTAGTGCTCGGTCACGTCCGGGAAGAGTGTTCCTCGATTGTCGGTCGACAAAGTGTCCTCCGTCGTCGGGTGGTGGGGGCGGGGCGTGCCCGCCCCCACCGAAAGCTGGTCGAGCAGGTCAGGCCGGCACGATGCCGTCGCCGATCGCGGTCGAGATCATCTCGGCGGCAGTGCCGGCCGAACCGCCGAAGAAGGTGTCCAGAGCGCTGTCCACACCGGCGATCACGCCTTCACCACCGGGCTGGACCTCGACCCACTCACGGACCTGCGAATCGACCTGCGGAGCGGTCTGCACGACGTTCTGAACTGCGTCGGCGGCGGCCTGTCCGACCGGGCCGGAGGACTGCCACTGCTCGACCGTGGAACCGGCCTGCTCGGTGAGCACGTCTTCACCCACGTCCGGCAGCTCCACCTCGATGGGCTGACCTTCGTCGTCACCGGCACCGAAGGCGGTTCCGGCAGCCAGACCGGCCGCGCCACCGAGCACTGCGCCGGGAACCGCGCCGACCGCAGCGCCGATCGCTGCTCCGGCTGCGGTACCGGCGACACCGGTAGTGACCTCGGGCAGCACCGGGATCGGCAGCGGCACCACACCACCGGCGGTGGCACCGGCGATACCGCCGATGGTGCCGCCGATCAGGGCACCGGGAACGGCACCGGCCGCCCCGCCGGCTGCCGCACCGGCCACCGTCGCGCCGATCTGAGCAGCAGCGACACGATCGGCACGGCTGGCTTCGATACCGATCGACTTGTAGAACGTCGCCACGTCCGACCGGATCAGACCGGCGGTGTTGTTGGTGCGCTCCCGGTCGTCGTCGGTGACCCAATTCGGCTGGTTGAAGTGGACATCGCCGATCATGATCTTCTCGGGCGGAGCGATGTAGATCGGTTCCGGCTCGACCGGCTGCGGGGCACGCAGCTCCAGCGGGTTGATCGGCGCCGGAGTGGACTGCCGCTCATAGCGGTTGGTGTCGTAGTTGTAGTCCGGCAGCGGCGCGTACTCGCGCTGCTGCGCCGGCGGCGGGGTCCAGTAGATCTGCTTGGCCGGCGGCTTCGGCGCGCTGGTGGTGCCGCCCTGAGTGGACGGTGCCGGGGTGGTCACCCCGCCCTGCGAGGGCAGCTCGACCGGAGCTGCCCAGGCCACACCGGTGCCCGCTGCCACGATCGCGGCGGCCGTGGCAGGCACGACGCTCGCCTTGGCGATCCGTGACGGCCTGTGATGCTTGCTCATCAGTGGTTCTCTCTTCTGTCGAGGCGTGAATCAGTTGAGTTCGGCGGCCGAGATGCCGCCTTGATCGAGCACCGTCGGTCCCGCGTCGACCACAGTCGTGGTGGTCACGGCCGGTTCCGAGGTGGTGGACGTCGCCGTCTGCGACGACGGGGTGGTCGAGGTGGTCGCCGACGGCCGGACCGTCGTAGTGGTCGGCGTCGTCGCGGTGGAGGTCACCGTCGTGGAGGTGGTGGAGTCGGCCGCAGCGCTGAGGTCGGATGCCACCGCAGCGAGCCAGGAGGCAGCGAACCGGGTCGGGGCCTGTCCGCTGGCAGTAGCCGGGACCGACCCGTAGGAGCCGTGTTCGGCGGCGACATTGCGCACCGTCGTCATCGCCACCAGGTCGAACGCGTCCCGGTTGGCCTTGACCTCGTTCTGCACGACCTGGAACGCCTGCCGCACCAACCGCTGCGAGGTCGCCGGCGGGACCAGCTCGGGCAGCACACTGACCGTCTTGGCCGCGAGCACACCGAAGGCCGCAGCCGGATTGGCCAGCCCAGCCGCCGCGACCGCCGCGATCGTCTCCGGGGTCAGCACCTTCTTGACGACCGTGACCGCCGCATTGATGCCGATCAGCCCGACCTTCATCAACGCTGCCGTGACTTCCTGCCCCGTCGGCGGCGTCGCCCGAGGATCGGATGCCTCGGCCAGCCGCTGCGAGATAGTCTTCTTCGGCTGGACCGAGATCGCCGACAGCGCGCTCTTCGGCGCCTGAATGTCCTGGTTGACCACATCGACGGCGGTCTTGAACGCCGTCGACGCCAGCGCCCGTCCGACCGTGGAGATCGCGACGAACGGATCCCCGCCGACCTCGACCTGACCGGCGACGTTGACCACCGCCCGCACGACCGGGGCGTTCGCCGGCGCATCACAGGCCAGATCCCCGCCCTGGCACCAGGACGACACCCGCCCCGACAGGCTGCCGTAGCTGCTGGTCAGATCGGCCACCGGCCCGATGCCACCTCCTTCGGGGGCGGTGAACGACACCGACGACAGCGCCTTGACCGCCTCTCCCCTGGTGCCGGGAACCGGCGACGGGGCCATCTGCGAGGTCCCGGGGAACAGTCCCGATCCGGGGCTGCGGGTCGGCGCGCCGAACAGGGCACCGGCTGCGACCGAGCGGGCCGGAACGACCCCGGTGCCCTTGCCGACCGACCGCAGGAAGTTCGACGCGGCATGGGCGCCCTGGGAGAAGCCGACGACGGCGAGCTTGGCCGAAGGGCACTGCGAGAGCACCTTCTGCGCCGCCAGGGACAGATTCTCCTCCCCTGCCGTCACCGACTCGACATACGACTCGGTGCCGCCTGGCGTCAGGCCACCGAACGAACCGGGATACGGCACATACGCCCGATCGACGCTCGCGCCCAGCTCACGGGCCTGATCGAGCAGCGGACCCATGATGTTCGAGAGCATTCCGGTATCGACCTTCACCGGCGCGTCCGGCGACGTCTCGGTGGTGCCCTGCATCCCGAGCACGTACAGATCCGGGCAGTCCGAGACCAGCTCACCGAGCCAGTGCGGTTCATCGCCTGTGCTCGACTGGGCATAGGCCGGGGCGGTACCCAGGCCGGCAGTAGCCAGCACAGCCGCCGAAAATGATATGGCCGCAAAGCGTTTGGGCCACGCGCTCATATTCCCCTCCTTCACGGCTACGACCTTACTCCAGATCGAAGTTATTTCCCACAGTTATTTCCTACAGAATGTCGGCGGCGATTTCCACCCAGCTGCGCATATGCGGCAAAGTTGGTGCGAGAGTTACCGGAGTGGACCCGAGACGGAGGTGAGAGTGCCGCGCCGCGCCCTGTACGGGTTCGATCCCACCCGGCTCACCGAGGTGCGCCGCGAACGGGGCCTGTCCCGCTCCGATCTCGGACGCCTGTCCTCGGTCACCTACAACACCGTTCGCAACTGGGAAACCGGTGAGAGTGCACCGAGCCCGAGCACACTGGAGCGAGTGGCCGAAGTCCTCGGAGTCACAGTGCACGAACTCGCCGTCGTGCCAGAGCAAGCGCAGACCCTCGCCAGCTGGCGGACTCGCAGAGGTCTGGCACAGTCCGACATCGCCCAGGAGCTGGGTATGTCGAAGTCCACCTACTCCCGGCTCGAACGAGGCGAACGCTCCCCGACGAGTGACGAGAGGCGGAAGTTGGCGACCATTCTCGACACGAGCGAGGAGCAGGTGACGTCGCTGTGGATGCGCGCTCACCGCAGACCGGGCGGATCACGCTGACACCACCGGCACCCTTACCTGCGTTCATACGTTTGACCGACCAAGCGGAAACCCCCATACGTCTCTATCACAATAGTAATATTACCGTGGTGATAGGCAATGGGCGCGGAGGAGTCCCCTGGCGGCGATTCTGATCGCCGCCGGGGTGGTTGTAGATTTGACGAGCCCGGTTCACCTGGGCCGTTGTTGATTCCCGATGAGGAGGTGGGCGTGGCGACATTCGCCGAAAAGCTCCGCTATCTGATCGACAATGTGCACCCCAAAGACCGAGGCCCGTTCACCATGAACGAGATCGTGGATGGCATCCGGCGCAACGGCGGCTCGATCACCCAGGGCTACATCTCCATGCTGCTCAACGGCCAGCGCCCCAACCCCGGACTCAAGGTCGCCCAGGACCTCGCCGACTTCTTCCACGTCCCGCTCCAGTACTTCGCCGACGACGACTCGTTCGAGCAGGCCGTGCGCTACATCTCCTGGGTGCAGTCGCTACGAACGAACGACGTGGCATCCGCCGCCCGCGCGTACAACCCCTATGACACCGGCGTCGGCACCGACGAACCGAAGCGCCCCTAGGAGACGAGGTTCGCGACCGCGAGGTAGGTCAACGGGGCGATAGCCAGTCCGGTGGCCGCACCGACCGCTATCTCCCTGCTCGTGTGATGCCCCAGTTGCATCCGGGACCAGGCGATGGCCGGCGCGAGAGCAAGCCCTGTCCACCACCAGGGGCTGAGCCCGACCGCGAAAATCGCTACGACGCCGCACCACACGCCCATGTGCACCGACGCCTTGATGCCGACCATGCTCGTCCAGACAGCGACACTGACCAGAGTCGCTATGGCCGCACACGTCAACGCGATCATCTCGACCGGGCCCTGCGCGACGAGCTGCACCACGAGAGCTGTGACGACCAGGGCAAGTATCGCGAGGATCAGACCATGCCGTTCCGAATGCTCCGTTACGTGATGGTTCCCGATGCGCTCGCGCACCATCCCCCACACGATCAGCATCATCGGCAGCACCCCGGCGAACAGCGCGACGAAAGCCCCCCACCCGGGGTGTCCGATCAGGATGCCGAGCGTCAGGCACGATGCGACATTGACCGTCCAGGGCGCAGCGATTTCGGTCAAGCCTCTGGCTACCACATCCTTCAACGCTGCAACTCCACCTCACCGGAAGCGCGAAGCACCTCGAACGCCTTACCGACTGCCCGCACCCACTTCACCGTGTCGGTCCCGCTAGGGGGTCGCAGCCCGTCGACCCCGACGCCCCCGGATTCACCGGTGCACACCCATCGCGCGATCGACTCCGGTGTCGCCGGCCTGCCCCGTTCCGGAAGCCCGTCCTCGTCGGCCTGCATCGACAGCGCGTCGAGCACTTCACTCGCCCGATCCGATACCTGCCGAGCCGGAACGAGCGCAGACCACGATTCCCGCATGACTCCGGGCCAGCGCTGCTTCACCAACACCTGGTACAGCTCCGCGAAGTCCCTCCGCTGCGACCGGCCCATGAAGAACCTCTCGATGGACGCCCACGTAAAGCCCAGCATCGTCAGCACAGACCCCACCAGCGCCAGCTCGGTCGACACATCGAACACGTGGGTGGAGGGTTCAACCCACCCCGCACGGGCAGCAACGATGTACCCGGCGCGCATCCACGCATACACCGACAGAACGGCGACCCCCACAGCCACGATCGCCAGACCACGTCCGGCGGGAGTGCCGAGATCCCAGCCGTGCACCACCACCACCGTGATGATCGTGCACAGCACAGCAGCTACGACCATCACGAAGGCCGCGGACTCCGCATAGCCCGGCAGATGACCGTAGAGCTGATCGAACTGGTAGCCATCTCTCGCCTGCGGAGCATCAGCTGCGCCGAGAAACAGGACCACAGCCACAACAATCGCACCGACCGTACCCAGCGATAAGGGTCCTACCCAACGGCGTTGAGCACCTGCGTCATGGACGCACAGCGCCACCAGGAGCAACGCTGCCCCCAGACACATCCCCAGGAAGAGGCCTTGCTTCACCGCCGATGCGGCATTGGCAACGCCTATCGCGTTGCTGACGAACCGATCGACCGGCCCCACGTTGACGGTCGTGTGCGCTGCCATGCAGACGAAGACCACCGCGATCCCGAGCGCCAGAACCGAGTGCGATTGACGCCATCGGCGCACCCTGGTGAAAGCGACCCACCACAACAACACCGACAGAACAATCGTCGAGTACACCGCTACAGCGCCTCATTGAGCAACGACCGAATACGGGCCGACCTGGCGATGCCGGCACCCCAGATCCGCCGGCACAACTCCGAACCGAATGCCTCCGCCTCCATCTCCAGTCGGCGCACACGCTCATCGGAGCAACTCCCCTGTCCACACTCGCGAAGCATCATCCGAGCCATACCGTGCCATTCGGATGGAAGAGTCCGGCGCGCCGTGTCGTGGACAGAGCGTCCCTCATGCCCCATGAGGATGTGGCCGAACTCGTGCCCGATCGCGCGGTCCAAGTCCGCAACCCACGGAGCGTAGTGAATCTCGTCCCAGTCGGGATATTTACGCCAGAGCGCGAAGACGCCAGGGCCAAGGTCCACGTCCCTGGTCACCACGAGTGGACGACGGCGCATCCGCTCGATCGTCGGCACCAAACCGAGAACGGAGGCCGCTTCATCACCCCGCGCATGTGCAAGCAGTTCGCTCACTGCCCCCGCCACCGGGTCCATAGACGCCTCCTCCACCTCGGCACCTCGATTCGCTCAACAGAGAACTCGGCACATACATCAAATCGAGCGGTCACAGCAATCGCTTCGACTGCCGATGCCCCCGACCGAACATCGATGGATCCCGAGATCCCGACCGGCCGGTATCGTACCGACTGACACCACCCCGTACCCGTGATGCACGACACCGCATGCGCAGGTTCCCCCGGTATCCACCTTCGCCCCCCACCGCGAGGTTCACGAATAGGCCCCGGCAAGGCCAGCCGGACCAGCAATACTGGCATTGATGCGGAGGTCCCATCGAAATGGCATTACAGGCAATTTCGCTGTAGCCGGCCCGTGCACGGAAGGCGCCAATGCCGACAGTGACATCATCGCCATCAATACTTGCAATTGCTCGACCACGCAGGATCCTCCGAGTCGGGGCGATCGCCCCGACTCACCTTTCCACCTCCTTGAGCAGCGGGTCCGCAATACCAGCAATGCTGGTATTGCCGCGAAGTCTGCCCGATGCAAGTAATACTTGCATTATGGTGATACCTGGTAATGTCCTCATTGCCAGCAATGACGAGTCGCCTGCAACCCTCGGGGTGGCACCGACTTCACCAGGAATGCCGGTTTTGCTGGCAAAAGAAGCAAAACCTGCATTGATTGCTACGACAGGAAGGGAAGTGCAGTGGTCACACGCGAGAAGGTGTCCCTCAAGCGCGACGCCGCGGCGCTACGACGAGTCGTCGCGCTCATCAACAGCAAAGGGGGAGTGTTCAAGACAACACTGGCATCCAATATCGGTGGCCTACTCGCCGCTTCCGACTACAAGGTTCTACTCGTCGATCTCGACCCTCAGGGTAACGTCGCCGAGGATCTCGGCTACACCAACACCGAGCTCGACGACGAGGGACGCAACCTTGCGCAAGCACTCGCATTCGGCGGCCCACTCGAGCCGGTTCGCGATGTCCGGCCAAATCTGGACGTCGCTCCCGGCGGACACCACCTCGAAGCAGCAACAGCAGCACTCACCTCGAGAGCATCCAAAGACCCAGCAGGAGCGAAACTCGCCCTTGCAATGGCCTTGGCACCGATCGCGCACCAGTACGACATGATCCTGCTGGACTGCCCACCCGGCGACGAAGCGTTGCAGACGGCAGCTGCGGCCGCAGCACGATGGCTTCTGATCCCGGTCAAGAGCGATGCATCCAGCCGCAAGGGCATGGCCGGCGTGATGAACCGCCTCAATGCGGTCCTCGCTGACAATCCCGACCTCGACCTTCTCGGCGTTGTGCTCACAGGTGTCGGCACGTCCGCAACCAAAGTTCAACAGAACGCTCGAGACGCAATCGCTGAGGCATTCGGTGGCAGCACCGACGCCATCTTCGACAAGACGGTGCGGCACTCCGAAGCCACCGCGGCAGCAACACGAGAACGGGGACTGCTCGTCCACGAACTCGACGACGTGGTTCGCAACGGACCCAAGTGGTACGAGGTCCTGCGCGGGGAGGCTCAAGCTCAAGCCCTCGCACCCCAGTCCTCCACGTCCGTTGCGGACGACTTGGTGGGCATCACCGAAGAGGTCGTGCGCCGCATGACCGCAGCAGAAGCCGAGGAGGCAGCATCGTGACCGAGCCGCGCCGGAAGCTCTCAGGTCTGCCTCGCGTCTCGTCCGGCGCACGACAGGTCACGGGAGATCTGTCCGGGTTGCAGGCAAAGCACCGCAACGTTGCACCACCCGCGCAACCAGTCGAGCAACCTGCTGAGCAACCCGAGAAGAAGCAGAGCAACAAGGCGGTGACGGTGTACATCGCCCCGACGGTGTACACCCAGGCCCGCCTCGCCTTCAACGCCACACGCACAGCCGAAGCCGACCGCAACTGGTCACAGTTCGTCGAGAAGGCCATTGCGGAAGAAGTCCGGCGACGGTCCGAACTGCACAACGGCGGGAAACCGTTCGAGGGAGTCGATGCGCCCCTTTCTCCCGGTCGACCGCTCGCTGACACCTGAAGTCAACCAACGCTTTCAATGCCTGTTTTGCTTGCATTCACAGGAATGACGGGCGTCCTGCAAGGAATTGCCGCTCCGCAGGACGCCCTGACCAGGAAAACCACCAGATAGGAGATCCCCAGGTCATGTCCGACGATACAACCCAGTCCCAGGCCCCGTTGCGCAGGAATCTGCCGATGAGCCACTCGAAGATGCTGGCCATCGCAGCAGTTGCAGCGATGGCGTTGTTTCTCGCAGCGCTGGCGTTCACCCTCTCGTTTGATGCGTTGCGCGCTCTGGCGATCGAGATCAACGTGCAACCAGGGCGGGCGTGGATGGCACCGGTTGCCATCGATGTTGCACAGGCGGCTGCAACGGCCGGCTATGTCATCTTCCGGGTGTCCGGCAAATACAACTACGCCCGCCTGTACTGCATGGCACTGGCGATCGTCACCGTCGCACTGAGCGTGATCGGCAACGCCTACCACTCGTGGCAGATGGCTGATCGCAACCTCGCCCGCGTGGCAGCGGGGGAGGATCTCGGTTTCATCCCGCAAACCCCGTGGATCGCGGCAATCATCGCGGCGATCTTCCCGCTGTTGTGGCTGGCGTTGTTCCACCTGTTCACGATGCTGTTGCAGGTTGTCCTCGACGAACGCGCCCAGCACCGGGCCGTCGCAACGGACGAAGATCCGGTGCAACACCGTGTCAACGTCGAGGATGAAGCATCCGCCCTCGGTACCCCTTGGGACCACGAGACCGGCACTACCACGAGTGTGCGCCGTCCGGAGTTGCATCCCGCTGAGGAAGCGGTTGCGCCCCTGCCGGTTACGAAGGCGTCCGAACGCAACGATGCAGACGGGGCAGGAACCGCCGTTGCCGTTGCCGAGGACACCCTGCCTCGCTCCGATGGGGCGACCTGCAACGGCTATCCGCAGACCCGGGACGGGTTGCTGCGATTCCTCGAAGATTCGGACTCCCACGAAACCGTCAAGATCGTGGCGTCGATGCTCGTGAGCGAGCCGCAACTGAAGCAGATCGACGTTGCACAACGGTTGAAGATCGACAAATCCACCGTCAGCCGCCGCTGGCGGCAGTTCCGGGACGCCGCCGAAGCCGAGGGATTTTCGGTGCCACCGTTGCCCACGGCCGAAGCAAGCGAGCGCAACCGGGAAACCGAGCGAGTCTGAACCACCCGGCCGGCCTCGGTGCGCACCGAGGCCCGGCCCGGTGCAGCCTCCCGGAGCCCAACGACTGGTCAGCTGGAATCTCGCGCACGACGCGACACGCCGAACCCGAATAGTGTCCGACGCACTGTGGCCCAGCGGTGTAGGGTCATGCCCGCACACAGCGAGTCGGGGGAGGACGGGGAGAGGTATGGCGACGGAGTCGAAGCCACGTAAGTACGCACCTCACACCAAGCGAAAGCTCCGGCTGAACCCGAACAGTGAAACGCCCGAATCACCACGTCGTTCGGTGCGATTCCCCGATGTTGTGGACGAAGAGCTCGAAGCGCTCTCCCGCCAGACAGGACTCACGGTGTCGAAGTTGATCCGCCAGGCAGTGGACAACTACCTCGCCGAAACCCGCCAGAAAGCGAGCTAAGCACCAGAAAAAGCCGAAACCCCCCGGTTGGCAGCCGAGGGGTTCAGCAAATTGAAGATCAGATACACACTCTCAAGGGAGAGGATCCCAAAGTAGAGAAGCACGTACCTGGCCCAACACACCGGTAATGCTACAGGGTCTTTGAACACCTGACTACTTTGGGACCCATCCCAAGACGGGCGTGTCTCCGGTCTTCCTCCACGAGAGGACCCAGCATGACCACCGCCCCGCCCGAAAGCAGCGGCAGCACCTTTCCCGATCGGTCGGACCAGACCAGCGACTCTCTTCCGGAGAACTCGCGGCGGTTCGTTCTAATCGACCTCACCGTCCTCGAAGAGTACGACCTCAGTCCACAAGCCTTGGCTCTGTATGCGCACCTGAAGAAGTTCACCGACCACCACACGGGGTGGGCCTGGCCGAAGAAGGAAACCCTCGCCGAGCGCCTCAGGATGCGCCAGGGAAGGTCCGTCGATCCGTACATCACCGAACTGCGCGAGGCCGGCCTCATCCACGACGTCCGCCCCCGGTTCTGCAATCCCGCCGACAGGCGTGACTGGGTTCTCGACAGGCCGGACAAGGCACACCCCGAGCAGACGTCCAACCTCTATGTCGTGAACATGAGCCCCGCATCCCCGCAGGTCGCACCGGGGTGCGCCACAACGCAGGGGGGGGGTGCGCCACAACGCACCGGGGGGGTGCGCCACAACGCAGGCGAACAAGAACCACCTACCAACAACCCATCACCAACAACCCATACAGAGATCTCTTTCGGTTCGACCTCCGCGGAAACGACCTCGGGCGCAGCTGCCGCCCCGCCCGGCGAATTCTCGGCACGGTTGATCGAACGCAAGCGCCGCACCGGTGAGACCACACCGAAGCCGATGCCGCTGCACCCGCAGTGGCAGCCGAACAACGCCAACCGCGCCACCGCGAAGAAGCTGGGGGTACACCTCGACCTTGCGGTCGAGCAGTTCCGGAAAACCATGTCCACACCCGGCCAGAACCGGCGCTGCTGGGGAAGCGCGTTCACCAAGTTCCTCAAGGCCATGTCCGAGCCCGACACCGCACCGTTCGGCGTCTCCGCCGACGAACTACGCACCACGGCGATCAAGCAAGCATTCCCCAGCGCACAGCCCTCTGCGCAGTCCCGCACCGAGCCGACACACACCGCCGAATCGTCCAGCGAACCGGAGACCCGCGACGAGCACGCCGAAACTCCCGCCACGGCTCCGACCACCCGTCGATCCACCGACATCGACGGTCCCCACCAGCTCAAAGCCCTGATCTGGACACTGGAGGACGACGGGTACCGCGGCGCGAGTGTTAGGGATCGGGTGCGAGAGCTGTTCGAGGACGGCACGCCCACGTTCGCCATCGCCAAGCTGGTGAAGCAGCAGTTCGTGCCCGAACCGGAACCCCTCACCGCCTAACACCCGCACCGATACTGGAGTAGGAGGGGGTTCCCCGTGGCAGATTCCGCGCATGAGGCAGCACGCGAGTGGGTCGGTGACCAGCTGCGATACCCGCAGCGTCTACCGCGCACCGCGATCGTGGTGAATTGGAGTTCGGTGCCGCAGCCGGTGCAGCGCAGGCTCGAAGAAGTGGTCCGCGCCGGCGGGTCCATCGACTACAGCAGCAGACTCCCGCGCCGGCGGTGGTGGCATGGCCGTGGATCCGGCCTCAGCGCCGACGAGGTGCGAGTGGTCGAGTCAGCCGCAACCTCGTTGCGGTGGCCGGCCACTCTCGACAACGACGAGACCCGGTTGCTGACCGTGGTGGAGGGGATCGTCGATCGGATCGCAACGCACCCGGCCTGGCAGCATCCGGTTGCATATGGGCACCGCTCGGTTGTCGCCCTGCACATGGAGCTGCACGACTTCGCTGCAACCACCTACGAGTTGCTGCAACTTCGCTGCGCAACACCGGAGGTGCCTGCCCACACCGACCCCGACTCCTACGTGCGACAGGAATGGGATCGCCGGCAGGTCGCGTTCGCGCACAGTCGCTCCGCGCTCATCGAGCGGGCCGTCTCGCTTCGTCTCGTCGAGCAAGCCCTCGACCGGGTTCATCGGCTGGCCGAAGAAAGGCGGGCCGCCGAGGAGCTGGCCGTAGGAACCCTTGCGATAGACCGTCTCTCCCGGCATCTAGCCGCCGCCGATGTCGCCTCTCTCAACGCGCAGATCACTGCGAACGATCTGGACGCTGCGGCCGCGAACCTCCGGGCACAGATCGACTACCTCTCCACCGTGGACAGCTGGCTCGGGAAGCGGACGACTGTTGCGCCCTGACACCGAACAGTCCTGCCGCGCCACTGGCTACGCCACCGGCTTGCCACCGGATAACCACCGGTAGCTTCCCGATCCAGAAGACGGGGTCCAATCTTCAATGTTGTCAACTGAACTAGAGTGAGCGCCGTGATGGTCGGATACGCCCGAACCGGCGAAGGATCAGACGAGAACGAGCAACGAGCACAGCTCGTATCCCTCGGCGTCGCCCCGCGCCGTATTCACATCGACACCGGACTGAAGGGCACCAGACACGAGTTGCCGAACCGCACCGGCATGCTCGATGCGTTGAATCCCGGTGACACGGTGGTAGTCACCAGCCTGGAACGGCTCGCCCGGTCCGCAGCCGAACTGGGCGAGGTCACCGCCGTGATCCGCGACCGGCAGGCCCGCCTACGTGTCGGCGGCACCGTCTACGATCCCGCGACCGAGGCCGGCCGAACCGCATTCGAACTGTTCACCAGCATCTTTCCCGCGTTCGAGGCCGGCATCTACGAGCTGCGGCTGACCGGACCACGAGAGCAAGCCAAGGCCGCAGGCCGATATCCGGGAGGCCGACCGAAACTCACCGCCGAGCAACGCCAGAGGCTCTACGAGCTGTACATTTCGGGCACCGAGACCGTCCCCCAGCTACAGAAACGCTTCGGCCTCAGCCGAGCCGGGGTGTACATGCAGATTCAACGAGAGCGGAACCGGCGGCAGAGTCGTTAAAGCGTGTCGAACAACCTCGGTGAAGTGGTTCGGCAACGCCCTTCTCGGGCGTCGTCGGTTCAAGCCGCGGGTACGGCCGGAACGTCGGTTCCCACGTCGTCCAGGTTCGTTTCACCGTGTTGAAGAACCCGCCCCGGGGCCTTCAGTCTATCTCCGCACAGCTCGCCCGACCACGGGCACACAAACCCCGAGTCCGGCCAACACCCGTCAAGTCAACCCCGCGGAACTGGCGTTTCACGGCACCAGCGGGTTCCAGTGCCGACACACGACGTCCCACCCAATACCTATTTTGTAGTACACAAATAGCCAATTCTGTAGTACAGTATTACTATGGCGATCAAGTGGACCGAGAGTGCCCTCAAGCACGGAATCGACATTGAGGACGCGAAGTATGCCATCGCGCACGCCGAGTACATGGAGGCCGAGTTCGACGAGCCGCGGCCTCCATCGACGATCCGGCCCACCCTGTTCATCGGTCCTCAGCGCCGACTGGGAGCGCCGTGGCTCGAAGTGATGGTCGAGGTCGGTCGCCGCGACGTGACGATCTTTCACGTCATGGAGGCCCGCAAGAAGCACCTCGAACGGTTGGAGGACTGATGCAGCCGGATTCCATGCGGGCGGGCAGGAATGGAGGAAGCAATGACCAAGAAGAAGACCTACGAGGACGCGGCTCGATGGGCGGAGGACGACATGGTCCTCCCGGAGAACTCGAAGACGGCGCGACGGGGCTCAGCGGCCGCCGAGGTGGGGCGAGCGCTGCTGGCGCGCGCGCACGCCGGACGCCCGAGTCTCGACCCCCACGCCGAGCCCGGCACCGAATCGCCCAGACGGCAGGTTCGACTTCCGATCGCGGTCAGTGAGCAGGTCGACGCGATCGCGCAGGCGCAAGGCCGGCGAGCGGCCGAGGTCATGCGGGAGGCCATCACGTTGTACGTCAAGGACAACGCAATCCGCTGAGACGCACTCGTCGGTGCGCCAAGGCCCAGTCCTCAATCCCGGGAAGGCCCCGCGAACTCGGCCTCGACACGAGACATCGACCTGGACGAATACCGGAACGGACGGAATCAAAGAAATTCCGAATCCGGCATCAACTCCCCGAACGCGCGGGCGCCCCGGCCTCTCCCCCCGACGCCGGGGCCGCTGACCTTTTGTAGTGGTCGGGATGAGGGCCGGGGGCCGGTCGCCGGTCCCCCGCTGTGTCCGGCGTCCGGGGCGGGAAACGGTTATCGCCGCCATACTCTGACCTGGTCGGTGGCGAGTAGTGGCCCGCCGGCCGGGCCTTTGAGGTGCGATTCGATCCAGACCGGTCGCCGCTGCGAGCGCTGTGGGCCGTGTGGTTGCTGGCGCCAGTGGCCGCGTACCACCCATCGGTGCCGGTATTCCCGTCCGTTCCCTGTGCCGCTGCCGTCGCCGGTGGTGTCGATGGTGTGGTCGACCGCGGCGCGCCGCAGGTCGACCAGGGTCACGCCGTGTCCGCTCCGTGGCATCGTTCCGCCGGTGCCGGAGCCGTTCACAGGGTGGGCGCGGGGCGGGCGCGGGGGAGGGG
>NZ_BCXI01000048.1 GCF_001895025.1 Rhodococcus zopfii NBRC 100606 = JCM 9919
TTCCGGGGCAACTGTTCCAACCTAGCAGAGGCGCCTCACCGAGTCAAAATCTCTCGGATCGATACGATCTTCTGCTGGGTGTTCGATCATCTCGGGGCACTAAAGTTGCCCGTACCTTCCGGTCCGGGTCTGTGTCCCTGTCGCTCGAACGACGACTAAGTTACGCCTCCGCTAACGGGCCGTCAAATCCGCAGGTCAACGGCCCGTCAGCCGTAACGGTCGAGGCTGGTCAGTCCCGCAGGACGCGCACGCCGGCGAAGTTCCGCTTGCCTCGCCGGACGACCAGCCACTGCCCGTGCAGGAGATCCGACTCGCCCGGTGTCCAATCCTCCGCGGCGATACGCCCGTTGTTGACGGACGCGCCGCCTTCCTTCACCGTGCGGCGTGCCGCGCCCTTGCTCTCGCACAGCCCCGTCGCGACGAGCAGGTCGACGATCGTGGACGACTCGCCGTCGCGGACTTCGGCGATCGACGCCTCGGCCAACGCGGCCGCGAGGGTGCCCTCGTCGAGATCGGCGAGCTCGCCGCGACCGAACAGTGCCCGGCTCGCCAGTTCCACAGCACGGGTGTTCGCCTCGCCGTGCACGAGGGTCGTCATCTCCGCCGCGAGCCGGCGCTGGGCCTCGCGTGCCTGCGGCCGTTCCGCGGTGGCGACCTCGAGTTCGGCGAGCTCTTCCTGACCGAGGAAGGTGAACCAGCGCAGGTACTTGATGACGTCGGCGTCACCGGCGTTCACGAAGTACTGGTACCAGGCGTACGGCGTGGTCATCTCCGGATCGAGCCACAGGCTGCCGCCGCCCGTGGACTTGCCGAACTTCTTGCCGTCGGCGGAGGTCACCAGCGGAACGGTGAGCGCGTGCACCGACGCCCCGTCGGTGCGTCGATTGAGTTCGACGCCGGCGATGATGTTGCCCCACTGGTCGGAGCCGCCGACCTGCAGCGCACAGCCGTACTTGCGGCGCAGTTCGACGAAGTCGTTGGCCTGCAGGAGCATGTAGCTGAACTCGGTGTACGAGATGCCGTCACCTTCGAGGCGGCGCTTGACGGTGTCGCGCGCGAGCATCACGTTGACCGAGAAGTGCTTGCCGATTCCGCGCAGGAAGTCGATCGCGCTGAGTTGTCCGGTCCAGTCCATGTTGTTGGCGACGACGGCGCCCGTCGGGGAATCGTCGAAGTCGACGAACCGCTCGAGCTGACTGCGGATGCGTTCGGACCACTCGGCGACGGTATCGACGGAATTCATCGTTCGCTCCCCCACCTCGCGGGGGTCTCCGATCATGCCGGTGGCGCCACCGGCGAGAACGATCGGTCGATGGCCCGCGCGCTGGAATCGCTTGAGAGCGAGAAGCGGCACGAGGTGACCGGCGTGCAGGCTCGGCCCGGTCGGATCGAAGCCGGCATACAACGTGAGCGGACCAGCGTCGAGGTCTCGGCGCAGTGCGTCGATGTCGGTCGATTGGGCGATGAGCCCGCGCCAGGTCAGTTCGTCGAGAATGTGCTCAGTCACCGCTCGATCATCCCATCCGGGGATCGGCGGCCGGCGCCCGCGGGCTCCGCCGGTATGCCGAGACGCCGACTGCGCCGGGGATCCACAGCCGCCACGGCCGGTCGGCCGCCTGCGAGATTCCGACGCGGGGGCCGGTCTGCACCGAGTCCGTCACGTCGCCGGCAGCGAGGTCCAGACGCACCCGCGATGTCGCATCGAGCACGTCGAGGCCGTTGTCGGCCAGGGTCAGGCCCAGTGCTTCGGCGAGATTGCCCGGGCCCCTCGCCAGGTTCGGAGCTGCGGTGCCCGGGGTCCGGCGGGCGCGGACGGTTTCGGCCCCGGACACGACCTGCGCTCCGCGCAGCAGCGCCGCACCCGCGACCCCGTCGGGTCCGATCGAGATGTTCGCGCAGTGATGGAGGCCGTAGCTGCGGTACACGTACAGATGTCCGGCCGGGCCGTACATGACCGCGTTGCGGGTGGTGCGACCGCGATACGAATGGGCCGCCGGGTCGGGCCAGGGACCGTCCTCGGGTCCGCCGTACGCCTCGACCTCGGTGATGCGCAGTGCGACGTCGCCGACGCTGAGGATCGCGCCGAGCAGCATGCGGGCGCCCATGACCGGGTCGACCGCCGCGAGCGGCGTTCGACGTACCGCCGCGAGCGGGTTCTGCCGGGTCGAGTCGTCGCCGGTCAGCCGGTCAGTCCTGCGTCCAGCCCGCGACCCCGCGCGCGACGTAGTCGTCGTGTTCGGCATCGGTGACGTCACGAGCTTCGTCGACGAGGAGGACGGGAATGCCGTTCTCGATGGGGTAGGCGCGCCGCAACCGTGGGTTGTAGAGCACCGCGTCGTCCACGAGGAGCAACGGCCCCTTGTCCTGCGGGCAGGCCAGGATGCTCAACAGCGTGGGGTCGACAGCCACCGTTGTCCTCTCGAAGTGCGATATGTGATCCGGACCAGGCTACCGCGCGGTGGAACCCGCATCGACGATGCCCGCCTCCAGTCGCGCGACGACCGCCTTGGTGAACCTCTTGTAGGTTCCCGTCTCGGGATCGGCGTACCAGGAACGCACGGTGGGTTTCGGCAGACCCTGCGCTCGCAGCGTGTCCGCGATGGGCCTGAAGGAGGGGCCGAGCGGGATGTGCGGCACCACGTGGACCACGTCGGGGCGTTCGGCGGGAGGAAGCGCGTCGAGTGCCGCGGTGATCTCCAGGACGCTCGGTGCCTTGTTCTCCCGCAGTGTGCACGCCGCGACGGCGAGGTCGGCGTCGCCGGCGCGCACGTCGTAGGCGACGACGAGATCGACTCGGGGTAGCGCTCCGAGGGCGTCGACGACGGGCTGCGCATAGACGGGGCCGTGTGGTGTGAGGATGACGGTGCGTTTGTTGTCGAGCAGCCAGAAGTCGCCGTCGGTGTCGCGCCGGAACAGGTTCTCGGTGGGGACCCAGGCGTCACCGGCCTCGAACACGCCACGCATCACTCCTGCGGAGATGTCCGTGGTCGCGCTCTGACGGCCGAGGAGCAGCCCGACCTCGCCGGGCGCGCTCTCCCGGACGAAGCCTCGCTCGTCCTCGAGGAATCGTCGGCCGACCGGATCGTAGGCAGCCAACCGGACGTCGGCGCTGCCGGGCAGCGCCCGGCCCTTCGACCCGACCTTCGCGCCGGAGACGTTGGCCAGCACGATCGCGCCTTCGGTGGAGGCGTAGAACTCGAGAACCTGCGCGGGCGTGAACCGCTCCATGGTGCGCCGCCACAGCCCGGGCGTCATGCCGGATCCGAGAAACAGGCGCACCGGATGGATGTCGTCGATGTGCAGCGAGGGGCTGTCGAGGATCTCGCGCAGCATCGCCCACGTGTAGGTGACGACGGTGACGCCGTACCGGTGCACTTCGTCGCTGAACCGTGCCGGGTCCAGTCCCCGTGACAGCGCGATGCGGGATCCGCCGGCGAGCGCACCGCCGAGACTGACGAGCAGTCCCGAGGAGTGGTGCAGTGGCGCCAGGCAGTACACGGTGTCGCCGCGGCCGAGGGCGGCGGCGGTGGCGGTACCGAACGCCGACAGTGCCCACCTGTGGTTGGTGATGAGCTTCATCTCGAGCGAGTCGCCGTGACCGGTGAACAGGATGAAGCCGAGTTCGCGGGCCGTGCCCGGGTCCGGCACATACCACCCCGGCAGTTCCACCGTGGTGGTGTCGAGGCGTTCGAGGTCGACGACGTCGGAGCCGGGTTCGATGTCGATGTCGCGTAGGTCGCCGCCGCCGAGCACGAGGGCGGGCAGGCCGGTCGCGACGGCGGTCGGGAGGTTCTCCGGGTCCGTGACGATCTTCTCGACGGTACCCAGCCGTAGTGTCTCGTCGAGGTCGGAGCCGGGCGGCAGCAGCACGGACACTCCGCCGATACGGGAGACCGCCGCGACCGCGGCCATGGCGCTGGGGCGCGTCTCCATGAGGACACCGACGTGCATGCCCGGGCGGACGCCGCTGTGGATGAGCCCCGCCACGACGTTGTCGATGCGGCGGTTGACGGCGGCGTAGGTGTAGACGCGGTCGTCGAAGATGAAGCACTCGCGGTCGGCGGCCTTGCGTCCCTGCTCCGCCAGCAGACTGCCGACGGAGATCCGCGTGCGCGGCTGGATCTGGCCGAGCCGGGCCAGCCGCGGCAGAGCCCGCGCGGCCTCACCCGACAGTTCGCGAGCGCCGCGGACGGTGCCCGCGGCGATCTCGGCGATGCCCTTGCCGACTTCCACGCCGACCTCGGCGATGGTGGCGGCGGTGTGGGTCAGCCGGCTGGTGACGGACACCCCTGTCTCGCCTTCGGCATGCGGTTCGGGCGCGGCCATCGGGACGATTCCGACCGGTCGATCACCCTGCTTCTCGCGCCACAGCACCCATTCCCCGACGGCGGGCCACGTGTGCTGCGCCGCGGAGGTACCGACAACCAGACCGAAATGACCTGCCCGCAAACAGTATTCGAAAACCTCTGCGCGAGGCGATGCCTTGCGGATGCCGCGTACGGCGAGCGGCTGCCCGATGTCGTCCACCTCGCCGACGAACGCGAGGATCGGGCAGGTGATGTCCGCGAGGGTTACGGCACGGTCGTTGATGACGAACCCGCCGCTGACCATCCGGTTGTGCGCGATGAACTGACGCAGCAGATCCGCGACCGCGGGACCCGACCAGGCGACCCAGCCCTCGGTGTCGAGGAAACGGCGTTGTGGTTCACGCGGCAGCAGCGCTTCGCGGTCGTGCAGTTGCATGACGAACTCGAGCCGGGCCCGCACCGTCTTGATCGGGTCGAGGAACTGGAAGCCGGTGCGGGCCATCCACCCGGTGATCGCCATCCGGTTGAAGACGTGGTCGGCGAGGAAGTCCGCGCCGCGGATAGCGACGGCGTCCGGGATACCCAGCGGCAGCGCGGCCAGGGTGTCCACCGGGCTGCCGAACGTGATCAGGCTCGCGATGTTGCGACTGCGCCGGTATGCCGCGGCCTGATAGCAGAACATGCCGCCCTGCGAGTATCCGGCGAGATGGATGTTCCGGCCCGTGTAGTCGTGTACCCGGTCGACGATCTCGTCGAGGGCGACGATGTGATCGGTGAGGGTGCGCTGCCAGCCGCCCTCTTCCTGGTCCGGGGACCCGAAGTCGACGACCCATGGATCGAGGCCGGCGGCGTGCAGCATCCCCACGGCGCCCTTGTCGCGGGTCACGTCGTACACATCGGCCGACATCATCATCGGCGGCACCAGCACGATCGGGATCCCCGTCGCCGCGGTGTCGGCCTCGGGGAAGTAGCGGCGCAGGCGGTACATCGGGGTGCGCGCGACGACCTGGAACGGCGACGGTGTCGCCCCCGTCTCGAGCCCGCCGAACCGAATCACCTCGAGTCCGTTCTGCGCCGCCGCCACGACGCGACGCAGAGGCCCCATCACCGATTCACTGCCAAGTCCCACGAACCGCACCTCATCCGCCGCGCGTACGAAATCCGACATGCCCAGAAGACCCAGACTGCCACACGCTCGGTATGCCACAGGCCGGTTCGAAACGCCGTGTGCGTCACACTCGGTGTCGATCGAACCGGCCTGCTCGGATCGCTCAGGCGCGAACCTGGTTCCTCAGCTCCTGCGCGGCCGCGCGGACCCCGGCGAGCTGCTCGGCGACGCGGTCGCCGGCCGTGCCCCCACGCGCGTTGCGGGACGCGATGGATCCCTCCACGGTGAGCACCTCACGCACCTGCGGGGTGAGCGCGGGATCGACCGCGGCGAGTTCCCCGTCGGTGAGGTCCTCGAGCCCCACACCGCGGCTTTCGGCGACCTTGACGCAGGCTCCGGCCGCTTCGTGCGCGACCCGGAACGGCACGCCCTGACGCACCATCCACTCGGCGATGTCCGTCGCGAGGGTGAATCCGGCGGGTGCGAGCTCGGCCATCCGGTCCGTGTGGAACGTCAGTGTCGCGACCAGGCCGGTGATCGCCGGGAGCAGCAGCTCGAGCTGCGCCACCGAGTCGAACACCGGTTCCTTGTCCTCCTGCAGGTCGCGGTTGTATGCGAGCGGCTGCGCTTTGAGCGTCGCGAGCAGACCGGTGACATTGCCGATGAGACGACCGGCCTTGCCGCGGGTGAGTTCGGAGACGTCCGGGTTCTTCTTCTGCGGCATGATCGACGATCCGGTGGACCACTCGTCGGCGAGGGTGATGTACCCGAACTCGGGGGTGCTCCACAGGATCACCTCCTCCGCCATACGGGACAGGTCGACGGCGATCATCGCGAACACGAACGCGGCTTCGGCCGCGAAGTCCCGCGAACTGGTCGCGTCGATCGAGTTGTCGGCGGCCGAGTCGAAGTTCAGCTCGGCGGCGATCGCGTCGGGGTCGAGCCCGAGCGACGACCCGGCGAGGGCGCCGGACCCGTACGGGGACACGGCGGCACGCTTGTCGAAGTCCCGGAGCCGCTGGACGTCACGCAGCAGCGGGTGCGCGTGCGCGAGCAGGTGGTGCGCGAGCAGGACCGGTTGTGCCGCCTGCAGGTGCGTCTTACCCGGCATGACCGCCTGCGGGTGCGCGGCCGCCTGATTCGCGATGGCCTCGACGACGTCGAGCACGCCCTCGGAGATGCGCCGCGCGGCGTCGCGCAGCCACATCCGGAACAGCGTGGCGACCTGGTCGTTGCGGGACCGACCGGCTCGCAGGCGCCCGCCGACCTCCGGTCCGACCCGGTCGATGAGGCCGCGTTCGAGGGCACCGTGGACGTCCTCGTCGGACTCGGCGGGAACGAATGCCCCGGAGGCGACGTCGGCGGCGAGCCGGTCGAGGCCGTCGAGCATGGTGGCGAGGTCGTCGTCGCTGAGCAGCCCGGCCCGGTGCAGGACCTTCGCGTGCGCCTGGGAGGCGCGCACGTCGTACGGGGCGAGTGCCCAGTCGAAGTGCGTGGACTTGCTCAGTGCCGCCATGGCGGCGGCCGGTCCGGATGCGAACCGGCCGCCCCACAGGGCACCTTCGTTGGTGCCGTGTGCCTGGACGCCTCCGGCGTCGTGCGCGGTCACCGTTACAGGCCCAGATCGCGCTTCGCGGCGACCTTGGACGACAGGCCGTGGATGTTGACGAAGCCCTTCGCGAACGACTGGTCGAAGCTGTCGCCCTCGTCGTAGGTGGCGAGATTGAAGTCGTACAGCGACTGCGAGCTGCGCCGGCCGTTGACGGTGATCGCGCCGCCGTGCAGGAACAGCCGGATGTCGCCGGTGACCTTCTCCTGGGTCTTGAGCACGAACGTGTCCAGGGCCTCCTTCAGCGGCGAGAACCACAGGCCGTCGTAGACCAGCTCGGACCAGCGCTGCTCCATCTGCCGCTTGTAGCGTCCGAGTTCGCGCTCGAGGGTGACGTGCTCGAGTTCCTGGTGCGCGGTGATGAGCACCATGGCGCCCGGGGCCTCGTAGATCTCGCGGCTCTTGATGCCCACGAGCCGGTCCTCGACCACGTCGAGGCGGCCGACGCCCTGTGCACCGGCGCGCTTGTTGAGTTCCTGGATGGCTTCGAGGACGGTGACGGGCTTGCCGTCGATGGCGACCGGCTTGCCGGCCTCGAAGCTGATGATCAGCTCGTCCGGGGTGTTCCAGTTGAGGGTCGGATCCTGGGTGTAGTCGTAGACGTCCTTGGTGGGCGCGTTCCACAGGTCCTCGAGGAAGCCGGTCTCGACCGCGCGGCCCCAGACATTCTGGTCGATCGAGAACGGCGACCGCTTGGTGACGTTGATCGGGATCTGGTTCTCCTCGGCGAAGGAGATCGCCTTCTCCCGGGTCCAGGCGTAGTCACGAACCGGGGCGATGACGTCCAGGTCGGGGGCTAGGGCGCCGAAGCCGACCTCGAAGCGGACCTGGTCGTTGCCCTTGCCCGTGCAGCCGTGCGAGACGACGGTGCCGCCGTGCTCGCGCGCGGCCTTGACGATGTGCTTGACGATCAGCGGCCGGCTGATCGCGGAGACCAGCGGGTAGCGGTCCATGTACAGCGCGTTGGCCTGGATGGTGGGCAGGCAGTACTCGTCGGCGAATTCGTCCTTGGCGTCGACGACGACGGACTCGACGGCACCGCAGTCGAGTGCGCGCTGACGCACCACCTCCATGTCCTCGCCGCCCTGGCCGAGATCGATGGCGACGGCGACGACCTCCTTGCCGGTCTCCTTGCCGATCCAGCTGATGGCAACGGAGGTGTCCAGCCCGCCCGAGTAGGCGAGTACGACGCGATCGGCCATTGTTCTTGCGCTCCTTCTTTATTCGACTGACGTCTATTGGTTGTAGTTCAGGCGAGTGATTCGATTTTCGCGGCCAGTTCGGCGCCCGTCATCGGCTCGCGGGCGATCACCGCGATGGTGTCGTCCCCGGCGATCGTGCCGACCACCTCAGGTAATGATGCCCGATCGAGTGCACTGGCCAGATAGTGCGCTGCCCCCGGGGGCGTGCGCAGCACCGCGATGTTGCCGCTGTGGTCCGTGGAGACCAGCAATTCGCCGAGGAGGCGGGACAGTCGATCGGTGCCTCCGGACACCCCGCGCACGGGGCTGCCGTCCTCCGGGACGACGTATACGCCGGCTCCACCGTCGGCGGCGCGGAGTTTGACCGCGCCGAGTTCCTCGAGGTCACGCGACAGCGTCGCGGTAGACACCTCGATGCCCTCGGCGGCGAGCAGCGCGGCCAGTTCGGTGTGGCTGCGCACCTCCCGGGTTGCGACGAGCGCGGTGATCCGCGCCTGCCGCGCCGCGCGCGTGGGGGCCGAGGACGCGGCGGGACGGTCCGTCGCTCCCTCGGGTCGGCTCGCCGCGGTACTCACGGTCAGTTCTCCCGCTGCTCGAGCAACCACACGAGCAGTGCCTTCTGGGCGTGCAGCCGGTTCTCGGCTTCGTCCCACACGACCGCGCGGGGTCCGTCGAGGACGTCGGCGGTGATCTCGCGACCGCGGTAGGCGGGCAGGCAGTGCAGCACGATGGAATCGGGCTTCGACAGGGCCAGGAGCTCGGCATTGACCTGGTACGGCCGGAACACCGAGTCGCGGTCGAGTCCGTCGTCCTCCTGCCCCATCGACACCCAGGTGTCGGTGACGAGCACGTCGGCGCCCGCCGCGGCGGCCTGCGGGTCGTCGGTGAGGGTAACGCTGCCGCCGGTCTCCTCGGCGCGGGCACGGGTCGCGGCTACGACGTCGGGGTCGGGCACGAACCCGGCCGGGGAGGCGATGGTGACGTGCATGCCGGCGGTGACGCCGCCGAGCATCAGCGAGTGGGCCATGTTGTTGGCGCCGTCGCCGAAGTAGGCCATGGACAGGCCTGCGGGGCTGCCTTTGTGTTCGCGGATGGTCTGCAGGTCCGCGAGCACCTGGCAGGGGTGGAAGGTGTCGGTGAGTGCGTTGACGACCGGGACCGTCGAGTGTGCGGCGAGCGCCTCGAGGCGGTCCTGACCGTAGGTGCGCCACACGACGGCCTCGGTGAACCGGGAGAAGACGCGGGCGGTGTCCTCGAGGGTTTCACCCTTGCCGATCTGGGTCGACCCGGCGTCGACGACGATGGCGTGACCGCCGAGCTGGGCGATGCCGGCGTCGAACGAGAGGCGGGTGCGCGTGGACGTCTTGTCGAACAGCACCGCGACGCTGTACGGGCCTTCGAGAGGACGCTGCGACAGGGGTGCCTTCTTGAGCTCGGCGGCGAGGTCGAGGATCTGTGTCTGTTCCGCGGGGGTGACGTCGTCGTCGCGCAGGAAATGCCTGATCATGGGTTAGCTCGTTCCTTCCTGCAGGGCCGTGTCGAAGATCGCGGGCAGTGCGGCGACGAACCCGTCGGCCTGTTCCTCGGTGAGGATCAGGGGCGGGGCGAGCCGGATGACGTCGGGGGCGGCGCCGTTGACGAGGTACCCGGCCTCGCGTGCGGCGGTCTCGACCGCGGCGGACTTCGGTTCGGTGAGGACGATGCCGAGCAGCAGGCCGGAACCGCGGACCCGGTCGACGAGCGGGTGTCCGAGTTCCTCGATGCCGGTGGCGAGGTGCTTGCCGACGGAGTTGACGTGGTCGAGGAGATTCTGGTCGTCGATGGTGCGCAGCACGGCGAGCGCGGCGGCGGCACACACGGGGTTTCCGCCGAAGGTGGTGCCGTGCTTGCCGGGCTGGAACAGCTCGGCGGCGGGTCCGGTGGCGACGACCGCGCCGATGGGCAGGCCACCGCCGAGACCCTTGGCGAGGGTCATCACGTCCGGGACGATCCCGTTGGCCTGGTGCGCGAAGAACGTGCCGGTGCGGGCGATGCCGGTCTGCACCTCGTCGAGGACGAGCAGCGCGCCCTTGTCGGCGGTGATGCGCCGGGCCGCGGCGAGGTAGCCCTCCGGCGGGACTACGACGCCGGACTCGCCCATGATCGGTTCGAGGAACACAGCGGCGGTGTTCTCGTCGACGGCGGCCTCGAGAGCGGCGGTGTCGCCGTAGGGGACGAATTCGACTCCGGGGGGCATGGGTTCGAACGGTGCACGCTTTTCGGGCTGGCCGGTGAGGGCCAGCGCCCCCATGGTGCGTCCGTGGAACGCCCTCTCCGCGGCGATGATCTTGGGCCGGCCGGTGAGCCGCGCGATCTTGAAGGCGGCCTCGTTGGCTTCGGTGCCGGAGTTGCAGAAGAACACGCGGCCCTGGCCGGGGCGAGCGGAGCGACGGGTGGTGTCCTCGCCGAAGTGCGCGAGCAGCCGTTCGGCGAGTTCGAGCACCGGCGGCGAGGCGTACAGGTTCGAGACGTGACCGAGCTGGTTCAGCTGCGCGGTGACCGCGTCGATGATCGCCGGGTGGCGGTGACCGAGGCTGTTGACGGCGATGCCACCGAGCAGGTCGAGGTACTGCTTGCCGTCGGCGTCGGTGACGATCGCGCCGTCGCCGGCGACGAGCGCGACCTTCGGCACGCCGTAGTTGTGCATGAGCGAATGCGCCCAGCGTTCCTGCAGGTCGGACGTGCCGGTCATGCTGTGCCTTCCTGGGTGGGGGTGGGCGTCTGGGGGTGGGTGAGGGTCACCATCGTGCCGATGCCCTCCTCGGTGAACAGTTCGAGCAGGACGGAGTGCGGCTGGCGGCCGTCGATGACGTGCGCGGTGGGGACGCCGCCCTGCACGGCGCGCAGGCAGGCTTCCATCTTCGGGACCATCCCCGTGTCGAGGGAGGGCAGCAGCGCCGAGAGCGCGGTGGTGTCGATCCGCGAGGTCAGCGAACTGCGGTCGGGCCAGTCGGTGTAGAGCCCTTCGACGTCGGTGAGGACGACGAGTTTCTCGGCGCCGAGCGCTTCGGCGAGCGCGGCCGCGGCGGTGTCGGCGTTGATGTTGTGCACGATCCCGTCGGCGTCCGGTGCGATCGTGGACACGACTGGGATGCGTCCGGCGGCGATGAGGTCGAGGACGGCGGCCGGGTCGACGGTGGTGACGTCGCCGACCAGCCCGATGTCGGTGTCCTCGCCGTCGACGACGACCGTGCGGCGGGTCGCGGTGAACAACCGGGCGTCCTCGCCGGAGATACCGACGGCGTACGGTCCGTGGCTGTTGATCAGCCCGACGAGCTCGCGGCCGACCTGACCGAACAGCACCATCCGCACGACGTCCATCACTTCGGGGGTGGTGACGCGGAATCCGCCGCGGAACTCCCCTGTCATGCCGAGGCGCTCGAGCATGGCGTTGATCTGGGGTCCGCCGCCGTGTACGACGACCGGGTGGATGCCGACGGTGCGCAGGAACGCCATGTCGGCGGCGAACGCCGACTTGAGGTCGTCGTCGATCATGGCGTTGCCGCCGTACTTGACGACGACGATCTTGTCGCGGAATTTCTGCAGCCAGGGCAGCGCCTCGGCGAGCACGAACGCCTTCTGGTGCGAGGTGAGGCTCGCGATGAGGTCCTCGAGCATGTCGTCTCCCGTCACGTTCTGTGCCGTCACGACGAGTACGCCGAGTTCTCTTCGACGTACGCGTGCGAAAGGTCGGTGGTGCGGATGGACACCTCGGCGTCGCCGATGCCGAGGTCGATGTCGAGGGCGATGTCGATGCCGGACAGGTCCACGTCGCGGGCTCCGGGGGCGCCGACGCCGTCGGTGCACACCGGGCTGCCGTTGAAGGTCACCGAGATCTTGTTCGGGTCGAGTTCGATCGGGGCGATGCCGATGGCGGCGAGGACGCGCCCCCAGTTCGGATCGGATCCGAACAGTGCGGTCTTGACGAGGCTGTCGCGGGCGACGGTGCGGGCACCGACGAGGGCGTCGGATTCGCTGGCGGCGCCACGGACGGTGACGGTGACGCGCTTGGTGACGCCTTCGGCGTCGGCCATCATCTGGTCGGCGAGGCTGTCGCACACGGCGAGGACCGCGGCGTTCAGTTCGTCCTGGGCGGGGGTGATGCCGCTGGCCCCGGAGGCGAGCAGCAGCACGGTGTCGTTGGTGGAGGTGGCGCCGTCGATGTCGAGCCGGTCGAAGGTCTGCCGGGTCGCGTGGCGCAGTGCTTCGTCGAGCTGGGCGGCGGTCGCGACCGCATCCGTCGTGAGGACGACCAGCATGGTGGCGAGCGCGGGGGCGAGCATGCCGGCACCCTTGCCCATGCCGCCGACGTTCCACTTGTCGGCGTGGTGCAGCGCGGCTTGCTTGGGGACGGTGTCGGTGGTCATGATCGCGTGCGCGGCGTCGGTGCCTCCCGAGATACCACCGGCGAGTTCGTGGACGATCTCGTCCACACCGGTGAGGACCTTGTTCATGGGCAGCCGGTCGCCGATGAGGCCGGTGGAGCACACCGCGATCTCGCCGGCACCGGTTTCGGTGCCCCAGTTGCTCAGCGCGGAGGCGAGCGCCTCGGCGGTCGCGTGGGTGTCCTGGAAGCCTCCCGGGCCGGTGCACGCGTTGGCGCCGCCGGAGTTGAGGACGACCGCGCGCAACGCGCCGGCGGTGAGGACCTGTTGGGACCACAGGACCGGCGCGGCCTTGACCTTGTTGGTGGTGAAGACACCGGCCGCGGCGAGGCCGGGGCCTTCGTTGAAGACGAGTGCGAGGTCGGGGTTGCCGTTGGCCTTGATGCCGGCCCGGATCCCGGCGGCCCGGAAACCGGCGGGGCTGGTCACGCCCTGGGTGCGGATGAGCCGCCCGCCGGCGATCTCGACGGCGTCGGCGTAGACGTGCTCGGCGTGCGGGTCCGCAGCGGGCGAGGTCGGGTCGGTCACGGGGCCACTCCTACGGTGGACAGGCCGGCGGTCTCGGGCAGGCCGAGCGCCAGGTTCATGGACTGCACCGCTGCTCCGGCGGTGCCCTTGGTCAGGTTGTCGAGTGCGGCGACGACGACGAGCAGGCCGGCGTCGGCGTCGACGGTGACGGCGATCTGCACGGCGTTGGAGCCGACCACCGAGCCGGTGGCCGGCAGGACACCCTCGGGCAGCAGTTGCACGAACGGCTCGTCGGCGTAGGCCTTCTCGTAGACGGCGCGGGCTTCGTCCGCGGTCGCGGTGGTCGGTGCGGTGCAGGTGGCGAGGATGCCGCGCGGCATGGGGGCCAGGACGGGGGTGAAGGAGACGGAAACCTCGGTGCCGGCGAGGGCGGAGAGGTTCTGCTTGATCTCCGGGGTGTGCCGGTGGACGCCGCCGATGCCGTAGGCGCGGACCGAGCCCATCACCTCGGAGCCGAGGAGGTCGACCTTGGGGGACTTGCCGGCGCCGGAGGTCCCGGAGACGGCGACGATCTGCACCTTCGGTTCGACGATGCCGGCGGCGACCGCCGGGGCCAGGGCGAGCGACGCAGACGTCGGGTAGCAGCCGGGCACCGCGATGCGGGTGGCACCGACGAGCCGCTCCCGTTTGCCGGGGAGTTCCGGCATGCCGTAGGGCCAGGTGCCGGCGTGCTCGCCGCCGTACCAGCGCTGCCAGTCTGCGCTGGACTCGAGCCGGAAGTCGGCGCCGCAGTCGATGACGACGGTGGTGTCGGGGAGCTGCTCGGCGATGACCGCCGAGTGACCGTGCGGCAGGCCGAGGAAGACGACGTCGTGACCGGTGAGGGTGTCGAGGTCGGTGGCGCCGAGCACGCGATCGGCGAGGGGCAGCAGATGCGGATGGAACTCGCGGAGGGTGGCGCCGGCGTTGCCGCCGGCGGTCAGTGCGCCGATGACGAGGGAGCCGTCCTGGTAGGCGGGGTGCCCGAGGAGCAGGCGCAGGACTTCGCCGCCCGCATAGCCGCTGGCACCCGCCACCGCGACCCGAATCGGCGACTGCGGCGTCGCCGTGAATGCCGGTGAGTTACCCATACGATTCATTATGCACGGCGATGCAAATTTATTCATTCGCGGGTCGTCGAACCACCCGTCCCCACCCGAGCGAATGTATCGTTCGGCTCCTTCAACCGAGCCAGCGGTACATTCGCTCGGACGAACGGGAACGGACGGCGGGCGGGCGGCGGGTCACGAGGTCATCGATCGCCGGATCTCGGCGAGTTTGTCCGCGGCGGCCTTCTTCCTGTCCTCGAACTCCTCCTCGAGCGTGCGCGCGGGTTCGGTCTCCCGAGCGAGTTCCTCCGCACCCATCGCGGTGCCGAGCCGCTTCTCGATCTTGTCCCGGACCGCATCGAAGGTGGGCACTCCGCCCTCGGTGTAGCCGGTGACCTCCTCGATCGACGGTGCGCGCACCACCCCTTCGGCGGGGGTCACGTCGGGCACCGACGGTGACGGTTCGACCTCCGGCTCCGGATCGGCGGGCGTCACGTCCGGAATGTCCGGGCCCGGCGGCACGTCCGGTACGGTCGGAGAATTCGGTTCGGCCGGAGTCACATCCGGCACGGGATGATCGGGCCGCTCGGGGTCGGGAGCACGGTCGGGGTCGGTCGGGTCCGTGGTCATGTCTCCAGGCTACGTCGCCGGTCTCCGTCACCGGCCTCCGCCGCTGCAACAAGTTCGACCGTGCCGGGTCGCGATCCGGTCACGAGGATGGGCACGCACACCGACCGTCCGGTACGTGCCCATCCGACGATCATCCGCGCAGTTGCGCTCCCACGGCAGCCGACGCGGAAGCCACGGCGGCATCCCGCGCCGCGCTCGCCTCGTCCTCGGTGAGTGTCCGATCCGGGGCGCGGAAACGCAGCGCGAACGCGAGCGACTTGCGGTCCTCCCCGACCTGGGCGCCTTCGAACACGTCGAACAGGCGCACGTCCTCGAGCAGATCACCGCCCCCGGCACGCAACGCGGCCTCGACGATCGCCGCGGGCACCGCCTTGTCGACGACGACCGCGACGTCCTGCAGCACCGGTGGGAACGGCGACACGGCCGGAGCGGGCAGCGACTCGACGATCGGCAGCGCATCGAGATTCAGCTCGAATGCGCAGGTCCGTGCCGGGAGTCCGGCACGCTCGATCACCGCCGGATGCAGTTCACCGGCGTGTCCGACGACCTCGCCGTCGACGAGCAGCGCGGCGCAGCGGCCCGGATGCCACGGCAGGTACCGGGCGGCTCGACGCTCGAGTCGCACCCCGGCGGCCGCCGCGACCGTGTCGGCCGCCGCGAACGCGTCGACGGCGTCGGCGGCGCGACCGCCGCCCCACGGACCGGCAGGCTCACGCAGGCCGCAGAGCACACCACCGATGTGTACCGGCTGCTTCGGCAACGATCCTTCGAGCACGGCGATCTGCTCGTCGGTGGGTCGACGATCCACCGGCAGCGCCTCGACCGCGCGCGTCTCGGCGCCGGGCAGCACGACCTGCGCGATCGAGAACAGCGACAGGTCCCGCTGGCCGCGAGCGACGTTGCGCGACAGCACCTCGAGCAGCCCCGGCAGCAGCGTCGTAGCGAGTTCGGGACGATCCGCCTCGAGCGGGTTGAGCACCCTGGTGGTGGTGCGGCGCGGGTCGTCGACGTCCAGACCCCACGTGTCGAAGACGTGCGCGGGCAGGAACACCGGCGCCAGCACCTCGACGTATCCGTCGGAGGCCAGCGCCCGGCCCACCGCGCGGCGGCGCTTCTGCGACGGCGTCAGGCCGCGCCCGGCCGGGGCGGCGGGCAGCACCGACGGGATCTGCTCGAGGCCCTCCAGCCGCAGCACCTCCTCGACCAGGTCGGCGGGCTGACGCAGGTCCGGCCGCCACGACGGCGGCGTCACGATGAGCTGACCGTGCCCGTCCACCCCGACCCCGACCTCGACGGCGCAGCCGATCTGGGTGAGCCGACGCGCGGCGGTGCCGTTCGGGTAGGCGACCCCGGCGACCCGGTCCGGCAGGTCGATGTCCATGCGGATCGAGACGGGCTCGACCGGGATCGACACGTCGGTCAGCAGCGGCTCGACCCGGCCACCGGCGATCTCCACCAGCAGCGACGCCGCCCGGTCCAGCGCGGGCAACGCCACCTCGGGGTCGACGTTGCGTTCGAAGCGCTTACCGGCCTCGCTGGAGAGCTTGTGCCGGCGGTTGCCGCGGAACACCGCCAGCGGATCCCAGGTGGCGGCCTCGAGCAGCACGTCGGTGGTGGTGTCGCCGACCTCGGTGGTGGCGCCGCCCATGATGCCGGCCAGGGAGACGACACCGGAGTCGTCGGCGATGACGACGTCCTCCGGGTCGAGGTCGCGCTGGACACCGTCGAGGGTGGTGAGCTTCTCCCCCGCGCGAGCCCGGCGGATGACGAGCTCACCCTGCAGGGTCGCCGCGTCGAACGCGTGCAGCGGCTGACCGAGCTCGAGCATCACGTAGTTGGTGACGTCGACGGCCGGGCTGATCGGGCGCACCCCGGCGGTGAGCAGGCGCCGCTGCAGCCACCACGGCGACACCGCGTCCGGGTCGATGCCGGTGACCCGGCGCGCGGCGAACCGCGTGGCACCCGACTCGGGTTCGAGCCGGATCGGGTACGCCTCGCCGTCCGCCGGATTTGGGGTCACCTGCGCCGGATCGGAGAACTCGAGGTCGAAGCCGCACGCGAGTTCGCGGGTCAGGCCCCGCACCGAGAAGCAGTAGCCGCGGTCCGGGGTGATGTTCAGTTCGATGACGGTGTCGCCGAGGCCGAGCAGGTCGTTGGCGTCGGTGCCGGGCACCGCGCTGCCCTCCTCGAGCACGAGGATGCCCGAGTGGTCCTTGCCGATGCCGAGTTCGGCGATCGAGCAGATCATGCCGTCGGACACCTGGCCGTAGGTCTTGCGGGTCGCGATGACGAAATCGCCGGGCAGCACCGCGCCGGGCAGCGCAGCGACGACCAGGTCACCCTCGGCGAAGTTGCGGGCGCCGCACACGATGCCGCGCGGCTCGGCTTCACCGACGTCGACCCGGCAGAACCGGATCGGCTTCTTGAATTCGGTGAGCTCGGTGATCTCGACGACCCGGCCCACGACGAGGTTGTCGATGCGGGTGAGGGTGTCGACCTCCTCCACCTCGAGACCGACCCGGACGAATCCCGCATCGAGTTCCTCGGCGGTGACATTCCACTCCGGGGTGGAACGCTGCAGGATCTCGGTCAGCCAGGACTGCGCTACTCGCACGTGAGTTCAGCTTTCTCGTTCGTTCGATTCTCGGGAGTTGTCGGGTTCGGGGCGGGCGTCAGCCCTGCACACCGAACGGCAGCGTGAACCGCACGTCGCCTTCAACGATGTCGCGCATGTCGGAGATGCCGTTGCGGAACTGCAGGGTCCGTTCGAGTCCCATTCCGAACGCGAACCCGGTGTACACGTCGGGATCGATGCCGGAGGCCCGCAGCACGTTGGGGTTGACCATGCCGCAGCCACCCCACTCCACCCAGCCGGCGCCGCCCTTCTTGTTCGGGAACCACACGTCGACCTCGGCGGACGGTTCCGTGAACGGGAAGTAGTTCGGCCGCATGCGGGTACGGGTGTCCGGACCGAACAGCGCGCGGGCGAACGCGTCGAGGGTGCCGCGCAGGTGCGCCATCGTCAGGCCCTTGTCGACCGCGAGACCCTCGATCTGCGAGAACACCGGGGTGTGGGTGGCGTCGAGCTCGTCGGTGCGGAACGTGCGCCCCGGGCACACCACATAGATGGGGATCTCGCGGGACAGCATGGTCCGCACCTGCACCGGCGACGTGTGGGTGCGCAACACCTGCCGCGAACCCTCAGGGGCGATGTGGAAGGTGTCCTGCATGGTCCGCGCCGGGTGGTCCGGCAGGAAGTTCAGGGCGTCGAAGTTGAAGTGCTCGGTTTCGACCTCGGGACCCTCGGCGACCTCCCAGCCCATCGCGACGAACACGTCGGAGACCTGCTCGGAGATGATGGTGATCGGGTGCCGGGCACCGGCCGCGCCGCGGCTCGCCGGCAGGGTCACGTCGATCGCCTCGGCGACGAGGACCGCAGCGTCGCGCTCGGCCTGCAGCTGCGCCTTCCGCTCGTCGAACGCCGCCTGCACGGCGGTGCGGTGGGCGTTGACCCGTTTGCCTGCGTCGGCGCGCTCGTTTCCGGGCAGCGAACCGAGCGCCCGCTTCGCGAGCGAGACGGCCGCCTTGTCGCCGAGGTGCTCGATCTTCGCCTGCGCGAGCGCATCGAGGTCGGTGGCGGCGGCGAAAGCCTCCTGCGCGGCCTTCTCGGCGGCGGCGAGCGCTTCCTCGGTCAGCGCGCTGGGGTCCACTGCCGGCGGGGTGCCGCCCTCATTCTTGGCCACGACCGGTGCAACTCCTTCTTCCGGCGAACGTTTCATTCGGGTACTGCCGGGACCGGATCCCGGCAGCACAACACACAAATCCTAGGCGATGGGTCCGTGCACGCGATGCTGCACCCGCGCGCTGGCATACAGGCAGATCGACGCGGCGGTCGCCAGGTTCAGCGACTCGGCGCGACCCCGGATCGGGATCCGCACCCGATGATCGGCGCGTGCGGCGATCTGCGGGTCCAGTCCGTGTGCCTCGTTGCCGAACAGCCAGGCGGTGGGCGCGGCGAGCAGCTCGTCGGCGTCGTCGAGATCCACTTCGCCGTCGGCGGCGGTGGCGAGCACCTGCAGACCGGCCTCGGCGAGTGCGCCGAGCACCCGGTCGGTGTCGCGTTCCCGGGCCACCGGCAGATGGAACACGCTGCCCGCAGACGCGCGCACGCACTTGCCGTTGTGCGGGTCGACGCTGTCGCCGGCGAGGATCACACCGTCGGCGCCGACGGCGTCGGCAACCCGGATCACGGTTCCGGCGTTGCCGGGCTCGCCGACCGCGACGGGCACCGCGAGAAGCCGGGCCTGCGGGGAGAGCGCCCGGTCGAGCGGCACGTCGAGCAGGTCGCACACGGCGACGACACCCGGCGGGGTGACGGTGTCCGACAGGCGCTCGGCGGCACGATCGGTGACGAGCGAGACGTGGACGCGGCGACGGTGCGCGGCGTCGAGCAGACCCGGGTAGCGGGCAGCGGCGGCGGCGGTGACGAACACCTCGTGGACGGTCGCGGTGTCGAGCGCCTCGGCGACCGAGTTCTCCCCCTCCGCCAGGAATCGGCCGGTCTTGCGGCGTTCGGCGGTGCGCAGCAGTTTCACAGCAGAAACGACCCGTGGTGTGCGCTCGGTGAGCGGATCCACGGGTCGTTGCTGTGCTGTCGTGTCGTTCAGTGTGCTGCTCAGGCTGCCGGAGCGTTCACGTCGGCCGGCAGGGCGGCCTTCGCGACGGCGACCAGGCCCGCGAACGCCTCGGCGTCGGAGACGGCGAGCTCGGCGAGGATCTTGCGGTCGACCTCGACACCGGCGGCCTTGAGGCCCTGGATGAACCGGTTGTAGGTGATGTCGTTGGCGCGGGCAGCGGCGTTGATGCGGCTGATCCACAGCTTGCGGAAGTCACCCTTGCGCGCACGACGGTCGCGGTAGGCGTAGGTCAGCGAGTGAAGCTGCTGCTCCTTGGCCTTGCGGTACAGCCGCGAGCGCTGCCCGCGGTAGCCCTTGGAAGCCTCGAGAATCGAACGGCGCTTCTTCTGGGCGTTGACTGCCCTCTTCACGCGTGCCACTGATATGTCCTGTCAGTTTCGGGGGGCAGGTACTCGCCCCCGGGATGGTCGGTCGGGAAAGCTCAGATGTCGAGCAGGCGCTTGATGCGCGGCGCGTCGACGGCGGCGACGACGGCGGTGCCGTCGAGGCGGCGGGTCACGCGCGAGGACTTGTGCTCGAGCAGGTGGCGGCGGCCGGCCTTCTGGCGCAGGATCTTCCCGCTGCCGGACACCTTGAATCGCTTCGCGGTGCCGCTGTGGGTCTTCGACTTGGGCATGGAGTCCTCAGTTCTTCCGGTTGTTCGGGGACGTCGTGCTCGTACAGCACCGGCTGTGCTGCCGAGCGGCTAGCTGGTCTGCGCGTCGCTCTGATCGCTGGCCGGCTGGTCCTCGGCCGGTGCGGGCGCGGGAGCAGCGGGCTCCGCGGCGGACGCGGGGGTCGGCCGCGGTGCGGCCTTGGCCTGCGGGGCCTGCGCGGCCTCCTGGGCCTTCACTCGGGTCTTCGCGCCCTTGTGCGGGGCCAGCACCATCGTCATGTTGCGGCCGTCCTGCTTGGGCGAGGTCTCGATGAAACCGAGATCGGCCACATCGGCACCCAGACGCTGCAGCAACCGGAATCCGAGTTCCGGACGCGACTGCTCGCGGCCACGGAACATGATGGTGACCTTGACCTTCGACCCGGCTTCGAGGAAGCGAACGACGTTGCGCTTCTTGGTCTCGTAGTCGTGGTCGTCGATCTTCGGCCGGAGCTTCTGCTCCTTGATCACGGTCAGCTGCTGGTTCTTGCGCGATTCGCGCGCCTTCTGCGCGGCCTCGTACTTGAACTTGCCGTAGTCCATGATCTTGCACACGGGCGGGCGGGCGTCGGGGGCCACCTCGACCAGATCGAGGTCGGCTTCGTATGCCAGGCGGAGTGCATCTTCAACACGCACGATTCCGACCTGTTCACCACCCGGTCCGACGAGTCGGACCTCGGGAACTCGGATGCGTTCGTTGATGCGGGTCTCAGCGCTGATGGGGCCTCCTAGGTAGAGCGGTGCGGTCTGTTGACCGCGCCGCAGCACGTGGGCCCGATATTCCTCGACGAAAAGACCCCGCAGCGGCGCCGAAGCTCCACGCGGGGTCCGATTACCGACCGGCCCGACGAACCGGCAGCCGGAGCTGCACGCTCATCGCTCACCATCGAGGCGAGTCGCCCCCAGCACACAAGGTGCGGGGCAGACCGGACCACTGAGCTGCAACAATGTGCCGCCAGAGGTGGGAGTCGGACTCCACTTTGCTGCCCACGCGTGTTCCACGTGGGCGGTCGTGGCATTCAGAGTAGCAAATCTGCACGTGGGGATCGAATCGGGCACCCCGCGCCCGACCCACACGCGATCGAACTGCACCCCCGCGCCCGACCCACACGCGATCGAACTGCACCCCCGCGCCCGACCCGCAAGCGATCGAACGGGACCGAGGTGGGATCCTCGACAGCATGACCGACACCCCCGAGACGCCCGCCGACGACGTGCGCGACCTGGCCGAGATCCCCGCCGTCGAGGTCATCAGCCGCGCCGCCGTGATGCTGATGAGCTCCGCTGCCGAGAAGCTCGGCCTCGCCGACGAGAACCCCGACGACAGCGTCCACCTGGACCTCGACGAAGCACGCCGCGTCATCACCGCGCTCGCCGGCCTGGTCACCGCGTCCGTCGAGTACCTCGGACCCCACGCCGGCCCCATCCGCGAGGGCCTGCAGGCCCTGCAGAAGGCGTTCCGTGAGGCGTCGGCACATCCCGACGAGCCTGGCAAGGGACCCGGCGAGAAGTACACCGGACCCGTCTACTGAGCCTGCGGGACGCCCGGTTCCTCCCAGGCCCGCAACTGCCGCAGCAGCGAGTCCTTCTTGCGCTGGTGATCGGACATCCGGCGCAGCACGTCGTCGAGGAATCGCACAGCGTGATCGACGTACGGCCCCTTGTTCAACATGACGCATTCCGCTCGCCCGGACGCCGCCGCATCGGTGATCTCCGCCCGCGACGGCCGTCCGGTGCGCGCCAGCGTGTCGAGCACCTGCGTCGCCCAGATCACCGGGACGTGCGCCGCCTCGCACAGCCACAGGATCTGCTCCTGAACCTCCGCGAGCCGCCCGTACCCGGCCTCCACCGCGAGATCGCCGCGTGCGATCATCACGCCCACCTGCGGTGAATGCATCGCGGCGAACAGGATCGACGGGAGATTCTCGAAGCCACCGACCGTCTCCACCTTCAGGATCACCCCGAGGTTCGTGCCGCCGAGTTCGGCGAGCCGGTCCTGCAGGCCGGTCACGTCCGCAGCGCTGCGCACGAACGACAGGCTGACCGCGTCGGCGTGTTCGACGACGAACGGCAGATGTGTCAGATCCTCCTCGGTGAGCGCGGGCAATCGCAGTTCGGTATCCGGCAGGTTGATGCCCTTTCCCGCGCCGAGCCGCGAGCCGCGCGGACCGGCGTCGACGATGCGCACCCGTAGACCCGACGAGCCGGATTCCTCGATCACCCCGCCGATCTTGCCGTCGTCGAAGAAGATCCGGTGGCCGATGCCGGCGTCCTCGAACACCTGCGGCAGCGTGCATCCGATCCGGGGCGGCTCGGCGTCCGCGTCCACGGGTTCCGCGTCCGGGACGACGAGCAACTCGTCCCCCACGCGCAGGGTGAGCCTGCGCTCGCGGGCCGGCAGGTCGGCGACCGCCGTGCTGTCCCCGCGGTGGGCACGCAGTCGCGTCCCCGGGACGAGGTAGGCGGTGTCGGCAAGTTCGGCGCGCACGCCGTGTTCGGTGTCGACGACGACGAGAGTGCGCTTGGAGCCGCGGGTGTCGCGGAAGGTGACGCGGTCGCCGGGGCGGCGACGCGCCAACCACAGTTCGTCCTGCACCGGGACGGTGACCGTGCCGTCATCGCAGGCCGGGGCGCCGGGGCGTGCGAGCCGGACCGCGACCGGGGCGACGGTGCGGCCGAGCGCGTCGCGCTCCGGTTTGGCGTGGACCACGGCAGGACCGGGTATCACGGGCCCCGTGCGCAGTTTCGGTCCGCCCAGATCCATCGTCACGGTGATGTGCCGGCCGTGCGCACGTTGGGCACGCCGCACGTGCGCGATCATCTGCTGCCACTGCTGCGGCGTGTCGTGGGCGCAGTTGATGCGGACCAGTTCGGCACCGGCCGCGACGATCCGGTCGACGAGGTCCGCGTCGGTGGCGGCCGCCGTCGGCAGGGTCACCATGATGCGGGTGCGGCGTCCACCGGCCGCGGCACCGAGCAGCGCGGCGGCGTTCCGATCGAGCAGGCGCCGGCCGTCGACGAAACCGACCGCCCCGGAATCGATCTCGCAATCCGGAAGGTCGGCCAGCCTGGCCACCGCGTGGCGCACGGCGTCGATGTTCGCGAGCACGTGCGCCTCGGCGCGACCGAGGGACGACAGCCCGCATTCGGCGAGATCGGACTGCAGATCTCGTATGTCGCGGCGGCGCAGCGCGACGTAGTGCGCGAGGTTCTGCGCGCTCGCGCGGTGCCGGGGTTGGGCCTGCGCCCACCGTTCGTCCGCGGAGGCGGCAGCGACGAGCCCGTCCCGCAACTCGTCAAGGGCGGAGGCGATCGCGATCAGATCGACGGGAGCATCGGTCATGGCGTCAGGCTACGGAGCGCGCGTTTCCCCCGCCTTACGCGCAGTTGAACGGTCAGTCATCGCTTCGTGCACCCTTCCGCTACCCGACCGCCGCGGCCTTCTTCGGGGCGCGCTTGCGGGCCGGCTTGCGAACCGGTTCCGGTGCCGGCGCGACGTCGAGTGCCTCCGCGAGGAACCGCCCGGTGTAGCTGGCTTCGGTCGCCGCGATGTCCTCCGGGGTGCCCTGCGCGACGACGGTGCCGCCGCCCGAGCCGCCCTCCGGTCCCATGTCGATGACCCAGTCCGCGGTCTTGATGACATCGAGGTTGTGCTCGATGACGATGACCGTGTTGCCCTTGTCGACGAGCCCGTTGATGACGCCGAGAAGCTTGCGGATGTCCTCGAAGTGCAGGCCGGTGGTCGGCTCGTCGAGCACGTAGACGGTGCGTCCGCTCGACCGCTTCTGCAGTTCCGCGGCGAGCTTGACGCGCTGCGCCTCACCCCCGGACAGGGTGGGCGCCGGCTGCCCGAGTCGCACGTATCCGAGCCCGACGTCCACGAGGGTCTTGAGGTACCGGTGGATCGAGGTGACCGGCTGGAAGAACTCGGAGGCCTCCTCGATCGGCATGTCGAGCACCTCGGCGATGTTCTTGCCCTTGTAGTGCACCTCGAGGGTTTCGCGGTTGTAGCGGGCGCCGTGGCACACCTCGCACGGCACGTACACGTCGGGCAGGAAGTTCATCTCGATCTTGAGGGTGCCGTCGCCGGAGCACGCCTCGCAGCGGCCGCCCTTGACGTTGAACGAGAACCGGCCCTGCTGGTAGCCGCGCACCTTCGCCTCGGTGGTCTGCGAGAACAGGGTGCGGATCTTGTCGAACACACCGGTGTAGGTCGCCGGGTTCGACCGCGGGGTTCGGCCGATCGGCGACTGGTCGACCTGGACCAGCTTGTCGAGCTGGTCGAGACCGTTGACGCGGGTGTGCCGGCCCGGCACCTGGCGGGCGCCGTTGAGCTTGTTCGCCATCACGGTCGCGAGGATGTCGTTGACCAGCGTGGACTTGCCGGACCCGGACACGCCGGTGACGCTGGTGAGCACACCGAGCGGGAACGACACGTCGATGCCGCGCAGATTGTTCTCGCGGGCCCCGACGACGGTGACCTGACGCTTGCGGTCGATGGGCCGGCGCACCGGCGGCACGTCGATGCTCCTGCGTCCGGACAGGTAGGCACCGGTCAGCGATTCGGTGTTGTCGAGCAACTGCTTGTACGTGCCGGTGTGCACGACCCGGCCGCCGTGTTCACCGGCGAACGGCCCGATGTCGACGACCCAATCGGAGGCGCGGATGGTGTCTTCGTCGTGTTCGACCACGATCAGGGTGTTGCCGAGATCCCGCAGCCGCGTGAGGGTTTCGATGAGGCGACGGTTGTCGCGCTGGTGCAGGCCGATGGACGGTTCGTCGAGCACGTACAGCACGCCGACGAGGCCGGACCCGATCTGCGTCGCCAGCCGGATGCGCTGCGCCTCGCCACCGGAGAGGGTCGCCGCGGCGCGCGAGAGCGTGAGGTATTCGAGGCCGACGTCGAGCAGGAATCCGAGGCGCGCTTGCACCTCCTTCAGCACCGACCCGGCGATGGCCTCCTCGCGGGTGCCGAGGGTCAGGCTGTTCAAGAACGCCGAGCACTCACCGATCGACAGATCGCACACCTCGGCGATGGACTTGTGTCCGCCGTCGGCCGAGATGGTGACCGACAGGATCTCCGGCCGCAGCCGCGCGCCCTCGCACGCCGGGCACGGAATGTCGCGCATGTACCCGTCGTAGCGGTCCTTCATCTGCTCGGACTCGGTCTGCTCGAGCCGGCGGTGCAGGAACGGCATCACGCCCTCGAACTCGGCGTAGTACGAGCGCACCCGGCCGTAGCGGTTCTTGTAGCGGACGTGGACCTGTTCGGTACTGCCTTCGAGGATCGCCTTGCGGGCCTTGGCGGGCAGCTTGTTCCACGGGGTCGACAGGTCGAAGCCCATGATGTCGCCGAGACCGGACAGCAACCGGTTGAAGTACTCGGAGCTCTGGCCCGCCGACCACGGCGCGATCGCGCCGTCCTCGAGGGTGCACTCGGGGTCGGGCACCACGAGTTCCGGGTCGACCTCTTTGCGGACGCCGAGACCCGTGCACTCGGGGCAGGCACCGTACGGGGAGTTGAACGAGAACGAGCGGGGCTCGAGGTCGTCGATGGACAGCGGATGCGCGTTGGGGCACGCGAGCTTCTCGGAGAAGCGGCGTTCCCGGTCCGGGGCGTTCTCGTCGCGGTCGACGAAGTCGAGCACGACGATGCCCTCGGCGAGCCGCAGTGCCGTCTCGATCGAGTCGGTGAGCCGCTGCTTGGCGGTGGCCTTGACGGCGAGGCGGTCGACGACGACCTCGATGTCGTGCTTCTCCTGCTTCTTGAGCTTCGGCGGGTCGGTCAGCGGGTAGACCACGCCGTCGACGCGCACGCGGGCGAAGCCCTGGACGGTGAGCTGCTCGAACAGGTCGACGAATTCGCCCTTGCGGGTTCGCACGACCGGCGCGAGGACCTGGAACTTGAGTCCCTGCTCCATGTCGAGCACCTGGTCGACGATCTGCTGCGGCGTCTGCCGCGCGATCTGCTCACCGCAGACCGGGCAGTGCGGTGTGCCGGCGCGCGCATACAGCAGACGCAGGTAGTCGTAGACCTCGGTGATGGTGCCGACCGTCGACCGCGGGTTGCGGTTGGTGGACTTCTGGTCGATGGACACCGCCGGGGACAGGCCCTCGATGAAGTCGACGTCCGGCTTGTCCATCTGGCCGAGGAACTGACGTGCGTACGCGGACAGCGATTCGACGTAGCGCCGCTGCCCCTCGGCGAAGATCGTGTCGAAGGCGAGGCTCGACTTGCCGGACCCGGACAGCCCGGTGAACACGATGAGGCTGTCCCGCGGGAGGTCCACGTTGATTCCGCGCAGGTTGTGCTCCCGCGCGCCTCGCACGATCAGGCGATCCGCCACGCCACGTCCTTCCTTCGGACCCCGCGCCTGGTGGGCGCGGACGGTCCGGTTGCGTTTCGATGGGCCGGCGCCGAATCGCGCGACACCGGACTGTGCCATGGTAGGCGCGCCCACCGACACGTTCCCGTTGGTAGCCTCCTCACCTCGGCCGATGCGACTCGGCGGTAACGTGCAACACATGCCGAAGCACCCCGTGACCATCGACGACCACTACACCGGGGAGGTCTCCCCCGGCGGCCCCGCGCAGCGCCGCACGATCCCCGGCGCGACCATCGTCAAGCTCTCCGTCGGCCAGATGGACAACAACACCTATCTCATCACCGATACCGCCACCGGCAAGTCGCTGTTCATCGACGCCGCGAACCAGCCGGACCTGCTCGTGAGCTACCTCGCCGAGAACGCGCCGAAGCTCGAGCTGATCGTCACCACGCATCAGCACTGGGATCACTGGCAGGGTCTCGCGCAGGTCGCCGCGGCCACCGGCGTGCCGACCGCCGCGCATCCGCTCGACGCCGAACCGCTGCCCGTCACGCCGGCCCGGATGCTCATGGAGGGCGACACCGTCGAGATCGGTGAGCTGTCGTTCGAGGTGCTGCACCTGTCCGGGCACACCCCGGGCTCGATCGCGCTGGTTCTCGAGGAGCAGGGCACCGGCCGGCACCACGTGTTCACCGGCGACTGCCTGTTCCCCGGCGGCATCGGCAAGACCGCGGACCACGAGAAGTTCACCTCGCTGCTCGACGACGTCGAGACGAAGTTGTTCGGCCGCTTCGGCGACGACACCGTCATCTACCCGGGGCACGGCAAGGACGCGACGCTCGGGGCCGAGCGTCCGCACCTCGGTGAGTGGCGCGAACGCGGCTGGTAACGAACACGGCCGGTAACGCAGTCGCCGAAGGCGACACCGTCGGAGCGACACCTGCGCGGGCGTTCCGAAACCGTCAAGCAGGCGGAAACGGCCGCGACGGCGGCGTCGCGAGGGTGAGCAGGTTCCCGTCGGGATCACGGACCTGGGCCAGCGTCGAGTAGTCGCCCTCGATGTCGTCCCCGAGCACGATCCCGATACCGTTGCCTTCTGGTGAGCGAACGTGAGCACGCTCTGTTCGCTTCGCCATCAGACAGCCTCACCTTCCGGTGAGACAGTCCCCGTCTTACCCCTGTGAGGGTGCGGGGTTGACGCTTCAACGCCTGCTGCCTTTTCCGCTGCTGCGGATCGGGTCTTGTGCGTGGCTCCACGTCCGTCTCCACCCGGATCGGTGGCGGCCGGGCTACTCCCGGTACCGGTCCCCGTTGCACCCGTGTGCTGGGTCTCGCCGAGGCGGGCGAGGTTGATCGCGGCATTATGATCACGATCGATCGTCAGGCCGCAGTGTGCACACACGTACGTCCGGTCCGCGAGGGTCAGGTTTGGTTGTCGCCTGCCACATCCCGAACACGTTTTCGATGATGGGTAATAGCGGTCTGCCTCCACCAGCGTCGAGCCGTACCAGCGGGTCTTGTAGGACAAGCATCCGCCGGATCTGCGCCAACGCCGCGTCCGCGAGCGCCCGGTTCAGACCGCGCTTGTAGGCCCCACCGGCCGAGCGCATCCCCGCAGCGTTCACCGTCTCCACCACGATCACCTGATGCCACTGCGCCAACGCGGTGGTGGTCTTGTGCAGCACATCACGGCGCACCGCCGCCGCGTGGGCGTGCGTCCGGCCGATCCGCCGCTGAGTTTTCCGCCACCGCTTCGACGGCTTCTGTTTCGTCTGGGTTGCCACGTTGTACGGGCCATGCTGCCGCGCGGCCCTGCGCTGCAGCGCCTGTAGCCGAGCCTGGGCGGCAGACAGGGACTTCGGTGCCGGGACCCGGTCGACCTCACGGCCGTCCGGGGTCGCGACGACGAGCAGGGCGTCGGCCTTGACCCCGACGTCGACACCGACCACCGGCTCGCCGAATCCCACATGAGCGGGTACCTTCACCGGGCGCTGGACCAGCACCTGAAGGGCCACATGCCACCGCCCGGACGAATCCTCACTCAACGTGGCCGACAGGATCCGGGCGGTGCCCGCCTCGATCCGGCGGGCCAGTTTCCGAGTGGACTCATGGGTCGTGACCCGCCCGATCCTGGGGAGGGTGACGTGATGCCGGTCGGTCTCGACCCGGATCGTGCCGGTGGTGAATCGCACCGATCGCCGCGACCGGGCCGTCTTGAACCTCGGGAACCCGACCGTCTTCCCGGCCCGCTGACCCGTGCGGGACGTCGACCATGCGTCCAATCCCCTGGCGAGAGCGTCGAGGCCGGTGTTGTACGCCTCCTTCGAGTTCTCGCGCCACCACGGCGCGAGGTCCTCTTTGCGGGCGTTCCAGGCCTTGCGCAATGCGGGCAGTGACCACCCCAGCGACGGCGTCAACTCGTCCTCGGCGAGACCGTAAGAGCGTTCCGCAGTCCGCTGGTCGAGCACCGCTTTGACGGCGGCGAGCATCGTGTTGTGTGCCTTGCGGGCGGCACCGGCGTGCGAGCGGAACGCCCGCACCTGCGCGGGCGTCGGATCGAGGGCGAACTTGTATGCCTGCGCCGTCGAGCCGGGCGGGATCTCGAATCGGGCCATCAGGACCTCGCCTCGACAGGCCCGTCGTGCCGGGTGGCGGTGACCGCCCGCATCGAGGTCGGAACCTCGATCATGCCGCGCGGCGGATCGTCGTCGGTCACCACGATCCGGCAGCCCTGCGTCGACAGAGCCGCCTTCGAATCCTCGGCTGCCGAACCGGCCGGACGGTCGCGATGGTCCACGACGATCATGCTCGCAGAGGGCTCCGACACAAACCCGTGCCTCCACCACCTGGCCGTCAGGTCGAGGCTCGGCCACCTCGACCGAGATGGTGTTCGGCGCCGCCGAGCAGGCACCGGCATCCGGGTCCTGACCGACCCCCGGCTAGGCGGTCTGCGGATGCACGCCCTGAGGTACCGCGCTCACTCGGGCTGCTTCAACCGCCATGAGAAACACATTCGATCATGTTTGTTCACAGGATGTCGAGCAGTTCGTAACCCTCGGCGCCGAGCGCCCGCACCTCGGCGAGTGGCGCGAACGCGGCTGGTAACTGCTGGCCGACACCCCTTCCGGCGCGACCCTCAGGCGGTCCGGACTCGATGCGGAAATCGCCGGAATCGTCCTGGGAGCGCTCGCTGCGAGTACCGTCGGACCGCATGAGTCGGTCGCTCAGTCGAGCACGGGCACGGTGACGCCGTGGCGGATCTCGTTCTCGGCCCGTTACTTCGGCACGTCGGTGCTACGGACGCCACGGTGTGGGTGGAGACGTCCGCTCCGTGCACCGTGCAGGTCCTCGGTAACTCGGAGAAGACGTGGACGGTGGCAGGCCACCACTACGCCCTCGTCTCGGTCGAGGACTTGGAACCGGGATCCACCACGCCCTACGAGGTCCGTCTGGACGGGCGCGAGGTGTGGCCACATCCCGGCGACGACGCGTCCCTGATACGGACGCACAGTGCCGGCGCCCGGTTCGTCCTGGCGTTCGGCTCGTGTCGCGTGGCGACGGCCCCGGACGACGGGGATTCGTCCGCACTGGGGACCGATGCTCTCGTGGCCTACGCGCAGCGCATGCGCGCTCGCTCCCCCGAAGAGTGGCCCGACGCCCTGTTGTTGCTCGGCGACCAGGTGTATGCCGACGAACTGTCGCCGGAAATGCGGCGGCGTGTCGGCGAGCGGCACGATCTGTCGCAACCACCGGGCGCGCAGGTGCGGAACTTCGAGGAATACACCTGGCTGTATTCCCAATCGTGGTCCGAGTGCAACGTCCGTTGGCTGTTGTCGACCGTGCCGACCTCGATGATCTTCGACGACCACGACGTGCATGACGACTGGAACACCTCGTACCTGTGGCGGGCCGAAGTGGAGGCGTCGTCGTGGTGGGAGGAACGGATCGTCGGCGCCCTCATGTCGTACTGGATCTACCAGCATCTCGGGAATCTCTCACCGAAGGAACTGTCCGAAGACGCGCTCTACGCCCGTGTCCGGAACTGCGGGGGTGATGCCGAGCCGATTCTCCGCGCCTTCGCGTCCGATGCGGACGAGGAAGCGGACGGCGCTTCCGGCACGCGGTGGTCCTACCGGCGGGACTTCGGTTCGGTGCGGATGCTGATGATCGATTCGCGGTGTGGCCGGGTCCTCACAGCCGACCGCCGGGACATGGTGTCGGATCCGGAGTTCGACTGGATCGAAAGCCAGACCGAGGGCGACTACGATCACCTGCTCATCGGGACGTCATTGCCCTGGTTGCTTCCGCGTGCCATGCACGACGTCGAAGCGTGGGACGAGTTGCTCGCATCCGGCGCGCGCGGCGAACGCCTCGGGCGGTGGGCCGAAAAGCTCCGTCGCGGTGCGGATCTCGAGCATTGGTCTGCGTTCCGCGACTCGTTCGAGCGTGTCGCCCGGTTGCTGGCGGAGGTCGGCAGTGGACGCCGCTCGGGGCCGTCCGATGTCACCCCGGCGACGGTGTGCGTGCTGTCGGGCGACGTGCACCACGCATACGCCGCTCGTGCCCACTTCCGCGTCCCCGTGAGCGCGGCGATCTACCAGTTGACGTGCTCGCCGTTACACAATCATGTCCCGACGGCGGTCCGGGTGGCGTTCCGTGTCGCCTGGAGCCGCGCAGCAGAACGCTGCGTACGCGCAGTTCTCGGGCGGGTGACGCCAGTGCCGGACACCTCCATCACCTGGAGCAAGGCAGCCGGTCCGACATTCGGAAACCAGGTCGCCACGCTCCGAGCCGAAGGTCGCGCCGCGCATCTGACCATCGAGCGGACGGTGACAGCTCGCGGCGCACACCATTTCGAGACGGTCGCCGAGCTCGGCTTGACTTCCGACGGACCCCCCGCCGTGGAGCAACCCTCCGACGTGCAACGCCGACGGCGACGAAACCCGGCCACGCGGTGGCGTGCAGCGAGGACAGTCAGGGAAACCTGACTGGCCTGGGCTTATCGATGGCCCTCTCCCGCTGTGCCGTCCTGCGACTGCCCTTCGCCCGTCGTCGGCCCGTCCTCCGACTCGACGAGGTCGGCAAACGCGGTACCCGAGACCATTCCGTCGGTTCCCGGCACCGTTACCGTAGGTCTGGCACCGGGCTCGTACATCTGCTGAATCTCGTGTGCCCGTTCCTGCGCACTACGTTTCGTGTCGTTGTCGAGGTCGTCGAAATCGTCGGGTGTCCGATCTTCGTCCACAGCACTCGCTCCAATCGTCACTGGTCCCCGCGAAACAGGCCTCCGGTCCAGAATCCTCCATCGGGCGGTACGGGGACGCCGTTTCGGCCCGACCGCTCATGAAGCACGCCCTGGTGTCCGGATGGGCCATGCTCGGCACTGCCCGACAGGACCGGGAAAGCGCGAAGTATATTCACCCAGGAAGTGCCGCCTTTAGCAGAACCCACAACCGCGAGGACGCCTGCAGCGAGCTCGCCTCTGCTTGTGAAACCTTCGTTCTTGGTCACGAACTTGCGCATCACCTGCTGGGCGATACCCACTTCACATCGAGTGCCCGTTGGAGGAAGCGGCAGCTCGGATCAAACTCGTTGCCGCCACGGAACGGAAGCCGCCTAGCTCCCAACGCGCGAGCAGAGATCTTCTGGACCTTGACGTCCTCTCCGGCCTGAAGGCCGACGACACGGTCATCTATCCGGGTCACGGCAAGGATTCGACGCTCGGTGCCGAGTGTCCGCATCTCAGGGAGTGGCGCGAGTCGGCCGTCGGTCGTCATCCGAGACGCTCACCTCAGTGAGAACGACCGGCGGCGAAGAGAGGGCTCGGCCGACCTCGCCGAGGAACCGGGTGCTCGTGACGAACCTCCAGGCCGGCGGTCCGCGCGACGCTGCGGTGGGGATCGGCGCCTCGACCAGTCGGAACGTCCTCTCCTCCCGCTCCGGGCGGCGACCCTGCACAACGACACGACGCCGCAATCGCCGTCGTCGAGGCGACTCCGGTGGTTGTCTGGATCCGGAATCGGTGCGCCCCGGCGTCACCATCTGATCGACCGCAGAGGAGAGCAGCATGGATTCCGATGTCCCGGAACACGGCGAACCGCAGCCGGCTCGACACGATCCGGACCCGCGCACACGCACGATCTGGATCTTGGGTACTGCCGTGGTGGTATTGGCCGGTGTGCTCATCGTGGTGCTCAGCCTGTTTCTGCTCCGCAGCCGGGATGCCGACTCCGAGGCCACATCAACTCCCCCAGCCGGTGGTGAGGCCACCTCGGCACCGACGCTGCCCTCCACCACCGACAGCGCAGGAGAGGTAACCCGGCAGTCTGCACCGCCCCCACCCACCACTTCGGTACCGGCAGAGGAAGATGCACCGCCCGAACGCAACCGACCGGAGTGGCCCGGGCCGAACTTTGTCGGGCTGACGCCTTCACCGGAGTTCCCGACATCGCTGCCACAGTGGACGATGACGAGATCGTGGACCGTGCTGCCCCGCTACTTCGACGACTCGCCGTGGACAGAAGCTTCCGGCCCGGATTACGGAGCTTTTCCCGCCACCATGAACGGCTGCGATTCCAGCCGCTTCCTGGTGCGCTGGCGGGCTGTCAACGACACCAGCCGGCTCGTCGCCACCTACGTCGATGCCGTCGGCACGCCAGGAATGCAGGTCACCGGAAACGCCGGCTGGATGGACCTCGACCAGTGCCACACTCCGGCGTTCCGGCTCCTCGGCGCCACCGACGGATCGACACTCACCGATGTGACGATCGCGGTCCAGCAATACATGCCGGCCCCCTGATCCCACGTCGACCGTCGCTATCGGTCTGGACCGGTGAGCTGCCTCGCGCCCTCCGAGCCCCGCATCGATCGTCGACCCGGCGGCCACCGTCACACGCGGTGGTCCGAGGACGAACATGTTCCTGGCGCACCTGACGGTCATCGAGCGATCTCCCACCACGGTCCATTCGTATGCGTTCGATCTGCGCGACTACTTCCGATTCCTGGGCGAACACCAGATCGACTGGACCGCTGTCACTCACGATCGGGACGAGCAGATGTCGCCTCTGCCGATCGCCACAAGGCGATGTTCCGCCTGGATTCGTCGTACGTTCGATCCGTCGCCCGGGACCCCGGCGCAACGAGCTCGGGCACGTGCTGCAGCGAGTTGGTGAGATGGTCCTTCATGCAGACCGCGGGGTGCGGCGCAGGCATCGGCCGCACGGCAGAAATCTGCACCGGCAATGCATGGAACTCCGCTTCCGAGGCAGCCGCCACGGATAGAATCGAGGACCTGCGACGGCACGGGGGGCGCTCGGTTAGGAGCTGATCCCGGATGACCGATCAAGCGACACTCCTCGACTACCTCAAGAGGGTGACTGCCGAGCTCTACCAGGTGAAAGAGAAGCTTCACGAGTCCGAAGCCGTGCGTCACGAACCGATCGCCGTCATCGGGATGGGCTGCAGGTTCCCCGGTGGGGTGCGGTCGCCCCAGGACCTGTGGCAGTTGGTGGAATCCGGTTCGGAGACCGTCACCGGCTTTCCCGAGGACCGGGGCTGGAATTCGGCCGAACTCTACGATCCGAAGGCGGAGCAGGCCGGCAAGACCTACACGCTGCAGGGCAGCTTTCTCGACGACCCGGCGGGGTTCGATCCCGAGGTCTTCGGCATCTCGCCGCGCGAGGCGCTGGCGATGGACCCGCAGCAGCGTCTGCTGCTCGAAACGAGCTGGGAGACCTTCGAACATGCCGGCCTGGATCCGCGGTCGGTGCACGGTTCCCGGGTCGGGGTGTTCACCGGGCTGTCCGGGATCGACTATGCAGCGCGGGCCGGGGGGCGGCCACCCGCGGACCTCGAGGGTTACTTCATCACCGGCAACGCCATGAGCGTCGCGTCCGGCCGGGTGGCATACAGCTTCGGTCTGTCCGGACCTGCGATCACCGTCGACACCGCGTGCTCGTCGTCGCTGGTGTCCATCCACCTCGCCATGCAGGCACTGCGCGGCGGTGAGTGCGAACTGGCCCTGGCGGGTGGGTCGACCGTCATGGCGACGCCGGGGGTGTTCGTCGAGTTCAGCCGCCAGCGTGGACTGGCCCGCGACGGGCGGTGCAAGGCGTTCTCGGCGGCCGCCGACGGCACCGCGTGGGGCGAGGGCGCGGCGATGATCGCGTTGGAACGGCTGTCCGACGCGCAGCGCCACGGTCGGCGGATCCTCGCCGTGATCCGGGGCAGCGCGGTCAACCAGGACGGTGCCAGCAACGGCCTGACCGCACCGAACCGGCGGGCCCAGGAGCGCGTGATCCGGCAGGCGCTGAGCAATGCCGGGATCGGCCCGGCCGACGTCGACGTGGTCGAGGCGCACGGCACCGGCACCACCCTGGGCGATCCGATCGAGGCGTCCGCCCTGCTGGCGACCTACGGCCGCGATCGCCCGGCCGGCCGGCCGCTGTGGCTCGGCTCGGTGAAGTCGAATCTCGGGCACACCCAGGCTGCCGCCGGGGTGGCCGGGGTGATGAAGATGATCATGGCGATGCGGCACGGCGTCCTGCCGAAGACACTGCACATCGACCAGCCCACCCCGCACGTCGACTGGTCCGCCGGGACGGTGTCCCTGTTGACCGAGAACCGGGAATGGCCCGAACTCGACCGGCCCCGCCGGGCGGCGGTCTCGTCGTTCGGTATCAGCGGCACCAACGCTCACGTCGTCCTGGAGCAGTCCCCACCGGACGAGCAGCCGGCCCCCGACCCGAGTGCCCCCGCGGGCGAGGTGGTGGCCTGGTTGGTGTCGGGCCACACCGAGCCCGCGCTGCGCGCGCAGGCCGTGCGGCTGCGCGAGTACGTGTCCGCCCACCCCGAGTTGACGCCCGCCGCGGTGGCCGGATCGCTGCTGGGCTCGCGTGCCGCCTTCGATCACCGCGCCGCGGTGATCGGCGCGCGGTCCGAGACCCTGCTCGGCGGCCTCGGCGCGCTCGCTCGCGGCGCCCCGAGCGCCGACGTCGTCACCGGTGTGGCGACGGAGGCCGGGGACCGGCCGGTGTTCGTCTTTCCCGGCCAGGGTTCGCAGTGGGTCGGGATGGCAACGGAATTGCTCGATACATCGCCGGTGTTCGCCGACGCCGTGCGGGCATGCGCCGAGGCGCTGGCTCCGCACACGACGTTTTCGCTGCTCGAGGTGCTGCGCGACCGGGATCCGGCCTCTCTGGACCGCGTCGACGTGGTGCAACCGGCGCTGTTCGCGATGATGGTCGGGCTTGCTGAGCTGTGGCGTTCCCACGGTGTCGAACCCGCGGCTGTGGTCGGACATTCGCAGGGTGAGATTGCCGCCGCCTGCGTCGCCGGCGCGCTGAACCTCTCCGATGCGGCGCTGGTCGTCGCCGCGCGCAGCAGGGTGATCGCGGCGTCGGCGCGGCGTGGCGGCGGGATGGCCTCGGTAGCGCTGCCCGCGGACGTGGTGCGGGACAGGATTTCCCCCTGGGCCGGCGCCGTCGAGGTGGCGGCGGTCAACGGGCCGTCCGCGACGGTGGTGTCCGGTCCCGTCGGGGCTCTCGACGCCCTGGTCGGACAGTGCCGGGACGACGGCGTCCAAGCCCGCCGGATCGCAGTGGAATACGCCTCGCACTGCGCGGACATATCGGTGCTGCGCGAACCGATCCTCGACGTGCTGGCCCCGGTCCGGCCCCGCCGGTCGCGGATCCCGTTCTACTCGGCGGTGACCGGGGGCGTACTGGACGGCGCCACGCTCGACGCCGACTACTGGTACCGGAATCTGCGCCACCCGGTCCGCTTCGAGCCCGCGACGAGAGCGCTGGCCGCGGACGGGTATCGCTTGTTCGTCGAGTCGTGCAGCCATCCCGTCCTGACCGTGCCGATGCAGGAAACCCTCGACGCGGAGGGCGTCGCCGGTTACGTCGTCGGCACCCTCCGGCGCGACCGGGCGGACCTGCGTCAGTTCACCGCCGCCCTCGCGGACGCGCACGTCCACGGCGTGCAGGTGGAGTGGGATCGGGTGCGGTGGGCCCGACGCCCCGGACAACAGTGGGTGGACCTGCCCACGTATGCCTTCCAGCGCCGCCGTTACTGGCTGGACGGGCCCGCACCGGAGGGTGATGTCGCCTCGGCGGGCCTGGACACGGGCGGGCATCCGATGCTCGCCGCGTCGGTCGAGCTCGGCGACGGCCGGGGCGCGGTGTTCACGAGTGTGCTGTCCCTGCACCGTCTTCCCTGGTTGCACGACCACATGGTCGGCGACGCCGTCGTGCTGCCCGGCACGGCCTTCGTGGAACTCGCGCTGCACGCGGGGAATCGCGTCGCCTGCGGCCGGCTCGAGGAGCTCACCCTCGAGGCACCGCTGGTGGTCCCCGCTGACGGTGAGGTCGCGGTGCAGGTGAGTGTGCTCGCCGACGGCGACACCGGCCGATGCGCGGTGGCGGTGCATTCCCGGCCCCCGGACGGCTCGCCGGACACCCCGTGGACCCGGCACGCCACCGGCACGCTCGCGACCGCCACCGTGGATGCCGCCGATTTCCCGGAACTGCAGTGGCCACCCGCCGATGCCGCACCGGTCGACATCCGCGGTCTCTACGACCTGCTCGACGAGGCCGGTTACGGGTACGGTCCGGTCTTCCGGGGCCTGCGCGCGGCGTGGCGCCGCGGCGACGACCTCTACGGCGAGGTGCGCCTGGGCGGCGACGACCCGGCCGCAGCGGTCGCGGGGTACGGGATCCATCCGGCGGTCCTCGACGCCGCGCTGCACCTGATCGCGCTCGGAACCGCCGGGACCGGTGTCCGGTTGCCGTTCGCCTGGCGCGACGTGCAGGTGCATGCCGTCGGCGCCACCGCGCTGCGGGTGCACATCACCACGACCGGACCCGAGCGCTACCGGGTATCGGCCTACGACGCGACCGGCCGACCGGTGGTGACCGCGGACTCGTTGACGCTGCGCCCCCTCGGGGAGACGGGTGCGCCGGTCCCGGGGGTCGGTGCCGGCCTCTACCGCGTGGAGTGGATGCCGGTCGGATCCCCCGCCCCGGCGCCGACGGGCCCGATGCCGGTGGACCTGATGCCGCTGACGGAGGCCCTCGCCGGGGACGGCGATCTTGCCGGTCGTGTCCTGTGGCTGCCCGCCGAACCGGGTGAGGAGCCGGATACGCCGGCCCGGGCGCACGCCGCCGCGGAGGCGACGCTGCACGCGGTGCAGTCCTGGCTCCGGGACGAGCGCCTCGCCGAGACCCGCCTGCTGGTCACGACCCGGCACGCGGTCGCGGTCCGGGACGACGAACCGGTCGACGACGTGGCCGCCGCGCCCACCTGGGGTCTGGTCGGCGCTGTGCAGAACGAGAATCCCGATCGCATCATCCTGGTGGACCTGGACGGAGCGGCCGGTACACTCCCCGACCCCGCGTCGTTGTCGACGGCGTTGTCCTGCAATGAATCTCAGATTGCCGTCCGAGACGGTGTGCTGCTGACACCGCTGCTCGCCGCAGTGGCACCCGCCGAAACGGGCCCGCCGCCCTTCGGCTCGGACAGCATCGTCCTGATCAGCGGTGGCACGGGCACCATCGGCCGACTGATCGCCCGCCACCTCGCCATTCGGTACGGAGTGCGCCGGCTGGTGCTCATCGGCCGGCACGCGCTCGACGCCGGCAGCGCATCCGCCTTGCGCGCCGAGTGCGCGGCGACAGGAACCGACGTCGAGATCGCCGCGTGCGACGTGACCGACCGCGCGGCAGTGGCCGCACTGCTCGACGGCATTCCCGGCCTCACCGGCGTGATCCATGCCGCCGGGGTACTCGACGATGCCACCGCCGCCACCCTGAGCGCGGGTCAGTTGCACGCGGTGCTGCGGCCCAAACTGGACGGCGCCTGGCACCTGCACGAACTCACCCGCGATCGGGCTCTGACGGCGTTCGTGCTGTTCTCCTCCGCGGCGGGGGTCCTCGGCGGCGCCGGGCAGTCGAACTATGCGGCGGCGAACGTCTTCCTCGACGCCCTCGCCCAGCACCGCCGCGCCCACGGCCTCCCGGCGGTCTCTCTGGCCTGGGGGTTGTGGGATCGCCCCAGCGGCATGACCTCCCATCTCGATGCCGCCGATCTGGACCGGTTGCAGCGCAACGGCATCGACACCATCGACGTGGACTCGGGGCTGGCCCTGTTCGACGCCGGGCTCGCCGCGAACCGCCCCCTGATCGTGCCGCTGCGGCTCTCGACGCGCGCCGCGCGCACCGAGGGACAGTCGCTGCCGCCGATCCTGCGCCGGGTGCTGGGGACCCGTCGCCGCCGGGTCGCGGCCACCGCATCGTCGACGGGGCTCGCCGACGAGTTGCGCGCGCTGGAGCCCGGCGACCGGTACAGCCGGGTACTGGACATCGTCACCACCCACGTGGCCGCAGCACTCGGCTACGACAGCGGTGAAGCGATCGACCCGGAGCGTGCCTTCAAGCAGCTGGGCTTCGATTCGCTGACCGCGGTGGAATTGCGCAATCAGCTGGCAACCGCGACCGGCGTGAAGCTGGCCGCGACCGTCGTGTTCGACTATCCCACCGCGGGCGAGCTCGCCCGGGAGCTGCTGACCCGTCTGCTCGGCAGCGAGACCGCTCCGCAGCCGACGACTGCACCGGCCCGCGCCCGGAGCGCCGACGACCCGATCGCGATCGTCGGAATGGCCTGCAGATACCCGGGCGAGGTGCACTGCCCCGACGACCTGTGGCGACTCGTCCGCGACGGCCGGTGCGCCGTGGGCGCGTATCCCCACAACCGGGGCTGGAATCTCGACGAGGTGTACGACCCGGATCCGGAACGGACCGGCACCACCTACATGAAGGAGGGCGGGTTCCTCCACGACGCAGACGAATTCGACGCCGCATTCTTCGGTATCAGCCCACGCGAGGCGATCGCGATGGACCCGCAGCACCGGCTGCTCCTCGAAAGCGCCTGGGAAGCACTGGAACACGCGGGAATCCGGCCGGACACACCCGACCTCACCGACACCGGTGTGTACGTCGGGCTGATGGGCGGCGACTACGGCTTCCACCTGATGACCCGGCGCGACGTCGACGCCGAGGGCTATCTGATGACCGGGACGAGCAACAGCGTGGCCTCCGGTCGGATTTCCTACGCGCTCGGTTTCACTGGTCCGGCCGTCACCGTCGACACGGCCTGCTCGTCGTCGCTGGTGGCCGTGCATCTCGCGGCCCGTGCGCTGCGCGACGGGGAATGCGCGCTGGCGCTGGCCGGTGGCGCGACGGTGATGGCCACCCCCGGTGTACTGATCGAGTTCAGCCGTCAACGCGGACTGGCGCCGGACGGTCGCTGCAAGCCGTTCTCGGACCGGGCGGACGGAACCGGGCTCAGCGAGGGCGCGGGGATGGTGGTGCTCGAGCGGCTCAGCGACGCCGAACGCAACGGCCACCGGGCGCTCGCGCTCATCCGCGGATCGGCGGTCAACCAGGACGGGGCCTCCAACGGATTGACCGCCCCGAACGGGCCGTCCCAGGAACGCGTGATCCGGCAGGCGCTGGCGTCCGCCGGGCTCGGCCCCGCCGACATCGACGCCGTGGAGGCGCACGGCACCGGCACGCGACTCGGGGACCCGATCGAGGCGCAGGCACTGCTGGCCACCTACGGCCAGCAGCGGGACGGCCGGCCGCTGTGGCTCGGATCGATCAAGTCGAACATCGGCCATGCCCAGGCGGCGGCCGGGGTGGCCGGCGTGATCAAGATGGTGCTGGCGATGCAGCACGGGGTGCTGCCGCCGAGCCTGCACGGCGACACACCGACCCGGCACGTCGACTGGACCGCGGGCGAGGTCTCGCTGCTCGCCGAGCCGGTGCCGTGGCCGGACACCGGACGGCCCCGTCGCGCCGGGGTGTCGTCGTTCGGGATCAGCGGCACGAACGCGCACGTGATCCTGGAACAGCCGGCCGCACGCGCGCTGCCGGAGGCGTCACCTCCGTCGGCGGCCCCGCTGGCCTGGGTGATCTCGGGAAAGACCGAGCATGCACTGCGCGCGCAGGCCACTCGGCTGGCGGCCTTCTGCGACCGGAGCGCGGATCTCCCGGATCCCGCCGACCTCGCGTACTCGCTGGCCACCACCCGGCCCGGTTTCCCTCACCGCGGCGCGGTGATCGGAGGCACATCGGCCGATCTGCTCGACGGTCTGACCCGCCTCGCGACCGGACGGCCCGGCGGCAACGTCGTCACCGGGACGAGCACCCGCGGCAGGACGGCGTTCATGTTCACCGGCCAGGGTGCGCAGCGCATCGGGATGGGTCGCGGCCTCCACGAGACCTACCCGGTGTTCGCCCGTGCCCTGGACGAGGCCTGCTCCGCACTCGACGAGCACGTGGAAATCCCGGTACGGCAGGTGCTCTGGGACGACACCGGCGGCGCGCTCGACCGCACCGAATACACCCAGCCGGCACTGTTCGCTCTCGAGGTGGCGCTGTACCGGCTGCTGCGGGAGTGGGGCCTCACCCCCGACTACCTGATCGGCCACTCCATCGGAGAGATCACCGCCGCCCACGTCGCGGGGGTGTTCAACCTGCCCGATGCCGCCGCCCTGGTGGGTATCCGCGGCCGGTTGATGCAGGCGACCGAACCGGGCCTGATGATCGCCGTGCGGGCCGGCGAGGGGGACATCCGGGCGCGGATCGACGGCCGCGTCGATCTCGCCGCCGTCAACGGCGCCGACGCGGTTGTCCTCTCGGGCGGCGAACGCGACGTCCGTGCCGTTGCGGCCGAATTGTCCGCCGCCGGACTGCAGACCACGACCCTGCGGGTCGGCCGGGCCTTCCATTCGACCCTGATGGAACCCGTCCTCGACCGGTTCACCACCGCGGTGTCGCGGCTGACGGCACAACCGCCGGAGGTTCCGGTGATCTCCAACGTCACCGGGCGCGTCGCCTCGGCCGAGGAACTCACGTCGCCGGACTACTGGGCTCGGCACCTCCGGCACGCGGTGCGTTTCCACGACGGCGTGCGCGCACTCGGCGACCTCGGCGTCACCCGCCTTGTCGAGGTCGGTCCCGGTGCGGCCCTGGCCGCCCTCGCCTCCGAGGTCGTGCCGACCACGATCGCCACGCTGCCCGGTCGCGGCGATGAGGCACATGAGGTCGTCGAGGCGGTCGCTGCCGCCCACGTGCAGGGCGCCACGATCGACTGGGATCGGATGCTGCCCGGCCGGCGTCGGGTGGAGCTGCCCACCTACGCGTTCCAGCGGCGGTCCTTCTGGCCGACGGCGCCGACACGCACGAGCGGGGATCCGGCGGAGCTGGGGCTGGGCCCGGCCGGTCATCCGTTGCTCGGCGCCGCGGTGCCGCTCGACGACGACGCGGTGATGTTCACCGGAAAGCTGTCGCTGCACCGGGATTCGTGGATCGTGCCACCACCGGCCGACGACGGTGCCGAGCCGTCGACGGGTGAGGTGAGGACGGTGCTGCCTGCGGTTCTGGTCGACCTCACGCTGCACGCCGCGCACACCGTCGGTCTCGACCACATCGCCGAACTCACCGTGCACCATCCCCTCCTCCTCGCGCCGTCGGGACAGGCTTCGATTCGCGTGCTCGTGTCGACACCCGGCACCGACGGTGGTCGCACCATCACGATCTCGTCGACCCCGGACGAGACCGAGAGCCCCGACACCTGGGTGCGGAATACCTCGGCGACGGTCGACGACGTCGTCGGTCCCGGTGGGGCACCGCATCGCATCTCGGGCGACGCCGACGCCGAGGTGCGCCTCGACGAGGGCACCGACACGGACGGGTTCGGCATCCATCCGGTGCTCCTGCAGGCGGCGCTCGCACCGGTGCTCGGCTGGGACGAGGTGCCGCTGATCTGGTCGGGGATCCGGTTGCACACGGTCGGCGCGGAGGCACTGTCGGTGAAGTTCGACGCCCTTGGGGGCGGACGGTATCGCGTAGTCGCCGTCGACACCGCGGGTGAGCCGGTACTGACCGTCGATGCGCTGCAGGCGGTGCCGCAGGCCGACGGGTCGGGCACGGGACGCGGAGCGGCACAGCGACTGCATCGGCTGTCCTGGGTGCCGGTCGAGGTCGCCGCGACCGAACCGGCCCCCGGTCCGGTCGTCGTCCTCGGCGAGTCGGATTTCGACCCGACCTTCCCGCACTGTTCCGATCCGGCAGCGCTGCGTACCGCGAGGGACGGTGCGGTCGCGGACGGCGAGCGGCGGCCATGGACGGTGCTCGTCGAATGCCGCACGGCCGGCGGGCACGGTCCCGGTGCCGTTCACGACGGGTGCGCCCGGGTGCTGCGGCTGCTGCAGGCGTGGCTCGACGACGACGATGTCGCGGACAGCACGCTCGTTCTCGTGACCCGCAACGCGATGGTCACCGGAACCGAGCGGGACCGCACCGAGGACACCGATCCGGGGGCCGCGGCGCTGTGGGGGCTTGTCGGCTCCGCGCAGAGTGAGAACCCGAACCGATTCGTGCTGATCGATCTCGACGACGCGGCGGACACCGAAGCCGCGATCACGGCCGCGCTGGCGAGCGGGGAACCGCAGTCGGCAGTCCGCACCGGTGCCGTTCTTGCGCCTCGGGTGCGGCGGCTGCGTGCCGCCGACGAGTCCGGTCCCCCGTTCGATCCCGCCGGTACCGTTCTGATCACCGGCGGCACCGGCACCCTCGGGTCGCTGGTCGCGCGGCACCTGGTGACCGAGCACGAGGCACGGCATGTGCTGTTGACCAGCCGCCGTGGACCCGCCGCCGAGGGCTGTGATCGGCTGCTGCGCGAGCTGAGGGACAGGGGAGCGGAAGCGCGTGCGGTTGCCTGCGACACCGCCGACGAGGCGGCCGTCGCCGAGTTGCTGCGCCGGATCCCGTCGGAACATCCGCTCACGGCGGTCGTCCACGCGGCCGGCGTGATCGACGACAGCACCCTGACAGCGCTCACCCCCGAGCGACTCGACACGGTGCTGCGGCCGAAAGTCGACGCGGCCTGGAACCTGCACCGGCTGACCGTGACCTCCGATGTGCGGGCGTTCGTCGTGTTCTCGTCCCTCGCCGGCATTCTCGGGGCACCCGGGCAGGCGAACTACGCCGCCGCGAACACATTCCTCGACGCCCTCGCCCATCACCGTCACGCCCTCGGGCTGCCCGCACTCTCGATCGCGTGGGGCATGTGGGCACCCCCGAGCACCATGACCGGCCACCTGGGGACGCTCGATCTCGCCCGGTCCCTCCGCAGCGGCATGACCCCGCTGACCGCGGAGGACGGTCTGGCTCTCTTCGACAGCGCGCTGGCGGCCGGGGTACCCACCGTGGTGGCCGCCCGGTTCGACCACACCGGCGCGGCGGCACCCTATGTGCCTGCGCCGCTGCGCGGCCTGATCCGGCAAGCCCGTCCGCGTGCCGCGGGGCCGGCGGCGGCCGGATCCGCGGATACCGGGTCGTCGAATTGGGCTCAGCGCCTCGCCGAGCGGTCGGTTCCCGAGCAGCGGCATCTGATGCTCGGGCTGGTCCGGGGCGCAGCGGCCGCGGTGCTCGGCCACGACGCGCCGGACTCGGTCGACCCGGAGCAGGCATTCAAGGAGCTCGGTTTCGACTCGCTGGCAGCTGTGGCGCTCCGCAATGAACTCGGTGCCGCCACCGGGCTCCGGCTGCCGACGACGATGGTGTTCGATCACCCGAATCCGCGGGCGGTTGCGGAGTTCCTGCGCGCGGAACTCGTTCCGGATCCGGTGGCGGTCGCCTGTGCCGACATCGACCGGCTCCGGCTGGACCTTGCCGAGGTCGGCGGCGACGGGCAGGCGCGGTCCGCGATCGCGGCGCGGCTGGAATCCCTGTTGGCCGAGCTCGGATCCCCGGACCGGGCAGGGACCGACGCGGTCGACAAGATTCGGGCCGCGACCGGCGAGGAAATCCTCGACCTGATCGACCGCGACCTGGGGCCCGACGACGGGTCGATATGACGCCCCTCGCAGCGAGCCGATCCGCCGCGCGGCCGGATCAGAGCGGTGCAGCACCCTTCGGCGCGGCAGCCGGCGGCCCGTCCGCACGTACCATGCGGAACGAGTTCGCCAAACCGAGCAGTGCCGCGCCGAGCGGGACGAGCAACGCGATCTGCAGAGCGATCGGGCGTGCGTCGGTGTTGATCCGGACGACCTCGTCGCGGATCACTGGCGGCTGACCGGCGAGCAACTCCTCGAGCTGGGTGTTGCTCATGACCTCCGCGTCCTCCTCGAGGACCTGGGCGACGCGTTGCTGCTCGGCGGGCGGCAGCACATCGCTCGACTCCGCCATCGACGTGAACGTGATGGACAGGGTCGCGAGCAGGATGGCGCCGGCGAACGCCAGTCCGAACGACAGGCCGAAGGACCCGGCTGCCGAGTTGGTTCCGGCCGCTTCGCTGACCCGTTCCTCCGTGATCGGCGCGAGCGTGTAGTTGTTCAGCTGCGAGACCAGCAGGCCCAGACCCGAGCCGGCGATCGCGAGGGGAAGCAGCAGACCCCATCCGAAGTCGGCGCGCGGCACGATCGGAATCAGGACCACGATCCCGATCGTGACGAGCAGAAATCCCCACCTGATGACAGCTCCCGGTCGACGGTCGCCGAGCTTCCTGCCTGCGACCAGTGCGACGACGAACATGCTGAGAGAGAGCGGGGCGAGGGACAGGCCCGCCTGCATGGCGTTGTACTCGAGCACCATCTGCAGGTAGATCGGCAGCGCGATCATGATGCCGCCGAGGGCGATCTGCTGGAGCATCTGTCCGGTGATGCCGAGCCGGAAGACCTTCGACCGGAACAGATCCGGATCGAGCAGTGGGGTCGAACCGGCGCGTGTGCGTCGCACCAGCCAGAAGGCGAGGCCGGCGAGTGCGGCCACGCCGATCACCAGCAACCCTGCGACCGCTTCGCCGCCTTCCTGCCAGACCAGGATGCCCAGCACGATGCCGCCCATGCCGAGCACGGACAGGAGTGCACCGACCCCGTCGACACCGCGGGATCCGGTGTAGGGCACGTCGCGGACGAGTCCGATACCGGAGAGCACAACGGCGATGATCACCACCTCGAGCACGAACGCGAGGCGCCAGGACAGGTAGGTGGTGATGAATCCGCCGAGCAGCGGTCCGACGGCCGCGGCTATCGCGGCGGCCGCGCCGACGAGTGCGTAGACCTTCTTCTGCGCGTCCCCTTCGAAGTTGCCGTGGATCAGGGATTGCATCGCCGGCAGCAGCAGCGACGCCCCGATCCCGCCGACGACGGCCCAGAACACGATCACCGCGGTCAGGCTCTGCGCGAGGGCCATCGCCGCGGCGCCCGTCGCATAACCGAGCAACCCCAGCACGTAGGCGCGTCGGCGGCCGATGAGGTCGCCGATCTTGCTGCCGATGAGGATGAATGCGGCGGATACCAGTGCCTCGAGCGCGATCGCCGATTGCACACCGCTGACCGTCGTGTCGAGATCGCGCACCACCGACGAGATCGACACATTCATCAGCGAGGTATCCACCACGAGGACGAACATCGCCATCGCAAGCAGAATCGCGAGCAATTCCGGGTGGCCGGATTGTTGATCGGAACCGCGGGTAATCGACTCGTCGGTCATGGCAGTCCACCGTTTCCGCCCTCGTGAACTTATCCGCACAGCGTGTGCGGCATCCACCGCTGGATTCAGAGGGTACGCGCCTGCGCACCGCCCCGACCGGATTCGCGTGCAAATCGGCCGTCCGTCCGCTGCGCGATCGCGGCGCATCGACCCGGATATCCATGTGACCCACACCCATTGACACCATCGATTGTGGCGTGCATCATAAGTAATCAATCAAGTGATTAATTTGTTCGGGGCCGGTCGACACCATCGACCGTGGGGGCACAACGAGCCGAACCGTGGCTGCGCTTTCTCCTCACCGGCCCCGGAGGTCCGGTCCCGCACCGGAAGACGGTCGCGCCACCAGATTCACCACCCTCCCGCGAGACCCGGGAGGTACCGCGGCGTGTCCGCGCCCCCGGAACCACCCCTGCATGCTCGTCCGCTCGAACAGTCAAGAGCCAAGAGCCACATTACTTTCGGATCTTCACATCGACAGCCCGCGTTTCACGACATCGTCGACGACGAGAAGGAGCGAGATCATGAGTTCCACGCAGCCCCTGACGGATCCGGTACGGCCGGCGCGGCCCGGCGAGTGGGTCGACACCGGTTTCGGCCTGGCCGACATCGGCCACGACAGGTTCTCCCTGCGCATCAGCACCGACCGCTACACCTCCCGCGACTTCGCCGAGCGTGAGCGGGAATCGATCTGGATGAAGGTGTGGCAGGTCGCCGGCCGTGTCGACGAGCTGCCCGAGGTCGGCGACTGGAAGGTCTTCGAGATCTACGACCAGTCGTTCATCCTCGTCCGCGGCAAGGACGACCGGATCCGTGGCTTCGTCAACGCCTGCCGCCACCGCGGCAACCCCCTGTGCACCGGCAAGGGCAACACGCAGCGGTTCATGTGCCAGTACCACCTGTGGTCCTACGATCTCGAGGGCAAGCTGCGCGGTGTCCTGCGCGAGCGGGTGCTCGGCCCGATCGACAAGGACGACAACTCGCTCATCCCCGCCTCCGTCGACACCTTCGCCGGATTCATCTTCGTCAACCCCGACCCGAATGCCGAGCCACTGGCCGACTACCTCGGCCCCGAGGTCGCCGAGATGTTGGCGCCCTACCGGCTCGACGAGATGGTCACGGTGATGGACGTCCGCGAAAAGCTGGACTGCAACTGGAAAGTCGTCGTCGATGCCTTCTCCGAGGGCTACCACATCAACGGCATCCACCCGGAACTGCTGAAGGTGATCAACATCGACCCCAGCACGAGCCGTCACCGCTTCATGGACGAGCACTGCGTCTCGGTGGCCCCGTTCGAGGTCGCCGGGGTAAACACGTACGGCCCCGAAGAGCAGGTCCAGGGAATTCGCGAACTTCCCGGCACCTTCCCGACCGTCACCGCCGTCCTGCCCCGATTCGAAGAACTGGTCGACGGATACCGCACCGAGGGCGTCCTCGAATTCCCGGAGGGGGTGACGGTCCGCACCCTCCTGCAGCAGGCCACCCGCGACACCCTGACCGGCCAAGGCCTGGATGTCAGCGGCCTCACCGACGCGCAGATGAGCGACAACCACGGCTGGGTGCTCTTCCCGAACTTCTTCATGACGATCCGGGCCGGGGAAGCCACCGTCATCCTCGCGCTCCCCGATCCGGACGGTGACCCGAACCGCTGCGTCTGGCACATCAGCAGCTACATGTGGCTACCCCCGGAGGTCCGGGGCAGCTTCCAGGTCGAGCCGGTCCGGGTTGAGGAACCGGGCAGCTTCCAGTACTTCCTGGCGCTCCAGCAGGACTACGAGCAGATGCCGCGCCAGCAGCGCGGCCTCCGCAACAAGGGCCTCGACCACATGACGCTGGTCAAGGAAGAGATCGTCATCGCCCACTTCCACGCTGCCGTCGACCGCTACCTCGCGGCCGCCGCGACTTCGTGACCACCGACCACCGACCACCGACCGAAAGAGACTTCTCTTAACGCCCCTCCTGCCCGAAGGCAGGGGATTCCCGACTCAGACGGCAACCGCCACCACCCGGAAGGAGGTGATCCGCTTGAAGCCAGGCCGGCCCCGGCCTTTGACCGTGAACGAGGCATCCAATGCCTGCGCGTAGGTGCGCAGCATCTGCTGCTGAGCGACCTGGGAACCATCCCGCAGCCACGACGAGCGGGCCCGGGTGGCGGTCAGCTGCTTGCTCAGTTTCGCGAACGTCGGCTTCGCGCCGGTCCCGGATCGGTGGACCGCTTCGTTCCACAGGAACCGGCAGCGATGCCACTCCTCGATCAGGGCGCGTTCGGCGGTGGCACCCGGCCGCAACCGGTAGTTGTAGCGCACCACCTCGGTCCCCATGCCCGGCACGCTAACCGACACCACCGACAAGGTTTACCCGACACCACATACCGGAAGGAGGACGGCGCTTGCGCTCCCTCGTGAACAAGGGAGTATCCGCGCCGAACATCAGATGACCGTGACACAGGTCGAGGACATCCTCGACGACCACACCGGGCACGCCCGCCGGGTCCTCGAATACAGCCTCGTCACCAAGCGCCTGGTCGACGAGGCGAAGCAGCCCGGTTTCACAATTGACAGCTGGGCACCCCTGGCCGAACTGGTGGCGGTCGACGAGTTCGAACGCGTGGGGAACTTCAAAGAAGTGATGGACTGGTCCGGATACGTGGAGTTCCTGACGAATTGGGCGAAGTCCTCCGAATGGGAGTGCACCTTCAAACGCATCACCGAGACCGCCGGCGTGGTGTTCCTCGAACTCGAAGAGCGCAGCCGCATCGGCGATTTCAGCAGTGTCGTCAACTCGGTGTCGGTGTACGAATTCGACGACACCGGCCACATCCGGCACATCGACGTCTATCTGCAGATGGCGCTGCCCGAGACCGGGATGCTCGGCAGCTACGACAACGTGAACATCTCGGAGTGACCGTCCGTCCCACTCCCCCACCGCATCGAATCCCCAGCACGAGAATCACATCGAGAGGATCCGGATGAACAACGAGCAGCGCATCGCCCAGCATCGTCGCCTCGCCGAGAGCTACCGCAACGCGTACCTGCGCCAGGGCGTGCAGGACGGCCAGGAGTACACCGACGACAACGGCCACGAAGCCTGGAAATTCGCTCCCGACGCAATCTACACCTCCCCGTACTTCACCGGTGAGGAAGTCATCCTCATGAGCGAGGCCGTCGTCGACACCGCGAAAGCCGCGACGATGGAGGCGAAGGCGTACTCGCTCGTGTTCCCCGACTGGAAGCCGACGAGCTTCAAGTACTGGCCCGCCGAGAACGGCGTCGTCTGGAAGACCCGCTGGCAGGGCACCACCGTCGACGGCACGACAATGGGCTTCTACAGCTACAGCTTCCTCGAGACCAACGAGGACGGCGAGATCACCCGCTGGGAGACCCACGTCAACGACGAGTACACCCCGTTCCTCCAGGTCGCGATCGGGGCGAGCGGACCGTTCCACGGCACCACCGCCTACATCGACGCGCTTCACCGCTGCCTCGACAAAGCCGGCGTGTCCTTGTGACCTGACGGCCCGGCGGCCCGATGGTGTTCGAAAGCCGCCGGGCCGCCCTTGCTGATCGGACCAAAAATCCGTTTGTGACACAACCGATTCCGTGTTTCCACGAGACACGAAAGGATTCCTCATGCTCGAGACCACAGCGCTCGCTTCATCGTTCGGCATCGAAGTGACCGGGGTCGACGACCTGAACGACGACGCGGTGACCGCGCGGTTGACCGAAGCCCTGAAGTGGCGTGGTGTGCTGCTTTTCCGCGGGCTGAACCTCGACGACGAGGCCCAGCTCGCGTTCGCCCGCAGACTGGGCACGCCGGTCCAGCCGCTCCCCGGCCAGGAGATCATGACGGTCTCCCTCGACCCGGCCGTCACCCGGTCGGCCGAGTACCTGAAGGGCACCTTCAGCTGGCACATCGACGACACCACCAACGACATCCCGGCCAAGGCGACGGTGCTCACCTGTCGCCATGTCGCCGCCGTCGGCGGCGGCACCGAGTTCGCGAGCACCTACGCCGCGTACGAGAACCTGCCCGAGGCCGAACGCAAGCGCTACGAGGGCCTGCGGGTGCTACACAGTTTCGAGGCCGCCCAGCGCACCGTCTACCCCGACCCCACCGACGAACAGGTCGCCCGCTGGCGCCATCTGCCCACCCACGAATCCTCGCTGGTCTGGGAACGCCGCGACGGCCGCAAGTCCCTCGTCGTCGGCGCCACCGCCGATCACATCGTCGGTATGGAACCGCACGAGAGCCGGGCTCTCCTCGACGAACTGCAGGCGTGGACCACGCAGGAACGCTTCTGCTACACCCACGACTGGGAGGCGGGCGACATGGTCGTGTGGGACAACACCGGCATGCTGCACCGAGCTCTCCCCTACGACCCGTCGTCCGAGCGTCTCATGCGACGCATCACGATTGCCGGGGACGAAGCATGGACGTGAGAACTGCGGTCGTCACGGGAGGCGGCTCGGGAATCGGCAAGGCCGTCGCGCAACGCCTGCGCAAGGACGGCCACCGGGTGGCGGTTCTCGATCTGAAGCCGAACGATGCGGAGTACGAATACCGGGTCGACGTCACCGACCGCGCACAGATCGACGAAGCGCTCGACGAGATCCGGCAGGAACTCGGCCCGGTCACGATCCTCGTGAACGGCGCCGGGCTCGAGGTGTACAAGCGGTTCGTCAACCTCGAGTTCGCCGACTGGCAGCGCGCGATCGACGTCAACCTGAACAGTGTCTTCCATTGCACCCACGCGGCGCTGCCGGACATGCTCTCCGCGGGGTGGGGGCGGATCGTGAACATCTCCTCCTCCAGCACCCATTCGGGTCAGCCGTTCATGTCGCCTTACGTCGCGGCCAAATCCGCCGTCAACGGCCTGACGAAATCCCTGGCGCTCGAATACGGCCCGAACGGCATCACCGTCAACGCCGTGCCGCCGGGCTTCGTCGACACCCCGATGCTGCGCAGGACCGAGGAGAAGGGACTGCTCGGCGGCACGATCGAGGAACACATCCAGCGCACCCCGGTCCGCCGTGCCGGTCGTCCCGAGGACATCGCAGCAGCCTGCTCGTTCCTGGTGTCGGAGGAAGCCGGCTACATCACCGGGCAGATCCTCGGCGTCAACGGCGGCCGGAACACCTGAGGCTCGGCAGAGGAAAAGACACGTGAAACGACAACAGCATTTCCTTGCCGGGCGGCGACGCGTGGCCGTAGCCGTGGCCGCGGTCGCACTGGTGGTCGCCGGCTGTGGCGGCCGGACCGGCACCGAAACCGAGGGCACCACGTCCGGGCAGGGCGGGTCGTCGACGGTCTCCGCGGACTTCGGTGACCTCACCGGCATCTGCCAGGACGGCGACGCCTCCACCGCCACCACGCAGGGCGTGACCGCCGAACAGATCGAGGTCGGCGTCTTCACCGACATGGGATTCACGAAAAACTCCGAATTTGTCGACGCAGCAAAGGTGTTCACCTCCTGGTGCAACGACAACGGCGGCATCAACGGACGCACCCTCGTCGCCAACACCCGCGACGCGAAACTCATGGAACCCCGCCAGCGCATGATCGAGGCGTGCCGCGAGGACTTCGCCCTCGTCGGCGGCGGCGCCGGGCTCGACGCCCTCGGCGTCAAGGAACGCCTCAGCTGCCTGCTGCCCAGCTTCCCCGCCCAGGCCGTGCAGGAACGCTCCGCCGGCGCCGACCTCGAGATCAGTGCCTCACCGGCGAAGATTCCCGGATACGACAACTACGCCGGGTTCCGCACCTGGGCCGTGAACGAGGCCTACCCCGAGTCGAAGGCCGCGGTTGGGATGATCAACGGTGACTCGGCGGTCACCAAGGTCATAGAGCAGATGACCCTCGAGACTCTCGACGCGATCGGAGCCACGGTCGTCTACAACGAGCTGTACCCGGCGATGGGCGTCTCGGACTGGACGCCCTACGCTCAGGCGATCAAGAGCAAGGGCGTCAAGGGCCTGATCTTCATGGGGACCTGGGAACAGCTGGCCAAGCTCGAGGACGTCCTGACCAACATGGACTACAAGCTCGACTGGATCGACCCCAACAACAACGCCTACAACGCCCAGTTCATCGAGTTGCTCGGCCGTTCCGCCGACTTCCAGAACAACATCGTCGACCTCAGCGGCGTGGCCCCGCTCGACAGCGACGAGGCCGCCGTCGAACAACTGAAGGCGCTGTACGCGAAGTACGCACCCGACGCGCAGATCACGCTCCCGGCGATGCGCGCCTGGTCCTCGTGGTTGCTGTTCGCCAAATCCGCCGCCGCCTGCGGCGACGACCTGACCCGAAAGTGCCTCTACGACACGGCCCGGCAGGAGACCGCCTGGACCGGTGGCGGCCTCCACGCCGCCAACGACCTGCAGAATCCCATCCCGCCGCAGCCCTGTTTCAACGTCGAGCAAGCCACCGCTGACGGCTGGGAGGCGGCCGATTTCAACCCCGACAGCGGCCTGTACCGGTGCGACATCCCCGCCCGGAAGTACACCGCCGACTTCGGGGTGCCGATGACCCTCGCCGAGGTCGGCAAGACCATGGACGACGTGCATTGACGTCCTCCCCGGCCTGAAGGCCGAGGATTCCTACCAGCGCCGGCGGCGCTCTCGGTGGGTTCCTGTTTCATCGAATCGTGCTCCCCGCTAGGCGGGCAGGCTTACCGTCTCTCCGCAGGCGTTTAGCCTCTCCGCCCGTCCGGCGGCGAGAATGTTCCGTGCAGCATTCAGATCCCGATCGTGGACCGCCCCACACGGGCACGTCCAGGTGCGGACCGACAACGGCTTCTTCCCGTCCACCCGCCCGCAGTCCGAGCAGGTTTGGGTCGACGGGAAGAACCTGTCCACCTTCCCGAACACCCGCCCGTACCGGGCGGCTTTCTCCTCGAGCATCCGGGTGAACATGCCCCACCCGGCGTCGTGCACCGACTTCGCCAACCGTGTCCGCGCCAGCCCGGTGACACACAGGTCCTCGACATAGATCGCTTGGTTCTCGCGGATCAGCGTCGTGGAGTGTTTGTGCGCCCAGTCCGTGCGGGCATCGGACACCCGGGCATGAGCCTTGGCGACTTCGATGCGGGCCTTGGCCCGGTTCCTGCTGCCTTTCTGCTTGCGGGACAGGTTCTGCTGCGCCCTGCGCAGTCGGCGTTCGGCACGGCGGAAGAACCTCGGCGACTCGATGACCGTGCCGTCCGAGAGCACCGCGAACGTGCTGAGCCCCAGATCGATCCCGACCTCGGTGTCGAGTTCCGGCAACGGCTCGTCGGTGGTGACGACCACGAACGAGGCGAAGTACCGTCCGGACGCGTCCTTGACGATCGTCACCGACGACGGCTCCGACGGCAGATCCCGGGACCAGGCGAGTTTCACATCGCCGATCTTCGGCAGCCGCAACATGCGGCCGTCGGTGACGGCGAAGCGGGCGTTGCGGGTGAACCGGATCGCCTGCCGGTTGTCGCGGCGGGACCGGAACCGCGGCGCCCCGACCCTGCGACCCCGGCGCTTGCCGGTCAGCGAGGCGAAGAAATTACGGTAGGCGGTGTTCGCGTCCGCG
>NZ_BCXI01000049.1 GCF_001895025.1 Rhodococcus zopfii NBRC 100606 = JCM 9919
CTCGGGCTTTCATGCCGATTGAGTGGAAACCCGTGTCAAACACAAAGAATGGTGCCCTGAACTGGGATAATTCGACTTGCGAAGGTTGACTCAGTCCGAGTTCGAGGAGCACCATTCCGGTGAGCAAGTCTACGTCTCCCTACCCATCCGTGTCCGCATCGGCTACCGGAACCGGTGTCGTGTCGCATGCCGGAGCGGTCCTGCTGCTGCGCACCGCGGAAAAGACCGGCCTCGCTTCGGAGTTGACGACCGAGCTCGCACCGTATCGAAAACCGCTGGCCCGCCACGATCCCGGCAAGATCCTCCTGGACCTGGCGATTGCCTTGGCGATCGGTGGGGATTGCCTCGCCGATATTGCACAACTGCGATCCCACCCGGAGGTCTTCGGGCAGGTGGCATCCGACCCGACCGTCTCCCGCCTGATCAGCGCGTTGGCCGCCGATGCCGACACCGCGCTGGCTGCGATCGGACGTGCCCGCGCCACCGCCCGAGCCCATTCCTGGACTGCCGCTGGCGAGTCGGCACCGGACCATGCCATCGACGAGCAGCATCCGCTGGTCATCGACATCGATGCCACCCTGGTCACCGCACACTCCGAGAAGGAATCTGCTGCTCCGACGTTCAAGCGGGGCTTCGGGTTCCATCCATTGTGCGTGTTCGTCGACCACGGCACCGGCGGCACCGGTGAACCCGTCGCAATGCTGCTACGCCCGGGCAACTCGGGATCGAATACCGCCGCCGACCACGTCACGGTCGTGCAGGACGCACTCGCGCAGTTGCCGTTCGACCCGGCATACCGGGTCGGGAAGAAGGTGCTGGTGCGCATCGACGGAGCCGGCGGCACCCACCACCTGATCGAGTATCTGACCAAACGCCGGCTCTCATACTCAGTCGGATTCGGGCTGACCGACACCCACGCCGAAGCGATCGACCTGGTTCCCGAAACCGCGTGGACCCCAGCCTACAACGCCGACGGCCAGGTCCGCGACGACGCCTGGGTCACCGAGATCACCGACATGTTGGATCTGTCGAGCTGGCCGAAAGGGATGCGGGTGATCGTCAGGAAGGAGCGCCCGCACCCAGGTGCGCAGTTGCGGTTCACCGACCGCGACGGCCTACGGCTGACCGCGTTCGTCACCAACACTCGCCGCGGTCAGCTACCGGACCTGGAGCTTCGGCACCGACGTCGGGCCCGGTGCGAGGACCGGATTCGGGCAGCGAAAGCCACCGGATTGCAGAACCTTCCACTGCACGGATTCGAGCAGAACCGCATCTGGTTGGCGCTCGTGCAGCTCGCGTGTGAGCTGGTCGGCTGGATGCAGATGCTCGCGTTGACCGATGGCCCGGCGCGTCGGTGGGAACCGAAACGGCTGCGGCTGCGACTGTTGTCGATCGCCGGGCGGATCGCCCGACATGCCCGCCGTGTCCGTCTGCGTCTGGCCGCCTCGGCTCCCGACGTCGATGTCCTCGTCGCCGGCCTGAACCGACTCGCAGCGCTTCCTGCGCCTGTGTGACCTGCACGTATCTGCCCGATCGAGACGAGAGGAACGATCTTCGGGGCCGTGGACCCCGGCGTCACCCGACCGTGTCGGGCAGTCGACCGTGGACGCACACTGGATCCACGGTCACCACGACCAATCCGAAACCGCTAGGCCGGCACGCGAACCGCACGAAAGATCGAGGTTAGTGCTTGTTTCGCCGCTTCGAACGGGTCGGGCACTCCGTGTCCGGTCGCGACGAGTTGCAGGTGTTCGTGGGCTGTGAGGTGGGCGAAGATGGGCACTTCACCGATCACCGCGGCGACGTTGCGCCGGAAGGTCCGGGAGGTCTCGTCCACGGGCGTGCCGCGATGTCGATGGCACCCTCGTCGAGGCGGTCTGCGCCGACGACGCATCTCAACAGGGTCGACTTGCCGGCTCCGTTCGCGCCGACCACGGCACCGCATCGGCCGGGGGCAACAGCGAAGTCGACTCCGGTCAGAACTGGCGGGTCTCCGAACGAACGGTGGGCATTGCGAATGGACACGGCAGGTACGCCGTGCAGGTCAGGGGTGTGCATGAACAGGGGTCTCCGGTCATCTTCGAGGGACAAACACAAGATGAGGACGGGGGCCGTGCAGTAGCGACATCGCAAACTGTCGTTGCAGTACCAACCGCCGGCCGTCGGAACCGTCCCCTCGCCCCATGCCCCGGGTGAAGGGTCTCATCACCCGGTCGGCCGGAGGAGGGATCCATTCACCGGGGTGAGGTGCGGACGAATCGGGCGTGAGCGACCGACGGGGACGAAACGAACTCGACGCACTCGAAATCGGTTGTGAGCACATCGTCGTCGAACACCCGCTCGCCGCGGCCGAAAAGCGCCGGCACGATGGCCAGGTGCATCTGGTCGACCAGCCCGGCGCGCAGAAACTGGCGGACGGTCGCGGGACCGCCCCCGACCCGTACATCCGCTCCGGCAGCGGCTTCGACGGCCTGCTCGAGCGCGTCCTCGATTCCGCCGGTGACGAAGTGGAAGACGGTGCCACCGCTCAGGGCGATCGGGTCGCGGCGATGGTGGGTGAGCACGAAGACCGGGTGATGGAACGGGGGTTCGTCGCCCCACCAGCCCGACCATTCCTCGCTGTCCTCCCACCGCCCGCGTACCGGTCCGAACATGTTGCGGCCCATGATCGTTGCTCCGATGCCGTCGATCCCGCGAATCATGAAGTCGTCGTCGACCCCTTCCTCGCCGCCGTCGATCCCGAACGAGCGGTGGAACGAGCGGGTCTCGCGCGCCCAGCCGAGGATCCGCTCCCCGCCGACCCCGAGCGGGTTGTGCAGGCTCTGATCAGGTCCGGCGGAACAGCCGTCGGCCGTGATCGCGAAATTGTGTACCCGAAGCTTCGTCATGGTCGAACTCCTTCGAATCGTCCGGTGGAAGTCGTGCCCGTGTCACAGTGAAGTCGGAGACCGCGTCGATGTCCGGACATCGATGAACAGGGGATGTGCGATCCGCGATGTCCGGATCGTTGTCGCTGCTCCGACTTCAGGGTGAGGCCCCATCCGGGGGCGCAGCAGAGGAGGCGATCGTGAAATACATGCTCTTGATCTACAACCGGCCCGGCTTCGTCGACGAACTGGGCGACGACGCCCGGGACGAACTGTTCGGGGAGGTCGACGCGATCATGGCCGAACTCACCGCGTCCGGAGAACTCGTCGGCGGACAGGCGCTGACCGACCCGTCGACGGCACGCACGGTGCGGCAGGGCACGACCGCCGCGCACACCGTCACCGACGGACCGTTCATGGAGAGCAAGGAGCAGTTCTGCGGCTATGTCGAGGTCGACGTCGACAGCCTGGACCGGGCCGTGGAGATCGCCGCGCGGTGGCCCGACGTGCGCTTCGGCGGGGCGATGGAGGTCCGGGCCGTGATGCACGACGGCGGGGCCGAGATGTGAGCGACCCGCAGGACCTGCTGCGCACCCTCGCGCCGCAGGTCCTCGGGTACCTTGCGGCGCGGCACGGACAGTTCGACGCGTGCGAGGATGCGGTGCAGGAGGCGCTGGTCGCTGCGCACCGGCAGTGGCCGGTGGAAGGCGTGCCGTCGAATCCGCGTGGCTGGCTGATCACCGTCGCCCAGCGCCGGCTCACCGACGAGTGGCGCAGCGACAGCGCCCGCCGTGACCGCGAACACGCCTGGGCCGCAGCGGAACCGGACCGTTCCGTCACCGACCTCCCCGAAGCCGGACATGAGAGCGACGACACGCTGACACTGCTGTTCCTGTGCTGCCATCCGGCGCTGTCCCTGTCGTCCCAGATCGCGTTGACCCTGCGCGCGGTCGGGGGTCTCGACACCGCGCGTATCGCGCGGGCGTTCCTCGTGCCGGAGGCGACGATGACCCGGCGCATCACCCGCGGCAAAGAGGCGATCCGCGACGCCGGAGCGAAGTTCACCCTGCCCGCCGCGGTGGACCGTGCCGAACGGTTGCAGGCGGTACGGCACGTGCTCTACCTGATCTTCAACGAGGGCTACACCAGCTCCGGCGGACCGGACCTGATCTCGCGCGAACTCAGCGCCGAAGCGATCCGCCTGGCCCGCGTGCTGCACGCGCTGCTGCCGGAGGACCCCGACACCACCGGCCTGCTCGCGCTCATGCTGCTCACCGATGCGCATCGCGACGCCCGCCTCGATCCGTCCGGCGGTCTCGTGCCACTCACCGAGCAGGACCGAACCCGCTGGGACCGGGCGCAGATCGACGAGGGAACCGCGCTGGTCACCGCGGCGCTGAGCGCCGGTCCGCCCGGCCCCTATCAACTGCAGGCCGCGATCGCCGCCGTGCACGCCGAAGCCGCCCGCGCCGAGGACACCGACTGGGCGCAGATCGTCGCGCTGTACCGGGTGCTGGCGCACGTCGCGCCCAATCCGATGGTGACGGTGAACCGGGCCGCCGCCGTGGCCATGCTCGACGGCCCGCGTGCCGGGCTGGAGTTGCTCGCGACAGTGAAGGACGACCGGCGACTCGCCGGAAACCACCGGGCGGTCGCCGTCAGAGCACACCTGCTGGACATGGCGGGCGAGGCCGACGCGGCGCGCGTCGCGTACCTCGCCGCGGCGAGGCTGACGGCGAGCGTCCCCGAACAGCGCTATCTGCGGGGCCGGGCGGCACGCCTGGCCCCGACCGGGGAGGACGATCATGACGAATCGAACGACCGTGCCGGACGCGCCGCCGGCATCTGAGCCGCGTCGGGACAGGCCGCGGCCGCGTCGGTGAGCGCGCGGTGGTCGGCCGCGGTCACCGGCAGCCCGTATCGCACCGCGACCGTCAGGTACTTCCCGGCGAACCAACACCGGGTGCTCGCCGCGGGTGGGAGCCAGTCGCCGGGGGTGTGGTCGCGTTTGTCCTCGTTGGCGGTTCCGTCCACGGCAATGAGGTTGAAGTCGATGTCGTTGGCGAACTGTCGGCGCAGATGCTGCGGCCAGGTCGCGGCGCCGAGGTCCCACGCCGCAGCCAGGGGAAAGATGTGGTCGACGTGCACTGCTCGGGCATCGCTGCGCCGGAACAGGATTCGTCTTCCCGTATACGGATCGTCGAGGGTGCCGGACAGTACGACGCACTTGCCCGTGCCGGGACGGAACATCGCCTCGTGCAGGTCGCGAGCGAGCACGTTGTTGCGGGTGTCGCAGCCGTCGCGCCCTCCGCGGCCGGGATGATCGTCCGACCAGGCCGGCCCGAACACACACGCCTCACCGGCCTCGCAACCACGCTGATAGCCCGGAACGTGCGGGCGCTGGAAGACCACGGTGACGCTCGCGAGTAGCCGCCCGAGTTCCTCGCGGGACGGACTGCCCGGCGCGGGCGGCCCCGGTGGATCGGTTCGCTCCCACCACAACGACGCGGCAACCGCGACCGCCACCACCAGAACCCAGATGCCTCTGCCCCCGCGCACCCGCCGATCGTCGCAGCAGGCACCGACATCCGATCATCCGTCGATGGTCAGCGGAAACCGGGCGGCGTGGATCGAGGCGACCGTGCGGCCGTCGTGCCCGATGATCCACGAGCCGCCGCTCTGCTTGCACTGGGCGATCCGGTCGAACACGGTGAGCAGGAAGAAGATCGCCTGCTCCGGACTCGCGGTCGCGGCGAGGCGGTGGGACTCGCCGTGCTTGGTGCCGTCGAGCCACACCCCGCACTGGCCGTCCAACCGCAGGGTGGTGACGTGTCCGGAATCGACGAACGCGTACTTGACCTGTTCCCACGGTGTGTTGGAACTGTAGGTCTGCTCGAGGACCTGGATCAGAATCGACATGGCGGACTCCTGGTGAGTGACCTGGTCACCAGTGTCCCAGGGACGTTCGCAGTGCGTGACGGATCCGCGGGTGTGTTCAGCGAACCGCGATGACGATCTTGCCGCGGGCGTGACCACCTTCGACGACGGCGAGCGCCGCACCCGCCTCCGACAGCGGGAACGCCCGCTCGACACGCGGGTCCACGGTGCCGTCCGCGACCAAAGCCGCGACGGTCGCGAACACCTCGGTGGTTCGGCGCCGCTCCACGCCGGAACCGCCCAGTTCCGCGGCGCCGGCCGGATCGGCGACACTGACGATGCGGGCACCCGGAGCCGCCGCGGCGAGCGCCCGGAGGGTCGCGCCGCCGACCAGGTCGACGATCGCGGTCGTGCCGTGAATGTGGGCGGTCGGGTCGTCGCCGGAGTCGATCCAGGTGGCGCCGTTGGCCTCCACGAGGTCCCGTTTGCCGGCCGACGCGACACCGAGCACGGTCGCGCCGCGTGCCCGCGCGAGCTGGGTCGCGGCGGATCCGACGCCTCCACCGGCGCCGATCACGAGTACGGTGTCCGCGTCCGAGACCGCCAGCCTGTCGGCGATGTCGAACGCGGTGCCCACGGCCACCGGGACGGTCGCGGCGGCGGCGAAACTCACCTGCTCCGGTTTGTGTGCGGAGCTGTGCGCGTTGAGCAGCGTGTACTCGGCGTAGCCGCCGAATCCGGTGGCGGTCGCGCCGAACACCGCATCGCCGACCGCGAACCCGTCGACGCGATCGCCGGCCGCCGTGACGACACCGGAGACCTCCCGGCCCAGCACGGCCGGCAGCGTCACCGGCACGGTGTCCTTCCGGGTGCCGGCGCGGACCTTCCAATCGGCCGGATTCACGCCCGCCGCGTGGACCGCCACCAGCAACTGTCCGGGTCCGGGTCGGGGCACGTCCGGGTCGAGGAACTGCTGGGTTTCGGGGCCGCCGTATTCGGCGAAACCGTACGCGAGGGGCATGCGCACAGCGTAGATGCGCCTGGCACCATGGTGGGCATGCTGCATGGGGTCTGGTCGCCGGGATCGGGTCTGTTGTTGTGGCGCGACCCCTCGGCCCCGCACGACGACGACGCGCTGCCGTCGGCCCTGCGGCGCTGGACCGACCGCCCGTTCCGCCACCGCGTCGAGCTGCGGTTGCCCGGGGACGACAGGCCTCGCACGCTGCCTGCGGTCGCCGTGGCACCCCCGGATGCTGCCGAACTGCTGCTGGATCTGCCGCGCCGGCCCGACGGCGTCTCCGGCGACCTGCGGTTCCTCGCCCACGTCGCCCGCGGCATCGAACGCTGGGCGCAGGCCGGTCGTGTCGCACCCGAGATGCATCGCGCCGAGAAGCAGTGGTGGGTGCGGTGGCAGCTGCTCGGCGGTGACCGGACCCGCGCGTGGAAGGCCGAACTGGTCGCCGCCATGCCTCCGGTGCAGCGGCAGCTGGGCAACCCGTCGCCGCTGCTCGAGAACCTGTGCACCGAACTCACCGACCCCATCACCCGGGCGATGCTCGGGTCGGGCACGTCGCTGCACCCGCTGGTCGCCGCGCTGTCCGAGGGCGTGCCGCACCACGGTGGCAGCCAGCGGATGGCCGACGCGCTCGACGAGTGGCGGGCGAGCCTGTCCGGCAACGAACCCGACCTGGTGCTGCGTCTCGTCGAACCCGACGAGGGCGACGACCCCGCCCACGCCCTGTGGCGGCTCGAGGTGTGCCTGCGCTCGGAGGGGCAGGCCCCGGCGCCGGTGCCGGTCGGCGGCACCGACGCGGAACTGCTGCAGATCGGCATCCGGAAGCTCGGCGCCGCGTTGAAGGCCTACCCGCGGCTGCAGGACGTGCCCCGCGACCCCGACAGCCTGGACCTGCTGCTGCCCACACCCGTCGTCGTCGATCTCGTCGAGCACGGTGCGCGCGCCCTCCAGGACACCGGCGTGGGACTGCTGCTGCCGCGCGCGTGGGCGACGGTCGAGCCCTCGCTGCGGCTGCGTGTCGATTCCGCCGCCGCCCCGGTCGCGGCGGAGGAGAGCGCCGTCGGCATGAACGCGATCGTTTCCTACGAATGGCAGCTCGCGGTCGGCGACATGCTGCTCAGCGCCGCCGAGATGGAGCAGCTCGTCGCCGCCAACAGCGACCTGGTCAAGTTGCGCGGCAAGTGGGTCAAGGCGGACGCGGCGGCGCTGGCTCAGGCCGCCCGGTACGTGACCCGCAATACGGGACAGGACACCACCCTCGGCTCGTTGTTCGCGCAGTTCACCGGCGACGACGTGCCACCCGCCGAGGTCACCGACATCAGCGCTTCCGGCTGGGTCGCGACGTTGCTCGACGGGCAGGCCCGGCCGGAGCCGGTCCCGCCGCCGGCCGGCCTGCACGCGACCCTGCGTCCCTACCAGCAGCGCGGCCTGGACTGGCTGGCGTTCATGAGCGGGCTCGGTCTCGGGGCGGTGCTCGCCGACGACATGGGTCTCGGCAAGACCGTGCAGGTGCTGGCGCTGCTGGTCCACGAACGCACCCGCGGCCCGGTCCGGCCGACGCTGCTGGTGTGCCCGATGTCGGTGGTCGGCAACTGGCAGCGTGAGGCCGCGAAGTTCGCGCCCGGCCTGCGCGTCCACGTCCACCACGGGTCGGGCCGGCTGCGGGACGACGACCTGGTGGCCGCCGTCGACGACAGCGACCTGGTCATCACCACCTATGCGATCGTCGCCCGCGACCTCGCGCACGTGCGGGCCCTGCCGTGGCATCGGGTGGTGCTCGACGAGGCGCAGCACGTGAAGAACGCGAACACCGCGCAGTCGCGTGCGGTGCGCGCGGTGGCGGCCTCGCATCGCATCGCGTTGACCGGCACCCCCGTGGAGAATCGGCTCGAGGAACTGCGGTCGATCCTCGATTTCGCGAATCCGCGGCTGCTCGGTTCGGCGACGTCGTTCCGGGCGCGGTTCGCGGTGCCCATCGAACGCGAACGTGACGCGGTGGCGGCGGCCCGGCTGCGGGCGCTGACCGCCCCGTTCGTGCTGCGCCGCGTCAAGACCGACCCGGACGTGATCGCCGACCTGCCGGAGAAGTTCGAGCAGACCGTCCGCGCGAACCTCACCGCCGAGCAGGCCGCGTTGTACCGTGCGGTCGTCGACGACATGATGCGCAAGATCAAGGAGAAGGAAGGGATGGCCCGCAAGGGCGCGGTCCTCGCGGCGCTGACCCGGCTCAAGCAGGTATGCAACCATCCGGCGCACTATCTCGCCGACGGATCGCCCGTGCTGCGCCGCGGCCGGCACCGCTCCGGCAAGCTCGGCCTGGTCGAGGACATCGTCGAATCGGTGCTCGCCGACGGCGAGAAGGTCCTGCTGTTCACCCAGTTCCGCGAGTTCGGGGAGCTCATCGCCCCGTATCTCGCCGAGCGGTTCTCCACCCGGGTGCCCTTCCTGCACGGCGGGGTGTCCAAGAGCCGGCGCGACGCGATGGTCACCGGGTTCCAGGAACCGGGCGGGCCGCCGATCATGCTGCTCTCGCTCAAGGCCGGCGGGACCGGCCTGAACCTGACCGCGGCCAATCACGTGGTGCACCTGGACCGGTGGTGGAACCCGGCGGTCGAGAACCAGGCCACCGACCGGGCGTTCCGGATCGGTCAGCGCCGCGATGTGCAGGTGCGCAAGCTCGTGTGCGTCGGCACCGTCGAGGAACGCATCGACGAGATGCTCACCGGTAAACAGGAACTCGCGGACCTGGCGGTCGGGGTGGGGGAGAACTGGATCACCGAGCTGTCCACCGACCAGCTGCACGCCCTGTTGACCCTGGGCGACGATGCGGTGGGTGAATAGACATGGCACGAAACGATTTCCGCAAGTACGGCACGCCGATCCGCGTCGACGGCGGCATCGAGGCCCGCACCAAACGCGGCGCGATCGGGCGCAGCTGGTGGTCGAAGGAACTCATCGGCGCCATGGAGCAGGTCGCCGACAAAGGCCGGCTGACCCGTGGCCGCACCTACGCGCGCTCGGGGCAGGTGCTCTCGATGCGGCTCGGACCCGGCGCCGTCGTCGGCGATGTGCAGGGCAGCCAGCTGCGCCCGTTCACCGCGACCGTCACCGTCCGCACCCTCGACGACGAGGCGGTCGCCGAGTTGGTCACGCAGGTGCGTTCGGCGCCCGGGATGCTCGCGCGCCTCGCGGCCGGGGCGCTGCCGGAGGAGCTGGGGCCGTTTCTGCTGCCGCGCCGCGCCGGCGAGCTCGACTTCGATTGCACGTGTCCCGACGACGGATGGCCCTGCAAGCACGCCGCCGCGGTGGCCTATCTGCTGGCCGAGCACGTCGACGAGCATCCGCTGGCCGTGCTCGCGCTGCGGGGTGTGGGTCTCGAGACGCTGATCGGCGGTGTCGACGCTGCGCCGTCGCCCACCGACGACTTCTACGGGGACGACACGGAACTGCCGGAGTTGCCGATGGAACGGTTCCGGCCCGCGCTCGACGATCTGGACCCGATGCTGTTGCGGCGCGCGCTGCGGGCGGGCGGCACGGACGAGGCCGTCGTGATCCGTGCGGTGTCCGATCTGGAGGATCTGTACCGCCGCCTGCGGTGACGCGGCGTCGTACGTGACCGGCGGGGTGTGACGGTAGACATACGTGGACTTCCAACTATAGGATGGACACAGATTTCGAGGGGGGTGCCGTCGGGTGCCTCGTGTCCGAAACCGTCGATCAGCAAAGGACTCGCGAAAATGACCATTCGTGAACTCACCCACTTCATCGGTGGCGAGCACGTCGCCGGGACATCCGGGCGATTCGGGGACGTCTTCGACCCCAACACCGGCGAGGTGCAGGCGCGCGTCCCGCTCGCCACGCCGGCCGAGGTCGAAGCCGTCATCGCGAACGCCGAAGAAGCCCAGAAGGAATGGGCCTCGTGGAACCCGCAGAAGCGGGTCCGGGTCCTCATGCGGTTCCTGCAGCTCGCCCAGGACAACGTGGACGAACTCGCCCGGCTGCTGTCGAGCGAGCACGGCAAGACGATCCCCGACGCCAAGGGCGACATCCAGCGCGGTCTCGAGGTCGTCGAGGTCGCCCTCGGCGCCCCGCACCTGCTCAAGGGCGAATACACCGAGTCCGCCGGCACCGGCATCGACGTCTACTCGATGCGCCAGCCCCTCGGTGTCGTCGCCGGCATCACCCCGTTCAACTTCCCCGCGATGATCCCGCTGTGGAAGGCCGCCCCCGCGCTCGCATGCGGCAACGCGTTCGTGCTCAAGCCGTCCGAGCGCGACCCCTCGGTGCCGCTGCGCCTGGCCGAGTTGTTCCTCGAGGCGGGCCTGCCCGCCGGCGTGTTCAACGTCGTCAACGGCGACAAGGAAGCCGTCGACGTCCTGCTCAACGACTCGCGCGTCAAGGCCCTCGGCTTCGTCGGCTCCACCCCGATCGCGCAGTACATCTACGAGACCGCCGCGAAGAACGGCAAGCGCGCTCAGTGCTTCGGCGGCGCGAAGAACCACGCGATCATCATGCCCGACGCCGACCTCGACCAGGTCGCCGACGCGCTCGTCGGTGCCGCCTACGGCTCCGCCGGTGAGCGCTGCATGGCGTTGTCCGTCGCCGTTCCCGTCGGCGAGGAGACCGCAGACCGGCTCGTGGCCAAGCTCCAGGAGCGCATCGCCGACCTGCGCATCGGAACCAGCTTCGACGAGAAGGCCGACTTCGGTCCGCTCGTGACCGCCGCCGCACGCGACCGCGTCCACGACTACATCGCCAAGGGCGTCGAGGAAGGCGCCGAACTCGTCGTCGACGGCCGCGGCTTCGTCCTCGAAGGCCACGAGAACGGCTTCTTCTCCGGCGCCACCCTGTTCGACAAGGTCACCACCGGCATGTCGATCTACCGCGAGGAGATCTTCGGTCCCGTGCTCACGGTGGTGCGCGCCCGCGACTACGAGGATGCGCTGCGCCTGCCGACCGAGCACGAGTACGGCAACGGCGTCGCGATCTTCACCCGCGACGGCGACACCGCCCGCGACTTCGCCAACCGGGTCCAGGTCGGCATGGTCGGCGTCAACGTCCCGATTCCGGTTCCGATCGCGTACTACACGTTCGGCGGCTGGAAGGCGTCCGGCTTCGGCGACCTCAACCAGCACGGACCCGACGCGTTCCGGTTCTACACCAAGACCAAGACCATCACGCAGCGCTGGCCGTCCGGTGTCAAGGAGGGCGACCTCGAGGGTGCCCACGTCGCCGACACCGATCACTTCGTCATCCCGACGATGGACTAGGCGGGACCACCATGTTCACCCTCACCGACGACGACCGGGCGATCCGCGACACCGCCCGAGACTTCGCCACCGAGTATCTGGCCCCGAACGCCGTGGAGTGGGACCAGGCCAAGCATTTCCCGGTCGACGTGATGCGCAAGGCCGCCGCGCTCGGCATGGGCGGCATCTACGTCCGCGAGGACGTGGGCGGCTCCGGGCTGCGCCGGCTCGACTCGGTGCGGATCTTCGAGGAACTCGCCAAGGGCTGCCCGTCGATCGCCGCGTACCTGTCCATCCACAACATGGTCACGTGGATGATCGACAAATTCGGTTCCGACGATCAGCGGCGCCGCTGGGTGCCGGGATTGTGCTCGATGGAGCAGCTCGGCAGCTACTGCCTCACCGAACCGGGCGCAGGCTCGGACGCGGCGGCCTTGAGCACCAAGGCCGTCCGCGACGGTGACGAGTTCGTGCTCACCGGCGTCAAGCAGTTCATCTCCGGCGCCGGCACCTCCGACGTGTACGTGGTGATGGCCCGCACCGGCGAGCCCGGCCCGCGCGGTATCTCGGCGTTCATCGTCCCGAAGGACACGCCGGGCCTGTCGTTCGGCGCGAACGAGAAGAAGATGGGCTGGAACGCCCAGCCCACCCGGCAGGTGATCTTCGAAGGCGCCCGGGTGCCGGCGGAGAACCTGCTCGGGTCCGAGGGCGGCGGCTTCCGCATCGCGATGCAGGGCCTCAACGGCGGGCGTCTCAACATCGCCGCGTGCTCGGTCGGCGGCGGCCAGACCGCCCTCGACCGGACCGTCGCCTACCTCGCCGAACGCAAAGCGTTCGGCGAGCGGCTGCTCGACTCCCAGGCGCTGCAGTTCCGCCTCGCGGACATGCGCATCGAGCTCGAGGCGGCCCGGACCCTGCTGTGGCGGGCAGCGGACGCACTCGACGAGAACACCGACGACGTGGTCGAACTGTGCGCGATGGCAAAGCGTTTCGCCACCGACGCCGGTTTCGCCGCCGCGAACGAGGCGCTGCAGCTGCACGGCGGCTACGGCTACCTCGCCGAGTACGGTATCGAGAAGATCGTGCGGGATCTGCGCGTGCATCAGATCCTGGAAGGAACCAACGAGATCATGCGGGTGGTCGTCGCGCGCAGCGTGGTGGCCTCGGCGCAGACAGGAGCGGCATGACCGGGCAGGAACCGGAAGTTCTCGTCGAGGCGTCGGCCGGCGTCGGCCGGTTGACCCTCAACCGGCCCAAGGCCATCAACGCACTCAATCACGGCATGGTCCGCACCATCGCCGAGAAACTCCGCGAATGGTCCGGCGACGACGCGATCGCCGCGGTCGTCGTCGACGGGGCGGGGGAGCGGGGCCTGTGCGCCGGCGGCGACATCGTCTCGATCTACCACGACGCGAAGGACGGCGGCAGCGGGTCGCAGGAGTTCTGGCGCGACGAGTACATCCTCAACGCCGCGATCGGCCGTTACCCGAAGCCCTACGTGGCGATCATGGACGGCATCGTGATGGGCGGCGGCGTCGGCATCTCCGCCCACGGCAACGTGCGGATCGTCACCGAACGCTCCACCATCGCCATGCCCGAGGTGGGTATCGGCTTCGTCCCCGACGTCGGCGGCACCTACCTGCTCTCGCGTGCCCCCGGTGAGCTCGGCACCCACGTCGCGCTCACCACCGGACGACTGAAGGCGGGCGACGCGATCGCCCTCGGCTTCGCCGACCACTTCGTCCCGTCCGAGTCTCTCGACAAGTTCGTCGCCGCGATCGGAACCGCCGGACTCGACGACGCGCTCGCCGAATACTCGCGTCCCGCACCGGAATCCGAACTGCTCGCGCAGCAGTCCTGGATCGACGCCGCCTACTCCGCGGACAGCGTCGAGGAGATCGTCGAACGCCTGCGGGCCTCCGACGAGCCCGAGGCGCAGGCCACGGCCGAGCAGATCCTCGGCAAGTCGCCCGTCGCGCTGAAGGTCACGCTGCGCTCGCTGCGGCAGGCCCGGCGGTCCGGCAGCCTCGAGGCGGTGCTCGACGAGGAATACCGGGTATCGCTGGCGTCCCTGAAGTCCCACGACCTCGTCGAGGGCATCCGCGCCCAGGTTGTCGACAAGGACCGCAACCCGCAGTGGTCGCCGGCCACCCTCGCCGACGTGACCGCCGCCGACGTCGACGCCTACTTCCAGCCGCTCGGCGAGCTCGAGCTCGGTCTCGCCGCCTCCCAAGGAGAATGACATGAGTGCTCTCCCGACCGTCGCGTTCCTCGGTCTCGGCCACATGGGCGGGCCGATGGCCGCGAACCTCGTCAAGGCCGGATACTCGGTCGCCGGCTTCGACCCGGTCCCCGCCGCGCAGGAACAGGCCACCAAGGACGGGCTGACCGTCGTCGCCTCGGCCGCCGAGGCTGTGCGCGACGCCGACGTCGTCATCACCATGCTGCCCAACGGCAAGCTCGTGCTCGACCTCTACGACGTGATCCTGCCCGCCGCCAAGCCGAACACCCTGTTCGTCGACAGCTCCACCATCGACGTCGCCGACGCCCGCGAAGCAGCCGAGCGCGCCCACAAGGCCGGGCACCGCGCCATCGACGCCCCCGTCTCCGGCGGTGTCGCCGGTGCTGCCGCCGGCACGCTCGCGTTCATGGTCGGCGGCTCCGAGGACGACTTCGCCACCGCGCAGCCCCTGCTCGACGTCATGGGCCGCAAGGTCGTGCACTGCGGCGCCTCCGGTGTCGGACAGGCCGCGAAGATCTGCAACAACATGATCCTCGGTGTGTCGATGATCGCGATCAGCGAAGCGTTCGTGCTCGGCGAGAAGCTGGGCCTGACCAACCAGGCGCTGTTCGACGTCGCATCCAACGCCTCCGGCCAGTGCTGGGCACTGACCAGCAACTGCCCCGTCCCCGGACCCGTCCCGACGACCCCGGCGAACAACGACTACCAGCCGGGCTTCGCGGCCGCCCTCATGGACAAGGATCTGGGTCTGGCCGCGAACGCGCTGCGGGCCAACGGAGTGGAGGCCGAACTCGGGCTGCGCGCGGCCGAGCTCTACCATCGCTTCAACACCGGTGGCGGCGGCGGACTCGACTTCTCCGCCATCATCACCGACATCCGTGCCCGTTCGACTGCAGAGGACAACCAGTGACCGACTTCGAGACCATCCTGCTCGACCGCAAGGGTCGCGTGGGACTCATCACGCTCAACCGGCCCAAGGCGCTCAACGCGCTCAACAGCCAGCTGATGCGCGAAGTGGTCGCGGCCGTCGAGGAACTCGACGCCGACCGCGAGATCGGCGCGATCGTCATCACCGGTTCGGAGAAGGCGTTCGCCGCCGGTGCCGACATCAAGGAGATGGCGCCCAAGACCTACTCCGAGGCGTACGGCGAGGACTTCTTCTCGGACTGGGACAAGATCTCCTCCGCGCGTACCCCGATCATCGCTGCGGTCTCCGGCTACGCGCTGGGTGGCGGCTGCGAGCTGGCGATGCTGTGCGACTTCATCATCGCGTCGGACACCGCGAAGTTCGGGCAGCCCGAGATCAAGCTGGGCGTCATCCCGGGCATCGGCGGTTCCCAGCGTCTGACCCGCGCCGTCGGCAAGGCGAAGGCCATGGACATGTGCCTGACCGGCCGCAACATGGACGTCGAGGAAGCCGAACGCGCCGGCCTGGTTTCGCGGATCGTGCCGGTCGCCGAGTTGCTCGATGTCGCGCTCGAGACCGCAACCACCATCGCGTCGATGTCGCTGCCCGCGACGATCATGGCGAAGGAAGCGGTCAACCGCGCATTCGAGACCACCCTCGCCGAGGGTGTGAAGTTCGAACGGCGCGTGTTCCATTCGACGTTCGCCACCGCCGACCAGAAGGAAGGCATGGCCGCGTTCATCGAGAAGCGCACCCCGGAGTTCAAGCACGCCTGATGTGATACGACTGCAGGGCCGCCCCAGGAAAGGGCGGCCCTGCAGTCGTTTTGGAGGTCGGAGGCGTTCGGGCCGGTGGTGCGGTCACCACTTCGTCGGTTCGCCACCGGTGTCGAAGTCACCGGCGTCGTGCCGCATCCCGGCCAGAATGCGCAGCAGCGGCTCGAGCTGATCGCCGGGAACGCCGGGCCGCGAGAACACCTCCGCGTTGAGCTTCTCGGTCGTCTCGATCGCCAGCGCGCGACCCTCGTCGGTGAGTTCGATCAGCGTCGCGCGACGGTCGCTCGGATGCGGTGTGCGGCGCACCAGCCCCGCCGATTCGAGCCGGTCCACCGCGTTCGTCACGCTCGTCGGATGCACCTGCAGCCGGGCACTGGCCTTGGCCATCGGCAGGGCCCCACTGCGCGTGAAGTGCAGCAACGTGATCAGCTCGTAGCGGGCGAAGGTCAAGCCGAACGGTTTCAGCACCTCCTCGACGCGCGCCATGAGGATCTGCTGGGCCCGCATCAGCGACGTCACCACGGCCATGCCGTCCGCGACCTCACCCCAGCCGTGGTCGATCCACTGGCGGTGGGCTTCGGCGATCGGGTCGAGCGGTAGCGGTGCAGGCATACGTCGATCATCCCACGACGGAATGCCTGGTCGGGCCGCGGACACGGCCCGGACGGGCAGCGTGGATGCTGCCGCTCGCCGGATCCGGCGAGGGCGATCGGCATGAACGGACGATGTCCGGTCCGGGAACGGCCGGTGTATCGGCGGTGACCACCAACTATGGGCTGCCGCCGCATGTTTCGTGCCCGCTAGAGTCCCGGCCGTGCACATCCTGTTCGTCTGCAGCGGCAACGTGTGCCGCTCGGTGATCGCGGAGCGGCTCACCCGCGCATACGCCACCGAGCACGGCCTGAGCGAGCTGACCGCCGAGAGCGCCGGAACCCGCGCACTCGTCGGCTATCCCGTCGAGCCGCGCGCCGCGGCGGTGATCAGCGGCCTCGGCGGCGACCCCGCCGGCTTCCGCGCCCGCCGACTCTGCGAACGGATGGTCGTCGCGGCGGACCTGATCCTGACGATGACCGAGGAGCAGCGCGACCGGGCGTCCGCGCTCGCCGCCGGCGCGGCCCCGAAGACGTTCACCCTGCCCGAGGCTCACCGCATCGCGACGCTCACCGGCGCCGACACCGTCGCACGACTCGACGTGTTCCGGGACCCGAGCGGGACGGCGGGTACCCCGGGGATCGCCGATCCGGTGGGTCTGTCCGACCGGGCGTTCGTGGAGGTCGGCGACCGCATCGCCGAGGCCTTGTTTCCGCTGCTCGCCCGCCTCGCACCCCGGCTCGGCGGACACCCCCGCCCCGCGGCCCCCGGGGGCGGTCAGCGAAAGGCGTAATCGGGGAAGCGTTCGTCGACGTCGGCCACGGTAAGCCCGAACTCTTCGAGGGTGTAGCGGTGGGCGGGTCTGCGGTCGCCCTGACGGCTCTCGGTGTGCAGCGCCGCCATCGCCGCCTCCGCATCGGCGCCGAGGACGATCCCGAAGCGGTCGTAGAGCGCGCCGACGGTGCCGATCGGGTCGGTGACGAAGTCGCGGTAGTCGACGTCGACGAACTGCGCCCGGTCGTGTCGCGCGCGGACCTCGGCGAACTTGTCGAAGCCGCGCGCCCACAGGTCGAGCTGGCTGCGGCCGATCGTGGCGCCGGCGAAGACCTCGGACCAGCCGTCCGAGGCTTGCGCAGCGAGGCTGCACACCGACGGGATGACGGTGCGCGGATCGCGATGGGTGACGACGACGAGCGCGTCCGGGTACACGGTGAGCAACTCGTCGAGCGCGAACAGGTGGCTCGGGTTCTTGAGCACCCAGCGCTTCTCGCTCTCGTGCATGCCGATGAGTTGCAGATTGCGGCGATGCCGCTCGTAGGCGCCCGTCCAGTCCTGGCCCGCGAGCCACTGCGAATAGGTGGGCAGGTGCGCGAGGCATTCGTACGACACGGACCGGAACGACTGGCGCAGCAACTGCCAGCACTCCTCGACCTCGCCGGCCGACATGTAGTGCACGCCCATGAACTCGGGGTGCTCGACATGGTGCTGCGCGAACCCGGCTTCGATCCCGGCGAACACCGGGTTGTCCGCCCACGTGTCGCGTGGCGGTCGAGGCTGCGGCATCTCCGTCAGCCACATCTCGAGGCCCTGGTGGGCGGGGTCGGCGGTGAGCAGCCGGTGCAGCGCGGTGGTGCCGGTGCGGGGCAGCCCGGTGACGAAGATCGGGCGGGTGATCTCGACGCCTGCGTGCTCGGGATGCTGCTTCCAGGCGGCCTCGGACAGCAGACGCGCGACGAGGGCGCCGCGCAGGAACACCCGTGACATCTTGCTGCCGAGCGGGGTCAGCCTCTCGTCGCGGGTGTACGACTCGAGCAGTACATCGAGGGCCTCGCGGTACTCGTCGGTGCCGAAGTCGGTCAGTCCGGTGATCCGGGTTGCGGATTCGTGCAGCGATTCGGCGCTGCCGATGGTGGTGCGTTCGGTCATGGTGTGTCCGTCTCCTCGTGCGCGCTTTCGGTAGCGCCGGCTACCGGAATCGCGCACGGATGTCAGTGGTGGAATTCGCCGCAGTTGACGTCGAGGCACTGCCCGGTGATCGCCGACGCCATCGGCGAGGCCAGGAAGATCACTGCGTCGGCGATCTCCTCGGTGGTGGGCAGACGACGCAGGTCGCTCGCGGCCGCGGTGTGCTCGTAGATCTGCTCGACGGTGGTGCCGTACTTGCCGGCCTGGTGTTCGAAGTAGCCCTGGAGGATCGGACCCCAGATGTGGCCGGGAGCAACGGAATTCACCCGGATTCCCCGGGGGCCGAGTTCGGTGGCCAGCGACTGCGACAGCGACAGCAGCGCCGATTTCGCGATCTTGTAGCTGCCGTACCGCTCCTGTGAGTGTCGCAGCACCATCGAGTTGAGGTTCACCACTGCGCCTTTCGAGTCGGACAGGGCGGGGGTGAACAACTGGGTCAGACGCAGTGCGCCGAGCACGGTCAGCTCGACGCTGTCACGGATGTGCTGGAAGTCTGTGCGCGCCAGTGGCTTCATGGACGGGATCGAGAACGCGTTGTTGACCAGCGCGTGCACAGCGCCGAACTCCTCGACGGCCGCCGCGACGAGGGCCGCTGCGGACTCGTCGTCGGTGATGTCGGTGGGCACGCCCAGGGCGCGCCGGCCCAGTGCGGTGACCTCCGCGGCGACCTCGTCGAGCCGCTCGCGGGTGCGGGCGGCCAGGACGACGTCGGCGCCGTGTTCGGCGCACCGCACCGCGAGGGTGCGCCCGAGCCCGGGGCCGACACCGGAGATCACGACCACTCGGTCGCGCAGCAGACCCGCCGGCGCGCTCATGCCTGCATCCGATCGGCGATCGCGGTCTGGCGCGCGGCGATCCGTTGCGCCCACGCTTCACCGGTGATGCGGTTGGACTCGTGGAACGGCAGCGACGCGGCGACCGCGGCGAACGGGACCACCTGTGCGGTGGGCCCGTCCGCGGCTGTGAGCTCGCGGTCGGTGCGCTGCCACCGGAACTGCAGGATGCCCCGGCTGCGGCCGAGCGTCTCGATCCAGTTGGTGACGCCGGGGTTGCGGTTCGCGATCACGATGCGGACGTTGCCGTCCGGATCGACCTGCGCCTGAGCGTTGTTCAGTGACGTCTGGTGGTGGATGTAGTCGAGAGAGATGTACCAGAGGCTGCCGATCTGGAACCCCAGGTAGGGGGCATCGGATGCGGGGACGGTGAGGATCATCGCCTCGTCGTCGGCGAGCTCGTAGTGTCCGACGGACGAGTATTGGGTGTCCAGGCCGCCCGGCGTGCGGCGTGGTTCGGTGAGCGTGTTGACCGGCAGCTTCAGGTAGAACCATTCGGGGAACTGCAACCACGTCTTCACCCGGGAAACGAGCGCGCGACCGGCGCGTTCGTAGCGCTTGGCGGCGTCCTGCTGCGTCGGTTCGGGTGCGGGGGTGCCGAGGGTGTCGACCCGGTCGATGCGGATGGTGCCGCGTCGTTGCGACCAGTCGCTGTACACCTCGCGCACGACAAGCTGGGACGATCCGCGGGCGAGGGTGAAGTAGTTGCGTGCCGGGTCGGCGGGACCGGGACCGAAGCGCACCTCGAACGTGCCGTCGTCCTCGATGCGGATCGCACGATCGTCGAAGGCGGTGACGTTGCCGGGTACGTTGGTGTCGGTGTAGTTGCCGGCGAGCACCTGGAAGCTCAGATCGCAGGTGGTGCCGCGGCGGCCGGTGACGACGTATTCGGCGTCGTCGCGCAGGGCTGCACCCCAGTACAGCGTGTCGGGGTTGTCCAGGCCCATCTTGGCGTAGGGGCCGGTGCCGGTGATGAGCACAGGATGGCTGCTGCTGTGCGCCCAGGCGGCGTGTGCACACGCGGCGATTCCGCCGGCGAGATACCCGTAGCCCTCGGCGAGGTCCTGGTCCGTGCGGATGTGCGGTGCGGTGGCGACGAGTTTCTCGGCTTCGGCGATCGCCGCGGTGAGCGGATCGGTGAGCACATCGATCTCCCTGTGGTTCAAATATGTACCGCTGCGGTAGGCTGCGGTTCGCCCGACGATAGAACGTGTTGCAGGGAGTGGTCAATGGTTCGTCCCGGTCCTACCGCCGCGCAGATCTCGGACGACGACGAAGCCGCGTCCGGCGCGGGTTCCGCCCGTCGTTCGCCGCCGACCGAGCGGGTCGTACAGGTTCTCGACCACCTCGTCGCTCACCCCGGGGTCCGGTTCGGCCTGTCCGAACTCGCCCGGGAGCTCGGCCTGAGCAAACCCACCTGCCTCGGCATCCTCGGTGCGCTCGTCGACGCGGGCTACCTCATGCGCGATCCGGCCGGCAAGACCTACGGGCTCGGACCTGCGCTGATCGTCGCCGGTCGCGCGGCCCAGCGCGGCTTCGCGGCCGGTCCGGTCGCGCACAAGCACCTCGCCGAGCTCAGTGCCCGGTTCGACGCCGCCTGCACGGCCTCCGCGGTGGTCGGTGACCGCATCGCGGTGCTCGACGTCGTGGGTCCGCGCGGAGCGACGGCGACCGCCCGGGTGGGGGAGGTGTACCCGTTCGCGCCGCCGGTGGGCCTGATGTACGTGCTGTGGGACACCGACCAGCGCCTCGAGCGCTGGCTGCGTCGCGAGCCGACCCTGCCGGTACACCTCGACCGGCCGCGCCTGCAGCGGGTTGTCGACGAGTGCCGGCGCACCGGCTACCTCGTCGAATCGCTCACCCCGGGCGGCCGGCGGCTGTACGCGCTCATGGCCGGGGTGGTCGCGCACAACCTGGCGCCCGAGCTGCGCGAGCTGCTCGGAGAACTGGTGTCGAGTCCGGGCGAGCGGGTCCTGTTCCCGGAGGAGGGCCCGGCCGGCCGGCCGCTCGCGGTGAACCTGATCGCCGCGCCCGCCTTCGACCCGGACGGGCATCAGTCGCTGGTTCTGGTCCTGCACGTCGAGGACGAGATCGACGCCGCGGAGATCGCGCGGCGCGGCGCGGCCCTGGTCGAGGCGGCCGACGCGATCACCGCGGAGCTCGGCGGCCGACGCCCGGAGCACTGAGCGCCGGTCCGGGCCCTGGGAATCGGATGTTGACCCGGAATTGAAACTCGTTCTATCGTTTCGGCAGACAGCTTCGACCGATTCGGTACATATTTGGACCGACGATCCCCGGGCGGGAGTACCCGATGACCACGGCACAGCCGTTTCGACCACCGTCCTACGAGTTGTCGCCCCTGGGCGCGCTCGAAGCCGAATCCGTGCACATTTTCCGGGAGGTCGCCGCGACCTTCGAACGGCCGGTGCTGCTCTTCTCCGGCGGTAAGGATTCGGTCGTGATGCTCCACCTCGCGGCCAAGGCCTTCTGGCCGGCGCCGCTGCCGTTTCCGGTGCTGCACATCGACACCGGCCACAACTTCGACGAGCTCATCGAGTTCCGTGACCGGGCCGTCGGCAGGCTCGGCCTGCGCCTGATCGTCGCCTCCGTGCAGGACGACATCGACGCCGGCCGTGCCGTCGAGGACACCGGTCCGCATGCCAGCCGCAACCGGCTGCAGACCGGCACCCTGCTGCGTGCCCTGCGCGAAGGCGGCTTCGACGCGGTCTTCGGTGGGGCCCGCCGCGACGAGGAGAAGGCCCGCGCCAAGGAGCGCATCTTCAGCTTCCGCGACGAGTTCGGGCAGTGGGACCCGAAGGCGCAGCGGCCCGAACTGTGGCACCTGTACAACGGGCGGCACCGTAAGGGTGAACACATCCGGGTGTTCCCGCTGTCGAACTGGACCGAACTCGACATCTGGTCGTACCTGCGCGACGAGAAGGTGGCCCTGCCGTCGCTGTACTATGCGCACCGCAGGCCCGTCGTCGAACGCGACGGAATGTTGCTCGCGCACACCAGATTCCTGACCTTGCAGGCCGGGGAGCAAACGCGGGAGGCGCTCGTGCGGTTCCGCACCGTCGGCGACGCCACCTGCACCGGTTGCGTCGAATCCACCGCGGTCACCGCCGACGAGGTCGTCACCGAGGTCGCCGCCAGCCGCGTCACCGAACGCGGCGCCACCCGCGCCGACGACCGAATCTCCGAGGCGGGCATGGAAGACCGCAAGAAGGAGGGGTACTTCTGATGTCCCGCATGGTGCGCATCGCGACCGCCGGCAGCGTCGACGACGGAAAATCCACGCTGATCGGTCGGCTGCTGTTCGATTCCAAGGCCGTCTTCGAGGATCAGCTCGACGCCGTCGCCCGCACGAGCCGGGCCCGCGGCGCAGAGCACACCGATCTGGCGCTGCTCACCGACGGTCTCCGGGCCGAACGGGAACAGGGCATCACCATCGACGTCGCGTACCGCTACTTCGCGACGCCGCACCGCAGCTTCGTCATCGCCGATACCCCCGGCCACGAGCAGTACACCCGCAACATGGTCACCGGCGCCTCGACCGCCGACCTCGCGTTGATCCTCGTCGACGCCCGCAAGGGAATCCTCGAGCAGACCCGGCGGCACGCGTTCCTGTCGAGCCTGCTCGGCGTACCGCACCTGGTGCTGTGCGTGAACAAGATGGACCTGGTGGACTGGTCACAGGACCGCTTCGACGAGATCTGCGACGAATTCCGGCGATTCGCAGCGAAATTGGAGATACACGATCTGAGCTTCGTGCCGATCTCGGCGCTGCAGGGCGACAACGTCGTCGGTCGCACCATGAACATGCCCTGGTACGAGGGGACGTCGCTGCTGCATCACCTCGAACAGGTGCACATCGGTTCCGACCACAACCTCATCGACGCGCGCATGCCCGTCCAGTACGTCATCCGTCCCGACGGCGACTTCCGGGGCTACGCGGGCACCGTCGCCAGCGGGGTGTTCAAGCCCGGCGACGAGGTCGTCGCACTGCCGTCCGGATTCGGCACCCGGGTCAAGCGCCTCTGGGGTCCCGGCGGCGAACCGCTCGACCAGGCATTCGCCGACGTCGCCGTGTGTGTCGAACTCGAGGACGAACGCGACATCGGCCGCGGCGACATGCTGTGCCGGCCGAACAACCGGCCGCTCGTCGGCACCGAGATCGACGCGATGGTCTGCTGGCTCACGGAACGCTCGAACCTCGACCCGGACGCCCGCTATACCCTGCTGCACACCACGAAGGCGGTCCACGCGCGCGCCGTGCGGCTCGACTACCGGCTCGACGTCAACTCCCTGCACCGCGACGAGGCCGCGACGACGCTGGGTCTCAACGAGATCGGGCGAGTGCAGCTGCGCACCCAGCAGCCGCTGTTGTTCGACCCGTATCGGCGCAACCGCACCACCGGCAGCTTCATCCTCGTCGACGAGGTCACCGGCAACACCGTCGCCGCCGGCATGATCACCGGGCCCACCCTTGCCGAGACACGCGCCGTGTGGCATCCCGGTGAGGTCGCCCGCGCGGATCGGGTCACCACGGGCAGGACGGTATGGCTCACCGGCCTGTCCGCATCCGGAAAGTCCACGATCGCTGCGGAACTCGAACGTCGCCTGCTCGCGGCGGGTGTTCCCGCCTATCGTCTGGACGGCGACAATCTGCGCCACGGCCTCAACGCCGACCTCGGCTTCGGGCCCGAGGACCGCGCCGAAAACGTGCGCCGCGTCGGTGCGGTCGCCCAGTTGATGGCCGACGCGGGCCTGGTCGCGATCTGCTCGCTGATCAGTCCCTACCGCGCCGACCGCGACCGAATCCGGCAGCAGCACGCGGACGCCGGCATCCCGTTCGTCGAGGTGTTCGTCGACACCCCGCTCGCCGACTGCGAGGCTCGCGATCCCAAGGGCATGTATGCCCGTGCCCGTGCGGGGGAGATCACCGGATTCACCGGCGTCGACGACCCGTACGAGCCGCCGCGGAGCCCGGACCTGGTGCTCCGCCCGTCCGACGGCGACCCGGTCGCGCAGGCCGCCCGGATCATGGAAGTGTTGACCTCATGACGGACGATGCTGCTCTGGCCGCCGAGATCGCCTCGGCCGCAGGCGAACTGTTGCTGACTGTGCGGGCCACCGAGGCCGATGCCCTGAGCGGGCGCGAACTCGGCCGTCGCGGCGACCACGACGCCAATGTTCTCATCCTGGGCCTGCTCGCCGAGCACCGTCCCGGTGATGCCGTGCTCTCCGAGGAGTCCGCGGACGACCCGGCCCGCGTCGACGCCGACCGGGTCTGGATCATCGACCCGCTCGACGGATCCAAGGAATACGGGATGCTCGGCCACACCGACTGGGCGGTGCACGTGGCGCTGTGGGAGGCCGGCCGCGGCCTGACCGCCGGCGCGGTCGCCCAACCCGGCCTGGGCGCCGTCTACAGCACGGACGACACACCGGTCGTCGAGCGGCGCCCGCTCGGTGACGGCCGGCCCCGCATCGTGATCAGCGGCAGTCGGCCGCCCGAGTTCGTCGGCGACGTGGCCCGCGCCGTGGGCGCCGACCTCGTGCCCATGGGCTCGGCCGGCGCGAAGGCCATGGCCGTCCTGCGTGGGGAGGTCGACGCGTACGTTCACGCCGGCGGCCAGTGGGAGTGGGACTCGGCGGCGCCGGTCGCCGTCGCGCGGGCCGCCGGGTTGTTCTGCGCGCGGATCGACGGCACCGCGCTCGAATACAACCGCCCCCACCCGTACCTGCCGGATCTGGTGATCTGCCGGCCGGACTGGGCGCCGACGCTCATGGCGGCGGTCGCCGAGCACGCGACCGCGCCGACGGACAGCCCACGGGTCGCGATGGCCCGCGTCTACATCCGATCGCTGATCAGCCACGACGCGTCGCACGTGCGCCTGGCCGCGGACGCCTGGCGGGTGGAGAACGGGCAGCGCACCGGCGACACCGGCGCCGAGATCCGGGAACGGCTCGAGCACGGCCCGGAGTATCTGCCGATCCGCCGTGTCCGGGACCTGACGTTCCACGAGTGGGGCAACGACGTCGTGGCGCGTTTCCTGCTGGACATCGACGCCGGCCGCGGTGCCGACCTGACGGTGTCGGTCACCGAGCACTTCGACATCCCGGCGGGGGAGATCCGTTCGATTCTCGCGATAATCGAGCCTCATGGGGGGAATAGTTGAACCCTTTGCGCTAGCGTCGAGGAGAAGATGCAGTAGTGCAGATTTCGGAGGCGGCAAATATGGAACAGTTCAACGAAGCCCGGGACATCGGGGACGGCATCCACGCGATCCCCGTTCCCGTCTCGGACCTGCCGGTCGGCGACACCCAGGTCTACGCGATCGAGTCCCCACGCGGCGTGATCCTCGTGGACGTGGGCTGGAACAACGACACCTCCTGGAATGCGCTGCAATCCGGGCTCGCTTCCGCCGGGCTGTCGGTGACCGACGTCGAGGGGGTGGTCGTCACCCACTTCCATCCCGACCACGTCGGTCTCACCGGCCGCATCCGTGAAGCATCCGGATGCTGGGTCGGCATGCACGAAGCAGACTTCGAGCAGCTCGGGCACATGATGGCCGGCCACGACTGGACGAACCGGGAACTCGACCAGTGGATCAAGGCCGGAGCGCCCGCCGAGCAGATCGACGAATTCCTCGCCGCCGGCCGCGACCGCGACGGTGTCCCGGACGAGCAGCCGGACCGGATCCTGAAGACCGACGAGGTGATCCCGCTCGCCGGACGCACCCTGCGCACCGTGTTCACCCCCGGCCACACCCCCGGCCACGCCTGCTTCTACATCGAGGAACACGGCATCCTCTTCAGCGGCGACCACGTGCTCGCCAAGACCACCCCGCACATCGGCGAATTCGACTTCCCCGTCGCCGAACGCGACGCGCTGGGGGAGTTCCTCGACTCGCTGCGCGCCGTCGCGGCCCTGCCCGCCCGGCGCACCCTGCCCGCGCACCGGCAACCCATCGACGACCTCGCCGCCCGGACCGAAGCGCTCGTCGAACATCACGAACGCCGCCTCGACGACCTCTACGATTCATTCGGGGACGAGGAGCTGACGTTGTGGCAGGCCACCGAACGCATGACGTGGTACCGGCCGTGGCACGAAACCCCGCCGCGCGGCAAGCAGATGGCCATGTCCGAAGGCTCGGCGCACATCCGTCACCTCATCGAGCGGGGACGCGCCCGCCGCGTCCCCGGGACCGACCCGGCGCGGTTCGTCCGCGTGTGAATCCGAGAGGACAGCGATGACACCCGAACAGCTCGTCACCGAGTTCTGCGCCGCCTGGGCAGAACCGGACCCGGCCACGCTCGCCGCGTACTTCACCGACGACGCCGTCTACCACAACATTCCGATGGAGGCGGTCCACGGCCGCGCCGCGATCGAGGAGTTCGTCACCGGGTTCGTCGCCGCGTTCGGCGGCATCGACTTCCGCATCCACCGGCAGGTCGCGAACGGCAACGTCGTCCTCAACGAACGCACCGACGTGTTCACGATGAATGGGCGCACGATCGAACTGCCCGTCATGGGGTCGTTCGAGGTGGTCGACGGGAAGATCGCCGCGTGGCGGGACTACTTCGACATGGGACCGCTCACCACCCCCGCCGGGTAGCGGAGGAGTCCGCACCGAGAGCCGGCAGCCGAAAACACCAGGCCCCGCTTCGAATACGAAGCGGGGCCTGGTGTTTGTGGTGCCCTCGGCAGGATTCGAACCTGCGACTTCTTGCTCCGGAGGCAAGCGCTCTATCCCCTGAGCTACGAGGGCAATCCGGGCCCACCGGCTGACCGGCGGTGCGGAGTTAGCCTAGCGCATTGTTGCCCATACGCCACATCGCCTGGTCAGCAGCGGTTTTTCGGCCCGGATCGCGTCAATTCATCGGCAGTGGCTGCGCGCCGCGCTCGGCGAGCATCGAGGCTATCAACTGCGATTCGCCCGTCTGCGTGTCGACCATCGTCTGCGCCAGCGTCCGCACCGCGGGGGTCTCGCCGTGCTCGGCTCCATACCCCATCATCGGCAGCCCGCCTTCGTGGTGCCGCAGCATCAACTGCAGGAACAGCACATCGAGTTCCGGACCCGACGCGGCCCGCAACGCCGCCAGCTCCTGCGAGGTCGCCATGCCCGGCATCGGAGCCGACCCGCCGGCCGAACCGTGGCCCGCGGCATGTTCGCCGTGCATGTGCTCGGCGTCGTCGCTCATCCACATCATGTACTCGCCGGTGGGCAGCGGCGCCCGGTCCCACAGCGACAGCCAGCCCTGCATCTGACCGACCTGGTTCTGCTGCGTGGTGAGAATGTCGTACGCCAGATTCTGCACCCGCTGATCCGTCGACCCGGTCAGGGCGATCGTGGCCATTTCGATCGCCTGGTTGTGGTGCACGCTCATGTCCTGGGAGAAACCCACATCCACGGAATCGGCCGCCGGAACCTCCTGCGCATCCCCGCGGGGAATCAGGAAACCGATCAGGAAACCGACCGCGAGCGCGGCGATCAGTCCGAGCACCACCAGTATCCGCCCCTGACCCGCGCCGCGGGCCGCCTGCTCCTGCACAACGCCGACGTCACTCATCGTCCGCTCCCCGCCGGAGCCTGCATGTCGGTCTGCACCTCGGAGGCGTCGAGGGTTCCGCCGTCCATCGCCACGGCGTTCGCGCCGGGATCCGACGGATCGAACGGCGGCGGATTCGCCGGATCGTACGAGCCTGGGATCGTCGCGCAGCTCGCACCGACCTCCGGGTACACGTACCTGTTCTGGCGCAGCGAGGCGATGAACTGGTCGATCCGCTCGTCGCCGGCGGAATCGACCGCGAGCTGATGACCCCAGGACTGCAGCGAGATCGGCGAGGTCTGGCCCGGGTACGGGGACATCATGGTGTAGGACTTGCCGTCGACCTTCGCGGTGAGCGTGTCGATTCCCGCGGCGTCGACGAGATCCGGATTGTAGGTGATCCACACCGCACCGTGCTCGAGCGAATGCACCGCGTTCTCCGTGCGGATCGCTTCGGGATAGACGGTGCCCGTGCACGTGGCCCAGATCGCGTCGTGCGGGCCACCGAACGGCGGGGTCCGGTCGTAGGCGACGCGTTGCGTCGAATCGATGTGCTGCCCGGCGGGATAGTCGACTGTGACGATGCCCTCGAGCGCGGTCGACGGATCCTGATTCGACTCGGACGGCGTCCACGCCGCCAGCTGCTGCTGACCCTGGTACTTCGGGACGATGCTCACCGCGATCACTGCGATCAGCACGGCGACGACCGCGACGCCGCCGATCACCATCCACGGGATCTGACGCTGCTTGGGAAGGCCGCGGCCCCCGCCGCTCTTCTTCGCGGCGGCCGAGATGGCCTTCGCGGACTTGGCCCCGGGCTTCTTGCCGGAGCCACCGTTAACCGAACCGCTGGGCATCGCTGGTTGCTCTTTCGATCGAATGGACAACGAGGCCGCGGCCCCCACGGCCGCAGGTCCCCACAACTGTACGGGCGTGCTCATGCGGGGCACCGTCGGTGCGCGTCGGGCCCAGCCAATAGGATGAACTCCTGTGACTCCTGCCGACCTTGCCGAATTGCTCCACGGAACCGCTGCGAGGGTGCTCGCCGAGCGTGACCTCGACGTGTCCGTCCTGCCCGAGACCCTCACCGTCGAGCGGCCCCGGAACCCGGAGCACGGCGACTATGCGACCAACGTGGCGATGCAGGTCGCGAAGAAGGCCGGTGTGAACCCGCGCGAGCTCGCAACCTGGCTCGCCGAAGCTCTCACCGCCGCGGACGGTATCGACTCCGCCGACGTCGCGGGACCGGGCTTCCTCAACATCCGACTCGCCGCCGATGCGCAGGGTGCGATCGTCGCGAAGGTGCTCACCGAGCTCACGGCGTACGGCAACGCCGACGCGCTCGCCGGACGCAAGATCAACCTCGAGTTCGTGTCGGCGAACCCGACCGGCCCGATCCACCTCGGCGGCACCCGCTGGGCCGCCGTCGGCGACGCGCTCGGCCGGATCCTGTCGACGCAGGGCGCCGCGGTCACCCGCGAGTACTACTTCAACGACCACGGCGCGCAGATCGACCGTTTCACACGCTCGCTGATCGCCGCCGCCAAGGGCGAACCGGCCCCCGAGGACGGCTACGCCGGCGACTACATCCTCGACATCGCCGCCGAGGTCCAGAAGCAGGCGCCCGGCGCGCTCGAGCTGCCCGAGGCCGACCGGCACGAAACGTTCCGGTCCATCGGCGTCGACCTGATGTTCGCGCACATCAAGCGCACGCTGCACGAATTCGGCGTCGACTTCGACGTGTACTTCCACGAGAACTCGCTGTTCGAGTCCGGTGCGGTCGACAAGGCCGTCGAGACGCTCAAGAGCTCCGGCAACCTGTACAGCGCCGACGGCGCGTGGTGGCTCAAGAGCACCGACTTCGGCGACGACAAGGACCGCGTCGTCATCAAGTCCGACGGCAACGCCGCCTACATCGCCGGCGACATCGCCTACTTCCAGGACAAGCGCTCGCGCGGCTTCGACCTGTGCATCTACATGCTCGGCGCCGACCACCACGGCTACATCGGCCGCCTCAAAGCCGCCGCCGCCGCGTTCGGCGACGACCCCGACACCGTCGAGGTCATGATCGGCCAGATGGTCAACCTCGTCCGCGACGGGCAGGCCGTGAAGATGAGCAAGCGCGCCGGCACCGTCATCACCCTCGACGACCTCGTCGAGGCGATCGGCGTGGACGCGGCCCGCTACGCACTCGTGCGTTCGTCGGTCGACCAGAGCATCGACATCGACCTCGAACTGTGGACGTCGGCCGGCAACGAGAACCCGGTCTACTACGTGCAGTACGCGCACGCCCGTCTGTCGTCGATCGCGCGCAACGCCGCCGACCTGGGCCTCAGCGGCGAGGGTGCGAACCTCGCACTGCTCACCCACGACCGCGAAGGCGACCTGATCCGCACGATCGGCGAGTACCCGCGTGTCGTCGCGAAGGCCGCGGAACTACGCGAACCGCACCGGGTAGCGCGCTACCTCGAGGAACTCGCCGGCACCTACCACCGGTTCTACGACGCGTGCCGCATCCTCCCGCAGGGCGACGAGGAGCCCGGCGATCTGCACACCGCGCGGCTCGCACTGTGCGCGGCGGCACGCCAGGTTCTCGCCAACGGCCTCGGCCTGCTCGGTGTCAGCGCCCCGGAGCGGATGTGAACGCGCATCCTGCCGGTCCCCGGCACGCCGAGATCCCGCACGCACCAGGGCTGCCCGAGCGTCCCGCCACCACCGACGAACTGAACGCGCTGCACCGGCAGGTGTGGCCGCGCGGCACGACGCGGGGCGACGACGGTGTCGTGCGCATCGCGGGGGTCCCGGTCACCGAACTCGCCGAGAAGTACGGCACCCCGCTGTTCGTGATCGACGAAGCGGACTTCCGGTCCCGGTGCCGCGAGATCGCCGCGGCTTTCGGCCCCGAAGCGAAGGTGCACTACGCGTCCAAGGCGTTCCTGTGCACGGAGATCGCCCGCTGGGTGCATCAGGAGGGGCTGTGCCTCGACGTCGCGTCCGGCGGTGAACTCGCGGTCGCGCTGCACGCCGGGTTCCCCGCCGAGAAGATCGCGATGCACGGCAACAACAAGTCCGTCGCGGAACTGCGCACCGCGGTCGCGGCCGGCGTCGGGCACATCGTGCTCGACTCGATGGCCGAGATCGATCGGCTCGACGCGGTCGCCGGGGAAGCCGGTGTCGTCCAGGACGTGCTGATCCGCGTCACCGTCGGTGTCGAGGCGCACACCCACGAGTTCATCTCCACCGCGCACGAGGATCAGAAGTTCGGTCTCTCGCTCGCCGGGGGCGTCGCGATGGCTGCCGTGCGCCGCGTGTTCGAGACCGCCAACCTGCGGCTGGTGGGCCTGCACAGCCACATCGGCTCGCAGATCTTCGACGTCGACGGCTTCGAACTGGCCGCGCACCGGGTGATCGGCCTGCTCCGCGACATCGTCGCCGAGTTCGGCGTGGACAAGACCTCCCAGCTGAACATCGTCGACCTCGGCGGTGGTCTCGGGATCTCGTACGTGCCCAGCGACGACCCGCCGCCGGTCGACGAACTCGCCGCGAAGCTCCGCGACATCGTGCGGACCGAATCCGCACGGGTGGGGCTGCCCACCCCGACCCTGGCGGTCGAGCCGGGCCGGGCCATCGCCGGACCGGGCACGATCACCCTCTACGAGGTCGGCACGATCAAGGACGTCGCGGTCGCCGCGGGTCACAGCCGCCGCTACATCAGCGTCGACGGCGGCATGAGCGACAACATCCGTACCTCCCTGTACCAGGCCGAATACGAATCCCGGCTGGTCTCCCGCGTCAGCGACGCGGAACCGGTCGTCGCACGGGTCGTCGGCAAGCACTGTGAGAGCGGTGACATCGTGATCCGCGACACCTGGATGCCCGGTGACGTGGCGGCCGGTGATTTGCTGGCCGTCGCCGCGACCGGTGCATACTGCTATTCGATGTCCAGCAGGTACAACCTGCTGCCCCGTCCCGCCGTCGTGGCGGTCGAGGCCGGCGTTTCCCGCGTCGTCCTGCGTCGGGAAACCGTGGAAGATCTGCTGAGCTTGGAGGTTACGGAGTGACGACCGAATCGGGGACCAGTCAGGCGCCGCGGCCAGTCGGCGTGGCGGTGCTCGGCCACGGCACCGTCGGCGCCGAGGTCGTCCGCATCATCCGGGACGACGCGACCGATCTCGAGGCCCGCATCGGTGCGCCGCTCGAGCTGCGCGGCGTGGCGGTGCGCACCGTCTCGGAGGACCGCGGTATCCCGGTCGAGCTCCTCACCACCGACGCGGAATCCCTGATCGCCCGCGACGACGTCGACATCGTCGTCGAGGTCATCGGCGGCATCGACCTGCCCCGCAAGCTGGTGCGCGCCGCGCTCGACGCCGGCAAGTCCGTGGTCACCGCCAACAAGGCGCTGCTGGCCGAGTACACCGGTGAACTGGCGGAGGCCGCCGAGGCCAAGCACGTCGACCTGTACTTCGAGGCCGCCGTCGCCGGTGCGATCCCGGTGATCCGCCCGTTGACGCAGTCCCTGGCAGGCGACCGCGTCAACCGCGTGATCGGCATCGTCAACGGCACCACCAACTACATCCTGTCGGCGATGGACGAGACCGGAGCCGACTACGCCGAGGCGCTCGCCGAGGCAGGCCGGCTCGGGTACGCCGAGGCCGACCCGACCGCGGACGTCGAGGGCTTCGACGCCGCTTCCAAGGCCGCCATCCTCGCATCCATCGCGTTTCACACCCGCGTCACCGCCGGCGACGTGTACCGCGAGGGCATCTCGAAGATCAGTGCCGCCGATCTCACGTCCGCTCGCGCGCTGAACTGCAACGTCAAGCTCCTCGCGATCTGTGAGCGCATCACCACCGACGACGGCAAGGACAAGGTCTCGGCGCGGGTCTACCCGGCACTGGTGCCGCGGGAGCATCCGCTCGCGAGTGTGTCCGGCGCGTTCAACGCCGTGGTCGTCGAAGCCGAGGCCTCGGGTCGGCTGATGTTCTACGGCCAGGGTGCCGGGGGCGCCCCCACCGCGTCCGCGGTGATGGGCGACCTCGTGATGGCCGCGCGCAACCGCGTGCAGGGCGGTCGCGGTCCGCGCGAATCGAAGTACGCGGATCTCGAGATCGCGCCGATGAGCGAGATCGTGACGCGCTATTACGTGAACCTGCAGGTCGCAGACCGGGCAGGTGTGCTCTCCGCCGTGGCCGCCGAGTTCGCCAAACGTGGGGTCAGCATCTCCGCCGTGCGCCAGGAAGGCGCCGGGAACGGTGCACGCCTGGTGGTGCTCACGCACCGCGCCACCGACGAAGCGTTGTCGAGTACGGTCGCAGCACTCGACGAGCTCGAATCCGTAACTGCTGTGACCAGTGTCCTGAGACTGGAGGGATCCGCCGAATGAGCGCGGCCGAGAAGAACACCACCCCCGTGCACACGCCGTGGCCGGGCCTGATCGAGGCGTACCGCTCTCGACTGCCGATCGGTGAAGGCTGGAAGACGGTGACGCTGCGCGAGGGTGCTACGCCGCTGCTGCCGGCTCCCCGCCTCTCCGAGATCACCGGCTGCGACGTCCACGTCAAGGTCGAGGGCCTCAACCCCACCGGCTCCTTCAAGGACCGGGGTATGACGATGGCCGTCACCGAGGCGTTGGCGACCGGCAAGCAGGCGGTGCTGTGTGCATCCACCGGCAACACCTCCGCGTCGGCCGCCGCGTACGCGTCCCGCGCCGGCATCGGCTGCGCGGTGCTCGTGCCGCAGGGCAAGATCGCCATGGGCAAGCTCGCCCAGGCCGTCATGCACGGTGCGACGATCGTGCAGGTCGAAGGAAACTTCGACGACTGCCTCGAGTTGGCTCGCAAGACAACCGCCGAGTTCCCGACGATCGGACTGGTCAACTCCGTCAACCCGGTCCGCATCGAGGGCCAGAAGACCGCTGCGTTCGAGATCGTCGACGCCCTCGGTGACGCTCCCGACGTGCACGTGCTCCCGGTGGGCAACGCGGGCAACATCACGGCGTACTGGAAGGGCTACTCCGAGTACTTCGCCGACGGCGTGAGCACCCGCCGTCCGCGCATGCTCGGTGTGCAGGCCGCCGGTGCGGCCCCGCTCGTGCTGGGGCACCCGGTCAAGGATCCGGAAACGATCGCCACGGCCATCCGGATCGGTGCCCCCGCTTCGTGGCACGGTGCGGTCACGGCGAAGGAGGAGTCGGGCGGCGCGTTCCGCGCAGCCACCGACGACGAGATCCTCGAGGCGTACCACCTGCTCGCGAAGTCCGAGTCGATCTTCGTCGAGCCGGCCTCCGCCGCGTCGATCGCGGGTCTGCTCGCCGCAAGCAAGGAGGGCTGGCTGCCGCGCGGCCTGCGGGTCGTGTGCACCGTCACCGGCAACGGGCTCAAGGACCCGGACACCGCGTTGCGCGACGTTCCCGTGGTGCAGCCGATCCCGGTCGACCCGGTTGCTGTGGCCTCGGCACTCGAGTTGGTCTAGGGCTCGAGCAGCACAGTGACCGCTTCGCCCTCCTCTGTTGGGAATCACGCTGTTGGGAATCACGACATGACGCAGACTCTGCCGGTAGGGATCTCGGTGACGGCCCGGGTTCCCGCGTCGAGCGCGAACCTGGGACCCGGTTTCGACTCGCTCGGTCTCGCTCTCGGGTTGTACGACGAGATCACCGTCACGACAACCGGATCCGGTCTCGACGTCCGCGTCGAAGGGGAGGGAGCCGAGGAGGTGCCGTGGGGTCCCACGCACCTGGTGGTGCGTGCCGTCGAGCGTGGTCTCGAAGCCGCGGGTGTGTGGGCGGATGGTCTGGACATCGTGTGCCGCAACGTCATTCCGCATTCGCGGGGACTCGGGTCGTCCGCATCCGCCGTCGTCGGCGGACTCGCTGCAGCCAACGGACTGGTGCGCAAGGTGGCGCCGGAGCGGGCACTCGACGACACGCAGCTCGTGCAGCTGTCGTCCGAGTTCGAAGGGCACCCGGACAACGCGTCGGCGAGCGTGCTCGGCGGTGTCGTCGTGTCGTGGAGTGAAGCGGGGGTCGACGCCGAGCAGCGTGCCTACCGGGCCGTGACGCTGCCGGTCGACCCGGCGATCAAGGTCGTGGTGCTCGTCCCGGCGGTCCGCTCGTCGACCGCGCACACACGCGGGTTGCTGCCGGATCTCGTGCCGCATCGTGACGCGTCGTTCAACGTCAGCCGTGCCGCGCTGGCGGTGGTCGCGCTGACCCAGCGTCCCGACCTGCTGATGCCCGCGACCGAGGACATGCTGCACCAGGGGCAGAGGGCCCCGGCCCTGCCGCTCACGACCAAGTGGGTCGCGGTGCTGCGCGAGGCCGGAATCGCCGCGACGGTGTCCGGAGCCGGACCCACGGTGCTGGCACTGACGACCGAGCCGTTCCCCGCCGAGCTGCGTGCCGCGGCGGAGGCGGACGACCTGGCGGTCCTCGAACTCGAGGTCGCCGGCGGCGTCGAGGTGAGCTGAAACCGGGCTTGGCGACGAGCCGGAACACACCTTGTAGGAGGGTGTTCTTGCTCAACGTACAGTTCGTCGCTATCCTGTGGTTTGTCCGCACGTCGTGCGTTTCAGCCGTCGGCTTCTTCAGGGTATTGTCTCCAGCTCCATCGGAGCGCCAGATCCTGGACCGATCCTCACATGTCCTCGTCTCGAGGGGTCAAGGGACTGCAACTGCCGGGGGATGGCGTGATAGCGGACGTGCCGACCGTTCGATTCCGTGAACATGTACGGCAAATCCCGGATCGGTGCACGAACTGATCTGTGGGAACGAACCCTCGACTCTGCGTGGCGCGAGTGAGGGAAGGAAAGGATCTCCGTGACCGATACGGATCTGATCGCTACGCCTGTTCTCGACGCCCCGGGGTCATCCGCGGGGGAGCAGGCGGACGATTCTTCGCAGACCTCTTCGCCGCGCGCCGCCGGGCGTCGCGGCGCCGGCCTCTCGGGCATGGTGCTCGCCGAGCTGCGGACCCTTGCGTCCGAACTCGGCATCAAGGGCACCTCCGGGATGCGCAAGGGCGACCTGATCGCTGCGATCAAGGATCGCCAGGGCGGGGGCGCGTCGAGCGCTCCGGCCGCAGCGAGCAAGAAGGCGGCTTCCGACGAGGAACCCGCCGCCGAGACCACGCGACCCGCGCGGACCCGCCGGACGCGCACGGCCGCACCGGCAGACGCCGACGAGCAGTCGAAGGTCGAGTCTGCCGAGCAGCCGAAGACCGAAGCTGCCCAGTCGAAGACCGAGGCTCCCGAGCGGTCGAAGGCCGAGGCCGGCGAGCGTCCTCAAGACGACGGCGACGGCGAATCTCCTCGTCGCGGCCGTCAGCGTCGCGGCCGCCGTGGTGTCGACCAGGCCGCCGAGCAGGGTGGCGACCACGGTCAGAAGACCGAGTCCCCGGTCGCCGAGCAGGGTGGACGCGGCGATGGGCGTGGCGACGACAAGGGTGAGGGCGACGGCCGCCAGCGCGCTCAGCGCGAGCAGGGTGATCGCACCCAGCGTGAGGATCGTGGCCAGGGCCCGCGCCAGGACAACCGCGACAACCGCGGTGGCGACGACGAGGAAGGCGGCCGCGGTCGCCGGGGTCGTCGTTTCCGTGAGCGCCGTCGTGGACGCGATCGCGGCGAGGCCGGCGGCACCGATGCCCGCGAGCCCGAGATCCGCGAGGACGACGTCCTGCAGCCGGTCGCCGGCATTCTCGACGTCCTCGACAACTACGCGTTCGTGCGGACCTCCGGCTACCTCGCCGGCCCCAACGACGTGTACGTGTCGATGAACATGGTGCGCAAGAACGGTCTGCGCCGCGGTGATGCCATCACCGGTGCCGTCCGGGTTCCGCGCGAGGGCGAGCAGAGCAATCAGCGGCAGAAGTTCAACCCGCTGGTGCGTCTGGACACGGTCAACGGCGGTGACGTCGAGGCGGCGAAGCGTCGCCCCGAGTTCAACAAGCTCACCCCGCTGTACCCGAACCAGCGGCTGCGCCTCGAGACCACGCCGAATATCCTCACCACTCGTGTGATCGACCTGATCATGCCGATCGGCAAGGGCCAGCGCGCGCTCATCGTCTCGCCGCCGAAGGCCGGTAAGACCACGGTGCTGCAGGACATCGCGAACGCGATTTCGACGAACAACCCCGAGTGCTACCTCATGGTTGTGCTGGTCGACGAGCGCCCCGAAGAAGTCACCGACATGCAGCGTTCGGTGAAGGGCGAGGTCATCGCCTCGACGTTCGACCGCCCGCCGTCAGATCACACGTCGGTCGCCGAGCTCGCCATCGAGCGGGCCAAGCGTCTCGTCGAGGCCGGCCGCGACGTCGTGGTGCTGCTCGACTCGATCACCCGTCTGGGGCGCGCGTACAACAACAGCTCGCCGGCGTCGGGACGCATCCTGTCCGGTGGTGTCGACTCGACCGCGCTGTACCCGCCGAAGCGGTTCCTGGGTGCTGCCCGCAACATCGAGAACGGTGGCTCGCTCACGATCATCGCGACCGCGATGGTGGAGACCGGTTCGACCGGCGACACCGTGATCTTCGAAGAGTTCAAGGGCACCGGCAACGCCGAGCTCAAGCTCGACCGCAAGATCGCCGAGCGTCGCGTGTTCCCGGCGGTGGACGTCAATCCGTCGGGTACCCGCAAGGACGAGCTGCTCATGAGCCCCGACGAGTTCGCGGTCGTGCACAAGCTGCGCCGCGTGCTCTCCGGACTCGATTCGCACCAGGCGATCGATCTGCTCATCGACCGGCTCAAGAAGTCCAAGAGCAACGTCGAGTTCCTCCTCCAGGTCACGAAGACCGCCCCCGGGGCACTCGAGGACTAGAAGCGCGGCCCGGGGAATTTTTTCCCCGGGCCGGCGTTTGGCATAATCGAACGGCTGAGTCCGGTCCCGGTTCACGTCTTCGATCCGCGAAGGCGACCCGGCGGCCATCGAAAGGGACACCATGAAGGCAGGAATCCACCCGAACTACCAGGCGACCACCGTCGTCTGCGGTTGCGGAAACACGTTCGAGACGCGCAGCACCAGCGAGTCCGGCCGCATCACGGTCGAAGTTTGCTCGCAGTGCCACCCGTTCTACACGGGCAAGCAGAAGATCCTCGACACCGGCGGACGCGTTGCCCGCTTCGAGGCCCGCTACGGCAAGCGCGCTCCGAAGAAGGCCGCTGCCGACAGCTAGCTGCCCTGCCGACGCCCGGTTCTGTCTTCGCCACAGACCGGGCGTCGGTGTTTTCACAGGCTTTTCCGTTCGCGCGCGACCGACTCGCGAACTGCACGACAGAGACAGAGTGGAGCAAACCCATGGCGGGGCAGACCAAGCCGTCGGCCGTCGACGACATCCTGGCCGAACACGCGGGTCTGGAACAGCAGTTGTCGGATCCGGCGTTACACAACGACCCGGCGGCGGCGCGGCGTGTCGGCAAGCGGTTCGCCGAGCTTGCTCCTGTCATGGCGACCTACACGAAACTGAAGGCGGCCCGCGAAGATCTCGAGGCCGCCCGCGAGCTGGCGTCCGACGATGCCGCGTTCGCCGCGGAGATCCCCGGGCTCGAGGAGACCGTCGCCGAGCTCGAGAAGGTGCTCACCGACCTGCTCGCGCCGCGCGACCCCCACGACGGCGACGACGTCGTCCTCGAAGTGAAGTCGGGGGAGGGCGGCGAGGAATCCGCCCTGTTCGCGTCGGATCTGGCGCGCATGTACACCCGCTTCGCCGAACGTGCCGGCTGGCGTGTCGAGGTCCTCGGCGCCACCTATTCCGATCTCGGCGGATTCAAGGACGTCACGCTGTCGATCAAGTCGAAGACCGACGTGCGCGACGGGGTGTGGTCGCGGTTGAAGTTCGAGGGCGGCGTGCACCGCGTGCAGCGGGTGCCGGTCACCGAGTCGCAGGGCCGGGTCCACACGTCCGCAGCCGGTGTGTTCATCTACCCGGAGCCGGACGAGGTCGAGGAAGTGCAGATCGACGAGGGTGATCTGCGGATCGACGTGTACCGCTCGTCGGGCAAGGGCGGTCAGGGTGTCAACACCACCGACTCTGCCGTGCGCATCACCCACTTGCCCACCGGGATCGTCGTGACCTGCCAGAACGAGCGGTCGCAGCTGCAGAACAAGGCGCGCGCTATGCAGGTCCTCGCCGCGCGGCTGCAGGCCGCCGCGGAAGAGGCCGCCGATGCCGAGGCATCCGCAGGCCGCGCCAGCCAGGTGCGCACCGTCGACCGGTCCGAGCGGATCCGCACCTACAACTTCCCCGAGAACCGCATCACCGATCACCGCATCGGTTTCAAATCCCACAATCTCGATGCGGTGCTGGACGGCGACCTCGACGCTCTGCTCGACGCACTCGGCGCGGCCGACAGAGAGGCCCGGCTCGCAGCGGAGTGATCCGCGGCGGCCGAGCTGCTCCGCCCGCTCACCGGGTTCGCGTCAGTCAGGATCGCCCGGCTCGCCCGGAACCTCGGCGAGGTCCAGGCCGGGCAGCAGGAAGCAGTTCTCGTCCGCAGCGTTCTTGTACGGACCCCACACCACCGACACGACGGTTCCGGCTTCGGGCTCGACGAGCGCGACCGGGATGTTGTGCCAGCCTTCCGCAGGGCTGAACGAGGCGTTCCCCGAGCTCCCGTTGGTGAGGTTGAACCAGTTGATCGTTCCGCCCGCGCCGCCCTGCTGGTTCACGACGTAGAGAAGTTCCTCGGCCTCCACTGCCTCCTGCTCGGTGTGGGTCACCGACTGAAGCGGGGCGATCCCAGCTGCGCAGAGCAGCGGAGTGGGCTGAAGGTCGATGGGTGATGCGGTCGCGACGCCTGATGCTGCGACCGTCGCGGCACCGGCGAACGCCACTGCGATCGTGGCACGCAGGGCCGTGGTGGACTTCGTCATGGCACTCCCTTTCGTAGTTCCCCGGACGGCCCGACGCTATCGACGAGCGGTCACCCGCGTGCCGACCGTGACCTATCCGTTCTCCGTTCGTGACCGGCATGGCAGTCTGTACGCCGTGACTCGTCAACCCCTGCGCCTGGCCATCATCGAGGCGGTGTCGGTGCTCGAGGAAGCGGGTGTGCCGAGCCCGCGCGCGGACGCCGAACTGCTCGCCGCTCACCTGCTGGGAATCGAACGAACCAGGCTGGGGCTGGTGCCGCTGGTCGACCCCGCGATGATCGACGCGTACCGGGCGATGATTGCCCAGCGCGCCAAGCGAATCCCGTTGCAGTACATCACCGGGACCTCGGCGATGGGGGAGATCGACCTCGCCGTCGGCCCCGGGGTGTTCGTGCCGCGCCCCGAGACGGAACTGCTGCTCGGTTGGGCGCTCGCGTTCCTCGAGGGCTACCCGCGGCGATCCCCGGTCGTGCTCGACCTGTGCACCGGTTCCGGGGCGCTGGCCCTGGCCATCGCGCACGCCCGGCCGGACGCGGTCGTCCACGCGGTCGAACTCGAACCCAAGGCCCTCGCGTGGGCCCGGCGAAACGCCGAGCATCGGGCGTCGCAGGGCGACACTCCCATCGTGCTGCACCAGGGTGACGTCACCGACCGCGATCTGCTCTCCGAACTCGAAGGCGGCGTCGACGTGATCGTCGCGAACCCGCCCTACATTCCCGAGGGCGCCGAACTCGACCCCGAGGTCATCGACCACGACCCGCACTCCGCGCTGTTCGGGGGTCCCGACGGGTTGTCCGTGATCAAGCCGATGGTCTCCAACATCGCGCGCTGGCTGCGCATCGGTGGTGCCGTCGCCGTCGAACACGACGACACCAACGGCGCTCAGACCGCGGGACTGTTCTCCCAGCGCCGCGTGTTCGGTGAGGTCGCCGAACACCCCGATCTGGCGGGACGCCCACGATTCGTCGTCGCTCTGCGTGTGCCCACGGATGTCGAAGCGCAACGGGCACGTGCTCCCCGGGAGACCGGGGCGGACGCGCAGTGACACCGCTCGGGGCGTGCGTCCGATGACACAGGACGGGCGTGACGTCGGGCACGCCATACCGGATGGAAGGATGGTTGCGTGAGCACCGTCTACGACTGCAGTCAGCCAGATTCCCGAACAGCAGGTCTCAACGCGGCACGAGGTGCCCTGAAGGCCGGCAGGCTCGTCGTGGTGCCGACCGACACCGTCTACGGCGTGGCGGCCGATGCCTTCGACAGCGAAGCGGTGGCGAGTCTGCTGCGCGCGAAGGGTCGCGGAAGGGACATGCCGGTCCCCGTGCTGGTCGGTTCGTGGAACACGATCGACGGACTGGTCAACACCGTCCGTCCCGAGGCTCGCGAGCTCATCCGGGCATTCTGGCCGGGCGGACTCAGCCTGGTCGTGCACCAGGCTCCGTCGCTGGCGTGGGACCTGGGTGACACCCGCGGCACCGTGATGCTGCGGATGCCGCTGCACCCGGTGATCCTCGAACTGCTACGCGAGGTCGGACCGCTCGCCGTTTCGAGCGCGAACGTCTCCGGTCAGCCACCCGCCGCCGTCGTCGACGACGCCCGCCGACAGTTGGGTGCGTCGGTGAGCGTCTACCTGGACGGCGGCCCGTCGGAGCACGCGCTCGCCTCGACCATCGTCGACATGACATCCGACCGCCCGCGCATCCTCCGCGAGGGGGCCGTGTCGGTCGAGGCCATCGCGGAGGTGCTGGGCGAGGACCCGGACCGTCTGCGCCCCGGCGGGGAGTGACGGGCAGGGACCTGCGCAGGTGACATCCGTCGACACCGCCCTGGTGCTGGCCCAGTCGGGCCGAGGCGCCGGCGTGCCCCTCCGAGAGCTGTTGCTGGTGCTGCTCACCGCCGCGGTCGTGACGTTCCTGGCGACCGGGCTCATCCGGATCGCCGCGATTCGTTTCGGCGCGGTCGCGGCACCCCGCGAACGCGACGTCCATGTGGTTCCGACGCCACGGCTCGGCGGTGTCGGCATGTATCTCGGGCTCGTCGCCGGCCTGGTCTTCGCGCACCAGTTGCCCGCGTTGACGCGGGGTTTCGAATACACACCCGACATGGGCGCGGCGCTCGTGGCCGGGTCGATCATCGTTGTCGTCGGCATCATCGACGACCGTTGGGGCCTGGATGCGCTGACGAAGTTCGTCGGCCAGGTCACCGCGGCGGGGGTGCTCGCGGTGATGGGGGTGAGCTGGATCGTCATCTTCGATCCGTTCAGCGGCAACACCCTCGTCCTGGACCAGTTACAGGGCGGTTTGATCACCGTCGCGGTCGCGGCAGTGATGATCAACGCGATGAACTTCGTCGACGGCCTCGACGGTCTCGCCGCGGGCATCGGGCTCATCGCGGCCGTCGCGATCTGCCTGTTCTCCGTCGGGCTGCTGCACGATCAGGGCGGCGACGTCAGCGCCTACCCGCCGGCGCTGATCGCTGCGGCCCTCGCCGGAGCCTGCCTGGGCTTCCTGCCGCACAACTTCCAGCCGGCGCGGATCTTCATGGGCGACTCCGGATCGATGCTCATCGGACTCATGCTCGCTGCGGTGTCGACGAGCGCTTCGGGTCGGATCCCCTTGGCGGCGTACGGTACCCGCGACCTGCTCGGTCTGCTGTCACCGTTGCTCCTGGTCGGCGCCGTCATGTTCATCCCGATCCTGGACCTGCTGCTCGCGATCGTGCGGCGAACCCGGGCCGGCGTCAGCCCGTTCAGCCCGGACAAGATGCACCTGCACCACCGGCTGCTGCAGATCGGTCACTCGCACCGGCGCGTCGTGCTGCTGATCTACCTGTGGGTCGGCGTTCTGGCGTTCGGTGCGGTCGGGTCGGCACTCATCGACCGTCGCGCGGTGGTGCTGCTCACCGCCGCAGGACTGGTGTTTGCGCTGGTCGTCACCGCGGTGCCATCGCTGCGTCGTGCGGACGACGCGCCACGCGCGGACGGTGATACCGAGGCCCACGGCGGCGATGACACCGAGGCTCGCGGGGCCGGCGGGGACGACGGCAAGGTCGGTTAGGCTTGGTACCCGTGACGTCTTCCGACCAGCCTGCACAGCCCCTTCCCGCCCTGCCCGACCCCTCGGCGCCGATGCGTGCCGCCGTCCGGTACGGCGTGCTCGGGCTGCTCGCCCTGACGGTCGTGTCCGCGGTGATCTCCGTGCTGGTCGCGGGGATGCCGGGTCTGTGGGGCGCCTTGATCGGTGCGGCCGTCGGTGGCGGCTTCATCCTGTTCACGGCGCTCGGGGTGCTGCTCACCTCGCGACTGCCCGCGATGACCGCGGGGGCCGTGCTACTGGGCACGTGGCTGCTCAAGCTGATCCTGGCGATCGTGGTGATGGCCCTGCTCAAGCCGCTGGACTTCTACAGCAAGGGCGCGCTGGTCCTGACGATCGTGTTCGCCCTGGTGATCGTTCTGGGCGCGGAAACATACGGGGTGGTATCGCAGCGGGCGCTGTACGTGGTGCCCGATTCGGACGATGCGGAGAGGAACGAGCGGTAGTGGTTGCGCTTGTCAATTACCTGCCGCGCCTGCACCCCCCTACGCGTTGTCGTAGATGTATTGATAGGGTAACGCCCAAGCGAGTTGCGACCGGCCGGTAGCCCGATGGGGTCCGCGCGGTTGTATCTTTGCAGGCGGTCGTGTTCAAATGGCCGCCGAGTCGACGAGAGTCGCCGACACCGACAGACGCGGGGCCGCTTCGACCGCCCACAGCAGCTGGCGAATACGCGAGCCGACCTTGTCGACTTGTTGGATCGTCAATGTCCGATCGAACCGCAGACGGCAATGCCTGCGGCCGACTACGGGAGAGAGCGCTGAGCGTCACCACCTTGGCAGCCGGAGAATTCCACGCGCCGTCACTAGCCGATTTCTTTCCACCAGCAGTTCTGTTCGAGGGCACCCCCTTCGAAATGGACCGGCTGATGCTCATCCGCGTCGTCGTCGCTGTCCTCGTCGCGGCGTTCTTCGCAATCGCCCTGCGCAGCCCGAAGATCGTCCCGCGCGGCGTGCAGAACGTCGCGGAGATCATGATCGACTTCGTGCGGATCAACATCGCCGAGGACATCCTCGGCAAGGAACAGGGCCGCCGATTCCTGCCGGTTCTCGTCACGATCTTCTTCTTGGTCGTCGGCCTGAACCTGACCTCGATCATCCCGTTCCTGAACATCTCGTCGAATGCCCGCATCGGCATGCCGATCGTGCTGGCTGCTCTCGCATACGTGGTCTTCAACTACGTCGGCATCAAGAAGTACGGCTTCTTCCGCTACGTCAAGAGCAGCATCGTCATCCCGAACCTGCCGCCGGCGCTCCACCTGCTCGTGATCCCGATCGAGTTCGTGTCGACGTTCATCCTGCGGCCGTTCACGCTCACCATCCGTCTCATGGCCAACATGCTCGCCGGCCACATCATGCTGGTGCTGTTCTTCAGTGCCACCCAGTTCTTCTTCTTCTCGTCCGAGGGCGCGATGAAGCTCTTCGGTATCGGCTCGCTGATCGGTGGCGTCGCCTTCACCTTCTTCGAACTGCTGGTGATCGTGCTGCAGGCGTACATCTTCTCGCTGCTGACCGCGGTGTACATCGACCTCGCGCTGCACGCCGAAGAGCACTAGCCGAACTGCACCACCACACAACATCACAGACTGACTCGGTTGCCGATCCCCGGGGCCGAGCCACTAGAAAGGGAATGGAACACCAATGAGCGTTGCGCTTCAGGCAGTCGAGATCCTCGCGCAGGAAGAGACCACCTTCAAGGGTCTCGGTGCCGTCGGCTACGGCCTCGCCGCCATCGGCCCGGGCATCGGCATCGGCATCGTCGTCGGTAAGGCGATCGAGGGCATGGCTCGCCAGCCCGAGATGGCCGGACAGCTGCGCACCACCATGTTCCTCGGTATCGCATTCACCGAGGCCCTCGCGCTGATCGGCATCGTTGCCGGCTTCATCTTCTGATCGTCGCGAACATGGCTGACAGCATCCTGTTGCTCGCGGCGGAGGCGGAAGATCAGAATCCGCTCCTGCCCGCGACATATGACATCGTTTGGTCGCTCGTCGCCCTGATCATCGTCGGTCTCGTCTTCTGGAAGTACGTGCTTCCGCTGTTCCAGAAGGTCCTCGACGAGCGGTCGGAGCAGATCGAAGGCGGCATCAAGAAGGCGGAAGAGGCACAGGCGGAAGCCGCTGCCGCGCTCGAGCAGTACCGCGCGCAGCTCGCCGAAGCCCGCACCGAGGCGGCACAGATCCGCGAAGAGGCCCGTGCCCAGGGCCAGCAGATCATCGCCGACATGAAGGCGCAGGCCCAGGAGGAGAGCGACCGCATCGTTGCCGCCGGTCACGCGCAGCTGCAGGCTCAGCGCCAGCAGATCGTGACCGAGCTCCGTGGCGATCTCGGCCGTACCGCCGTCGACCTGTCCGAGAAGATCATCGGTGAGGCACTCTCCGATGACGTCAAGCGTGCCGGTTCCATCGACCGCTTCCTCAGCGAGCTCGAATCCCTCAGCGCTGACTCTGCATCCGGAAAGTGAGCACCATGTACGCAGCAAGCCGTGAGGCACTCGCTCATACGCGATCCGCGCTGCAGGACGCCTTGGCGTCGAGCACCGCATCCGCTGGTGCGGGTGCCGCGACTGCCGCTGCGGCACAGGCCGGCTCCGATCTGTTTTCGGTGGTCGAGGTGCTCGACGGCCAGCGCACCCTCCGCGGTGCGCTGGCGGACGCCTCGACCCCGGCAGCAGTTCGCCAGGCGCTGGCCGAGCAGGTCTTCGGGGGCAAGGTTTCGGCCGAGGCCCTGGCGACCGTCAAGGCCGCGGTGGGCCAGGACTGGTCGGCGCAGTCCGACCTGACCAACTCGCTCGTTCAGCTCGGCCGCGAGGCCCTGCTGAAGGCGGCGGAGGATCAGAACCAGCTGGACACGGTCGAGGACGAGCTGTTCCGGCTCGGACGGATCGTGGCCGGCGACGGGGAACTCGAGCAGGCGCTGTCCGACCGCAGCACCCCGGCGCAGGCCAAGCGTGAGCTTCTCTCGCGCCTCCTGTACGGCAAGTGCACCGCGGTCACCGAGGCTCTGGCAGTGCAGGCCATCGGGCGCCTGAAGAAGGCCCCGGCCGACACGTTCGACGAACTGTCGGCTCTCGCTGCCACGCAGCGGGACCGTGCAGTTGCCCACGTGCGCAGCGCCGCCGCCCTCAGTGAGCTTCAGACCGAGCGCCTCAGCGCGATTCTGACCCGCACCTACGGGAAGCCTGTGACGGTCCACGTCGAGGTCGATCCCGAGCTCCTCAGTGGATTGGTCGTCCGGGTGGGCGACGAGGTCATCGACGGCACTGCTGCGGGACGACTCGCGGCCGTGCGGAAGAACCTCACGTAGTCCACTACCGAACACACACCTAGAGATCTTTTCGAAGACCAGATACCGAGAGCAGGAAGAACATGGCGGAGCTGACGATCTCCTCCGACGAGATCCGTAGCGCGATTGACAATTACACCGCGAGCTACTCCCCGGAGGCCTCCCGCGAGGAGGTCGGCGTGGTCGTCGACACCAGTGACGGCATCGCGCACATCAGCGGTCTGCCGTCGGCGATGGCCAACGAGCTGCTGGAATTCCCCGGTGGCGTGCTGGGCGTGGCCCTCAACCTCGAGGCCACCGAGATCGGCGCCGTCGTCCTCGGCGATTTCCAGGACATCGCCGAGGGCCAGGAAGTCAAGCGGACCGGCGACGTTCTGTCGGTGCCGGTCGGCGACGGCTACCTCGGCCGCGTCGTGAACCCGCTGGGCCAGCCGATCGACGGACTCGGCGAGATCGAGTCCACCGAGACCCGCGCCCTCGAGCTGCAGGCCGCGACCGTGCTGGAGCGCCAGCCGGTCGAGGAGCCGCTGCAGACCGGCATCAAGGCCATCGACGCGATGACCCCGATCGGCCGCGGCCAGCGTCAGCTCGTCATCGGCGACCGCAAGACCGGTAAGACCGCGGTCTGCATCGACGCGATCCTCAACCAGAAGGCCAACTGGGCGACCGGCGACCCGAAGCAGCAGGTCCGCTGCATCTACGTCGCGATCGGCCAGAAGGGTTCGACCATCGCGGGCGTCAAGCAGGCCCTCGAGGAGAACGGCGCGATGGAGTACACCACCATCGTCGCGGCTCCGGCCTCCGACTCCGCCGGCTTCAAGTGGCTGGCCCCCTACACCGGTTCGGCCATCGGCCAGCACTGGATGTACCAGGGCAAGCACGTCCTGGTCGTGTTCGACGACCTGACCAAGCAGGCCGAGGCGTACCGCGCCATCTCGCTGCTGCTGCGTCGCCCGCCGGGACGTGAGGCCTACCCCGGTGACGTGTTCTACCTGCACTCCCGCCTGCTGGAGCGTTCGGCCAAGCTGTCCGACGAGCTCGGCGGCGGTTCGCTGACCGCGCTGCCGATCATCGAGACGAAGGCCAACGACGTGTCGGCCTACATTCCGACGAACGTCATCTCGATCACCGACGGCCAGGTCTTCCTCGAGTCCGACCTGTTCAACAAGGGCATCCGCCCGGCCATCAACGTCGGTATCTCGGTTTCCCGAGTCGGTGGCGCCGCCCAGACCAAGGGCATGAAGAAGGTGTCCGGCTCGCTGCGTCTGGAGCTCGCCCAGTTCCGTGAGCTCGAGGGCTTCGCCGCGTTCGCGTCGGACCTCGACGCCGCGTCGAAGGCTCAGCTCGAGCGCGGCCAGCGTCTGGTCGAGCTGCTCAAGCAGGACCAGTACTCGCCGATCGCCGTCGAGGACCAGATCATCTCGATCTACCTCGCGGGTGAGGGCATCTTCGACTCCGTTCCCGTCGACGACGTCCGCCGCTTCGAGGCCGAGCTCATCGAGGATCTGCACCGCAGCGCTTCCGGCGTCTACGACCAGATCGCCGGCGGCAAGGCTCTGACCGACGAGTCCACCGAGGCTCTGCTCGCCGCGACCGCCAAGTTCAAGGAGGGCTTCATCGCCTCCGACGGCAGCCGTGTGGTCAACGAGGCCGAGGCCGCCCCGCTGGGCGCCGACGAGGTCGAGCAGGAGCAGGTCTCCGTCAAGCGCACCACCGTTCGCAAGTGAGCGGGGAGACCATGACCCAGCGTCCAGTGAAGGGAGTGTGATCGACGAATGGCAAGCTTGCGTGAGCTGCGCTCGCGGATCAAGTCGGTCAACTCGACCAAGAAGATCACCAAGGCGCAGGAACTGATCGCGACTTCGCGCATCACCAAGGCCCAGGCTCGGGTTGCCGCGTCGAAGCCGTACTCCGAGGAGATCACCAAGGTTCTCTCGGAGCTGGCGAGTGCGTCCGCGTCGTTGGATCACCCCCTGCTCAACGAGCGCGAGAACCCCAAGCGTGCCGCCGTGCTGGTCGTGACCAGCGACCGCGGTATGTGCGGTGGCTACAACTCCAACGTTCTCAAGGAAGCCGAAGAGCTGCGTCAGCTGCTCATCAGCGAGGGCAAGGAGCCGGTGCTGTACGTGCTCGGCGGTAAGGGCCTGGCCTTCTACACCTTCCGCGAGCGCCCGGTCGCGGGTGCGTGGACCGGCTTCTCACAGGCGCCGCGCTACTCGGATGCCGCGAAGGCCAGCCGCCACCTGGTGGAGCTGTTCATGGCCGGGTCCGGTTCCGAGGTGTCCGCACCGAACGGCGTGGGCACCATCGAGGGCGTCGACGAACTGCACATCGTCTACACGCGTTTCGTGTCGATGCTGACGCAGACCCCCGAGGTCCGCCGCATGGCGCCGCTCGAGGTGAGCATCACCGAGGACGAGATCGATCTCGGTGAGGACATGCTCTCCGACGGGCACCGCGCGTCGGGCAGCGAAGGGCCGCGTGCCGGCTACAACTTCGAGCCGGAGGCCGGGACGTTGCTCGCGGCGCTGCTGCCGAAGTACATCAGCACGCGCATCTTCGCGTCGCTGCTGGACGCCGCAGCCTCCGAGTCGGCTGCTCGTCGTACCGCCATGAAGGCCGCGACGGACAACGCCACGGAACTGGTGAACACCCTCAGCCGTCAGGCGAACCAGGCCCGCCAGGCCCAGATCACCCAGGAAATCAGCGAGATCGTCGGCGGTGCCGGTGCGCTCGCCTCGAGTGCAGGAAGTGACTGAACCACAATGACCGCAGCAGTAACCGACAACAACGCCGGTGCGGCGTCGGCCCTTGCCGGGCGCGTCGTCCGCGTCATCGGCGCCGTCGTCGACGTGGAGTTCCCGCGTGGCGCCGTGCCCGAGCTGTTCAACGCCCTGCACGCAGAGGTCACTCTGCCGTCCGTGGCGAAGACCCTGACCCTCGAGGTCGCGCAGCACCTGGGTGACAACCTGGTCCGCACGATCTCGATGCAGCCGACCGACGGTCTGGTGCGCGGCACCGCCGTCGTCGACTCCGGTCGTCCGATCTCCGTTCCCGTCGGTGACGTCGTCAAGGGCCACGTGTTCAATGCCCTCGGTGACTGCCTCGACGCGCCGGGCACCGGCCGCGACGGCGAGCAGTGGGGCATCCACCGCAAGCCCCCGGCCTTCGACCAGCTCGAGGGCAAGACCGAGATCCTCGAGACCGGCATCAAGGTCATCGACCTGCTGACCCCGTACGTCAAGGGCGGCAAGATCGGTCTGTTCGGTGGTGCCGGTGTCGGCAAGACCGTTCTGATCCAGGAGATGATCACCCGTATCGCGCGTGAGTTCTCCGGCACCTCGGTGTTCGCCGGCGTCGGCGAGCGCACCCGTGAGGGCACCGACCTCCACCTCGAGATGGAGGAGATGGGCGTTCTCCAGGACACGGCCCTCGTGTTCGGCCAGATGGACGAGCCGCCGGGAACGCGTATGCGCGTCGCCCTGTCGGCGCTGACCATGGCGGAGTACTTCCGCGATGTCCAGGGCCAGGACGTGCTGCTGTTCATCGACAACATCTTCCGGTTCACCCAGGCCGGTTCCGAGGTTTCGACCCTGCTCGGTCGTATGCCTTCGGCCGTGGGTTACCAGCCGACGCTGGCCGACGAGATGGGTGAACTGCAGGAGCGCATCACCTCGACCCGTGGTCGCTCGATCACCTCGCTGCAGGCGATCTACGTCCCCGCCGACGACTACACCGACCCGGCGCCGGCCACGACCTTCGCGCACCTCGATGCGACCACCGAGCTCTCGCGTCCGATCTCGCAGATGGGTATCTACCCCGCTGTGGATCCGCTGACGTCGACCTCGCGCATCCTGGAGCCCGGCATCGTCGGTGTCGAGCACTTCCGCGTCGCGAACGAGGTCAAGCGGATCCTGCAGAAGTACAAGGAACTGCAGGACATCATCGCCATCCTCGGTATGGACGAGCTCTCCGAAGAGGACAAGGTCCTCGTCGGCCGCGCCCGTCGCCTGCAGAAGTTCCTCGGCCAGAACTTCATCGTCGCCGAGAAGTTCACCGGTGAGCCCGGTTCGGTCGTGCCGCTGCGCGACACCATCGAGGCGTTCGACCGCGTCTGCAAGGGCGAGTTCGACCACCTTCCGGAGCAGGCCTTCAACAGCTGCGGTGGACTCGACGACGTCGAGGCCGCAGCCAAGAAGATCGCCGGAAAGTAGTCCACCATGGCTGAAATGACCGTGGACATCGTTGCCGTCGAGCAGCGTGTGTGGTCGGGTTCGGCGAAGCTGGTCACCGCGCAGACCACCGAGGGTGAGATCGGCGTCATGCCCGGACACGAGCCGGTTCTCGGCCAGCTCGTCGAGGGCGGCGTCGTGTCCGTCACGACCGTCGACGGTGAGCGCATCGTCGCGGCCGTGCACGGCGGCTTCCTGTCGGTGACCGCGACGACCGTGACCGTGCTCGCCGAAGACGCGGATCTCGTTCAGGACATCGACGTCGAGGCCGCCAAGGCTGTCCTCGCCGAGAGCCAGGACGAAGCGGAGATCGCAGCGGCCAAGGGCCGCCTGCGGGCCATCGAGCGGGCCTGATCGAAGTCACGAGAAGCCGCGACGGAGCCACGAGCAGTGACAGTAGGAATGATCGTTCTTCTCATTCTTGTTGTGCTGCTCGCCGGCGCCGTCGCGGCTTTTCTGTACCGTCTCCGTAAACTCCGCGGCGGTGGCACCGCCGCGATCCTCCGGGTTCTGCCCAACGCTGCCGGCGTCGGCTGGCGGCACGGCATCATCCGGTACGGCGAGAACAATCTCGTCTTCTACAAGCTCTCCAGTCTCCGCCTCGGGCCGGATTCCCGAATCACCCGTCAAGGCGTCGAGGTGCGCGATCGGCGCAAGCCGGAGGGCAACGAGTACGACATCATGACCGAGGACATCGTGATCCTCGAGTTGACCGACGACGACGACATCTTCGAAGTCGCGTTCGACAGCGGCGCGCTGACGGCCTTCCTGTCCTGGGTCGAATCGCGCCCGTCGGATCGGTCGCAGCGCCGCCGCCCGCTCTGACCCCATCGGTGCGCGGTTCCGGTAGCAGACACCACCGAAACCACGCACGACCGGTCAGGCGCCGGCGCCCGGCTTCCATAGGACGTCGCCGTCCGGGTTCGCGATCCGGCTCAGAATGAACAGTAGGTCGGACAGCCGGTTGAGGTATTTCGCCGGCAGTACGTTCGTGTCGTCCGGATGCGCTTCCACAGCCGCCCACGCCGAGCGTTCCGCCCGCCGCGTGACGGTGCGAGCGGTGTGCAGCAACGCCGCCAGGGGAGTGCCCCCGGGAAGAATGAACGAATTCAGCGGCTCGAGTTCCTCATTGAACTCGTCGCACCATCCCTCCAGCCGATCGATGTACGCCTGGGTGATCCGCAGCGGCGGATACTTCGGATTCTCGACAACCGGAGTCGACAGATCGGCGCCCGCGTCGAACAGATCGTTCTGGATCTGCTGAAGGACGGGTACGAAGCGTTCCGGCGCATTGCCGAGGGCAAGCGCGACGCCGAGGGCCGCGTTCGTCTCGTCGCAGTCGGCGTACGCATTCAGCCGCGGGTCGTTCTTCGACACCCGGGAGAAGTCGCTCAGCCCGGTCGTTCCGTCGTCGCCGGTACGGGTGTAGATCCTGGTGAGGTGGACAGCCATGGCCGTCACGGTACCGGCTCGGGTGGGAACGCGGAGTCCTCGTTACGCTGTGGCGTTGTGAGTGAACGCTTTCTCGTCACCGGTGGTAACCGGCTCGTGGGTGAGGTCGTCGTCGGTGGTGCCAAGAACAGTGTTCTGAAACTGATGGCGGCTGCGTTGCTCGCCGAGGGCACCACTGTCATCACCAATTGCCCCGACATACTCGATGTTCCCCTGATGGCCGAGGTACTCCGCGGTCTCGGCTGCGTCGTCGAACTCGACCGCGACGAAGTTCGCATCACAACGCCCGCGCAGCCGCAGTACCGCGCAGATTTCGCGGCGGTCCGGCAGTTCCGCGCATCGGTCTGTGTTCTGGGACCGCTCGTCGCACGGTGCCGACGCGCCGTGGTCGCGTTGCCGGGCGGCGACGCGATCGGTTCCCGACCGCTGGACATGCACCAGACCGGTCTGCGTCTTCTGGGAGCGCACAGCACGATCGAGCACGGTTGCGTCGTCGCCGAGGCCGACGATCTGCACGGCGCGACCATTCGCCTGGCCTTTCCATCGGTCGGAGCCACCGAGAACATCCTCATGGCGGCTGTGCTAGCCAAAGGCGACACGACCATCGACAACGCCGCGCGCGAGCCGGAGATCGTCGACCTGTGCAACATGCTCGTGCAGATGGGTGCGCGGATCAGCGGAGCTGGATCGACCACGCTCCGGATCACGGGTGTCACCGCGCTGGAGCCGACGACACATCGCTGCATCGGCGACCGGATCGTCGCGGCGACGTGGGGGATCGCCGCTGCCATGACGCAGGGCGATGTCCGGGTTCGCGGCATCAATCCCAAGCACCTCACGCTCGTGCTCGACAAGCTGCGGGCAGCCGGTGCCGAGGTCACTCCCGAGGTCGACGGTTTCCGGGTCGTCCAGAACGGGCGGCCCCGGGCAGTCAACTTCGCGACGCTTCCCTATCCCGGATTCCCCACCGACCTGCAGCCCATGGCGATCGGGCTCGCCGCGGTCGCCGACGGAACCTCGATGATCACGGAGAACGTGTTCGAAGCACGCTTCCGGTTCGTCGAGGAGATGGTCCGGCTCGGTGCCGACGCGCGAACCGATGGTCATCACGCGGTGGTGCGTGGGGTCGAGGAATTGTCGAGCGCGCCGGTGTGGTCGTCCGATATCCGGGCAGGCGCCGGTCTTGTTCTTGCCGGTCTGTGTGCCGACGGGGTGACCGAGGTGCACGACGTCTACCACATCGACCGTGGCTATCCGCGGTTCGTGGAGATCATCAAGGAACTCGGCGGGGGAATCGAACGGGTCGGTGTCGACGCCTGACAGTGTGCTGCGGGTCACGAACACGGCTCCGGCGCGGTGCGCGTCCGGCGACCGCTCGTGACCAGGGCAAACTCGCTTCCGCAACGTCGTGACCAGGCGATTTGGAAATTGAATTGATCCTCCCGTAACTTATTCCAGGTCAGAGCGACACGGACACCGACCCAGACCTGATGGACCGGGACAACGAGGTTGGTCGAAGGCGCCTGAACGATTTACTCCGACACAAGCCTTCTGGTAAGGTTGGTGTCCGCGCCGGAAGCCGAACAGCTTGCCGACGACGAACAAGTCACCCCTTAGCAAGCGAATTCCAATTCGTGCGTGATGGTGTGC
>NZ_BCXI01000050.1 GCF_001895025.1 Rhodococcus zopfii NBRC 100606 = JCM 9919
TGCAATTCTCGATCCTCGTGGCAGCGAGGATCGAAAGGTGCGAGGAAGCGCTCCCTCAGCCCACCTGGATAGGTCAGATAGCTTGGCGGTGTGCAATTCAGTGCGTTTGAGACTTATGCGGCCGAGCTGGGGATGGCTGTTGCGGTGACTCCGGAGATGCAGAACAGCGACTACGAGTCGGGCGTTGCCCAGCTCGGCGACGAGATGTGGCATATCCGGACTGCGCGAATCACCCCGACCAAGCCGGGTGCTTTTGTCGCCTTCTGGCAGCGGGACTCGGGCGGAACGACGATGCCCTTCAGCGATGACGATCCCGCCGCTGGCCTGTGCGTCTTCGTAGAACAACAGGGCCGACGGGGCGTGTTTCGGTTCACCGGCGCGCATCTCGCCGAGCTCGGCATCACCTCAGGGAGGCGTCCGGGTAAGCGCGGGTTTCGGGTGTATCCGAGCTGGTGCACGGGGTTGAACACTCAGGCCACGGCCACGCAACGTGCTCAGGCGTCCGCGTTCCAGGAGTATTGAGATCACGCCGTGCTGGTGAGCCAGTGGAGGGTTGCGGCGAGGCAGAGGCCGGCGTGGTAGTTGCGGGCTGTCTTGTCTGAGCGCATCGCGATGCCTCGCCATTGCTTGAGCTTGTTGAAGCAGCGTTCCACGACGTTACGGCCGCGGTAGCGGGCGCGCTGTGTGTCGCCGAAGTCGATGGGGCGACCCGGCTTCTTGCGGCGGTGCGTGATCTGGTCGTCCCTTTCGGGGATCGTCGCGGCGATCCCACGCTCGCGCAGCCATGCTCGGTTCGCTTTTGATGGGTACCCCTTGTCGGCCATCACCCGATCTGGTCTTGTCCGGGGGCGGCCTTGTCCGGCGGGCACCCGGATCTGCTCGAGCGTGGTCGCCATCATTCTGGTGTCTGCGGCCTGCCCGGGGGTGAGGACGCAAGCGAGGGCGCGACCTTTCCCGTCGCAGACCAGGTGGTTCTTCGTCGTCAGGCCGCCCCGGGAGCGTCCGATCGCGTGATCGGATGGCTCGTCACCAAACTTCTTGTAGTTCGACAGAGCCCCCTGTGCTGCGCGGCAGGGTCGCGCCGTGCTGGTGTACACGGACAATCGTGGAGTCGATCGAAGCGATCCAGTTCAGGTCGCCGGACCGTTGCGCGAGGGACTGCACCCGCTCCAAAACCCGAGCCCACACGCCCTGCTTGGACCAGCGGTTGAAGTTCCTGTAGATCGTGCTCCAGTTCCCGAACCTCTCCGGCATGTCCCGCCAGGGCGCACCGGTCCGGAACCGCCATACCGTCGCCTCAACTTCCGTGCGCCGATCCACCGGCGGTCGACCCGTCGACTTCACCGTCGGGAACAACGGCCCGATCACTGCCCACACTTCATCCGAGATCACATCACGCGACACGACATCCAGAATCTCTTGCGTGGCACTCAAACAGGTTTAGCAACAAGCCCTAGCTAGAACCCGCCCCGGAATACCTGCTCAGACTTCAACCGGAGCCGACAGCCTGGATGCCGCGGTTTTCGACAAGCGAGTGTGCGCGTGCGCTCAGGTTTCGTTGAATGCGACGACGAGGACCTGGGAATCGTCGCCTGCGGTGCTTCGGATCTTGTGTCCCATCGAGGCATCGAAGTAGGCGCAATCCCCGGTGTCCAACGACACGAGGTTTCCGGCATGGTCCAGTTCGATTGATCCCGAGATCACAAACACCAGCTCCTGACCTTCGTGTGCGGGATGAGGATCGGCAGCAAACTCGGTGCCCGGCCGGACGAGGAACGGCGACATTCTCTTGCCAAGCATCGCCGGCGCGATGGCCTGATAGCGCTCCGTGGCCGCTCGGGAGCCGGCGCGATCAACGGTCATTCGCGTGCCCGAGGCGTCGTCCGCGAAGAGCTGCCCCACATCGACACCCAGCGCCTTGGCAACCTTCATCGCCGCGGCGATGGATGGGTTGCTCTGTCCGCGTTCGATTTTCGACAGGTAGCTCTTTGTCAATCCGGTGTCGACAGCAAGCATCTCCAGTGTCAGGCCCCGCTCCTTGCGGAGCGTGCGCACCAGCTGAGTCACAGTTGCACTCCTCACGTTCATTCGGTCTGCAAGGAGTCTACGAGGCCTCGCGCGTATGAATCCCGCTTGATAGGACACTGTGTGTCCTATAGTGTACGTAGTGTCATTTGATCGATGCATAGGAGTCAGCGCGATGACCGAGACCTTCACAGCGACCAAAGCGGAGTTGATGCACCGGGCACAGGACCTGATGCGCACGCACATGGCGGATACTTCTTCCTGGACGACACGCCAAAAAATCGCGCTCACGTGCCGAGCGCTGTACGACGGTGGCCACGACTCGGGCCTGGCCGGTCAGATCACCGCCCGCGCCGAGCAGCCCGGCACGTACTACACACAGCAACTCGGCCTCGGATTCGATGAGATCACCGAGGAGAACCTCCTGCTGGTGGACGAGGACCTCCAGGTGCTCGAGGGCTCCGGAATGGCAAACCCAGCGAATCGATTCCATAGCTGGATCTACCGCGCGCGACCGGATGTGCAGTGCATCGTGCACACTCACCCGTTCCACGTCGCAGCGCTGTCCATGCTCGAGGTCCCACTGGTCGTGTCCCAGATGGACATCGCTCCCCTCTACGACGACTGCGCCTTTCTCCCCGACTGGCCGGGTGTTCCCGTTGGCAACGAGGAAGGCGAGATCATCAGCGCCGCCATCGGCGACAAGAAGGCCATCCTGCTCGCTCACCACGGGCATGTCGTGGCCGGCGCTTCCGTCGAGGAGGCCTGTTCCCTCGCAGTTCTGATCGAACGTGCCGCAAAGCTGCAACTGACCGCGATGGCAGCAGGAACGATCGCCGAGCTTCCCGAGCGACTCGCGCGGGAGGCTCATGACTGGACTCTGACGCCCAGGCGCAGTCAAGCCAACTTCGCCTACTACGCCCGCCGCGCGCTCGCTCGGCATCCCGACGCGATCAACAACTGACCCCAAAATTTGGTAAACCCGGCCGTGAGCTGGGTAGTGAGCGCAGAGGAAGACCATCACGATGAATACTTTCGAAGGCATCATCGCCTACCCGATCACCCCGTTCACCTCACGGGACAATGAATCCATCGACACCGTCGCGCTTGCGGCCCTCGTTGATCGACTGATTACCGACGGTGTCCATGCCATCGCTCCGCTAGGCAGCACTGGGGAGAGCGCTTATCTCACGGAGAAGGAGTTTGACACTGTCCTCGACACCACCGTTTCCGCGGTGGGTGGACGTGTACCGGTGGTGGCCGGTGTCTCCGACCTGACCACCGCCAACACTGTGCGTCGGGCGCGCCGCGCACAGGAGGTTGGCGCGGAAGCCGTCATGGTGCTCCCAGTCTCCTACTGGAAGCTCACCGACCGCGAGATTGCGTCGCACTACGCGACGGTGGCTGCCGCCATTGACATCCCGGTCATGGCCTACAACAACCCCGCTACCAGTGGGATCGACATGAAGCCAGAACTGCTGGTGTCGATGTTCGAGAGCATCGACAATCTCACCATGGTCAAGGAATCGACTGGTGACTTGTCCCGGATGCTGCGGATCACCGAACTCAGCGATGGACGTCTGCCCTTCTTCAACGGTAGAAACCCCCTCGTCCTCGACGCCTTGAAGGCCGGCGCGGCAGGATGGTGCACCGCAGCGGCCTGCCTGCGCCCGCAGTCGTGCCTCGACCTCTACTCAGCTGTTCGTGCAGGTGAGCTGGATCGAGCGCAGGACCTGTACGACGACCTGCAGGAGCTGCTCAACTTCATCGTGGCCGGTGGTCTTCCCGCCACGGTGAAGGCCGGCCTATCCATTCTCGGAACCGAAGTAGGAGATCCCCGCACGCCCCTGCTTCGACTCGATCCTGAGAGACACGAAGTACTCACCAGACTGCTGACGGCATCCTGATCGCATGCCTGGCGTGGCGCCGGAGTGCCACGCCAGGCATGAACCGTCTCGGCGCTCCCATATCGGTGACGGCTCCGGTTGTGGAGTCGACAGGTGAGCGTAGTACGCCGCCTCGAATTCATCCGGCGGGACGTATCCGAGACGACTGTGCAGGCGACTGCGATTGAACCAGTCGACCCACTCCATCGTGGCGTACTCGACGTCCTCGATGGACTTGCAGGGACCCGGATGGAACGGGTTTCCCTTGGCGATCACTTCGGTCTTGAACAACCCGATCGTGCTCTCGGCCAGAGCGTTGTCGTACGCGTCTCCGACGCCGCCGCTCGACGCGGCAATACCCTCCAGCACAAGGGTTTCCGCGAAAGGAGATGGAAGTGTACCGACTGCCGGCATCGCTAGGGTGGATCAACCCTGAGCCGACCGGGTGGCCCGTGTGGTCACGTCGCCACAGTGCGATCTTCACGGCGGTGGTGACCATCGCGGTGTCCTTGACACGGCGCGGTGCCCGTGAACGCACGCAGCCCCGCGGGCTGGTGAATCGTGTGGGGTCGTCGCCGATTTCGGCGAGGACGCGAGCGGCCAGGATTGGACCCTGCCGCAGGCGTGGCTGCTCGCCGAATGGCCCGACGGTGCAGCGCAGCCCACCGACTTCTGGCTCGCCACCCTGCCCGAGGACACATCCCTGTCGGAGTTGGTGCGTCTGGCCAAGATCCGCTGGCGCATCGAGCGCGACTACCGGGAGCTGGAAACCGGTCTCGGACTCGACCACTTCGAGGGTCGTTCCTGGCTCGGCTGGCATCGCCACGCAACCCTGGTTACCGCCGCGCATCTGTTTCTCACCACCGTGCGACCGACCGACCCAAAAGTGACCGGGCAGGCCTGACCCTTTACGCCGTCGTGTGCAAACTCCAACGTGCACTGGCTAATTGGATCGGGACCTGCCCGACGTGTCACCACAGGTTCCCGACCTGACAAAGTCCTACTAGGCCGTGTTCACAAACGCGCGCCCCGAAGCCGAGGATTGACCCCACGGCAGCAAGAGGCCCCTTCGCCGACACGGATCTGAATGGCTCGCCCACCGGTAGCGTTCAGGCCAGGCCCTTGAGCATGAGGTTCCAGTACATGAAGGGCAGTCCGTGCTTCTTCAGGTACCAATACGGACGATGCGGCTTTGCGGGATCGAGTATCGGAAAGGTCGGTTTCATCTGCATCGAATAGTCGAACTCGGCAAGCAGCATCGCGGTCGACGACGTGACGATCGGGCACGACGAATAGCCGTCGTATGCGGCCGGCAGGGGTCGGCCGCGCAGGAAGGCATCGAGGTTGGCGGCCACGACCGGTGCCTGTTTCCGTACGGCGGCACCGGTCTTGGAATTCGGTGTGGATCCGGCATCGCCGAGTGCGAACACGTTGGGATACCGCACGTGCTGCAGCGTGTGGGCGTCGATGTCGACGTATCCGTTGTCGTCCCCCGTCGACAACGGTCCGGCCTTGATCCAGTCCGGCGCCGACTGGTGCGGAGCGACATGCAGGACGTCGTAGGGCAGGGTCGTGCCGGTACCGCCCTCGGCGACGCTCGCCACCGTCACCTTGCGGCCCGAGGCATCGACGGAGGAGACCTCGGCGGAGGTGTGCAGGTGGATGCCGTAGTCAGCGACGACCGCGTCGAGACTGTCGGCGATCTCCGGGATGCCGAAGGTTCGCGGAGTCGGCAGGACCAGGTGCACCTCGATGTCGGACAGTACGCCTTCCCTCCGCCAGTGGTCGCACGCCAGATAGGCGATCTTCTGGGGTGCGCCGCCGCACTTGATCGGACCGGACGGCATCGTGAACACCGCAGTTCCGGATCGGGTGTTTCGGATGAACTCCCACGTTCGGGGGGCAAGGTCGAACCTGTAGTTCGACGACACGCCGTCCTTGCCGAGCGCGTCCTCGAGTCCTTCGGTGCGATCCCAGTCGAGTTGGAGTCCGGGACTCACTACCAGTACGTCGTACTCGTAGGTTGCTCCGTCGGTGCAGGTGACGATGTTGCTGTCGGGATCAATCGCCGCGGCGGCGTTCTTGATCCAGGTCGCGCCCTTGGGCATGACGGAGGCTTCGGGACGGGCGGAGGTTGCCGCAGTCGCCTGACCGCCACCCACGAGCGTCCACAGCGCCTGGTAATAGTGGGTGTCGGAAGGCTCGACGATGGCGACGTCGGAGTGGCCTTTGCGGAGCAATCGGGCCGCGACCGTGATGCCGGCCGTTCCGCCGCCCAGGATCAGGACTTGATGTTTCGCGGTTGTCATTACGGTTCTCCTCGTGTTTGTGCAGCTCGAGCTGCTTGTTCCCCGTACGGCGTGCCGGCTCAGCCGAGGACCCGTTGGTCCTCAGGCCATTCCATGTATTCGGGCGGTTCTATGCCCTGTTGTCGCATGAGTAGATCGATCTGGCCCAGGTGGAAGCTGTGGTGGCCGAGGACGGTCCACAGGAATCCGATCACGGTGTATCGCCGGCCGGCGAAGACGATTTCCTTTGTCACGTCGGCCTCGGTCGGTGCCTCGAGTTGTGAACGTCGCTCCGCGTAGCTCCTGCGGTACGTTTCCAGCAGTGGTGCACCGTCCGGGATCCCTTCGAGCACCGCGGCGTTGCTGGGGAACGGGATCACCCCACCGGGGGAGACTTCACGAACCTGCTCGAACCAGTGCGCCTCTGCGAGAAGCAGGTGTCGCACCAGGGCCCCGATGGCGATCTTGTCGACCCGCGTTCCGAGGAACAGGGCCGGCGTGTCGACGGGGACCGCGGCGTAGCCTGCGCGATCGACGAGTTCTGCGATCGTCTGGTCGACCACTTGGTCGAACAACGCCAAGAAGCGATTCGGTTCGGACATGGAATCCCCTTAGTTCCGATGCGTCATGACCGCGGTCTTTGATCCTCTCTACACGGGTCAATATACCCCATGGGGTATTAGGCGCCGCTAGTGTCGGCGTGGAATGCCCGCGTGCAACGAGGTGCCGGCGCAGAGGTCGGTGGGGCAGAGCCTGCCGGTACGGGCATGGGCCGGCCACGAGCGCGGTCGATCCGGGACGTTGCCACTCGCGCAGCGCAAATCTGCGGCGCGGCCCTCGGGGTTGTTGCCGATGCGCCGGGCAATCCCGTTTCGGGATCCAGTCCTCGCCGGGCGGCCGCGTCACGTGACACGGAAGCGACCCACCGACCTCGATGGGGCCCTGGTGGCCGCACCGCGGCCTCCGCCGGTCTTGGCCGGTCTTGGCGGACGCCTGGTCGCCGCCCTCCCGGACGGCGAGTGTGCCGTTGCTATCGAGGAATTCGCAGCCTCGCGGGACCGCATTGTGCGGTCGGTGCCATGATCACCACCTGGCACCGTCGCGACCGGGCTCTCTGCGGTCCCGTCTGCGACCTCGGTCCGAATACGCTACCGCTGCCGGCCGACGGCCGCGTCCTCCCTGAGGCCCGAATTCTCTTCTACAACAATCTATCTTGCATCCCATCGACGAGGAGTTCGCGTTGTTGCCGGACCGGCTGGGGCGCGTTCCCGTCCCGGGACTACTCGCCGGGCAGGGCCCCGACGGTGCCGCCGGTGCGTTCGAGGACGCGCAGCGAGCCGGTCACCGAGACCTCGGTGAACTCGCCGCTGTCGAGTGCACGGCAGTAGATCTCGTACGGCGGCCGGCCGCCGTCGGCGGGGTCGGGGAACACGTCGTGGATGATCAGGGCGCCGCCGACGCGCACCCACCGCGCCCAGCCCTCGTAGTCGGCCTGCGCGGCCGCGCTGCTGTGACCACCGTCGATGAACACGAATGACGCCGGCGTGCGCCAGAATCCGGCGACCTGAGCGGAAGCGCCGAGCACCGCGATCACGTGCGCTTCGAGGTCGGCGTCGGCGAGAGTACGGCGGAGACGCCCTGCGGTGTCGAGCCGGCCGCTGTGCGGATCGACGAGCGTCTCGTCGTGGTACTCCCAACCGGGCTGGTGTTCTTCCGACCCGTGGTGGTGGTCGACGGTGACGATCGTGCCGCCGGTCGCCTTCGCGGCCGCGCCGAGGTAGACGGTCGAGCGCCCGCAATACGTGCCGATCTCGACGCCGACCCCGTCTCCGAGATACCGCACCGCCGCGTCGTGCAGCGCCGTCCCCTCGTCCTCCGGCATGAAACCCGGTGTCGCCTCGGCGAGTTCGACCATCTCGCGGGGCAGGGTGGTGCGAGTCATCGGCGCGGTCTCCGTTCGCTGGATTGCGGTTCGGTGGCCCACACTACCGACGTCGACGACGTCGCGGAACCGCCGTCCCACGGACGGGATCCCGCGTGGGTGGGCGTCGACGTGGTATCGGGCACGGTCCGGCCCGCACCCCGGTGCGCGTGACGGAAGCGACGACGCACGAGCCCGCCACCGGGTCTACGACCGAGCGCTGGGCGGGAAGGCCCAACTCCCGGTGAGGATCTCCCGCCGTGGGCGGTGGCGGCGTACGAGATAGTCCCAGCCCTCGGTGGCCGGGATTGTCGTCGGTTCCACCGAACCGGACCGACTCGTACCCGCCGATCGGCAGCCCCGGATCCACCCCGATGCCGGTGGCCTCCTGGGGTCGGGAGCTCGCCCCGTGCCGTCGCCGCCCCGCGGGGTGGTCCGGGCACAGAGCATCAGCGCGTCGGGTCACGAGCGTGCCGCGGCCTTGCGCTGGTGCAGCACCTTGCCGACGGTGGTGTCGAGCTTGGTACCGAGCGGCCAGCCCACGTAGTGGCACAGGAACAGCGCGATCTCCCGCAGCTGCTCCTCGTCGAGCTCCTCGTTGTGCAGGGCAGCCCCGATCTGGATCTCGGCGACGTCGGTAAGGCCCTGCGCGGTCAGCGCGCCGAGCAGCAGCAGCCGTCGATCGCGGATGCTCAAGCCTGGCCTGGTCCAGATCTCCCCGAACAGGTGATCGGCGGTGACCTCGAAGTGACTGCCCGGTCCGTCCTGCATCTCCCAGCCGTAGACCTTCGACATCATGTCGAGGCCACGCTGCCGTCGTTCGTCGGTCACGCGTTCTCCTTCATCGAATACTGTTGTGCCAGTTCACCGGGACCGACACCGAGTCCGGTGCCGAGGTCGGCGAGAGCCTGGGTGCCGAGCGGAAGTTCGACACCGAGCCGGTCGCCCAGCTCGAGCGCCAGCGTCAGGTCTTTCTCGCCGAGCGATCGCGCGTGCGCGAGTATCGGGAACCACGGATCGTCCGGGGCCAGCGCAGCGGTGGTGTCGCGCAACATGATCGCACCGGCGCCGCCGGTGATCGCGTCGGTGTGCCGCACCACCTTGCCGAGCGCGGTGATGTCGAGCCCGGCCGCCTCGGCGAGCCGCTGCGCCTCCGCGGCGGCGTTGAACGAGATGAAGTGCAACAGGTTGCGCGCCAGCTTCATCCGGGTTCCGGATCCCACCGGCCCGGCGTGGATGACGAGGCCGGCCCACGTGGTGAACGGTTCACGGACCTTCGCGAACGCCGCCTCGTCCGCCCCGACCATCACGGCGAGGGTGCCTTTCCGGGCACCCGCCGCCCCGCCCGAGACCGGGGCGTCGACGAGGTCCACGCCGCGTTCGGCGCAGACCGCCGCGAGGTCGACGGCGGTGGCGTCGGAGATCGTCGAGTGGACGGCGATGACGGTGCCGGGCCGCGCGGTGGTCAACAGGCCCCCGGGTCCAGTGACGACGTCGCGGACCTGGGCGTCGTCGAGCACCGTCACGGAGATGACGTCGCAGCCGGCGGCAAGTTCGGCGGCGTTCGCGGCTGCGGCGGCGCCGGCCGCGGTGAACGGCTCGACGGCTTCGGGGCGGGTGTCGAGCACGGTCAGGCCGCCGGGCCACTCGAGCAGTCGCTCGGCCATCGGCGCACCCATGTTGCCGAGCCCGATGTAGCCGACGGACACGTCGGAGGGCGCGGTCACGACCGGATCACCTGGCCGCCGTCGACGTTGAAGATCTGGCCGGTGACCCAGCCGGCCTCGTCGGACAGCAGGAACAGGCACATGCCCACCAGGTCCTCGGGTGTGCCCATCCGTTTGAGCGGGAGCTTTCCGACCATGTCCGCCACCATGTTGCCCGGGGTGACGGTCCGGGTGGCCTCGGTGTCGATGGGACCCGGGGCGATCGCGTTGATGCGGATGTTGTTGCCGCCGAGTTCCACCGCGAGCTGCTGGGTCAGACCGTTGACCCCGACCTTCGCCAGTCCGTAGAACCCCGAGTAGAGCCACGCGGCGGTCGACGACTGGTTGACGATCGAGCCGCCCTTCTTCCGCATGTGCGGCCACACGGCGCGGGTGACGTTGAGTGCGCCGTCGAGATTCACGCTCATGAACTTCTTGTAGTAGTCCCACGGCACGGTGAGCAGCAGGTCCAGTTTCATGCCGCCGTAGATCGCGGCATTGTTGACCAGATGGTCGATGCCGCCGAATATTTCGACGGTCTCGGCGGCAAGCTCGGTGGCGGAGTCGGGGTCGGCGACGTCGACGGGAATGAAGACGGCGCTGCCGCCGTCGGCGACGATCTGCTTGGCGACCTGTCGGCCGGCGTCGGCGTTGAGGTCGGCGACCACCACGTTCGCGCCTTCGGCGGCGAGCGCGCGGGCGTAGGCCTCGCCGATACCCTGCGCACCGCCGGTGACGATGGCGGTGCGATCGGTGAAACGTCCCATGTCCGTAAACCTTTCTTAGGGTGCCGCGGGCTCCGCGACGAGCTTGGTCTCCAGGTATTCCTCGAAGCCGGCCACACCCATTTCGCGACCGATTCCGGACTGCTTGTAGCCCCCGAAGGGAGCGTCGGCGGCGTACCAGATGCCGCCGTTGACACCGAGGGTGCCGGTGCGGATCCCGGCGACGACGTGGGCGACCCGATCGGGGTCGGTGCCCCACACCGAGCCGGACAGGCCGTAGGGGGAGTCGTTGGCGATGTGCACCGCGTCGTCGTCGCCGTCGTGCGGCAGGATCACCAGGACGGGACCGAAGATCTCCTCCTGCGCGACGCGGGCGCTGTTGTCCAGGCCCGCGATCAGGGTGGGCTCGACGAAGAAGCCCTTGTCGTGCTCGGCAGGGCGGCCGCCGCCGACGACGATCGTGCCGCCCTCCTCGACCGCAAGTCTCAGATAGCCCTCCACGCGGTCGCGTTGGCGAGCGGAAATCAACGGCCCGCAGATGGTTCCGGGTTCGTTCGGATTGCCCGGGCGGATGCCACGCAGGACCTTGGCGGTGATGTCGACGGCTTCGTCGTAGCGTTCGCGGGGAACGAGGAGCCGGGTGGTGATCGCGCAGCCCTGCCCGGCGTGCGTGCACACCGTGAACGCGGCGATCGAGCAGGCGGCCTTCAGGTCGGCGTCGTCGAGGACCACGAACGCGGACTTGCCACCGAGCTCGAGGAATACCTTCTTGAGGGAGTCGGATGCCGCGCGCATCACGGACTTGCCGGTCGCGGTCGACCCGGTGAAGGAGACGAGGTCGATGCGCGGGTCGGTGGTGAGCTGCGCGCCGACCGAATGGTCGCTCGACGTCACGATGTTCACCACGCCCGGCGGGATGTCGGTCTCCTCGGCGATGATCCTGCCGACGAGCGCTGCGCACCACGGGGTGTCGGGGGCGGGCTTGAGGACGACGGTGTTGCCGGCGGCGAGCGCGGGACCGATCTTGGCGAAGTTGATCTGGTGCGGGAAGTTCCAGGGGGTGATCGCGCCGACGACGCCGACCGCTTCCTTGAGCAAGTATCGGTGCGTGGGGACGCCCATGGGGGACGCGTTGCCGAGATCCTGTTGCCATTCGTACTTCTCGGCGAGGTCGGCGAACCAAAGGAGGTCGTCGACGGGGCCTTCGAGGTGTGCGGCGGAGGTGAGGAATCGGGGTGCGCCGACCTCGGTGATGGTGATTTCGCGCAGCTCCTCGATGTGCCCGCGGAGCGCGTCGCGCAGCCGGCGCAGGCAGCGGGCGCGGAAGGCGTGGTCGCGGGACCAGTCGGTGGTGTCGAAGGCCTGCCGGGCGGCGGCGATCGCCGCGTCCATGTCGGCTGCGGTGCCGTCGGCGGCGTAGCCGAGGATGTCCTCGGTGGCGGGGTCGAGGATCTCGAAGGTGCCCCCGGATCCGGGGACGAGCTTGCCGTCGACCAGCAGCGAAGAGCTGTCGTTCGGGCTGTCTGTCGGGCGCAGGGCCATGGTGTGGTGCTCCCCGTTCTTGCGGTTCGGTGCAGACGTCGAGCGTGTGACGGTCCTCATAATCTGGACACTTGTCTGGACTATAGTTCGGACAGATGCGCGGTGCAATATCGCGCCGGACCGAAGGGGCGACATGACGGGTGGGGTGGCGATCGTGACCGGAGCGAACCGGGGCATCGACGCCCACCTGACCGGCACGTTCCGGACCTGCCGTATGGTCGCGCCGCGCCTGGTGGCGCGCGGAGGCGGTGCGATCGTCAACACGAGTTTGTTCGCGTTTCTCGGCGACTACAGCGGTACCGGCCATCCGGCGGGCAGGGCGCGGTAAACAGTCTCACCCTCGCGATCGCCGCAGAGCTGCGTGAACATCGGGTCCGGGCCAATGCGGTGTGCCCGGGTGCGCGGACGCGGCTGTCGACGGGCGAGGAGTACGAGCGGCAGATCGAGCAGCTCCACCGGCGAGATCCTCGCCGGTTCGGGATGTTTCGTCGGGCGGCTCCCGCGTCCGCAGCCGAGCCTGCTGGCGTGGCGCGACCACAACGCCGAGCCGCCGTGGACGATCGGGGAGATCGCGGAGATCGCGCGGTTCGTCGGCGGCGCAGCCGGGTAGGGAGGTCAGTCGTGTGAGGGCGACGGCGCGATCGCCGAGAGTGCGCCGTCCACTACCGTCTCGAAGATGTGGTCGAGGTCCATGTCGTCGCCGAGGAATCCGGTTCCCTCGATCATGGCGAATCCATGCACTGCGGCGAACAGGGCGACCGCGGTGTCGAGCGAATCCTCCTCGGGGACACCGTACGAGACGAGCACTGCGCGCAGGGCGGTATTCGCGTCGAGTGCGGCCGCCATCAGGGCGGCGCGGTCGATCGGGGCGGTGGTCAGCGCCCGATAGTGGCGGTGGTTCTCCACCGTCCACGACCGGTAGGCCGCGATGAGCTTGCGTAGTCCGTCGATTCCGCTGCGGCCCATGGCTTCTTCCCGCAGCCGGTCGCCGAGAGCGGCCATCGTCCGGATCTGGACCTCCGACCGGACGTCGTCGAGTCCGCGCACGTGGTTGTACAGCGACGCACCGGTGACACCCACCCGGGTCGCGAGCGTGCTCATCGTCAACTGCTCCCACCCGTGCTCGTCGACGACGGCGAGCGCGGCGTCGATCACCTTGTCTCGGGTGAGCGTCCTGCGTCGGACGGGGCGCTCGTTGTCACGTGCCATAAATCCATCCTACGGCCCTTCCATTCCAAACAAAGGGGAGTAGTTTACAACCGAGAGCCATTCGTTTCTCGAATCCACGAGACCCGAGGTAACCCATGACGGCGTACCGGACCGATCTCGAGAACCCGGATGTGTATGCGAAGGAGATGCCGCACGAGGCGTTCGACGACATCCGGCAGCGATGTCCCGTGCACTGGCAGCCCGAGGCGGACGGTCCCGGCTATTGGGCGCTGACCCGGCACGCCGATGTCATGGCGGTCTCCCGCGACAGTGCCACCTTCTCGTCGGCCCTCGGAACCACGCAGATCGACGAGTTCGACGAGGAGGCCCGGCTCAAGCAGGCCGCCATGCTCATCAACCTCGACGAGCCCGAACACACCCGGCTGCGCCGGCTCGTGAGCCGCGGTTTCACACCCCGGGCCGTCAAGCAACTCGAAGGACACATTCGCGACATCTGCGAACGAACCGTCGACGAGCTGATCGAGGCCGGGCGCGACGGCGCGGTCGTCGACTTCGTGCCGATCGTCGCGGCGCCGCTGCCGCTGGAGGTGATCGCTGCGCTGCTCGGCGCACCCGCGGAGGACGTGGGCCGACTCTACGACTGGTCCAACCGGATGATCGGCTGGGACGACCCCGAGTACGGCAGCACGCAGGAGGACGGCGAACTGGCCGCGGCCGAGATCTTCGTGTATGCCAACGAGATTGCCGCCCGGCGCCGGATCGAGCCGTGCGACGACATCGTGTCCGCGCTCGTGTGCCCGGACGAGAACGGAGACACGCTCACCGAGATGGAATTCTGTATGTTCTTCGTGCTGCTCGTCATCGCGGGGAACGAGACGACGCGGAACGCGATCACCGGTGGAATGCAGGCGTTCATGGATCACCCCGAGCAGTGGCGGCGGCTGCAGCGCGAGCCCGAACTCGTTCCGAATGCCGTCGAGGAGATCCTGCGCTGGGTGAGCCCGGTGATCGGTTTTCGACGCACCCCCATCTGTCCCGCGGTGATCGGGGAGCAGTCGGTGGAGCGCGGTGACAAGGTCGTCCTGTACTACCCGGCCGCGAACCGGGACGGGGACGTCTTCGAGGAGCCGCACCGCTTCGACGTCGGGCGCGAGCACAATCCGCACGTCGCGTTCGGGGGCACGGGCGTGCACTTCTGCCTCGGTGCGCACCTGGCCAGGCTGGAGCTGGAGACGATGTTCGAGGCGCTCTCCCGGCGCCTCGACCGTGTCGAACCGGCCGGACAGGCACGACGCTTGCGTTCGAACTTCGTCAACGGTGTCAAGGCGATGCCGGTCCGTATCCACCCGCGGCAGGACTGATTTCGTGCGGATGGGGCATTGCCGCGGTGCGATAACCGTAGTAATGTCCAGACACGTGTCCAGAAATGTGAATCTCGAATCCACCCGCCGGCGCCTCACCGAGAAGCAGGCGGACACCGTGGATCGCCTCACCCGCGCTGCGGTCGAGGTTCTTCGGGAGGAGGGATTCGCGGGTCTGACCGTGCGTACCGTCGCTTCGAGGGCGGGGGTCGCACCCGCCACCGCCTACACCTACTTCTCGTCCAAGGAACATCTCGTCGCCGAGGTCTTCTGGCGTCGGCTCGCAGCGACGCCCGAACCCGCCGACATCGTCGGCAGCACCGCGGACCGGGTGTCCGCCGTGCTGCGCAACATCGCGATGCTCATGGACGACGAACCCGAACTCGCCGGTGCCGTGACCAGCGCCCTGCTCGGTCGCGATCCGGACGTCGAACACCTGCGGGGCCGCATCGGCCTCGACATCCGCGAACGCCTGTCCGTGGCACTGGGTGCGGGTGGCGACCCGGATGTCCTCGAAGCCCTCGAACTGCTGTACGCGGGAGCGCTCGTCCGCGCCGGAATGGGATACGGCACCTACGCGAAGCTCGCCGATCGATTGGAAACCTCCGCCAGACTTCTATTGGAGTAGCCCATGTCTCAGGCCTCGCTCGACACCTCGCTGTTCGGGCCGTTGCTGTTCGATCCCTACGACTACGACTTCCACGAAGACCCGTACCCGACCTACCGTCGGCTGCGCGAGGAGGCGCCGCTCTATCGCAACGACGAACTCGGCTTCTGGGCGCTGTCGCGGCATGCGGACGTCATCACCGGATTCCGCGACAACACGAGACTGTCGAGCGCCAACGGTGTTTCGCTCGATCCGTCCGCCTACGGCCCGCACGCGCACAAGGTGATGTCGTTTCTCGCGATGGACGACCCCCGGCACCTGCGGATGCGTCAGCTCGTCTCCAAGGGCTTCACGCCCCGGCGCGTCTCCGACATGCAGGAGCGAATCCTCGAGCTCACCCTGGGACATCTCGAACCCGCCCTGGAAACAGGCGAATTCGACTGGATCTCGGAGGTCGCCGGCAAGCTGCCGATGGATGTGATCTCCGAGCTCATGGGCGTGCCCCAGCAGGACCGCGCCGAGATCCGCCGCATGGCCGACCTCGTCGTGCACCGCGAGGAAGGCGTACCCGACGTCCCGGTCGCCGCGATGGAAGCCTCGCTCAACCTCGTCGGCTACTACGCCGACATGCTCACCGAACGCCGCGCCCGCCGCACCGAGGACCTCACCTCGGCGCTGCTCGACGCGGAGATGGACGGCGACCGGCTCACCGACGACGAGATCATCGGATTCATGTTCCTGATGGTGGTCGCCGGCAACGAGACCACCACCAAACTCCTCGGCAACGCGCTCTACTGGGGCGCGGCCGGCAAGGACGAAGCGGCGAAGGTCCTGCGCGATCCGGAACGCGCACCCGAATGGACCGAGGAAACGCTGCGCTACGACACCTCGAGTCAGATCGTTGCGCGCACCGCCGCCACGGACATCGACCTGCACGGCCGTACCATTCCCGAAGGCGGCAAGGTGCTGCTGCTCATCGGCTCGGCGAATCGTGACTCCGAGGTCTTCGAGGATGCCGACGAATACCGGATCGGCCGCGACAGCACCAATAAGCTCGCGAGTTTCGGTGGGGGAGTGCACTTCTGCCTCGGCGCTCATCTGGCCCGTCTCGAAGCGAACACCGCGCTCGAACAGTTCGCCCGTCGTGTCGCCGACTACGACGTCGATTTCGACCGCTGCGAACGAGTCCACTCCACCAACGTCCGGGGCTTCGCCGCACTGCCCCTGAAAGTGACCCGCCGTCATGCCTAGATTCGAACCCCACCCGGCGCGCCGGCCCGCGATCGTCAGCGGAGCTTCCTCCGGAATCGGCACCGCCACCGCGTACGCCCTGGCAGAGCTCGGGCACCCCGTCGCGCTCGGTGCCCGCCGCGTCGACGAGTGCGAGGCCATCGCCGAGAAGATCCGTGCCGAAGGCGGACAGGCGATCGCCCACTTCCTCGACGTGTCCTCCACCGAGTCGGTCGATGCCTTCGTCACCGCGGCCGAGGCCGCGCACGGCCCCACCGAGATCGTGATCTCCGGTGCCGGCGACATGGACTTCGCGCTCGTGCACGAAATGGACCCGGACCGTTTCGAGTTCCAGGTCGACGTTCACCTCGGCGGCACCCAGCGGCTCGCGCACCGCGTCGTGCCCGGAATGATCGAACGCACCCGCGGCGACTTCGTGGTCATCGGCTCCGACTGTGCCGTCGAGGCACGGCCCCGTGCCGGCGCGTACATCGGCGCCAAGACCGGCCTCGAGGCCCTGGTGCGCCAGATGCGAATGGAACTCGAGGGCACCGGAGTCCGCGCCTCCACGGTTCGTCCGGGCCCCACCCAGACCGCGGCGGGCATGGACCAGCCGGAAGAGGTTGTCGGGCCGCTGCTCGAGGATTGGATCCACTGGGGCCTGGCGCGCCATCCCTACCTTCTGAGGGCCTCCGACATCGCCGCGGCCGCGGTGTCGGTGGTGTCGGCGCCCCGCGGCGCCCACATCGTGCTCGTCGAGGTCCAGCCCGAAGCGCCGCTGCGCAAGAACGACGATCGGACGGACCAGGCATGACCACCATCGCAACGGCTCCGCTCCGCGTCTCCGGAGGCGAACACGAACACGGCCACCTCGAGGAACTGCGCACCGATCCCATCGCGCTGATGAAGCGGGTCCGCGAGGAGTGCGGGGACGTCGGTGTCTTCCAGCTCGCCGACAAGAAGGTCGTGCTGCTCTCGGGAGCCGAGGCCAACGAGTTCTTCTTCCGCGCCGCGGACGAGGAGCTCGACCAGCAGGCCGCCTACCCGTTCATGAAGCCCGTCTTCGGTGAGGGTGTCGTCTTCGACGCCAGCCCGGAGCGGCGCAAGGAGATGCTGCACAACACGGCGCTGCGCGGCGAGCAGATGAAGGGTCACGCCGCGACCATCGACCGTGAAGTCCAGAACATGATCGCCGGCTGGGGCGACGAGGGCGAGATCGACCTGCTCGAGTTCTTCGCCGAGCTGACCATCTACACGTCGTCGTCCTGCCTGATCGGCAAGAAGTTCCGGGACGAACTCGACGACCGCTTCGCACATCTCTACCACGACCTCGAGAAGGGCACGGACGCACTGGCATTCGTCGACCCCTACGCGCCGATCGAGAGCTTCCGGCGCCGCGACGAGGCCCGCGAGGGCCTGGTCGCCCTCGTTCAGGAGATCATGAACGGCCGCATCGCGAATCCGCCGCAGGGCAAGGAGGACCGCGACCTTCTCGACGTGCTCGTCTCGATCAAGAACGAGGACGGCACCGAACGGTTCAGCGCGGACGAGGTGACCGGCATCTTCATCTCGATGATGTTCGCCGGGCACCACACCACCTCCGGCACGGCCGCGTGGGCGCTGATCGAGTTGCTGCGCAACCCGGACTACCTGGACAAGGTCACCACCGAACTCGACGCCCTCTACGCCGACGGTGCCGACGTGAGTTTTCATGCGCTGCGCCGGATCCCGGTCCTGGAAGCGGTGCTTAAGGAGACGCTGCGGCTGCATCCGCCGCTGATCCTGCTGCTGCGCGTCGCCCGCGGCGACTACGAGGTCGGCGGATACCGCATCGCCGACGGCGACCTGGTGGGCGCGACCCCGGCGATCTCCAACCGGATCCCCGAGGACTTCCCGAACCCCGATTCCTTCGACCCGGGTCGCTACATCGACCCGAACCAGGAGGACATCGTCAACCGCTGGACATGGATTCCGTTCGGCGCCGGCCGCCACCGCTGCGTCGGTGCCGCGTTCGCGTTGATGCAGCTCAAGGCGATCTTCTCGATCTTACTGCGCGACTTCGAATTCGAGATGGCACAGCCCGCCGACTCGTACCACAACGACCATTCCAAGATGGTGGTGCAGCTCGCGCAACCGTGCGCGGTGCGGTACCGCCGTCGCGCCCGGAAATGAGGAATCCCGTGAGGATCGAAGCGGATCTCGACCTCTGCCAGGGACACGCGATGTGCTCGATGGAAGCACCCGACGTCTTCACGGTCGCGAAACACGGGACGGTGGAGATCCTTATGGACACCGTCCCGGAACGGCTGCGCGCCGACGTCGAAGCAGCCGTCGAGTACTGCCCCACCCGAGCACTGAGCATCGTCGAAGACTGACCACAGGAGACACCATGGCCCCGTTCGATCGTGCCGAGCTGGACGAGATGATCCAGCGCTGGATCGATGCAAACAAGCGCGCCGAGGCCGACGGCGACTGGAAGCCCTTGGCGGACATGTACACCGAGGACGCCACCTACGGCTGGAATTACGGTCCGAAGGAAGAGTTCATGGCCGTCGGCCGTGAGGAGATCCGTGAGCTGGCCCTCGGCCAGGAGATGGACGGCCTCGAAGGCTGGGAGTATCCCTACCAGCAGTTCGTGGTCGACGAACGCACCGGCGACGTGATCGGCCTCTGGAAACAGGTCGCCGACGCCACCCGCGACGACGGCTCGCACTACACCGTCCAGGGCATCGGCGGCAGCTGGTTCCGCTACGGCGGCGACTTCCAGTGGTCGTGGCAGCGGGACTTCTTCGACTTCGGGAACGTCTCGCACCTGTTCCTCGAAATGATCACCGCCGGCGCGCTGTCCGACGGCATGAACAAGCGTATCGAGCGGTCGATGTCCGGTGAGAAGCTGCCCGGCTGGTATCCGGTCGGGAAGTCTCCGGTCCCGCTGTGGTGAGCGCCGCGGACGGACTCGCGCAATCAGGTACCGGCGACCGGGCCGCCCACATGTCGTTCGCGGCTCTCTCGCGCCGCGACCTGGCGGTGCTCGTGCCGGAACTGCTGCTGTGCGGCCAGCTCATCGACCGCTCCGGGATGGCGCACCTGATCTCGGCGTTCGGCCGCGATGGCATGGCCGAGGTCGCGATCGAGGAGTGGCAGGCGTCGAGCCCCTGGTACACCAAGCGCATGCAGCGTGCCCTGGGCTACGAGGGCGACGACGTCGTGACGATCTTCAAGGGCCTGCAGCTCGATATCGGTGCGCCGCCCCAGTTCATGGACTTCCGGTACCGGGTGGACGATCGGAACCACGGCGAATTCTGGCTTGACCACTGCGGCGCCCTCATGGACGTCGAGCCGCTCGGGGACGACTACGTGACGTCGATGTGCCACGACATCGAGGACCCGACATTCGACGCGACCGCCCTCGCCACCAATCCGCACGCACAGGTGCGTCCGATCCACCGTCCGCCGCGCCGACCCGCGGATCGGAACCCGCACTGCGCGTGGACCGTCGTCATCGACCCGTCGCACGTGCCGCCGCAGATGGAACCGCACACCGAGGCGATCGGGCGAGCCGTCGCGGTCACCGTCGAACTGAGCCCCATCGATCCCGGCGACGAGGGCAACGCCGACTATTCGGGGCCGCTGCTCTCGGACGTGCGGTTCGGCGACTTCTCTCACTCCGCGCTCGTGCGGATCGCGGAGGAGGTGTGCCTGCAGCAGCACTTGCTCACGCTCGGGTTCCTGCTCGGCGTGCGGAAACGGGCCGACGAGGAGTCGGCCCTGATCATCACCCGTAAGCAACTCACCGGCATCGCGGGCCTGACCGCCGAACGCATCCGGGCCGCGCTCGGTCTTCCCGCCGATCTCGAGGGCCTGGCGACGGTGCTGTCGGTGCACCCGATGTTCGCGCCGCAGCAGTACGTCGACCGCGACATCCGGTTCGACGGGCAGAGACTCGAGCTGTGTATCCGCCGCGGTGGGGGAGCGCACACGGACGGTGCCTGGCCGACACTGGTCGACGGCGAGCATCTCGGGGCACTGAATGCCCTTGTCCGCGGCGTGGATCCGCACTTCTCCGTGCGGGTCGTCGCCGAGGACGCAGTTGCGCTGATCGTCGAGGTGATCGTGGAGTCGGCGCCCGCGAAGGAATGCGGCGAGGTCGCTATCACCAGGTTCAGCTCGGGCGCGAGTTTCGTCTTTGCAGATCGAGGAATCCCTTTGCCGCTCACTGTGGTCTGAGCGCACGACCCGAAAGGATCTCTGCGTGGCCCACAACTTTGCGGACCTGCTCGAACACGCCGTCGACGCGGTGCCGGATCGTGTGGCGCTGATCGTCGGCGACCGTCAGGTCACGTTCCGGGAACTGGACGCTCGTGCGAACCGGCTCGCCCACCATTTCGCTGCCGCCGGATTCGGCGAGGGCAGTCACATCGGTATCCACCTGCACAATTCGGTCGAGGCCGTCGAAACCGTCTTCGCGGCGTTCAAGATCCGGGCGGTGCCGATCACCGTCAACTACCGCTACACGTCGGACGAACTCGCATACCTGTACGGCAACGCCGACCTCGACGCACTCGTGTTCCACCGGACGTACGGGCAGATCGTCGAGGACGTATGGCCGTCGGTGCCGAACCTGCGACACCGTCTCGTCGTCGACGACCGGCACGCGGACCCGTCGTCGTACGAGGAGGCACTCGCGGCGAGTTCACCCGAACGCGGCTTCGGTGCGCGCTCCGGCGACGACCGGTACATCATCTACACCGGCGGAACCACCGGCCGCCCCAAGGGCGTGGTGTGGCGGCAGGAGGACATCTGGCGGGTCCTGGCCGGCGGATCCGACTTCTACAGCGGCGAACCCGTCCCGGACGAATACCACCAGTCCCGGCTCGCAGCGGCCGCTGCCGAACCGAGCCGGTGGTTGCTGCTGCCGCCGCTCATCCACACCTCCGCGTTGATGACCACGTGCAACGCGCTGTTCTCGGGCAACACGGTGCTACTCGATCATCATTTCGACGCGCACCGCACATGGGAGATCGTGCAGCGGCACCGGCCGCAGGTCATGGTCATCACCGGGGACGCGATGGGCCGGCCGCTCGTCGACGCGCTCACCGGGGGCGGCTACGACCCGACCGGGCTCGGTGTGGTCGCGTCCGGTGCCGCACTGTTCTCGCAGTCGGTCAAGGACGCGATGTTCGACGCGGTTCCCGGTGTGCTCATCTCCGATTCGGTCGGATCGTCGGAAACCGGTTTCAGCGGCATCGGCATCGCGACCAAAGGTCTTGTGCAGGAGAGCGGACCGCGGATCGGTGCGGGACGGGGCTCCTGCGTCGTCGACGACGACGGCCGGCCCGTCACCCGTGGCGAGGGCTGGCTCGCGAAGAAGGGTCATGTGCCGGTCGGGTACTACAACGATCCGGTTCGATCCGCTGAGGTCTTCAGGGTGATCGACGGTGAACGGCTCGTCGTCACCGGCGACCGTGCCCGCGCCGAGGAGGACGGCACGATCACGCTGCTCGGCCGCGGGAACATGGTCGTCAACACCGGTGGCGAGAAGGTGTTCGCCGAGGAGGTCGAGGCGGTCCTCAAGGCGCATCCCGCGGTGTACGACGCGATCGTCATCGGTGTGCCCGACGAGCGGTGGGGACAACGGGTGGCCGCGGTGATCCGTCCCCGCGAGGCTGGCGTACTCGACATCGGCGACGTCGAACGGCACGCTCGCCGCACACTCGCCGGCTACAAGATTCCCCGTTCGATCTGGGTGTCCGACACCGTCGAGCGCACCCCGAGCGGCAAACCCGACTATCGCTGGGCGCACGACTACGCGTCGAGAACCGAGGCACACCACACCATCTGACGCACCGGTCCGCGGCGGAGCACCGACGCGGACCGGTCCCTCTCGCGAGGAGACATCCACGTGGATACTGCGCTGTCGCGCCGGACCCTGCTGGGCGGTGCCGCGGCCGCCGCACTCGCCCTGACCGTCGCCCGCACACCGCGGGCTCGAGCCGACGTCACCGAGGAACGTCACCGCGCCGTGGTGATCGGCAGCGGCTTCGGTGGCGCGATCACCGCCGCGCACCTCGGCCGCGCGGGTGTGCAGACGCTCGTGCTCGAACGCGGGCTGCGCTGGCCCACCGGGCCGAATTCGCAGACGTTCCCGCACATGCTGGCCCCGGACCATCGCGCATCATGGCTGTCGCCGCTGCCGGTGATGACCGGTGCCCCACCGATTCCGTCGCTGCCGTACACCGGTCTGATGGAACGGGTGAAGGGCAACGGTATCGACATCCTGTGCGGTGCCGGCGTCGGCGGCAGTTCTCTGCTCTATCACGGTATGACGTTGCAGCCGAACGAAGAACAATTCGCGCGGTCGGTGTCCGGCCGGATCGACTACGACCTGCTCGATCGCGAGTACTTTCCGCGGGTAGCGCGGACATTGCATCTGGCCACCATTCCCGACGACCTTCTGCATCACGAGAAGTATCGGTCCTCGCGTCAGTTCCTCGAGCGCGCCACCGCCGAGGGCCTGGACGCATTCCGGGTGCCGATGCCCATCGACTGGGACTTCGCGCGCCGGGAACTGGCCGGGGAGTTGTCCCCGTCGTACACCAACGGCGATCTCATCTACGGGGTCAACAACGGCGGCAAGTTCTCCGTCGACGTCACCTGGCTCGCCGAGGCCGAGGCCACCGGCAACGTCCACGTCGCAACCCTGCACCGCGTCAACGACATCGAACGCGACGCCGGCGGACGGTGGGTTGCGCACACCGACCGGCTCGCGACCGACGGCACCGTCGTCGAACGCAAGCGGATCGTCGCGGACGCGCTGTTCCTCGGCGCCGGATCACCCGGGACGACACGGCTGCTCGTCAAGTCGAAGGCGAAGGGATTGGTGCCGGATCTACCGGACGGTGTCGGTGCCGGCTGGGGCAACAACGGGGACCGGGTCTTCTCGGTGACCACGCCGCTGCTCAGCCCCGGTGCGTTCCAGGGTGGTCCGGCCTGCGTCGGGTTCCGGGACTTCGACAACCCGGCGGGTGCGCTGACGATCGTGACCGGCCCGGTGCCGTTCCCGGTCGATCTGGGAACCACCTCGGTGATCGGGTTCGGCACAGTCAAGGGGCTCGGCCGCTGGCACTACGACGCGACGCGCGACGATGCGGTGCTCACCTGGGACCAGGCCTACGATCGTGACCTGACCCGCGCGATCGCGGCGCGCATCCGTCAGATCGCAGGCCCCGCCGCGGTGCTGTTGGATGTCAATTCGCTGGACGTCAACACCTTCCATCCGCTCGGCGGTGCCACCTTCGATGCGGTGTGCGACGACGCGGGCCGGGTGCACGGGCAACGCGGGCTCTACGTCGTGGACGGGGCGAAGATTCCCGGCTCGACCGGCGCGTGCAACCCGTCGATGACGATCGCCGCGCTCGCCGAGTTCGGCGCCGACGACATCGTCCGCCGCGACCTCGGCACTCTCTTCTGATCGGCGGCGGGTGCCTGTTGCCGCTCAGCGGACCCTGATGAGTGACCGATGACGGCCCGTGCGGGACTCCGTACGGGGCCGTCGACCGGCATGTACGCCATCGTGAACGAACGCTTACCGGTAGGAGTCCGTCCGATCGGGATGTCGATCATCTCTGTGTCCGTTCCCCGCGTTGGTTGCCGGGTGTCTCACGACCATCCTGGCAACCAACGTGCAGAGCGGGCGGATTCCGAATCGGGAAGCATCCACCGGTGATGGGTGCCGGGGAGTGCGGGTGCGTCAGCCCTTGGCGGCGGAGATGCCGGCGCGGCGACCGAAGAAGCTGCCGTCGCCGAGGGAAGTTCCGCTCGCGTACCCCCCGGCACACACTCCGGACGTGCAGCGACCGGCCGCGAACAGGCCGGGGATCGGCTGGCCGGAGACGTGCAGCACCTCCGAGTCGACGGTGGTGCGCAGGCCGCCGAGAGTGAACCCGGCCGTGAAGTTGCGCAGGTCCAGCGCCGCGATCGGGGTGCCGATGGGCTTGACCCACTCGCTCTTCTTCCCGAGGACCGGGTCCTCGCCGTTCTCGGCATGCCGGTTGTAGACCTCGACGGTGGCCTGCAGGGTCCCGGCGGGCAGGCCCATCTCCGATTCGAGTTCCTCGACCGACTCGGCCACCCATTTCGGCTGGAACCGGAAGAACGGGGTGGAACTGCGTGCAGCGGAACCCTCTTCGTAGGCGGCCTCGTCGATGACGAGGAAGGCCTGGTTGTCGTTCTTGAGCAGGGTGAGCTGACCGATCCGGCCCGGGTAGGTGTCCTCCGGGACGTACCGCTGGCCACGTGCGTTCACGAGGATTCCGCGCGCCATGAGCTGCGGATCGCCGAAGAACGCGACCTCGGTGGCATCCATGTGCGCGAGGTCGGCGCCGAGGGCCTGCGCCATGCGGATGGCGCGACCGTCGTGTTCCTCGATGGCGGCACCGGGACGGCCGATCAGGTTCGGCGCGTAGGCCTCGATCATCTCCTTGTTGTACGCGAAGCTGCCGGTCGCAAGGACGACGCCGCGGCGCGCTCGCACGTGCAGGTCCTTGCCGTACCGCTTCGCGGCGATACCGACGACGCGCCCGCTGTCGTCGACGATCAGGCGCTGCACGCGCACGTCGTATTCTGCCTTGACGCCGAGCTTTTCGGCGGTCTCGGCGAGCGGCTTCATGATCATGTAGCCGCCGCCCTGCTCGCCGGTGCGCTTGTTGCTCATCTGCGGCACGTGCCCACGGGGCGCCGGGGTGGCGATCTCGTTGAACGGCGCGGCGTTCTCCCCACCGGAATACATGAGGCCGTCGTCGCCGGGGATCTCCCAGCCCGGTTCGCCCCAGAAACTCTCCTTGAACACGACGCCGTTCTCGACCAGCCAGTTGTAGTGGTCGACGCTGCCCTCGCAGTATTCGGTGAGCTTCGCGTCGTCGGTGCCGGGACCGAGCGCAGCCGCCATGAACGTCTTCATGTTCTCGGGGGTGTCCTCGAAGCCGAGTGCCTTCTGCAGCGGGGTGCCGCCGCCGAGATACAGGATGCCGCCCGACAGTGAGGCCGCTCCGCCCCAGCCGCCGGTACGTTCGAGGACCAGGACGTCGGCTCCGGCACGGGCAGCCTCGATGGACGCGGAGACCCCGGCGATGCCGTTGCCGGCGATGACGACGTCGGCTTCGAGGTCCCAGGCAGGGATCTCCTCGGCGCGCAAGGGGTGCAGGGGAGTTGAGGTCATTCGATGTTCGGCGCGGATGTTTCCTCGTTCACGAGGGAGAAAGCGCCGTCCTCCTTCCGAGTGTGTCGTGGTGTCGGGCAAACCTTGTCGGTGGGTCGGTCAGCCAATGCCGCGCATGCGAACCGAGTTGGGGCGCTACAATTACCGGCTGCCGCCGGACGCCACCGCCGAGGCCGGCCTGATCGAGGAGCGGCCACACCGGCGTCGACGTAGGTCACGGGGGATCCGCCTCCTTCGGGTGGTGGTGCTGGTGCGGTCTGAATCGGGAATCTTCCGTCTTCGGGCAGGAGAGGTGTTGAGGTGATCCGTTCTGGTCGTGGGGTTTCAGTATCCGGCGATCGTGGTCGCGAGACGTTCGATGTACGCGAGGACCTCGTCCTGGGAGCGGTCTGGCAGACCGAAAACTACTTCGGTGACGCCATTTTCGCGCCAGAGACGCAGTTCGTCGAGGTCGGGACGACCGGCCAGGGCGAGTACCTCGGGGCTGCCTTCACGTCCGGCCTCGGTCCACATCTTCTGCAGGCGCCGGACATGCTCGTCGATGTTGCGGTCGCGTGGGGTGGTGATCCAGCCGTCGGCGGAGCGGACGATCCACTCGAAGTTGCGGTCGGTGGGGCCGGCGCCGAGGAGGATCGGCGGACGCGGCTGCTGGATGGGCTTGGGCCACGCCCAGCTCGGGCCGAATTCGACGAACATGCCGTGATATTCGGCTTCTTCCTGAGTCCACAGCGCGGCCATCGCCTCGAGGTACTCGCGCAGTGCGGTCCGGCGCTTCTTGGGCGGAACGCCGTGGTCGGCGAGTTCCTCGGCGTTCCAGCCGAATCCGGCGCCGAGAACGACGCGTCCGCCGGAGAGATGGTCGAGGGTCGCGATGGTCTTGGCCAGGGTGATCGGGTCGTGTTCGAGCGGCAGCGCCACCGACGTGCCGAGACGGATGGTCGAGGTGACGGCAGCGGCGAGGCCCAGCGTGACCCACGGGTCCAGGGTGCGCATGTAGCGGTCGTCGGGCAGCGTCTCGTTGCCGGTTCCGGGATGGGCCGATTCCCGGTTGATCGGAATGTGGGTGTGCTCGGGCACGTAGAAGCTGTCGAAGCCGTGTGCTTCGGCGGCTTGCGCGGCCGTCTCGGGTCGGATGCCGCGATCGCTGGTGAACAGGGTGATGCCGTGGCGCACGGTGCTCCCTCTCTTTTCCGGTGACTGTCAAGAAATGTAACGCGTTCTATCCCGCGGGGAAAGAGCTAATTGGACAGGTGTCTGATTTTGTGTCCGATTGCTGAATATGCGCTGGTCCAGGGATGGCCGGGGCGCTCTCGCGGTCTCGTCGAGTGGGACACGGGGGTTCGTCGCGGGGTTGGCGTGCCGTGCCGTCGAGTGCGGAAGGTGATGAATGGCGCTCCACTAGGCTGGTCCGGTAGACCACACGGAAGGTGACGGTGATGGCGAAGGAGCCGACGACGGGCGAGGCGGAGCCGGGCGCGGGACTCAGACCCGCGCAACGCGCTCGGTACGACCGCATCATCGCCTCGGCGAAGGAACTCGCCGCGGAGGGCGGATACGACGCGGTGCAGATGCGCGCGGTCGCGGAACGCTCCGGGGTCGCGCTCGGTACCGTGTACCGCTACTTCCCGTCGAAGAACCACCTGCTCGTGGTGGCGATGCTGCAACTGTTCGAGCAGTTCGCGGCGCAGTTCGACGTCGAGCACACGCCCGGCTCGTCACCGCAGGAGCGGGTCATGTGGGTGCTGCACGGGGCGCTCGCGCAGCTCGAAAGCGAACGCCGGCTGTACGACGCGCTGGTGCGTGCGTCGATGTTCGCCGACGCCTCGTCGTCGGCCGAACTGGACCGCCTCGGCCGGGTCATCACCGGTATGTACGCGCGCGCTGCGGGAATCGAGACCATCACCGAGGAACTGCTCAACGCCGTGCGCATCATCACCGACGTGTGGATGTCGAGCCTGGTGAGCTGGGCGGCGGGCCGGCACACCGCGGAAGAGGTGATCGCGCACATGGATACCGCGGTCGGACTGGTGTTCTCCCGGCTCGAACGGTTGCAGCAGGCGGGCTGACCCGGCCCCACGCAGTGGGGGACCGGGTCGGCGGAGCTGTGGGGGTCGCGCCCCGAGTGCTATCCGGCTGTGGCGGGGACGTCGACGATTCCGACGGTCGGCAGGAAGAAGCACGACGTTTCGCCGTTGGTGACCGTGCCGAACACGGCCGCGAGGACCGTGCCGGAACCGGTGTCGACCGGCGCGACGCGGGCGCCGCCGAGCGGAACGGCGCTCGCGAAGAACTGGGAGATGGCCCCGGCGGCGAGCGACTTGAACTCGTTCGGAACGGTGTCCGGCACCGCGGCGGCCGCGGCCTCGGCGACCGTGCCCATCGGGACGAAACCGCCCTGGAACGTGCTGATGTTGAACCACGCGACCTGCATCCCGGTCGTGTCCTCGCCGTCGCGCTCGATCGCGGCCGGGACGAACGCGAACAGTGTCTGGCCGGCGTCGACGGCGTTGATCTTCAGATCCTTCAGCAGCGGGAGCGGAGCCAGGTTCGGCCACGGTCCGGGGACTGCGCCCGCGACGGCGGGTGCGATGCCGAGCGGCAGACCGCTGTTGTCGTTGCAGAAGGGTGCGCCGGTCGGGTACAGGAACGGCTCGATGCCGAGTTTGCGCAGGAAGTCGACGGCATCCTGGTAGGCGGTGACAGGGCTCGCGTCGGCGACATCGGTGACGCCACCGCGCGCGCCGGCGATCGCTTCCGCTGCGGCGACCGCGGTGGGGTCCACGCCCGCTGAGCTGCGAAGCGCATCGAGCACTGTGGGCAGGGGGTCGACTGCGGGTGCCGGCTCGGCGGGGGCGACGGGGTCCGCCGACGCAACGGTCGGGAGGGCGAGCGCGACGGCTGCCGTGACGACGGCTGCGGCACCTGTCAGACGCATCCGATGACGGGTGGTCCTGCGTGTCATGAACTGCTCCTGTGCGTGTCGGGACGGTGGTCGTCCGCACCCCGGGACAAACTCTAAAGTCTCAAGTGATAGTTGAGGGTGCTGGGGACAGCAGATCACACGAGCCGGACGAACGCGAGCCCGCCGCGCAACTGCGTTATGCAAACGAAATGTCTCGTGTGCCCGAATCGGATCGGCATCGATCGATGCGGTCGGATCCCCGTGGGATCGCAGAGGAGGACACTGGGAGCAGAGGACCCCGGAAACAGGGGGATTCGTCACCGGGAGTACGTCATGGGAGTGTTGAAGGGTCTGCTCGGCGTAGTGGTGGGACTTCTGACAGCCGTGCTCGGCACGGTCGTAGGAGTGCTCGCGGCGGTGGTGTGGCTGGTCGGTGCGGTGCTGTGCGTGACGATCCTGCTGCTGCCACTGGGAATTCCCGTCGTGAAACTCGCCAACCGGTTGTTCGGCCTGGCGGGACAGCTCATGCACCTGCCGTGACCGAGCGTCAGTCGTCCTTCCACAGCGTGCCCAGGTCGGGGCCGGGCTCGTCGTCGGCCGGTGCGCCCCGATAGCGCAGTGCGAACACGATCCACCCGATCACCGCGATCATCAGGAAGCTGATCAGGCGGTACACGACGACGGCCGACAGAGCCTGGGCGCCGGTCATGCCGCTCGCGGTCAGCGCCGGCACGAGCACCGCGTCCATGACGCCGAGGCCGGCGGGTAGCAACGGAATCGCGCGGCTCGCCGCGGTTCCGGCCGCGTAGGCGACCGCGATACCCGCCAGGCTGGGGGTGCCCCCGATCGCGTACGCGGCGAACGCCAGGCACGCCCCGTCGCACAACCAGTTGAGGATCGACCACGAGAAGGCCCTCAGCGTATGCGGCCGGTCCAGTTGAACGGCGCTGAGTTGGTCGACGATCCGCTTCCAGGCCCGCACCCACGTGCGTTCCGGCTTCTTGCGCAACCGGTTGAAACCGCGCAGCGCGATGATGCCGATCGACTCCAGCGATCCGGGATTGCTGGCCGCATACTGCACCAGCACGACGAAGGCTGCGAACCCGCCGATCGAGAAGATCAGGGAGAACGGGTTGGTGGCCGCGCCGACGAGCAGTGCCCCGACGAGCCCCAGCAGCGCCAGGCCCGCGACCTGCAGCAGGCCGGCCATCACCAACTGCCAGGTCGCGACCACCGGGCTCGCGCCCCACTTGCGCATCTGCCGATACGTGAAGGTGGTCCCCAGGACGGGCCCACCGGGAAGGGTGACACTCATGGAGTTCGCGGCATAGGACACCGACAGCGACTGGCGTTGCGTAACGGTGACATCGGCCGCGGCCAGCAGGGTGCGTTGCACCCGCGCGAAACTCGACATCTCCAGCAGCGACGCCCCGATCGCGACGGCGACCCACTGCCAGTGCAGATCGCCGAGGGTCTTGACGCTGTTCGACAGCTCCGGCCAGATCAGGATCGCCTCGACCGTCAGGACCACGACGAGCACGACCCCGACGATCCATTTCAGGTATCGCCGGTGCGCAGGTTTCAGGCCGTTCCCGTTCCCGGTGTCGCTGCCGTTCCCGGTGTCGCTGTCGTTCCCGGTGTCGCTGCCGTTCCCGCTGTTCCCGCCGTCCTCTCGACCCCGACCTCCGTCCCCACGACCCTGTGCGTCCCCCTCCCTACCTCCGTTGCCGCTGTCGCCGCGGCCCCCGTCGGTGTCGTGAGGCTCGCCGGAATCGCTGTCGCTCATGCTCGTTATACAACCGCAGGCCAGTGGGCGAGCGTGCGCCGGTAGAGGTTCTCGACGGCCCGGATCCATTCGTCGAGGTTCTCCTGCGTCCAGTCGCTCACGTCGATCGGTTCGAGGACCGCGACGTCGACCGTGCCGGATCGCACCAGTGTCGAGTGCTTCCACAGCAGTTCACCGGCGTTGCGGATCACCACCGGCACGATCGGCACGCCCGCCTGCATCGCCATGTGGAACGCGCCCTTCTTGAAACGCCCGATCTCGGGCGTCAGGGAGCGGGTGCCCTCCGGAGCGATGACGACGGACGTGCCGCCGCGCAGCGTGTCCACGACCGGCCCGAGGGCGGCCTTCGCGCGGTCGGTGTTGCTGCGGTCGACGAACGCGGCACCGACGAAGCGCAGCAACGGCCCGAACAGGGGATCGTTCGCCATCTCCTTCTTGGTGACGCCGGTGAAGTCGTGCCGCAGCACCTTCGCGAGGATGATCGGATCGAGCTGGCTCTGGTGGTTGAAGATGAACACCGCCGGGCGCTGTGCCCACACATTGGACTCGCCGTGCACACGCACGTCGATGCCGGCCAGTGCGAGGGACACGTCGGAACCGATGCCGAACATCGAATCCAGCGCGACCTTCTTGCTGCGGTTGACGATGCCGAGACCGATTCCGGTCCACACCGACCCGAACAGGCCGCCGTATGCCGCCGCGGTACGCACCACTTCCTTGGGTCCGGGTGTGCCGCGCGGCCGGAACCGCAGGATCGGCCATCGGCGTTCGGTGGCGATCTTCGTGAGCGTGCCGTCCGGGTTCGTGGGCGTCGGATTGCCCATCGTGGCAAGGAAATCGACGTCCTCACCACCGTTGGAGTAGGTGTAGCTCGCGGCACGATCGATGTCGTGTTCGTCCGCGAACGCGATCGCGGCCTCTGCTTTACCGCTGCGCCACAGTGACTTTCCGTCGACCTTGCCGGTGAGTATCCCGTCCTTCACCTCGAGCGGTGTGTACAGCATGTGCTCGACGCCGAGCACATCCGCCGACGCCTGGATCTGGTAGCGGGATGCCGACGAAGCGATCACCACCGTGTGCCCGGCCTCCTGGTGGGCCCGGATCAGTTGCCATGCTTCGGGATAGATGTGCCCGGCGATCGTCGATGCGAACAGTCGCTGCCCGATCTCGTACAGCTCGTCCTCGGTGTGCCCGCCCCACGCCTTGAACGCGACCGCGACGAACCTCTCGAAATCGGACTCGCTGTCGGTGCCACGTAGTCCGTTGAGCATCGTACCGGCCAGTTCCGCCGCGCTGACCTTCCCGGCGAGTAGCCGGTCCCGGAAGAAGTGCACCCCCGAGAACCCGTGCACGATGGTGCCGTCGAAATCGAAGAGTGCTGCGATCCGAGGTCCCTGCGGTCCGGTCCGGACCCGCTCCAGTGCCTGCTCGATGTTCACCGATCCGCCTTCCTGTTCGACACGTCGAGAGACTCCGCGAGCTGGACGCGCTTGCCGACGGCGAGCAGGTCCGCCGCGAACGCGCGGCGCCGCTCGCGGACCTCTTCTCCGCCGGTCTCGAGCAGACCTCGATTGCCCGCCAGCTGCAGCGCGGTCGCGAACAACTCCGACGACACCGATTCCGGTCCGTACAACCGGCCCTGCAGCAGCATCTGGGTACCCACCGCCACGCATTCGTCGAGGAACGCGGTGCGGTCCAGTTTCAGCGACGGGTCCCGCAACGCCAGCCGCTCGGCGACGACGAGCTGGGCGTCGAAGAACGACCGTAGCGTGCGGTGCACCATGAAGAACCCGGTCTCGATGAGCGCGGACAGCGCGACCTGCTCGGATCGGGGCAGCTCGTCGCTCCACTCGGCGACCAGCAGCGCCAGCTCGGCGCGCATCTGGGCTTCGAAGGTGTCGCGATCGGGGAAGAAGAACTCGAACTTGAGCAGGTCGCGCAGGTTCTTCGCCTCCTCCCACGCGACCACCACCGGGTTTTCGTCCGGGTTCATGTGTGCACAGAGGATCGACAGTTCGAGGATCGCGCGGTTGACGAACCAGTGCACCCCGCTGTTGCGGTAGAACGCGGCGACCAGGTGCTGGCCGCGCTGGATCGAGTAGACCGGTTCCTCACCGCCGGAATAGGTGGTGACCACGCCGGCGTCGGTGAGCGAGCCGAGTACCCTCGCGAGCCCACCCTCCATGTCCAGGACGGACAGTTCACCCTGCGGCAGGTTGCGGGCCTCGATGTACCGGCGTACCGGGGCGATCACCGCACGCACCTCGTCGAGCGTCAGCGCCCGGTCGCGCACGCCCAACAGTGCCAGTGTCACCAGGCAGTTCACCGTGATCGGGGTGGCGCCGTTGATGCCGACCGCGACCTCGAACGCGACCTTCTGCAGCGCTTTGCGGGTCCGTTCGGAATGCTCGGTCTCGTCTCGGGCGGGTTCGGATAGTTCGGGATCGCCGCTGCCGGCCAGCAGTCCGTGCATCGACAGAGGCTCCCCGAACCGGACGTACACGTTGCCGGCGCTGCGTCGTTGATTGCGGGCGTAGCGGGCCAGCCAGGTCAGGCCCTCCGGCTTCTTCGTCGCACCGGTCTGCTCGGCGGCGACCGCGGCGACCTCCGCGAGTCCCTCGTAGGTGATCGACACCGGCACCAGCATGGCGTCTTCCACGCGGCCGGTCCGGATCGCGTTGGCCACGTAGTTGAGCAGCCCGAACCTCGGCGCTCGCAGTTTGCCGGTGCGGGTACGCCCGCCCTCGAAGTACCACTCCAGGTTGAAGCGTTTCGTCAGCAGGTACGCGAAGTACTCCTCGAGTGCCGCTTTGTACACGGCGTCGTCGCCGAAACTGCGGCGGATGAACACGGTGCCGGTGCGACGCGCGATCGGCCCGATCGGCCAGAACGTCAGGTTCGCGCCACCCATCAGGTGATTTCGCGGGAATTCGTTGTTGGCGAGGATGTCACCGAGCACGAACGCGTCGGCGTACGAGCGGTGCGACGGAAGGAACACCAGCGGCCGACGCCGGTTGAGTTCCCGCAGCGACCGCAGTCCCGACTCGTCCGCGTGCACACTCCAGGCCGACGAGTGCAGCGGACGCATCGCCTGCGTGAACAGGTCGGTCACCAGGCGGGACTGCACGGCGACGAGTTCCCCGAGGACTGCTCGCGCCCGCGAGTCGACCTCCTCGCGGGAGATGTTGTGTTCCTCGGCGATCGCCTCGAGGCGCCGCCGGAACGACCCCGAATCCATGATCTGCTCGGCCACGAGACGCGGCACCTTGTAACGGTCGCCGATGACGGCGCGTTCGGAACGTTCGAGCGCAACTACGGCGCGCCGGGTGATGTGCCGGGCGAGCAAGTCCGGTGCCGGATCGCCGTCGTCCGCCTGCAGCGACGCCTGCAGCTCGCTCAGCGGCGCCGGGTCCGCGACAACGATGCGGTGCCGGTCCGAGGACCGGCCGACGAGCCACTGCTGGATCAGCCGGTTCGGATTGCGCGGATTGGTCAGCGCCAGTATGTCGGAGAACCGCACGCGACGGGCACCGTCGCGTGCGGAGGGCAGCCACACCACCTTCACCGGCACGATCAGTGGATCGTCGCTGCGTGGCACCAGTTCGGCGGCCAGAACCTTCGAATCGAGATCCAGGACCGCGGGGGTGGCGTCCGTGTCGTATTCGGCCGGCAGACCGCCGGAACGCATCCAGCGGGTGATCAGGTCTCGCTCGATCGACGTGGTGGCCGCGGCGACCACCACGGTCGGCCGGCTCGATGTCCCCGAGCCCGATACCTCCGAGCCGCTCTGCCCTTTCACACCCATGCCTCCCCGTCTGCCGTGCCGCCCCACAGCAAACTACCGCGTGAACAGGGCTGTGCTCGGTACAACGACACGACGGGGCCACCGCCCTGGCGTCGCCGGGCGAACGGGTGCACGCTGAGGCATGGTTGACCACGACGCGCCCGTACAGCGGAGCGGGTGTCGGGAACGGAGGGAAGACGGTGTCCGAAACCGGCCCGTACGCGCAGATCCGGGAGACCCACACGTCGGTGGTGTTCTTCGTCGGCGACCGGGTGCACAAGATGAAGAAGCCGCTCGACCTCGGTTTCCTCGACAATCGCACCCGTGCGGCGCGCGAGAGCATGTGCCACCGCGAGGTCGATCTCAACCGTCGGCTGGCGCCCGACGTATACCTCGGGGTCGCCGACGTCCACGGCCCCGACGGGCAGGTCTGCGAGCACCTCGTCGAGATGCGGCGCCTGCCGGACGAGCGCCGGCTGGCCGCGCTCGTGGCGCGTGGCGAGAACATCGACTCCGTCGTGGACTCGGTGGCCCGGCAGATCGCCGGGCTGCATGCCGAATCGCCGCAGGACCCGGCAATCGACCGATGTGCGACCGTGGATTTCCTGACGGACCTGTGGAGTCAGAGCCTCGACCATCTCGAGCGGCTTCCGGTCGGGATCGACGCCGCCGCGGTGCTCGCGAAAATCCGCACGTCCGCGACCCGGTACTTGGAGGGGCGGGGGCCGCTGTTCGCGGCGCGCATCGCGGACGGTCGTGCCGTGGACGGGCACGGCGACATGCTCGCCGACGACATCTTCTGCCTCGACGACGGCCCGCGCATCATCGACTGCCTCGAGTTCGACGACGAACTGCGTTACGGCGACGGTGCACTCGACATCGCGTTCCTCGCGATGGACCTCGAACGGCTCGGTGCCCGCGACTCCGCGCACCGGCTGATGAGGGCGTATGCGGAGTTCTCCGGGGACGCGTGTCCCGCAACGCTGATGCACCACTACATCGCCTACCGGGCGTTGGTGCGTGCGAAGGTCACCGCGCTGCGCCACGATCAGGGCGACGCGGCGTCCCGGGAAGTGTCGCTCGGGCTGCTCGGGCAGGTCGCCCGTAACCTCGACCGCGGACGGGTCCGGCTCGTCCTCGTCGGTGGTCTGTCCGCGACCGGCAAGACCACCGTGTCGCGGCTGGTCGGGGAGCACCTCGACGCGGTGGTGCTGCGCAGCGACGTCATCCGCAAGGAACTCGCGGGCCTCGATCCTACGACCGATGCGAGCGCCGACGTCGATTCCGGGTTGTACACGCGGGAACACACCGACGCGACGTATGACGAATTGCTGCGGCGCGCGAGGATCGCGCTGTCGTTCGGGACGTCCGTGGTGCTCGACGCGACGTGGCTGTCCGAGTCGCGGCGTGCCGAGGCGCGACGAGCCGGCGCCGAGGCGACCGCCGACGTGATCGAGATCGAATGCTGTGCCGACCCGGCAGTTCTGTTGCGCCGCATCATCTCCCGGCGGGAGCGCGGGGACGATGCTTCCGACGCGACACCCGCGGTGCTCGATGAGCAGCTGCACCGTCGGGAGGAGTGGCCGACCGCCCAGGTGATCGACACGACCGACGGCACACTGCCCGACACCGAACGCCTCGACGGGATGGTCGGTCCGGGCCCCTGGTGACGGTGGATGAGGACCGGGTTGACGGTGTGTGAGGACAGCCTCGCATTGCTACCGCGTTGTGCCGCAGCGTTCTAGCCTGACGGAGTGTCAACTCGCGAATCCACCGACCGTCCCGTCCACGAACCGCACGGGACGGGTACCGCCGCGAAGCTGAACTGGCTGCGCGCGGGTGTCATGGGGGCCAACGACGGCATCGTCTCGACGGCCGGTCTCGTGGTGGGTGTCGCGGCGGCGAGCACCGAGGTGTCGGCGATCCTCACCGCCGGGTTCGCGGGTCTGTCGGCGGGAGCGGTGTCGATGGCGCTCGGCGAATACGTGTCGGTCAGTACGCAACGAGACACCGAACGGGCGATGCTGCGGTTGGAGCGCCGGGAGCTCGAGGAGACGCCGGAAGCGGAACTCGAGGAACTGACCGGGCTGCTGCAGGCCAAGGGTCTCGGACCGGACACCGCGCGCGCGGCGGCGAAGGAACTCACCGAACGCAACGCGCTGGCCGCGCACGCGGAGGTCGAACTGGGAATCCGCCCGGACGAACTGGCGAATCCGTGGGCGGCGGCGTTCTCGTCGGCGGTGTCGTTCACGATCGGTGCGCTGGTGCCGCTGCTGGTGGTGGTGCTGCCGCCGGAGCATCTGCGGATCCCGATCACATTCGTGGCGGTGCTCTTGGCGCTGGCTCTGACCGGGTCTATCAGTGCGCGTCTGGGTGGTGCCCGGCGCGGGCGGGCGGTGCTGCGGGTCGTGGTCGGCGGTGCGATCGCGATGGCTGTCACGTTCGCGGTCGGCTACCTGTTCGGCACCGCGACGGGCTGACGAAGGTCTCGCCGGCCCGCCGCGGCCCGAAGGACGCCGCGCAGATAGTGCCGCGGCCCGAAGGACGCCGCGCAGATAGTGCCGCGGCCCGAAGGACGCCGCGCAGATAGTGCCGCGGCCCGAAGGACGCCGCGCAGATAGTGCCGCGGCCCGAAGGACGCCGCGCAGATCATGCCGCGGCCGGGTGCTACGTGTTGCGGGCGATCAGGACCGGGCAGGGGGCCTTGTGCACCAGGTTCTGGCTGGTCGAGCCGAGCAGGGCTGCGGCGAACTGGCCGCGGCCATGGCTGCCGACGACGACGAGCTGTGCGTCGTCGAGCTGGCCGAGCAGAACCTTCGCAGCGGGTCCGCGTTCGACGACGCGGCGCACCTCGACGTCGGGGTACTCGTCCTGCTTGCCGGCGAGTGCTTCCGCGAACACCGCGGTTTCCGATTCCTGCACCGCGTCCCAGTCCACGAGCGCCGCGGTCGCACCGGTGCCGAGCGCCGCGTCGCCGATCCAGGAATGCGCCGCGACGAGCGGCACTCCGAGGGCGTCCGCGAGCTTGAAGGCGTGTGCCACTGCCGTGCTGGACAGTTCGCTGCCGTCGACACCGACGACGATCGGCTTGTCGTTCGGCAGCGGGTTCGTGTTGTCGCCGCGCCACACCACGACAGGGCACGGTGCGTGATTGGCGATGCGCAGCACGGTGGAACCGAGCAAGAAGTTCTCGATCGCTCCGGCGCCGGTCGCGCCGACCACGACGACGTGGGCGTCGTCGGCGGCCTCGAGCAGCGAGTTGGTGGCGGGGCCGGGGCCGATGTAGCTCTCGACCGTGAGGCCGGGCTGTTCGGCGCGGATCAGGTCGCTGACGTCGGCGAGCAGCTTCTCGCCGTCGGCCCTGAGCTGATCGAACATCTGGGACTGGATGAGCACCGCGGACTCGCTGTAGAAGATGCCCTCGCTGGGGAGTGCGTGGACGAGGCGCAGGGGGAGATCCAGTCGGGCGGCGAGGGCTGCGGCCCACCGGGCGGCGGCGGCGGCGGTAGCGGATCCGTCCAAGCCTGCGACGACGGCCTTGGTCACGTGTGTGCTCATGGGTAGTGCCTCCATTCTCGTGAGGTGCACGACGAGCTTATCCGTTGCTGTTGCTGTGGCCGGTTGTCGGGCGGATTGCGCTGTCGGGGCGGGATGCACCGGGGTGGCGGTGCGCCCGCGCTCGCCGGCTGGTCACCGCGCGAGCGCGTCCTCGTCGCGATCGAGGGGATCGCGATCCAGCGGTACGAGTCCGTCGTCGTCCACGCGGAACGCGCTGTCGCACAGTCGGAGACTGGAGGGCCGGTGCGTTATCCACAGAACGGTGCGGTCCGCCCAGACGGCTGCAGGCGTTCGAGCACGCGGTTCTCCATTCTCTCGGCGACCGGGCTCGTTCCCTCATCCACGATGACGACCTGCCCGTCGTGGAGGATTGCGCGTGTGAGGGCGAGTCGTTGGCGTTGGCCGCCGGACAGTTCCGCACCGCGTTCGCCGACCCCGGTGTCCAGTCGGAAGCCGTGGCAGCTCACGGGTCCGTGGATCCCGAGCAGATCCCCGCGGCGGACCCGGACCTGGCGATCATCACCCCCGGCACGGGGGTGAATCCGCCGGCCTGACTGCCGACCCCGAGCAGGTCGTGCGGACCGACCCCGATGCTGTCCTCCTGGTGGACATGCTCGGCGCCGACCGGGACTCGTTCGTGCCGTTGCTGTCGAACCCCGCGGTGAGCGAACTGGCCGCGGTGCGCGGCGACCGAGTTCTCGTGCTCGACGGGAAGCAGGCTCAGGCCCTCGGTCTGCAGACGACGGCAGAAGGAGCACAACGGATCCGGGATTGGCTGGCCGGTCTCGACCGATCCTGACCGTTACGGTTCGCACCGCCGCGCACCGGGACAGGGGGTCACGGCACGAGCACCGCTGCCCCGGCGAAGCGGCCCGCGGACAGGTCCGCGAGTGCCCGGTCGGCCCGGTCGAGCGGGTACGGGGTCGTGGTGACGTGCAGGCGGTGTTCGCCCGCGAACGTGAGGAATTCGCGCGCGTCGCGGCGGGTGTTCGCGGTGACGCTGCGAACCGTCTTCTCCCGGAACAGGTGTCGTTGATAGTTCAGGGTCGGCACGTCGGTGAGATGGATGCCGGCCAGGGCGAGGGTTCCGCCCGCGTCGAGAGCTTCGAGTGCGGTCGGCACCAGTTCCCCGGCCGGGGCGAACAGGATCGCCGAGTCGAGCGGTTCCGGAGGTGCGTCGTACGCGCCCTGCGCCGACGACGCACCGAGGTCGAGTGCGAGCCGCTGCGCCTCCTCACCGCGGGTCATCACATGCACCCGGCTGCCTCGCGCGAGCGCGACCTGCGCGGTCAGGTGTGCACTCCCGCCGAAGCCGTAGATGCCGAGCGTGCCGCCGCGCGGAACCTCCGCGCGCAGCAGTGCGCGATAGCCGATGATGCCCGCACACAGCAACGGCGCCAACGTCTGCGGGTCGTACCCCGAGGGCAGCGGCAATGCGAAATCTGCCGGAACAGTAGCGAATTCTGCGTATCCGCCGTCGGCGTCCCAGCCGGTATAAGTGGAAGCCGGGCACAGGTTCTCGTCGCCGCGCAGACAGTACCGGCACCGCCCGCATGTGCTGCGCAGCCACGGAATCCCCACCCGGTCACCGACCGCATGCGACCCGAGGTCGCCACCGATCACCTCGGCGACCACCTCGTGACCGGGGACGACATGTCGCCGGTGCACCGGCAGGTCGCCCTCGGCGACGTGCAGGTCGGTGCGGCACACGCCGCACGCGAGCACCCGCACGAGCAGCTCGCCGTCCCCCGGTTCGGGCAGCGGCTCGCGAACCGCGCGCAGCGGACCCCCGGCCACGGGTCCCGGAGTCTGCACCCGCCAGGCCCGCATCCTCTGCTCGGTCATGTCGATTCCCCGATCACTTCCACAAGGGCTTTGCCGCGCGCAGCGCTTCCTTCCACGCGGCGTCGAGGTGCACCGCCTGCGCTTCACCGAGCAGCACCTCGTGCTGATACGCGATGCCGAGGCCGAAGCTCGACTCGGCGGCGTGCCCCTGCTCGGACACGATGTCCAGCAGGTGCTCTCGCGCGACCACCGAATCCTGGAACTCGCCGAGGAGATCCTGGAAGGCGTCGAAATGATCGAGTGCCCGGCCCGCACGCTTGGGATGCAGCGGACGGATCACCTCGATGGCGTAACGCATCCGCTTGGCGCCCTTGCGGGCCCGGTGCATCAAGGCGTCGCGTTCGTCCGGCGTCTCCGCATCACCGACGGCACGGACCCGCTTCGAGACCGTCTTCGCGAGGTCTTCCAGCGACCCTGTCAGGTCCCGGGCCTTGACCTTGCCGGTCTTGCGGGAGGTCTCCGGTGCGGCGGTCAGCCCCGCGAGCAGGGCATCGAGCGCGAGCAGCATCTGAAGGTAACGATCGGAATCGAGGGTCACGGCGGCCTCGATCGCCGCGATCTCCGACTGCCTCGAGAAGTACTCGTCGATGCGGGCCTTGGCGGGTTCTCGATGCGATTCCACCGGGATCTCGGCGACCCGATCGAGCAGCCGCTCCCACTGCACCTCGAGATCGCGGGACGGGCTGAGCCGGCGGCCGAGCCACCGCAGCTCCTCGACCACCGCCTCGTCGAGGGCGAGGTCGCCGGCGTAGGTCTGCAGGGCGCTGCGCGCGCGGCGGGCGGCCTTGCGCATGCTGTGCACGGCGTCGGGGGCCGCGCGCCGCACCGCGATGTCGGTGAGCTCGAGTTCGCGTAGTTCGGCGGCCAGATAGTCGCGCAGATACCCGGCGGGGCCGCCGACCACCGGATCGGCAGGGAGCAGATCACCGAGAACCCGGTGCAGCTTGGACGGGCTCGGCGAGCGCTCGATCCCTTCCGCGGTGAGCCGGTCGTCGACGGCGTCGAGCAGGCCCGCACCACCCGGTTGCCTCGTGCCGTTCCCGCCGAGTTCGACCTCGATCTCGCGCCACTGCACCTGCACGTCGTCGGCGCCGCGCACCGCGGTGACGTCGTCGACGACAATCTCGGCGAGCGTCGTCCCGTCGACTCCTGTCGCGCGGATGCGCCGACGGGAGGTGGTGAGCAGGGCGGCGAGTTCGACGGGCAGATCGCGCCGCACCCCTCGCAGCAGGCCGAGCAGTTCGGCCGGTGGCGTGCCGGTGGCGTCACCGAGAGGAAAGCGCAGTTCGGTGCGGGTGTCGAGTCCCGAGGGCAGCTTCAGATGCCAGCCGGCATCGTCGCCACCCTCCCGTCGGCGCAGGGTGATCCCCGCGCGGAGCAGTCGCAGATCCCTCGTGTCGTAGTACTGGGCGGACAGCTCGACGCGTTCCTCGGCGAGCGCCTCGACTCCCGGCAAGCCGGACAGATCGGGGAGAGTCAGATCTGCGTCGGCGGTGTACTTGCGCTCGGTTTCCTCTACCGTTTCGATACCCGACGGTTTCGTCGTCCCCACCCGGTCCTCCCATTCCTGCGGTGTTCACCGCCGAGATCTGCGGCGGCGTCAGCACACGGCTGTCTCAGCCCACACTGCCACCGTAGGTGGGGAAATGTCCTGAGCGAAACGGTAGTTTCGGGTCGCAGGGCCGCCGGATAGAGACTTTGGACCCTGTTTTGCGGTGAGATGGGCGGGTGATCATGGACGTACGCGGGTGCTCTGGAGGCTTTGGATGAGAATTCTGGTGTCGGCGGCGAGCAGGCACGGTTCGACCGCAGAGATCGCCACGGCACTCGGAGCGGCGCTGCGCGACCGCGGTGCGCTGGTCGATGTCGTCGAACCACACGACGTGGGAGATGTGACCGATTACGACGCGGTCGTGCTCGGTAGCGCCGTCTACCGCGGGCGCTGGCTGCGCCCGGCGAGGGAGTTCGTCGACGCCCACGTTGCGGAGCTGCGCCGACGGCCGGTCTTCCTCTTCTCGTCCGGACCGATCGCGGATCAGGACTGGCCGGTGAACAATCCCTATGACGTGTTCAACGTGCGCCACCGCACGGGGGCCCGGGAGCACCGCATGTTCGCGGGCAAGCTCGATCCCGAGGCGTTGAGCGTGGGGGAACGGATGCACGTGCGGATGTCCGGGGGCCGGGCCGGCGACTTCCGCGACTGGGACGCCGTCGGGGGATGGGCCGGGACGATCGTCGAAGCGGTGTCCGACCGTGAAGCTGCATCCGACAGCGAAGCGGTGTCCGGCCGCGAGGTGGTGTCCGACGACGACACGGTCTCGCCCACCGGCGCCTCCGACGATGCGCGGACCGGCGAGCAGGGTCGTTGAGGCGAGCGGGGTCATCGAGGTTGGGCCGACTCGGGGGCTGGATCAACGGGTTGGGTCAACTCGCCGGATTCCGGTAGTGCTCGGCGAGTTCGGCCGCGCGATCCCACGGTGACCAGTCCACCGGGCGTCCCGCGAGCTGCGCTTCGACGACCTCGAAACCGGCGTGCCACCCCGCGCCGTGCGCGTACGCGTTCTCCTCGTCGTCGGTGGTGTGCGTCAGCGTCAGCCAGCAACCGCCGCTGCCGTCCGGCACCAGTTCCCAGTGCAGGACATCCGCGTCCCACATGATCTCCAGGACGCGCGCCGGACGGACCGTGATGACGGTGCCCTGCGAGATCGGGCCGATGGGCAGCGAAAATCTGCGGATCTGCTCCTCGGTCGTGGTGAACTGCAGCGGCGCGCCCGGCTCGAGGACCAGGTCGACCCGGGCGGGGAACCACGCGCCGAGCAGATCCGGATCGGTGATCACCTTCCAGACCTGCTCCGGCGGCTGAGGAAACGCACGTTGGAAACGCAGCGCCACCCGGCCGTCGTAGGTACGGGAAACGGTGCCGATATCCATGGGTTCCTCCAAGACATGAGCCCGTGTCATCAGCGGGGTCCTGGTGTGCTGTGCCTCCATGCTGCCAGGTTTCGTCGGCTCGCGAAGTATCTCCGGCTACCCGAAAATGGATCGTCGAATTCGATCTTGCGTGCCAGCAACCGCAGTGGCTGCGAAAAGTCTTGTGGCGCAATATCTTGCACCGCCGGATACAGTGGATCGCCGAGGATCGGAATTCCGAGGGAATTCATGTGCACACGTAACTGGTGGGTCTTTCCGGTCCTCGGCAGCAGCCGATAGCGGGCGACCGTGCTGTCGGTGTCGAGCAGTTCGACCCGGCTGATCGCGTTGATCTCGCCGGGAACCTCTCGCGCCTGCAGCACCCCGCGCTGCTTCTCGATCCGGCTGCGGACCTCCCGCGGGAACGTGAGGTCGCTCGCGGCGGGGGCGAGCGCCTCGTATTCCTTGTGGACGCGCTGTTCCGCGAACAACGACTGGTACGCGCCTCGCGCCCCCGGCCGGACGGTGAACACCAGCACGCCGGCGGTGAGGCGGTCCAGTCGGTGAGCGGGACTGAGTTCGGGCAGATCAAGTTCCCGCCGCAGCCGCACCAGCGCGGTCTCGGTCACCCATCCGCCGCGCGGCATGGTCGCCAGAAAGTGCGGTTTGTCCACTACGAGCAGATTCTCGTCGCGGTGCAGGATCTCGACGGCGAACGGCACCGTTACCTCGGCCGGCGGGTCGCGGTACAGGTACACGAACTCGCGCGCGGCGAACGCAGTGGTGTCGGTGATCGAGGTGCCGTCGCCGGCCACGACCTCACCGAGCGCGACCTTCTCGCGCAGGCGCGCGGCGTCGTGCGGGAACCGCGCCACCAGGTATTCGAGCACCGTGGTCCAGTCCCCCGCGTCGGGCAGACGCAGCCTGGACGGATTCAGGCCGTCGCGGACGGGGAGCGGGGTGGAGGCCACATCGACACGGTAGTGGCCGCGCCGTGTGCGCAGATCGGGTGCCTCGCCTCACGGTCACCTGCCCGACGACCACGGCGGAAAGCGTCGACACAACCACGACATTTCGGTATCCCACAGGTCACGGAACGGTACTGACCGAGAAGAACGGAGACCGTAGCGATACGCTGAGACGCCGGTAACAGATATGTAAGAGTGACCGACAGACGTTCAGGCACCCCACCGGGGGTGCCGTGGCCCGCTGCAGTGACGCGAGCGCGGCCGGTGTCCGACCCGAGGACACGCAGACACACAAGGGGAGCTTGGTGTGACAACTTCTTCGATGACCGGAACGCGGCCGAAGGGGGTGCGCGCGCTGGTTCGAATGCTGGTGGCGGCCGTGATCCTGCCGCTGGCCGTTGCATTCGTGGGTGTCGGAACGGCCTCCGCCGACCCGTACACCCGCTTCGCCGAGGACTGGGTACCCGCGCCCGGCGGTGTCGGACAGATCAAGGTCCGGATCTGGTTCGCGAACAACGGCAGCAACAAGGCCGTGTATCTGCTCGACGGCCTGCGCGCCACCGACGACGTCAGCGGGTGGGAGCACGAGACCAACGCCGCATGGCTCGCCGACAACGGCATCAACGTCGTCATGCCGGTCGGTGGCCAGTCCAGCTTCTACGCCGACTGGTACAGCCCGAGCAACCTCAACCGGCAGCCCTACACCTACAAGTGGGAGAGTTTCCTCACCCAGAACCTGCCCGACCACCTCGCGCGCTACGGCATCAGCCGCAGCAGCAACGCGGTCGTGGGCCTGTCGATGGGCGGCAACGCGGCCCTGATCCTCGCCGCCTACCACCGCGACCAGTTCGCGTTCGCCGGCTCGTTGTCCGGCTACCTGAACCTGTCGGCGCCGGGTATGCGTGAGGCGATCCGTGTTGCGATGCTCGACGCCGGTGGTTACAACGCGGACGCGATGTGGGGGCCGCCGTGGAACTCGGCGTGGCTGCGTCACGACCCGTTCGTCGCCGCACCGAAGATGCGCGGCCTGTCGATGTGGATCTCCGCGGCCAGCGGCCTGCCGGGTCAGCACGACCGCCCGAACTCCCTGGTCGGGGCGTTCAACACGAGCAATGCGATGGGGCTCGAGGCGTTGGCGCTCGCGCAGAACCGTGCCTTCCAGGTCCGCCTTGCGACGCTGGGTATCGACGCGCACTTCTCGTTCCCGGCTCGCGGTACCCACACGTGGGGCTACTGGCAGGACGAGTTGTGGGCGATGCTGCCGACGATGAAGAGCGCAATTGGCGCCTGAGGTTCCGTCGCTGCGTGGCCGCACCTTCGTGGTGACCGGTGCGACCAGCGGCGTGGGCGAGGCCACGGCCCGGGCACTCGGGACGGCAGGCGCCCACGTGGTACTCGCCGGTCGCAACGTCGCCAAGGGGCAGCACATCGCCGGACAGATCGGACCGAACGCGACGGTGCGTCGGCTCGATCTGTCCGACCTCGCGTCGGTGCGCGAATTCGCCGACGGGATCGGCGAGACACACGACAAGATCGATGTGCTCGTCAACAACGCCGGGGTGATGGCAGTGCCACTGGAGCGGACCGCGGACGGTTTCGAGATGCAGATGGGCACGAACCACTTCGGGCACTTCGCGCTGACCGGGCTCCTGCTCGGCCGGATCACCGACCGGGTCGTGACGGTCTCGAGTGCCGCTCACCGTCTGGGGCGCGTCGATCTCGACGACCTGAACTGGGAGCGCCGCTCGTACAGCCGCTCCGGTGGCTACGCGCAGTCGAAGCTGGCCAACCTGCTGTTCAGCCTCGAACTGGAACGTCGGCTCGCGGCGAGCGGATCACCGGTTCGTGCAATCGCCGCGCACCCGGGCTATGCGGCGACCGAGGTCGGCAGCCACACCGGCACCTGGTTCGACCACCTGTTCGGTTTCGGTAAGAAGATCTTGCAGCGCACGCCCGCGCAGGGCGCCGAATCGGTCGTGTATGCCGCGACCGATCCGGCATTGCGCGGCGGATACGTGGGCCCGGGCGGGTTCCTCGGGCTGTACGGTTCGCCGCACGTCGCGTCGGTGTCGTCCCGGGCCCGCGACCCGGAGACCGCGCGCAGGCTGTGGGAGTTGTCGGAGACGCTGACCGGGGTGCAGTTCGAGTTCTGATCCGGTGCCGTGAACACGCAGAAGTTGTCGCGGCGCGCCGGGTCGCCGCGACAACTTCTGCGCACTCGGCGCCGTATCCGTCGTTTTCGACTGTCAGGCCAGCGCGAGCGCGGCGAACGCGGCCAGGCCGACGAGCGCGGCGCCGGTCACCGCCTGCACGCGGCGATCGACTACGCACATCACCGACAGGAACCCGGGCATCGACCCGCCACGGCGGGTGTGGACGATGGCGGCGACGCTCGGCATGCACCGGCCGAGTGAGACGACGGTGAACATCGCCGCGCCCAGTGCGGGGGAGCCGACCGCGAGCACCCCCAGCACCAGCAGGTAGTACGCGCTGGATCGGATGAAGATCAGGAATCCGGGGCCGATGATCGCGCCGAACAGCAGTGACACCTTCCACGGCGCCATGGTCCGGCGCAGGTGCCGCGGAAGCTGGCGACGACGCATCGGGGCCGGCATCGTCAGTACACCGATTTCGTGCAGGCCGTAGGCGAACGCGAACAGGGCCCATCCGGCGAGCAGCCACAGCGGCGACAGGTGCGCCGCGGTGACCGAACCGATCGCGCCGAGCAGCGCACCTGTGACCGCGCCGGTGCTCACCGAGCCGAGCGCATGCCAGCCCAGCCGCCGCAGCGGCGTCGAGGATCCCTTGCGGTCGGGCTGCTTCGGTGCCGCGACGACTCCGGCCACCGACATGCCGCAGGTCGACCAGTTCGCGGCGAGAGAGGTCACGAGACCGGCACCGACCACCGCGGCGGTCAGCGCCGTCGACGTCGTCGGGGAAGCGAGGGTCGCGACACCCGCACCGACGACGGCGGCACCGGCCGCCATGCCCAGGCGTGCCCGGGCGGACACGGCGCCGTCGAGCGTCGGGCGGATGTCGGGGAGATCGGTCTCGATCGGTTGATGGGACAGGACGGTGGTCATCGGAAACCTCCTGGGTCGTTGCTGTTTCGAATCGCCCCGCTGGTTCCTCAGCGGACGGTGACGGTGCCGGTCATATACGGATGTATCGAGCACGTGTACGTGTAGGTTCCGGCCCGGTCGAACGTGTGCGTGTAGGTGCCGTCCCCGGTGATCCCGCTGTCGAAGGCGCCGGGCGACTCGACGTGGTGGAGGACGCCGCCGTCGTCGAACCGCCACTCGACGGTCCCGCCGACCGGTACGACGGCGTCCATCGGGGTGAACTGCACATTGCTGATCTCGATCACCGTATCGGGCGGCTGCGCCGCCGCGCATCCGGCCGTCGCGGTGGCCAGGGCGCACCCGGCGAGTATCCACGTCGATCGAGACACTCTGCGCGGCCGCACTATTGCACGATCACGGTGCCGACCATCGACGGGTGTGGAGTGCAGTGGTACGTGAACGTGCCGGCCTCGTCGAAGGTGAATTCGTAGGTGCCCTCGGTGAGCAGCTCGCTCTGCAGCACACCGTCGAGCGGGCCGTCGCCGGCGACGTCGTGGGGCAACCCGTTGTCGTCGAACCGCCACTGCACGGTCTGGCCCTTCTCGATGGTGACCGACGCGGGCGTGTACGACATGTTCGCCACATCGATCACCACGGCGGGTTCGGTTGCCGCCTCGGACGATCCGCACGCGGTCAGTCCCGCGGTGGCGATCAGCGCTGCGGCCAGCGGAAGCAGTTTGTTCACGGGGTGTCCTCTCATCGGATGTACCGCAGGTTCGCAGTCATCCCGGCCTCGAAGTGATAGGCGTTGTGGCAGTGGAACATCCACTCGCCGGGGTTGTCGGCGTCGAACTCGATCGCGAGCTCGGTGCCGGGCAGCACGTTGACGGTGTCGCGCCGGAGCCCGCCGTAGTCGGGGACCGCGAACGTGTGTCCGTGGGTGTGCATCGGATGCCACATCGTGGTGGTGTTCGCCATCGTGATGCGGACCCGTTCCCCCTGGCGCATGACCAGCTTCCCGGCATCCGGTCCGGCCATGCCCCACACGTAGCGGTCGCCGGCCTGGATCAGCTCGACGCGGTAGTCCCGGTCGACGGGCCGCGGATCGAGCTTGACCGACTCCGCCGGCCGCAGCGCGCTCTCGGCGAGCAACCGCCCGTCGAGTTCAGGGATAACCGGCCCCACATCGGGATTCGGCAGGGGTACCGCATCGGTGGAGCGTAGAACGGTCGATGCGTGACCGTCCCGGCCCTCGACCTTCGCGACCACCGGCCATGCACCGGACTTCACCGTGACGAGCACGTCGTACCGCTGCGCCATCCCGATGATCAGCGTGTCGGTGGTCGTCGGGGTGACATCGAACCCATCCGCTGCGATCACCGTCAATTCGTGCCCGGCGACCGCGAAGCGATACGGCGTCTCGGCGGCCGCGTTCACGATCCGCAGCCGCACCCGGCTGCCCGGTGCCGCGGTCACGACCTCGGGATCGTTGGGCGGACGCCCGTTGATCAGGTGCATCGGGTATCCGATGTGCTGGGTCATGCCGCCGAGCGGTACCGACGACCCGTGCCCGCCGGACACGAGGGTTTCGGCGACCGACATCTGCTCGGCGCTGTGCTCGACGACGGTACCGCCGCCGTGCCCGCCGTGGCCACCGGTCATCGCGGGATTCAGTGCCGCCAGCACCGCTTCCGGGGTGGTGTCGAGGCCGTCGATCCAGTCGTCGAGCACGAGCACGACGTCGACGTCCGCGCCGGAGCGATCGTCGGGATCCTCGACGACGAGGGCGCCGAACAGCCCGCGATCGGCCTGCAGGCCGCTGTGCGAGTGGTACCAGTGCGTTCCGGGGTCGGGAACGACGAAGTCGTACACGAACTCGCCCGCGGGTGCGATCGGATCCTGCGTCACCGGTGCCGCGCCGTCCATGTCGTTGCGGATCCGGATGCCGTGCCAGTGCAGGGTCGTGTCCACCGCCAGCTCGTTGCGTACCGACACGAGCATCTTGTCGCGCACGCTCGCCCGCAGTTCCGGAGCCACGGCCCGGCCGCCGTAGGACCAGGTGTCGACGAGGCGACCACCGAGATCGACGGTGGCCACACCTGCGGCCAGGGCGACGGGGACCTCCCTTCCGTTCCATCCGCGTGCCTGCTCGGCAGCCGCGACTTCGGGGTCGGTGGGGGCGATGAAATCGGGTGGAGTGCCTGCGTCGCCCGCGTCGGCCGAACTGCAGGACGCCGCACCGAGACCCAGGATCCCCAGGCCCACCGCACCGGCTCCGAGGGAGCCGATGCGGAGGAACCCGCGGCGATCGAGGGTCGGTCCTGATCGGGTCATTCCAATACCTGGGGAGTGAGTAGTGTTCCGAAATCGTCTACATTGCCGGTGATTTCGGCGGAGCTGACCCGGTCGCCCGTCGCGGAGGAGACTCCGACGATCGTCTGCGTGGTCTCACCGTCGACCTCGGGGCCGTCACCGAGCACGTACAGCGTGCCGCCGTCGACGGAAAACGCCATGCTGGTGATGCCCGTCAGGCCGAGCGCGGCGAGATCGAGCGTCTTGACCGGTGCGAAGTTCGACGCGTCGTGCAGTTCGATCTTCACGACGTCACCCCCGCGAGCGGAGTGTGGGTGGACGACGCTGTCCGTGTACTCGATCGCGAGACGGCGACCGGTGTTGTCGACGGCGTTTCCGGCGAACCGTCCGCCGTCCTGGCCGGCGTTGCCGATCGGGGTCACCGCGGACTCGGGCAGCCCCTTCGAGAAGTCGAAGACGTAGACATCACCGTTCTCGCTCAGCAGCAGTGCCTTCTTCGCGTCGGCGGCCCAGGTGACCTTGCGTGTGCTGACGAAGTCGTCGGGCAGGACCTTCGCCCGTTTCGTCTCGGTCGGCACGCCGGCATCGTCGATCGAGATCTGGATCAGCTCGCGGGTGTCCTCGCAGACGCTGTAGAGCTCGTGGCCGTCGAGCCAGGTGAACGGGCCGCAGCCGATGACCTGCAGTGCCCCGCTCTCCTTCCCCGCTGCGAGGTCGACGACGCGGACGCCGTAGAGGCCGTCGTCCCAGGTCACGAAGTATTTGCCGTCCGAGGTCACCGCGTTCGAACCCGGCCGGGAGTGCACACGCGCGTAGTCGGGGAGCAGCACTTCCGCCGGTTCGAGCAGGTTGCCCGAGTACGTGCTGACCGTGAAGTCCGCCGCGCCGCGCGAACCGCGCGGGCGCCACACCTCGGCGGCGAGCACGGCGGGATCGGCAGGGGTCTCGCCGACGAACCCGTGGATCACCGGATCCCAGATGCCCGGTCCCACGACGAAGCGGCTGCCGGCCACACCGGTCACCGGGTCGAGGGCGTTGACGCCGAGTTCGAGCTTGCCGAAGCCGCCCGCGACGGCGATCAGGTCCGTCGACTTGATGGGCTCGATTTCCCCGACGTGCACGGTTTCCGGGATGGTGTCGCCGATCTCCTGGTCGTCGTGGCCGAGGGAAATGCCCTCACCGGGTGCGACGACCGGAACGGTGGGATAGGTGACCTCGCCGGATGCCGTTGCGTCGTCGTCCGAGCTGCAGCCGGTCAGGACGAGTGCGGCGGCGAGCGGGACCGCCACCGCGGCGGACCGGGAAAGACGCTTGGTGCGTGCAGGATTCATGCTCCGGCACCGACTTTCGGACGTGCCGCGGGGCGAGTCTGGCAGTCCTCGCCGATGATCGGCGCCATGGTGCAGGTGTACGCCTGGGACTCGTCGGAGACGCACCAGATGATCTCCTGGTCGTAGCTGCCCGAGACCGGGTTGTACATGATCGCCTGCATGTCGGGCTCGCCGCAGAACGCGTTGGAACACGACGGTGCGCCACAGCAGTCGTAGTAGGCGATCAGGTAGGTCTTTCCGGTGTCGGGGTTGGTGCAGCAACCGACCCAGAACTCGGCGCCGGGCTTGCTGCCGGGCGCGCAGGTGGTCACGCCGCCGCCGTTGCAGGCCGCACACGAAGTGCCGTCCATGTTGCACCAGCGCCAGTACTCGCACTCGGCCGGGTCCTTGCCGTCGAACGTGATGAACTGGGGTTCGGGCGCTTCCGGCGCGGGCGGAGCTTGCGGAGTCTCCTGGGCCATCGCGGTCCGGGTGACGGGGAGCGAGCTGATCAGCGCGACACCCGAGACGCCCATCGTCCAGCGCCCGATCCTGCTGAGCATCGACCGACGCGAAGTGCGTTCGGACAGTTTGCGTCCCGTGCGGCTGACGAAGGACCCGCCCTCGCCCGCCATCCAGGCGGCCTGTTCACGAACGGTGTCTTCGTCGACCGGATATCGCTGCTCCGTCACCTCGTGTGGTTCCGGGTTGTGGTGGTGCATGGCGGTTCGCCTCCTTCTATCGGGGGATGGGTCAGGCGGACTTCGCCTGCGCGTGGAGGTGCTGGAGGGACGGCGTACCGGATTCGAGGGCGTTGAGCAGACTTTCGACCTGCGCCATGTGATTGGTCAGGCCCTTGCCGCGGATCTTGCCGTGCTCGTCGAGGATCACCCCGTACGGTGTCGTCCCGACCTGGTAGGCGATGCCGACGTCACGCGCGTCGACGTAGCTGAGTTCGGTACCGATGTTGCTGCCTGCCAGGAACTCCCGATGTTCCTCGGGTGTTCCGTCGGAGATGATCACGACGTCGAGGTCGGACTCGGCGCGGGCCATCGCGCGCAGGCCCGGCAGCAGGCTCTTGCAGGTGCTGCAGCTCGGTGCCGTGAACATCAGCAGCTGCGCGCGGTCCCGGTGGCCGCCGACCCGCACCGACCGTCCGGCGTGATCGACGAGACCGGCGAACGACGGCCCGGCCTGATCGACCTTCGGTCCGGTGTCCATCATCCGGGCGCCGAGCGGACCGAGTCGCACCTGGACGCGGCCGATCTCTCGGGCGAGGGCGAGGGTCATGAGGAACAGCAGTGCGACCGCGACGGTCAGCACGGCGACGGCGACCACCAGAAAGTTCGTCATCGGGTTCAGTCCTGTCTGTACGAAAGGTGTTTCGGGAACGGTGGAGTCAGGAGCCGTAGCGGGAAACGGTGCTCGTGGCCCGGAGCCGGATCGAGGCGGCGGTCAGGTAGTCGTCGACCGGGCGTCGTCCGACGTGCACGACCGAGCGGATCTGCGCGACGGCGACGACCGCCAGCACGGCCAGCAGTCCGCCGACCACCGCGGCGACGCGTTCGGGTGCGGTGGCTTCGACGGTCCCCGCCGACGCGAGTACCAGTGCCGCCGCGGCGAACGACGCCGCTCTCCCCGCGTGGAACCAGCCGATCCGCGGGACCTCGTGGGCACCGAACGCGAAGCAACCGCAGTCGAGATCACGGCGACCGCGCACCAGGTTCACGGTGAGTCCCGCTGTGAAGGCAGCGAACAGGAGCGCTGCCGCCGCGGCCGGCCACGGACCGCCGATCCCGAGGATCAGCGCGATGCCCACCGCAACCTCGACGAACGGAAGTGCCGTTGCCACCCCGCGTTCCGCTCCGGCCGGCAGCAACCGGTATCCCTGCACCACCGTCAGCAGACCGTCCCGGTCGCGGAGCTTCGGAAAGCCAGCGAGCAGAAGCGTCCCGCCGAGGATCGATGCGAGCACCACCCAGACCATGTCCCGTCCTCTCTGTCGTCCGGGGCAATCCTGGCGAGCCGATGAGGCGGTTTCGCTGCGCGGAGGAAACAACTGTGCGGTGCGTGAGTGGAAACCGGGGGTGGCGCTCCGGCGTCGCTGTCCGTGCTGGTGGGCGGACCCTCCGAGGTCTGTGGGTTGCGTGATCGACCCGCGCCGGGGTCGCGTCGCGAGCCGGTCCGTCCGACCGGATTTCCACTTGCGGTTACATGATCGCAACGGTCGATGCGGCCCTGTCACACAGAGGGTGACCGGCGACCGAGGGGTGTCACCTGTGCCATCTCGCAAGGTGCAGGAGACGCGCGCCGTCGACAGGGGCCCGCACCCGGGGCGGGCATCTCGAGCACCGGAGTTCATGGACGTGTTCTGGTACTGCTACCGGAATGTGCGCCAGTGCTCCGTCGTTGACGGCGGGGGTGAAGGCGCACGCGGGAGGCCCGCCAGGGCCGAACGTGCTCTCGCCGTGGAATTCGACCGGCTCGCGAGTGGCGTACAAGGAGAGCGTCCTGCCCGGCGGGGTCGGATCACTGTGTCGGACCCTGTGGTTATGGTCGCGGTGTGCAGCTCCGGTACCGGTACCGCCTCTGTCCGACGCCCGGCCAGCAGAACGCGCTGGCGCAGGCGTTCGGGTGCGCACGGGTGGTGTTCAACGACGCTATCGCGGCACGCGAGCATGCTCGCCGGGCGGGGTTGCCGTACCCGACGGACGCGGAGTTGTCGAAAGCCCTCACCGCGGCGAAGAAGACTCCCGAGCGGTCGTGGCTGGGTGAGGTGTCGTCGGTGGTGTTGCAGCAGGCCCTGGCGGACGCGAACACCGCCTACCGTAATTTCTTCGCCTCGCTGACCGGCAAGCGCCAGGG
>NZ_BCXI01000051.1 GCF_001895025.1 Rhodococcus zopfii NBRC 100606 = JCM 9919
TGCGGTCACGAATCTGAACCTGTTTCAGCTACCGCTGACGCGGGTGCTGCTCGAGGCACGTGCCCTGCCCGGTCGCCTGGTCGATGCCCGCGGCCGGCACCGAGGACCGCCGCGGACCCCGGAACCGCCGACCTTCCGCATCCGGGACCTGCCTGAGCGGGGCTGGATCGTGCTGGGGGAACGGCCGGGGTCGGAACTGGTGTGCGGCCAGGTGGGCAAGCCGTGGAAGGGCGCCGGTGGCATGCCGGACCGGCCCGTCACGACGGGCGATTTCGCCGCCTTCGACCAACCGGGCTTCGCGAAGTTGGCGGAGAGCACGCTGGTCATGCCATACGGGGCAGCCGCGTGCGTCTTGATCGCGGAGTCGCGGGTCGCACTCACCGACGAGGACAGCAGGCGACGGTTCCGCCGCTACTGGCTCGCGGCCGGGCCGTTCATCCGTCTGATGCGCCCAGCGGTGATGCATGCGCTCGCTCGGCAGTTCCCGGAGCCTCGGCAGTTCCCGGAGCAATGAGCGGCGGCGAACCTCACGTTCCCTTCCCGGCGGGGCGGGAACGATCGATGTCCAGCCGAAGGTGATAAGTTACCGGTCGGTAACGTCGGGTAGGCTCCGAACGCATCGGGCCTTTCCCGGTCCGGGACCGACCGCTCGTCGCGGACCGTGACGAGACGAGAGCATGGCTCCATCAGGAGGAATCAGCGTGGCTCCAACCACCTCAACGCAACGCAGTGTCGTGTTCGTCGACGGCATCCGCACCCCGTTCGGTAAGGCCGGGGCGAAGGGTATCTACGCCGAGACTCGTGCCGACGACCTGGTCGTCAAGGCGATCCGCGAACTCCTTCGCCGCAATCCGCAGCTGCCGCCGGAGCGCGTCGACGAGGTCGCGATCGCGGCCACGACGCAGACCGGTGACCAGGGCCTGACCATCGGCCGCACTTCGGCGATCCTCGCGGGTCTGCCCGAGACCGTCCCCGGCTTCGCGATCGACCGCATGTGTGCCGGCGCGATGACCGCCGTGACCACCACCGCGTCGGGCATCGGCTTCGGTCAATACGACGTCGTCATCGCCGGTGGCGTCGAGCACATGGGCCGCCACCCGATGGGTGAGGGCGCCGACCCGAACCCGCGTTTCCTCGCCGATCGTCTCGTCGACCCGTCCGCGCTGGTCATGGGCAACACGGCCGAAAACCTGCACGACCGGTTCCCGTCGATCACCAAGGAGCGCACCGACGCCTACGCCGTCGCGTCGCAGAACAAGTACGACGCCGCGAAGAAGGCCGGCTTCATCGCCGACACCCTCACGCCCGTCGCCACCCGCTCCGCCAACGGCTGGGGTCTGGCCACCGAGGACGAGCCGCCGCGGCCCGGCACCACCGTCGAGGATCTCGCGCAGCTCAAGACCCCGTTCCGCACCGCGGGCCGGATCTCCGCCGGCAACGCCGCGGGACTCAACGACGGCGCCACCGCCTGCATCCTCGCCGGCGAGGACACCGCCGCCGAACTGGGCCTGCCGGTCGGCATGCGCATGGTCGGCTTCGCATTCCAGGGCGTCGATCCCGCGGTCATGGGCATCGGCCCGGTTCCTGCGACCGAGAAGCTGCTCGCGCGCACCGGCCTGACGATCGAGGACATCGGCCTGTTCGAGATCAACGAGGCATTCGCGGTGCAGGTGCTCGCGTTCCTCGAGCACTTCGGCATCGCCGACGACGACCCGCGCGTCAACCAGTGGGGCGGCGCCATCGCGTGCGGCCACCCGCTCGCATCCTCGGGCGTGCGCCTGATGACCCAGCTCTCCCGCCAGTTCGCGCAGAACCCGGATGTCCGCTACGGCCTGACCACCATGTGCATCGGTCTGGGCATGGGCGGCTCCGTCATCTGGGAGAACCCCAACCACGCTGATTACCAGGCGGGAGTCAAGTAAATGACCGGAATTTCACACGAGGCGAGCGAAGCGACGGGAATTGTGACCGCATTCGCCGACGAGGTCGTCACCAACGCGTACACCAAGCTGGTTTCGGTGCCCGGCATCGACGGCCCGATCGCGCTGATCACGCTCGACAACGGGTTCGACCACACCAAGCCGAACTCGTTCGGCCCCAAGGGTCTGCTCGCGTTCGACGCCGCGCTCGACGAGGCCTTCGCCGCGAACCCCACCGCAATCGCCGTCACGGGCAAGCCGTTCATCTTCGCCGCGGGTGCGGACCTCAAGGGCGTCCAGGCCGTCACCACCCGGGAGCAGGGCCTCGAGGTCGGCCGGCTCGGCCACAAGGTGTTCGGCCGACTGCGCACCTCCGAGATCCCGACCTTCGCGTTCGTCAACGGGCTCGCCCTCGGCGGCGGCCTCGAGGTGGGTCTGCACTGCCACTACCGCACCGTCGCCGACAACGTGCCGGCCCTCGGCCTGCCCGAGACCATGCTCGGCCTCGTGCCGGCGTGGGGCGGCACCCAACTGCTCCCGAACATCGTCGGCCCGGACAACGCGGTCACGCTGATCCTGGAGAACCCGCTCAACAACGGCCGCACCATCAAGGCGAAGCAGGCCGCCGACCTCGGCTACGCGGACATCGTCTTCGGGTCCGCCGATTTCCTCGAGCAGTCTCTCGCATGGGCCGCGCAGGTTCTCGCCGGCAAGGTCACCCCGACCCGCCCGGAGATCGACCGCGGCGCCGGCTGGGACGCGGCGATCGGCCGCGCCAAGGCGCTCGTCGCCGGCAAGACCCGCGGCTTCGCGCCGGCTCCGAACCTCGCGATCGAACTGCTCGAGGCCGCGCGCGGCACCGACATCGCGGACGCGGCGTCGCTCGCGGCCGGCTTCGCCGCCGAGGACGAAGCCCTCGCCGACCTGGTGCTCTCCGACGAGTTGCGGGCGGGCCTGTACTCCTTCGATCTGGTCAACAAGCGCGCCAAGCGCCCGGCCGGAGCCCCCGACAAGTCGCTGGCCCGCAAGATCACCGGCGTCGGCATCGTCGGCGCGGGCCTGATGGCCAGCCAGCTCGCGCTGCTGTTCGTCAAGCAGCTGAAGGTGCCGGTGATCCTCACCGACATCGATCAGGAGCGGATCGACAAGGGTGTCGGCTACGTCCACACCGAGATCGACAAGTTGCAGGCCAAGGGCCGGCTGTCCGCGGACGCAGCCAACCGTCTCCGGGCTCTGGTGACCGGTTCGCTCGACAAGGCCGCGTTCGCGAAGACCGACTTCGTCATCGAGGCAGTCTTCGAGAACATGGACGTCAAGAAGAATGTGTTCGCCGAGCTCGAGCAGCACATCACCCCCGAGACGATCCTGGCGACCAACACCTCGTCGCTGTCGATCACCGAGATGGCCGCGGATCTGCAGCACCCCGAGCGGGTCGTGGGCTTCCATTTCTTCAACCCGGTCGCGGTCCTGCCGCTGCTCGAGGTCATCAAGGGTGAGCAGACCGACGACGCGACCCTCGCGACGGCGTTCGCGACCGCGAAGTCGCTGAAGAAGTCCGCGGTGCTGTGCGGCGACAAGCCGGGCTTCGTGTTCACCCCGTCGCCCGGACTGTCGGCGCTCGTCGACGCCCGCAAGCCCGGCGTGTGGACCTACGGCGAGAACGGCCAGGTCGTCGATCCCGAGGTGGCCGCCCTGTGGCCGCAGGGCGACAAGCCCTCCACCGCCGACGAGGTGCTCGAGCGCACTCGCCGCGCGTTCGCCGAGGAGATCCGCATCATGCTCGACGAGGGCGTGGTCGCGGCCCCCGAGGACATCGACCTGTGCCTGATCCTCGGTGGTGGGTTCGCGTTCTGGAACGGTGGCATCACCCCCTACCTGGACCGCACCGGAACCTCGGAAGCCGTGAACGGCAAGCGATTCCTGGAGCCGGGAGTCGCCGACGCCCGACGCTGACCTGCTCCGCCCGACGACGGCGCATCACCGCACGGTGATGCGCCGTCGTTGCGTAATCTGCCGTGCGAGCAGGCACTTCGGGCGTAGCGTGAGTTCATGACGCAACCCTCCGGTGGTCACGCAGCCAAGGTCATCGCCGTGACGGTCGCCGCGGCGGTAGGCGGATTCCTGTTCGGTTTCGACAGTTCGGTCATCAACGGGGCGGTCGACTCGATCCAGGGCAACTTCGGGCTCGGCGACTTCTTCACCGGTTTCGTCGTCGCTATCGCCCTGCTCGGATGCGCGGTCGGCGCCTGGTTCGCCGGGGAACTCGCCGACCGGTGGGGCCGCAAGAAGGTGATGCTCCTCGGCTCGGCGCTGTTCGTGATCTCATCGGTCGGCTCTGGATACGCGTTCAGCGTTCCAGATCTGATGCTGTGGCGTGTGATCGGCGGCCTCGGCATCGGCATCGCGTCGGTGATCGCTCCGACGTACATCTCCGAGATCGCGCCGGCCCGCTATCGCGGCGCGCTCGCATCGCTGCAGCAGCTCGCCATCACGATCGGCATCTTCGCGGCCCTGCTGTCGGATGCGGTGTTGCAGAACGCCGCAGGCGGTCCGTCGAACGATCTGTGGTGGGGTCTCGAGGCGTGGCGCTGGATGTTCCTCGTCGGGGTGATTCCCGCGCTCGTGTACGGCATTCTGGCGCTGCTGATTCCGGAATCGCCGCGATTTCTGGTGGGCAAGAATCTGGACCGGGAAGCCGCGCAGATCCTCGCGAACATCACCGGTGAGCTCCGCCCGAACGAACGCGTGCACGAGATCCGCCTGACGTTGCGCCACGAGTCCACGCGCTCGTTCGGCGACATCCGTGGGCCGCGGTTCGGCCTTCAGCCGCTGGTGTGGGTCGGCATCATCATGGCGATCTTCCAGCAGTTCGTCGGCATCAACGCGATCTTCTACTACTCGACCACGCTGTGGAAGTCGGTGGGGTTCAGCGAGAACCAGTCGTTCACGACCTCGGTGATCACCTCGGTGATCAACGTGGGCATGACGTTCGTGGCGATCCTGTTCGTCGACCGCATCGGCCGGCGCATCCTGCTCATGATCGGCTCGATCGGGATGTTCGTGAGCCTGCTGCTCGCAGCCGTCGCGTTCTCGCAGGCGGTCGGTGAAGGTGAGAACGTCGAACTACCCAGCCCGTGGGGTGCGGTCGCGCTCGTCGGCGCCAACCTGTTCGTGGTGTTCTTCGCGGCCACGTGGGGTCCGATCATGTGGGTGATGCTCGGCGAGATGTTCCCCAACCGGATGCGCGCGGTCGCGCTGGGTTTGAGCACGGCCGCGAACTGGCTGGCGAATTTCACTGTCACCCTGGCGTTCCCGCCCCTGACGAGCACGGTGGGGCTGTGGTTCCTCTACAGCCTGTTCGCGTTCTTCGCACTCCTGTCGTTCTTCTTCGTGCGCGCGAAGATCCCGGAGACGAAGGGCATGGAACTCGAGGACATGCACGCCTGACGCAGCGGTCCCGGAAGCGAGCGATCCCCGGACGTCGGTCCGGGGATCGCTGGCCGTTCTGGGGGGGTCAGCCGACTCCGCGCTCGCGCTCCTCGACCGATTCCGGCGGGCCGGCGGAATCGAAACCCGCGACCCATCCGGTGATGCGACGAGCGACGTCCTGCGCGGTCAGTCCGAGTTCCTGGTGGATCTGACCGCGCGAGGCGTGATCGAGGAACCGTTGCGGCACACCCAGTTCGCGAGTGGGCACGTCGAGGTCGGCTGCGCTGAGGGCGGCCGCGACCGCGGACCCGACGCCACCGTGCACGCCGCTGTCCTCCACGGTCACCACGATCCGGAAATTGCGGGCGAGCTCGGTCACCGCAGCCGGCACCGGCAGCACCCACCGCGGATCCACGACCGCGGCGGTGATGCCCTGCTGCGCCAGGCGTTCGGCGGCATCGAGTGCCAGCCCGGCGAACGCGCCGACCGCCACGAGCAGCACGTCTCCGCGGTTCCCGTCCGGCATCCGCAGCACGTCGACGGTCCCGCCGAGCCGCTCGAGTGCCGGGATATCCGCCCCCACCGCGCCCTTCGGGAACCGCAGGGCGGTCGGGCCGTCGTCGATCGCGAGCGCCTCGCCGAGTTCCTCCCGGAGTGTCGCACCGTCACGCGGTGCGGCCACGCGGATGCCGGGCACGATGCCCAGAAGCGAGAAGTCCCACATGCCGTTGTGGCTGGCACCGTCCGAGCCGGTGATGCCGGCGCGGTCGAGCACCAGGGTGACGGGCAGCTTCAGCAGCGCCACGTCCATGAGCAACTGGTCGAACGCGCGATTGAGGAACGTCGAATACACCGCAACCACCGGGTGCAGCCCACCCAGGGCCAGGCCGGCTGCTGAGGTGACCGCGTGCTGCTCGGCGATGCCGACGTCGAACATCCGGTCGGGGAACCGTTCTCCGAACTTCGCAAGACCGGTGGGTCCGGCCATCGCGGCGGTGATCGCGACGATGTCGTCGCGGTTCTGAGCCTGCGTGATGAGCTCGTCGGAGAAAACCGATGTCCAGTCCGGCACCGACCCGGACGAGGTGGACCGGCCGGTGCGGGGATCCATGACTCCGGTCGCGTGCATCTGATCGGCCTTGTGGTTCTCGGCCGGGGCGTAGCCGGCGCCCTTGCGGGTGACCGCGTGCACGAGCACCGGTCCGCCGTACGCCTTGGCGCGGCGCAGCGCCCCCTCGAGGGCAAGTTCGTCGTGGCCGTCGACCGGTCCGAGGTACTTGATGCCGAGATCGGTGAACAGCACCTGAGGGCTGACCGCATCCTTGATACCGGCCTTCATCCCGTGCAGCACCGAGTACGCGGCCGGACCGATCCAGGGCAGCTTCTTCACGATGCGCCGGCTGTTGTCGAGAAGTTTCTCGTAGCCCGGCTGCAGCCGCAGCGCCGCCAGGTGGTCGGCGAGACCACCGATCGTCGGCGCGTAGGAACGTCCGTTGTCGTTGACGACGATGACCAACGACCGGTCCTTACCGGCGGCGATGTTGTTGAGCGCTTCCCAGCACATGCCGCCGGTGAGGGCGCCGTCACCGACGACCGCGACGACGGTGCGGTCGCGCTGCCCGGTGAGCGCGTAGGCCTTCGCCAGGCCGTCTGCGTAGGACAGGGCCGCCGACGCGTGCGACGACTCGACCCAATCGTGTTCGCTCTCCGCCCGGCACGGATAGCCCGACAGGCCACCCTGCTGACGCAGAGTGCCGAAACCGGCGGCGCGGCCGGTGAGGATCTTGTGCACATACGCCTGGTGACCGGTGTCGAACAGGATCGGGTCGTGCGGCGAATCGAAGATGCGATGCAGCGCGAGGGTCAGTTCGACGACACCGAGGTTCGGACCGAGGTGGCCGCCGGTCGCGGAGACCTTCTCGACGAGGAACCGCCGGATCTCACCGGCGAGTTCCTTGACCTCGGCAGGCGTGAGCCGCCGCACGTCGTCGGGCGACTGGATGCGGGAAAGGACACCCAACTGGTTTTGCTCCCTCCAGCTCGACTCACGCGAGGGCGCGCGAGCAGTTCCACTCAGTCTACGGAGCGCGGGAAGCACTTCCGCCCCCACACCTCCGCTTCGGCAGGTCCGACATCGAGGTCATGACCTCACCGGCGAGCCATCGTGAGCTTCCTCACAGGCTGCGCGCGTGGTTCGTACGCCGGACTCGCGTCCGGGCCTGCGGACAACGAACGCCGCGCACCTCACGTGGTGCGCGGCGTCGTTGTGGTCGACGTGCCGGCGCGGATCAGGACACCGCGACCGGCTCCATTTCCTCCGGAGCCAGGTCGATGGTGGTCCGCAGCTGGCGCTTCGGGATGAGAACCACCGCGACCAGGGTCACGACCGCGAACGCTGCGGCGACGAGGAACAGCAGACCGGTGGCGTCACCGTAGGCGCCGCGGATGATCGCCGCGATCGGCTCCGGCAGGGCACCCAGGTCGAGGTTGCCGCCACCGGCACTCGAACCGGTGTCGATGCCGAGCTTCGCGAAACCCTCGGCGGACAGGGTGGCGACCCGGCTCGCGAGGATCGAGCCGAGGACGGACACGCCGATCGCACCGCCGAAGGTGCGGAAGAACGCGACCGAGCTGCTGGCGGCGCCGATGTTGCGGACGCTGACCGTGTTCTGCACGGCGAGCACCAGGTTTTGCATGAGCATGCCGGTGCCGAGCCCCACGATTGCGATGTACACGCCGATCAACCACAGCGAGGTGGCGTGATCGATCGTGCCCAGCAGCGCGAATCCGGCGAACTGCAGGACGGCGCCGCCGATGAGGAACGCCTTCCACTCGCCGAAGCGGGTGATCAGCTGCCCGGAGACGACCGACGACACGAGCGTGCCCAGGACCATCGGGATGGTCAGCATGCCGGCTTCGGTGGGACTGAAACCGCGCGCGGTCTGGAAGTACTGGCCGAGGAACGTCGTGGCACCGAACAGGCCGATACCGACGGCAACGGAGGCGATGATCGCCAGCCCGGTGGTGCGCTCGGTGATGATCTTCAGCGGGATGACCGGGTCGGCAACCTTGGATTCGACGATCACCGTGGCGACGAGCAGTGCGAGACCGGCGGTCACGTACAGGACCGATTCGGCGGAGAACCACTCGAAGCTCGAGCCGGCGAACGAGACCCACACCAGCAGGACGCTGACACCGGCGGTGAGCAGGGTCGCGCCGAACCAGTCGATGCGCACGTCGCTCTTGCGTTCGGTGGTCACGTGCAGGGTGCGCTGCAACAGCACCAGCGAGAGCACCGCGATCGGCACGGACGCGAAGAAGCACCAGCGCCAGCCGAGGGGGCTGTCGACGATGATGCCGCCGAGGATCGGCCCGCCGGACATCGCCACCGCCATGACGGCGCCCATGTATCCGGAGTATCGGCCACGATTGCGCGGCGGGATGATCGTCCCGATGATCGCGACGACGAGAGCGGTCAGTCCGCCCATGCCGAGACCCTGGACGACGCGGGCGGCGAGCAGCACCGGCACGTTGTGGGCGACACCGGCCAGGATCGAACCGGCGACGAAGATCACGATGGCGGACTGCACGAGGGTCTTCTTGTTGAACAGGTCGGCGAGCTTCCCCCAGATCGGGGTGCTGGCGGCGTTTGCGAGCAGCGCGGTGGTGATGACCCAGGCGTACTGGGTCTGACTGCCCTGCAGGTCGCCGATGATGGTGGGCAGCGCAGTGGCGACGATGGTGCTGCTGAGCATCGCGGTGAACAACGCCGCGAGAAGACCGGCGAGTACCTCGAGGATCTCCCGGTGGGTCATCGAGTCACCCGGGTGTGCCCCCGGTGCTCCGTGTGTCGTCTGGGTCATCAAGCGGTCCTTCGTGCGTTATCGGTGAGAACAGGGGCAAGCGTGTCGTTCAGACGGCCGAGCACTCGAAGCGCGTCGTTCATCTCGGTCTCGTCCCAATCGGCGAGCGCCTCCCGGAGCCGCGCGGCGCGACGGTCGCGGACGCCCCGCAGTACCTCGACGCCGGCGTCGGACACCCGCACCCGGTGGGCGCGTTTGTCGTCGGGGTCGGGGTGCCGCTCGATGTAGCCCCGCTCGACGAGCTCCCCGATCTGGCGGCTCAGTGCGGATTGGCTCACGCACATCTCGGCGGCGAGTTCGCTCGGCCGGCATTCGCCGGTGCGCCACAACAGGAAGAGCACACCCGCCAGTGCAGCGGGCAGCAGTTCGTCCTCCATGTGCGACAGCGCGGTCCGGACCGTGCGACCGAGCAAGAAGATCACGTCCACCAGGGCGCTTGCCGTGTCCGGGGGAACCGTCATCGCCTACTCCGTTCCACAATCAATTGCTTGCGTCATGCAACTATACATTAGTTGATTGCTGCAAGCAATTAACAACAGAACGGACAAAGCCCGGCACGGTACCGGTCCGTGCCGGGCCACCGCTCGGGAACGATGCCCGGGTCGGAACGGCGTCAGCGTGTGAACAGCGCCAGGCACTCCACGTGGTGAGTCGACGGGAAAGCCGCGAACACCCGCAGATCGGCGAGCTCGAATCCGTGGGACCGATACAGTCCTACGTCGCGACCGAAGGATGCGGCGTCGCACCCAACATGCACGATCCGTTCGGGTGTGGCCGCGGCGAGCGCCTCGATCACCTCACGACCCGCCCCCGCCCGCGGCGGATCCAGCACCACCACCTCGGGTCGCGGCAGATCCGCGACCATCCGCTCGACCCGCCCGTGGTGGAATCGCACCTGCGGCAGGTCGGCCAGGGCCAGGGCGCCGTCGTCGACCGCAACGCGCGACGACTCCACCGATTCGATCCGGCCGCCTTCACCGACCTGATCCGCCAGCGCTGCCGCGAACACACCGACACCGCCGTACAGATCCCAAGCGGTCGCTCCCGCGGAGGCATCCGCCCACTCCCCCACGACCGCCGAATAGGTCGCGGCGGCGCCCCGATGCGCCTGCCAGAAACCGGTAGCGGCGAGCCGCCACTCCCGCGACCCCACCCGCTCGACGGGACGGCCGGAGCCCTCCACGACCTTCTCCGCGCGCGGCGCATTCGCCGCCGCGCGGCGCGCGGACGCACCCCGGCGACCGGGACTATGGCGGCCGGTACGCGAGACCGGCGCCGGCGCTATCTCCACGATGTGCCGCTCGCCGTCCGCGTCCAGCACAACCTGGAGCTCGGCGCCGGGCTGCCACACCCGGTCGGTCAACCCGGCGTACGCCCGCGCCTCGATCTGCGGGCACGCCAGATCCGTCTCCACCTCGTGACTGTGGTGCCGGCGGAACCCCGGATTTCCGGCGCGGTCGACGGCCAGGCGCACCCGGGTCCGCCACCGGGTGCCGTCGGCATCGCCACCCGGAAGCAATTCGACTTCCACCGCACGCTCGACACCGCCGAGCCGGCGCAACTGTTCCGCCACCACCGCGGCGCCGATCCGCTGCTGTGCGGGCACGCTGGCGTGGGACAGGTCGCAGCAGCCGGCGCCACCCGGCCCGGAGATCGGGCAGACCGGGTTCACCCGGTCCGGCGACGCCTCCAGGATCTGCACCGCGTCGGCGAAGCAGAACGCCCCGCCTCGGTCCTCGGTGACGAGCGCCATCACCCGTTCGCCGGGCAGCCCGTGCCGGACGAACACGACCCGGCCCTCGTATCGCGCGACGGTCGAGCCGCCGTGGGCCGGGTTGCCGAGGATCACCTCGATCCGGCGACCGGACCAATCCGTACCCGGGACCTGCCGTTCGTGCCGGCTCACCGCTTTTCCTCCTGATCGTCGAATCCTCGACGTACCGCACCGGGCGCCACGTCGATTCGTTCCTTGCGTACGCCCGCCGACGAGTGCAGCTGCCAGGGCACGCTCGTGACCATCACGCCGGGCTGGAACAACAGCCGGCTCTTGAGGCGCAGCGCGCTCTGATTGTGCAGGATCTGTTCCCACCACCGCCCGACCACGTACTCCGGGATGAACACGGTCACCACGTCGCGCGGCGAATCGCGCCGGACCCGTTTGACGTACTCGAGCACCGGACGCGTGATCTCCCGGTAGGGCGATTCGATGACCTTGAGCGGCACGGTGATGTCGCTGGCCTCCCACTGGCGCACCAGCTGGCGGGTGTCCGCGTCGTCGACGTTGACGGTGACCGCTTCGAGTGTGTCCGGGCGGGTCGCCCGCGCGTAGGCGAGGGCGCGCATCGTCGGATGGTGCATCTTCGAGACGAGAACGATCGAATGGGTCCGGCTCGGGAGCACCGCGTCCCATTCGGTGCCCTCGAGTTCCTGGGCAACGCTGTCATAGTGCCGGCGGATCGCCTTCATCAGCCCGAAGATCGCGATCATCGTGACGATCGCGATCCACGCACCCGCCACGAACTTCGTGATGAGCACGATGACCAGAACTGTCGCGGTCATGATCAGGCCTATCGTGTTGACCACGCGGGAGCGGAGCATGCGCCGGCGCTGCAACGGATCCGTCTCCGTCGCCAGGTGCCGGGTCCAGTGCCGGATCATGCCGGTCTGGCTCAGCGTGAACGACACGAACACCCCGACGATGTAGAGCTGGATGAGGTGGGTGACCTCGGCGCCGAACATCCACACGAACACGATCGCGACACCCGACAAGAACAGGATGCCGTTGCTGAACGCGAGGCGATCACCGCGAGTGTGCAGTTGCCGCGGCAGATACCGGTCCTGGGCCAGCACCGACGCGAGCACCGGGAACCCGTTGAAGGCCGTGTTGGCGGCGAGCACGAGGATGAGCGCGGTGACGATGGTGATCAGGTAGAAGCCGATCGGGAAGTCGTCGAACACGGTTTCCGCGAGCTGGGCGATCAGCGTCTTCTGGTGGTATCCCTCGGGGGCGCCGTGCAGCTGGGTCGCCGGGTCCTCGGCGATCACGATGCCGAGTTTCTGGGCGAGCACGATGATGCCCAGCAGCAGGGTGATCGCGATCCCGCCGAGGAACAGCAGCGTCGTCGCGGCGTTGCGCGATTTGGGCTTACGGAAGGCCGGAACCCCGTTGCTGATGGCCTCGACACCGGTGAGCGCCGCGCAACCGGACGAGAACGCCCGCGCGATGAGGAAGGCGAACGCGATCGCCGTCAGATCCGAGTGTTCGGCCGTGAGCTCGAACGCGGCCGACTCGGCCTGCAGGTCCTCCCCCAGCACGAAGATGCGAATCAGGCCCCAGAGGAGCATGACCAGCACACCGAACATGAAGGCGTACGTGGGGATGGCGAATGCGGTGCCTGCCTCGCGCAAGCCTCGCAGGTTCACCGCGGTCAGGAGGGCGATGGCGGTGACCGCGAACAGCACCTTGTGTTGCGCGACGAACGGCACCGCCGAGCCGATGTTCGCCGCGGCCGACGAGATCGACACGGCGACGGTGAGCACATAGTCGACCATGAGGGCGCTGCCGACGGTCAGACCGGCGGTCGGCCCGAGGTTGACGGTCGCGACCTCGTAGTCGCCACCACCGGACGGGTAGGCGTGCACGTTCTGCCGGTAACTGGCTACGACGACGGCCAGCACGATCGCGACCATGACCCCGATCCACGGAGCGAACACGAACGCCGACATGCCTGCGACCGACAGGACGAGGAAGATCTCCTCGGGCGCGTAGGCCACCGAGGAGAGTGCGTCCGACGCGAAGACCGGCAAGGCGATTCGCTTCGGCAGCAGGGTGTGGCCGAGCGTGTCGCTCCGGAACGGCCTACCCAACAACAACCGCTTCGTGGCGGTCGAAAGTTTGGACACTCGCAAAGCGTAAGCCGTCCCGCGGGCAATCGACCGCGGACCCGCTCCGCTGCCCGATATGGTCGAATCCGAACGGACGGCCGGACCCGGAAGTACACGCATCCGCCGCGCGGGACGGTACGGTTTCGGTTCGGCAACCCCGACGATCCCGGATCATCGATATCGCAGGACGGGCGCAACAATGGAACGGAGTCGAACGTGTTCGTGGTGGTCATGGGATGTGGCCGCGTGGGATCGTCGCTGGCCGCGGCCCTCGTCCGGCTCGGGAACGACGTTGCTGTCATCGATCGCGACCCGAGCGCCTTCCTGCGTCTGGGCCCCGACTTCCCGGGAACGACGATCGTCGGCATGGGATTCGACCGGGACGTGCTCGTCCGGGCGGGAATCGAACGCGCCGACGCGTTCGCCGCCGTGTCCTCCGGTGACAATTCCAACATCATCTCCGCGCGTGTGGCACGCGAGACATTCGGCATCGAGCGGGTCGTCGCCCGCATCTACGACGCCAAGCGCGCGGCGGTCTACGAACGGCTCGGCATCCCGACTGTCGCGACCGTCCCGTGGACCACGGACCGGTTCCTGCATTCACTCGTCCGGGACGCGGAGACCACCCGGTGGCGCGACCCCACCGGAACCGTCGCGGTTGCGGAGGTGAGCCTCAACGAGGAGTGGATCGGACGCAATGTCGTCGACCTCGAGGCCGCGACCCAGTCGCGGGTCGCGTTCATCATCCGCTTCGGCGCCGGGCTGCTGCCCGACCGCAAGACCGTGCTGCAGGCCGACGACCAGGTGTACATCGCGGCGGTCTCGGGCACCGTCGCCGAGGCGCTCGCACTGGCCGCGAACCCGCCGGTCGAGAACGACTGAGAGGACCACGTCGATGAAGGTGGCGATCGCCGGTGCGGGCGCAGTGGGACGCTCGATCGCGCGCGAACTCATCCGCAACAAACACGAGGTCATGCTGCTCGAACGCAAACTGGAGCATGTCGAACCCGAGTCGGTGCCGGATGCGAAGTGGGTGCATGCCGACGCGTGCGAGTTGAGTCTCCTCGAGGCGGCCGAACTCCAGCGCTACGACGTGGTCATCGCCGCGACCGGCGACGACAAGGCCAATCTCGTCCTCAGCCTGCTCGCGACCACCGAATTCGCCGTGTCGCGCGTGGTGGCGCGCGTCAACGATCCGCGCAACGAATGGTTGTTCGACGAGTCGTGGGGCGTCGACGTCGCGGTGTCCACACCGCGAATGCTCGCCGCCCTCGTCGAGGAAGCGGTCTCGGTGGGCGACCTGGTTCGCCTGATGACACTGCGCAAGGGCGCCAATCTGGTCGAGATCACCCTGCCCGACACGACCGCGCTCGCCGGCAAACCGGTCCGCAAGCTGGCGCTGCCGCGCGATGCGGCCCTCGTCACGATCCTGCGGGGCGATCGCGTGATCGTGCCCCAGCCCGACGATCCGCTCGAGGGTGGCGACGAGCTGCTGTTCGTCGCATCCGTCGAGGTCGAACAGGAACTGCGCGAGGCGGTCGGCCTCTAGACGTCCTCAGTCGTCGTCACGGCGCGCCTCGCTGCCCGGCAGCGAGGCGTCCTGCTCGGTGACGACAGGTTCGACGATGCGATCGGCACGACGCACCGCCCACAACGTCACCAGCAGCACGACCGCGGTGAGCGGCCAGCCCATGCCGATCCGGGCGACCGCAAGCCACCCCGTGCGATCGGCATCGTAGAGGTGGTTCTGCACCAGGTACCGAGCCAGGAACACCAGTGCCCATGCCGCGGTCGCGAGGTCGTAGGCGCGCACCGCGTCCCGGTGGGTGCGCCATCCGGTGCCGTGGCCGTTGAGCATGCCCCAGATCACACCGACGAGCGGGTAGCGCACGAGCACCGATGCCAGGAACACCGCGCCGTACGCAAGGCTGCTGTATATGCCGAACAGGAAGTAGCCCTTGGCATCGCCCGTCCGGTAGGCGATGAACGCGCACACCGCCACCCCGATGAAACCGGAAACCGCCGGCTGAATCGGCGTGCGCTGCACCAGCCGCCACACCAGCACAGCGGTCGCGACGGCGATCGCCGACCAGATCGCCGCGGTCAGCCCCCACAGGCTGTTGACCGGGACGAAGGCCAGGACCGGCAGTGTCGAGGACACCAACCCGCTGAATCCACCGAGTTGCTCGAGTACCGTCGGCTGCTTGCTGTCGCTCACTCCTACGAGGGTGCCACAACGCAGCGCCGACGCTTCCGTGCGAGCTGCTTCGAGCACCGACGTCGAACGCGCCGGCGAGTACCGACGACCTCGGTCAGACCCGTTCGCGCAGCTCGTAGTAAGGGTTGTAGATGATCTTCGCCCCGTCGCGTTCACCGAGCCGGCCTCGTACGAGGATCGTCTTGCCCGGTTCGATGCCCGGGATGCGGCGGCGGCCGATCCAGGCGAGCACGACCGCGTCGGTCCCGTCGAACAGTTCGGCCTCGACCGTTGCGCTGGCGGCCTTCGAGCAGGTCCCGACGCTGCGCAGGCGCCCGAACATCGTCACTTCCTCGCCCCGGGTACAGTCGGCCGCCTTGCGGGCGCCGGTTGCCTGGGACGACTCGGCGATTTGCTCGGCATCGATGTCTTCGAGGTCCTCGGTCAGCCGGCGGGTCAGTCGGCGGAAGTAACCGGCGGCGGGTGCCATAACAGCGCTCCTGAAACGGGGTGCGGCATGGATCGCATCCGCACATAGGGGTCTCTGACGGCCACTGTAGACCGAATCGAGACCCACAACCACATCCGATGCGGCCCCCCGGATTCCCGTTCGGCACTATCGACGCATGCACGATGCCGATCCCACCGCGTCCCCCTCCGGGCACCGACCGCTGACCGCCGTCGTTCTGCCCGGAACCGGCTCGGACGCACAGTTCGCCGACGCGGCGTTCCGGGCTCCGCTCGAGCGTCGCGGCATCCGCGTGGTGGCGGTCGAACCCGATCCGCGGCGGGTCGTGGGCAGCTACCTCGATGCCCTCGACCGTGAAGCGCGTGCGGGTGCGATCCTCGCCGGCGGCGTGTCGATCGGTGCCGCGGTCGCGCTGCACTGGGCGGCACGGCATCCTTCCGCAGCGGTCGGGGTCCTGGCGGCGCTCCCGGCGTGGACCGGATCCCCAGAGGACGCGCCTGCCGCGGCCAGCGCCCGGTGGACGGCACACGAGTTGCGCACACGCGGGCTCGAACCAGTGGTGGCGGCGATGGTCGAATCGAGCCCGATGTGGCTGGGCCGGGAACTGTCCCGGTCCTGGCGGGCCCAGTGGCCGGATCTGCCCGCCGCGCTCGAAGAGGCCGCGACCTTCCACGCACTCGACGCGGACGCGCTCGGGAGTGTGACGGTGCCGGTCGGGATCACCGCCGCGATCGACGACGCGGTCCACCCGCTCGCTGTCGCGCAGCAGTGGGCCGACCTGCTGCCCCGCGCAGCGATGACCACAGTCACCCTCGACGAGATCGGTGCAGATCCGACGATTCTCGGCACGGGCTGCCTGACCGTGTGGGACCGTGTAACCGCGTGACAGACACGCGCGATACCACCGGCATGTCATCCCCATCACAAGTGCAGCCGATCGACGCTGCCTACGTTCTCGAAGCGGATCGAGGTCACCACCTCGACCCGCTCAACATGTGGGTCTTCGACTCGGGGTCCGGGACGCCCCCGACCGCTGCGGAGATCACCGAGCACTTCCGCCGCCGCGCACCGATCTTCGCACAGTTGAACCGCCGTTTCGTCGATGTTCCGGGACACCTCGACCACGCGTACTGGGTGGCCGACGACCCCCCGATCGAGCAGCGGATCGTGCACGACGAGCGGGTGGGGCTGGACTGGACGGCGCTGCTCGACGTGCTCGGGGGCCTCGCCGCCGCTGCCCTCGACGCCCGGGAGACGGCCTGGCGGATCGACGTCTTCCATGATGTCCGCGACGTCCCCGGCACGACCACACCGGCAACGGTGGTGGTGTTTCGCGGGAACCACTCGCTGATCTCCGGACCGCTCGTCCATCCCCTCTGGGAGGCCTTCTTCGGCACCGGGACCGAACCCGTGCACTTCCCCGGTCTGGGACCTATGGTGCCGCGCGTCAACCGCGTGCTCGCGGCTGCGCGAGGAATCGCGCGCGCTCCCCGCGCAGCCGTCCGGTACATCCGTACCATGCGCGCCGCTCTGCGCGACGCCAAGGAGTTGCAGGCAGCCGGGGCAACCGGGTCGGCGCCCCTGCGGGATCTCACCTCCACCGGACTCAATCACGATCCCGGTGACCGGCGCACGCTGCTCGTCCTGCGACTGGGCACAGCCGGGCCGCTGCCCCGGGGGTTCACGGTGACCGCACTCGCGCTGACCGTGGTATCCGTTGCGCTGCAGCGGTATCTCACCGAGGTGGACGGACAGTGCCCGCCGGATCTGACGGCATTCGCGACCCTCGCGGTCGGGGCGGCACCGGAGTCACTCGGCATCAACCGCATCGGCTGGACGGATGTTGCGCTGCACCCCGGCATCGACTCGCTCCCGGCACGCGCCGCCGCGGTTCAGGCGTCGCTGGTGGAGGGCCGGGAGGCGGCGACGGCCGCCACCCTGCGCCGCCTGACCGACGCCACCTCGATTCCCTCCTTCGTGCTGCCGATGGAACTCGCCGCTAACCGGCGTCGCCTGGAATCCCGCACGTCCCCCCGCATGCATACCGTGCTGACCAGCATCCGGGTCGGTAACACGACTTCGTGGGCGATGGCCGGCCGCCCCTTGCTGTTCGGCGCGGGATGCCCGCCCTTGACATCGGAGGCCACCCTCATCCACGGGCTGTTCGGCCTGGGCGACGACCTCACCCTGACGGTGATCACCTCGCCGGACATCATGCCGGACGCTCAGCGCTACGCCACGCTGCTCCGGGAAGCGTTCGCGGAGGTCGTCTCGGAGGTCCGGCCGCAGGGGTGAGCGCGCGCGGGAGGACTTGTGCGCCACGGTAGATTCCCGCGGTGCCCAACTCTCGAATGACCGTCGTCGACGCGTCCTATCACCTCGAATCGCAGATCGGCCCGCATCTCGATTGGCCCATGTTCTGGGCGTTCGATTCCGGCGGGCACGACGCCCCGACTCCGTCCGAGATCACCGATCATGTGGTCGGCCGTGCTCATGTGCTGTCGTCGCTGCGGCGCACCCCCCGTCATGTGGCCGGGGGCGTCGACTACCCGCACTGGGTGGTCGACGACACTCCCCTCGAGGATCACATCGAGCATCACCACGGCGAGGCACGGTCCGGGATGTCGTGGACGGAGTTCCTCGACGCGCTCGGCGGACTCACGGCGACCGCTCTTCCACGGCACCGCGCGTGGCGGCTGCACGTCTTCCACGCCGTACGGGACGTGCCGTCGGCACAGGGTCCGTCCACCGTGGTGGTTCTGAACACCAGCCATGCCCTGATGGCCGGACCGGCACTGCCGCCGGTCTCGGCGGCGCTGTTCGGGGCGGACGATATGCCACTCGACCTCCCGGGAGTCGGCCCGGCAGCGCGCCGCTGGAGCGCGGCGGGCCGGGCGGCCGCTGGGGTCCTCGGGATACCGGCCGCGCTGCTGCGCTGGTGGTCTCATCTCGGATCGGCGCCACATGACGATGCCGAATCACCGCCCGCCAGAGCGCTGTCCCGCTTCAACCTGGATCCCGCAGCCGGGGGACGATCACGTGCGATCCGCATCCTGACGTTGCCGCTCTCGGGACTACGCCCGCCCGGCACGACCGTGACCACGGCCGTGCTGACCGCGATCTCGGAGGCAATGCGGCGGTATCTGGTGGAGTTCGACGGCTCGTGCCCGCCCGACCCGACCGCCGTGGTCACTGTGGCGCTCCACGACCTCCCGGAGGAAGTCGGCGTGAACCGGCTGGGTCCGGCGCGGGTGATGTTGTCCCCCAACGTCGAGGATCTCGACGAACGAGCCCGGCTGATCCAGGCGGAATTGGCCGCGGGGCGCAGGGACGTGAATTCTCCCGGGTACGCCGCGAAGATGCAGACCACCAATCTGATGCCGGCTGTTCTCTATTCCGCGGCCGCCGCGGAGGTTCTGGACCGGAGCGTGAGCCTGTACAACTCGGGACACGCGCTCGGGCACACGGTGCTCACGAGCATCGACTGCCGCGGTTCCGAACGCGCGCGCCTGTGCGGGCGCGAGCTGGCGCTGTTCGGGATGACGCCACCGTTGCCGCGGGATATCGGACTCGTTCACGGCGTCGTGGGCACCGCGCGGGGATTGACTCTGACTGTGCACAGCACACCGGAAGCCGTCGCCGACCCGGACCGGTACCTCGAGCTCCTGCGGGAGTCGATCGACCTGATGGGCGCCGGTTCCGGGGTGCGCACGTGAGGTGCCGGCCGCCGCCGGGTTCAGAAGCCGAGCTGTTGCATGGCCGAGCCTGACTCGCCCCGTCGAGGTCGCGGCGGCTGCGGCGCGGGCACCTGCGGCGGAGGCACCGGGGCGCCCGGCGGTCGGCCGGGTGCCCGCTGTCCGCCCTGTTGTTGCGGCATCTGCCCCTGTTGCGGCATCGGCCTCTGTTGCTGAGCCTGTTGCTGCTGCTGAGCCTGTTGCTGTTGCTGTGCGGCGGCAAGCTGCTCGGCCAACGCCTGCGGAAGGACAATCGGCAGCGGCGTGCGCACCGGGTGCGGCTCGGTGCCGCGGCGGACGATCGTGTCGGCGACGACGGCGCGGGCGATCTCGACCAGCGGTGCGTTCGCGACGACCGCACCCGGCGGCCCCGCGGCGACGCAGCGGATCATCCATCGGTACCCGTCCACCCCGATGAACCGCAGGTCGGCGTTCGGGGTGACACCGTGCAGTTCGCGACCCCACGGCCCGTCCTCGATGCTCACCGTGGCCTTGTCGTTGCGCAGCGTGTCGGCGAGCTCACCGGCGACCTCGCGCCACTGCCCGGGCGACTTGGGTGCCGCGTACGCCGTCACGGTGATCCGGCCGTGCTGGGTTACCAGGTGCACGGCCTGCGGTGCGCCGTTCTGTGCCATCTCGACCTGGATCTGACCGCCCGGCGGGAGCGGAACGAGGACCGAACCGAGGTCGAGCCGGGTCGTGCCGATCGCGTCGTCGCCGATGTCGTCGATGTCGAACGGACCCGTTCCCGGTGCGGGGCTGTCACCGGCGGCCGCGTCGTCGTATTCCTCGTATGCGGCGTCGTCGTATGTGGCGTCGTCGTATGCGGACTCGGCGCGGTTCTTCCTGCGGCGTCCGAACATGTCACAAACCTTCCTTGACGAGGCCGGCGTGCCCGCCGCTCGATCCGTATCCACCCGCACCGCGGGTCGTGTCGTCGAGTTCGTCGACCTCCACGAAGTCCACGAGTTCGACCTTCTGGACGACGAGTTGCGCGATCCGGTCACCGCGTCGCAGCTCGATCGGCTGTTCGGGATCGTGGTTGATCAGGCAGACCTTGATCTCGCCCCGATATCCGGCGTCGACGGTGCCGGGTGTGTTCACGACGGACAGGCCGAATTTCGCAGCAAGCCCGGATCGCGGGTGGATCAGCCCGACCGTCCCGATCGGCAGCGCCACCGCGATGCCGGTTCCCACCAGCACCCGCCTGCCCGGTTCGATGGTCACGTCGGACGTGGTGCACAGGTCGACGCCGGCGTCACCGGCGTGGGCCCGACGCAGCACGGGGATCCCGGGGTCGAGTCGACGAAGCGGGACGGCTGGTAGGTCGGTCACGTGGACCGAGAGTACCCGTGCAGGCGACTACTCTGAACGACGTGTCTGAATCATCTCGTCCCGGAGCCGCCGCCGACAGCGTGACCGGTTCCCCGACCTATTCCGAACGTCTGTGGGTGCCTCTGTGGTGGTGGCCCGTGGGCTTCGGCGTTGCCGCGTTGGTCGCTGCCGAGCTGAACATGGCGGCGCGAGCCCTGCCCGACTGGCTGCCCTACGTGGTCCTGCTGCTCATTCCGGTGTGGGTCCTGTGGTGGCTGTCCCGGAAGGAGATCCGGGTGGTCGACGGCGAGCTCGTCGTCGACCGCGCTCACCTGCCGGTCGGCGTGATCGCCCGCGGCATCGCGGTCCCTGCCAGCGCGAAGAGCGCAGCAATGGGCCGGCAGCTCGACCCGGCCGCGTTCGTCTCCCATCGCCCGTGGGTGGGGACGATGGCACTGGTCGTACTGAACGACCCGGAGGACCCGACGCCCTATTGGCTGTTCAGCACAAGGCGGCCAGCAGAACTGCTGGCCGCCTTGGGATGTGCGGACACCTCGAAGAGCTGACACGGCCGTGGTCTCTCCGGCGACCGCGGGCCGTGCCTCCCGCGGTCCCCGGCGCGACCGTCAGGCCGCGCAATCCCTACAGATCAGGACGCCGTTCTCCTCGCTCGCCAGCCGGCTGCGGTGGTGAACCAGGAAGCAGCTCGAGCAGGTGAACTCGTCCGCCTGCTTCGGGACGACGCGCACCGACAGTTCCTCACCCGAGAGATCGGCTCCGGGCAGTTCGAACGACTCGGCTGTATCCGATTCGTCGACGTCTACGACCGCGGACTGCGCCTCGTTGCGTCGCGCCTTCAGTTCCTCGAGTGAATCCTCCGACACTTCGTCGCTGTCGGTTCGCCTCGGTGCGTCGTAGTCAGTCGCCATTTCCTCTTACCTCTAGTCCTCGTGCAGATGCTCTTCCGGCGAGCCCTGTTCGCGCTCTCCGGCCAGGGCAACGCCCGACTGTCACGGGAAGTTCCCGCCGGTGGTGTCCCGGTCTCGGACATACCCGGGGCTTCCGTTTCCGAACCCTTGTGGCCGCCTCCCTCGACGACCGGGCCGCCGAACAATAGCCGACGCGGGAGCGAATTTCTCAACCGTTTCGCGTGTGTATGCGAATTGACGATCAATTGTCACCAACAACACAGCAACTCGAGACATTCCTGCCGCCTACCACCTCCACCCGACCCGCAGGCGCGACCTCTACAGTGATGTCCGCACCCCATACCGACACGACGAGAGGCAGGCGGCGTGGTTTCCCTGATCACCGAGGGCAGCGCAGCGGACAAACGCGGCCGGCCGTTCGTCCGGCGACGCAAGACCCCCGTCGTCGTCCTGTTCGCGATCCTGTCGACGATCATGATCGTGGTCTGGGTGTCGGTGTTCACGTCGTCGGAACCGGTCGCCACCACCGTCGCGTGCAACGCCCCGCCGACCGCGGCAACCGAACCGGGCGGACCCGAGCCGGCACCCCTCGGTGAGACAGTGAGCCGTTCGACACTGCTCGATGTAGAGCCCGCGCCGGTGTCCGCGACCCGGGTACGCGTGTTCAACGCCAACGGTGAGCGTGGTCAGGCCACACACGTCGCCGCGCAGCTCGGCGACTACGGATTCGCGAGCGCACCCGACGTACAGGCCGGCAACGACCCGGTCTACGTCGATCAGAACATGCAGTGCCACGGCCAGATCCGGTTCGGTCCCGGTGGGCTGGCCGCCGCGAGCACCGTCTGGCTGGTCGCGCCGTGTGCCGAACTGATCCAGGACACGCGCACCGACGACACCGTCGATCTGGCGCTGGGCACCTACTCGCGGGAGATCTCCCCCAACCCCGACGCCGAGGAGGTCCTGCAGGCACTGCGGGAGGCCCCGGTCAACGGGCAGACCGCGCCCTTGGACATCGATCTGCTCGCCGCTGCACGCACCGCGCGCTGCTGAGCGCTACGCGATCGGCGCGTCGGCTCCGAGCGCGGTCAACAGGGCCTGGAACTCCCCGGCGATACCCGGAGCAACCGCCACGGTGAGTTCGCCGTCGGCACCGAATCCGGTGGGCAGCCGCACCGACGCTCCCGCCTCCGCGGCGATCAGCGCACCGGCCGCCCAGTCCCACGGGTTCAGCCCGTGCTCGTAGTGGGCATCGAGTCGGCCCGCCGCGACCATGCACAGATCCAGCGCGGCGGCACCGATCCGCCGGATGTCACGGACCCTCGGCAACAACTCGGCGACGAGCCGGCCCTGGCGGGCTCGTCGGCCGGCGTCGTACGAGAAGCCGGTCGCGACGAGGGCCAGGCCCACGTCGGTGACCGGAGTGCAACGCAGGATCGCGACAGCACCGTCCGCGGTGGTCAGCGTGGCTCCCTCGTCCACCGCCGCCGAGTACGTGTCGCCGGTGGTCACGTCGACGACGGCCCCGGCGAGCGAACGCCCGTCGACCTGCGCGGCCACCGACACCGCGAACGCCGGAATGCCGTACACGAAGTTGACCGTGCCGTCGATGGGGTCGACGACCCACCGCACGCGGTGCTCACCCCCCGCAGAATCGCCACCGCGTTCCTCACCCAGGAATCCGTCGCCCGGACGCAGGTGCGTCAGCCGGCGGCGGATCAGATCCTCGCTCTCGGTATCGGCGACCGTGACGGGATCGGTGTCGGTCGACTTGGTACGGACCGCCCCCACCTGGGCTGCGGGGTCCGCCCCGAACAGTTCGCGCCGGCGGGCGCGGACATGATCGGCGGCTTCCCCGGCCACTGCCACCGCCACCGCGCGGAGCGTAGATGGATCGGCCGAGGCGACGGCGTCGAGTCCCTGGAGGGCATCGAGTCCCTGGAATTTGCTCACCCGCCCATCGGAACACACGCCGTACCCGCGCACCACCCACGCCCTGGCCCGGTTCGCACTAGTGTGACGGCACGAGCGCCGCCCGATCCGATCTGCCCTCCGGCGCCGCGGGCACCTCCACCGACGACAGGAAGGCACGAGATGACGCAGGAAACCCGCACCGATTCGGCGACTCTCGGTTTCGGCATCGATATCGGGGGAAGCGGCGTCAAGGGCGGCGTCGTCGACCTGTCCACCGGGCAGTTGGTGGGTGAACGCATCAAGATCCTCACGCCGCAACCGTCGACGCCCGCGGCCGTCGCCGACACGGCCGCGCAGATCGTCGCCCAGGCCGGGTGGACGGGTCCCGTCGGTCTGACCCTGCCGAGTGTGGTGACCGGCGGCATCGCCCGGACGGCCGCGAACATCGACCGGTCCTGGATCGGGACCGACGCGCGCGCACTGTTCTCGGAGGCACTCGGAGGGCGCGAGGTGACGGTCCTCAACGACGCGGACGCCGCCGGCGTAGCCGAGGACCGGTTCGGGGCCGCGAGCAACGTGCGTGGTGTCGTCGTCCTGCTGACCTTCGGTACGGGTATCGGTTCGGCGGTGCTGAACAACGGAGTGCTGCTCCCGAACACCGAGTTCGGCCACATGGAGGTGGACGGGAAGGAAGCCGAGCACCGCGCCTCGTCGAAGGTCAAGGAGGACCGGGACTGGTCCTACAAGCGATGGGCCGACGAGGTTTCCCGGGTGCTGTCGCGCTTCGAGGCACTGTTGTGGCCGGATCTGTTCGTCGCCGGAGGTGGGATCAGCCGCAAGAGCGACAAGTGGATTCCGATGCTGACGAACACCACGCCTGTCGTTCCGGCCGAACTGCGCAACACCGCGGGCATCGTCGGGGCTGCATACGCTGCAGAAACAGCACTCACTCCCTGAGTCCGGCACATCGACCGTCACGGCGATCGTTACAATGGTGCACAACCGGCCGTGAACCCGGTCCGATCCCGACAGACCTCTCCGCCGGAGCCACTCTGGCGCGACGCCGCACTACCTCGTCACGAAAGGGCGTACGTGGCAGCCACCGACATCCACACCGCTGATTCCCCCACCGAATCGGCACCCGTCGCGGACGCCGCGGGCGCCGCCGCGGACCCTGCGACCGGTACCGCACCCACCACGAAGCGGCCGGCGAAGAAGGCCGCCGCCAAGAAGGCCCCGGCGAAGAAGGCCGCCGCCAAGAAGGCCCCCGCGAAGAAGGCCGCGAAGAAGACCACCGCGAAGAAGGCCGCTACGAAGAAGGCGACGAAGGGTGCCGGCGAAGAGGACTTCGACGGCGACGACGCCCAGCTCGAAGATCTCGACATCGGCGAGGACGACCTCGCGGGCGCCGAGGAGATCGTGGTCGAGGACGAGGACACCGAGGCCGCGGCCGACGAACCCAGCGAAAAGGACAAGGCGTCCGGCGACTTCGTGTGGGACGAGGAGGAGTCCGAGGCCCTGCGGCAGGCCCGCAAGGATGCCGAGCTCACCGCGTCCGCCGATTCGGTTCGCGCCTATCTCAAGCAGATCGGCAAGGTCGCGCTGCTCAACGCCGAGGAGGAGGTCGAGCTCGCCAAGCGCATCGAGGCGGGCCTGTACGCGACCTACCGGATGCAGGAATTCGCCGCGAAGGGCGAGAAGCTGCCGGTGGCTCAGCGCCGCGACATGAACTGGATCTGCCGCGACGGCAACCGCGCGAAGAACCATCTGCTCGAGGCGAACCTGCGCCTGGTCGTTTCGCTCGCGAAGCGCTACACCGGCCGCGGAATGGCGTTCCTGGACCTCATCCAGGAAGGCAACCTCGGTCTGATCCGTGCAGTCGAGAAGTTCGACTACACGAAGGGCTACAAGTTCTCCACGTACGCGACGTGGTGGATCCGCCAGGCCATCACCCGGGCGATGGCAGACCAGGCCCGCACCATCCGTATCCCGGTGCACATGGTCGAGGTCATCAACAAGCTCGGTCGTATCCAACGTGAGTTGCTCCAGGATCTGGGTCGTGAACCCACGCCGGAGGAGCTCGCCAAGGAAATGGACATCACGCCGGAGAAGGTGCTGGAGATCCAGCAGTACGCGCGTGAACCCATCTCGCTCGACCAGACGATCGGTGACGAGGGCGACAGCCAACTCGGCGACTTCATCGAGGACTCCGAGGCCGTCGTGGCGGTCGATGCCGTGTCCTTCACGCTGCTGCAGGATCAGCTGCAGTCGGTGCTCGAGACACTGTCCGAACGCGAGGCCGGTGTCGTTCGGCTGCGGTTCGGCCTCACCGACGGTCAGCCCCGCACGCTCGACGAGATCGGCCAGGTCTACGGCGTCACGCGTGAACGTATCCGCCAGATCGAGTCGAAGACGATGTCGAAACTCCGGCACCCGTCCCGCTCGCAGGTGCTGCGCGACTACCTCGACTAGAAGATCCCGCTTTCGATGCAATCAGGGCCCCCGGGAGGGGGCCCTGATTGCATTCCGAGGTGGTCAGAGGAGGTCCGGTTCTGCGCCCGGTGACTTGACGGTCTCCTGCCCGGACCTGCGACTCGTCAGGACCCTCGTCGCGGGTTCCACGACACGCGCCGCGATCGGACCGAGCACCGCGGTGATCATCACGTACGCGGAGGCGATCGCGGCAAGTTTGCTGTCGACGTGACCGGACGCGACGGCGAGGCCCGCGATCACAATGGAGAACTCGCCGCGCGCGATGAGCGCGGCCCCCGCGCGGGCACGGCCCATGACGCCGATTCCATGCTGCCGCGCGGCGATCCACCCGGTCGCGAGCTTCGTCAGCGACGTGACGACAGCCAGCAGAACCGCCCACCCGAGCACCGGCGGGATCGCCGTCGGATCGGTGTTGAGACCGAAGAAGACGAAGAAGATCGCGGCGAACAGATCACGCAGCGGCTCGAGGACCCGCGACGCGTCGTGCGCGGTCGAACCCGAGATCGCGATCCCCAGCAGGAATGCGCCGACCGCCGCCGACACCTGCAGAGCAGACGCGATGCCTGCGACCAGCAGCGCGGCACCCAGCAACTTCAGCAGCAACGATTCCCGGTCAGGGCTGTCGAGAACGAGCGAGACGTAGCGGCCGTACTTCAGGACCAGTACGAGCACGATGGTGACCAGACCGAGCGCGATCGCGACGGCCTCGAGGCCGCCGAGCAGGCTCACGCCGGCGAGGATTGCGGTGAGGATCGGCAGGTACACGGCCATGGCGAGATCCTCGAAGACGAGGATCGACAGCACGATCGGGGTTTCCCGGTTACCCAGCCGGCCGAGGTCGCCCAGGACCTTGGCGATGATCCCGGACGAGGAGATGTAGGTGACGCCGGCGAGCACGAATGCGCCGATCGGGCCTAGTCCGAGCATCAGTGCGAATATCGCGCCCGGTGTCGCGTTGAGGAGGAGGTCGATGATTCCGGCGGTACGCGAGCGACGAAGGCCGGTGACCAACTCGCTGGCGGTGTACTCGAGTCCCAGCAGGAGCAACAGCAGCACCACGCCGATCTCGCTGGCGAGGTGGCTGAACTCGCTGATGTCGCCGAGTTGGATGAATCCGCCGTTACCGAAGCACAGCCCACCGATGAGATAGAACGGGATCGGCGACATGCCGAACCTGGCGGCGACACGCCCCAGGACGCCGAGCGCGAAGAAGACCGCACCCAGTTCGATGAGCGCGAGAGTGGTCGAATTCATGCGTGCGGATCAGCCGTTCCGCAGGATCTTGGCTGCGGCGTCGAGACCGTCGGCGGTGCCGACTGCGACGAGGATGTCTCCTCCGGTGAGGACATAGTCAGGTTTCGGGGATGGTGCGACCTGCCCTGCGCGCATCACCGCGACGACGGAGACACCGGTCCGGGTACGCAGCGCGGTGTCGCCGAGTACGCCGCCGTCGAAGCGCGAGCCTTCGTGGACATGGAGCTGGCGCGTGATGATCCCGGGAAGGTCCCGGTGGTCCTCCTGGAGCTGAGCGACGAGCTGCGGCGCCCCGAGCAGGTTGCTCAGCGTCGCCGCCTCCTCGATGGTCAGTGGAAGGGAGGCGGCACACGCGTCGGGGTCGTCGGCCTTGGAGATGATCAGGTCGGAATGGCCGTCGCGGTGGGTGATGACCCCGATCCGGCGCCCCGACGCCAGCTCGAAATCCTTACGTACCCCGATCCCCGGAAGCGGCGTCACGTCGACGTTCATCCCGCAAGAGTAGGACTGCTCGGCGACCGGCGACAGCCAGGGTTCACCCCTGCCCGAATTGCCTGATTCTTCGGTGGCGCGGGTGACTTCGAGGGACGGCTCGCCGATTCACCGGGCCGCGAACCGGCCGTCCGGACCCGGCTCGTACGGGGTCACGTCCACGACCGCGCCGACCGGAAGCGGTCCGTACAGATGCGGGAACCGCATCGATTCCGGATCGTCCGGCACCCCGGGTTCGTATCGCACCAGATCGGACAGCCGTTCGGGTGCGACATGGAGGAGGACCAGGTCGCGTCGCCCGGCGAACAACCGGTTCGCCGGTAGGTGTACCTGCGCCGGCGTGGACAGGTGCACGAAGCCCACCGTGTCCAGCGAATCCGGTGCCACTCTCCCGTCCTGCTGTGCCGCCGCCCAGTCGTCCCGGCCGCAGATGTGCAGCAGATTCCCTGTCACCGACCCTCCTCTACGCTGCGCTGTGAGCGAACAAACACCCGGCATATGTCCACGTCCTGGGCTTTCCGGGGCGTCCACGTGAAACACGCCACGATCCACCGCGGACGGGAACAACACATGAACGCGCAACGTCTGTCAGAGTAGATCTACCGCGCCATCCCCGGCGCGGCGGACCAGACCCCAGGCGACCGATGTGGTGGTGGCCAGTTTGGAGGAGTCATGCCCGGTACCTTGACCAGCCCGAAGTTGACCGCTACAGACCGGTGCGACCGGTGCAGTGCCGCCGCTCGCGTCCGCGCCGTTCTGGCCACCGGTGGTGAGCTGTTGTTCTGCGGCCACCACGCCAAGGAACACACCGACCGGCTCCGCGAGATGGGCGCCACGATCGTCACCGAGGACGACGCCACCGCCACCATCTGATCCGCCGTCCGGAGCCGCACGGCTTCCAGACCCGACCCGAAACGGGCGCCCACACCGTGGGCGCCCGTTTCCTCGTTCGTGGCGTTCGCGGCACGTTCGTGGCGACCACAGCACAGCCCGATCACCAGCTTCGCAGCACCGCGATGCGGTCACGCAACTGCTCGGCCGTCGCCAGTGCGGTCGGCGGGCCTCCGCACTGCCGACGCAGCTCACCGTGGATGACCCCGTGAGGCTTGCGGGTCCGATGGTGCACGACCGCCACGAGGGAGTTCAGATCCCGGCGTAACTGGGCGAGGGTGTCGGCGGTCGCGACCCGCTCGACGACTTGCGGTGGGGGTTCCGGGGCTGCCTCCCGCGGCTTGCTGAGCTGCTCCTCCTGCCGCTGCCGTAGCAGTGCGCGCATCTGATCGGCGTCGAGCAGTCCGGGCAGGCCGAGGTAGTCGGCCTCTTCGTCGCTGCCGGAGAACGTGGCCGTTCCGAACGAGGAACCGTCGTAGATCACCTGGTCGAGTTCGGCGTCCGCGCCGAGGGACGTGAAGGCCTTCTCCTCCTCGCCCGGCTCGTCCTTGCGCCGGTTCGCGTCGGCGAGCAGTTCGTCGTCGAAGCCCTCCTTCTCCCGGTGCGGTTTGCCGAGCACATGGTCGCGTTGAGCCTCGAGCTGGGCCGCCAGATCGAGGAGCACCGGCACCGACGGCAGGAACACGCTGGCCGTTTCCCCCTTGCGTCGCGACCGCACGAAACGGCCGATGGCCTGTGCGAAGAACAACGGAGTCGACGCGCTCGTCGCGTACACACCGACGGCGAGTCGCGGCACGTCGACGCCTTCGGACACCATCCGCACCGCGACCATCCAGCGCTGGCCCCCGTCGCTGAACCGGGAGATGCGATCGGAGGCGGTCGGGTCGTCGGACAGCACGACGGCGGGCATCTCGCCGGTGAGCCGTTCGAGGATCTTCGCGTACGCACGCGCCACCGTCTGGTCGGTCGCGATCACGAGGCCCCCGGCATCGGGCATTCCGCCCGCGCGCAGCTGCTCGAGCCGCGTGTTCGCGGCGCCGAGGACGGCGGGAATCCAGTCGCCGTCGGGATCGAGGGCGGTGCGCCACGCCCGCGCCGTCTGCTCTGCGCTGAGCGGCTCCCCGAGTCGCGCGGTGAACTCCTCCCCCGCGCTCGTGCGCCACCGTGCCTCACCCGAGTACGCGAGGAACACGACCGGTCGGACGACGCCGTCGGCGAGCGCGTCGGAATACCCGTACGAGTGGTCCGCCTTGGACTGCATGAGTCCCTCGTCGTTCGGCTCGTACGTCACGAACGGGATGGCGCTGTCGTCGCTGCGGAACGGTGTTCCCGTGAGGGCGAGGCGCCGGGTCGCGTCACCGAACGCCTCGAGGATGCCTTCGCCCCAGCTCTTCGCGTCGCCGCCGTGGTGGATCTCGTCGAGGATCACCAGCGTCCGGCGCGCTTCGGTGCGAACCCGGTGTTTGAACGGGTGTGACGCCACCTGCGCGTAGGTGACCACGACGCCCTGGTAGTCACTCGACGTCTGCCCTGTCGAATTCGTGAAGTTCGAATCGAGGGCGATGCCGCTGCGCGCCGCCGAGGCCGCCCACTGGTGCTTGAGGTGCTCGGTGGGTGCAACGACGGTGATCTGGTCGACGGTGCGGTCCCGCAGCAACTCGGCGGCGACACGCAGCGCAAACGTCGTCTTGCCCGCGCCGGGCGTCGCGACCGCGAGGAAGTCCCTCGGGCCGGTCGCCAGGTACTTGGTCAGGGCGCGCCGCTGCCAGGCGCGCAATTGCCCCGCAGGGGCGGAAGTGGTGGTCGTGCCTACGGTTTCGGTGCTCACCGGTTGCTTGTGCTCCTTCTCCGCTCACGATCGGTCGGCTGCCGCTGCGTCGTCCCGACCTTCCGCCGACCGTGGGGCAGCCTATCGTCTCCTGCGACCGTTCCCTGCCGCGAACCGCCCGGCCGCCGAGGTTTCGCGCGCGATCGTGGCAGAATTCGACGCGCACACATCGACCGCGCCTGCACGTCCTCGCGCGTCGTCAGGAATGCTGGAAGTACATGAGCGAGCCATCCCGATCCCCCGCACCGCGAACTGTTCACCGACGCGTCCCGCGGCCGGTGCGGGCCGCGCTGCGGGTGATGGGTCGAACGGCGACCAAGGCGTGGGACGACTCGATCTTCAGCAAGGCGGCGACCGCCGCCTTCTGGCAGACGTTGTCGCTGCCACCGCTGGTGCTCGGACTGATCGGAAGCCTCGGCTACGTGGGCGGATGGTTCGGACCCGACACCGTCGACATCATCCTGTCCAAGACCATCACCTTCAGCCGGACCATCTTCAGCGAGAACGTCGTCGACGGCATCATCAGCCCGACCGCCACCGACGTGCTGGGCCGCGGACGTCCCGCGCTGATGTCGCTGGGCTTCCTGTTGTCGCTGTGGGCGGGCTCGTCCGCGATCTCCACCTTCGTCGATTCGATCGTCGAGGCCCACGGCCAGCAGGAGCATCGTCACCCCGTGTGGCAGCGCTTCTTCGCGCTGCTGCTGTACGTGATGTTTCTCATCCTCGCAGTGTTCACACTGCCGCTGGTCGCTCTCGGGCCGAATCTGATCGGCCGGGCGCTGCCCGCGTCCTGGTACGACCTCGGGTCCCGGATCGTCGACACGTTCTACTACCCGGCGGTGGGGCTGCTCCTGCTGGTCGGCCTGACCACGCTTTACAAGGTGGCGCTGCCCAAGTCGCTGCCGTGGCACCGACTGCTGGGCGGCGCCGTTGTCGCGGGGGCGTTCTTCCTCGCCGCCAGCGAGGGCCTGCGCTGGTACCTGAGCTGGCTGGCCGGCACCGGCTACACCTACGGCGCGCTCGCCACGCCCATCGCTTTCCTGCTGTTCACGTTCTTCCTCGGCTTTGCCGTGGTGCTCGGCGCCGAGTTCAATGCGACCGTGCAGGAGTTCTGGCCCGCGCGGGCGACCCGGCTCGAGCAGTGGCGAGAATGGCTGGCCGAGCAGGCCGCGCAGCAGCCGTCGCCGGACCTGGGGCCGGTGACGAACCTCACCCGGCGGCTGACGACGAGTCCGGTGCGACTGACGGATCTGATCCGTCCGGGCGATCGGGAACCGGAATCGTGCCCGATCGACGGCACGCCGGAGGCGCAGGAGACGCGGCCGGAGAATCTCCCTGCGGACACGCCCGGGCCGCAGAAGACTGCCGACCAGGCCGCGGGAGAGTCACCGAGTCCCGACCCGATCATCCGGGCCGGGACTCCCCAGGCTCGGTCTTCCGGGTCGCCGTCTCAGTCGCCGTCGCCCTTACGAAGGCCGTCGTAGACCTTCTTGCATTCCGGGCAGACGGGCGAGCCGGGCTTCGGGGACCGCGTGACCGGGAACACTTCGCCACACAGTGCGACGACGTGGGTACCCATGACCGCGCTCTCGGCGATCTTGTTCTTCTTCACATAGTGGAAGAATTTCGGGGTGTCGTCATCGGTCGACTCGTCGGTTGTGGTGTCGGGCCGTTCCTTGATCTGGGTGCTCACCGTTCCATGATGCCGCACCGCGTGTGCATTCGAAACGCCGGAGTGGGACAGTAGGAGCATGGCGAGAACTTCAGGTTTCGGTGGATCCCCCGAGAGCGGATCGCCCGACAACCCGGTTCTGATCACCGAGGCCGCCACGTCTCTCGAGGACCAGCACCGGGCACGGGTCCGCAAGTACTTGACAATCATGGCATTCCGTATCCCGGCGCTGATCGTGGCGGCGCTGGCCTACGGTGCGTTCGAGAACCCGTGGATCTCGATGGCGATCATCGGGGCGTCCATTCCGCTCCCGTGGATCGCTGTGCTCATAGCCAACGACCGGCCGCCCCGTTCCAAGGACGAGCCGAGCCGCTGGGACGGCCGGCGCGCGGACATTGCCGCGACACAGGCGCTCGAGGCCTCCAAACCGCACGTCATCGACGGTTGACGGACGACCTCGCCGCCGTCGGCCCGCCCGTGGGCTGCGAGAATGCAGGACGTGGACCGTGACCTACTGCTGTCGATCTGTTCCCCGCTGCGCTCCGCGCTGCTCCGTTGCCGCTACGACACCGACACCATGCTCGAACTCCTCGGACCGGAAGCGCATGCGGCGCTCGGCCGCAGCGAGCCTGTGCCGGTCCGTCGTGCTGCCGTCCGGGGTGGCGACCTCGGGACGCTGATCCGCCTGTTCCTGCTGGGCGACACCTGCCCGACCGGCGAGGTCGCGTCGGCGCTGGCACCCCTTGCGGTCGATGCTGCGGTCGCGGCGGGTCTGCTCGAGAAGGACGGCGACGGAGTGCGCGCGGGCCTGGACCTGCGTCCGCTCGACGCCGGCACCGGAACCCGATGGATGCTGTCCGATCTCGACGGCGCGATCCGGCCGGTCCCGACGCGACCCGACCACGTGCTCGGGGTCGGGCAGGCATCGCTGTCGCTGCTGCGGGCCATCCCGGACGATCCGGTCCGGACCGTACTGGATCTGGGCACGGGGTGCGGTGTGCAGGCGGTGCGAGCCACCGATTTCGCCGGCACGGTCACGGCTACCGACATCAATCCCCGTTGCCTGGCACTGGCGGAGGCCACCGCCGCGCTCAATGAGGTCGAGCTGGAACTGCTCGCAGGTTCGTGGTTCGAGCCGGTCGCGGGCCGCCGCTTCGATCGGATCGTCGCCAATCCCCCGTTCGTGGTGAGCGCCGGACACGTCGAGCACAGCTACCGCGATTCCGGTCTGGATCTCGACGGCGCGAGCAAGCTGATGCTGTCGCAGGCCGTCGATCATCTCGAATTCGGCGGGACTGCGGCGATCCTCGCCTCCTGGGTGCACGTGGAGGACGAGGATTGGCGGGCTCGCGTCGCGTCGTGGTTGCCCGCGCACGGGGTCGACGCGTGGATCGTGCAGCGTGACGTGGCCGACCCGGCCCTGTATGTCGGCACGTGGCTCCAGGACGGCGATGCCGATCAGCGCGATCCCGCAGTCGCCGACCGGGCGGAGGCGTGGCTCGATCATTTCGACAGCCGTCGGGTCGAGGGTATCGGGTTCGGGTTCGTGTACCTGCGTCGCACGGACGGTCCGTCGGACGTGCTCGCCGAGGACCTGCGGCACGGTTTCACCGATCCGCTCGGTGCCGAGGCGATCGCCTACTTCGAGCGGCTGGCGTGGCTGCGTGACCACGATGTCCTGGAGGCCCGGTTCGCGGTGCGCGCGGACACCGCGCTCGAACGGGTGTACCTGCCCGGCGCGGACGGTTGGCAGCAGGTCGTCGCGCGGGTGCACCGTGGTGACGGGCCGGCCTGGCAGCACGAGATCGACGATCTCGCGGCGGCGTTGCTCGCCGGCATGCGTCCGGACGGCCTGGTGCTGGAGGAACTGCTTGCGCTGCTCGCGGTCGCGCACGGGGAGGACGAGGAGGAACTGGCCGAGCAGGCGATCCCGCTCGTCCACGGGCTGGTGCGGCACGGGCTGATCGAGCCGGTGTGATTCCACAGAGGTGACGGGACGGGGTTCCGGTAGCGGTTCCCCATTCGTTCCCTCGGTGGAACTTCTCAGCAACTTCTCAGGACGAGCTCCCCATCGGTGCAGGTCAACGGTAGCGGCGCTCGGGAACCGCGGGAACTTCCGAGACTGCCGGAGCGTTGAACGCTGTGAGACACCACCGATGAGGAGGCACGTCATGGCACGCCCCGACACCTACGCTCGAGTCGATTCCGACCTCGATTCCCAGAGCCCGGCTGCGGATCTGGTTCGCGTTTACCTGAACGGCATCGGCCGCACGGCCCTGCTGACAGCGGCGGACGAGGTGGAACTGGCCAAGCGGATCGAGGCCGGCCTGTACGCGCAGCATCTGCTGGAGACGAAGAAGCGGCTGGGTCCCGCCAAGAAGCAGAGCCTGGCGATGCTGGTGCGCGACGGCAAGGCCGCCCGCAGCCACCTGCTCGAGGCGAACCTGCGTCTGGTCGTGTCGCTCGCGAAGCGCTACACCGGACGCGGCATGCCGCTGCTGGACCTGATCCAGGAAGGCAACCTCGGTCTGATCCGCGCCATGGAGAAGTTCGACTACGCCAAGGGCTTCAAGTTCTCGACGTACGCGACCTGGTGGATCCGACAGGCAATCACCCGCGGCATGGCCGATCAGTCCCGCACGATTCGGCTGCCCGTCCACCTCGTCGAACAGGTCAACAAGCTTGCACGGATCAAGCGGGAGCTGCACCAGCAGCTCGGCCGGGAAGCCACCGACGAGGAGCTGTCGGCCGAGTCGGGCATCGCCGTGGAGAAGATCGCCGATCTTCTCCACCACAGCCGCGATCCGGTGTCCCTCGACATGCCGGTCGGCAACGACGAGGAAGCGCCCCTCGGCGACTTCATCGAGGATGCCGAGGCAACGTCCGCCGAGAACGCCGTGATCGCGGGCCTGCTGCACAGCGACGTCCGCAGTGTGCTGGCCACCCTCGACGAGCGCGAGCAGCAGGTCATCCGGCTGCGGTACGGCCTCGACGACGGGCAGCCGCGCACCCTCGACCAGATCGGCAAGCTGTTCGGCCTGTCCCGTGAGCGGGTGCGGCAGATCGAACGTGAAGTGATGGGCAAACTCCGCGAGGGCGATCGTGCAGAACGCCTCCGCGCCTACGCCAGCTGACCGGGCAAGTCAGCGCCGTCGATCCCCGAGAACCGGGCTGGGTTCTCGGGGATCGTGGTGTTCGGGGACGTCCCCGCCCATCACCCGTGGGAGCGGGAGGGTGGGGAGTCAGCGCAGTCGGCGAGGGCCCAGATCCAGCGGGTGCGGTTCGGGGCCGATCCGCAGGTGCGCGTCGGTCAGCTCGGCGCCGGTCGCCGACGCGAGGACCGGTTCGCACGCGATCTCCCGCACCTCGGGCAGGTCGTCGGCAAGCGCCGAGATGCGCTGGACGAAGTCGATGAGCGCGGCCTTGCTGACGGGAGCGGCGTTGCGGTATCCCGACAGCAGTGGGGCGGCTTTCGGGGCGTCGATGAGTTCGGCGGCCTCGTCCTCGGTGAGCGGCAGTACCCGGTAGGCGCGGTCGCCGAGCAGATCGGAGATGACTCCGGCGAGCCCGAAGGAGATCAGTGAACCGAACGACGGGTCGTCCTGAACACGCACCACGCAGCCGATGCCCTTGGTGGCCATCTTCTGCACGTGCATGAGCGGCTCACCGGAAGCCGACGACAGATCACGGTAGGCGACACGCACTGCTTCGGCGTCGAGCAGGTCGAGGCGCACACCGCTCAGGTCCGGCCGGTGCCGCCACTGCGCCCCTGTGGCCTTCACCGCGACCGGGAATCCGATGTCCTCCGCCGCCGCGACGGCTTCGTCGGCGGTGGTCACGGTTCGGAAGTCGGCGACGTGCACGCCGTAACAGGACAGCAGCAGCGCGGCCTCCGAGTCGGACAACCATCGGCCGTCGGGGGAATTTGTGAGCCACCCGTCGACGAGTGTGCGGGCCCGATCCGGTTCGATGCCGCTAGGACGGACCACCTGGGAGGTCGGACGGCTGCGCCATTTCGCATACCGCCACGCCCTCGCCAGGGCCCGGACCGCGCGTTCCGGTCCCGGATAGGACGGCACCGAACCGCGGATCGGGTTGCCTTGGTCGTCTCGGACGGCGAGCACGTCCGGAATGCCTTCGGTGGCGAGAAACGTGCTGACCACGGGTTTGCCGGATCCGGCGACGACGTCACGCAGGGCCTGCGCGTACGGTTCGACCGTCACCGCGACGGGCGGAACGAACACCGCGATCACCGCGTCGACGTCGGTGGCGTGCACGGCCCGGGCGACGGCGTCGGCGAACTCCTTCGGGGTGGCCTGGGCCCCCAGGTCGATAGCAGCGCCCGGTTTCAGCCCCTCACTGCGGGCGGCGTCGACAGCCAGCAACCCGAGGGCGGTCGAGTTTCCGACGACCGCGACCCGGGGGCCTGGGGGAAGGGGCTGGTAGCCGAACAGCAGTGCCGTGTCGAACAGTTGCGCGATCGAGTCGACCTGCACGACGCCGGCCTGTTCGAACAGGTCCTTGACGATCGTGTCGTCCATCTCCCCGGTGTGCGCGGCCAGTGCAGGCGGCACTGCATGACGACCGCTCTTGACCGCGACGATCGGCTTGTTGCGGGCGACCCGGCGGGCGATGCGCGAGAACTTGCGTGGGTTGCCGAAGCTCTCCAGATACAACAGCACGACTTCGGTGGCGGGATCGCTGTCCCAGTACTGCAGCAGGTCGTTGCCGGACAGGTCGGCGCGGTTGCCTGCGGAGACGAACGACGACAGACCGACACCGGTCTTGGCTGCCTCGTCGAGAATCGCGATGCCGAGCGCGCCGGACTGGCAGAAGAACCCGACGTTGCCCGCCGCCGGCAGCACCGGGGCAAGGGTCGCGTTGAGCCGCACGGCGGGGTCGTTGTTCGCGACCCCGAGGGCGTTCGGTCCGATCAGCCGCATGCCGTGGGCCCGCGCGGCGTGCGCGAGGCGGCGTTCGGAATCGCGGCCCTCCGGACCGGTCTCGCCGAACCCGGACGACACGACGAGCAGCGCCTTGACGCCCTTGGCGAGGCAGTCGTCGAGCACGGCGTCGATGGAGTCGGCGGGCACCGCGGCGATGGCGAGGTCCACCTCGTCGGGAATGTCGCGCACCGTCGGATAGGCGCGCACGCCGCGCACCGAGTGGTGTTCGGCGTTGACCGGGTAGACGGGTCCGCTGAATCCGCTGCGCAACATGTTCACCAGCACCGCGTTACCGACCTTGCGGGTGTCGGTGGAGGCACCGATGACCGCGGCACTGCCGGGGCTGAGCAGGTTGCGGACACTGCGGGCTTCGGCGGCACGCTCGCGGGCGTTGCGCACCGAGACCAGCGCCTCGGTCGGGTCGATGGCGAATTCGAGGCGCACCACACCGCCGTCGAAGCTGCGGCTGACCTGGTATCCGGCCTCCCGGAAGACGGTGATCATGTTGCGGTTCTCGGCGAGGACTTCCGCGACGAACCGGTGCAGACCGTTCTCGGCGGCCGCGCCGGCGAGATGTTCGAGCAGGATCGGCCCGAGGCCGCGCCCCTGGTGCGCGTCCGCGACCGTGAAGGCGACCTCGGCGGATTTTCCGTCCCCCTCACCGGGTAGTCCTTCGTACCGGCCGACGGCGATGATCTCGTCGCCGAGCACCGCGACGAATGCGACCCGTTTGTGGTGGTCGACGACCGTGAAGTTGAACAGATCCTTCTTCGAGATCGTCGGGTAGGGCCCGAAGTAGCGCAGGTACCGGGTGCGATCGGAGAGTTTGCCGTGGAATTCCAGGAGCCGATCGGCGTCCTCCGGGACGATCGGCCGCAGGTTCACGGCACCGCCGTCGGAGGCCAGGACATCGGCGACCCAGTGGCGCGGGAAGTTGCGCGCGACCTCGATCGCGCGCTCCTGGGCGGCCTTCTTCTCTGCTTCTGCCGCGGCCTTCGCCGCGTCCGAAGTGGAGGTTGCGGGTGTGCCGTCGGGATCAGTCACGAGGGTCCTCCGGATCCAGGCCGAGCAGGGGGAAGCTGGCGCGTCGTGTGGCGATGATCGTCGAGTCGATTCGGGTCAGTGCTCGGTCCAGGGATGCGATGCCGGTCTCCGGGGTGCCACCGGGCCCGTCCCATTTCAGATAGGACACGTCGCCGCCCTCTCCCATCGTGGTCGGCAGATCCACCCCGGGCGCCATCGTCGCCACGCGCTCGCGCCACTCCTCGGGAACGACGGTGGCCGGATCGACCTCACGGTCGAGTGCCGCGGCGATCAGATGGGTCCAGGCGCGCGGCACGACACGCACGAGCCCGTAGCCGCCGCCGCCGACGGCGAGCCAACGGCCCTCGCAATACCGGTCGGCGAGGTCGCGCATCGCCAGGTAGGACGCGCGTTGACCGTCGACGGTCAACGACAGGTCGGCGAGGGGATCCTCGCGGTGACTGTCCGCGCCGCACTGGCTGATCAGGATCTGCGGCCGGAACGCGGCGATCGCACCGGGAACGACGGCGTGGAATGCGCGCAGCCAAAGCGAATCCACGGTTCCGGGCAGTACCGGGATGTTGATGGCCGTGCCCTCAGCGGCGCCGGAACCGATTTCGCTGGACCATCCGGTGTTCGGCCACAGCGTGGCCGGATGCTGGTGGATGGACACGGTCAGGACTCTGGGGTCGCCGAGAAAGGCATGTTGGACGCCGTCACCGTGGTGAGCATCGACGTCGATGTAGGCGATTCGGTCGTAACCGTGATCGAGCAGCCACGAAATCGCGATTGCCGCATCGTTGTACACGCAGAACCCGGCGGCCCAATCGGCCATGGCGTGATGCATGCCACCTCCGATGCTCACCGCACGCCGGGCGCGTCCGGCGGCGATCTCCCGCGCGGCGGCCAGGGTGCCGCCCGCGAGGATCGCACCGGCCTCGTGCATGTGCGGAAAGATCGGGTTGTCCTCGGTTCCGAGCCCGTGGGCGGCATCGGGTGCGGGCTCTCCCGAATCGGGTTGCTGCGCACCGGCCCGCTTGACCGCGTCGACGTACCCCGGGGTGTGGATCCGCAGCAGGTCGTCATCGGTTGCGGCGGTGGGACGGACGGTTTCGACGCCGTCGAGCAACCCGATGTTCCGTGACAGCGCCATCGTCAGATCGAGCCGTGTCGGGTTCATCGGATGGGTCGGCCCCCAGCGATAGCCGAGATAGTCCGGACTCCACACCACAACGCGATCGCCGCTCAGATGTGCCGAACCGCCGGTCGCGGTTGATGTGGTCGTCATGCCTGCAGACGCTACTGCGCGGCCCTTGCCGATGCGAGCACCGCACGCGCGTCGGCGCGAGCACCACGCGTGCCCCCACCGTACGTTTCGTCCGGCTAGAATCGGCCGCAGACGAAGGGGTGTGAGAGTGAAGGACCTGGTCGATACCACGGAGATGTATCTCCGGACGATCTACGACCTGGAGGAGGAAGGCGTCGTGCCCCTGCGGGCGCGCATCGCCGAACGCCTCGAGCAGAGCGGGCCGACCGTCAGCCAGACCGTTGCGCGGATGGAGCGCGACGGTCTCCTGCGTGTCGCCGGCGATCGGCATCTGCAGTTGACCGAGAAGGGCCGTGATCTTGCGGTGTCGGTGATGCGCAAGCACCGGCTGGCCGAGCGGCTCCTCGTCGACGTGATCGGACTCGACTGGGAGAACGTGCACGCCGAGGCGTGCCGCTGGGAACACGTCATGAGCGAGGAGGTCGAGCGCCGTCTGGTGGAGGTGCTCAACAATCCGACGACCTCCCCGTACGGCAACCCGATCCCGGGGCTGGCCCAGCTCGGGTTGAGCCGCCCCGCGGCGGCGGACGAGAAGCTGGTGCGGCTGACCGAGATCCCGAGCGGCAAGCCGACCGCGGTGGTCGTGCGCCGGCTGGCCGAGTACGTGCAGTCCGACCCCGATGTGATCGCGCGCCTGCGGGAGGCGGGAGTCGTTCCGGACGCGCGCGTTACAGTCGAGACGAAGCCCGGGTCGGTGATCATCACCGTGGCCGGCCACGACGGCTTCGAACTTTCCGATGAAATGGCTCACGCCGTTCAGGTGAAGCAGGTCTGATCGAGGCCTCTTCGCCGGCGGTGCCGGGCCGGCGAAGAGGGGTCGACGATCGTGAAGCTTCTGGTGACCGGCGGTGCCGGATACGTGGGTAGCGTGTGCAGCACCGTCCTGCTCGAACAGGGCCACGAGGTGGTGATCGTCGACGATCTGTCGACCGGCAACGCCGACGCGGTACCCGCAGGCGCCGAGTTCGTCGAGGGTGACATCGGAAGGATCGCCGCCGAGGTCCTCGGCAGCGGCGCGGGCGCTCCGCGTTTCGACGGAGTACTGCACTTCGGTGCGCAGTCGCTGGTCGGTGAATCCGTCGAGGTGCCCGAGAAGTACTGGCAGGGCAACGTCGTCACGACACTCGCGCTACTCGAGGCCATCCGGACCTCGGGAACACCGCGCCTGGTGTTCTCGTCGACTGCCGCGACTTACGGCGAGCCCGACCGGGTTCCGATCATCGAAGATGCGCCGACCCGGCCTACCAATCCGTACGGCGCCTCGAAACTCGCCATCGACCACGCTATTTCGTCGTACTCGCGGGCACACGGACTGGCCGCGATGAGCCTGCGATACTTCAACGTGGCCGGCGCGTACCACGGCGCAGGCGAAAACCGCGTCGTCGAAACACATCTCATTCCGCTCGTGCTCCAGGTGGCACTGAAGCAACGCGACCACATCTCCGTGTTCGGTACCGACTGGCCCACCAAGGACGGCACCGCGGTCCGCGACTACATCCATGTCAAGGACCTCGCCGACGCGCATCTGCTCGCTCTGACCTCGGCGCGGCCGGGCGAGCACAGGATCTACAACCTCGGCAGCGGTGAAGGATTCACCGTCCGCGAGGTGATCTCGGCCTGCGAACGCGTCACCGGTCTGCCGATCCCCGCCGTGGATGCACCGCGCCGGGCCGGCGACCCGGCCGTGCTCATCGCGTCGAGCCGACGCGCGATCGACGAACTCGGGTGGCGGCCCCAGCACACCGATCTCGACGAGATCGTCTCGGACGCATGGGATTACCTCCGCGGGCTCGGCGACCGCTCGCACACCGCGCGGCGCTGATTCACCCGGCGGAATCCGGTGGCGGCAGCGGAACACCGAGCCGGGCCGCGATCTCGTATCCCGTGTCGGCGAGCCCCCGCACGGTGTCCGGGCGCAGACCCGCCTGCAACGCCTGGTCGAGCAGATCCGCGAGCCGGTGTCGCGGATTCGACTCGAGAGCCACACCGAGCGCGACCCCGGCGAACGGCCCGTCACCGCGGACGTATGCCCCGAATCCGACGAGCGCGGCCGCTTCGGCGCGCTCGGGGTCGGGCAGGGACCGCGTCAGCGTGATCCACAAGCCCTCGGCCGCATCCGCGTACGGTCCGGCCGCGAGTCCCAGCAACGCATCGCGGACCGTCGGATTCGACAGCAGCACAGCGAGCTCTGCCATTTCCGGAGCGAGCAACTCCATTCCGCTGTCGTGGTCGGCGATTCGATCGAGGACCGTTTCGAGTTCCAGGCGGTCGGCGTGGTCGCGGCCACCGGACCGGACCGCGAATTCGTAGGCGAGGTCGCGGGAGTCGACGGCATCGTCGATATATCCGGCGACGCGACTTCGCACCGGCAGCGACAGCGGCTCGAGCACCTCCGCGAGTTCGGTGCGTGATCGCCGGATGAGGCCGCCCTCGTAGACGCGGGCGGCGGCGACCGGCGAGGCGCTCGGGTCCGGTACCGTTCCGCGACTCCCGTCGTCGCATCCGGCGTCGCCGCACAGCGTGAACCAATCTCTGCCGGTGTCGATCTCCGACGCCGCGTGCACCCCGGCCACGTCGACACCGTGGTGGGCCAGTTCTTCGGCCAAGTCGTCGACGAGCCGGCGGGCAGTGGGCACCGCCGGGCTGTCCGGCCGGTCGAGGCGAGGGTCGACGAGGACGACGAGGACCGCGTCGGCGCCGTCACGCGCGCACACCGCACCGAATCGAGCGAATGCCGCACCCATCACGTCGGGAACCGGGTCGTCACCGTCCGGCAACAGCAGATCGTGCCGCATCACGGCGCCGACGGTGGCGGTGCCCGGGGAATCGAGGGACGGACTCAGGCTCACCACGATCAGCGAGCGGATCGGTGTGAAGCCGAGCAGTGCGGGGACCGCGGCGATCAGTTCGCCGGGTTCGGTCAGCCGCAGCGGTCGAGAGGACGAAGCGAATGTGGTCATGCCCCGACCTTCCCCGATCCGAACGACGCGCGAGAGGGGCGACGAGCGGGTTCGCCGAATCTGGGGATGGACCGGACGCCTGTGGACAACGTCTACCGCACAGGGGTTCCCACAGACTCACAGCGCCGGGATTGTCGGACCCGACTGGCAACGGGCCGCACCGCCGGCGCCCGGGTCACCCCGCGAGGATCCGCGCGAGCGCCGAATCGTAGACGAGCCCGAGGTTGTCGAGGTCGGGCTCACCGTCCCCGAACGACATGTAGGTGACGAGCAGCCGGAGATCACCGATCTGGGCGACGCGGGTCCGCATCGACTGGGTGATCGCGTCGGTGCCCCGCCCGGATCGCACCGTGCGGGACAGTTCGAGGGCTCCGACACCCGACGCCGGCGACGGAGGTGCCGGTTCGGGAACCGTCGTGACGGTCGCGGTGGCGCCGCGGTAGCTGCTTTCCACATGGGCACAGTCGGTGAGATAGCTGCGCAGGTCGTCGAGCGCGGCAGCGCCGGCGACCAGTTCGACGCTGATGGTGGCTCGTCGGTCGTTGTCGGTGCCCACCACCATCGCGGTACCGTCCGGCCCGTAGTCCTGTACGGGTGGCAGGCACCCCGCCGGGCTCACCTTGGCACCGACCGGGATGCCGGTCAGATCGGGGGCGGCCTGAGCGACCGCCTGGGGCGGAAGGACGATCGCCGCGTAGTAGGGCTCCGGGAAGTCCTCGGCGGGCAGCAGAAGCTCCGCCAGCGGCCGCGTCGGTGGCACTACCGGCGCGGTCGCGGCGAGCCCGCTCACTGCCGACCCCTGCGGGACAGCCGCACCGGGGACGGCGGTCGCGCATGCGGTGACGAGGAGGAGCGCCGGGAGCGCCGACACCACCGCCGATCGCGCGCGCCGGAACCGGTCCCGCGAGTGGGGTTCTCGACGATCGTGCGTTGCCACTGGGACCTCCGACGTTCGACGACCCGGACCCGTGCCCGGGCATGAGCCGTTCACCGGTTCAACTAGACTCGTTGTCCACCATGCCACGTCGCGCCCCTCCGGGTACCGCGGGTGGTTCAGACGATCGGAGTGGTTTGCATGGACGAGCAGTCCCGCATGTACGAGCTGGAGTTCCCCGCTCCGCGCCTGACGTCGTCGGACGGCCGGGGGCCTGTGCTCGTACACGGACTGGAAGGGTTCGCCGATGCCGGGCATGCGGTGCGGCTGGCGACGACGCACCTTCGGGAGAGCCTCGAGACCGAATTGGTCGCATCGTTCTCGATCGACGAGTTGATCGACTACCGGACGCGCCGGCCGCTGATGACATTCAAGTCCGATCACTTCTCCGACTACGCCGCGCCCGAGTTGAATCTCTACGCGGTCGTCGACACCGAAGGGACACCGTTCCTGCTGCTCGCGGGGACGGAACCCGACCTGAAGTGGGAGCGGTTCATCACCGCGGTGCGGCTCCTGGCCGAGCAGTTCGGCGTGCGCCGCACCATCGGGATCAACGCGATTCCGATGGCGATCCCACACACCCGTCCGCTGGGCGTCACTGCGCATTCGACGAACAAGGATCTGATCGCCGATCACCACCGATGGTCCGGCGAACTGCAGGTGCCGGCCGGCGCATCGTCGCTGCTCGAGCTGCGTATGGCACAGCACGGGCACGAGGCGGTCGGGTTCTCGGTGCATGTTCCCCACTACCTCGCGCAGACCGACTACCCCGCCGCGGCCGAGACGCTGCTCGAGCAGGTCGCGGAAGTCTCGGATCTGCGACTCCCGCTGGAAGCACTCGGTGAGGCCGCGGCGCGAGTGCGCGAGCAGGTCGACGAGCACATCGGCGACAACGAGGAAGTGCAGACGGTGGTCCGCGCTCTCGAACGTCAGTACGACAGCTATGTGGCGGCTCAGGAGCAGCAGGCATCCCCGCTCCCCTCCGACGAGAGTCTGCCCACCGGGGAGGAACTGGGCGCGGAATTCGAGCGGTTCCTGGCCGAGTACGAACGTCGCGACGACGATCCGGGAATGAATCCGTAAGCTACGGTTACGGTCCGACAGCGCCCGGACCAGCAGCGATTACCGTCCGGTTACTTTCCGGTAACTCTTCACATTGTGCACCCCACATACAGTCGGTACGCTCGGCGTGCATGCAAGAGTGGGCAGGCGGTCGAACCCTCACCGGCCGGCCTTCCGGGTCCTCGTGACCTCGGATCCTCACGACGTCGTCAGGAGACGTTCATGGGTACAGCGCGCACACGGAAGCTCCGTCCGGTTCCCGACTCGGAATCGCGCATGGTCTTCCGCACGATCCACGGATACCGCCGTGCCTTCCGGCTCGCCGGTAGCGGGCCGGCGCTGCTGCTGATCCACGGCATCGGCGACAACTCGTCGACGTGGCAGGACGTCATTCCCCATCTCGCGCAGAACTACACCGTGATCGCCCCCGATCTGCTCGGCCACGGCCGATCCGACAAGCCGCGCGCCGACTACTCGGTTGCCGCGTACGCGAACGGCATGCGTGACCTGCTGTCCGTCCTCGGCATCGACAAGGTCACCGTGATCGGGCACTCTCTCGGGGGCGGCGTCGCGATGCAGTTCGCCTATCAATTCCCGCACATGGTCGATCGCCTCATTCTCGTCTCCGCCGGTGGCGTCACCAAAGACGTACATCCGGCACTACGCGTGATTTCGATGCCGGTGTTCAGCGAGACGCTCAAGCTGCTGCGGCTGCCCGGTGCCATGCCCGCAATCAGGATCATGAGCACCGTGTTGAGCCGGCTGCACGGCACCGCCCTACAGCCGGGCGCGCTGCTCCACGACACCACGGATCTGGTCCGCGTGCTCAGCGAACTGCCCGACCCCACCGCGTCCGAGGCGTTCCTGCGCACCCTCCGCGCGGTGGTGGACCGGCGCGGGCAAGTCGTCACCATGCTCGACCGGTGTTACCTCACCCAGAATCTTCCTGTGCAGCTGATCTGGGGAGATCACGACACGGTGATCCCGGTCGGCCACGGCTATCTCGCACATTCGGCGATGCCGGGTTCCCGGCTGGAGGTCTTCCGAGGCGCCGGGCACTTTCCGTTCCGCGACGATCCGATCCGGTTCCTGCGGGTCGTCGAGGAATTCCTCACCTCCACACCGCCGCTCGAATTCGACGCGGACCGCTGGCGGCAGCTGCTGATGTCCGGGGTGAGCGAAAGCCAGATCAGCGGTGGGCCCGAGACCCGCATGGCGGTCCTCGACGCGATGGGCGCCGACGAGCGCAGCGCCACCTGACCCCGCTCGGCGCCACGTCGACACAGACCGTGACTCGTACCCGTTCCTGCGCCGACTAGCCTGTAACGGTGCTGCTGCCGGATCTGATCCCCGACCCCGTCGACGAGGACTCGCTGTTCGACGCCTTCACCTCCTGGACGACGGACCGGGGACTGACGCTCTATCCGGCGCAAGAGGAAGCGCTGATGGAGCTCGTCGCCGGCTCGAACGTCATCCTGGCGACGCCGACGGGTTCGGGAAAGTCGATGGTGGCGCTCGGCGCGCACTTCTTCGCGCTCGCCACCGGCAAACGCACGTTCTACACCGCACCCATCAAGGCGCTGGTCAGCGAGAAGTTCTTCGCGCTGTGCGAGGTGTTCGGCGCCGACCTGGTCGGGATGATGACCGGTGACGCCTCGGTGAATTCCGGTGCGCCCATCATCTGCGCGACCGCGGAGATCGTCGCGAACCTCGCGCTGCGGGAGGGTGCGAACTCGGACATCGGCCAGGTGATCATGGACGAGTTCCATTTCTACTCCGAACCGGACCGCGGCTGGGCGTGGCAGGTTCCGTTGATCGAGCTTCCGCGCGCCCAGTTCCTGCTGATGTCGGCGACCCTCGGAGATGTCAGCCGGTTCCAGGCGGATCTGACGCGCCGCACCGGCCGGCCCACCACGGAGGTGTCCGGCGCCGAACGGCCGGTGCCGCTCACCTACTCGTATTCGCTCGCGCCGATCGGCGAGGCCATCGAGGAACTGGTCACCACGCATCAGGCTCCGGTCTACGTCGTGCATTTCACGCAGGCCGCGGCACTCGAACGTGCGCAGGCACTCACGAGCGTGAACATGTGCAGCAAGGCGGAGAAGGAGGCGATCGCCGAGGCGATCGGCGCGTTCCGCTTCTCGACGGGCTTCGGCAAGACGTTGTCACGGCTGGTGCGGCACGGCATCGGCGTGCATCACGCCGGGATGCTGCCGAAGTACCGTCGGCTCGTCGAGCGTCTAGCCCAGGACGGACTGCTCAAGGTGATCTGCGGGACCGACACGCTCGGTGTCGGGATCAACGTCCCGATCCGCACGGTGCTACTGACGGGTCTGACGAAATTCGACGGCACCCGCATGCGTCAGCTCAAGGCCCGCGAGTTCCATCAGATCGCCGGACGTGCCGGGCGCGCCGGGTTCGACACGATGGGGACCGTCGTCGTGCAGGCACCCGAACACGAGATCGAGAACCATCGGGCACTCGCCAAGGCGGGCGACGATCCCAAGAAGAAGCGGAAGGTGCAGCGCAAGAAGGCACCCGAGGGTTTCGTGTCCTGGGGCGAGGCGACGTTCGAGAAGATCGTGGCCGCGCCGCCCGAGCCGATGGTCTCGCGGTTCCACGTCACCAACTCGATGCTGCTCAACGTCATTGCTCGTCCCGGCAATTGCTTCGACGCGATGCGTCATCTGCTCGAGGACAACCACGAGCCCCGCAAGGCGCAGCGCCGGCACATCCTGCGGGCGATCGAACTGTATCGGGGTCTGCTGCAGGCCGGAATCGTCGAACGCCTCGACACCCCCGACGAGGACGGTCGCTGGGCGCGGCTCACCGTCGACCTGCAGCGCGATTTCGCGTTGAACCAGCCGCTGTCGCCTTTCGCGCTCGCGGTCCTCGAACTGCTGGACATCGAATCCCCCACCTACGCCCTCGACGTGGTGTCGGTGATCGAATCGACCCTCGACGACCCGCGGCAGATCCTGTTCGCGCAGCAGCACGCCGCGCGGGGGGAAGCGGTGTCGCAGATGAAGGCGGACGGAATCGAGTACGACGAGCGCATGGAGCTGCTCGAGGAGGTCACCTGGCCCAAGCCGCTCGTGGAGCTGCTCGAGCCGGCGTTCGAGACCTACCGGGCGGGACATCCGTGGGTCTCCGAGACGCCGCTGTCGCCGAAGTCGGTGGTACGGGACATGGTCGAGAAGTCGATGACATTCGCCGAACTCGTCTCCCACTACGGGCTGGCCCGCTCCGAGGGGCTGGTGCTGCGCTATCTCGCGGACGCGTATCGGGCACTGCGCCAGACGGTTCCGGATTCGGCGCGCACCGAGGACCTCGAGGATCTCACCGAATGGCTCGGTGAGCTGATCCGCCAGGTCGATTCATCTCTGCTCGACGAGTGGGAACAACTCGCCAACCCGGGCGTCGAGGCGGACGACCAGCAGATCGCGTTCGGCGCGGACACGCCGCGCCCGATCTCCGCGAACACCCGTGCGTTCAAGGTCATGGTCCGCAACGCCATGTTCAAGCGCGTCGAACTCGCGTCACGGCAGCGGTGGGACGACCTGGCCGGGCTCGGCGACGGACTCGAGGCCGAGGATTGGGCGGATCTGCTCGAGCTGTACTTCGACGAGTACGACGAGATCGGCACCGGCCCGGACGCGCGCGGGCCGGGGCTGTTCTCCGTCGCGACGGAACCGACACTGTGGCGGGTGCGTCAGACTCTCGCGGACCCTGCGGGCGACCATGGTTGGGCGCTGGTCGGCGAGGTGAATCTGGCCGAGTCGGATGCTGCCGGTGAAGTCGTGTTCGACGAGTTCGAGATCGTCGAGGGCTGATCGGCGCCCCCGCGCCGGGACCCACCGGACTCCCGGTGGGTCCCCTGGTCCGCGTGGGATCAGCGGCAGCAGTTCGGATCCAACACCACGCGCAGCGCGTCCAGGGCATCGGTGCGAGCTCGGTGGTAGACGTTCATCCCCCGACGTTCGGATTCGACCATGCCGGCCTTGCGCAGTTGACCGAGATGGTGGCTGACGGTGGATTCCGCGAGGTCGACCCCGCCGGCCAGATCGCACGTGCACACCGCACCGTCGGCGGCCGTGAGCAGGATCGACATGAGTTTGATGCGAACCGGGTCGGCGAGGGCCTTGAGCCGCAGCGCGACCCCGAGCGCGGCATCGTCGCTCATGGGCGCGGCCGAGACCGGGGCGCAGCAGATCGGTGCGGTGACGTCGATCACCGGGAGCGCTTTGGGCATGGCAACAACCCTATCGAACAATCTTGACTTATGTCGAAAAGGTGGCACGCTGAAGCCGTAAGTATCTTCGACATAAGTCGCAAAGGTGGAGGCTGGCATGTCACGCGCACAACTCGCCCTCAACGTCGACAACCTGCAGGACGCGGTCACGTTCTACTCGAAGCTCTTCGGCACCGAGCCTGCGAAACTCGAGCCCGGCTACGCGAACTTCGCGATTGCGGAGCCTCCCCTGAAACTGGTCCTGTTCGAGAATCCCGGCAAGGGTGGCACGATCAACCACCTCGGCGTGGAGGTCGACTCGTCGGAGAAGGTCCACGCGGAGATCGCCCGGTTGACCGGCGAAGGGCTGTTCACCGACGAGGAGATCGGGACCACGTGTTGCTTCGCCACCCAGGACAAGGTGTGGGTCACCGGTCCGGCCGGGGAGAAGTGGGAGGTCTACACCGTCCTCGCCGATTCGGAAACGTTCGGGTCGAGCCCGCAGCACCTCGACGCCCCGCAGGACGCGGGGGGCGGGTGCTGTAGCGCTGCCGCTCCGACTACGTGCTGCTGAGCCGCGAGATCGACGCACCCGTCGTAATCCCTCGCGATCAGCGCAAAGCGGCCCACCTGGCCACGACCGGGTCGAGCCGGCCGGGCCGGAAAGGCGGACGCCCTCTGTTTCCGCAGAATCCGGGGGCGATCCGGTACCGGTTTGGGCTACATGGGCATGTGCATCATCGGCATTCCACCCATCTGGTGCAGCCACATCATCAACTGGTGCAGCAGGGTGTGCGCTTGGTCCATCATCCCCATCATGTTCACGGCCGCGACCTTTCTTTCGTGATTCGCCTCTTCGTGTTTCGTCGAGGCGGGATGCTCCCCGCTCCCTCCTCCATCGTCCTCCTGCAGGGGTCGTTCACGCCGAGATCTGCTTTTCTCGAGCGGGTCTTTCACCGAAGCTCGGGGTGGACATGCAACGGTGACTTCGCCGTTCCCACCCCGGTCCTATAGGCGAGTCCGGACCGGCTGGTGGGTTTCGTACATCCGCACCGCAACGATGAGTGCGGAGACGGCGCTCACGGCCGCAGCCACGCCGACGGCGGCGTGCAGGCCCATCAAGTCGGCAACGATTCCGCCGAGAACGGCCCCGACCGCGTAGCCCAGATCGCGCCAGACGCGGTAGACGCCCACGGCTCGACCGCGCCAGGCCGGGTGAGCGACGTCGCCGACCACTGCCAGCAAGGTGGGGTAGACCATCGCGGTACCCGCTCCCAACAGCACGGTGCCAGCGGCCCAGCCGGCGAACCCGTCCCCCAGCGCGATGACCGCCAGGGCCGCGGCCTGGGTGGCCATGCCGGTGGTGATCAGGTGCTTGCGTCCGATCCGGTCCGACAAGGCCCCGGTGATCAGCTGTCCCACCCCCCACACCCCGGGATAGAGCGCGAAGAGCAGCCCGATCTGGCCCACAGTGAGCCCGGCGGTGGCGAACAGCAGGGGGAACAAGCCCCAGGAGAGCCCGAAGTTGAGGTTGTTGACCAGCCCCGCCTGGCTGGCCGACGACAGGGCCGGCTCCTTGATGCTGGTCTGTACCAGGATCTGCCGGTCGGTCAGGTCGGCATGGAGGTGGTCGTGGAGTCCGTCGGCGCGGGCCACGTGCTGACCGGCGTCGAGCAGCGCATGGCCACGGGTCTCCCTGACGAAGACCCCGGACAGCAGCAGCGCCAGAGCGGTATAGGCCAGTCCCAGCAGGAACGGGGCCGGGCGCAGTCCGTAGTGCTCGGCGAGGTAGCCGGCCAGCAGCGAAGTGGCGGCCACCGCGCCGTAGCCGGCGGCCTCGTTGAGACCCATGGCCAGACCACGCCGGGCCGGGCCGACCAGGTCGATCTTCATCACCACGGTGGTGGACCAGGTCAGGCCCTGGTTGATGCCCAACAGCACGTTCGCGGCAACCACCCACCACCAACTCGTGGCGAAGATGAGCATCAACGGCACCGGCAGGGCGAACAGCCACCCCACCAGCAAGACGGGTTTACGTCCGTAGCGGTCGGAGAATGTTCCGGCGAAGTAGTTGGCGATCGCCTTGGTGATCCCGAAGGCGGCCACGTACGTGAAGATGAACGTGTAGCCGGTCAGCCCGAATTCGTCCTCGGCCAGCAACGGAAGCACGGTCTGCTGCTGACCGACCATGCCCCCGACCAGGGCGTTGACGGCCACCAGCAGGGCGAACTGAGCGGAATTTGCCCGCAGCCCCAATACCGGGGGGCGGTCCGCGGCGCGGGTTCTCATGCCTCGACCTGCCGGTCGGGATCGACCGGCTTCGGCTCACGCATCATCTTCACGGTCGAAACCTCGTTCAGCGACGGAAGAGTGAACGCAAGGTCCGACGCTCACCTCGGGCCGGCGCATCCTGACCGCAGGTACAGCGGTCGGCGGCGGGCACCGAACGCATCACCGCATCGACGTGCTGTCCACAACCTCCCCAACCGGTCTTGCCGCAACGCGAACAGGTGACGGGATAACACATGGAATCCTCCTGGGATCGAAAGAACAGTCACCGACAACCCCGGCCGAGCGGCCGGAAACGATCAGGCAGGGAC
>NZ_BCXI01000052.1 GCF_001895025.1 Rhodococcus zopfii NBRC 100606 = JCM 9919
GGTGAGTGGTGTTGGTCGGCGGGGGTTGGGTGGGGGCTTTTCGCAGGTGTTTCAGGTGGAGAAGGGGGGTGATGGGGTGTGCGCGGTAAGCCCCCGTGTGGAGGGTGCGTTGGTGGGGGCCTTGTGGCTGGAGTGGCTGCTGGGTTCAGTGCTGGCGCGTTGGACGTGATGTGAGGAGTGGTGTCGGTGCCGGAGTACGTGGAGAAGGCGTCTGAGTCGGGTCTGGAGTTGCGGCTTCCGATGACGCGGAAGCGGCGTGCGGCGGCTGCACGGCGGGGCAATCAGGGGATCTCGTCGGGGACGGTGCGGCGGCACGGGTGGCGGCGCACGGCGGCGGATGAGCAGTTGCTGGAGTTCGCCGGCGCGTTCGGTGCGATCACGTTGCGGCATGCCGCCGAGCATTTCTATGGCGGGGTGTGGGAGACGGCGCGTAAGCGGGTGCAGTTCATGCGGGAGGCGGGGTTGTTGGAGCGGTCCGACAACCTGCGGTGGGCGGGGACGGTGCTGTATCCGACGGCGGCGGGGATGGCGGCTGCGGCTGCCCCGGGGTTCCCGGACCTGCGCGCGTTGGTGCCGTCGGAGGAGCGGATGCTGCACCGCTTGTTGGTGGCGGAGGCGGCGCTGCGGATGCGGGCGCGTGGGGTGCGGGTGGTGTCGGAGCGGCAGATGCGCGCGGTGGAACGCGCGACCGACAGTGGGGAGGCGGCGGAGGCGTTCGCGCGGCTGAGTGGTGTCGCGGCGGCGGGGTCGGCGGCGGGGGAGGAGTTCGGTGTGCGGGTGTCGCCGACGGTCGATGGGACGGGTCGGGCGCGGTGGTTCGGGGTGCCGGTGGGGGCGGCGGGGGAACTGCATTGGCCGGACTTCGCGGCGATCGTCGGTGGGCGGATCGTGGCGGTGGAAATGGAGATCACGCACAAGGAGCGGTGGCGGATGCTGCAAGTGCTGCGCGGCTACAAACTGTCGATCGAGGCTGGTCATATCGCGCAGGTGCTGTGGGAGGTCACCCCGGATGTGCAGATGCAGTTGGAGGGTCGGCGCAGTGTCGATGGGTGGGATGACGGGTTGCTCGCGGACCTCGGTTTCCTCGAGTCCGGACAGGCTCCGGACTGGTCGGTGAAGGGCCGGCCGATGGTGGTTCGGTCGGCGCAGGGACGTGATGACGGGGTGCGGTACGCGCTGTCGCAGAAGACGCTGCCGCCGTCGCTGCGGTGCTCGTACCGGTTGTGGCGGCAGTGGCTGCAGGTGTGGGAGCGGGACGACTCTGCGTTGGAGTTCGAGGAGTGGTTGATGCGGCCGCGGACATTGGCGCGGTTGCGTGACTTGGTGTCGTGAAGACGTTCCAGTCGGTCTGTCCAGCTACAGTGACCCGCCAACACGGGGAGATCGGACAGCTATGGAACCTGAGATCGAATTCATCACTTCGGCGGAGCAGGCCGAGAACAATGCCGCGAAGCGGATGCGGGAGATGGGGTTCTCCGATGCTGGGGTGACCGCTGGCGGGCCTGATGGAGGCATTGATGTGCAGGCGTGGAACGCGGTCGCTCAGGTGAAGTGGAAGTCCGCGCAGACAGGTCGGCCGGAGCTGCAGAACCTGTACGGCGCTCGCGGTGTCGACCACTCCAAGCAGATGCTGTTCTTCACCGCATCTGGATACACGCGGGAGGCTGTCGAGTATGCGGACAGCACGGGGATGGCGTTGTTTGCATATGACCCGACCGGCGCGGTGCGCGCGGCGAGCCGTGCGGCCGAGGCGCTGCTGGCACCGGCCTCGCCGTGGGCTGCCGCGGCAGGGCCCGCGTCGTATGACCCGGACCCGTTTGTGTCGGGGCCGACCAGGTCCGCCGGATTCTCGCCGACCCGGGCCCGGGACCGGAGCCCGCGGCTCGGAAAGACCGTGACTGTCACGATCGTGCGCCTCGCGATTCTTCTCGGTCTCGGGTTCGTCATGACCGTGACGAGTACGGATTTCTGGTTCATCGGGGTGGCTGCGCTCATTCTGATGATCGGTTGTCTGGTGTGGTGGGGGATCCAGAAGTTCCGATCTCCGAGCCGGTGATCGCGGCTCTCGCTTGGAGAGCACATCTGCGCGAGAAGCGTGCCTTTGGATCACCGTCTCGGTGTGACTGGGCACTGATGTGAGATGGCCCGGACCTTGCCGGGGGAGGGAAGGTCCGGGCCACTCGGTCGCCACGCAAGGGGGAGGAGTGTGGCGACCAGCCCGTCATCGTTCCCACGGGGGACAGGAACGAGGACGGGAGTCTGGCTACACCGGTTTGGTGTCGGTGCGTGAGTCCACTGTCGCAACCGCCTTCTCCAGGTGTTGCAGATCGGCGTTCGGGGCTGCAGCGAAGCCGCCGCGGCGGTCCGAATGGGCGATGAACCCGAGCTTGGAAAGTGCGTTGAGGCGGTCCGGGTCGGTGAGTTTCCCGGAACGCAGTTCCTTGCGGCGCGACTGAACCCACATCCCGAGTGCGAAGCCGTCGCCGGTGACGTGGCGGCGCGGTACATCGGCGTCACCGTGCGCGGCGACATACGTACGGAGGTGGTCGAGTCCGTGTTCCCACTGCTGCTGGTGCAGAGATGTAGGGCCGCGGACACCGCGGCGGCTGGTGGTTTCGAATCCTGCGGCGCGGAGTCGGGCGAGGCGTTCGGGGGTCAGTGCGGCGTTGCCGGAGCGGAGGGCGGTTCGCTTGTGGGCGACCCAGCTGCCGAGTGCGAACCCGCAGTCCGGGCACACCCACGATCGGGGAACGTGCCCGTCACCGCGCTGGTCGACGTAGGTACGAAGGTGCGCCAGACCCGTCTCGAACCGCTCTTCCCTCATGGCCGCAGACGGTAGAGAGCACCTTCTCCAGGTCCCGCCGCAGAAGCAGGCAAGCTCCGTGTGGCGGTGGCGGTCGGCACGGTCCACTCCTGTAACAGCGCAGGGCGTGAATGCGACACCATCGCCGGTAGTTGGAAGGTGCGGCGCCGCTGCGTCTGGTCGAGACAGGCAGTTGATTGGATACGACAGGTCTCATCGGGATCGCCCTTTTCGGATTGGGCTTGGTCGTGACGGCGATCCTCGCTGTTCGTTGGGGCAGGCGACTCGACGCGAAGGACGCCGCCGACGTAGATCACCGCGAAGCGGACGACCGCGAAACGTTGGATCGCATCCGGAACGCCGAGACCTTCGGACATCCGCTCCCACCGGTGGCCTCGCTCCGAGCGGTCCTACCGGACCCGCCGCAGCACCATGCCTGGGAGATTCATGTTCAGTACGACGCGGTGGGAGTGCCGCACGTGGTGTTGGCGCTACTGACGTTGCCGGGTACGGCGGTCGTCGACTCGGTGTGGTTCGACCTTTATCAGCGTCGGGACGGTGGTAGGTCGCAGCAGCCATGGGCCGCGTACTACCGTGCACTTCCCGGTCACGACGATGCGTTGCGCGAATTCAAGCATCAGGTCCTCGGTCCGCTCATGGATTGGGCGCGACTGGCCGTCTACCGCATCGAACGGCCGGATGACTACGAGATCCGTGCGTGAACTGATGCATCGCCCACGCGGGCTTCAACAGCATCGGTAGAGCGGGCTATCCGTCCTCGACGGTGGCGAGGAGTCCTTGGATGCGGGCGAGGAGTTCGTTGGTGCGGTCGTCGAGGTCGTCGAAGGTCGGCTCGAGGTCGGCCATTGCTTCGGCCGAACCCCGGCGTGCGGCGAGGCCGGCTTCGTAGCGGGTGGCGATTTCCTCGCTGGACAGGTCGGCTGGCTCGACCTGGTCGGCGGTGGTGGCGTCGTCTTCGGTGATGGATTCGACGACGTCCTCGACTGCGTCGGCCCAGCCGTCGTCGAAGAACTTCACCTGGCGTTGGTCGCGGGTGCGGGTGCTACCTGTGAGGTGTGCGGTGAGGATGCGGGTGATCGCGCGGCGAGATAGTCCTGCTTGGCCGGTGTTGGCGTGGCCCCACTTGTCGAATGAGGGCAGCAGTGGCCCGTTGTGCCGGATCGCGGGGAGCAGTTGGAGGCCGGTGACGGTGTCGTCGGTGATCGGAGTGGCGGTGGTGAGGGACTCGCCGAGCCACCGGTTCGACGGGGTGCGGTCGGTGAAGGCCTGCAGCCTGGCCCATCGCAGGTACACGGCGACCGGGTCGGTGCGCGGTGATTCGTCGGGGTCGTGGTCGACGAGGATGCCGTGACTGGGGATGCGGAGGGTGCGGCCGTCGAAGGTGATGTCGCTGCGTTTGAGGCGCCCGATCTGGATGGGGGAGAGGCCCAGGCGGCAGGTCAGGGTGAGCAGGAGGGCGTCGCGGCGACCGAAGAGACCTCCGGGCCAGCCCGTGGTCGGCAGCCGGCGGATGACGTCGTCGGCGGCGTCCCGCAGGTCCGGGCGGGGCCGGGTCCGGCGGGTCAACCGCTTCCGCAGTGCCTGTGCAGTACCCGGCGCCGGGTACCCGCAGCGGGTGTGGACGGAGTTGATCGCGGCGATGCGTCGGCGCTGGGTGCCGGGTGCGGCGGGGTTCTCGTCGAGGTACAGGGCGACCGTGATCGGGTCGGCTGGCATTCCGGACAGGTCGACGGCGTTGCACCAGTCCGCGAACAGCTGCCAGTCGTACCGGTATCGATCGACGATCGCGACTGTCGGCACGAAAATGTCGGTGCTGTGGGAGCTCATCATTGCGTGATGCTCGCATCGGCCTGGTCCTGCTGCGTGGGGCCGAAGTCCGTGCGTGGCAGCTGCATGAGCGCGTCGGTCACGAGCTTCTCGACGTGGTGGGCGAGTCGTGAGAAAGGCCCGTGCCAGATCCGGATAGCGTCCTCAGGCCCGGGAAAGTCTGTGGCTAGTTCGAGCTCTTCGCCGTTCGCAGCCTGCATCGACCATGTATGTGACTGAGCTCCAACCCACTCGACCAAGCGCACCGCTTCCTCCAGTACAGAGTGGAGGTCATCCGTGACCACGGAGAAGGCCGCTGACTGAATGTCCTGCAGCATCGACCGCACAGCATCCACGTGCGGCTTCAAGGTATCGAATGCGGTGGGATCACTCGGCAAAGAGTCAGCCTTCGGGGGACGTTTGCCCTTCGAGCGCTCGTCGTCGTACGCCATGAACGCGAAGTCGGACTCGAGCATCTGCGCTGTGAACTGCCGCAGAGCGGGGAGCAACCCGACCACTGTTGCCCTGTCTGCCCGCAGCGTCGCCTCCCGAAGCTGCTCACGGTGAATGCGATCTGCATCAATCCTGGCCGCCTCCGCATCGACCCGAGCCTGCTGGCTCTGCCGCAGAGCCACAACCACGGCGAACACAGTCCCGGCGCCGGCGAACCATCCGCCTGCGGCAGCCCATCCGTCGGCAGTCCACTTGCTCGGATTGACGACGTCCCAGAGCAGCGTGAGGCCGATGACCACAGCCGCGGTCGAGGCGACAAGGCATGTCGTCAGCTTCGCGATGTCGCGGGTGGACAGCGGCCAGCGGGCGAGGGTGGCGCGGTCGGGGAGTGGTTCGTCAGTCACCGGTGAAGGTTATCCAGGGTCCGCGACAGGTCCGACCTACTCCGACTGGGTGCCAGGGAGTGGGCCGATGTGCTGGTCGTGCGGGTTGTTGGGGCGCCTTGCGCAAGCCGAGGGTGACAGTAGCGGGTTCGGCGCGGAAAGCCCCCGGCACCGGGTGGTGTCGGGGGCTTCTGGCGCCGATCGGGTGAGGGTCAGACGGTCTTGTTGGTGCCTGCGTCGGCGAACTGGTCGAGCAGGCACTCGGCGGGGGCCTTGTCTTGGCGCTGGCGGATGAGGCGCGGCTGGACCATTCGCGGGTGTTCGGGGTTGGTGACGTAGAGGAAGGTCACGACCCAGACCTGGCCGACCTCGACTGCGCCTTTGCCGATGGTGGACGCGGTGCCGATCTGGACGAGGTTCCCCTCGGCGTCGTGGACGGAGAGCTCCGCGGAGTCCTTCACCTGGTGCAGTGCGGTGACGACGACGTCGACGTCCTTGATGAGCTTGTGCTTGACCAGCAGGGTTGAGCGGCGACCGGACTCGTAGGTTCCGCAGGAGTGGCGCAAGATGATGCCCTCGCGCTGCTCGGTCACGGCGGCGGCGAGCATGTCAGCCTTCGCCTGCGCGGTCACCGCGACGGGCGCGAGCACCACCGGGCTGCCCTCCGGGGCCTTGTCGACGGCGGGAATGCCCAGCACCTTGGTGAGGATGGTGAGCGTGTGGTGGCGGACCGGGAACCCCATCGACTCCCGCGTCCAGGTGTTGACGCCGTCGGTGGCGACAATGAGGTCGAACAGCACCAGGACGCGACCCACCACTTCACCGTCGAAGACCCAGCGACCGGAATGCAAGGCAGTGAACGGATTCAGGTGCGACGGTCCGACGTTGCGGACCTTCGCCTGACCCTGGCGGTTGAGGACGCGAATCTCGCCGTTGTCGACTTCGATGACGACGCGGTCGCCGTCGTACTTGAACTGGGCGTACCAGTCGTCGGAGTCCATCGCGTCCGCCACGGTCGCGGCGGGCTGCACGGAGGCCAGCATCGGTCGCACCGGCAGCGAGGGCATGGTGTCCTCGGCGACCGCGGGCTCCCCGAGGAACACGGTGGCGGTCAGAGCCTCGACAGCGAGGGCGGTGAAGTCGTCGCGGCGGGCGTCCATCTCGACGGCGGCGACCGGCTCGGTGACGATGCCGACGGCATCGCCCTTCTGCAGACTCTCCACGAGCTTGTCGAGCACCGTGAGGTTGTCCGCGGTGATGACGGTGCTCGTCTCGACGGCACCCGAGCGCACCGGCTCGTAGCCCTTCTTCACCTTGCCGGCGAACTTGGCTGCGGCGGCCTTCGCTGCCGCCTCGGGGCTGGCGGTCTCGACGATCTTGGTGAAGGTGCCCAGGGTGCCGTTTCGGCCGTACTGGGAAACCCATGCGGAGTCGAAGGTGAAGGTTCGGTAGAACTTGTCGTTTCCGGCGCGCGGGTCGATGTAGACGGCCTCGTTGATGTGGGCGGTGGTGGTCACTGCGGGTCTGTTTCCTTCCGGGGGTGGGGTCGATGTGCTGGTCGTGGGGGTCAGGACGCTTTGAGCAGGCCGACGGTGTGGGCCAGGCCCTCGATGTCGTCGCGGTCCTCTCTCGTCTGGATGGTTGGGTTGACGATCGTGACCGGCAGTTCCGCGTCGAGGTAGAGGGTTCCGGCCTCGGTCTCGACGCTGACCATTCCGGGCATGACGTGCGACGGTTCGACGGTGCCGGTGACCTGGATGCGGCCGTCGTGGTCGCCGACGATCACGGCGCCGGTGATGTGGGCGAGCTCGGTCGGCGCAATCTCGATGTGCGCGACGGCGGCGGGGCTGTAGGAGTGGGTCGTCATGGTGTCCTCCTGGTCGTCGGTGCTGGTCTGGGGCAAACGTAGGAGTGGGCCGGTCCAGGTGTTTCAGCACGACAATCCATGAGTCGGTCCGGGTGTGGCCGGCCGTCGGTAGGTTGCGCAGATGGCTCAGTTCACGAGTGACCCGGTGCGGACCCGTCAGCGGATCGCCGAGCTCGACGAGTACATGGCCCGCTCGGTGTACGGCAGGAACGGTTTCGTCTGCGACTCGGCCGCACGGTGCCGCCGAGCGGCGGCGGACAAGGGTGCCGACTTCTACGAGGGACAGCTCTCCCACGTCGGACTTCACTACGACCTGTTCGATGACGGTGTCCCACTGCGGGTTCTGGTGCTGGGGATGGAGATGGGACGACCGGACCGGACCGGGGTATTTCGCTTGAGGCGCGGCGCCTTCGGCAGGACGAGGCGATTGGGATGCGGTTCGGCGCTCGGCACGCGCACATGCTCGGTACGACGAGTGCGCTGCGTGTCGCATTCGGTCGGGCTGGGCGACGACCGGGCCGGTGAGCTGCTGCCGCTGTCGAACGACCCGGTCCCGCAGCACGTCATGCAGTGCTACGCGCTGGTCGACAAGCGCCTGTGCTCGGCGGTGCGGGCGGGCGAGTCAGCGAAGGGCCGCCGGTTCCAGGCCTCGGGGGTGCCCGCGATGGACAGGGCCTGCCTGCCGCACCTCGCCGTGACGGTCCGGATCCTCGAGCCCACCCTGGTGATCCTGCAGACCAAGAGTCTGCGATCGCGCATTGGGTCCCATCTCAAGCACGTGGAACTAATCGATCCTGACATCCCGGATCTTGAGTACGCCGAGTTCGCCGGGGTGCCAACCGTGATCGCAAATTTCAGTCATCCAGCTGCGCAGGCGCCCTACAACTGGGGCCAGCTCGCACCGGAACAAGTACGCGATGGACGTCGTGGAGCCGACGCTCTCGGCGGCTCGCGAGTTCGTCCTGGGGTAGACGGCCAGCGGACTTGGCTCCCGCTATCCCTGCCGACTGTGTTTGTGCTGCTTACACTGCCGTCATGGGTGAGCCCTGGGCCGACCATGAGCGTCTCGTCGACGCCGCTGACCTGTTCGCGGAGAAGGTCGACGTGCTGCTCGACCGTGTCGTGGACAGCACCATCGGGCCGTCCACCGCTCATTCCCCGGAGCAGTTGCGCGACGACAGCGCGGCGCGGCTGCTGACACGGATCGCGATCGAACACCGCGCCGGCGTGGATCCGGCCTTGGATGTGCAGCGCGCTCTGCGCGCGGGGATGACGTGGGATCAGATCGGCGGTGCGGCCGGGATCGGGGCGGACGCTGCGCGTGCACGCTGGTCGGCCGGACAACCGGCCGATCCTCATCCAACGCCTGAGCCCGTGCCGGTGCCTCCTGAGCAGGCTCGGCGTCGCCGGCCAGGACGCCGTCGCGCGGGCGATGACCAGCAGATGTCGATGTTCTGATCCGACCTGCTGGCGCAGGTTGACTCCTCGCTGACTGGTGAAACACGTGGAGAAGACGTAGGGGATGGTCAGCGGCAAGCTCGGCGGCCCGACCGAGCGGTCCCGCGCCACATCGGAGGTTCCATGCCTGTCACACCCGCGTCTGCCCAGATCCCCGAGGTCAAGCCGGAGGCGCCGCCGTTCGTCCCCGACTTGGTTGGTGCGCTGAGCCCGGTGTGGTGGCTGCTGCTGGTGCTCGCTCTCGTGGCCTTCGCCGCCGGTTTCGCGTCGTACCGCGGTCTGATCCGGCTGTCGATCAGCTCGGAATTCCCGCTGCTGTTCGGCGGCCCGATCGTGGCCGGGTTGGCGATCTGGGCGCTGAGCTACGGCACGTAGCGGCCCGCGCACATCTTCACGAGAAACGGCAGATGGGCTGCTCCGAGACAACTCGGCGCAGCCCGCCTACTGTGGGGAACCGCTGCAGCCCCCCGATCAACGGTCGACAGCGGGTTGGCGTAGAACTCAATTGTGCGCCGGAAGTCAGACCGAGGAAACCCCGGCCGCGGCAGTTCAGCGGGCGAAGCGGGTGACGGCGTTGCCGGTCAGTGGGTTGTGCTCGCGGGCGTAGATCCCGACGGTGGTGGGGGAGGCGTGCCCGGTCTGCCGTTGGATCTCGTGAGGTTGGGCGCCGTTGCGGAGGGCTTCGGTGACGAAGCCGGCGCGGACGGAGTGGCCGCCGAGCTGCGCGATCTTGGCGGGGGAGAGTCCGCCGGCCTGGGCTGCCCTGCGGTAGGCCGCGTGGATGGCCTGCCCGGACAGTGCGGTGTCGCCGAGGTTGCCGTTGACGCGGATCGGCCGGAACACCGGCACGTCGATGTCGGTGAGGTCGGGGTGGGGGAGGTGGCAGACGTGGCCGGTCGGTTCGTCGTCGGTCCGGAGCAGTCGGATGATGCCGGGTCGGCCGTCGGCTTGGTGGGCAGCGAGGACGTCGAGCCAGCGGCGGTACGTGCAGGGCCCACACACGGTGTGGGTGAGAGCCACCGGTGCAGCTTTGACCAGGCCTTGGCCGGTTTGGTCGGTCTTCGAGCGGCGGACCCGCATGTGGAGGCCGTCACTGGAGTGGATGGTGACGTCGCGGATCTGCAGGTCGGACAGTTCGGAGCGGCGGAACGCGCCGAGGAAACCGAGGAGCAGCAGCGCGGAGTCGCGGCGCTCCCGCATCCGGGTCTGCCAGGTCGATGCCTGCGCTCGCAGGGTGGTGACGATGTGCTCGATCTCGGCGAGCTCGAGCGGGGCGACCCGTTTGACCGGGCGGTCGCCGGCGGCCGCGTAGGTGCGGCGCAGACCGGCGATCGTGTCCTTGACGAGCTGGAAGTCGCCGGGTCCCCGGTGGTCGACCGCGCGGTGCCAGTAGTTGATCGAGGCAACCCAGCGGGCGAGGGTGTTCATCGAGTAGGCGCGCTCGCCGGTCTCGGTACGCAGGTCAGCGCAGTCGGTGAGGTAGTCGGCGACGACGGCCGGGTGCGCCGGTATCGAGATGTGGCCGTGGGTGGTGCACCACGCGGTGAACTTCTCCCAGTCCTGCCGGTAGTTCCGGGCCGTCGATGGGGAGTGCCGCTGCTCGAGCGCGGCGATAATGCGGGCCTTGGCGTCGGGGGACAGCACTGGAGGTGTCGGCGTCGAGCTGCGGCCGACTGCCGTGGCGGCCAGTCCGCTGATGACGATGGCCTCGCCCGGCGTGGTCTCGGTCGTCATCACCTCTCCTCTCCTGTTCGGAGGGAGCCTACTGAGGATCGCCGACGATTCCGTGTATCCGCAGCTCATCCCCCTTGTGCTGAGGTCGGAGGTGAGTCAGCCGGGATCAGGCTGGCGAGAACGCTCAACCGGCCGGCGAGATGCGTGGTGATGCGCGGCGCGTTGTCCAGGTGGGTGTGCGGCCGGGACAAGGGTTGAGTGCGGCGTAACACCAAGGGGTCTGGGGTAGACATTCCAAGCAAGAAATGTGTCCTGCATCACACTTCAAGGGGTCGGGATGTCAATCCGAAAGCTTGGACTCACAGCAGTGGCCGCGATTGCGGTAGTCACCGCCTGCAGCAACACCGGAGGCGAGTCCACGCCAGACGCGGGGACGGGTGTTAACCACCCAGACGCGACCTCTGAGGTGACGACCTCCGCCGAGCCGGCGACAGCGAAGTTCGGGGAGGCATTCACCTTCCGGAACGGCCTAGGGGTGGCGGTCAGCGTTCCCCAGCCCTTCACTCCGAGCGTCAGCGCCGCGGGCTTGGAACCCGGAGACCAGGCCGTGGTCTTCACGATCACCATCGTCAACGGGTCGACCGAGAACTACGACCCCGCCCTCTTCTCGACCAGCCTGCAGAGCGGAAACAGGGAAGCGAGTGAGATCTTCGATACGCCGAATAACGTCGGGGGTAGCCCGAGCACCGCGGTGCTGCCCGGGCGGGAATCCGAGTTCCAGGTCGCGTACAGCGTCACGAATCCGACCGACCTTGTGATGCAAGTCAGCCCTGGATTCGAGTACCGGGACGCGATCTTCACCTTCTGACCGATCTGGCACGCGAGATCACTTCCTCACCCCGCGACCTGCTCAGGTGGTTCGCCCGCGGCGATGCGGGCGAGGCGGTGCTGTTGTTCGCCGATACTCCGGGTGGCAGCAAGTGGAGTGCGGGCGTGTGGCCAGACCTGTTGGGCAAGCCGGGTGTAGTCGCGGCTGGCGAGGATCACGACGTTGGGATGGCCGAGGAGTCCCTGCTGATCGGCCTGCTCCTCAAGCTGCTCTGCGGTGATGGATCCGGGTCGGCCGAAACGCAGATCGTACGGGGCGATGATCTGGTCTAGCGGCAGCAGGCCGTGGAGGGCGCTGACGATGCGGATGTTGTCGCTGCTGGTGAGGGCGTCGGCGGCGCGGCGGGTGAGGCGGTGGTAGCTGCCGGTGTACATCTCGCCGGCCGGACGGGGGAAGGCTGCTTTGGTGGCGCCGCAGGGCACGATGACCAGCGGGTCGCCCTGCTCCTCGGGGTAGACCGGGGTGATCCCGAGGTCGGCTGCAGCGGCCTGTCGCTGCAGGTCGTGGGCCACGTGGTCGGCGATCGTCCACCGCAACCAGTGCCAGCCGGGCCGTTCCGAGAGCTTGAACTCGCCGTGGCGGTGGCCGGCGGTGATGAATGGGGTGTTCCAGAGCTGGACGTCGGTGTTCGGGAGGGTCATCTCGACCTGGTCGTGGGGTCGCCAGAGGCGGGTGTGGAGCGGGCCGATCGCGCGGGGGATTCCGATGTACCGTCCGCCGGTGGCAGGGCCGATTCCGGGCAGCGATTCCACGAGCCCGACCTGCATGATCAGGTCGGCGCCCGGGGACGGCGGGGTCAGGTCGGGGTCGTCGTAGTCGTAGGTCGGGCGGAAGTGCGGAGACATCGGGGTTCCTTCGACGGTCGGGGCGGTTGAACTCGTCGAATGGTGCTGAGCAGGGGTGCGGGGTGTTGCAGTTCTGGGCGTGGTCGGCGCAGGTAGAGGGCACAATCGTCCGCATTGCGTCACAGTGACGATTTCGGCTCGAACCGATAGCGGGACAGCCTGCGTGGAGCCGGTTGGGGAGGGTCGCGTGCGTCGTTTGGCGCGCGAATCGGGGGAGTCGACGGCCGACGCGGCGGGTGTTGACTGCCGTCAACGAGGACCCGATATGCGCCGGAATTGTCCGTATTTGGGCCGCGCCCAGGTCACCGCAAGGGCCGAGAACGCCCTCGCCAGCCGCCCCAGGTAAACGAATCGATGTTGGCGCTAACTGTCATTAGCGCTACTCGCGCCACCAAAATGGGCCGCTACTCGAAATGACGGCCTGTGAGACGCCAAAAGCCCAGGTCACGGAACTTCACGAAACGAGCGGACTCCGCGCTCTCATCCGGCCGTCACAGACAACGACCTACCCCCATTAACTCATCTACCTGCACATTCACGCCGCATTTCCATCACGACGACGAGCCATCTCCTGGTGTCAGGGGAGATCCGCGACGTTCTGCTACTTTCGTGAGCTAGAGCCACGTTGCATGGCTGATCCCGACGCTGCCGACAGGTGCCCGCATCACCACCCGGCCGCGCCTGAGGGCAAGGTCCACCGGATCTGCAACCCCCCTTGAAGACCGTCACATCGTCCGTGGCGGCGGATGCGGGGCGCCGCGACGACCATGTGATCGGAGCCCGCCATGACGAAGAACTCGGCCCGCAAGAAAGCCGCCCGCGCCTATCAGGCCGCGCACCCCGAGACCACCTTCCCGGAAGCCATGCGCGCCGTTGCCCGCAGCGCAGACCCCACCTCTGCAGTCGAAGAGACATCGCTCCTGCAGCCCTCCCAATCGGGTGTCGACCCGAAGGCCCGACACACGGCGATCGAGGTATTGACCGCACTTGCGCTCAGCACCCGAGAAGACGGCAGTGCCATCGATTTCGCCGACGAGCTCGCCGGCATCCTCGCCTCCGTCACCGCGAACGTCGGATCAGTCGAGCGGCTGCTCATCGGGCGGACGGGCTCCTGGGAATCTGACCTCGTCGCCCAGCTCGTCAACGGAACAGTCATGGAAGAGGACCTTCCGCGACGACGGACCGCGCCTGTCCGTGTGCTGCTGGACGTGGACCAGTACTGGTACAACTCAGGCCTCGAAGACGTCTACATCGAGGACGTCGACGCGATCGAACAACTCCTCAACCACCACGCAGACGACCGAGAACGAGAACAGCCCCCTGTTGACGAACTCGACACCATCGCCGAACTCGACGACGACGACCGAACGGCCTACATCGCTGCGTGGACCCGCCACGCCCAGGAGGCCGCAAGAGAACTCGGAGTCGAGGCGCCGATCACCGTCGTCGTCGCAGAAGACACTCGCGCCTACACGGACATCGATCCTCTCGCCGACCGCATCGAACAGCTCGCTCATGCGCGGACCCCTCACCCTGTCGTACCCGAACTCGGGACACTGGTGGGGTCGATGAAGCACCCGCCGGAGGCCCTTGCAGCGCGCATCCGGGCTGCCGGGCGCAGCTATCGAAATCGGGCCGCGAGCGCTTGAGTTCTGGTGGTGACACCTCCCGACGCTCTTGATGAGCAACTCCCGACGGAGAAGTTCGGGTCGTGATGCGACCGCCGACAGGTCGGTGGCGCATAAAGCACGAGGTCCTCGAGATGACTGTCATCTCGAGGACCTCAGAACTATGGGACAGCCTGGGGCTGTCAGCAGGTCACCAGGAAGGAGAAGATCGCGTTGGCGTTCCGAGGGGAATCCTCCTCAGCCAGCTTCAGCTGCACGTCGCCGGTGCCGTCGATCTCAACTCCGTTCATCCCCCAAGTCACAGACTCCGTGCGTATCGGATTCGTGACGGGCTGTATCTCCGGCGCGGTCAGTACGACCGTCTCGGTGGCACCGTCGATCTGGACCTGAATGTCATTCGGGAAGACCACATCCGCCTTCAATGACGGTCCCGTTCCCTCGCATGTGACGGACGCAAGGGCAGGGGAGACGTTGTCGAACCCGATCTTCTTCTGCTCCTTGTTCCAATTCACTTCCAGCATGACGCGCCCGTCGACCTGACTCACTGAGCCAGAACGCGTCGCGGAGGCGGCGGTCGACGACCCGGTCCCCGATGCCGCTTCGCTCCCGTCATCGTCGGATGAACCGCATGCCGCGACACCGATCAAGCACAGCGCAGCGAGCGCACTTCCTGCGTACGTCTTCATCCGGGTCACGACCGTTTCCCCAACCTTCCGCGGCCGCCGTACTTCGGCGGTCTTGGTTCGAAAACTACCGGACGAGCGATACGGCCTCTCGGATGCAACACGACTCCCTGTTGCATCCTGTGCCGGTCGACTCGCGCGCGCCGGGGCCTGGAGAAGGCGTTTCCGAGACTGCTTCCGACCGCATTCCGGTGAAGGGAGCACGATGTCCGACGAGGACGGCTACGACGAGGACCCTGGGTCGTCAGGGCGATCCAACGAAACGTCTGCAGGACTACCGATCGCGGCCCGCGCCCTGGCGGTGCTCGTTCCGATCGTCACGGTTCCGGCGACGATCGCAGTGACTGCGGTGTCATTACTCGTCGTCGAGCGGCGACGAGTCCGCGGGCGGTGGTGGGCAGCCTGGGCGGCCCTGAGTTTCCTACTCGGCGTCCTCATCTCCGGTTCGGTACTGGCCTGGGCGCTCCAGCCTCTCCGACTTCCCGCGTGGCTCATCACATCTCTGGCTGGCGCATCGCTGGCCGACGCGGCCTCCGGTGTCGACGGTGATGTCGGCGCCGCGCTGCGGGACGTCGCGACGTCGACAGCCGGCGCCGCGGTACTCGGGCAGCTCCTATTCGCCTTGCCTGTCGGCTTCGCGGTCACCGCGGTGTTCACCCGGGTGCGCCGATTCAAGCGGGAGAAGCTCGGCGAGATCGAAGGACCCGAGTTCTCGAACTGGCGGCCTGTCGGCGTCCTCGATCGGATGCGTGCGCGCCGCGTCACCGAACAGATCCGCGCCGGCCATCACACCATCGCACCGACCGAGGCGACCACATGACACTGAATCCGATCTCTGCCACGACCACGCTGCTTCGCCGGCACGGCCACGATGCGGGGCAGGTGGCCGTCGGCATCGGCCGATACGGTCACCCCGCCGTATGCGACCTCGACACGTTGAAGCTGCCGGCGCTGGTGCTCGGCGGGCCCCGTACCGGCAAGACACGACTCGCGAATTCGATGAACGCTCAGCAGGTCCGGGTGACCGGTGGCGGCGCGTGCATTATCGATTTCAAGGGCGGCGACGACATTCCCTCCTACTGGGCGGAGGTCGCGCAGCAGGAGAATCGGGCGTTCCATCACTTCACGCTGAACGAGAAGTCCTCCGGCGCCTACCGTCGCCCACACCCGTACGCGCGCACCCAGCCCTCGTTCTACGACCCGCTGGTGCGCGGCAACGGTGACAGCAAGACCGCGATGCTCCTCAATTCGGTGGACCGTGACGGCGACGCGGCGGCATACCTGCGGACAGCCGAGGATGTCGTGATGTTGGCGTTCGACATCGCCGACCTGACTGGGTTCTCCGCCGGCAAGGGCGGGCTCGAGACGCTCACCGCGATCCTCGACCCGGCCGCCCTCGACAAGGCAGCCAACCAGCTGACGGTCGACGCGGTCCTTCGCGCGCATCCGTCGATGGCCGATGTCGATGCCCGACGCCGCGTCAACGATCTGCAGCAGCGGGTCGCGGAGATGGGGCAGAAGACCCGCGGGGCGGGCAATCTGCTGGCCGGGGCGATCGGGGACAGCCAGACGCTGATCTCGAAGTTCGCGAACTCGTCGGCGCTGGGAGGTCGAATGCGCCCGGGCCGCGATGCGACCGACACGATCGATCTCGTCCGGGCGGTGTTGCAGGGCGAGATCGTCGTGTTCTCGCTGCCGTCGAACGACTACCGAAGCCTGTCCATTCTGGTGTCGACGATGGTGCTGCTCGATCTGCAGAACACGACCTCGACGCTGCGGAAGAACATCGCCGATGTCCGGAGGCTGACCGGGGATTCCTCCCGCAAAGCTGACGCGACGCCGTGGAAGCCGTTCGTGGTGCAGGTCGAGGAGCTCGGGTCTGCGAAGTCGACGGCGGCCGCGGCCGCGTTGCTCGGGCTGCTCAACAAATCGTCGAACGAGGGCATCCGTGTGGTCCTCTCGTCGCAGGGCTGGGGTGACTTCGTCGCCGTCGACGGCACTGGCGTGTGGGCGAACCAGGTGCTCGAGCAGGTCTACAACCTCTTCTGTTTTCAGCTCGGATCCGACGCCGACGATCAGGCCGTCTGTGGGTTCTCGGGACAGGTCGACAAACGCAAGCCACGGATGAAGCACGAGATCGACATCGGTGGCAGGTGGCGGCTGTGGTCCGGCGCCCGGTCGATGAACTCGGGCATGACCGATTCCGTCCGGGAGACTCGCATTCCCCTCGGAACGCTGCAGGAGCTGAACAAGGACGACGCGACCGACACCCGCGAGTTCATCTGGATCGCGAAGACGCCGACGCTGAGCGCGGTGCACACCGTCAACGAGGGGCCGAACATGTGGTTCGAGCCGCTGCGGTTGGTGACCGTGCTCGAACCTCCGAACCGGCACGATTTCTTCGGCGATCCGGCCGCGGTGGAACAGGCCGAGGCCCTCCGTGACGAGGTGCTCGACAAGACATGGGAGCGGGTGCGGTCGGACGCGGTGCTCGCTCACGTGCTGTCGGCGGATGCCGCTTCGGTCGAGGAACCTACGCGCGAGGCCGCGGCGGTGCCCGTGCTGACCGCCGCCGAGGATCCGTGGGCCGTCGCGGCGCCACCGCCGAGGAGAGTGCAGCAGGTTTCAGAGCCCGTCTCCGGACATCCGGGCGATCCCGACGTGCCATTGCCGCCAGACCCTGGTCCGGACCCCTGGGACGAGACGGACAGCGAGTGGGGGCTCGACCCCTGGGATAGCGACCCCGATCGCGGCCAGGCCGAGGTGGAGAAGCACGGAAGTTGAATGTGCCCGCGCAGTGAATTGACCACGCCGCCCGACGCCACCGATCTGTGAGGCCTTGAATGTCAGCTCCCACCCCGCCGCCCGGGTATCGGCCCGTGCACCCGCTTCCGGGTTACACGCCCGCGCCGGCCGATCCGCACGCAGCGTCGGCTCCTCCTGCTGTCACGCCGACCATTCCTCCGGTCCCAGAACGCAGGCCGCCGCGCAGGCCGATGCCGCCCGCACAGGTAGCTGCCCCCGGGACGGCTGGAGCTGCCCCTCGCATGCAGGAACGCCCGACGCGGCCGCGCCCAGCGCCGCCTCGGGCCCCGACTGAGCCGCAACCCGAGCCGGCCTACACCGCTACGCCGGACACCCCGCCCGCGAAAGACAAGAAGACCGGTAACAGCCTGCGCGGGCGAGCAACGGCCGCGTTCTCGGCCGTGCGCGGAGACCACGAGCCGGCGCCAACGTACGACGGCTCCGCCAATGCCGACTTCGATGTCCCGCCGATCGGTGGACGTCCGTCCCACACGAAGAGCCGACAGTGGGCGGTGCGGCTGGGTATCCCGGTGGGTGTCCTGCTGTTGGCGGCGGGCACCACGTTCACGGTGGGGGTGAACATCGGATCGTCGCGTGTCCCGGCGCAGGGCGCGATCTCGCAGAACGAGGCGCTGCGATTCCGTCTGTCGTCGTATCCCGTCGAGCAGGCAGCGGTGTTCGGTCAGCAGTACCTCAACATCTGCCTGACCCGTCCGGCTGCCTCCGACACTGCCGCGGTCCGCACCCGCGGTGAGGTGTTGGCCCGGATGGCGACGAGCGGCACCGAGTCGGGCTGTGGCTACTCCGGTACATCGACAGCAGAGGCGGAGAAGCCGGAAAGCATCGTCTTCACCGGACAGATCAGCTCGGTGCGCGAGGGCTACACCGAAGGGGCCGCAGCGTATTTGACGTACCAGGTGGCGTACGGCGCGGAGAAGACCTTGGAAGCGGTCGTTCCGGTGTGGGTCAACGATCGCGCAGACCCGACGATGATGCGGGTCGTCGGCAATGTCGGTTTCATGCCGGCGCCCCGGTTGGGTGCTCCTCCCGCCTACGCCGAGACCCGAGCCAAGGACGCCCAACTGGCGACGCAGCTGCGCGATCAGGTGCTCTCTCCGTTCATGCAGGCGTGGGGATCGTCGGATGCCCAGCAGCTCAATCTGACGTTGACCGAAGACGCATCGTTTGCGGCCCGCGCTGGACTGCGTGGCTTGTTGGTCAACCCCGCGGTGGAGAAGGTGACCGTGTACACGGCCCGGACAGAGTCCGGCGGCACCATCCACTACCAGTCCGGCGACGAGGTTGTCGCCGAGACCACCGTGGAGTGGACCAGCGCGATGAGCACGTCGAAGCAGGCTGGCACGTACCAGATCCGGCTGCGGTACGTGCAGGGGAAGTGGGCGGTTCTCGACGTTACGGGGTCCGCCTTGGATCCCTCTGGGGGACCGGTTCCGAACAGCGGCGCAGCCGCGTCGTCATCGGGTGCGCCCGACAGTTCGTCACGCAGTGGATCGCCTTCGACCTCGTCGTCGCCAACGCCTGTGCAGCCGCAGGAGCCGACGCAGGCCGCGTCCGTTCCGTTCGATCCCGCAGAGGTCCCCAGCGCGTAATCCCCAGGAAAGTCCCTCGTAGAACGCCAATTTCGGCGGACGTTCGGCTCAGGTGGAGAACCCATGCGAGATCGTGCAGTCGCCGCGACTGGCCCGCCTGGCGGGTGCGGCCCTCACGAGAAAGGAAGCACAGCATGTGGGATCAGGTTCTGGCGTTGTCGGGAGACCCGTCGACCACTGTCGTCGCACAGCAAGGGTGGGACACGGTCAATGGCATCGGTGAGAACGTCCGCGACAATCTCCTCCTCATCGGCAGCACTCTGCTGACCGTCTTCGGGTCCATCCTCGCCGTGAAGATCGGTGGCTCCGGCAAGGGCAAGATGCGCGAGCGCATCGGTGACGTCGGCGTGTGGGTCTTCGCCGGGGTCTTCGCCGGCCTGGTCACCTTCATTCCGGGCCTCGCCACCTCGCTCGGCAAGGAGACCGTCCAGTCCGGCACCACTGGTGGCGGGGTATCCGTGGTCGACGGACAGTAGGGCCTCGCGATGTCCGCCGGCGACAACTCTTCCCGAATCATCTCCCATGACTGGACCAACCTGTTTCGGCACCGGTCCCGTCAGTTCTCGTTGGACGAGTTCCGTCTCCCCGGCGTGGACTGGGTCGGAGCAGGTGTCGCAGGCGGAACCGCGCTGTCCGTCGGGATCGGCACATCGCTGCTGCTGTGGCTGCTCGGAATCGGCTGGTGGTGGATCGGACTGCTGGTCGGCGTCGTAGCTGGCGGCGCGGCGTACACGGTGGTGGCCAAGGACACCGAGGGGCGGGTCACGCCGCTCGAATCGACCACCCTGTGGGTCGACTACCACCTGTTCCAGCCCGCGATGCTGCAGGGCACCGGCAAGGACGAGTACCCGACTGATCTGCACTGGCAGGTGATCCTCTACCGCCCCGAGGACATGCCGGACTACAGCGACAGCTTTCCCGCACCCGCGCCCTACGGCACCTACCGGAAGTAGCCTCCCGTGACATACATCTTCATTGGCGTCCTCGTCATTTGCGGCGTCTACTTCGGCGCTCGGAAAGCCCAAGCGCGCAAGACCTCCGCACCAACGGGCCGCGCTCGACAGAAGAAGCTGACAACCGTGGCGGACCGGGAACGGCTGCCGTACCGATACGCGGACGATCTGATCTTCATCTCCGACGACTCGGTATGGACCGCGCTGCGGCTCGCCGGCACAACCGACGAGTTCCTCACGGCCGAGGAGAAGCAGTCCGCTGCCGAGTTGGTGGCGCAGACCTACAACACGCTGCTGGCCGTCTTCAACGGCAAGTCGGTGCAGTGCCACGAGATCATCCGGTACCGGCCGACGTCGGCGGAGGAGTGGGCCCGGGGTTACCTCAAGACGTCCTGGAATCCGTCGCGACTGATGCGTCAGCTTCTGCGCCACGTGTCGGCGTTGCTGTCCGAATCCACACCGGAGCGCCAGCGCTACCTGATGGTGCGGCTCGGCGAGTTCACCGGCGAGACGGTTCCCGACCCGCTCAGCGTCATCGCGAATCGGGTCACCGCCGTCGCTGACGAACAGTTCCGAGCATCGGATCTCGAACCGTTCCGCGATCTCGCGATCCGGGTGCACCTGCAGCTCGCCACCTTCCGCGCAACACCGTGCACCCGCGGCGACCTGATCTGGCTGATCCGAAAGACACTGTCCGGGCACCGCTTCCCGACCGAGCAGCCGATCCTGACATCGAAGCCACTGCGGACAAGTTTCTTCGACATGGCGGTGAACTTCCGCGGTCGCAATGGGCAGGACTACGTCGAGATCATCGACACCGACCCGGACACCGGGGATGAGCGATCGACCTACACCGCGACCCTCGTCGTTGCGTCGTCCGCACCGATCCTCGAGTTCAACCCGGTCATGGCGTGGGGCCCTGCCCTCGCGCAGCTTCCTCGGCCGGTCGAACTGTCGTGGCGGTACGAGCTGATCTCGGCGGCCGAGTTCAAGGACCGAGCCCTCAAGGTCGCCAAGAACATCAAGGATGAGGCCGCCGACCGCGACAAGGTCCAGGCCTCGGAGGATCCGCGATTCGAGAACAAGTACGACCGGGCGCAGGCCTTGTTCGAGGAGGCGAGTACCGCTCCGCAGCCCGCGATGATCGGCCGTTTGCGGCTGGTGCTCTCGGCGCCGACACCCAAGGAACTCGTCGCCGCAGAAGAAGATGTCCGCGCGATGATGGGCGACTTGGAAATGGTGCGCGTTCCCCGCGCCCAGTCCCACCTCCTCAAAGAGCAGCTGCCCGGGGACTACACGGGCAAGATCTTCGGCGGCCTCGTCGCTGCGCAGGGCGGCGGGGTGAAGATCGGCGAGCGCACCACTGACGTGTGGGCGCCGGCGGTGGCCCGCCTCGACTCGGACGACCAGGTCGGTGACGCCGTCGAGGCCAACCGGGGGAGGACCCGAGGCTGGCGAGGGTTCCCGGTCGGCTACACCTACACCAACGGCGCACCGGTGCACTTCGGGTTGCACGTGCAGGTCGCGCGGGACCGCGGCGCAGGCATCGCGATCATCGGCGCATCAGGCGGCGGCAAGTCGACTCTCGCCCTGCTGCTGTACTTCTGGGAATCCGAGTCCGGCACCCAGTGCATGGTGCTCGACCCGAAGAACGACTTCGAAAAGTTCACGTACTACATCGCATTCGGCGATCAGGTGATGCAGCCGGGGTTCTCCGCCGACGCCGAAGCCGGCATTCTCGGCACCGAGGAGTCCCAGTTCCAGCCGGTCAACCCCGAGTTCTGGGCCGAGACCACGATCGTCAGCCTCGCCCGTGGTGCCGCCGGCCAGCTGGATGCGTGGTCGCTGACCGACTCGTACGCCGAGGCCGACGAGCTCGCGCGCGGCCAGGTCGAGGTGCTGTTCACCGACAAGGACGACCGCACGATCGTCGAGCAGGCGTTGGCCGCGATGAAGGAAGCCTACGACGCCGAACAGGCCGGTGAGCCCATCCACGGCGACCCGATCGTGCCGTCGATGGGGACAGTGGTTCGGTTCCTCGAGCAGAGCCGTGAGAAGTACCGGCCGATGGCAGAGGACGCGGACAACGCGAACGCCTTCAACGCGACCGAGAAGCTCGAACAGCTCGATCGAGTGATCAACCGGTTCAAGCGTGCCCGTGACACTCGATACGCCAAGCTGCTCGTCGGCAACGGCCAGCGAGTAGACCTCGGCGACATGACCCGTCGACGGGTCATCTTCACCCTCCACGGGTTTGCGCCGCCGAAGAAGCCGGACCAGCCCGAGACGTGGTCGGAGTCCGAGCGTAATGCAGCGGCCGCGATGTTCACGGTGCTCGATCTGGTGCAGAAGCTGTTCGACGACCGGCCGAAGCCAAATCCGGTGACGGGAGAGATGAAGACGCCGCCGCGTGCACTGTTCGTCGACGAGGGGTACATGATCGCCCGGCAACCGACCGGACAGGGGATCCTGTCCCGCGGCCTGCGTCAGGGGCGCTCGCTCAACCTGGTGATCGTGTTCATCTCCCAGCAGCCCCGCGACGTGCAGGAGATCGAACAGCAGGCCAAGGACGCCGGTGAGGCCGACTCGAACCAGTTCGGCACCATCTTCATGTTCCGGCAGAAGTCCCCGGTCGAGGCTGCCCGTGCGCTGGAGCTGCTGCGGGACACCAGCGGCGGGACCACAACCGAAACGGTCGCGCTGGCACGCAAGCTCCTCGAGGAAGGCAAGAGCGCTGGCGGTCAGCTTCGTGGTGGTCGGTGTGTGATGCGCGATGTCGACAACCGCGTCGCCACGGTGTCGGTGGACCAGATGTTCGCCGAGCTCGCCCGGGCGACCGAGACGAACCCGAATGATCGTCCTCGAGCGCAGAGCATCCCGATCAGTGGCAGCGGGCGGGACTGGGAGATCGACCCGACCACGATGCTCGAGGTCCGCACGGGCATCAGCGAAGCCAACATGCGCGGCGACTACACCGATGACCTCGAACTCGACGAGGACTGGCACGACTTCATCGCTCGCAACATCGACGAGCTCGAAGCGGCCAATGCCGCGGCAGCAGTGGCTGCCGAGGGCCTGTACACCGATTCCGGACTGGAGGATGTGCGCTGATGGCTACCCTTGCCCCTCAACAGTTCTGGACCGGGCGCGGCTCGAGGTGGGGCCGCAGGTTCATGGACGTGCTCTCGGAGCCGCGTCTGATGTTCCGTGGCGTCGCCGTGGTGTCTGCGCTGTTCCTAGCTGCCGGCATCCTGCAGGAGATCGGCGTCGTGTCGACCCTCGTGGTTGCCTCGATGCTGGCCGGGGTCGCCGGTCTGGTCGTCGCGTGGCGGCGCAGCCCGGCGCACGTCCTGGCGGCGGCCTCGACGCTGGTGTACGTGGGCGTGGTCGTCGCGCTCGGTGCGGCATCGTCGTGGTTGACGATGAGCGAGGGCGGGTATGCGTACTTCACCGCCTATCTGACCGGGTTGCTGGCGCTCGCAGTGCTGGTGCTGCGCTCGCGACGAGTCGGTCCCTCGCCGGCGCTCACCACCTTCCTGGCGCAGACCGCGTTGATGGCCACCCTTCCGCTCCAGCTGTGGCTCTCGTCGGCATCCGCTGCGATCGGCGGGCTGATCCTCGGAGTCGCGGTTGTGTGGTGGCGCCAGCGCCTCGCACTGCGACGAGAGCGGTCGAACCAGCGGACCCAGCGCCTCGCAGGTCGGGTGTGGCAGGTGGTAACCGGGGTGGTGGCGACGTTGCTGGTCGCGGCCACGGTGATGCTCGGCTCGGCAGCACCGGCTGGAGCTTGGGGTTTCTCGTCGATCACGAACGCGATCACTGAGCCTGTCAAGGAAGCGATGTGCGGTATGACCGCACCCAACCTCGAGCAGCAGCCGGTGGGTTCCGGTCCCGAGGCATGGTTCTCGAACCTGAACCTGGCAGGTGCGGTCGATGCGGAAACGGGGCAGCGCTCGGACAACGCGAAGGACATTCGTCTCGCGGCCGGCGGCGACATGACGCAGTACACCCTCTACGAAATCTCTGGTCTACGAGGCTTGGACTGGGTGAACTGGCAGTACTCTCCGGACGCTGACGGCGAGGCGAAGCCCGACCAGTGCTCGATTCCGGCGTGGATGTGGACGATGTCGGGCAACGCCATCTTCACCGTCAACCTCTACATCCTGCAGGCGACCATCGCGCTCAAGGAACTCGCGCAGGCAAAGAACCCGGTCGCCTGGCTGTACGACAAGTCGAACTCAGTGGTGGCGAACGTCTTCACCAACCTTGCACTGCCACTGATGAGCATCGCGGGTGCACTGGCCGTGATCGCGATCGCAATGGCAGCGGTGCGAGGCGGGGGCCGCGATGCGATCGGGAAGGCGGTCGCATCGATTGGCGTCATGATTCTGGCCGGAGCAATGTTCGGCGGCATCCTCGCCGACAAGAACAGCGACCAGTCCCTCGACGAGCCGCAAGGGGCGGGCTTCTACGTCATGGCGAGCACGCTCGATTCGATGATCGGGCAGTTGAATTCGGCGCTGACGACGGCGATCTTGTCCGACCTCAACGATGACAACGGCGAGGAGTTCTGCCACGTCCCGCCGGGGAACACCGAAGGCCTCGGGCAGCGGGTGTCCTCCTGTGTGCTCGCGGAAACCCTGGCGTACCGTCCATGGGCGCTAGGACAGTTCGGTCCGTCGGGCGGACGTGCAATCAACGTCGATGAAGGAAACCCCAACGCCGGATCCGGGCAGGCTGTGGAAGGTGTCCGATACGGCCAGGACGCAGCGACCAAGGGCGATGGACTGCCGTGCTACATCAACCTCGACATGTGCCGTGATCTGCGGACCTACCTGATCGTGCAGCAGGGCGGACCGGCCATCGGCGATCTCGTCACCACATGCCTGAATGCCAACAATCCGAAGAACCTTGCCGATGCGCAGCAGTGCGTTCCCTATTTCGCTGCAGGGAAGGTTCTGGCTGATCGGGTCACCGCCGTTACAGACGCGTCTGACGGTGATACGGGGCAAACAGCCAGTTCTCCCGCACTGGCTGGAGTTGACGCGAGCACGATGTACTCGGCGTTCACCGGCACCAATGGCCTGCAGCGGCTCACTCAGGCCGCGTCGTCTCTCGTCGCGACGCTGGTCATTGCGATCGCACTCACGTCGCTGTCGATCATCACGATGCTCTGGCACGTGATGCTGTTCGCGCTCTTCATGATCGGCCCCCTGGTCCTCGCAGTAGCGACATTCACCGGTAAGACCAACGGCGCTAAGGAATGGGTGTTCAACGTCCTGCACACGTTCAGCGCACGCTTCGCCTACGGCCTGACCATGACCCTGATCATCTGGCTGATCTGCCTGGTATTCCGCTCCGACAGCATCTACACCGGCATGAAGATCATCATCGTCGGAATGGTGCTGTTCGGGTTCTTCAAGCTGATCCGCAAGATCGACGAGAAGATCCGCCCACAGCAGGGCTCGATGAACGTGAACATGGCCGACCAGGCTCGCCGCGGTATGACCACGACAAAGGCCATGACCGCGTACGCCGGATACAAGGGTGCGCAGCGCCTTTCGCGGGCACCCGGCGCGGTCGGCCGCGGAACCGGCGCTGCTGCGCAGGCCGGCGTCCGCTCCGCGAAGTCCGCGGTAGTCGCCGGAGGCCGGATGGTCAGGGGCGCCGCGGTGGGCTCGGTCAACGCGCTCGGTGGCGAGCACAAGGCCAACATCGCCGCATCCCAGGCCATGGGCCGCAGCGGGACCCGTGTGATGGCTCGGCGTCTGGTGACCGCCCCTGTCACGGGCACCGCCGGCGCGGTCCGTGGCGCCTACCAGGGTGCGCGGGGCCGGACCCCCGTCTACGCCGGTGAGGGAACGAACCGTGCCGTGGACTCCCTGGCTCGCGGCGCGAAGTCGACGGCCAAGGTGACCAAGGAAGCCCAGTTCCTGGCCCAGTACACGGCGCTGCGCGCACAGGAAGCGGTGGGCAACAGGCTCAATCCGGCGCGCAAGCTCCCCGATCAGCGGCGCGGGCAGACCGCGAAGCAGGGCGCTGACAGCAGCGGGGGAGGAGAAGCGTAGTGACATTCTCCGACCCGACTTCGATCGATCTCAGTACGACGCAAGGACAGCGCATGGAAACCACGGCCAACGGCAACCACCATCCCGCCGAGGAGCTCGCCGACGCGTTCGACGCATTCGACGCCGCCGGATACGCGGAGGACGTGATCTATGGCTACGACCCTCAGGTGCTGTACGACAACGAGACCGGTGAGGTTCGGATCCTCGTCGTCGTTCCCGTCGAGGGCGGCGGCGAGCAGCCGATCCACATTCCACTCGACGACGAGGGGATGGTCGCGGTCGTCAATGGTCTCGCGGAAGCGCGTGGCGTGCAGCCGCGCACTTCTATGGCGGCACGCGGCCCGGTGGCCGAGGAGTTCGATACTCCCGGCGAGACGCCCAAGCGGTCAGCAATCCGCCGAATGGTGGACCCGGCTGGACTCGGCGGGCTGACACCGGACGACCTGCCGCCGACGATCTTCGGGGTGCAGTCGAACAAGATGATCGCGTACATCCTCATCGGAGTGCTCGTCATGTCGTTCCTGCTGATGATCCTGGTCTGATTCTTCTGGCTCTCGACACGGCGGCCCCCACCAGACCGGTGGGGGCCGTTTCGCGTTCCGGATATGCGTTTTCGCTGCTCAACAAATGGTGGAGAAGCCATACGCAATGGTCTGTCCGACCGATCGACGATCCACGCAGGAAGGACCCGTCATGGATCTTGCTGACCGCACACGGCGGTGGGCTGGAGAGACCATCAACCAGGTCGGGGACAGCCTCACCACCACCCGCGGCCGCCTACTCCTGTGGGTCATCGTTCTCGTGCTCTCGGCGTCGTTGTCCGAGACCGGATCACAGCGCCTCAGCGACGGTGGCGTGCGCATGGCCGCACTGATGCTCGCGGTGATCGCCCTCGAGCTCACGGTTGCCGCAATCCGGTGGTTGTGGCGCCGCTTCAAGCAGCGGCGTGCGAATCACGCTGTCCGGAGCGGCCGATGAGCACGACCAGTACGCGGACCGCGCTGGCAGCGCTGCTGTTCGCAGCAGCTGTCGCCCTCGCTGGGTGCGGCGGTGACAGCCCGCCCGCCCCCACTACACAAACTGTGCTGCCTGACGACCCGGGAAACCTCGAGGTCACCCCGAAGCACACCTACGCCGAAGTGCCCGCAGCCGACGCTGAGGCATTCGCGATCGACTTCATCAAGCTGTACGGCACGTTCAGTCCCGCCAACCCAGATCCGGGGCGGACGTGGCTGTCGTCGTGGCGGCCGCTTGCCATGCCGGAAGTCTCCGACCGGGCCGAGGCGGAGTTCGACCAGACGTGGGGGTGGACCTGGGATCAGCAGGCACAAGCGCAGGACGTGTTGCCGACCGGGCCTGCTCAACTCGACGCAGGCTTCGGGACCGTGACCGTCCAAATCCCTGCCCGCCGCTACGTGCTCAGCCTGCTCGCCCAGCACGTGGAGGACGGGCATTGGGAGAACTTGAATTTCGAGGTCGTCGTCGGGCCGCGGACTGTCGGTGACGCCGACTCCGGTCTCGCGGTGTACCGCGTCGAGATGCGTGGTGCCTGACAGATGTGGGTTGTAGCAGGGAAGGTCGCCGCGAAGGCGGCCACCAAGGTGGTCGCGAAGAAGGCCGCCGGAGGGCAGGCTCCGAAGAAGAAGCGGTGGCCGCTCTACCTGTCGATTCTCGGTGTGATTGCCGCGTTCTTCGCGGTCCTGTTGCTCCTTGTTGGGAACATGATCACCGCGTTCGTCGCAGCGATCACCGGGACCACCACCGTCGTCTCGACGGACTGTGGTGTCGACCGTGGGCGGGTGTCTGCGTTCGGTGCCGCCGGCGGATCGTTGTCCGGTGTCCGTGCCGGCTCACTGGCCATCCCGATGGCCTCGGGCACCTACACGATCTCCTCCGGATGGGGGATGCGTGACGGCGGCATGCACAACGGCAGCGACTTCGCCGCCCCAGTCGGGACGCCGATCTACGCGGCCGCCGACGGCGAGGTGACCGTCGCCGGCGCTGTCTCCGGATACGGCAACGCGATCATCATCGAGCACAACCTCAACGGGCAACGCGTCGCCACCCTCTACGGGCACATGTTCGGCGACGGCGTCCTGGTGAAGGTCGGTGACCAGGTCCGCGGTGGACAGCACATCGCCAACGTCGGCAACGACGGCGACAGCTCCGGCCCCCACCTGCACTTCTCCCTGCACCCCGGCGGATACGCCAACTACAACTCCGGTGTCGATCCGATGCCGTGGCTCACGCAGGACCTGCCCGCCGCCTCATCGCTGGCAGCTGCGCGACCCGAGTTCACGCCGATCGACCCCAACGCCACGTCCGGCGCAAATCCGTTCGACGCGCTCACCGCGCCGGCCGCCGAAATGGTGGCCTTGCCGACCGAGAAGGGCACCGAGTCCGGCATGCAGGTCGACGGCGTGCGCGTCATGCGGGCCGCGTCGGCGAAGTTCCCCGCCGTCACGACGATCGGCGGTCTACGGCCCGGGGACACGGGCGACCACGGGTCCGGTCGCGCCGTCGACATCATGGTCCCGGACTACAAGAGCCCCGAGGGGACCAAGCTCGGCGACGACATCGTCGCCTACTTCCAGGCCAACGCCGACGCCTTCCACGTCGACTATCTGATCTGGCAGCAACGACTGTGGCAGAACGGATCCTGGTCTCCGATGGAAGACCGAGGATCGGACACCGAAAATCACTTCGATCACGTCCACGTCAGCGTCGCGGGTGGCGGGACCCCGAACGGTGACACCCGCTACGGCACCGCGCCGGGCGTCTCCCCGAATTCGCCACCCGCGGTCCTCGCGGCCGACACGTCTACCTCCACTGTCGACTGCATCAAGCCCCAGACCAGCGGTGGAGGCGGTCTCGCCGATGGCTCGGTGCCGGAGAAGTACCGGGCCGCGGTCATCGCCGCGGGCTCGATGTGTCCGGAGATCAAACCCCCGCTGATCGCCGGGCAGATCGAGCAGGAATCCGGCTGGCAGGAGGGTGTCACCAGCGCGGGCGACGGTGTCAACTCCGGTGGCGCGCAGGGTATGGCGCAGTTCATGCCGGGCACGTGGGCGACGATGGGTGTCGACTCCGGCCTGGACAGAAGCGGACGGCCCGAGGGTCCGAACGCGCCGGACCCGTTCAATCCGTTCGACGCGATCGCCGCCCAGGGCAGGTACATGTGCTACATCGTCGACCAGCTCAAACCTCACGTGGCCAGCGGAAAGGTCAAGGGCGACATCGTCGATCTGGCGTTGGCCGGCTACAACGCGGGTGAGGGTGCGGTGATCGAGTACGGGGGGATCCCACCGTTCGGGCAAACCCAGGCGTACGTTCCCGGCATTCGCGCCCGGATGGCGAAGTACGAGGCCAACATCGGGTCGTCCCCGGAAGTCCCGGGGGGAGGCCCGGCCATCACCGTCGCCGGCAGTCCCTTCGCGCGCGCGATGATCGAAGCCGCGTCACGTCAGCAGGGTCTGCCCTACGTGTGGGGTGGCGGTGGAGCTGACGGCCCCACTGCCGGTCAGGGCGGCGGCGAACTCGGCTTCGACTGTTCTGGGCTGGTGCTGTACGCCGTCGCGCAGGCATCCGGACAGCGGACGATCCTTCCTCGCACCACCTGGGGGCAGGTCGAGACCGGCACCGCGGTGTCCAAGGAGAACATTCAGCCCGGTGATGCGGTGTATTCCAACGGCACCGCGCATGTGGCCATCTGGCTCGGTGATGGGCAGGTCCTCGAAGCGCAGACCTTCGGGGTGCCCATCGGTGTCCACCCATTCGACCTGAACAACGCCGAAAACATCAGGAGGTTCGGATGATCCGCCGTGCACTAACCAGTGTCGCCGCCCTCTCGTTGGTCGCTGCCGTTGTGGCCGGCTGCTCCACGTCGAGCGAGGAATCGGCACCACAGCCCACCGAGGCCGCACCGACGAAGGTGATGCCGTCGTCCTTGCCAGCACTCGACGCGTCGACCATCGACACCAGCGACCCGGATGCCGTGGCCATCGCGTTCGCTGAGACGTCGTACACGCTGTTACCGGGAGTCGACCCCGACATGAACGCTGGAATGGCCCGTGCTGCAGCAGTCCTGGAGCCGAAGCTCGCCAACGACATCCGTGGCCAGGTCGGGCGTTCCTCTCCGGGGTACGAGTGGAACCAGTGGGCGCAGGCCGGCGCGATGGTGGACGCAACCGCTGCGATCGACACGCAGGAGGTTCCGCCGCAGACCGATCGCGAGGCGTACCGGATGGTGCGGGTGACGCAGACGGTCGAGAACTCGACCCGGTTCATCGCCCGCCGGCAGCTGGTGCTGCTGTTGACGCTGGTCAACATCGACGGCGAGTGGAAGGTCTCGCGTCTGACCCAGCTGTGAGCTCTCGCCCCGGCCGCCATCACGCGGCTTCGAGTGCCGATGCGCGCGACAGTGACGCCAGCAGGCGGCCCAACGCTCCAGCGAAATCGGCTCGCCCGTCGGCCTTCGTGGGGAAACGACCCCGCAGCAGGGGAGTTGGATGCTCAGCGCGGATCGGCTTCCGCAGCCGCGGAGCGCGCCGCCAGGCCAGTTCCCGCTGCCACCACTCCCACATCAGCGACTCCGCGGTGTACAGCCGCCGCCGAGCCTCGACCACACCGGTCACACCGAGTCGTGCTGCAGCCGCTGCCATGGCCGACGCCACCTTCTGGACCGCCCGCCCGCACCGCGTGACCAAGCCCAGTTCCCGTAGCTGCTCGAGGTGCTCGGAGATGCTCTCGGGGGAGTGGCCGGTGGCGTGCACCAGAGAGGCGATGCCGCGGTGGCCGGCGAGGAGGGCGCGGTGGGTGGCACCGCAGGGTCCGCCCAGGCCGGGGGCGGACCAGAGGTCGTGGCGGGCGTGGAGCAGGGTCTGGTGGAGGTGGGTGCCGAGGGTTGGATCGGGGGCGGGTACCCCTTGTGATTCACTCCCAGATCCAATCGGTGGAAGCTCCATCCGATACCGGTCCGATCGAGCCCCTCGTGATGCCTCAATCCTGCTGACCCAGCCCTTCTCCCGCAGCCACGCCAACGCCCGTGATGCCGTCGGCTGAGTGACCCCTGCGGTGAGAGCGAGTCGCCGCTGATCGATGTCGAACTCCGTGCGGCCCGTTTCCCACGCGACCAGGCACAGGGCATCGAGGACGCAGCGACGGTGCACGCCCGCATGACCACTCCACAGGGACCGGTCTGTGCCAGCCGCCTGCTGGATCTGCTGTGCGCGGGCTCGGCCGCCGTTGTCGGTGACCATCCGGGTGTGGCGGGGATTCGCCTCGGTCCATGCGTTCCACGCGGCTACCGCTCGGGACCACTGGCGGGCAACGAACCGATCCGCGTTGGGTCGCTCGACGCGGCCGGTTCCGCTGTACCGGCTCGTGCGCAGGTACTCGAGTACGGGAGCGGTGCGGGCCGCAGCGAAGACGTCGTCGTCGGACCAACCGGACGCCGCCATACGCAGCAGCGCCGCGAATGCAGGGGCGCTGTGATCGTCGCTCGGAGCGATCGGCGTGGAGAGAGCTGCGTGGAGTGCGGCGCGGTGGCCGTCGGAAACGGCGTCCACGCGGAGACCCGGGGTGCGGGTGCCCACGATGGTCGGGCCGGTGAGGGCGGTGGGGGCCTCGACCGGTCGCGGTCGCCGCTCGATGGCTGCGGGTGCCGACGTGCCGGCGGTGTCGAGGACCGTCAGCATCATGGTCAGGTGCTTGGTGAGCCTGCGCAGGTCGAGCATGGTGGCGCCGGCGGAGAACGCGGCGAGCTGCTCGTTGGGGTCACCGTCAGGGTCGTTCAGGACCGGTGTGGAGCAGGTGCCGGAGCGGTGGGCGGCCGCGGGGATCCGGACGCAGCCGGTGCGCGGGTTGGTCAGAGGGGAGAGGTCCAAGCTCCGGTGCGCGCGCTTGACCAGCTGAGCAAGGGATCGGACGGTTCGAGCGGCGACTGGATCTGTGAGTCGGATCCACACGTGGCGACCCCACTGGCTGCCGGATGCGGCCACGAGGTGGGGGATACCGAGGGAGCGCAGGGCCGAGGTGAAGGCGATGGCGTCGGCGACGGAGTCCGGGAGACCAACGGCCGGGGTCTGGCTCGAGTCGAAGTCGAATGCGAGGAGCTGGTAGGTGCCGTGGGTGTCGGCGAGGTACATCGCGACGGGGATGCTCGGCAGTTGCTCGGGCAGCGGCGCGTCAATGTAGTTGTGCGTACCGGCGGGGTCCACGCGTGCTGTTGCGCGGGGCGACAAGGCACGAAACGCCTGGTAGTAGGTGTGACGCCAGTTGGTTGCGGTGACAACTGTGACACCGTTGTTGTGTGTTGCCGATGGATCAGCGCATAGATGTGCGCTACCATCGAACCGTCCTGCTAACACAGGAGAGCTCCTAATCAGTTGCGGAGCCGCGGATCAGCAGAGCTGGTAACTCTGCCCCGCACATGAACACCGGTTCGGTGAGTTGGTCCTCATCCGAACGGCTAGCTACAAACCCCGCATTTATGCGGGGTTTAGCTATTTCTGGGGTGGTAAGTCCCGGAAGTATGCGAGTCCACGGCTGATGTAGTTGTCGCTGGGTGGACGTCGAGAGGCTGGTGAGACCCCGGGTCGACGCCAGGCGGCTAGCCCGTCATCAGCAGCTGGCTCCTCTCGGGCAACAACCGACCCAGGCCGAGGCGCTGCGCCAGCAGCATCGCGACAACGTCGGGGCGACGCATGCCGGCATCGATCGCCAGCTCGTCGAGAGTGGGGGTGAGCTCGGTGGGGACGCGGATCGCGAGGGTCGCGGTCTCGTCCGTGGAGCGAGGGGCGGCAGTGGCAGTGACGTCGTCGAAGTCGAACTGCGGATCTCCGTGGAGAACGAGGTCGGGCCGTCCTGCTGCCTCAGCGAGGAGGTCGGAGACCGCCCGGCTGACAGGCAGACCACGTCGCTCCGCGTAGGCGGAGAGAGTGTCGACGACGGCCTTGGGCGCGTGGAAGCGGATCTGGGTCCGCTCGCCGAGATGTGGTTGAGCCATGGCAGTCATTAAACAGGTGTAACTGTTACGGAGTTGCACGACACGCCGCGCTCGTAACAGTTACGGCTGAAACATCCGGAGAAGTGCGTCCGTACGTTCACGGCCATGAGCACACCAGACGCCTTCTCCGTCGGCGGTGACAGCCCCGCCATCGCAGGGCAGTCCCTCCGCAACCGCTCACGAGCGCAACACCGCGCCCTGCGCACCCTGACCGGTCAGCTCGTCATCACCGGCTGCGCGATCGCCGCGACGGCCACCACCATCGCTCTACTGTTCGTGCTCCCGGTCAAGGACGCGCTCGCCGTGGGCACGTACAGCGCCGCGGCTCTCGCAGCCGCGTACGGCCTGATCACCTTCCCGCGCCGCGCAATCGGGATCGGCTTCGCGCTCGTCGCAGCACTACTGGTGTTCGCCATCGCCGGCGCCTACCGACTCGGAACCGCTACGCCGTGGGGCGCCGTCCTTGCATGCGCGGTCACCTCGGTGTCGGTGTTCTCGACCCGCCGCACCACCCGCACCCCATACCTGCCGGCGGTCGCGGCCCTCGCCGTCATCGTCGCGGCCTTCTGGGCGACGGCTGCCCTGGGGCTTCCTCGTTGGCTGTGGGTGGCCCCTGCCCTCATCGCGGGCCTGGCAGCTGTCGGGTGGCGCGCCGACTGGCCGATCACCTGGCGGGCGCGCCGCGCCGCCTGGCGGTCGAAGATCCGGTACCGCACCGGCGCACCGCTCGCCGATCGACCGGAGGGGGACGGCCGGTGGATGGCCGAGGAGTCCCTCGAGGTCGGCGCCGACGCCGAGCACATCACCGCACAGGCATTGACCGGCCTCGACGACCGCTGGCACGTGCTGCACTCTCGGGCACTGCATTACACAGCGGCCGACGCAGACCACATCGTCGTCGGCCCTCCAGGTGTCGTCCTGGTGGACACCAAGTACCGATCCGGGCACTTCGAGAGCCACCCTTGGGTCGCCGAAGACGGCACCGCCGGCAGCGACTGGTCCTACAACGGCCACGTCCTCGACGCCAGCCTCGCGCAGTCGGCGATCTTCGAAGCGGACCGCATCGCCTGGGCCTTCCACGCCGACGGCCTCGACCACCAAACCGTCCCAGTGGTCCTCGCTATCCACGGCGGCCGAATGAATGTGCCCTGGGGCAAGTGGACGATCGAGCTACTCGGCGAGCCAGCCGACCAAGAGTCCGAGGCACCGGTCGTCGGCACCCGGGTCGTCACGCTCGTCGACGCGACCCACCTGGTCGACTACCTGACGTCGCTACCGGCCCGACGGTTCACGACGCCGACGAAGCGCGAGCTCGCCGTGGGCCAGGAGCAGACGTTGTCACCGGAACTGGTCGAGGAGCGCGCACAACGACGCTATGTCCGCGACCTCGCCGCAGTCTGCGAGCACGTATTCGTGCCGGTATCAAGGTGATCGACAGGTAGAGCCTTTACACGGACATTGCCCGGCAAATAGTCCATGATGATCGGCACCAAATGATCATGGGCCTGAGCGAAGGATGACCTGTGTCGACTAATCAGATGGAGGAAGACCAGCCGAACGCCAGCGACACGGTAGATGCCGAGACCCACGTCGACGGCCAGGCCGAAGCGAGCACGCCGGACCTCGACCAGTCGTCGGACCCAGCCCCATCCGGAGACCCGAACCCCTCGGCCGGACGGCCACTCCGCTGGTGGCACAAGAAGCGTGGAGAGCGGGAATGGAAATCCGGAGTCCGTGAAGGACTCATCGGCGTCGTCGCGGCAGCCCTCATCACGATCGCAGGTATCGCCTACACGACCACCACTGAGAACCAGAGGACGCAGGCTAGTGAACAAGCTGAACAACAGCGCGCGGATCAGGCAGAAAGACTCGAGAACCTTCGATTCGTCCGAGAACGGTCCGACCAAAACCCACAGACTCGCCGGCCGTATAACGGAATGGATCTGGCCGACCAGAATATTCAGGGCCTCTACCTCGAAAATGCAAATCTGATCGGCGCCTATCTCGCTGGCGCCGACTTCACCGACACCAACCTCGCTGGTGCCATCCTCACCGGCGCCGCCAACCTCACCGGCGCCGACCTCGACAAGGCCACTCTCACCCGCGCTAACCTCACCGGCGCCATCCTCACCGACGCCTACCTCGCCGGAGCCAACCTCATCGGCGCCATCCTCACCGACGCCTACCTCGCCGGAGCCAACCTCACCGGCGCCATCCTCACCGGAGCCGACCTCACAGGCGCCGACCTCGAGAGGGCCACCCTCACCGGCGCCGACCTCGACGGCGCCACCTTCACCGGCGCGTACCTCGCCGGCGCCACCCTCACCGACGCCACCTTCACCGGCGCCGACCTCACCGGCGCCGACCTCGCCAACACGGCAGTTACTTCAGGGCAGCTGTCTAACATCTGCAGATACGATGGCCGGCCGCCGCTGCTTCCGGCGGGCGTAGAGCTCCCGGGTAACAGCGACTTAGCCGAGTGCGATCGCTGACTGACCCACACAAACGGGAGATCCATTCGCGTACGCCGATGAACCTCTCGTGAAATCCTCTGGAAAGAAAAAGATTCACAGGGACAGCATCCAAGCCTTCGCCTTCCACAATGTCATGCCGCTGTGAGGTGCGCCGCTCGGTCGTCGCGGCCATTCAGTCAGCGAAGTTTCGGCGAATGAGCTCGTCGAATTCCTGACTGTCCCGGTCTGTGTTCCGCTCGCTGCTGCGCTGACCGTCAACCGGATTGTCAGCCTCGATGTCTCCTACCGGATCACCCGCCAGCCGCTCCTCAACGGCCGGTGCATCCCACCATCCTTGCGGTGCCGCAGGAACCTTCGTAGATGCAGTTGTCTCCTCAGACTCGGGTAGGCGGAGGGTTTGGCTAGCGTTGTCCCGCTCACGGCGAAGGTGCTGCAACCTCCGATGCTGTTCGACCGCAACGGCGGACAGCATGAAGGCCAGCACCCCGAGTATCGCCACGAGCGGGAGGGGTATGACCCATCGCGGGGCTTGCGCCCACACGAGCAGTGCGACCGGGATGTTCATCAGTGCTGAGATCGTCAGCGCCACCCACCATGTGGGGACAGCGAGCGCGGTCTGGATGAGGGCGATGCTGATGAGGATCGCGAGCACGAACGCGCCCGCGTGAAGTATCGCGGACATGGCCGGCGCCTTTCTGTTTGGTCAGTTGCCCGCGGCTACGGGCTCACCCTCGACGGTAGAGGCCGGCCGGGACGGTGTTGCAGATGTCGTCGCCGGAGCCTTCTTGCTGGTCGTCGTGGCCGAATTGCGGCCTGCGAGTTCGCTGGTGAAGTAGTCCGCGGTCCAGCTCAAGGCGTCGCGGCCTCGAGAGTCGACGACAAGCTGACCGTAGTTCTGGTGCGCGCCACCGGAGTAGAAGGAGATGGCTCGAGTCGCGGAGCGGGTGACGTCGCCGACGTTGAACGAGGTGGCGAGGTTCGACACGGCGCCGAGGTCGACGCCATCGAGGATGCCGCTGGTGTCGGCCGCGGTGGCGAGCGTGTCGAGGATCAGAGGCGGGATCGCGAGCAGGTCACCGCTCATCACGTACTTCACGATCAGGGCGACGTTTTGGGCGAGCGCGGTCAGGTCGAGGCGGTTGATGACCTTGAGGACATCCCCGGCCAGCCGTTCGGGTGACCCGGGGGGCATGGTCTGCAGGATCGCGATCAGCGGGTCGAGGTCGACCGAGTCGACGGCTTCGACGATGCCGACGAGCTTGGCGTTGAGGGTGTTGACGGTGTTGGGCATTGCAGGGAAGTCGCCGATGGTGGCGAGCGCGCCGAGGGTGGTCAGGTCGTTGACGATGCCCTGGAAGTCGATGCGGGCGACCTTGCCGGAGGTGACGGATGCCTGACGGAGCAAAGACACCGGCTGGATGCCGCGCACGATGCGTGCGGCGGCGGTGACATCGCTGCCGCCGAGTCCTGCGAGCGGGCCGAGGATTTCGGCGAGGTCGGCGGCGGAGCCCATGAGCTGGTTGACGCCGAGGCTGTTGGCGCCGTCAGCGAGGTTGTCGAGGATCCTCGATAGGTTGTCGACGTCGACGTTGCGGACCGTGTTGAGGACGGTGCTGGCGCGGTACTGGGCGGTGTCTTGGGAGAAGTCGGTGAGGGTGGCGGCGGCGTACCCGTTGCTGATGTTCTGCGCGAGGTTGCGGAACAGCTGGCTGTCCTTGCGCGTTTCGGTGGCGATACTGCGTGCGCCGGCGGTGTCCCCGGATGAGAGGGCTGCCTGGATGCGGGTGGACGCGGTCTTGAGGCCGTCGATGTTCAGGTTCGCGAGGTCGGTGGCGGTGGCGGTGTCGGCGGGGTTGGTGGGGGCGTCGTCTTTGGTGCTGGCCAGTCCGGCATTGCCGAGCACCGATCCGATGCCGTTGAGGAGCCCGTCATCACTGGGGGTGGCGCAGTAGAGGTCGGGGGCGGGGTCGCAGATGGTCATGACCTTCATGCCGGCGAACCCGTCGGTGCGGGGACCGGCGATGCCGTGGCCGGGCGGATTCGGGCCGACGACAGTTTCTCCGGGGGTGCCGCGGCGAGGATCTGCGATCAGGACGGTGGCGCGCAGTCGGGATGCAGGGATTGGGCCGTTGCCTTGCGCGATCTGTTCTGCGAGGTCGCCTGCGATGTCGGCGCCTTGGCTGTATCCGGTGAGTCCGAACAGGGTGGAGGGGCAGCGGGCTGCGCGCTGCTTGAGCGCGGCGCTGACGGCGGTGACGCCGTCGGCTTTGCTGTCGGCGTATCCGACGCCCTGGTCGAATGCGGTGGCTTCGTAGGCGGGGAAGAGAGAGCTGATGGTGCCGCCGGAGTTGGCGGCAGCCTTGTCGGTGACGGTCTTGAGCATCCCAACGGGGTTGCTGGGGTCTGCGTTCTTGTTGGTCTCCCAGGTGCCCGGGACGGCGATGATTTCGGCGGGGGAGCAGTCGCCGGGGGCGGCGTATGCCGGGGTGGCGGCGAGTGCGCCGACGCCGAGGCCGGTCGCGCCTGCGACGGCTGTGGTGAGTGCAGCGGTGGCGGCGCGTGTGAGCATGGATGCACGGGGCGTCATCTGGCGTCTCCGAGTCAGGTGTGGGCCCAGATCGACGTCGAGGGCCGATGGGGTTGACCGGCCTTCGCTGTCCCCCGGATCCGCTGGGTGTGGACGCGGCCACCCTGACAAACGCCTTCTCCACCCTGATGAGAGAAGTTGTCTACCTGCACAAAAAGGAGGAGCGCCGGCAAAGGCCGACGCTCACTACGCTCTATCGGATCTGCCCACACACCCCACGCGAAGGAGGAGAGCATAGGTAGCGCGTCTCTCTGGGAGGCGCGGCCGCACGACGTGGATGAGACCAGCCGCCAGCACGTCCAATAGTAGTAGACGTTTTGGGCCAGGCCAACCGCGATCGGGGAATCGGAGCGGCACGCGCGGCCCGCGGCCACCGGGCGTCCGCTCCGCCAGCAGGTGGTGAACCGCACCGATAACTTGTGCCGCACCACCGCTTGAAGGGAGCGCATATGACCAACGCCGAGTCGGTATTCGAGATGGCCGCCACCCGGCTGCGGAGCGTCGCCGGGCGCGCCACCCCGGGACCCTACCTCCGATCGAAGGCCGTGCCTGGCGCACTGCGATGCGTGGACGCTCCCGACGGCGGGGAGCAGCACCTCGCGTTCGGAATTGCGCGACAGGAGGATTTTCGCCTTCTCGTCGGTGCCGATCCTGGGATGTTCGAGCTGCTAGCTGCGGTGTTCGCGTCGGCCGCCGGGTCCGATGCCGCCGCGCCGGAGCTGGCGGACCTGGCGGCGTACCTGAGTCAGAAGATGGGGTTGAAGCTGCCTGCGGTCGCGTTCTATCCCGCCGACGAGCCGGTCGACGAGGACCCGGAACCGCCCGCCGCTGCTGCGCCCGTCATCGCCCCGGAGCCGACTCCCACAGCACCACCGCGGACGCCTCGACCACACTCCGCGACCCGCCCCGCCGCGCCCGTCCCGGCGTTGGACGCCGCCGACCTGTAGTCACGGTTCACGCGGCGACCGGCTGAACTGCGTCACCGCCGATCCTCCTGTACATGTCGGACGCGACGGCGGGGGAGACGTCGAACTCGTTGTTGCGCCGCACCGCAATCGCCGCGCGGTTGGCCGCCTCGTTCAGCTGGTGTCCGTCGTGGCCACGGACCCAGCGCACCCTGCTTCCGGTGCGCTGCAGTTTCTCCCGCAGCGCTCGGATCCTGCCTGCGTGACTCGAGATGAGCCAGCGCGGGACGTCAGGATCGTTGCTCTGCAGGTAGGTGGCGACCTGCTGACTGTCGGTGAGGATCTCCAGGCGACCGGTGTGCCGGCGCACCGCCATCTCGATGGCGAGACACTCGCCCAGATTGATGCTCTCCACGTCGGGTAGGTAGTCGACGCAGACTCCGCCGGCGGCGTCCACTGCGCTGATGCCGACACCGGGGCGGCCGCGACGCTTCGATGCGTCTGTCGCGACCTGCATGACCGGCGCCCGGCTCCCGCTTCGGGCCGGTCCGGGGAGCGGCGACGATCTCGGTACCTCAGGTAGGGCGCGGCCGGCGGCGTGGAAGAGCTCGGAAAGGCAGCCGAGCGGGTTCTCCGCAAGGATGACTTCGGGGAAGCTCGCAGCGCATCCACGAGTTTCGGCGCGAACTCCCGCATGGCCGATGTATAGCGTGGGACTGATGATGGACTGCTCGGCGAGCGCGTAGAAGTGCTCGAACGCATCGAGTATTACGGCCTCGTAGCGCTCCGTGCGGTCACGTTCGAAGGTGACCGTCGTGGTGCGGCCATCTATCCCCCGATACGTCAGAACGGCTGTGCGCGATCGGATGCGCTGCATCAGGTCCGCCGTCGGCCGATCGGCGCGGATGACCCCGGCGACCACCGTGTTCTCGGTACGGTGCTGCCAGTTCATCCAGGATGCTTGCAGTGCAACGGGACTGAGGATCGCGCGGAGCGGCGACAGCGTGGTCATGAACCCTCCTCTGTGGGGTATCGGTCCGTAGGACCCGGTTGTTGGGACGCCTTCACAGAACCCCCTCGGGCCGCGGGTGTTTCAGTCCCCGGCGGCCGCACCGTCAGGGGGTTGGGCAGACCGAGTCGCAGTTCAGCTTGTTCGCGATGTAGAACCGCCCTCCGGCTGAGACCACCGTGTACTGCTGGTGGTACTCGTGGCTCACGCCGTCCGGCGTGGTGACCGTCAGTCGGACGTTGTAGACGTTCTCGGTCTCGGTGCTGGTGATCACAAGGTTGTGCGTCGTCAGCGGGTCGAGCCGGTCGATGTCAGTTTGGATTGCCTGCGCGGTGGCGGGCGTGTTCTGGCTGGCAACAAGGAATCCGGCCGCGACAGCACCGTTGCGCTGCGTGTAGTACGCGTCGTCGAAGCCGAGGATCACCCCAGGGCCGCTAGTGGTGTCCCCGGGAGCAGGAGCGGAGGCGACGGTGCTCGGCGTTGCCGGAGCGGTCGTCGTGACAGCAGCGGTCGTACCCACCGCCGCCGAGGATTCCTGGTCTGTGCTACCGCCCCTGAGCGTGCCGAAGGCGACGGCGCCGAGGACCACAACACCGGCGACCACAGCGACCGCGCCGACACGGCGACGCTTTCCGGCGGGGGTGCGGGTCGGCTTCTGGGGCGTGCGGAGAAAGGCATCGGTGTCGAAGCCCGGGGCCGGCGCGCTCGCGTAGGGATCTGCGGTCTGGGTGTAGGCGGCCGGGTGGCCGTAGTCGTGGATCTCGTAGTGATCCGTGCCGCGATACTCGCTCTCGGCCCGCGGATCCCACGGCTCATTGTCCTCCGCAAGGGAGGCGGCCACCGCGGGGATCGCTCCGATCAACTCCTGGTCGTCGTCGAAGCCGTCGTAGCCGGCGTCGTCGAATTCGCCCGCGACGTACTCGTCGCCGAATCCCTGGTCATACCCGTCGCGGACGAAGGCCTGTCCGTCGATCGCTGATTCGTCACCCCACGGGGCATCGCTGTCCCACTCGTCGTTCCCGGGCGACGGTGTTGTGTCCGGTTCTACGCGTCCGCGTGCCATGGCGTTCCTCGTATCGGGTCGGTCTGGTGGTTGGTGCGCAGAACCGTAGTCCGATGCTTCTCCTCGCAGGTCAGCAGTTGTTTGCCCTGCATGCGAACGTTTTTCGCTCGACGCCGGATGGAAGTGGAGAACCTCCGATTTACGGTCGGCGCGACCTTTGCGACAACGTGCGGGGCCCCGCGTCGCACAGGCTCACCGACCCTGGACTCCCCGGACTCGGTATCAGCACTGCTGCAGCACAGGAGGAACAAGATGGCCAAGAAGCACCGCAAGCCACGGAAGTCGTGGCTTGCCCCCACGGCGGTCGCGGCCGGGATCGGCATGACCGCCGTGACCGGTGCGGGAATCGCCCAGGCAGCGCCGGACTCGGGGTGGTCGAACCCGAATCCGTCGGACAGTGCACCCGAGTCCGGGTGGTCGAACCCGAACCCGACACCGACCGCTCCTCAGCCGGCCCCTGTTCAGGTTGCTCCGGAACCGGCGGAATCGTACTGGGTGGCCCCGCCGCCGCAGTACAACCAGGGCACGCGGGCGTACAACCCGGAGACCGGCGGCGGCGTGACGACCACCTGGTCGGGCGGCGGCTACTCCGGCGGCGGGAACTACTCCGATGACGGCACCGGCGCAGCGAGCCCGGCCGTCTGGAACAACCTGCCGACCCCCAACCCGCTGATCACACCGACCCTCCCAATCGAGGCTCCCAAGAACAAGATCCGCATCGGCCGAGCCGTCTTCGACCAGCCGAACTGGATCTCGGACATCGACGCCGAACGCACCAACAAGACCACCGCCTGGATCGAGGCGGGCGTCACGGACTTCCATCGCGCAAACGGCATGGAAGATCAGGAAGCCGAGAACATCGCCTCGGCACAGTTGGCCGGCACTGCGGCCGGTATCGCGGCCGGCGGCACAGCCGGTTGCCTCGCACTGGGTCTACCGACCGGGCTGGCATTCGGCACGATCGGTGGTATCGGTGGCGCGCTGCTCGGCGGAATGCTTCCGTCGCCCATCCCGGGCACCGCGCCGATCACCACCGGTGTGGCGGGCACCGCCGGTGGCGCGGCGCTGGGCGCCGGCCTCGGTTGCGCGGTCGGCGGTGGCCTCGGCGCTGCCGGCGGTGGAGTGGCCGGGTACGCCGCGGGCACCATGTACGGCGCTGGTGAGGATGCCACGCCGCTCGAGGTCGAAGTGTCCGATGTCGAGCACGATGCGGTCGTCGAGCAGGTCGACACCACCCTCGCTGAGTGGTCGCAGGACCCGGTCGGTGAGGTCGCGGTCGACGCCGTGCAGACTTTCGTCACGGAGACGGCACCGGCGCTCGACATGCAGGCGCGCGACTTCGTCGCTGCGCAGCCCGGCGGTGAGCAGATCATCGAGCAGGTCGATTCCGTGCTGACGGACTTCTTCACCGATCAGACGGCGGGCTTGAGCGGCAATCTGATCAGCACCGCGGTCGGCGAGGGTATCGCGGCGTTCGGCGCTCCGCAGGCTCCTGCCGCTGATCCGGCACTGGCACCGGCGGCTGCCTGACACAACCCAAACCGCGGGCCCCACACTACAAGTGGTGTGGGGCCCGTCTCGTGTTCAGGTCAGCGGATCAAAGTGCCGCGCTGGTACTCCCAACTACCTCACACGCCGGACTGACGGGTATCGACGGCGTAGCGCCCGCAGCCCCGAGGGAGTCAGCAGATTCGCAGTGCCCGGCCCAAGCTCGACCGGCATTCTGCCGGACCCATCGAGGCCGGGGCGCCACCACTGAGCACCGTGAGCATCACCGGGTATGTCAATATGGATATTCCTCGTGGGGTGAGCGATTCCCTCTCGAGTGAAGGATGCCCCCGCCGTTGGCGGTTTCAAGGGGTCGTCGCAACACTGCCTGTCGATTGGTGGTGATTAGATCACGCAGACGCTCGGCTGGGGTATCCCAGCCGAGCGTTTTGCGTGGCCGGCCGTTGAGTTCCTGGGCGACGTGCTCGAGATCTTCAGGACCGTAGACGCTCAGGTCAGTGCCCTTCGGGAAGTACTGCCGCAGCAGCCCGTTGGTGTTCTCGTTGCTGCCCCGCTGCCAGGGACTGGCAGGATCGCAGAAGCAGACGGCCAAGTCGGTTGCCATGCTGAACTGCCTGTGCCGGGCCATCTCGGCGCCCTGGTCCCAGGTCAGCGACCCACGCAGATGCGCAGGAAGATCCGACATGGCGGTGATGAGCGCATCACGCACGGATTCGGCGTCATGACCGTTCGGCAGGTGCAGCAGCATCGTGTAGCGGGTGGAGCGTTCAACAAGGGTGCCGATCGCGGTCTTGTTCAGCTCACCGGTGATCAGGTCACCTTCCCAATGTCCGGGAACAGCGCGGTCCTCGACCTCGGCCGGCCGGTCGCTGATCATCACCATCGGATCGATGAACCGCTGATACCGTTCGCCCTCCTTGCGTTGCGGTTTCCTCCTGGTACGACCGGACCGAAGTGCTTGCTTCACTTCAGTTTTCAGCCCTCCGCGGGCCTGGAAGTACAGGGCCTGGTAGATCGTTTCGTGGCTCACCCGCATACTCTCGTCGTCAGGGAAGTCCCGGCGCAGGCGGTGTGAGATCTGCTCGGGAGACAGCTTCCGGGACAGACCTTCCTCCACCTCCGCACGCAGGACCGTGTTCTGAACCAGTTTGGACTGCTTCGGCGCTCCCGGGCAGCGGCGGCTTCCCGGTCCGCCTGATACGGCAGGTACCGGCCGTCGATGCTGTGCCGACGAACCTCCCTCGAGACGGTGGAGACGTCCTTGCCGATCCGGATTGCGATCGTCCGCAACGAGTCCTTCACGAGCAGGCCGTCGGCGATAGCGATCCGGTCCTCGATCGACAGGTACCGGTCGCTGATCGCCGGTTGCGCGGGATCGGCGCAGGCTGCACTGGTCACCGACTGGTTGTAGACGGTGCCACGGGTGTAGTCCACCACCCGGCCGTCCGGGTGGATCCGCCAGTTGCGGGAATGCCGGATTCCCTGACGCCAGTCCCGCGCGGTGCGTTCGTTGACCCCGACCTCACGCGCCGCTCGTGTGGTCGACCAACCCGCCTCGATCAACTCCAGGCAGCGACGCTTCGCCTCGGGTTTGCCCTTCGGTGGGAGCTTCTCGCTGCTGACCAGCCCCTCGGCCACCAGGATCCGGCGGGCAACCGTGTGCGCCACCCCGGACGCCTTCGCCGCCCGGGTGATCGAGCCGGTCTCGCCGAAGACCGTCGCGATCAGTCGAACGTCGGCGGTGCCGGCCCGGCCGCGAGGCTTACCCATCGGACGGCCGATTGCCCTCAAGATCGCGTAGCACCGGCTCCGTGGCAGCCCGATTGCGACCGCAGCCTCCGTGACCGAAACCCCGGAATCGGCCAGCCGCACGAGTTGGTCACCGAACCGGACACAGTCCTCCTGAAACGACATGATCGTCGCAACCTCTCGTTGAGAGTGTTGCGACGATCATGTGAACCCGCCCGTTCGAACCGGGGGCATCGCCATGCCGCCGCCCTGCCCCGCCCCCCGGGACATGGTGAACCGCCTCCGTACCGTCGGGCCGCCAGTTCACCAACGATCAAGGGGATTCCATGAGCAAGCTCAACGGTGCAGTTCGACGTGTCATTCAGGCGGCAGCTGGGGTGGCGACAGCAGCAACGCTGACCGTCTCCGGAGCCGGGGTGGCGTCGGCTGCTCCGCCGCCGGCCACCCCGAGCATTGCAGGAGACAACATCTCGCCGCTGATGAACGTGGAACGATGCGGCGGCCCGATCCAGGTTTCGTTGGACTCCGTTCCCGGTCGGACCGACCTGCTCGGAGTGAGCTTCACACCTACCGGCGCGTTCGGGGCCAGCCCGGAGTGCGCGGCCCCGGTGAAGGTGGAGTGGATCAACGGAATCGCGCCGTTCGCTCACGTGGCGAGCGTGACGGTGGACAAGCCGGGTCCGACCCGGATCGATGTTCCGGTCGGTGCCGGTGTGAGCCTGCTGACGACCCAGACACCGGCTGTGTCGTCCATCGGCACGTCCCAGTACGTGTGGATGCAGCCGTGATCGGTGGATAGTCCCGTGCACGGGGGCAGGCCTTGCCGTCGGTGGCGGCAGGGCCTGCTCCACGGCGGTACGAGCAGATCAGGCCGAGAACGTGATGTGGGCCTGGGTCTTCCCGAGGACCTTCTGCTCCTCGCAGGTGACCGTGATGTCGATCCGCGCTGTGCGTTCTTCGGCGTCGAGTCGAGCCACCTTCGCCGAGATGGACAGCTCGGCGCCGTTCACCTGGTCCACCACCACCGGCCGCGTGAACCGGGTCTCGTACGAGACAACGGCAGTCGGGTCGCCGATCCAGTCCACGACCGGCTGCAGCGCGAGGGCCGCGGTGAGCATCCCGTGCGCGAGCACACCGGAAAGCCCGGCGTGGGCTGCGGCGGCATCGTTGAAGTGGATCGGGTTCAGGTCGACCGAGGCCCCGGCGTAGCGCACGAGGTCCTCTCGGGTCACCGTCAGGTCGGCTTTCGCGACGATAGCTCCGATCTCGAGGTCGTCGAACTTGGGGGTCTGCGTGGTCGTCATGCGTCGTCTCCTCGGTGCAGCAGCGACGACGTCACCGTGGCGACAAGAGCACCGTCCTGGTCTCGGAGCTCGCAGATCGTCGAAAGGATGGAGTTGCCGGCGCGCTCGGCGACGTCGGTGATCGTCAGTGTGGTGGACAGGTCGTCTCCAGCGATGATCGGCCGTCGGGACTCGATCTTCTCGGACCCGTGGACGATCCGGTGCGGGTCGAGTCCAGTGTCCGGGGTCTCGACGAGCTGGGTGATCGCGGGGGACTGGACGACAGTGGTGAAGGTGTACGGGGCCACCACATCGGCGAAACCGGCTGCGCGGGCAGCCTCGACGTCAAGATGAAGCGGGCTCGTCGACCGCACGGCGCGAGCGAACTCGCGGACCTTCTCACGACCGACGAGGTACGTCGTCGGCGGGAAGACCCGACCGGCGAGGTTGAGGTTCAGTGGTGGCATCACCCGAGACTATCGTCGAGTCGATGGTGGGATTGCCGAGCGCGATACCAGGCATGGAAGCATGACGGCGTGAACACCGCTACCACCAGCAACGAGACCTCCGAAGTCACCAACCTCAAAATCAGAGAGCTCGACTGGTACGAACGACGGAGTATCCCTGGCGATCGACAACTCCTGGGATCTTTCGGTCATGTGCCCATGGCCACCTCGATTCCGGAGTTCATCCGGATTGCGCAGGTAATCGCCAAGGAGGCTGACCACAACGGAATTTGTGGGTGGCGCGGACAGGCCGATTGCGAGTGGGTTGTGCAATCGGGCGCAGCCCGACGAGTCCAGGGCCCCTGGCTCGAACACTTCGGACGTGACTACGAGACCGTGCAGGACATGCTTCGTCTGTTTGGAGTAAAGGCCGCCCGGGATGCGGTGGTGCTGATGCAAGGCTCTGCTCAGCATGAGGAGATGGTGTGCGAGTACGAACGCCTTCTGCTGAATGAGGCCCGCGTGAACGGATTCGGTCATCAGGATGGACGCCACCTGTCCGACCTCGAACTACTCGCAAACCTCCAGCACCACGGCGCGGCAACCAGGCTGCTCGACATTACTAAGAACCTCTTCGTCGCACTTTGGATGGCTACTACTTCACAAGACCCGGACCTGGACAATCAGCCGGGGGTCGTCATTGCATTCGGGCAAGCACCACTTCGGACGATCAGCGCTGAGTTCGCTCAGAAGAAGTCACTCACTGAGGTGATGAACTCGATGCGCGAGGAGAACCGGCGCGCGGGCTACTGGATTCCTTCGAAGCTCAACCTCCGGATTGTGGCCCAAAGTGGGTTCTTCCTTCTGTCACCGATTGCCAATCAGCCCTGGGGAACAGTGAATCTCCGAGGCACACGTGTCTGGGAGACCGAACTGATTGACGATCCCGACTGTTACTTCATCGGAGTGGCACCGGAACTGAAAGCAGAAATGCGCGATGCTCAGAAGTACGGGCTTCTCCCTTATGCGGAAAACACGATCTACCCGGACCTCTCTGGTTTCGCTGCCTACCACGGGGCGATGCGTCCTCTACCGTATCGTCGCTAGCCCTTCGGCCGAGTGTCACTGTAACGTGAGGGCAGTGCAACGGATCCTGGACATCGACCTCGACTTCTTCGTTACTCCCGTGGTTCATTGGCCACCAGATGATGAACGACCATCATCGGAGGATTATTCAGTGTGGCCGATAGCGGAGGCAATAGAATTTCTCAGAGAGAAATTCGGGTTAGCTGGCCGCCTCCCTGGATTCCTCACCGAGAATCACGGCGAACTTTTTCCCAGATGGCGCGAAGCAATCAGCGTCGGGCTACTCAAACCACCTTTCCACGTGACCCATTTAGACGCGCACGCGGACCTTGGACTAGGGGACTCTGGCTATGTCTATTTGATGTCATCTTTACTTTTCGATTCGCCCGAAGATCGGCAGTATCCGCGGGCGGGCGCAACGGGGCTGAACGATGGCAACTTCCTTCTGTTTGCGACCGCGTGCAGGTGGATCCATGATTTGACCTATGTCTACGGCGACGGAGGCGGATCAGACGAACTCTTCTTCGCGATGAAGGACTTCAAATCTCGTTCCGACCATATCCAACTCGCAGCCATGGGCACGCGAGAGATTGACAAGATGATCCGCGCCCGTCCCGGAAGCTACAACCCCGTAGTGTCACATTTCGAACCAGCGGTCCCATACCGTACAAGTCATTGGGACAGTTTCCAGGCGGACGGCCCGTTCGACTTCGTATGCCTTACT
>NZ_BCXI01000053.1 GCF_001895025.1 Rhodococcus zopfii NBRC 100606 = JCM 9919
CCGGATACGACATCACCCGGGCGCTGGAGGAGGTCACCGGTAAAGTTTCCGAGACCGACACAGCAAACCTGTCAGGTGCACTCGATCAGATCGTCGCGGTCGAGAACGAACTCCCACCCGATCTGAAATCGTCCCTGGACGGCCTGTCACGACTGTCCGACACCGTGGCGAGCCGAGACGAAGAACTACGCCGGCTACTCGCCGGAGCAGCCGATGTCTCCGGCATCCTCGCAGAGCGCGACGCCCAGGTTGCAGCGCTGTTCGGCCAGGGCCAAACACTCTTCGCCGCATTGAACAACCGGTCGGACACCATTCATCGCGTCCTCGTGCAGTCACGCCAGGTGGCCGACGCACTGACCGGACTCGCCCGGGACAACTCCGCGACGCTCGGACCCACGCTCGATCGATTGAAGACTTTGGTGACGACATTGAACACGAACTACGACAACATCGACGCGTCGCTGACCGGCCTCGAACGGTTCACGAAACAGGTCGGTGAAGCGGTGGGCAGCGGACCGTTCTTCGGCGTACTGCTGCACAATATCGTCCCGGCTAATCTCTCCGGTCAGCTCCCGGGAAGCCTGGGAGGGCCGCGGTGATGACCTTCCTACGCGAAACAGCCGCCTCGCCCACGGCCAAGGCACTGGCCGCGATCGTCGCCACCGCCCTGATCGGACTGGTCGCTGTCGCCTGGGCCCAGAACCGCGCCGTCAATCACGTCACTGCGTACTTCCACAACACCACCGGCATGTATGTCGGCGACCGGGTGAAGATTCTCGGCGTCGAGGTCGGCCGCATCACCTCGATCCAACCGGACGGTGAACGCGTACGGGTCGAGCTCGAATACGACAACGACTACCCGGTTCCTGCCGATGCGAAGGCGGCCGTCGTAGCGCCGACCCTGGTGACGGGTCGATACATTCAACTGGCACCCGCCTACACCGAGGGACCCACGCTGGCCGACGGCGACGAGATCCCTCTCGACCGTACAGCCGTGCCGGTCGAATTCGACGAGGTCAAGAAGCAGGTCGTCAAGCTCAGTGAAGACGCCGGCCGCACCCCGGAAAATCCCGACGGCTCGCTCAACGAATTCGTGAGCAGCACCGCACGTACGCTGAACGGAACCGGATCCGCACTCCACGATTCCCTCACCGATCTGTCGGATGCCGCTACGACACTTGCTGCCGGTGGCGAAGATCTGTTCGGTACGGTCGCGAGCCTGCAGCGGTTCACCACATCTCTTGCAGCAAACGACGAGCAAATCCGTTCGTTCAGTGAGGAACTCGCGAGCGTATCGGGGATGCTCAACGCCAACCGCACCGAACTCGACGCGCTCCTGAGCAGCATGCTGACGACGTTCGACGAGGTCACGGTGTTCATCGAGGACAACCGCGGCGCACTGGTCGACAACATCGACCAACTCGAGAACATCACCCGATTGCTCGTCGACCGCCAGGACACGTTGATGACGATTCTCCACGCGGGACCCACCGCATTGTCGGACTTCTACAACATCTACGATCCCGACGCCAATTCGCTGACCGGCGCGCTCGCCGTTCCCGATGTGCCGGACGCACGTTCGCTCATCTGCGCCCTGCTGACGACCGCGAACGCCCCAGAGAACGAATGCGCCAAGGCAGCAGGCTCCTTCGCCGCACCGGTTGCCGGAACCGCAGCGGAACGGGTGGCACAGGCGGCAGTTCCCACATTCGATCCGGCGGCGCCGGCCGGAACACCGGCACCGGCCGACCCGCTGGCCTCGATCACCGCCGGTCTGCAGCAGCTCATTATGCCGGAGGCCCCGAAATGACGGATCGGGCTCGAAAGTCGGTGGTCACCGCCGCTGTGTTCGTCGGCGTCCTGGCCACCGCAGGGTGCCGATTCGACGGCATCAATTCCATCCCCCTTCCCGGAAATTCCTTCGACGGAGACACCTACCGAGTGATCGTCGAACTGGCCGATATCCAGAATCTGGTGGGCAACTCACCGGTCAAGTCGGACAACGTCGTCATCGGGAACATCAGTCATATTGCAGCCGACAACTGGGGTGCCCGACTGACACTCGAACTCGATACGGATGCCGTGATTCCGGCCAACGTCGGCGCCAAGCTGGCACAGACGAGTGTGCTCGGATCACAGCATCTCGAGCTCTCCGTTCCTCCCGGAACGGATGCGGCAGGCCGGCTTTCCGACGGCGACGTCATTCCGCTCGAGCGCACCGGCCAATACCCGTCGACGGAAGAGGTACTCTCCGCTCTCGCGCTTGTCCTCAACGGCAGCGGACTACAGCAGATTCGCACCGTGACATCGGAACTCAGCCGGGTCCTCGGCGGCAGGGAGGAGTCCCTGCGAAGCCTGTTCGCCAACCTCGGCGATTTCGTGGACGGTCTCGATCAGCAACGCGACGACATCATCCGGGCGATCGACGGGCTGGACCGTCTCGGCACCGAACTGGCCCAGCAGAATCAGACGATCGATCGGGGCATCACCTCGATCCAACCGGCCCTCCAGGTTCTGGACGAGCAGCAGGCACAGCTCACCACCATGCTGGTCGACGTCGCACGATTCGGTGAGGTTGCCGCCGATGTGTTGGCGAGCAGCCGCGACGACCTCGACGCGAATCTGCGTTCACTGCAGCCGATTCTGTCTCAGCTCGCAGCGGCCGGGGATCACCTCCCCGAAGCCCTCAAGATCGCTGCGTCGATTCCGTTCCCCGTGACCACTACCCAGCGCGCGATCCGGGGCGACTACATGAACCTCTTCCTCACTCTCGACGTCAGCGCCGAGACCGTGGGTGGCAAGGTGCTCGGCAGCATCCCCATCGACGAGCTGGTGGGACTGAACCCCGCTCGTCAGGCAGTGGACCCACTGCTGGCACCGACCGGTGCACAAGCGAACGGAGGACCGCGCTGATGAGATCCAAGCTCGTCCGCTTCCAACTCGTCGTCTTCGCGGTGGTGTCCGTCCTCGCGGTCTCCAATGCCGCAGTCTCCTACCTTGGCATCAAGCGAGTAACCGGGATCGGTATGTACACGGTCAGCGCAGAATTCGAGAGGGCTGGTGGGCTCTACGTCAATTCGCTCGTAACCTACCGCGGGGTCGATATAGGTGTCGTGAAGGCGATCGACGTCGGTCCCGACAGCGCCGTCGCGGAACTCCGGATCGACTCCGAATTCGCAATTCCGCGGAACAGCCATGCCTTCGTCCGAAGCGTCTCCGCTATCGGCGAGCAGTACCTCGACATCGTGCCGGATTCTTCCGAGGGTCCCTTCCTCGAGGAAGGCGACCTGATCGCCGAGGTGGACACCGATGTCCCCGTCCCCGCATCGGAAGTCGTCGACAAGGTCAATCTGCTGCTCTCCGAACTGCCCAAGGACGATCTCCGCGTCACGGTCGACGAGGCATACACCGCTTTCAACGGCACTGGGCCGGCTCTGTCCCAGCTCATCGACTCGTCACGGCAGTTCATCGCGCTTGCGCAGGCGACGATCGGTCCCACCCGCACGCTGCTCGACGACGCCGAACCTGTGCTGGATGCAGTGGTCGACTCACGTGCCGACATCGCGGGCTTCACACGCGATCTCGCTTCGTTCTCCGAGCAATTGGTGATGAGTGACGCCCAGATCCGCGGAGTCCTCGACAACGGCTCTCGGTTCTTCGACACGACCAGCGCCACATTCGACGACGTCCGGCCGACCGTGCCGCTCCTGCTCGCCAACCTGCAAACCGTGGGAGAGGTCTTCCGCGTAAATATCCCTGGGCTTCGACAGATTCTGGTCGTCTACCCCGCAGTGGCCACGTCGATCAACTACATGCATCGAGGAATGCAAGGCGAGGACATGGTGTACGGGCAGGGCCGCCTCGACGTCAAGCTCGGAAACTCCGCAAACCCCCTCCCCTGCACCGAGGGGTATCAGGAAACAATGCGCCGCGATCCGAGTGATCTCAGCACCGCCCCCGCCCCGGAGAACTCGTACTGTCGTCTCCCACAGACGGATCCACGAGTAGCTCGGGGTGCACGAAACCTCCCGTGCGCGACAGATCCTTCCATACGGACTGCGGAGATCTCCGAGTGCCCTGGCGGCCCGCCCTCGACCTGGCCCGGGATGCTCGCGAGACCGGGACAGCCCTACTCGCCTCCGGCTGCCAATGCTCCGGACACTGATCCGACCGCGCCCATACCGGCCCCCGATGTCACCGGCCCGGCACCCGTCGTCCCTGCTTCCTGGCCGGGGACCGTACAGAACCCGGGTGACGTACATACCGCGAGTGTTCCTTACGACCCGGTCACCGGGAACTTTCGCGCTCCGAACGGGGATCTGTACTCGATCACCGACGCCTCCGCACCCCGCACCACCGAAGAGGATTCGACATGGCAAGCACTGATGCTCCGGTAGTGAACGACTCCGACCATCAACGCGACCAGGACGCCGAACCCCTGCCCCATGAGCCGACTGCGCCGGCACCGAGTCGGGGAATCGCCATCGGCACCGTCGCGACCGTGGTCACCGCAATCGCGGCCGCGGTGATCGCAGGCATGTCGTGGTCGGAACTTCGGACCGAGCGGGCCTCGCAGGAACGGGACGAGCAGATCCTCGCAACGGCGCGACAGGTGGTGGTCAACATGGTGACGTTGAGGCATCAAAGTGTGGACGAAGACCTCCAGCGGGTCGCCGACGGTACCACCGGACCGTTCCGCGACCAGTTCACCGGATCGGCAGGAAGCTTCAACGACGTTCTGAGCCAGGGGCAGGTGGAGTCGACCGGCGAGGTGAAGGAGGCCGGCCTCGTCGAAGCCGACGACCGGCATGCCGTGGTCCTCGCGGCTGTAACCTCGACGGTCAAGAACACCGAGGCCCCGGACGGTGAGGGCCGGATGTACCGCATGAAAGTCACCCTTGACGCTGTGGACGGCCGCTGGCTCGTCTCGGATGTGGAGTTCGTCGCATGAGAAACGTCATCACCATAGTGTCCGACCGGAATGCATCCGGGGCATTCGTGCGCCGGCCGGCAGTGCGCTACCTCGCGGCAGCGGTCGCCGTCGGCCTGGTCGCGGTCGCCGCTGCCGCCGCACTCCAGCTTCACGCGTATCGCCGTGTGGACGACGCGCGGAATCAGGCACGCGATCGTGCCACGGCGCTGGTCCCCGACGTACTGTCCTACGACTTCAGCACCATCGAGGCACATTTCGAAGAGATCCTCCCCCAACTGGGCGGCGATCTGCGGGACCGATTCGACCGGGTCGGACGCGAGGTCGTTGTCCCATCCGCGAAGAATCGTCAGGTTGTCACCACCGCGACCGTCGTCGAATCCTCGGTCGTCTCTGCATCGCCGGAGACAGTTGCCCTGCTGTTCTTCGTCAACCAGGCGACCACGAGCGCCGACAGCGCCGCACCGCGACTCGACGGCAGCCGCGTTCGGGTGGTCATGTCCGAAATAGAAGGGACTTGGGTCATGACGGAGATGACGCCACTCTGACCAGTTGAGTTCGAATCATCTTTTGCACCAGACGTTTCGGAACACGAGGAGGAATTCATGGGTGTCGAGGTCGCGGTCGAGGGGCTCACGAAGTCGTTCGGCTCACAGAGGATCTGGCAGGACGTCACCCTGACGTTGCCGTCCGGAGAGGTCAGCGCACTGCTCGGCCCGTCCGGTACGGGTAAGTCGGTGTTCCTGAAGTCGCTGATCGGTCTGCTCCGCCCGGAGCAGGGCTCGATCGTCATCGACGGCACGGACATCCTGCAGTGCTCGAGCAAGGAGCTCTACGAGATCCGGAAGCTGTTCGGTGTCCTGTTCCAGGACGGCGCGCTGTTCGGATCGATGAACCTGTACGACAACGTGGCGTTCCCGCTGCGTGAGCACACCAAGAAGTCCGAGTCCGACATCCGCAAGATCGTGATGGACAAGCTTGAGCTGGTCGGTCTGCTCGGCGCCGAGGACAAGCTGCCCGGTGAGATCTCCGGCGGTATGCGCAAGCGTGCCGGCCTGGCGCGGGCGCTGGTGCTCGATCCGCAGATCATCCTGGTCGACGAGCCGGACTCCGGTCTGGATCCGGTGCGCACCACGTACATCTCGCAGACGTTGATCGACATCAACGCCGAGATCGACGCGACGATCCTGATCGTGTCGCACAACATCAATCTGGCGCGGACGGTGCCGGACAACATCGGGATGTTGTTCCGCCGGGAGCTGGTGATGTTCGGTCCGCGTGAGGTGTTGCTGACTTCGGACGAGCCGGTGGTCAAGCAGTTCCTGAACGGCACGATGATCGGTCCGATCGGGATGTCGGAGGAGAAGGACGAGGCGCAGATGGCGCACGAGCAGGCGCTCGTGGACGCCGGGCATCATGCGGGTGGTGTCGATGATGTCGAGGGCATCGTGCCGCAGATGCAGGCGACCCCGGGTATGCCCGTCCGGCAGGCGGTGCGGCGCCGGCAAGACCGCGTCCGTTCGATCCTGCACACCCTGCCCGAGAGCGCTCGAATCGCTATCGAGGAGAGTATCGACGCCGACTACATACCGTCGTCGTTTCCCTCGTTCACGGAGCCGCTCGAGTCCGTGTAGTCGGGCGTGCGTCACTCAATCCAGGGCTGCGAGAAGCCGACTCCCCAACGCAGCAATCGTGCCTGTGCTGCCGGGGACTCTCGGTTGCCACGGCAGCACCAACCGATCCTTTGCCTTGTCGACATACCTGGGAACGACGTGCAGGTGGAAATGGAAGACGGTCTGCCACACATCGGCACCGCAGCAATTGAGGAGATTCACCTCGACGGCCCCGAGTTCCTCGATTACGGTCCTGGCGATTCGTTGCTCGGTGAGGGTGACGGCAGTCAGGTTGCCGGGCGGGATTTCCAGGAGATCTACGCTGTGCCGCTTGGGAATGACCAGCAGGTGACCGTCGGAAGCCGGATTGACGTCCATGAAGGCATAGGTGGTCTCGTCCTCGGACACTTTCGTGTGCGGAACTTCGCCCGCAACGATCCCACAGAAGAGGCACTGATCACTCACGACCAGCGATCGTGGCCATAACCATGTTGCACTGCAAAATAATTGAAGGACCAAGCGGCGCGTCGAGATCCGTTCTCGATGTCACCGGCCGTCGATCCGGGTCGCCTCCAGATAGAGGTGGACCGCTTCGGATCGGTTCAATGCTCCGAGCTTGCGCAGGATCTTCTTGACGTGCGACTTGACCGTGAAGATGCTGATGACGAGTTCTTCTGCGATCTCGGCATTCGAACGTCCGACCGACATCAGCGCGAAGACCTCGCGCTCACGTTCGGTCAGCTCGTCCAGACCCGGAAGGGTGCCGGCGAGGTAGGTACCCGGCACGATGGGTATCGTCCCGGAGGCGATATGCGACTCCAGAACGGACACCTCTGCAGTCGAAAGACGTTCCGCTTCGAGGGACTCCTGGTGCAGACGATCGAGAATGAGCTGCTTCTGCTCGGACAGTCGCTCGGACATCATCGCGCGTTCGAAGAGGGTGCCGAATCCCGCCGCGAATGCGCCCAGCAGATCGCATTCGGCGGCCCCGGGTGCGTGGCCATCGGTGTGGCTCGCGTGCAGAAGCCCGATGATTCCGGTGGAAATCGGAATCGGTGCCACCACGTATCCCGCGGCCCCGAACCACGAAACCGTCGAGAAAGCGGCTACCGCCTCCGGACAGTCCGGTAGTGCCAGGACAGCGGAGTGTGATTCGACCGCTCGATGCTCCGGAGAACCGGACGTGAGCGCCATCGTCGGCAGCGTTCCGACGTCGACCGCGGTGTCCCGTTCGAACATCGTGTCCACAACAGTCCAGGTACTCCCGTGCACTTCCGACACGAGGATCCGACTCAGCCCGGTCATCTCGACAGCATCGGCGCACACTCCCTTGGCCAGGGCTGCGACGCTCTCGGCTCCGCGGAGGCGGCGGATCGCGCCCGCGAAATCGGCGACACTCACTACCGCCTCCGACGGTGCTGTGCGCAGGCCCCGGCGCGCGTCACGGATATCAGCAAGCAGACGTCCGAGTGACACCTTCCGGCCGGCATCCATGTCCGCCAATCCGCCCAGACCGGCCTCCGTGGCCTCGTCCAGCAGAGCGAGCATGAGGCCCGGCGAGACCCTCCGCGTACGGATCGGCGCTTCCGGCCCGAGCCCGAAGTCGCCCTGGAAACGCACGAGCAGGGCCACCGCATGTTCAATTGCATTCGAGCCACCGTGCGACGGCGTCGAGCTCTGAGCGAGCGGCGGCCGTCCATCGACCTCGACGATGCTCACCTTCACCGAATCCGGTGGATGTACAGCGCAGCGGCCGCGGCCCTTGTTGGCACGCACAGCTTCTTCAAGATGTGTTTCACGTGGGACTTCACGGTGCCCTCGGCTATTACCAGCGTACGAGCGATCTGGTTGTTGGTCGCTCCCGTGGCGATATGCGACAGAATCTCGCGCTCACGCACTGTCAAGATCGCAGGGAACCCCGCCGGGGACGGATCGGCGACGAGTTGTCGAGAATGTGGAGCCGGACCGTCGGGCCGCCTCCTACGAAGGCCCGCCTCCACCTTCTCGATGCGTTCGAGTTGCGCATCGGTGGCATCGAAGGACGCAGCCAGTCGAGTTCGCTGCGCACTGATCCGCTCCCGCAGCACCGCCTGCTCGTAGATCAAGGCGAAGAATGTGGCGAAGGCATCCAGCCTGTCCCGATCGTCCGAATCCAGTCGATCCTCTCCGCCGGCTCGATCGGCATGGATGAGTCCGATCGCCTTCCCTCGCGAAACCAACGGCACGGCCGTATACGACGAACAGTGCGCTGCTACAACAAGTTCCTTCAATGTGCGTTCGTCCTTCAGCGGAGCGAGTACCAGCGCCGGAATGCGCCGGCGCACGAGCTCGGTCTCCAGCGGTGCATCGACCAGGGAGAACTCGGCGCTATCGACGAAGTCGGTGAAATCGAATGGCGAGTCGCGAAACTCAGGATCAACGTGAAGTCGCCGCGGGCGCCATGCCGAGCCGCTGATCGCCGAGATCATTGCCCGGTTGAACGGCAACTCCGAACAAACGACCTCGGGCACCGCCTGGACCATATCGACTGCCGAAAGGTGGCGAAGTACGGTTGCGGCGGCGTGCACTGCGCGCAATTCGCCGGCCCTGCGGACCGCTGCACACTCGGCGTGCAGTTCCTCGAGTTCTTCGATGCGGACGAGCACGTGGCAGGCGTCGCTGATATCGGAATCCGGTAGCCGTTCGGACGCCAGTGCACCGGTGAGCGTGCATCTCGTATCAGCGAGCGCACGCCGAACATCCCCCGGATAGGATTGCGGAGGATCCTGCCCGAGGATTCTCGCCGCTACGTTCAAGAGGTCGTACGCCTGCCGAGCAAGCCCACGTTCCTGCGCTCCCTCTGCTTGTATCGCTCGAGTCATTCCGATCATTGCGCTCCGTAGTTGGGCCGTCCCATACGCACTCTGTGCGTCCGTGCCGACGACACGCTTACCGACCACCGGCTGTTGTGACTCGAATCACTAAACACGAACACTCGATGTCGAGCAAGTCGGCACGAGCCCGTCCATGCTCGCGAAGAGGGGCGCTGACCTCGATCTTTCTTGAGTCCGGTGTGTCGGCCTGGGCGTCTTCGGATTGGGTGTGGAGAACGTGGAATTGGTGTGCGGCCACGGTCTGTCGCCCGACACCTCGAGTGACGTCGGGGTCCACTGCCCCGAATGCGTGAGGTCCTTTCGTTCGGTCGGATACGTTCTGGCTGTTCAGGCCGGTGCGGGCAGCGCGTCGAGTCGGTCCAGTGCTGCGGTGGGGACCTCGACCGAGGGTGCCCGGCCGGCGAGATCAACCACGGTGCGGCGGGCGTGACGGGTGATCCGCCCGGCGATCGACCACAGTCGCAACCGCATACGTTCCGGTTCCCAACACCGGGCTGGATGATCGATGAGGGGCCAGTATCTGGGTCCAGGCGACGAGCTCACACGCCAGCTGCACGATCGCCAACCAGATCCTGTTCTGATCGAAACCCGTGCAACGGAAGGTTCTGCAAACCAGTGACTTTCGCCGCCCGAGTCCAGTCTTCGCACCGAGCCCGCCGCCGGTGCCGCAACTCCAGGTCGGGAACCTGATCACCACGAGTGTTGGTGACGAACGCGATCAGGCGCAGGCCGTCGCGGTCGGTGAACCGCAACTGAGCTCCCGGATACGGCTTTCCTTCCGGACGATGATTCGCATCCCTTCGGCCAGGTGGACACGTCGAGCAGATCAGTGATCTCGGTGACCCAGGTACCGTCGCGGACCTGCCCGTCGGCGTCGTAGGCCGGGGTCCGCGCCTGTTCGGGAACCAGCTCGATCGCCTCGGCGAGGGTGTCGGTCAACCCGAACCCGACCAGCTACGAGAGCCTGCGCTTGTTCAGATATTCGATCAGTTGGTGGCTGCCGCCAGCCCCTCGATACGCACCAGTGCTTTCTTCCCTACCCGGTACGTCGGGTCGAACGGCAACTGGGCCAGGGCCTCAGCGATGGGTACGACGGACACCACGGGAAGATTCTCGGTTGCGACCACGAAAAATTCGATGTCGACCCCCTCGACGGCTCCGTGGGACCGAGGCCCCTCGACTCCGCCCTGGCCGACTGGTGTTGCACCTTCGGCTGGAATAGGCAGACCGTCTACAGGATCTTCGAGTTCGCCCTGTCCCGATCGTCGGCATACTCCTATCACCCCACGGCGACGTAGCGCACTCGCGACCGAGTGGGGTGCACCATGATCACGAAATCGTTTTCTTGCACACAGCTGTTCGGAACAGACACTCGTAATCATGCATGCAGTATGTATGTTTCAATCAGGTGTGCCGGGAGCATAAATCGCCTGTTGAAGTAAATCGATCTTGACTACCCGACCACCGGTGCCTACTATTCTGCGAGCTCGCAGAAAGCTATGCGTGCCACATCAATTCGCTGGTATCCGGCATCGTCACAGGTTCGAGTCGCCGGCGGCGTGCGTTTGTCCCCCGCTCCCGTGAAAGGGCCCGATTCTGTGATGACCCCTGCCGAATCTCGGCGCACCCGTCCCCAAGACTGGGGCGTGCGCACGAAAGCAGCCGTGATCGTCGCCGTACCGTTGCTCGTCCTGGGCGGGTTCGGCGGCGTGCAGATCGCGAACGAGGCACAGCGGGCCTCCCGCACCGCGACGCTCGCCGAGCAGATCGCAGCCCTTCCCACGATCATGCGATACGCCACCAGTATCGGAGCGACCGTCGGGGTGTCCGAATTCGGCCTGTCGCTGGACAAGAACAACGCGGTCTTCGTCGACGACACCGGACCGATCGAGGCCCTCGCCCGGCGGAAGGACCTCGACCCGGCGGTGTCCGAGGGGATCGGACGGATCCTGGCCGACGGCCGAGAACTGATCCGCGCCGCCGCGATGCCCGGCACTGCCGTGCCGGCGCGAATCGAGCAGATGCGGGCCTTCGGCATGCAGGTCCAACACACGGTGCGCCTGTTGGTCGATCAGGCCGAAAACACTGATGCACTCTACGAATCCGGGCGCCTGCTGGACCTGTGGCAGGCACGCCTGATGCCGTTCGACCAGGCCGCTGCATTCACCCAGCCTGTCGCAGCCTCGGATCAGGGCCGTCATATGCTCGAGACCGCGTTCGCCTCGGAGCGTGCCGTCCTCGCGGCACTACGCGGTGACGAGGAGGACCAACAGGCCCTCGCAGACCTACGCGAGGTTGTCGAGAACCGGCATGCGCTGCTGCTGAACCCGACCACCTCCGCAACGCGCACAGCAGATCTGACCGCGTCGCTGCTGGCCGGTGTGGAAGCCGGCGATCGACTTCTCGACGCGTCGGTCGGCCGCATCGTCACCACGCTGAACGAGGAGCGCGATGCCGCCCGGCAGGCGGCGATCAGCAACGCCGTTCTCATCGCCGTCGCCGTCGCCTGCGCGGTCGCGGTCACCCTGGCCATGACCAAACTGCTCGTCTCCGCGCTGCGGCGACTGCGCGACGACACCGCCCGCGCCGCCTACCACGACCTGCCCGCGGCGGTCACCGCGATCCGTGCCGGCACCGACCCCACCACCGTCGCGATCGCCCCGATCGGCGTCGACACCGACGAGGAGATCGGGCAGGTCGCCCGCGCTGTCGACGGCATGAACACCCAGGCCGTGCTGCTGGCGGCCGAACAGGCCGCACTACGCCGCCAGATCACCACCATGCTCGAAACCCTCGCCCGGCGTAACCGCTCGCTGGTGGATCGGCAGCTGGCACTGATCGAGACGCTCGAATTCAAGGAACGTGACCCGGAGCGGTTGCAGAACCTGTTCGAACTCGATCACCTGGCCGCGCGCATGCGCCGCACCGGCGAGTCGCTGCTGGTGCTGGCCGGCACCCGCAGCCGGCGCGCATCCCGCCCGGCGACACCGCTCGAGGACGTGATGCGGGCATCGGTGTCGCAGGTCGAGAACTACGAGCGGGTACGCCTCGGTGCGGTACCACCGGTCACCCTGGTCGGCAGCGTCGTCGACGACCTGATCCACCTGCTCACCGAGCTTCTGGACAATGCGCTGCGGGCGTCGGATCCGGCCACGTCGGTGATGTTCCTGGTGTCCCCGGCAGTGGAGGGCGGGTTGCTGCTCGAGATCGTCGACCGGGGTGTCGGGATACCGGCGGTGGAGCTGGAACGGGCCAACCACCGGCTCGCCGAGGGCGCCGAAACGGATGCGCAGGCGACGCGGCACATGGGGCTGTATGTGGTGGGGCGGGTCGCGCAGCGGCACGGGCTGGGAGTGCGTCTTCGTGCCACCATCGAGGCCGGCGCTGCCCGAGGAGTCACTGCGAGCGTCTACCTACCCTCAGCCGTGGTTTCCGGGTCGGGCACCGAAGTCGCCTGCAGCACGGTTCAGAGACCTCGCCGACTACCCGACTTCGGCCTGATCGACAACGGCACGCACCACTCGCGGTGACATCCCCGGTTCCGCTGGACGAGGGGTTCTGGTCTTCCGCAAGGAAGACGCAGACAATCGCGAAACCCTCGCTAGTAGACCGTCGCAGCTAGAGCGTGTCTCCTAAATGGGAACGGCTGCATCAGCGACACTGGGCGTCGTGTCACGTACCGAGTACCTCACCGATGCCCAGTGGTCGTTGATCGAACCACTGCTGCCCTCCTCCGACGGTCGGCGAGGCCGCCCGTTCCGTGACAACCGACGAGTCGTCGAAGGCATCGTCTACCGCTACCGGGCCGGCATCGCCTGGCGTGACCTACCAGCGGAATTCGGCCCGTGGCAGACGATCTGGAAGCGTCACCGCCGATACGCCGGCGACGGAACCTGGGACAGGGTGATGGCTGCGCTGCTTGCCCATGCCGATGCGAACGGCCTGGTCGATTGGGCGGTCTCGGTGGACTCGACGATCTGCCGGGCCCACCAGCACGGCACCAACCTCCCGCGGCACACAGGGGGATCTGTCGAATTACACGAATCTGCTCGCTGAGCCCGCCGACCACGCACTGGGCCGTTCCCGGGGCGGACTCGGCACCAAGATCCATCAAGTCTCCGACGGAAACGGTCGGCCTCTGGTGCTGCTGATCGGCCCAGGTCAGGCGGGTGACTCACCGATGTTTCCGATCCTGATGCAGGCGTTGTCCGTACCGCGGGTCGGGCCCGGCCGACCACGAACCCGACCGGACGCGGTGCTCGGCGACAAGGCTTACTCGTCGAAATCCAACCGGGCCTTGCTGCGATCGCGGGGCATCGAAGCGGTCATCGCCGAACCGGACGACCAGCGGCGAAACCGACTACGTCGCGGCAGTCGTGGTGGTCGTCCGGTCCGGTTCGATGCCGACAAGTACAAGGGCCGCAATGTCGTCGAGCGTTCCTTCGCCGGCATCAAGCAGTGGCGGGGATTGGCCACCCGCTACGACAAACTCGCCCTCACCTACCGAGCGGGTGTGCTGCTATCGGCGGTGTGCGCCTGGCTCAAGCACCTCGCGAATTAGGAGACATGCTCTAAGTCTTGGGATATAGGTGGCGGAGTTTGATGCGGGCGTCGTCGGTGGTGAAGTGCCACCGGACCTGGCGTTGATCGGCATTGGTCTGCCGTTGCCAGGCAGCGAGTTCGGCGCCCAGGGTCTCGAGGCCCTCGATGCGCCGGTCCAGACACTGACGGGTCAGCACCGAGAGCTCGATCTCGGCGATGTTGAGCCACGAGCCGTGTTTGGGAGTGTGGTCTCGAGCCGCTGCGCGAGCGCGAACGCCTCGGCCGGCTCGAAGGCCTCGTAGAGCGATCCGATGCCGTGAGTGTTGAGGTTGTCCATCACCAGCACCACCCTCTCCGCGTCCGGGTAGTCCACGCACAGTAGCTCTTTGACCTGTCGGGCCCAGTCGACCTTGGTGCGCCGGGGCTGGGCATCGACACGTCGCCAGCCGGCCAGAGGCTCGACCCAGCAGAAGATCGAGCAGGTCCCGTGCCGCACGTACTCCGAATCCTCTCGCCGGTCGCGGCCCGGGGCTGCCGGGATCGGGGCGCGAGCATGGGTCAGCAACTGATAGGGCTTCTCGTCCATGCACACCACCGGGCGAGAGGGATCGTGGCAGCGGGCGTAGACCGACAGGACCTCTTCCATCCGGGCTGCGAACTCCGCGTTCGCCTTTGGTGGGGTGGTCCAGCACTTCTTCAGGTGAGGACGAAGTTTCGTTCTTTTAAGATCCGGCCGATGGTCGAGTGGTCCAGGTAGGGGATGTCGTCGACCAGGGCGACGTGCTTCTCCAGCAGTCGCAGCGACCACCGCGCGTGTCCCCGCCGGGGGCTGTGTGCACGCCAACGCAATCAACCTGGCCTCGATCTCTCCGGTGATCTGCGACGGAACGGTGGGAGGTCGCGCCCCTTGCGCCCGATCGTGGCTTCCACGTCCTGACCGGTTTCAGCGAACCGCTTGGCCGCCAGTCGCACCGTCTCATCAAAGACTCCCAGCCCTGCTGCGATCACCTTGACCATGCTCGGCGATCCGGTCCCGATGCATCCGGACCGCCCGTTCCTGCGTCTCGACGTCCACTTTCTTGTGCAGACATACCAGCATTCTCCGTGTTGGATCAGAATCCTCCACCTCGCCCAGAACGGTTCACTGATGATCAGCCCCGCACTCAGGCAGCGGGCTCGGCCGACGCGGGTTGCAACTTCTTCATCGTCCAGTTGGTGTGTCCGAATGCGCTACATCACAGCGCTCGCGGTGCACTGAATGCTGGAGGTCACAGAGCAAGGCAGTCGTTCGGACATGTCGATCAGGAGAAATCATGGGTAACCCTCGCGCAACCGTCGAATTCGGAGCCTTCCTCGCACCGTGGCATAAGGTCGAGACGGATGCGAACACCGCAATTCACCAGGATCTGGCACTCGTCGAGCACATGGACAAGCTCGGCTTTGCGGAGTTCTGGATCGGCGAACACCATTCCGGCGGTGTGGAGATCGTGTCGTCGCCGGAGATGTTCCTTGCTGCCGCTGCGCAGCGTACCTCACGGATTAAGCTGGGCCTCGGCGTTGTTTCACTCCCGTACCACCACCCATTTATGGTCGCGGATCGGCTGGTTCTGCTCGACCACCTCAGCCGCGGCCGTGTCATCTTCGGAGCCGGCCCGGGCCAACTCGCGGATGACGCTCACATGATCGGCATCGACCCGGTGGAGAGCCGCCGCAAGATGGAACAGGCCTTCGATGTCATCCATCGTCTGCTCGACGGCGAGACGGTCACCGAAGAGACCGACTGGTACAAAATCCAGGACGCGTACCTGCATGTCGCCCCGTACTCCAACATCGAGAAGGCAGTCACCGCGACGGTGTCACCGACAGGACCGAAACTGGCCGGCAAGTACGGGGCAGGAATCCTCTCACTTGCAGCCACCAATCCGATGGGTGTGGAGCTGCTCGCGGGTCACTGGGACATTGCCGAGCAGATCGCCGCGGAGAACGGCCGTACTGTCTCTCGTGACCAGTGGCGCCTGACCGGGCTGATGCATGTGGCGGAGACCGAGGAGCAGGCCCGAGCAGACTGCCGGCACGGTCTGCTGGACCTGATGAACTACCTCTCCCATGTCACTCCGGGATTCGAGAAGGCACCGGACGTCGACACCCTGATCGACGCGGTCAACGAGAGCGGACTCGCTGTCATCGGAACTCCGGAGATGGCTATTGCACAAATCGAGCGGCTGCAGGAGAAGTCCGGAGGATTCGGGAAGTTCCTCGTGCTGCACGGCGAGTGGGCGCCGCAGCCTGCCGCGCTGCGCAGCTTCGAGCTGATCGCCGAGCGGGTCGCACCCGAGTTCAACGGCGCTCGGGCACCGCGCCAGCGCGGCTACGACCAGGTCGTGGCCAGCGACAAGGCCGGCGCGGACGCCACGGCTGCAGGCCAGGAAGCGGCTCGCAAGCAGTTCGAGGCCGAGCGCAGCGTCGCCGTGAGCTGACCCTCCGAGAACGGGGGCGGAGTCCGGCGTTCGTGCCGGACTCCGCCCCGTCTTCGGTTCGACGCACGAACCGAAGGTGTAGCGAACTGACACATTGTGTGACTCGCAGCACACCTACCGTTCGATGTGACCAAATGGTCAGGCATTGAAAGGACTGTGGAATGGGAACCCTCGACGGGAAGGTCGCGCTGGTCACCGGCGGCGCACGCGGGCAGGGCCTGGCACATGCACATGCGCTGGCAAACGAAGGCGCCGACGTCGTTCTGATCGACATCTGTGAGCAGATCGACTCGGTCCAGTACGGTCTGGCGACAGAAGAAGACCTCACGCTGGCAGTCAAATCGGTTGGCGCGCTGGGCGTGCGAGTTGCCGCTCACAAGGTCGACACTCGCTCGTCGTCCGCACTCGACGCCGTAGTCTCGGAAACTGTCGCCTCATTCGGGAGTATCGACATCGTGGTGATCAACCACGGTATCTGGACGCGTGGCGCGCTATGGGATCTGTCCGACGACGACTGGCTCGACACCATCGATGTCAATCTCAACGGGGTTTGGCGGACGCTGAAAGCGGTGGCGCCGCAACTGATCAAGCAGCGGACCGGATCGGTGATCATCACCGCATCGGTCAACGGCGTCGAAGCGCAGGCTGGCGCTTCGCACTACACCGCAGCCAAGCACGGCGCTCTAGGATTGATGAAGTCCGCGGCGTTGGAGTTCGCTCCTTACGGCGTCCGTGTCAATGCCATCCTTCCCGGATTCGTCGACACGGCTATGACGAACTGGCAGGGCTGCTATGACATGACGGGCGGTAAGCCGGGATCAACCCGGGCCGATCACGAGGTGGCGGCGCGCCATTGGCACGCGATAGGGGGCCTGATCGAACCTGACGAGATCAGCGGGGCTGTGGTGTTTCTCGCCTCCGATGCGGCGCGTCGGATGACCGGAGTCGAGCTTCCTGTCGACGGCGGTCACCTGGTTTTGTCCACCTTCAACCCGAATCCGAGCTGATCACATGGCGACAGAACAAAACCTTCGGAGGGTGCTGGTCTCGGCTCTGAGCGCCAGCACCCTCGAGTGGTACGACTTCTTCATCTACGGGACCGCCGCAGCACTGGTGTTCAACAAGGTGTTTTTCCCCGAGGTGAGTCCGATCATCGGCACGATCGCCGCGTTCGCAACCTTCGGCGTCGGCTTCCTGTTTCGGCCCCTTGGCGGAATTATCTTCGGACACTTCGGAGACCGGCTCGGCCGAAAGGCCATGCTCGTGGTCGCCATGCTGGTAATGGGCGTGGCGACGTTTCTGATCGGATTGATTCCGAGTTACGCCCAGATCGGGATCGCTGCACCGTTGATTCTTCTAGTGCTTCGTGCAGTGCAGGGAATCGCGGTGGGCGGCCAGTACGGCGGAGCCATGCTGATCGTGACGGAGAATGCCCCACCCAATCGCCGTGGGTTCTTCGGCAGCTTCGCTCAGGTCGGGCCATCGCTCGCCGTGATCCTGTCCAACATCGTGTTCCTGGTCGTGGTTGCATCGATGAGTGCGGAGGCCCTGCAATCGTGGGGTTGGCGTATCCCTTTCCTGCTCAGTGCGATCGTGGTGGGCCTGGGCCTCTACATTCAGATCACGATCGAAGACTCTGACGAGTTCAAGCAGCTGCAGGCCCGTGCGGCCGAGCAGAAGTCCGAGGATGTCCCGGTTCGACCGAGCTCTCCGATTGTCACTGCGCTGAGGGAGCACCCTCGCGAGGTGTTGCAGGCCGGCGGGATGATCCTGGTTATTCAGGTGTACTACTACATCGTGACGGTGTTCCTCGTCTCCTTCGCCACCGAAGAAGGTGTGCCGAAGTCGACGGCTCTGTGGATTGTTCTGGTCTCGAGCGCGGTCACAGTGGTGTCGATCCCGATCTTCGCGCTGTTGTCGGATAAGGTTGGGCGCAAACGTGTTCTGGTGGTCGCTGCCATTGCAACCACTGCGTCGGCCTTTCCGTTCGTCTTGCTCCTCGGCACCGGCAGCGTCTGGCTGATGTTGCTCGCGGGTCTTCTCCCCGGTGTCACGTTGGGGGCGCTCTACGGGCCAATGGCTGCCTTCTACTACGAGATGTTTCCCGCAGAGGTGCGGTACTCCGGGGCCTCACTGGGATACCAGGTCGGTGCGGTCCTCGGCGGCGGGTTCGCCCCATTGATCGCAACAAGCCTGTTCGCGTGGACAGGCACCGTGCTCTCGGTCGGAGCGTACGTGACTGTCGCTGGTCTGCTGAGCATCTGGGCTATCGCTTCTGCCCGCGAGACCTACCAGCCGGCGGCCACCAGCCAGCTGGAGGAGAAAACGGTAGGCGTGTCGTCGATCGGATCGTGAATCGGCCACGATTCGATTGCGGCCAGGCACGTCGCCGATAGGAAGAGCTTCGGGGCCACCGAGTGATGTGGCCCCGAAGCTCTTCTTCTACCAGATGGAATCGAGGTCCCCTGCGACAACCGCAGCGGCTGCCGGCCGATTCGGGGTCCGCGACAAGCGCGGCGCAGCACCTGGTTGCAGCACACCGTCCAGTTCGCCCAGAGCGTGGCGGTGAGTGACCTGCGGATGTCGGGCAACCTCATCGAAGGCAAGCACCGGGGTCACACACGCGTCGAGTGCGTCGAAGACCGCCTCCCACTCGTCGCGGGTCTTGGTCGCAAACGCCGCTGCGATCGCATCACGCAGCTCCGGCCACCGGGATCGATCGTCTTGGTCCGGTGTCCCTTCGATGCCTAGTCCGTCGAGCAACGCCTGGTAGAACTGCGGCTCGATCGCGCCGACGGCCATGTACCCGCCGTCGGCAGTGCGGTAGCAGTCGTAATACGGTGCTCCGCCGTCGAGGACGTTCGATCCCCGTTCGTCCGTCCAGTCGCCGCCGGCCCACATCGCCCAGATCGAGTGTGAGAGGGTCAAGGTGCCGTCGAGCATCGCCGCGTCCACCACCTGTCCCACCCCGGAACGTGCGCGCTCGACGAGCGCGGCGAGCAGGCCGGCGATCAGGAACATCGAGCCGCCTCCGAAGTCGCCGACGAGGTTCAGCGGGGGCAGTGGCGGCCCGCCGGCGGGACCGATGGCGTTCAGGACACCGGCGGCGGCGATGAAGTTGATGTCGTGACCGGGCTTGGCGGCCCACGGGCCATCTTGTCCCCAACCGGTCATCCGTCCATAGATCAGACCTGGGTTGTTGCTCGAGAGGCTGTCAGGGCCCAGCCCCAGGCGTTCGGCGACTCCAGGTCGGAATCCCTCGATCAAGATGTCGGCCTTCATTGCGAGTGCGCGGACGTGGTCGAGGTCCTTCGGGTCCTTCAGGTTCGCAGTGACTATCCGGCGTCCGCGTAGCGTCGGGTCCTGCGCAATGTCTACAGCGGGGCCCGGACGCTGAACCCGGACAACGTCGGCGCCGAGGTCGGCGAGCATGAGTGCCGCATGTGGGGCGGGCCCCAGGCCAGCGAGTTCGAGAACTCGGATTCCGGCGAGGGGCCCGTGGAGGGTCTTTGTCACTTGATCAGGCATCCCGCATCGACGGGCAGAGCGGCACCGGTGATGTACCGTGCTTCGTCCGAGACCAGGAACAACAGGGCGTTGCTGACGTCCCGCGGCTCGACCCACGGGACAGGAAGGGCGTTGGTCGACGCCGACGCCGGTTCGAAATCCTCGCGGGTCGGAGCCTCGAGATCGGGGCGGAAGATCCGATAGGTGCCTTCGTTCTGGATCATTGGGGTGTCTACCTGGGTCGGGTGGACCGAGTTCACCCGGATGCCGTGCGGGGCGAGTTCGTTCGCGAGGCTGCGCATGAGACCGACGACGCCGTGCTTGGCCGAGACGTAGTGGGCGATGTGCGCGTAACCCTTCAGTCCCGCAGCCGAACTCGTCAGTACGATCGCGCCGCCGCGCCCGCCGTCGATCAGATGGGGAATGGCGGCCTTGGCCGTGTGCCAGACACCGGTGAGGTTGATGTCGAGCATCTGCTGCCAGGTTCCCTCGGGGATTTCGTGCGCCAGGTGTGGGTTGCTCGCGATACCAGCGTTCGCAGAGACGATGTCGAGTCGGCCGAGTTCGGCGACGGCCGCGTCGACGCCGTTCGTCAAGGCCTCGGCGTCACGGACATCAACTTCGACGGTGATGACGCGACGACCCAGCTTCTCAACGAACAGGGCGGTCTCGGCGAGTTCCTCGGCGGTCCCTGCCGAGTACCCGATGTCGATGATGTCGTTGGGAACGTCGACCGCGATGATGTCGGCGCCCTCTTCGGCCAGGCGAATCGCATGTGCACGCCCTTGACCGCGTGCCGCCCCGGTGATCAGGGCGACCTTGCCTTCTACTCGACCCACGATGACTCCTCTACTAGTACAGCTGATGTGTCGTGTGACACATCATCCGTGCGGAGGCAGGGTGGGAGTTGTCGCGTTTCGGGACAGCGCTGCCGGTGTACTCGATTGCGACATCGTCCAACCGGAAAAGGGGGTGTACTTCTACGTCACAGGCTGATTTGGCAGCTTTTCGTGCCGCCCGGCCTTCCAGCCACAACTTCTGACGAAGGATGCACGTGAACCTTTCCAACGTCCTCGTCCGCGTCGCAGCGCGACGGCCTGACGCGGTCGCAGTCCGATTCGCCGGTGACGAGCTGACGTTCGATCAGTTCGTCACCGCCTCGAGGCGGTTCTCGGCCTTCCTCGACTCTGTCGGTGTCGAACCAGGCGATCGGGTCGGGATCTACGCCTCCAACCGCCTCGAGTCCTTTCCGCTTCTCCTCGGGATCTGGATGGCGGGCGCGATCGCGGTGCCGTACAACCTGTCGGTCCCGCGAGGGCCCCTGCGGCACGCCGTCGAAGACTCGGACCCGTCGTTGATCGTGGTTGCTGACAGCGAGGTGGAGCTGATTCAGGATGTGTGCGACGGCCTTCGCGGCGCGGAGCGGATCCTGGCGGTGGGGCCGAGCGCCGCTACCGCCGGTGCGAGTTGGACGTGGTCCGACGTGACGACGCTTCCCGAACGCCACGAGATCATTCCCCGTCTCGATGGAGACGAGGCTTTGCTGATGTACACCAGCGGTTCGACCGGAACGCCGAAGGGTGTTCGTCAAACCCACCGGACGACAGGTGCCGCCGTCGACGCCACCATCGATATCTTCGGCCTCACCGCAGGCGACAGCGCACTGGTGTGCACTCCCCTCTTCCATGTCGGAGGTCTGCAGCTGATCTCGCTTCCGGTCCTGCTCGCGGGTGGGGCTGTGACGTTGATGGCGAAGTGGGATCCACTCGGGTGGGTCGATCTGGCCCGGCGGTGGTCGCCGAGTTATGTGGCGTTGGTGCCGACGATGGCCATCGATGTCGCCAACCGGATGAGCGGAGCCGATCCGGCACAGCTGAGCAGCATTCGGATCTGTGCGGTCGGTGGGTCGGGCCTGCCGGAAGGTCCACTACGTCGATTCCGTGAGGCAACGGGCATCGACTCGGTGATCAACATCTACGGCCAGACGGAGCAGAACGGGTTGGCCGCATGTGAACGGATCGGGGAAAACCCGCTGCCGGTGTGCCTGGGGCGCCCGCTCGAACAGGTGGTGCAATGGCAATTGGTCGACCCGACCACTCAGCAACGCATTGCCGAAGGCAGCGAGGAGATCGGCGAACTGCTGGTGCGCGGTGACGCAGTCACGCCGGGTTATTGGAAGCGGTCCGACGCCGATGCTGAGAGATTCGTCGACGGTTGGTTCCGGACCGGTGACTTGATGCGGCGTCGACCCGACGGCCAACTCGAGTATGTCGAACGGATGGACGACATGATCATCAGTGGCGGAGAAAATGTCTACCCGCAGATGGTCGAGAACTATCTGGCTTCTTCCCCCGATATCGCCGAGGTCGCGGTCATCGGCACGCCGCATGAGCGCTGGGTCGAGCAGGTGACAGCCATCGTTGTCGCATCTCACGAGGGAGTGACGATGGCCGATATCGCGGAGTTCTGTCAGCAGCACCCCGACCTGCGGGGCTTGTCACGCCCTCGCAGGATCGAGATAGTCGCAGCGCTGCCGAGGACCGGGAACAACAAGATCAACAAGCCAGAACTAAAGCGGATGTTCCGCTGACCCGAGCGGTCTACGGGTCCTACGGATTGAGGGTGGTGCACAGTGTGCACCACCCTCAATCCGTAGTTCGAGTCCAAGTTGCGTGGCAGTGATCAATCCTCGGGGACAGCGACGATGGCGGTGCCGTCGATGACGCGGGTGCCGTCCCCGCGGTCGACCCACACGTCGCAGAGCACGCGGCGTGAGTCACCAGAACCCATCACCTCGAGGACTGTCCCGCCTGCAGTGACCGCATCACCTGCTCGAACGTTGTCGCGGAATCGGCACTTGATGCGCTCGAGGGCTGAGCGTGTGCCGGCCCAGGAGGTGATCATGTCGATGATGTAGGCCATCGTCGAGCCGCCCTGATTGATCTCGCGGTCCCCCATGCCTGCTGACGCCACCGCGTCCAGGTCGAAGTGGATGGGATTGGGGTCGTCGAGGATCAGGGCGACCTGCCGGATGTGTTCACGGTCGACCGGATCGACGATGAACGAGGGAATGGTGTAGCCGGGGGCGATCTCATTGGTGGACATCAGTTCTGACCTCTCTTGAACAGGTAGACGCTCGTGACCGCGCCGACAGGGCCGGCGGGCGCGGTGGTGTCGAACAAAGTCACCGTGACCGTCAGGCTGTCCAGAACCGATCCGTCCCTGGTGGTGCGGCGGGACACACTGTCGATGGACGCAGTTGTCCGATAGGTGTGGCCCACCGAAAGTGGCTGAACCTGATCAATGCCGCAGGTTCCGAACAGAAGGGTGTCGCCTTCTCGTTTGTCTGCGAGTGCACAGAGTTCGTCGACGCTGATCCCCATGCCACGCAAGGCGATGATGAGGAACCAGATCGAGTGGGCGTGCTCACCGGCGTCGGGATCTGAGGCAGCATGCAGGGCGTGATCGGTGATCGCGGACTGGTGATGGGAGATGGTGGTGGTGTCACCAGGTAGCTGGCGGCCGACCAGGCCGGGGTCCAATTCCTTGACTGCAGTAGTCATCTGGCTTGAGGCCTTTCGGAGATCAGTAGGAACGGGGCAGACCGAGGGTGTGCTGCGCGATGTGGTTGAGGACCATCTCCGACGAGACCGGTGCAATCTGCTGAAGGCGCACGATCGACCACAGGTCGGCGAGCCCATATTCAAGCGCCAACCCGTTACCGCCGTGCACCTGGATCGCGGCGTCGAGGGCGTGATGCCCTGCCTTGGATGCGAGGTACTTGGCCATGTTCGCAGCTTCGCCGGCGGGTAATCCGGCGTCATAGAGAGCTGCCGCTTTCCACGTCATGCCGCGGGCCGCCTCCAGCTCGATCTTGGCGGCAGCGAGGGGGTGTTGTACTGCCTGGTAGCTGCCGATCGGGGTTGTTCCCCACACGGTGCGTTCCTTGACGTAGCGGCACGCCTTGTCGATGGCGTAGCGAGCGATGCCGGTACAGATCACTGCACTCAGTACCCGCTCGGGGTTCAGGCCGTCAAACAAGGGCACCAGGCCCTTGTTGACTTCGCCGACAACCCGATCGGCAGGGATGCGTACGTTGTCGAAGAAGAGTGTGAACTGACGTTCGGGGGCGGACAGTGCCGTGGGAATGAGTTCGCGGGTCAGTCCCTCGACGTCCGGGTCCACGACGAACAGTGTCAGCAAGCCTCGGCCGGTCTTCTCGTCTGTTCCGGTTCTGGCCACGAGGAGGAAGTTGTCACAGTGATCGACACCGGAGATGTAGTACTTGGTGCCGTTGACGATGTAATCGTCACCGTCACGAGTGGCGGTGGTGGAGACATTGTGTGAATTCGATCCGGCGTCGGGCTCGGTCAGAGCGAACACGAACTTCTTCTCGCCACTGGCGATTCCGGGAAGGTACTGCTGTTTCTGTTCCTCCGTTCCATGTCGTCCGAAGACGCTGCCGGCGATGCCCTGGGAGAGCACCATGGCCAGCTCCGGGCAGCCGCCGGCAGCAAGTTCCTCGCTGACGATCGCTTGCTGCGTGAGACCGGCGCCGCTGCCGCCGTACTCCTCGGCGATGTTGAGGCCGAGGTAGCCGTTGCGACCGAGTTCGTCCCACAGGTCCTGCATCGGTTCGCCAGTGGCCGAGCACTTCTGGTAGTAGTCGTGTCCGTACTTGGCAACGATGCGGGCGACTGTGTCCCGCAGGAGCGTTTCCTCCTCGTCGGCGATGAGCGGCAACGATGCGTCGGACTGAGTTTCTGTCGAATGAGACACCATGGTTCGAGTGTGTGCCTCGCGACCGGTCGGTGAATGTCGCAACCTGCGCCACCGCCCTGCTCACTCCCGCAGCCGATGTCAGAAGTTGGCGGAATCGATGTCGATGCCCAGCGAACGGACCTTCCGGTACAGGGTGGATCGCGCGATCCCGAGCCGATCAGCGGCCAGGCGCTTGTTACCTTCCGCGTCGCGAAGCGCATTCATGATCGCTTTCGCCTCGATCTGTTCGAGGCCTTGAAGCTGGCGACGGGACGCCTGCACTCGGTGTTCGATCGGGAGGTCCTGTGCGCCGATGTACCGACGATTGCGTCCGGCGACGAGTTCACGCACGAGCGCATCGAGCCCGGCCACATTGCGATCCCAGTCGATGCGGCCGAGCGCCTGGACCGCATCGGGCATCCAGTGGACCCTGTCACTCGGCTGGCTGTAACGGCGACTGATCGTATCGAGTAGCAGTGGAAGGTCACCTGCGCGCTCGGCGAGCGAGGGCACCTCGACCACTTTGTCGAACCATTCCACTAGTTGTGAAAGCGCGGAGGCCGGCACGTTCGTCGTTGCGACGACTCGAATCTGCCGGGCCCGAGCGGCCGCGACGGCGCTCGCCGTCGTGCGAAGCGCGCTGGAGTCGAGCGCCTCGATGTGCCGCAGGATCAGCAATGTCGGCGCCTGGTCGATGGCATCGGCGATGTGGGTGTTCCAGTCCGATCCTGCGGCCGTGGCCGCAAGGGCATCGACGACGGCGGTGTCGGACTCCCCCGCCAACGCACGGGCTACCGCGAACTTTCCGACTCCGGATTCACCGGTCAGGAGCAACGCGTGGGTGCCCGTGTCGGTCACTGCATGGCACATCGCGCGCCAGGCCGGGGAGTTTCCGACGAGATCCCCCAACACCGGGGCGGGTTCATGCGAGCGCTCATGGCGGGACGGGTGACTGCCGACCTTGAGGCGCAGCAGGGCACCGACGGTAGTGGGACCGTCGGTGACAGGTACCACGTCGACGCCCACCGCAGCTCCATCTGCGAGCGAGACCGTCTTCTCAGCTGTGTCCGTGCCGATCTGCAGGGTTCGGGCGGCATGTTCCCACAGGATGGCCTGATCAGACGGTCCGAGGATTCGGGCGGCCGCGGCATTGCTGATGATGGTCTGCTCGTCGAGACAGATCACTGCGTGTCGGCTGTCGCGGTTGTCGGCCAGGAATGCCTCGAACAGAAGTTGTTCGCGGCGGTGGGCTGCGGTGGCCAATGCCTGCTGGATCTGGGCCGCCACCTCGCACACCCAGGACAACATGATGGGGTTGGTGTCGCTGTACCGGCAGGTCAGATTCAGCGTGCCGATCAGCCGCTTGGTAAGGGGATGGTAGATCGGGGCGCCAGCACATGTCAGCTGGAGAGACTCCTCGAAGAAGTGCTCCGGGCCCGCGACAAGCGCTGGTCGTCCGGTCTCGAGGACAATTCCGCCGCTGTTGGTGCCGACCGTGGTTTCCGCGAAGGAGTAGCCGGGAAGGACATCGTGCCGGTCCAGGCGCCTGGAGAAGCGGCTGTCCTCCACCCATCTCGCGAGGACCCAGCCACCCGGATCTGTCAGGGCAAGGCTGCTCGACGAGTCGACGAGTGCACTGCGCTTGGACTCGATCACCGGGACGGCCACGGACAGGAGTTGCTCAGATGATTGAGGCGCCGAACAGTAGGTGGGCCGGGAGCGTTCCGGTTCGAGCCCGTACATCAGCGAACGTTTCCAGGACTGTGCGATCTCCGCGCGTACGATGCCTCGCCGGACCGGGTCCGCGCCCTCAAGGAAGAGCTCTCGTTCGCGCAGCAAGGTACGGGTGCGGTCGTCGAGTGACAAGGCGGGTCCTTTCTTTCGGCCTGGGCTCGAGAGTCCGTGGGCGCATGCCGTTCGAGGCGTCGACTACCACAGACTGGAGGCCTGTGAGGTGCGACACGTCCATGATGACAAGCTACTGACATGACGTCAACAGCGCGTCGGTGGACCTCCCCCGGCTGGATGTCGCGATTCACTCCGTCGTGCTCGAGCGACTGTCCTGATCTGCGACAACCCTCCTCCGCATGGGATCCATACAGTGACCTCAGTCACCGCAGCACTACGAATCGAGGCCTCTCATGACCGCCGATCTCACGGCAACTCCCACGTTTCGCGAGGCGATGGCACGCTTCCCCAGCGGGGTCACCATCGTCACCACGGTGGACGAACAGGGTCGCCAGCGCGGCTTCACCGCCAGCTCGTTCTGCTCGGTGTCGATGGATCCGCAGTTGGTCCTGGTATGCCTCGCTACCAGCGCCGAATGCCATGACAGCTTCGAACGTGCCGAGACCTGGCTGATCCACATCGCGGGGATGGAGCATGAGGAAATCGCGCGAAGGTTCGCCACTCGAGGTGCCGACAAGTTCGCCGGAAACGACTTCACTCCGCACACGTCGGGACTGCCACACCTTGCAGATGCGCCCGTCGTTCTCGAATGTCGAGCGTATGCCCGCCACCCCGGTGGTGATCACACCATCCTTGTCGGCGAGGTCGTGTCGGTCAGGCTCGGCGATCGCGCGCCGGTCGTCTACTACGACCGAACCTTCAACCCTGTGCCAACCTCTGGCGAGAACTGACCGACTCTTAGCAATATCCCTGTCCGAAAGGAGATCACTGTGACGATATCGACGATCGAGACGGCACTGGACGAACTTCGAGCTGGCCGGATGGTAGTTGTGGTGGACGACCCGGGCCGCGAGAACGAAGGTGATCTCATCGGTTGCGCGGCCACAATCACCGAGGACCAGGTCGCGTTCATGGTCCGTCACAGTACGGGCATCCTCTGCGCCCCGATGTCCGCAGCGCGCGCTGAGAGACTGAAGCTGCCTCAGATGGTCGGCGAGAACACCGATTCCCACTACACCGCATTCACCGTCACGGCCGACCACAACAACACTACGACCGGGGTGTCCGCAGCCGACCGGGCTCTTACTCTTCGAGCCCTCGCCGATCCCGATTGCCACGCGACAGACCTGCGTCGGCCGGGTCATGTATTCCCTCTCGTCGCCCGCGCCGGGGGCGTTCTCGAGCGCGCCGGACACACCGAGGCGGCGGTCGACCTGCTGACGCTGGCGGGATTGCCGACAATCGGAGTGATCGGTGAGATCGTCGAGGACTCCGGCGCGATGCGCGCAGGCCAATCGCTCGACGACTTCGTCGACGAGAACCAACTGGTCAAGATCACCATCGCCGATCTCATCGAGTACCGGCGTGCTCGGGAGTCGTCGGTCGTGGCGACGGGCAGTGCAGAGTTGCCGACAGAATTCGGGCCTTTTCGCGCCCACGCCTACCGTGCCACCGACGACGGAACGGAGCATCTCGCGCTGACCGTCGGAGACCTGGCCGCGTACAAGGACAACCCCGCTGGAGTGCTGGTGCGCGTGCACAGCGAGTGTCTCACCGGCGATCTCGCCGGGTCACTGCGCTGCGACTGCGGTGTCCAGTTCCGTGAATCGATGCGCCGCATCGCCGCGGAAGGGGTCGGAGTCCTGGTGTATCTGCGTGGACATGAGGGCCGTGGGATCGGGCTCGGCCACAAGCTCCGCGCATACACCCTACAGGAGAACGGCGCGGACACGGTCGAGGCCAACGAGGCGCTGGGGCTTCCTGTCGACAGCCGGGACTATCGCGTCGGAGCGGAGATCCTTGTCGATCTCGGTGTGCGCCGAATGCGCTTGATCACCAACAATCCCGACAAGTACACCGGGCTCGACGGCTTCGGCCTCGAGATCGCCGAACGGGTGCAGTTACCGGTGCACACCACACCGGAGAACGTCGCCTACCTTCGCACCAAACGCGACCGGATGGGGCATCTGCTCGATATTCCCCCGGCCGTCGGAACCTGACGACAGCCCCTGTCGCCCCGACACATCGGGGGCGGCGGCCTGGAACTCGTACAGTTCCGAGCCGCCGCCCCGATGCCGTTCCGACGTGGTGATACTACATCGACACACCACCGTCGACCGGCAGGACCACACCGGTAATGTAGCTCGCCTCGTCCGAGGCGAGGAACGCGACAGCCGCAGCCATCTCCGAGGGATCAGCGAACCGGCCCAGCGGAACCGTCGCAGTCATCTCCGCGAGGCGGTCAGCGGGGATCGCCGCCACCATCGCGGTCGCCGCGTTCGGAGAAATAGCGTTCGCTGTGATACCGAATCGTGCGGTCTCCTTGGCGACAGTCTTGGTGAAGGCGATGATGCCTCCCTTGGCGGCCGCATAGTTGGCCTGGCCGACATTGCCGTGCATACCGGTGTAGGACGTGACATTGACGATCCGACCGAAGCCGGCTTTGCGCATATGCGGCACCACCGCGCGCGTGACGTTGAAGGTTCCGCCCAGGTGAACGTCGAGTACAGCCTTCCACTGGTCGTCGGTCAGCTTCCACACCACCGAGTCCCGAGCGATGCCGGCATTGTTGACGACCACGTCCACCGAGCCCCAGGTATCGACGATGATGCCGACTCCTGACCCGACCGATGCCGGATCGGCCACGTCCATCGCAACCGGAAGCAGGGTCGCCGAGGGCGAGCCCCACGCCTTTTCCAGTTCGGCGGCGTCGCGATCGGCGACCGCGACGCGCGCCCCCGCAGCATGGAAGTACTCGGCGATTGCTTTGCCGATGCCCTGGGCCGCTCCGGTGATGAGCACCGTCCTACCCGAGAAGTCGCAGGTCAAGTTCATTCGAGGCTCCTTGCACAGTTGATCAGAAGATGGTGTAGCCGCCGTCGACGACGACTTCGTTGCCGGTGTGGAATGTCAGGGTCGGATCGGCAAGAAACGCTGCTACAGAGTGGAATTCGTCTGGGGTGGCCCAGCGTCGAACCGGAGTGCGCTTTGTGGTTGCCTCCACGAGGCGCTGGTTCTCTCGGAGGTGTTCGTTCATCGGGGTGGCTACCCATCCGGGGATGAGGATGTTGCAGCGGATCTTGTTGCGTGCGAACTCCACTGCGAGTGTGCGACCGATGGCGCTGGTTCCGGATTTGCTGGCGGCGTAGGCGGCCTGACCCGCACCCCCGTAGCGGGTGATAGTCGACGAGACGATGACCATCGCTCCGCCCTCGCCTCGTTCGACGAGATAGCGTCCCACTTCCCGGGTCGTCAGGAATGTCCCGTCGAGGTTGGTGCGAATCACCCGGTGCCAGTCGTCCAACGAGGTCTCGAGATAAGGCTTCTCGTCGGCGATCCCGGCGTTGGCCATCAGGATGTCGATCCGACCCATCTTCTTTACCGTGTCGGCGACCGCACGACGCACGTCATCTTCGCTGCCGATGTCACAGGCGATGGCTTCCGCGCGGACCCCGTGGGTGCGCAGGGTCTCGACGGCCGAGATGCTGCGTTCGACGTTGCGCGCCCAGATCACGATGTCGGCGCCGGCCCGGGCCAGTCCCTCGGCCAGGCCCAGGCCTATGCCACCGTTGCCGCCCGTCACGACGGCGACACGGCCGGTCAGGTCGGTCATCGGATGTCCTCCAAGGTCGGAAGGGGGAGATTGATCAGGCCGGCGAGGTGGATTCTGTGAATGTCCGGTCCACCGAACATCAGCATTGAACTCTTGGCGCGCTTGAGATAGAGGTGCGCGGGATGCTCCCAGGTGAATCCGATGCCGCCGTGCAGCTGCACGTACTCTTCCGCCGCACGCACGGCCACCTCGGAGCACCACGAGTGCGCAACGGCAGCAGCGACATCGAGATCGTCACTGCCGGCGGCGAGGCAGTCCGCGGCGTACCGCGCTGCGGCCCGCGCTTGGTTGATCTGGACCCACAGGTCGGCCAGGCGGTGTTTGAGAGCCTGATACGAACCGAGAATCCGGCCGAACTGGCGTCGCACGCCGAGGTACTCGACCGTGGCTGCGAGGCAATGTTCGGCAAGTCCGAGCTGTTCGGACGCCAGGAGCGCGGCGCCCGCCCGCAGCGCTGCCGCGGTCGCCGCGCCGGCAGGGCGGGAACTCTCCAGACGCTGAGCTGGTGCCGAGTCGAACTCGATGTCGACCAGTGGCCTGGTCTCATCGAGGGAGACCACCGGGGTACACCGCACGCCTGGAGCGGCCACCTCGACGAGGTAGGTGTCCTCGCCGACAGGCACGAGCAGTGTGTCCGCGGCGGAGGCGTCGGCGACGGTCGCCACGGTGCCGGTGAGGGTGGAGTCGGTGGCTGTGACGGTCGATTCCTGTACGCGGAACCACGGCGCGCCGGCCGAGACCGCCACTGCAGCGATCGTCTCGCCAGCGGCCATCTTCGTCAACAGGTCGGTGGCACCGATCTGCTGGGTGTAGACGGTCGCGACGACTGCGCTGCCCAGGTAGGGCACCGGCACGATGGACCGGCCCAGTTCCTCGAGCACCACGGCGGTTTCACGCCAGCTCGCTCCTGCGCCGCCGATGTCCTCGGGTAGCGCCAGTGCTGCGCCGCCGACGTCGACGGCGAGTGTGCGCCACAGGGCGCGGTCGAGGGAGCTTTCCGACTCGGTGAGAGCAAGAACTGAGGTCCAGTCGCAGCCCTTGTCCAGGACGTCTCGGACGGTTTCGCGAAGGAACTCTTCCTGCTCGGAGTACAGCAGGTCCGAGGCAAGACGCTCGGTGCTGGTAGTGGTCATCGGGGCAGCTCGTTCCATGCGGTGGTGGTATCGGTGCGGATTTCTGTGGGCAGCCCGAGGATTCGTTCGGCGATGATGTTGCGCATGATCTCCGAGGTGCCGCCCTCGATCGAATTGCCCTTGGTACGTAGGAATCGGTAGCCGGGCGGGCGACTGTGTTCCTCATCGAGGTTGGGGCGACGGAATGTCCAGTCGTCGAACCGTAGCCCGCGGTCGGCGAGGAGATCGAGCTCGAGACTCGAGACTCGCTGCGCGAGTTGAGAGTATGCGAGCTTGGACCCGGACCCTTCGGGCCCGGGAGTCCCGGTCACCGCCTGTTGCCGTAGTCGTTCGGTAGTCAGTCGCATGGTCTCGGCTTCGACCCACAGCTGCAGCACCCTGTCGAACGATCCGATCGTGCGGTGTGTCGTGTCCTGACGCCATAGGTCGGCGAGGAATCCGATCGGTCCTCCCTCCCGCGGCGCGGCGCCGGCACCGATGGCAACGCGTTCGTTCATCAGCGTCGACTGGGTAACTTTCCACCCTGCACCGACCTCGCCGAGCCTGTTTCGGTCCGGTACACGAACGTTGTCGAGGAAGACCTCGTTGAATTCCGCTTCGCCGGTGAGCTGACGCAGCGCACGGACGTCGACGCCCGGCGATCGCATATCGCAGACGAAATAGGTCAGACCGCGGTGTTTGGGCACCGTGGGATCGGTACGGGCGATGAGCAGTGCCCAACTCGCTTCGTGGGCGAGCGATGTCCAGACCTTCTGTCCGTTGACGACCCAATCAGCACCGTCGGGAACAGCCCTGGTTGCCAGTGATGCAAGGTCGGATCCCGCGGACGGTTCGCTGAAGAGCTGGCACCAGACTTCCTCGCCCGTCCACAGCGGTCGCAGCCACTGTCGCTGCTGCTCTGCGGTGCCGTGGGCGAGAATGGTCGGCGCTGCCATACCGAGCCCGATCACGTTTCGGTGGGGTGCGTTGTCCGGCGCACCCGCGGCCTCGAGTGCCTTGTCGACGATCGACTGAGCGGTGATGTCGAGACCGAGGCCGCCACAGCCAACCGGGTATTGCACCCACGCCAGGCCTGCATCGAATCTCGCGCGGAGGAAGTCTATCCGGGGCGTGGTGGCCGGATCGTGCGCGGACAGGAAGTCCGCTACATACGCAGCAAGACTCCCTTCGGTGACGGAATCGCCGGCGGAGACCGCGGCGTCGGTTGTGGTGTCAGTCATTCGGCTCGAATCCTTCTGTCAGCGATGTCGCCCTGACTGTCACACGGATCCATGGTGGTCGGATGTCGCGCTCTGACACACGTGCACTGTGGTGCAGACTGCGACATCCGGTCCGCTTCGTGCTCACTACCGTCGTCGAGCAAGACAACGATCGGAGACGAAGACATGACGACATCACCGGCGGTGTTCGCCACCCCGGGCGACCTGGTCAGCGCGGCGGGAATCACGCTGCCCGCCACAGAATGGATGGTCGTTGACCAACAGTGCATCGATACGTTCGCCGATGCCACAGGCGACCACCAGTGGATTCACGTCGATGCCGATCGAGCGGCAACCGGACCTTACGGCAGCACCATCGCGCACGGGTACCTGACCTTGTCGTTGGTCGGCCCACTGGTCGCCGACGCACTGTCGGTGCCCGGGGCTTCCTCGGTGGTCAACTACGGGCTCGAGAAGGTCCGATTCCCGGCGCCTGTCCCGGTGAACTCGCGGATCAGGTTGTCCTCCACCATCGCCTCCGCGAACAAGGTAACCGGTGGGGTCCAGGTCGCGATCGAGGCAGTGGTCGAACGCGAGGGCGCCCCGAAACCGGCATGTGTGGCGATCGTGGTCTATCGGTTCCTCGACTGATCCAGTTCGCAACCTCTCACTCATTCACTCTCGGAAGGATCGACAACCCATGACAGTGACCGGATCAGAGGGTGGGCGTGCGGCACCAGTAGCCGTTGTTGGCCTGGCCTCGACGCCGTTCCTCCCCGAACACGATGCCGTTCTCGACGAACTCGTCTACGACGTGGTGTCGCGAGCACTTGGCGAGGCAGCTTTGCGCAAGCAGGATATCGGCCTCTCCGTGACCGCGTCGATGGACATCTACGACGGTCGCAGCATCTCCGCGGGGATGACCAACTCCGCCTCCGGCGGATACCTGTCCGACTCGTACCGCCTCGAATCCGACTCGGGAACAGCGATTCTCTCCGCCGCTGAGGCGATCGCCTCCGGTGAGGTGGAAGTGGCTGTCGCCGTAGGCGTTTACAACCCGGAGACCGCGGCACACGGCACCGAACGTCGTGCCTTCGTCGAGCAGATCTCGAACCTGGCGTTCGACCCCCATTTCGCCCGTCCGGTGGGCCTGACCGCCGAGACGACATACGCGCTGCACACGGCGTGGGCACTCGAGAACAACCGCACCCTCGCCGAGTTGGCGGATCTGACTGCGGCGGAGATCAACAAGTCGGTCGGGCACGCCCGGTCGGCCCGCCAGGAGCAGGTCACCGGGGCCGCTGTCCTTGCTGCGCCGCGCGCGAACGGCGCCCTCACCGAGCTGATGCTGCCTGCCCACAGCGCCGGCGCCGTGGCCGTCGTCCTCGCTTCGCCTGCCCGGGCGGCGCGCCTGCCCGGACGCAACGCGCTGATCACTGGGTTTGGACGTGGGACCGGCAGCTACCTGAGCGGTACCCAGTGGCTGACCGACGTCGGTGCCTCCACCCGCCATGCAGCCCAGACGGCATATCGCACTGCGGGCGTCACCGCCGCCGCCGAGCAGATCGACCTCGTCGAGTTCACAGCGCCGACCGCCAGCATGTACCACCCGCTGCTCGAGGCACTGGGCCTGGATGGGTTGGCTGCCGACCGCGTCAACACCTGGGGATCTGCGGCCGGTGTGTATCCCGGCCTGGCCAACGGCGCCGCGCGGCTCGTGGACGCCGTCGACCGTCTCGGTGAAGCGGCCGGCGGTACGACCGCAGTGGTGCATTCGGTCGACACCGTCACCGGTGCTGTCGCACTCGACAGCACCGTCCTCGTCGTACAGGGAGTGTGAGATGGCTCGACACGCAGTGGTCGCCGGCGTCGGTATCACAGAGGCCACGTCCCCACGCAAACAACAGTTCTCGTACATCGAGCTGTGCCAGCAGGCGGCATGGCGGACGCTTGAGCATTCCGGTGCGACACCGCAGAGCATCGATGCCATCGTGGTCGGCAACATCGACGGGTTCGAGGGCACCGTGCTCGGCGGCAAGCACCGCTCGAAGTTCCTCGGTCTCGGTGCGAATATTCCGCTGACCGTCGTCAACACCGGAGGCACCACCGGCGGAAACCTGATGCAGGTTGCGGCGCGTATGGTCGCCGCCGGCACTCACGAGCGGGTCCTCGTCCTCGGCGGCCCGACGTTCTATGGTGTGCAGGATCTGCAGTCCGCGATCAACACCAACTCCCCCATGGTCGTCGAGCAGCCGCTGGGTATGGGTGGGTTTCACATGGGCGCGTTCGCCGCGAGCGCTTATCAGGCGCGGCACGAGATCAGCACCGCCGACCTCGCCGCCGTCGCGGTCGCCGACCACGAGAAGGCGTCGCGTAACCCGTACGCCCACCTGCGCTACACCCTGACGGTCGACGAGGTTGTCGGCGGTACGCCGCTGTCGTCTCCCCTCACCCAGCCGATGGTGTGCCCGGTATCGACGTCGGCCTGCGCCATGCTGGTGACCTCGGAGGAATCCGCGCGCTCGCTCAAGGCGACGCCTGCGGTGATCCGGGCGATGGGCACCTCGGGTGACCCGTACCTCGGCGGCGGCAAGGGCGACTTCGCCGTGATGGAGAACCTGGCGATGCTCGCGCGGCGGGTGTACGCGAAGGCCGGAATCCGCGATCCCTACCGCGAGTTCGACGTGGTCGAGGTGTTCGCTCCCTATGCGCACATGCAGCCGATGCAGCTCGAGGCCCTGCAGTTGTGCGCCGCTGGTAAGGGAATCGAGCTGATCAAGTCGCCGGAGAGCCGCCAGGGTGGAAGCCTGCCGATCAACCTGTCCGGTGGCCCCAAGTGCACCAATGCAGGCGTCGCGGGCGAGCTCGCGCCGTACGTGTACGTGGCCTGGCAGGTGATGGGCGACGCGCCGGAGGAGATCCGCGTCGACGGCGCCCGTACCGGGCTGGCCCACGGCACCGGAGGAACCTTCTTCCAATTCGAGAACCTGGCAGTATTCGAACGAACCGAGGAGCGCGCATCATGAGCGAGACCACCAGCACCATCGACCAGGCCGTGACGACGACTCCCGTGCATTGGGATCTTGACTACGACATTCACCTCGGGCAGACCTGGGGGCGGTTCATGCAAGGACTTCGGGAAAAGAAGATTCTCGCCAACACCGGAGCGAAGTCGACGAAGGTGTACGTCCCGCCGCAGGCGTACTGCGAGGACTCCTTCGAACGCAACGACGAGTGGGTTGAGCTCAGCGGTGAGGGCGACCTTGTCGTGTACACCGTGGTGTGGCAGGGATTCCGCGGCGGACCGAAGGCCCCGTATGCCATCGGAGGAATCCGACTCGACGGTGCCGACACCCTCCTGATGCACTACATCGTCGGTCTGGACTTCTCCGATCCCGCAGGCGTCCGGGCGCAGTTGCCGTCCGGTTCACGCGTGCGTGCGGTGTGGGCCGAGGAGCGCACCGGACAGATTCTCGACATCTCGCATTTCGAGCCGGCGGTCTGACCTGCCATCAACATGACTGTGGCCCCTCCTTCGGGAGGGGCCACAGTCATGTTCGGCAAAGGTGTCAGAGACGTTCGATGATGGTGGCGTTGGCCATGCCGCCGCCCTCGCACATCGTCTGCAGACCGTAGCGTCCGCCGTTGTTCTCGAGGTTGCCGATCATCGTGGTCAACAACCGGGTACCCGAGGCACCGAGGGCGTGGCCGAGCGAGATCGCACCGCCGCTCGGGTTGAGCTTCTTCGGATCGCTGCCGAGATCCTTCTCCCAGCAGAGCGGAACCGGCGCGAAGGCTTCGTTGACCTCGTAGGTGTCGATGTCGTCGATGCTCAGGCCGCTACGTTCGAGGACCTTGCGAGTGGCCGGGATGACTCCGGTGAGCATGTACAGCGGGTCGCTACCCATAACCGCGAAGGAATGGAAGCGAGCGCGCGGGGTCAGCCCGAGTTCGGCCGCCTTCGTCGCCGACATGATCAGGACCGCGGACGCGGCGTCTGTGAGCGGCGAGGAGTTGCCCGGTGTGATCGACCAGTTGATCTGCGGGAAGCGCTCGTCGAACTCCGGTCGTGCGAACGACGGCTTGAGACCTGCGAGTCCTTCGGCGGTGGTGCTCGCGCGCAGCGTCTCGTCGGTGTGGTGGATCGTACCGTCCGGAAGCGTGATCGGAATCAACTCGCGTTCGAATCGGCCGGCGAGCTGCGCCTCGTGGGCAAGGCGGTGCGAACGCGCGGCGTACTCGTCGAGGGTGGCGCGGTCGAGTCCCCACTTGGCCGCGATGAGCTCGGCGGACACACCCTGGTTGACCAGCCCGTCCGGGTACCGGTCGGACAGCGGCCCGACGGTGGGATCTTGTCCCTGTGAGCTTGCGCCCATCGGGATGCGGCTCATCGACTCGACGCCGCACGCGACGACGATGTCGTACGCGCCCGCGATGACACCCTGAGCGGCGAAGTGCGCGGCCTGTTGACTGCTGCCGCACTGGCGGTCGACGGAGGTTCCCGGGACGGACTCGGGAAGCCCGGCGCGCAGCGATGCGGTGCGTGCGATGTTGAGGGCCTGCTCACCGGTCTGCGACACGCAGCCGGCGATCACGTCGTCGATCAGGGCGGGATCGAAGTCGTTGCGATCGAGCAAGGCAGTGAGGGTCTGCGAGAGCAGGTCGGCGGGATGCACGCTCGAGAGTGCCCCTCCTGCTTTTCCGCGTCCGGAACCGGTCCGGACGGCGTCGACGATGACAGCATCGATGGTCACGAGAAATCTCCTAGTTTTCTGTCTTCTGGATGGGTTGTTCAGGCGGCGCTCTTGCGCTATGCCGTGTTTCAAAAGTGGCGACTATCGGACATCGACCCGATGGGGGCGTGTGTCGGTGCTGCGAAACACAGTGAGGGACAACTAGTTGGGTGATTGATCTACGGCGCCGATATCGCCAACTCCTCGAGCCGCTCAGAGGACCGGCTGGTTTTCATCCCGAGTTCGATGAGGATGTCGGCAGCACTCGACCGCCGAAGGGTCCCCACGTCGTGCGCACTCGACCAGTTCTTGGTCATGGGGTTCACACGCTCCCGCTCCTGGTGTCAATAGGCACACTGATCAGCGGACCAAGCAACCTGCCCGAGTCGACGGCGTCGATCCGCGGACGATGAGCACCACACTCCGCCTGCACCTCCTCGACGTAGTCCATCAGCGCTCCTCTACAGGCGAATGACGCGAGCCAAGAGACTGAGCTATCGGCGCCGTCGATTCATACGACTGCGCAGGTATGAGAATGCCCATCCTGCCAATCAGGCCCCGCGTCAGCGCGCCCACCGCTCGAGTCTGGATCTCCAATGCCGCATCGACAACGGATAGCGCAATCACAGCCGGACAGCCGATCCACAGCGGAATCCTCATCTCCTCTGGAAATCCCATCTCTTTGAAACACGCCCTATTCGTCATGCGTGCCACAGGTTCGGGCCCGGCCGGGTCAACAGCAAGCGCGGGACTACCACGGTGCGCTCGAGTTCAGTCAGTGCAACGGTCTGGTCGGCGACGTCGCGGGCAGTGATCATCTCCGCCGGGGCGATCTTGTCGGCCAAGCCCGAGGTCATGTCGGTCGCGACGTAGCCCGGGCACACGGCTACACCGGAGACCCCGTGCGCGTACTCCTCGACGGTCAGCGTCTCGCACAACGAGATCAGGGCGGCCTTGGTCGCGCCGTACGCGGAGTTGAGAGGTTCGGCACTGACCCCGGTCATCGAGGCCATTGCGATCACCCGCGCCCCTTTCGAGGAGAGGCCGCCAGTGGTACGCAGCGTCGGAAGCAGTTGCTGGATCAGCTGGTACGCCGACCGAACGTTGACAGCGAAGAGTTTGTCGAGGCGCCGCAGAGGAAACTCAGCGAAAGGCCCAATCGCTCCCATCCCGGCGTTGAGGACAAGTGCATCGGCGCGCCCGAACGTGTCAACGTGCTCGCGAGCGAGGCGTTCGACCGCCGCCTCGTCCGACATGTCAGCCGCCACTGCGACGATGCGGCGTCCGGTGTCGGCGGCGAGGACATCGGCAAAGCCCTGCAACGACTCAGGCTGACGAGCACTGACGGTCAGATCCCAGCCTCGCTCGGCGAGGGTGCGAGCGATCAGGGCACCGATGCCTCGGCTCGCCCCGGTGACGAGGGCGGCCCGGGTGCCGTCGGCGGTCATCGGGGCGCCATTCGGATCGCGCCGTCGAGGCGGATCGTCTCACCGTTGAGCATGGCATTTTCGACGATATGCCGAACCAGGCTCGCGTACTCGGCCGGTCGGCCCAGTCGTGACGGATGCGGAACCTGAGCTTCCAGCGATGCGCGGGCGGTGTCCGACAGGCCCTTCAGGATCGGCGTTTCGAACATGCCGGGGGCAATCGTCATGACGCGGATCAGCCTGTCCGCCAGATCTCGTGCGATCGGCAGGGTCATGCCGACGATGCCACCTTTGGACGCCGAGTAGGACGCTTGCCCGATCTGACCGTCGAAGGCGGCGACAGAGGCCGTAGTGACGATGACCCCACGCTCACCGTCGATCGGCTCGGTGGCCGCGATGGCAGAAGCGGCGAGACGAATGACGTTGAAGGTTCCGATGAGGTTGACCTCGACGACACGGCGGAAGCGCTCAATGTCGAGCGGGCCCTTGGAGCTCAATGTCCGCGCCGGATCTCCGATTCCGGCACAGTTGACGACGATCCGCAGATCACCCCACCCTGCGGCAATGTCAACAGCGGGCCCCACCTGATCGGCTTCACGAACGTCCGCCCCTATGAATCGAACCGCATCGCCCAGGCTGTGCAGACCGCGCAGATCCGCTGAGGGTAGGTCAAGTGCAACCACACGGGCGCCGGCGGCGACGAGCTCTGCTGTGGTGGCCAGGCCCAGGCCGGAGGCGCCGCCAGTAACGAGGGCAACGGTGTCGGCAGTGATGATCATCGGGCGGTGTCCATCCATTCGATGTGTGCAGCAACGGTTCCTGTATCCGGCTGGTACCAGCCCTTGAGCTGGGCGTAGTCGAGCATTGAGGCAAAGCTGGACTCCCATTCCGGCGACGGTGTTGCCTTCAGGGCAGCCCGAGCGGTGTCCCGCAAGGCGGTGACGTCCAGACGGACAGCCTCTGGCGTGGAGTCTGGGGCGGCGAGCTTCACGGACACCAGGGCGTCGACGATCGCAGTGGGCGACTGGCTGGTGTTCGCGATGATCGATAGGCGACGAAAGTCATCAGGTTCCTGAACTGTTGGTGGAACCGTGGGCTTCACCTCTATGTACATCTTGTCTCCCGGTTGTGAGCTGGTGCTTCAAGCCTCACACCGGGTGCAGGCCTGCGGTCGTCGCATTTCGATACGCAGTCATCAGTACTTGATGCGATCAGGGTTACTTCGCGACCCACCTATGTGTTGGGCGTCACCTTCGACACTTGTGGACTCGCGCTTTCGGGGCTTAGGAGTGCGCGGACACACGGCTCACTGGCCGCGCGTATCCCACGGAGTAACGGATGCGTCTTCTTCGCGCGATCAACGAAGCGCGACGCCTCCCAGGCCGGAAAGGGCGGTTCGGGTGGCCAGACAATCGTCCGCTACGGCAAGCGGATGCAAACCGCCGTCGCCGTTGGTGCAACGTTCACAACGTCACGGCGACGGCGTGAGCAGAACTGTTGCCGTCGGGACGTGCTCGTTCACGAGTCTCGGGAGGTGTCGGAAACGGCGGACTGTTGCTCCGCGTCACTCCTGACGCATCGCTGACCTTGCGCGTGCGGCCGACGCGTGCCTGGTTGACCGAGCCAGGGACGCGTGTTCGTATCAAAGCGACCTCGGGCAAGGAGTACCGGTTTGCGAAAGCCGCGTGCGGGCGGTGGCCGAACTGGTCCGATGAGGCGCGCCTCTTCCCACTGTCAATAGCTTCGAGGAAGACCCAGCATTCGACGTGAGATGTAGTTGAGGATCATCTCGTTGTTGAGCGGAGCGACCCGCAGAATTCGAATCATCGGGTAGAGGGTGATGATGTCGGTGTCCTCATCGAACCCGGACCCGCCGTGCGTCTGTATTGCCGCGTCGATCGCACGATACGACGCTTCCGAGGCGAGGTACTTCGCGATGTTGGCGTCGTCAGCGGCATCCTCTCCGCGGTCGAATCCCTCTGCGGCGCGGTAAGTCATCGCGCGGGCTGCGTCGAGATGCGCTTTCGCTGCAGCGAGTGGGTGTGAGACTGCTTGATACGACCCGATCGGCGAACCCCATGGGCTCCGTGCGCGCGCGTAGCCAACTGCTTTGTCCAGTGCGAGCCGGCCGAGTCCCAGTGTCCACGCAGCGATGACGACGCGTTCGGCATTCAAGGAGTCGAACATCGCGGCCAACCCGTGTCCGGCCTCTCCGATGAGTGAATCCGATGGCAGGGTGACGTTGTCGAACCACACGCTGAACTGGCGCTCCGGGGCCTTCCAATCGATATTCATCGGCTGCATCGTTACTCCTGGGGTGTCCCGTGGAAGCACGAAGACCGACATACCCTCGGTCTTGTTCGCGGGGTTCGGGGGAGCCGTCCGTGCAACGACCATGATGTGGCTGGCCTGGTCCGCACCGGAAATGAACACCTTCTGCCCGTTGAGGACATAACGCCCGTTCTCATCGTGGTGCGCGAAGGTACGCATCTCGAAACTGTTCGTTCCCGCGTCAGGTTCGGTGATCGCGAAACAGAATGTCTGTTCTGCCTCCAGTGTCGGGGTAACGTATCGCTCGATCTGTGCTGGCGTTCCGTGTCGAACAACTGCCTGCCTGGCGAACGACGTCAGCGAGAACAGCATGGGCGGAGTGCCCGCGTGGCTCATCTGTTCCATGATCGCGGCCGTGGCGACGAGCCCGCCTCCTGCCCCTCCGATTTCCTCGGGCACACCGAGCGCAAACAAACCTTGCTCGGCCATCGCCTTGTACATCTCGATCGGCGCCCGGTTCTCACGGGCACAATCCAGGTAATAGCGTCTGTCCCATCGTTTTGTGACCCCCTCGACTGCTTCGTGAACAGCCGCGAGCAACTCGTTCGATTCGTTCATGGTTTTACCTCTCATCGGTTTCGGCAGGAAAGGCCGAAGTCCCCGCCGAGTGCAAGGTTGCGTACCCTTGTGGCGTGCTCGTCCGAAACCTCTTTTCGGAAGGGGCCCGAGCGGGAAGGGTCGAAAACGTGGTCAACGTCAAAGGTCCCTGTACCGCGGGAGACGCTTTTCCGCAAAGGCTTTGGGCCCCTCAGTTGCGTCCGGCCCACGAAGTACTCGTTCGTTCAATGCGAACTCCAAAGCGAACCGCGGCTCGTTCGACAAACTGCGCACGGCAATCTCCTTCGCCGTCTGCACAGCAGACGGCGAGTTCTGCGCTATCCGTGTAGCGATCTCGCGCGCTCGCGCACGGACGTCGACTCCGACCGGCACCACTTCCGACACAAGACCGTGTCGGCCGGCCTCCGCGGCATCGATATGGTCACCTGTCAGAAGAAGCTTCATAGAAATCGCCCACGGAATCTGCTGCGGGAGGCGAACGTGGGTACCTGCACCCGGAACCAGTCCCCACCGGACCTCGGGAAGACCGAACGTTGCTGTCGCCGAAGACACGCGAATGTCCGTGCCTAGCAGTATTTCCAGCCCACCGGCGAGGCAGAGCCCGTTCACGGCCGCAACTATCGGCTTGTAGCAGTCCGAGAAGAACCGCTTCGTGGGGTCCGGGACCAAAATTGACAGCTCGCCTCTCGTCAGGCGTGGGATCAGTTCAGTGAGATCGCCGCCGGCACAGAACGCCTTCTCCCCCGCACCGGTCAACACGATCGAACGGACCGCACGATCGTCTACCGCAGCCGCTACCGCGTCAACGAGCCCTCGCAGCAGCCGCACATTGATGGCGTTGAGCGCGGTCGGCCGGTCGAGGATGATCGTCGCGACCTCTCCGACGACCGAGTAGCGAACATCCCCGTCAGTTGAGCGTGATTCGAGCGTGCGGCTGTCTTGCGCCACTGGACCTCCCTGATCGACGTTTCGGAAGATTACGAGAAAGCCGTGAAGGACTGGTGTCGCAAACCGCAACACCCTTCGCAGGTTCCGGTCATGTCGCGATTCGGGACAACATCGTGGACTCGTGCCGCCCTAGGGTCACCGATCATCGCGTCGACCCCTCCGGGTCACAGAGAACGCGCTGGGAAACCCCTTGGAGGAGATCTACGTGAACATCGTAACGTTGTTGCGTCGCGTCGCTGGGCGCGACTCCTCACGACTCGCACTCGCGCATGGTGATTCGACGATGACCTACGGTCAGCTCTACGAGAAGGCTGCACGTTTTGCGGCCTTTCTGGTGGACCACGACCTTCAGCCAGGTCAGCGCGTGGGTCTCTTCATGCACAATCAGCCTGAGTGGATCGTTTCCCTTCTCGGTATATGGCAAGCAGGTGGAGTGGCAGTCCCGTTCAACTATCTCTTCCATCCATCCGCATTACGTCACGCGGCACAAGATTCAGACATCCGATGGATGGTCACCACCGCAGGTGATGTCGATCGAGTGCACGAATCTGTACATGGAACCGTTGCAGCGAACCGCATCATCTCAGTCGGTGCGGCCACCGGCGCTCGGGTCGCGTTTTCCGAGGCATTGACTACGGTGGCGCCGCTCGACTACGTGGTTCCACGAATGGACGGTGACGACGCCCTCTTGATGTACACCAGCGGATCCACCGGTAAACCCAAGGGAGTCCGGCAGTCCCACAGGAACACTGCAGCGATCGCCGAAGCCGAGACCGACTGCTGGTCGCTCACCGAAGACGATCACGCACTCATCTCCACACCATTGTTTCATGTCGGCGGCCTCCAACTGCTGGCGGTACCACTTCTCGCAGCCGGCGGCACCATCACTCTGCGCCGATGGAATGTCCAAGAGTGGCTCCGTGATACTGTTCGCCTTCGTCCCACCGTGGTCGCGCTGGTACCAGCGATGATGTTCGACATCATCAATGCACTCGAGGACGAGCACCTTTTGCTCGACTCCATCCGCGTATGCGCAATCGGTGGATCAGCCCTGCCACAGACGAAGCTTGCAGAGCTGACGAACGCCACCGGCATTGTCCCAGTCAACATCTACGGCCAGACCGAGCAGAGCGGCGTCTCGATCCTTCAACCGCTCGGTGAGTCCAGGTGCGAAGGATCACTGGGTAAGCCTCTCTCGCAGGTGGTCGAGATACGCATCGTGGCCGACACCCAGAACCGAGAGGCAGCACCAGGTGAAGTCGGCGAACTGTGGGTTCGAGGAGACACCGTCAGCCCAGGGTACTGGTGTTTGCCGGCCGCCAACTCCGCTCGATTCACCGCCGACGGATGGCTGCGCACCAACGATCTGGTACGACGCGACACTGTAGGGAATCTCTACTTCGTCGACCGGGCGGACGACATGATCATCAGTGGCGGCGAGAATGTCTATCCTCAGATGGTTGAATGTCACCTGATCGAATGCCCGCACATCAGAGAGGTCGCGGTCATCGGCACGCCGCACGATCGATATGGGCAACAAGTGACGGCGGTGATAGTTCCTACCAGTCCATCGGTAACAGTCGACGAGGTCACCGCGTTCTGTGCACAGAATCCCAATTTGCAGGGCCTTCAGCGGCCTCGGCGCATCGAGATCGTCGAGGAACTACCCAGAACTGCCACCAACAAAGTCGATCGACCGAAACTGAAGGCGACTCTCACACAGTGACAACCGCACCCTATGGACGCGGACCGAGGACTACGGAAGCAAAAGGAGCGGAACACCTCTCATGGAACTTGATCTGACCGACAAGATTGCACTGGTCACGGGCGGCGGCTCGGGCATCGGGGCGGCATGTGTCCGCGAGCTTATCGAGCTAGGCGCCACCGTCGTCAACGGCGACCTACAAACAAGCACTGCCCCGAGCGAGCGCCATACAAGCGGTCGAATCCACGAGATCTCGGTCGACGTATCCAAGCCAGACCAGGTCGAGGCCATGGTCGGCGAGATCGTCGACAGGTTCGGCCGGCTCGATATCGCGGTCAACAACGCAGGCGTGGGGATGCCGGTCAAGGCCACCGTCGACGACACCGCTGTCACCGAATGGACTCGGGTAACCGACATCAACCTCAACGGTGCGTTTTTGTGTACCCGTGCTGAGCTCAAGGTTATGAGCACGGGTGGCAGCATCGTCAACGTCGCGTCGGTGATGGGGCTCGTCGCCACGCGCGGTGCCAGCCCCTATGTCGCATCGAAGCACGGACTGATCGGACTGACCAAAGCCGCCGCACTCGACTGCGCCAACAAAGGCATACGTGTCAACGCCGTGGCTCCGGGCTTCATCGATACCCCGTTACTTCGAGGCAGAAGCGCCGAGCTCGAGGCAGCACACCCACTAGGTAGACTCGGAACGCCCTCCGAAATCGCTTCGGTGGTCGCTTTTCTCGCCTCGCCCGCAGCTTCGTTTGTCACTGGGGCCGTGGTGACTGCGGACGGCGGTTACACTGTTCGCTGATCCGGGCGCGCCGTGCCCGCGTGCCCTTCCGGCACGAGACGCTCTCTATTTCCAGAGGCGAAACGCACCCCTCGTCGTCGACAAGGGTGCGCCGATGCTGAGAAGTCGTTGGACGACCGGTTCCATGATGGCGTCGTCCCGCCGCTCACATCGGACAGCTCAGCTGAGTCCGCGGTATCGGTCGCGATCGTGACGGGTGCCGGTAATTGTCAACCTGTCTGAGACAGGCGGGTGGTGTTGATACCGGTCGGTCGAGGCAGCGGGGACGCCAACGGCCGACGCCGCAACCGCTGCGGGTGCCGGGCGTGGATCCGGTCGAGTCGGTCCTGCCGGCGTCGGTGGTCCTCGACGGCGGTGCCGAGGAACACCGACGCCGGGGTGTACCGCCCCAACCCGCTGTGGCGGTGCTCGAGGGCGTACCGGCCCATGAAGTCCTCGGTCCACCGCCGGGCATGGTCGATACTGTCGAACCGCGGCGGACACGACAGGTCGTACTTGACGGTCTTGAACAACGACTCGGAAAACGGGTTGTCGTCACTGACCCGAGGCCGTGAATAGGAGGGCAGCACCTGGTTGGCCTCGAGCGCGTCGAGCAACTCGAACGAACGCATCGAGGACCCGTTGTCGGCGTGCAGCACCTGCGGCGCCCCGAACACCTCGAACGCCTCGGTGAACATCTGCACCGCCGCGGCGCCGGTCTCGGCGTACTCGATACGCCAGGCCACCGGAAACCGCGAATACACGTCGATCACCAAATACAGCAGATACCGGTCCTGGGTGCGTGGGCCCCGCAGCTCGGTGATGTCCCACGACCACAACGCGCCCACCGCCGGGGCCGCCACGACCGGCTTGCGGCGACTGACCGCCGGGCCGGGGCTGCCGCTGCGGCTGCGACCACGGCGCCGGTCCCCGACCAGGTTCTGGGTGTGGGCCACCCGATAGAAACTCGACTGCGAACACTCCACCACACCCGCATCGAAGGACCGCCAATACAGTTGGCACACCGACAGATCCGTGTTCTCGTCGGCGAGAAGCACCTCGACGATGGTGTCCTTCTCGGCCGGTGACAACGCGGCCGGCTGCGGCCGATCCTTCTGAGGAACCGGATCGGGCACCGGCTGATAGTGCCGATACCCGCGGGCATCGCGGTAGTAACTGGCCCGTGGTATCCCCGTCAGCTCGCAGGCCTGCACGATCGAGACGCCAGCTGCGGCCAACTCGGTGACGGTGTCGGTCAGGACAGTTTTCTGCGCTCGAGCCACTGCGCGTACTCGCGGGCACTCATCAGCGACGGCGGGATCTGCGGCTCCTCGTTGGTCGAACTCTTGGTGATCCCATGCAAGAGTTCGAATGCTTTTCCCAGAATGTCCTGGGCTGCCTCGGCCTGCGCGACTTTCTCGCGGAGGCGTTCGTTTTCCTTGCGGAGCTTGGCGAGTTCCGCGCGGTCTCGACTGTCCAATCGGTCCCTCGAGTTGTCTGCTGCGGTCACCATCGACTCCTGCAAGTCTCCCGAATCCCGGGCTTGGATCCAACGCCTGACAGTATTGCGGTCGAGTCTGTTCTCGCGGAGCAGGCGGGTCTTGGCGCCGCGTTCGAGGCACTGGTCCCACTGCCGCAGGAACTCGATCCGATAGGCCATGGGATAGGCGGGTTTGCCGGTGCGGGTCCGCCCGACGGGGATGTCGATCATCTGGGTGCTCCGATCCCCACGCTGGTTGCCAGGTGTCTCACGATCATCCTGGCAACCAGCGGTGCACCAGCGCACTCGCACCAACCTCACCAACCTGAGCAACCTGAGCAATGCGACGTCCGGCGACCCGAC
>NZ_BCXI01000054.1 GCF_001895025.1 Rhodococcus zopfii NBRC 100606 = JCM 9919
AATCTCGCCCGACTGTTTGATAGAGCGAGGTGGGTGACGTACTCGGGATCGGTGATCGGGAGCGGGCGCTCGTGATCCCAGGTACGCCACCCCGGCCCTGAGCGATGGAGACGGCGGCTTGGTGCCATCTCACCGGCAGTGGTCCCGCGGGCTATTCGAGTTCTGGTCGACCGACGAAGCGGCCGATCTGATCACTCAGGCGCGCGGGTTGAACGGGTCCGTGATGGTGTTGCCGGTGTCAATCCAGACAGTTTTGACCTCGGTGTATTCCTCGATTGCGTGGAATCCGTTCTCGCGGCCGAGTCCGCTCTCCTTGAAGCCGCCGAACGGGGCTACGTGGTTGGTCTTGCGGTAGTTGTTGACCCACACGCTGCCGGCGCGGAGTCGCTTGACCATCCGAAGTGCCCGCGCGACATCGCGGGTCCAGACTCCTGCAGCTAGTCCGAACGAAGTGTCATTGGCGATCCGGACTGCGTCGTCCTCGTCGGTGAACTTGATAACGACGGCGACGGGGCCGAAGACCTCTTCCTGGGCGATGCGCATCTCGTTCGTGACATGGGTGAAGACCGTCGGTTGCACGAACAGGCCGCGGCTCAGTTCGGGATCGGAGGGGCGTGATCCGCCGGTGGCGAGGGTGGCGCCGTCCTCCTTGGCGACCTCGATGTAATGCAGGACCTTGTCGAACTGTGACTGGCAGGCGACAGTACCCATCTCTGTAGCTGGATCGAGGGGGTTGCCGAGCTTGATCTGCGCGGTCCGTTCGACGAGGTCCTTGGCGAACTGGTCGTAGATGTCCGCATGGACGAGTACTCGCGAACCGGCCATGCACGTCTGCCCGGTGGCAGCGAAGATGCCCGAGATCACGCCGTTGATGGCGTTCGGTAGGTCGGCATCAGGGAAAACGATGTTCGGGGACTTGCCACCGAGTTCGAGGGAGACCCGGGCGAGGCGCTCGGCGGCGGTGACAGCGATCTTCTTGCCGACGGCGGTGGAGCCGGTGAACGCGATCTTGTCGACGCCTGGATGAGCGGCCAGTGCTGCGCCAGCGGGTCCGGCGCCGGTGACGACGTTGATCACTCCGTCTGGGAAGCCGGCCTGCTGGGCGATCCGGGCAAGGACGAGGGTGGATACCGGGGTGATCTCGGAGGGCTTGATGACCACTGTGTTGCCTGCGGCGAGCGCGGGGCACAGCTTCCACATCAGCAGCGCGAGTGGACTGTTCCACGGCGTGATCGCGGCGACGACACCGATCGGTTCCCGCACGGTGAAGACCTGCATGTTGGGCACGCTGCTTGCGAGGGTCTCGCCGGTGGGGCTTTCGGCGACTCCAGCGAAGAAGTAGCAGTGATTCGCGAGTGCGAGGGTCTGACCATGGACCTCCCTGATCAGTTTGCCGTTCTCGAGGACCTGGATGCGGGCGAGTTCGTCGGCGTTGTCGCGGATGAGATCGCCAAACTTACGCAGGAGGGTCGCGCGCTGGAGGGGTGTGGATTGAGCCCACGGTCCTTTATCGAATGCGCGCCGCGCTGCCCCGACGGCCTCGTCGATGTCGGCGGTGGTCGCGGCGGGAACCTGCGCCCACGGTTGTGCGTCGAAGGGGTTGATCGAGTTGAAGGTGGCACCGTCGGATGACGCTTTCCAGCCGCCGCCGATCAGCATTTCGTAGCGTTCTGTCTCACCGTCTGGCCGAGTCGCGGTGCTCGAATCGGTGGCAGTCATGAGGGTCCTTCCAGTTGTTGTGGGTTGGTCAGGCGGGGGTGGTGGAGCGTGCCGTTGACGGAACGAGATCGTTGTCCGGCTTGTGCGCCACGTGGTGATCCTGTGGTGCGACGACGATGGCCACGAGGGAGACGCCCGAGGCGATGATGATCATCAGTGCCAGCGGCCACCAGGTGCTTCCTCCATTGCCGACGATAGCTTCGGCGATGAATGGGGTCGGTGCGCTGAAGAGCAGTCCGCCAAGGGCGTTGCTCAGTGCGGTGCCGCTGTAGCGGACCTTGGTGTCGAACTGGTCGGCGATCAAGCTCGAGACCACGGAGTAGGTCGTGGCGTGCGCTCCGACCATCATGACGACGATGACGGCGCCCGTCAGAACCGTGTGCTCACCGCGGAGCAGCCAGAAGAAGGGGAAGGCCGCGAGGGTCGTGAAGATGATGCCGGCGATGAAGATTCGGTGGGCGCCGATGCGGTCACTGAGCGATGCGAGATAGGGAAGTGCGGCCAGGTCGATCACAGCGGCGATCATCACCATGAGTAGGGCGGTGTTGCGTTCGAGTCCGAGTGACTTGGTGGCGTAGCTGAGAAAGTAGACGGAGATGATGTAGAAGACGACGTTGACCGAGGCCTGCAGTCCGATCCCGATTGCGAGGCTCTTCTTTGCGCGGGCGAACACGTCTCGGATCGGGAGGCGCGCCGTCTCCCCGGCGTCCTTGATCTGTTGGAACTGTTCGGATTCCTCGACGCCGAGTCGGATTGCCAGTCCGATGAGCACCAGGACGAAACCTGCGAGGAAGGGAATGCGCCATCCCCAGTCGAAGAGTTGTTCGTCGGAAAGGGTCGCCACTGCAGACATCACGGCTGTGGCAAGGACAAGTCCGAGGGGACTGCCCATCTGGGGCGCAGAGCCGTACAAGCGGCGCTTCGACGCCGGGGCATGTTCGACCGACATCAGCACGGCCCCACCCCATTCGCCGCCAACGGCCAAGCCTTGGAATAGCCGGAGGACCACCAGCAGCACGGGTGCCCAGATTCCGATCGAGTCGTAGGTCGGGAGCAGACTGATCAACCCGGTGGCGGTGCCCATAATCCCGAGAGTTGCGATGAGCGTGGTTTTTCGACCGAGTTTGTCGCCGAAGTGGCCGAAGATGGCTGCCCCGAGTGGCCGCGCGACGAACGCGACGCCGAGGGTAGCGAAGGAGGCGAGTCGACCGGTGTGCTCGCCCACGCCGGGGAAGAACAGGTCTCCGAATACGAGGGCCGCGGCAAGGCCGTAGATGAAGAACTCGTACCACTCGATTGTGGTACCGACCAGACTCGCTAACGCAGCCCGGCGGGGTGTACTCGAACCAGCCTGGGCTGGTGAGGTCGTGGCCATAATTCCTCTTGAGGGGTTGGTGCGCTCACAGGAACGCAGGGTCGGTGGAGGTCTCGATCCGATGTGCTGCGGACTTGCCGGCGATCCGGCCGAAGACCAGGGCACGGAGAACGGAGGTCGCCCCGGGGTACTTGTGGTGGTAGACGCCGGCGACCTCGCCGACCGCGTACAGGCCGGGGATGGGCACGCCTTCCCGATTGATCACCTGGGCCTGCTCGTCGGTTTTGAGGCCTCCGAAGGTGAAGGTGATCGCACACGTCACCGGCCAGGCGACGTAGGGCGGCTCGTCGAGGGGGCGGGCCCAGTTCGACTTGGGTGGTTCGAGCCCCTCGGTGGCGACTCCGTCGAGGGCAGTCACATCCAGTGGCCCCGCCGTCGTGGCGGCGTTGTACTTCGCGACAGTATCTGCCAGGGCGTCCGGATCGAGGTCGAGACGGCGGGCCAGGGCGTCGATGGTTTCGGCGGTCTCGGGCTCACGGTCAGTCAGCACAGCGCGAGCAATGTTGTGGCGCATGAGCTTTTGATCGGCAATGACGTAGGCGAACTGGTCGGCGTCGCGCCAGATACGGTATGCCACCGATTCGAAGGTGTTGTCTGGGGTATCGGCACCTTCGTCGACGAAGCGCTTGCCGTGATGGTCGACGAGGATGCCGTACGGGTACACCATCACCAGGGCTTCAGCACAGCGGGTTCGGGCGTCGACCGGTTCGCCGTGAAAGCGTTCGAACTGTCCGTCGGTGTCGGCGCCTGCACGGATTCCCATCTCGATGCCCTCCCCTTTGTTCGAGCGTCCTCCGGGAGCGATGGGGGCGAGTTCGTGGCCCCGATCGCCGAGGTAGCGGTCGAGCAGCTCACCGCTCCCCTCGAAGCCACCTGAGGCCAGAACGACGGTGCGGGCAAGGAATCGTCGCGGCTGTCCGGAGCTGTCGACGGCTTCGACGCCGACTACACGTTCGGCGTCGCCCTGAATCAACTCCTTTGCGGTGACTCCGTATTCGATGGTGCCGCCGAGCTCTTCGATCCGTGCAGAGAGGGTCTCGACGATGGACGCCCCTCCACCAGCCGGCATCAGCCGCGGGCCCTTCGAAGTCAGGAAGTAGGTGAGGTCCGACTTCGTAGCGACACCGTTCTGGTTGAGCCAGTGCATCGTCGGCTGTGCAAGCTCAGCCAGACGGGTGATGATTGCCTCGTCGGTCTTGCCCCTGCTCAGCTCAATCATTCGTGTGGTGAAGTCTGCGGCCGGCGACCCGTCCTCCTCCAGGCGGAAGAACGCGCCGGTCCATGCAGTGTTGCCTCCCCGACCGTTCTTGGGAGCGCGCTCGAGGATGACTACTCGTCCGCTCGGAGCGGATTGGAGGAACTGCAGTGCAGTTGCCAAACCGCCCGCACCGCATCCCACGACGAGAAGATCAAGCTGTTCGTCACTCACGGACGTCCTTCTTTCTACATCTGTACCCACTGTGTGGTTCACAACGACCACCAGATAGTTCATGTGCCCCGTGTCACGAATCGAAACACGAACAGATCGCCGCGTCAACCCGTTGTGCGGTTTACAGAGTCCATACAATGGTTTAGCTTCGAGTCATGGCTGAGACTGACACCACGTCCCCACGGGCAGACGGAGGCGTGCGGAGCATTGCGCGCGCAGTGGAGATGCTTGAACTCTTCGACAAGGAGCACCCAACCCGCACGCTCCGTGAACTGGTCACATTGACCGGACTGCCGAAGACCACCGTTGTACGGCTGCTGGCGACACTCGACTCGCTCGGACTGATTCTCGACCGCGGAGACTCGACCTACGGGCTGGGAGCTGGATTCTTGCGTTGGGTGACACTCGCTCAGTCCCTGTGGGAGGTCAGCGCGGACACGCGGCAGAAGATGACGCAGCTGGTCGACACCTGCGGTGAAACCGTCAATCTCTACATCCGCCAGGACCTCAACCGCGTGTCGATCGCGCAGGTCGAAGGAACGACGACTGTTCGCAGCGTGGTCGAGGTCGGCGTGCCGTACGCGCTCGCCTCCGGGGCCGCGGCGAAGATCCTGCTGACGGGCGCATCGGAAGCTGTGATCCACAACCTGGTTCACACGCGACCAGACTTGGACTTCGAACACCTGATGCGTGAAGTCGCCAGCATCAAGGAGGCGGGCTACTCCGTCACGCATGGGGAACGGGAACTCGGAGCATCGGCGGTGGCGGCACCGATCTTCTCCTCCGACGGCCGCGTCATCGCTGCACTGTCGGCGAGCGGACCCACCTCGCGGTTCACCGCCGATCGGGTGGGCCGCTATGTGGATGCCGTGACAGAAGCGGCGGCGAGCATCACCGCCGCTGGTCTCGGCAATGTGGAGGTGTTCCTGTGACCGCCAACCTGCTCGAAGGCGTCCGCGTTCTCGACCTCACCAATGTGCTTGCCGGCCCGTTCGCCGGCTACCAGCTGGCGCTGATGGGCGCCGATGTGATCAAGATCGAAACTCCCGGAACCGGTGACTTGGCTCGCCAGCTGGGCGCCGATCCTCAACTGAGTGCCGAATTCCTCGGCGTGTCCTTCCTTGCGCAGAATTCGGAAAAGCGTTCGGTCACAGTCAATCTCAAGTCTCCGGGCGGCAAGGGGGTGTTCGAGAAGCTGGTCACCGAAGCCGACGTGCTCGTCGAGAACTTCCGGCCTGGTGTCCTCGAACGTCTCGGGTTCCCGTGGGAGAGACTGCGGCAGATCAACCCCCGGCTGGTGTACTGCGCTGTATCCGGGTTCGGTTCCACCGGACCGATGCGCGGCCGCCCCGCCTACGACCAAGTTATCCAAGGTTTGTCCGGGATCATGAGCGTGACCGGCACACCGGAAACGGCGCCACTTCGGGTCGGGTACCCGGTCTGCGACAGTTTCGGCGGGCTTGCCGCGGCCTTCGCCATCACTGCCGCGCTGTTGCGTCAGCGCAGGACCGGGGAAGGCGCGTACCTCGACACGTCCATGCTCGACGCCGCCGTGACATCGATGGGATGGGTCGTCTCCGATCACCTCATTGCTGGCCGGGAGCCGACTCCGATGGCCAATGAGAACATCACTTCCGCCCCATCGGGCACCTTCGATACCGGTGATGGCGCACTCAACATCGCGGCAAACAAGCAGGAGCAGTTCGAAGAACTGTGCAAAGTCCTCGAACGAGAGGAATTGATCGACGATCTACGCTTCCGCACTCGCGAGGACCGCAAACGAAACCGCGACCTCCTGCGCGACGAACTCGAGGCGTCTCTGAAGGCGAGGTCCGCAGCCGAATGGGACACCATCCTGCTCGACACCGGTGTGCCCGCTGCCCCGGTCGTCTCGGTACCCGCAGCTCTGACCTCCGCGCAGATCGCGCACCGTGAGCTCGTCACATCGGTCGACTCGCCGGCAACTTCTGGCGGATCCGTACGAGTACTGGGTCTTCCCACTCATGTCGACGGCCGACGAGTCTCACCGACCTCTCCACCACCGACTCTGGGCCAGCACACCGAAGAGATTCTCACCGAGCTGGGCTACGGCCCGGCCGACATTGCCCGCTTGCGCGAGGAGAACGCAATATGAGCACCGCCCGTGAGGACGCGATCGAGCGGACATCAAGCCGCGACGTCACCGATTGGTGGTCTACCGCCATCTCCGACATCGAGCCCGGAGTGATTCGATTCAGGGGCTACCCCGTCGAGCAGCTGATCGGCAACATCGGTTTCGCCGAGATGATCTGGCTGATGGTTCGGGGAGAGCTCCCCGCCGCTGGTCAGGCCGCGCTGCTCGAGAAGGCACTCGTGGCCGCTGTGGATCATGGGCCGCAGGCGCCGTCGATCGCCGCCGCACGAATGGCCGCGACCTGTGGTGTGGGCATGCACGGAGCAATGTCCACCGGCGTCGGGCTGCTCGGTGACGTACACGGTGGCGCCGGTCAACAGTGCATGCAACTGCTCGAACGGATCCGCGACCGGGTGAACGAGACTGGTCTGGAAGCTGCTGTCGCGCAGACCATCGCCGAACACCGCGCTGCGGGAAAGTACATCCCCGGGTTCGGGCACCGCTTCCACCCGCGAGATCCACGCCGCGACCCGCTGCTGGATGCCGTCCACACCCACGTGGAGGCAGGCGCGATCGACGGGCACTACCTCGAAGTCGCGCAGGAAATCGAACGGCAACTCGCGGCCGGACGAGACCGACCCGTCCCGATGAACATCGACGGGGCCACCGCGGTGATCTACGCCGAACTCGGCTTTGCCCCAGAACTCGGGCGAGGGTTGTTCATCCTGTCTCGCTCCGTCGGGATTCTCGCGCATTCCTGGGAGGAACGTGAAGGGGGCCGCCGGATCAAGGGCCCGATGCCACCGCCGTTGCTTCCCACCTACCTCGGAATCGCGCCGCGCGCGGTCCCCACCGAGCTGTCGGTGGATCTGTCGTGATGGTGGACTCCTTCAACGCACTTCGCCCACTTGCAGGAACGTCGGCACGGTTCTACGACCTCAGCGCTGCCGAGCAAGCGGGCGCCGGTCCCCTACACCAGCTCCCGTTTTCGATCCGGGTACTCGTGGAGAACATCCTGCGCCACGAGGACGCACGCGCCGTGCTCGCCGACCACGTCCGCGCACTAGCGAACGGCGAGCACGGGGCCACGATTCCGTTCACCCCAGAACGGGTGCTGCTCCAGGATGCTTCCGGAATCCCAGTCCTCGCCGACATGATCACCTTGCACGAGAGAGCGGAGCAGGACGGGATCGATCCCGCTTCGGTCTCGCCGCGACAACGCCTGGACCTGGTGGTCGACCACGCACTCGAAGTCGATGTGGCTGGCAGACCCGATGCGGCGGTGAGAAACCTTGATCTCGAGTACCACCGTCATGCGGACCGCTACCGGTTCCTGCGGTGGGCACAGTCGCGGTTCCCGACGTTGCGCGTCGTTCCGCCGGGCATCGGGATCTGCCACCAACTCAACCTCGAAGTTCTCGCCGACGTCGTCTGCGTCGGCGGCCACGAGCGCCCCGATATCGCACGGTTCGACTCGGTCGTCGGAACCGACAGTCACACCACGATGATCAACGCGCTATCCGTCGTCGGGTGGGGTGTCGGCGGAATCGAGGCCACTGCGGCGGCGCTGGGCCAGCCCATCCTGCTGCCGGTCCCGGCCGTTGTGGGGGTGCGTCTCACCGGAACTCTGCAACCTGGAGTCCTTGCAACCGACGTCGCGCTCACGCTCGCTTCGATGCTCCGCGACCATGGCGTGGTACAGAGCATCGTCGAATTCCACGGCCCCGGCCTGGCCGATCTGTCCGTGCCCGACCGAGGCACCATCGCGAACATGGCTCCCGAGTACGGTGCCACGATGGCCTATTTCCCGGCCGACGAACGCACCCTCGCATATCTCGCCACCACAGGCCGGCGCGAGTCGACACTCACGATCGCACGGGCCTACCTGACCGCGCAGAACATGTTGCACACGCCGGAGCTTTCACCGCCCAGGTATGACGAACTCCTTCACCTCGACCTCGCGGAGGTGGAGCGGACGATGGCCGGGCCATCACGACCCCACCAGACCTTCGCTGTATCCGAGCTTCCCGCCAACGCTCCGATTTCCAGATCCACCGACAGTGGCGCCCTACGAGACGGTGACGTCGTCATCGCCGCCATCACCAGCTGCACGAACACCTCCAACCCCAAGGCGATGATCGCCGCAGGACTTCTTGCCCGCAACGCGGTCGAACGTGGCCTCACCCGGGCGCCGTGGACCAAAACCTCACTCACACCGGGCTCCCGCGAAACTGCCGACCTACTTCAATCCGCAGGACTCCAGAATGCGCTCGACCAACTCGGATTCCACGTCACCGGGTTCGGATGCGGAACATGCATGGGAAACTCCGGCCCACTCGACGCTGGGGTCACCGAGCAAATCCATCAGCACGCCCTCTCCGTGGCTGCCGTGCTGTCCGGAAATCGCAACTTCCCGGGGCGCGTTCACCCCGACGTCGCTCACTCCTACCTTGCGTCACCGCCGATGGTCGTGGCCATGGCAATCGCCGGACGTACCTCGATCTCACTTCAGGACGAGCCGATCGCGACCGACCGCGATGGGAACCCTGTTCTCCTGGAAGAAATCTGGCCGACGGACGGAGCCATCGAAGCAGTCGTCCGACGCAACGCCGAGCGCGCCCGCAACCACGTGAAACCGCTGCCACTCACGACAGCGAAATGGCAATCTCTACCGCACCCGGTCGACGACACCTACACCTGGGACGGCGAGGCCGGCATGATCCGGCGCCCACCGTTCACCGATCCGGCACTGACGCGCCCGGTCGTCAACGGTGACATCCTCGCGGCGAGACCACTACTCGTGCTCGGTGATGGAATCACGACTGACCACATCTCACCGGTAGCACGAATACTGCCCGATTCACCGGCCGGCCAATGGCTGACCGAGCGAGGAGTAGCACCCGACGACTTCGGCAGCTACAGCGCCCGCCGCCTCAACCACGACGTCATGCTCCGCGGCGGCTTCGCCAACCCGCGACTCGAGAACAAACTCGCTCCCGGCAAGGCCGGCCCATGGACGAGGCTGCTCCCTGACGGAGAGATCCTTCCCGTTCATGAGGCAGCCGACGTCTACGCGAACAGGGGAGTACCTACCGTGGTCGTCGCAGGGCACTGTTACGGGGCCGGATCTGCCCGGGACTGGGCAGCGAAAGTCACTCGCCTCCTTGGCATTCAAGCGGTCATCGCCCAGAGCTTCGAACGCATCCACCGCACAAATCTCGTCGCCCTGGGTGTGTTGCCAGTCGAGTGTCCACAACTGTCACCCGTCGACCTGATCGGTGACGAAGAGATCGAGATCATCGGTCTCACCGCGGGCCTCGGAGTGCGGACCCCCGTGCTGGTGAAGATTCGCGACGCGACAGGTGGTGAACGAATGTTCGATGCGCGAGCCCGAATCGACACCTCGGTCGAAGCAGAGTGGATTCGTGCCGGGGGTTTGATCGCTCATTCCCGAGGCCTCGCAGCCAAGTGATGTCCATGACCATCGTGATGTGGATCTGGCGCACTTCCCGTCTGCGCCGTGAGGCGCTGTGATTCGGGTGGAGGTGAGAGACCTTCACCGCTGACCTGTCGTAGCAGGTCGGTGGAGTTGAGGGCAGCCCGATCCGGGTGGTGCCGGAGAGGGCTGGAGCAGCCCTGACAACGCCGGGACGTGGCCAGTACTGCCAGATGGTGCGGGTCCGGCAAGCGAGATGAAGAGGAGTACGCGAGGAGCCAGCGTTGCCTGCGTCCCTCAATGCGCCACCTGGTCGAACCTGGCGGAGCTGGGCAGGACGCGGTGCGCAGGAACTCCTGGGTCGGTTTATGGAAGCCGGCTGGGAGGCCACGAGGAAGGTCTACGGCGTACTCGTGGCGATGCCGCAGGGACACATCTGCGCGTCACAGTCGTGTTTCACCGCCGCGGAGACCGCGGAGCTGTGCCGTTCGAGAGGGCTTTCGCTCGGGGGTGAAATTCGTCGTCGGGCCCGCGTCACCGAAGCGCCCGATAGCCCCGGCACGTTGGGCGGCGGCGGTCGCCGGGAGTTCCTCCTCCACGTTGCCGCCGTCGGAGCCGTGCCAGGTGCCGGCCTTCTTCACGCCCTTGACTCGCCGGGCGGCGTCGGCGGGCGGAGATCCGCAGGGTGCCGATGAGGAAGTCGCCGGCAGCCGAGACGGGCCGGGATCATCCGTTCGGTGGTTTCGACGATCAGCCGGTGCCCGACCGCAGTGGTCTTGCGCAGGGATGTTTCCAGGCGTTGCAGGACCTCGACGATGTCGTCGTTCGGCAAATTCTCGAGCCGGCCGGTTCGGGGATCGCCCAGAGTCCTTGGCCCGGGGAAGGCTGTGACAGGGTCACCTGGCCGGAAACAGCACCAGCGGCGGTCGCCGCCGCCTGCGCCGATCATCGAACGGTAGGAGCCCTGCCGGAAACATGACCCGGGTTTCCGAACACGTTCGAATCCCTCAGAGGCGTCTGTATGAAGTTCCACTCACGGGGGTAGCCGCAGCGGTACGTTTCCTCGCAAGGAGAGGAGTCGGGATGACTCAGGTCGGCGACGCACGGGGGAGCGGACTGTTCCGCACCAAATCGGTCGAGCAATCCATTCGTGACACCGACGAACCGGATTCGAAGCTACGCAAGGACCTCACCGCGTGGGACCTGATCGTCTTCGGTGTCGCCGTCGTCATCGGTGCCGGCATCTTCACGTTGACGGCCCGTACCGCCGGCAACGTCGCGGGCCCGTCGGTGTCGCTCGCGTTCGTCTTCGCCGCGATCGCGTGTGCCCTCGCTGCCCTGTGCTACGCCGAGTTCGCGTCGACCGTGCCGGTTGCCGGTAGCGCCTACACGTACTCGTTCGCGACGTTCGGTGAATTCGTCGCCTGGATCATCGGCTGGGACCTCATCCTCGAGTTCGCGCTGGCCGCCGCGGTCGTCGCCAAGGGCTGGTCGCTGTACCTCGGTGAGGTGATGGGCGGTCTGTCGTCGTCGTTCATGCTCGGATCGGTGAAGGTCGACTGGGGTGCCGTCCTCATCACCGTGGTGATCGGCGTGCTCATCGCGACGGGAACGAAGCTCTCGTCGCGGGTGTCGCTGGTGATCACCTCCATCAAGATTGCGGTCGTGGTGTTCGTCGTCGTCCTCGGCGCGTTCTATATCAAGGCCGAGAACTATTCGCCGTTCATCCCGCCCGCGGAGGTCGGCGAGACCGGTGAGGGTGTGCATCAGTCGCTGTTCTCGTTCTTCACCGGTGCCGGTGGCGACACGTTCGGGTGGTACGGACTGCTGGCCGCGGCCAGCCTGGTGTTCTTCGCGTTCATCGGGTTCGACGTGGTCGCCACGACCGCGGAGGAGACCCGCCACCCGCAGAAGGCGGTACCGATCGGCATCCTCGGCTCGCTCGCGATCGTTACCGTGCTGTACGTCGCGGTCAGCCTCGTCCTCACCGGCATGGTGAACTACACCGACCTCGCCGGGGACGAGTCGACCCTGGCCACGGCGTTCGCGCTGAACGGCATGGACTGGGCGAAGAACCTGATCTCGATCGGTGCTCTGGCCGGCCTGACCACCGTCGTCATGGTGCTCATGCTGGGTCAGACGCGCGTGTTGTTCGCGATGGCCCGCGACGGCCTGATGCCGAAGCGTCTCTCGCATACCGGTCGTCGCGGCACCCCGGTGCGCACGACGGTGGTGGTGACCGTGGTCGTCGCGGTTCTCGCCGGTTTCATTCCGCTGGGCACCCTGGAAGAAATGGTGAACATCGGCACGCTGTTCGCGTTCGTCCTGGTGTCGCTCGGGGTGATCGTGCTGCGGCGCATGCGTCCGGATCTCGAGCGCGGTTTCCGGGTGCCTCTCGTTCCGTTCGTGCCGATCCTCGCGGTGATCGCGTGCCTGTGGCTGATGATCAATCTGTCGGTGGAGACGTGGCTGCGGTTCGTGGTGTGGATGGCCCTCGGTGTCGTCGTCTACTTCACCTACAGCCGCCGGCATTCGGTGCTGGCGAAACAGACCCTGCCCGAAACACCGACGTCGTCGCCTTGACGGGAACGGGCGGGCCGACGGGGCGAATCGAATATTCTTGACGCATCCGACCGGAGGCCCACCATGCCGCAGCGTCTGAGAATCGACCGGGGTTTCACCATCGGGGCGGGCGCCGTCCAATGCTGGACATGGAACTGGCACGGCGAACCCGACGCCGATCGCGGGCCCGTCCTGTTCGTCGCGGACCCGAAGGACGTCCCGCCCCAGCGGGTGGTGCTGGTGACCTACGACATCGCCAAGTGCCGCGCCGGACCCAACGAGCCGCATCCGTCGGAAGTGTTCTACGAGTTCAAGATCCGCAACGACAGCAACATCACCGTGGCGTTCCGGCTGGAGATCGTGCTGCTCGACGACCTTCCGGTCCGCGACACGGCATGACGAACGGGAGCGCCGTGAAAATCACCGTCATCGTCGGACCGCAAGGGCAGGTCGTCGGGACGGCTCACCACATCGACGGCGAGGAGGGTTCCGGCACCGGTGGTCCGATCGCCGGTCCCGGCCAGTCGGTCCTCGTCCTCGACGTGCCCGCCCACGTCGAGGACGTCGATAATGTCGACGAGCTGTACCGGGCGCTCGAACGCATCATCCGGTCCGGTACACCGAAGTAATCCACCCGCGGGACCGACGCCGCAATTAGGGTCGTGGCCATGCGCAAGCTCTGGTGGTCCCTTGCGGCGGTCGTGGTGATCGTGGTGTTCGGATTCTTCGTCGCGCCGTGGGTGTACGGGACGTTCATCGCGGAGGACGACGCCCCCGCCGCGTCGGTGTCCGTGTCCGGCGCGCAGGCCGCGACCGGTGACCTGGCGGGTGCATGGACGATCACGCCCGGCTCGTCGACCAATCGCACCGCCGCCGGATACACCGTCCACGAAGTTCTGCGCGGCGCCGACGTCACCGTCGTGGGCAGCACCGACCAGGTCGCCGGGTCCGCGACGATCGAGGCCGACAAGCTCACCGCCGCCGACGTATCCGTGCAGGTCGCCGCGATCACCACCGACAGTTCGCAGCGCGACGGCCAGTTCCGGGGCCGGGTCATGGACACCGATGCCTACCCGACGGCCACATTCGTCCTCGCGGATCCGGTGGACCTGTCCGCGCTGCCCACCGACGGTACGACCGCGACCCTGCCGGTCACCGGAACGCTCACGCTGAAGGACCGGTCGCTGCCGGTGACCGTCGACGTCGAGGTGCTGCGCTCGGGAGCCGAGCTCGTGGCATCGGGCAGTGTCCCGGTGACCTGGTCGGATTTCGGGGTCGAGCCCCCGAGCCTCGGGTTCGTCACCGTCGACGATCGCGGCAGCGTGGACTTCCTGGTCAGCTTCGTGAAGCGCTGACCGTCGCGGATCGGTCGGGTACCCAACCGGGCGGCCCGAACGTGTAGCCGAGCTTGTCGCGCCACGACGCCGCGGACCGCCAGTCCCGCGCGATCGCCCGGTACTCGTGGGTCTGCAGATCCCAGATGTTGTAGGTGCCCACGGGCTTGGTGAGCCCGTAGGTGGGCCGGTGGGTTTCGGCCCGGAACGTGCCGAACATGCGGTCCCACACGATGAACATGCCCGCGTAGTTGCGGTCCAGGTAGTCGGGATCGCACCCGTGGTGCACCCGGTGGTGCGACGGCGTATTGAACACGAACTCGATCGGCCGCGGGAGCGTCCCCACCCGCTCGGTGTGGACGAAGAACTGGTACACGAGGTTGACGGAGAACCCGACGAACACCATCCATGGGGGAATTCCGATCAGCGGCAACGGGATCCACATGAGGATCTCGCCGCTGTTGTTCCACTTCTGGCGCAGCGCGGTCGCGAAGTTGAAGTACTCGCTCGAGTGATGCGCCTGGTGGGTCGCCCACACGATCCGGACCCGGTGCGCGATGCGGTGATACCAGTAGAACAGCAGGTCGACGCCGACGAGCAGGATCACCCACGTGTACCAGGCGTCGGCGGGCAGGTGCCACGGCGCCAGGTACACCCAGATCGCCGCGTAGCCGACGAGCGCAAGGATCTTCCACATCGCGCTGGTCGCGATGGACACCAGTCCCATCGAGATGCTCGCGCGCGCGTCGCGGGCCTCGTAGCCGCCGCGCGGCGGCCGGGCCCTGCCGTCCGGGCCGGGTTCGACGTGTTCGAGCGCGCGGGCGGCGGTCCATTCCAGGATCAGGAAGAGCAGGAATGCCGGGATCGCGAGCGCCACCGGATCCTGTAGTGGTTCGAGCAGCGAACCCCACGAGTGGAGCAGGGTCTCCCACATGTCGTCCTCCGAATTTCGCGCGGCAGACATTCAATCTACCGAAATGTGTCCAGGGTCACTCCATGTGGTTCCTGGCATACTTTCCCCCTGGTTCGATAGGAAATCGGGTGGGCGCCCGAGACGAGTACGGCGAGGGGGACGGCAGTGCACATCACCGCGAGGGTGGATTACGCCGTGCGCACGCTGCTCGAGTTGGCGGCCGCGGGCGACGCCCCGGCCAAGGCCGAGGGGCTGGCGAAGTCGCAGCAGATCCCGCACAAGTTCCTCGAAGCAGTGCTGGCCGATCTGCGACGCGGCGGCCTGGTGCGCAGTCGTCGCGGGCCGGAGGGCGGCTACTGGCTCGCCCGCCCGGCCGACGAGATCTCCATCGCGGACATCATCCGCACCGTCGAGGGCCCGCTGGCCTCGGTGCGCGGGGAGCGGCCCGAGGACGTGGCCTACACCGGTCCGGCGCGGCGGTTGCGGGATGTGTGGGTCGCGGTCCGGGTGAACCTGCGCGCGGTCCTCGAGGAGGTCACGCTCGCCGACGTCGTCGACGACGACCTGCCCGCGTTCGTCGCCGATCTCATCGCCGATCCGGGAGCGTGGACGCGCCGCGAGGTGTGAGCCGCATCACCGCTGCTCGGCGAGTGTGGCCAAGCGCATAAATCTGCACAGCTCTGCAAAGTTACAGACTTCTGCAAGTTCGGTACCGTGGATGACGTGACCCAACTCGGACTGCGCGATCGCAAGAAGGCTGCCACCCGGGCCGCCCTCGGCGCGGCCGCAGCCCGGCTCGCCCGCGCCCGGGGCATCGAAGCCGTCACCGCCGACGCGATCGCCGCCGAAGCGGGCGTCTCGACGCGCACCTTCCACAACTACTTCGCGAGCAAGGAGGAAGCGGTCCTCGGGCACCTCGAGGCCCTGCTGCAGAACTGGCTCGACCGGCTACGCAACCGGCCGGCCGGCGAACACGTGTGGGATTCGATCGAGGCGGCGGCGATCGAGGTCGTAGCCGAGATCAACGACTTCGACGAACTGTGCGCGATGTTCGAACTCGTCGAGCAGAGCCCCTCCCTCGTCTCGCGCAGCATCGAGATGCAGACGCGCACCGCACCCCTGCTGGTCGAGACGATCGCCGAACGCAGCGGCCACGACGCCGGCACCGACATCTACCCGGTGCTGCTCAACTACTGCGCAGTGGCCGCGATCCGCGCAGCCATCGACCTGTGGATGGCCGGAACCTCCGGCGCGCAATCCCCCGAAGAACTCATCCGAGCCGCATTCGATCGGCTGCGGCAAGGAATCTCGTAGCCGGCTTCCGCTGCGACATATCCGAAAGAAAGGCGCCCTGTGGCTACCTACCTGTATCGGATCGGCAGATTCGCCTACCGGCGGAAAGGCACGGTCCTGTCCATCTGGCTCGCGGTCCTCGTCCTGTTCGGCGTGGGCGCGGCGACTCTGTCCGGACCCACCACCGACTCGTTCTCCATCCCGGGCACGCCGGCGCAGCAGGCTCAGGACCTGCTCGCCGAGCGCTTCCCGAACGCCGCCGACCCGATGGGCGCGCTCAACGCGCGCTTCGTGTTCGCCGCCCCGGACGGCCAGACCCTCGACGAACCGCAGAACAAGGCGGCGATGGACGAGGTGCTCGCCGCCGCCCGCGGGATCGACAGGGTCACCGAGGCCGCGAAGATCGATCCGGCCGCCGCGACCCCCGAACAGCAGCAGGGTGTCCTCGTCGATCCCGTCACCGCCGACGCGGGCCTCGTCGAACGGATGAAGGCCGCCGCGCAGCAGCAGGGCGGTACCGAGGAATCCGCGCTTGCCGACGCCGCCGCGCTGTCCCCGCTCAGCGCCGACCGCACCGTCGGTTTCGTCACCGTCCCGTTCGACGGCACCTTCACCGACGTCGACGACACGATGCGTGAGCAGATCGCTGCCGCCGCGGAGGTGGGCCGCGATGCCGGCCTGAACGTGCAGGTCAGCGGCACCGCCGCGGCCGAGGCCGAGATGCCCGGCGGTCTCACCGAGCTCATCGGGATCGGTGTCGCCGCGGTCGTCCTCGCGCTGACGTTCGGCTCGCTCGTCGCCGCCGGTCTGCCGTTGATCACCGCGATCATCGGCGTCGGCATCGGCAGCCTCGGCATCACCATCGCCACCGGCTTCGCCGACCTGAGCTCGATGACCCCGACGCTGGCCATCATGATCGGCCTGGCCGTCGCCATCGACTACTCGTTGTTCATCGTCTCCCGGTTCCGCCACGAAATCACCGCCACCGCCGACCGCGCCGAAGCAGCCGGACGCGCGGTCGGCACGGCAGGATCGGCCGTGGTGTTCGCCGGTCTCACCGTGATCGTCGCCCTGGTCGCGCTCAGCGTCGTGGGCATCCCGTTCCTGTCCGCGATGGGCTACGCGGCAGCGTTCACCGTGTTCGTCGCCGTGCTCATCGCCATCACCCTGCTGCCGGCGATCCTGGGCCTGTTCGGCGGTAAGGCGTTCGCCGGTCGCCTCCCGGGTGTGAAGGCGAACGATCCGGAAGCGGACTCGGAGAAGCCGGGTGCCGCGCAGCGCTACATCGGCTGGGTCACCCGCAAGCCGGTGATCCCGCTCGTGGCCGGCGTCCTGATCCTCGGCATCGCCGCCGTCCCGGCCCTGAACCTGCGGCTCGCGCTGCCCACCGAAGCCACCGGCGATCCGCAGACCAGTTCCCGCCAGGCCTACGACCTGATCGACGAGGCCTTCGGGCCCGGCCGCAACGGCCCGCTGCTCGTCGTCGCCGACGCCCGCGACGCCGACATGTCGTCGCCCGCCGCGTTCGGTGCGGTCGTGCAGGACCTCTACGAGCACGACGAGGTCGTCAACGCGCAGATCGTCGGGGTGAACGAGGCCGGCGACACCGCACAGATCATGGTCACGCCCAGATCCGGACCCAGCGAGGCCGCGACCATGGATCTCGTCGCCGACCTGCGCGCCGGCGAAGCGGACTTCAACGCCCGCACCGGCATCTCCTACGGCATCACCGGGCAGACGGCCCTCGAAGGCGATGTCTCCGAGACCCTGCAGAGCGCACTCGTCCCGTATCTCGCCGTCGTGGTCGGACTCGCGTTCATCCTGCTGATGCTCGTCTTCCGGTCGATCCTGGTGCCGCTCACCGCGACCCTCGGCTTCCTGCTCAGCGTCCTGGCGACGTTCGGCGCGACCGTCGCGATCTTCCAGGAAGGCTGGGGCGGTCTGATCTCCAACCCGCAGCCGCTGGTCAGCTTCATGCCGATCTTCCTGATCGGCGTGGTGTTCGGCCTGGCCATGGACTACCAGGTGTTCCTCGTCACCCGCATGCGCGAGGACTACGTGCACGGCGCGACCGCGACGGAAGCGGTCCGAACCGGCTTCCGGCACGGTGCCCGGGTGGTGAGCGCCGCGGCGATCATCATGATCTCGGTGTTCGCGGCATTCGTCGCCGAACCCAACGCGTTCATCAAGTCCATCGGTTTCGCGCTCGCAGCCGCGGTGTTCTTCGACGCGTTCGTGGTGCGAATGGTCATCATCCCGGCCGTCATGGCGCTGCTCGGCGACAAGGCCTGGTGGTTGCCGAAGTGGCTGGACCGGATCCTTCCGAACGTCGACGTCGAGGGCGAGAAGCTCACCCGCGAACTGGCCGCGACGTCCGAGCGGGACACGGTTCACGCGTGAACGATCGCGGCGTGACGTGTCCGCCCAGGTAGGTTGATCCTCATGTTGGTCAGGCTTCTGCGGCGGTTCCTCACGCCTCATCGTGGTGCACTGGCTGCAGTCGTGGTGCTGCAGCTGGTGTCCACGGTGGCGATGCTGATCCTGCCCGGCCTCAACGCGGACATCATCGACAACGGCGTGGCCCGCGGCGACATCGGCTACATCATGCGCACCGGCGGGATCATGCTGGTAATCGCCGCGTTCGAGGTGGCATGCGCGATCGGTGCCGTGTACTTCGCGGCCCGGACCGCGATGTCCGTGGGCCGTGACATCAGGTTGTCGCTGGTCCGCCGTGTCGGGCAGTTCTCCGCCCGCGAGTACGGCAAGTTCGGTGCGGCGTCGCTGATCACCCGCAACACCAACGACGTGCAGCAGATCCAGATGCTGGTCATGATGACCTGCACCATCTTCGTCATCGCCCCCATCATGGGGGTCGGTGCCATCGTCATGGCGCTGCGCGAGGATCGCGGAACGTCGGTGGTCGTCGCCGTGGCGGTCCCCGTCCTGATCCTCACGATCCTGGGCCTGATGGCGCTGATGCTGCCGTCGTTCCGAGTCATGCAGGTCAAGATCGACAACGTCAACCGGGTGCTGCGCGAACAGATCACCGGTATCCGGGTGGTGCGCGCGTTCGTCCGCGACGATTCCGAACGCGCCCGATTCGACGAGGCGAACGCCGACCTCACCGCGACGGCGCTGCGTGTCGGGCGGATCAACGCGGTGCTCTACCCCGCGGTGATCCTCATCGCGAATGCCAGCACTGTGGCCGTGCTGTGGGTCGGCGGGCACCGCATCGGCAACGGCGACATGGAGATCGGGTCGCTGACCGCGCTGATCACCTACGTCACCCAGATCCTCCTGGCCGTGCTCATGGCCTCGTTCGTCGCGTTGATGGCGCCGCGCGCGGCGGTCTGCGCCGACCGTATCCTCGAAGTCCTCGACACCGAGCCGTCGGTGTCGCGCGCGGAGAACGCCGTGTCGACGCTGTCCCGGCCGGTCACCGTCGAGTTGAAGGGCGTCGGATTCTCCTACCCGGGCGCCGATGCGCCCGTGCTCCACGACATCACATTCCGCGCCGAACCGGGCACCACCACGGCGATCATCGGCGGCACCGGTTCCGGCAAAACCACCCTGATGCGCCTGATCCCGCGGCTGATCGATGTCACCTCCGGTTCGATCGAGGTCGGCGGAATCGACGTCCGGAACCTGGACCCGGCGGTGCTGCGCAGCGAGATCGGTGTCGTTCCGCAGAAGGCCTACCTGTTCTCCGGCACGATCGCCGAGAACCTTCGGTACGGCCGTCCCGATGCCACCGACGACGAGCTGTGGCACGCCCTCGAGATCGCGCAGGGCGCCGACTTCGTCGCGGCGATGCCCGACAAACTCGAGATGGTCCTCGCGCAGGGCGGCACCACCGTGTCCGGTGGGCAGCGTCAGCGCCTCGCCATCGCCCGGGCACTGGTCCGCCGGCCGTCGATCTACCTGTTCGACGACGCGTTCTCCGCGCTCGATCCCGCCACCGATGCCCGACTCCGGGAGGCTCTCGTGCCCGAGACCCGCGACGCGTGCGTCCTCATCGTCGCCCAGCGGGTCTCGACCGTGCAGGACGCCGATCGGATCATCGTGCTCGACGACGGAGCCGTCGTCGGGTCCGGCACCCACCTCGAGCTGCTGTCGGACTGCAGCGAGTACGTCGAGATCGTCGAATCCCAGCGGATGGCCGCCGTATGAGCACCCAGGCCCCGACCGTCCCGGCGCAGCCGCAGCAGGGACTCGCGTCGATCAAGCGGATCCTCGGGCTGCTGCGCCCGCAGCGTTTCATCGTCTACGGCGTGCTGGTGATGGTGCTGCTCGGGGTGATCGCGCAGGCGGTCGCGCCGCTGCTGCTCGGCCGCGCCACCGACGTCATCTTCGACGGGGTCATCGGCCTGCAGTTGCCGGCCGGACTCACGAAGGACGAGGCGGTCGCGCAGTTGCGCAGCGAGGGCAGCGACCAGTTCGCCGACATGGTGTCCGGAACCGCGGCCGTGCCCGGCGTCGGTGTCGACTTCGGTGCGCTCGGCCGGCTCCTGATCATCGTCCTGGCGCTGTATTTGCTGTCGTCGGCGCTGATCTGGGTGGCGGCGTACGGTCTGAACGAAATCGTCCAGCGGGTGGTTCGGGACCTGCGGTCGCGGGTCGAACGAAAGATCCACAACCTGCCGCTGCGCTACTTCGACACCCACTCGCGCGGCGACCTGCTCAGCCGCGTCAGCAACGACATCGACAACGTGTCGACCGGTATGCAGGAATCGATCAGTCAACTCGTGCTGGCCGTGCTCACCCTCATCGGACTCGTCGTGATGATGCTGTTGATCTCGCCGCTGCTCGCGCTCGTGGCGCTGTTCATGGTGCCCGCGTCCGTCGTCGCGACGGCGCTGGTGGCGCGCCGATCCCGGAAGCACTTCGCGTCACAATGGGCGGCCACCGGCAAACTCAACGGTCAGATCGAAGAGGTGTTCACCGGTCACGAGCTCGTCACCGCGTACGGGCGCACCGCAGACGTCGAGCGCCGGTTCGCCGACACCAACGAGGAGTTGTTCCGGTCCGCCTATCGTGCCCAGTTCGTATCCGGCACGGTGATGCCGCTGGTGACGTTCCTCGGCAACCTCAGCTACGTGGGTGTCGCCGTGCTGGGCGGGCTGCGCGTCGCGTCGGGCACCATCACCCTCGGCGAGGTGCAGGCGCTGATCCAGTACTCGCGTCAGCTGGCGCAGCCGCTCGCCCAGATCGGTGCGATGGTGAACCTGCTGCAGTCCGCCGCCGCGTCCGCGGAACGGGTGTTCGCGCTCCTCGACGAGCCCGAGCAGGAGCCCGAGTCTCCGGCGCCGACACTGCCGTGGGGCCGCCACGGCAGCGTCGAGTTCGACGACGTGTCGTTCTCGTACGACCCGGACCGTCCGCTCATCGAGCACCTGTCGTTGCGCGCCGAACCCGGCCAGATGGTCGCGATCGTCGGCCCGACCGGTGCAGGCAAGACCACACTCATCAATCTGATCCTGCGGTTCTACGAGCTGAACTCCGGTCGTATCCTCGTCGACGGGGTCGACATCACCTCGATGTCGCGGGCCGAGCTGCGGTCGCGTATCGGCATTGTGCTGCAGGACACGTGGCTGTTCGGCGGCACGATCCGGGAGAACATCGCCTACGGCAACCCGCATGCCACCGAGAATCAGATCCTGTCCGCGGCCCGCATGAGCTATGTCGACCGGTTCGTGCGCGCACTGCCCGACGGTTACGACACGATCATCGACGAGGAGTCGGGCAGCCTCAGCGCCGGTGAGCGCCAGCTCATCACGATCGCGCGGGCCTTCGTGGCCAAGCCGTCCATCCTGATCCTCGACGAGGCCACCAGCTCCGTCGACACCCGTACCGAACTGCTCGTGCAGCAGGCCACCGCCCGGCTGCGCGACGACCGCACGAGTTTCGTCATCGCACACCGGCTCTCGACGATCCGCGACGCCGACCGGATCGTGGTGATGGAGGACGGGCGCATCGTCGAACAGGGCACGCACGAGGACCTGCTCCGCGCCGGCGGTGCCTACACCCGGTTGTACGACGCGCAGTTCCGTGCCTTGGTGGACTGAACGACTCGTCCCTTTTGCGCTCGCTGAGCGGAAGCGTTCATTCACGGTGCCGACCGGTCGACAATGACCGCATGGCAGACGTGTCGAAACTCCGGATCGCCGCTCGCGCCACCTCGCCGACCGCGACGCGTCCGGGACGTCCGGTGTCCGACGCGGTCACCCCGGCCGGGCAGGTGCTGCGGGTGCTGCGCAGGGTCGGTCCCGCGACCCGCGGTGAACTGTCACGGCAGACCGGGTTCTCGTTGTCCGCCGTCAACCGGGTGGTCGGTGAGCTTCTCGGGCGTTCGCTGCTGCGTGACCGTCCGGAGCTGACGGTCGGCGGGGTGGTCGGCCGACCGCAGATTCCGCTCGACCTGAACACCGACGCGTTCTTCGCCGTAGGCGTGCACATCGACGATTATGGGATCCGTTGTGTCGCCGGTGATCTCCGGGGAAGGGTGCTCGACTGTCTCGAATTCGACGTCCCGGCCACCGCAGGGGCCGCGGTGCCGGTGGTCGGGTCCGCGCTGGACCGCTTCCGTCTCGCCTTCCCGGCCCGGTGCGCGCTGTGGGTCGGCGTTGCCGGTGACGGTCGCGCCGATCGCCGCGCCGTCCGTGGGCTCGCATTCGGATGGGACGACGTGCCGGACGCGGCGTGGTCCGCCGCGATCCCCGTACCGGTCACGGTGGCCCCGTACGTCGGGGCGATGGCCGACGCGGAACGGTGGGCACTGGAACTCTCGGGTCGGCCCAGCCCGTCGAGCTACCTGTATCTGCATGTCGACGAACCGTTCGGTGCCGCATGGATCGTCGACGGGCGCATCCCGGTACCACGCAGGGGCGCAGGCACGATCGGCCATCTCGCGACGGGTTCGGACGTGCCGTGCCCGTGCGGTCGCGTCGGGTGCCTCGAGGTCACCGTTGCGGACCGGACGCTGCTCGACGCCGCGGTCCGCGACGGCGTGCTCGGTTCGGGCACAGCGCCGAGGGGCGTCGGCGACCTGTACGAAGCGGCCGAAGGAGGATCGAGAGCAGCTGCGGCACTGCTCGATTCACGGTCCGACACCATCGGACGCGCGATCGCGGTGATGCGCGACATCGTCAACCCCGACGTCGTCGCGGTCGGGGGCCGGAGCCTGGCGGCCTACCCTCCCGGCCGGCGCATCATCGCCCGCAGCTATGCGCGGGCGAGCGCGCTTCCCGCTCTGCCACTGACCTTCTCGTCGTTCGGCGAACGGATCGGCGACGCCGGTGCGCTCGGTGCGTCGCTGTCCGCGGTGTACACCGACCCGGTCGGCGCGCTGCGTCGCCGAGCCTGGGGTCGCCGGGCCGCACGCCTGTCCTACGATCCCCCGATCGACCGCTTCTGCGGCTGAACGCCGAATGGGCGGGCGTCAGGGCGTCCGGACGGCGCGGAGCACCGCGTCGTGCAGCACGATCGCCTGCCGACCGTGCCCGGTCACCGTGCGGGTGCGTGACTCGGCGACGACCACCTCCCAGCGGTCCGGATCCAGTGCGTCCGCGAGATCGTCTGTCGTGACTCGTGATTCGGGTGCCGATGGATCGTTAGGGTGTGGGTGGGCTGGATGGCCGTGGCCGACGACGAGGAGCGTTCCACCCGGCGCGACCGCGTCGGCCAGGCGTCGCAGGAGCTTCTCCCACGGCCCGGGCGTGTGCACGTAGTGGGAGGTCACGAGATCGTACTCGGCCTGTGGTGGGGTCCAGTCCGCCAGATCCGCGCGCACCCAGTCGATCCGGTTTGCGACATCGGTCCCGGCCGATCCGGCGTGTGCCCGTGCGCGGTCCAACGCCGCCTCGGCGATGTCCACCGCGGTCACGTGCCAGCCGTGCCCGGCGAGCCACAGGGCGTCTCCACCCTCACCGCAGCCCGCGTCCAGCGCCCGCCCGGGCGTCAGGTCCGCGACCTCGGTGACGAGCTGAGGATTGGGGTGACGGTGAATCGTGGAGCGACCCCGGTAGCGGTCCTCCCAGAATTCCCTGCCGAAATCGTCGGGCATGGCGGCGTCCTTCCGTGTGCTGCTCCGACTGTGCGGGGCGCCGGGACGCAAGGGCAAGTCTTGTTGCCGAGTCGGCAAGCCGCGAGGGTCAGGCGCTGCGCGTCTCCGCGCGGAAACGGGCCGACGGGGGCGGCGCCCGCTGCTCGCCCGACTGGGCTCGATGTCAGCCGACTGATCGGCGCAGCACCTCACGCGCCGTGCGCCGGACCGCCTCGGTGAGCGCGTCGAGAACCGGCGACTCCAGCCGCCAGCGCTGCCAGTACAACGGCACGTCGAACGGCTCGTCCGGGGCGAGCGGCACCAGATCGGCGTCGCTCCCGAGCGCCGGATCGCCGAGCATCGGTTCCGGCAGCATGCCCCAGCCGAGTCCCAGGCGGGCGGCGTCGACGAACTCGCGCGCCCCCGGCACGTAGTTGCGCGGGGGGTCGAACCGGCTGCGGGTGTGCCGCTGCAGGAAGCGGTTCTGCAGATCGTCCTTGCGATCGAAGGTCAGCATCGGGGCCTCGCGCAACGCGGCCGTCGTCATGCCGTCGGGGAACCAGTGCGCCGCGAAGTCGACGCTCGCCATCGCGTGATACCGCATGGCTCCGAGGTTTTCGGATGTGCAGCCCTGCACCGGATCCGGCACCGACGTGACCGCCGCCATCGCCGTGCCGTCCCGCAGCAGCGCCGTCGAATGGAACTCGTCCTCACGCAGCAGCTCGAACAGCGCGCGGTGGTGCTGCGGCATGCGGGCCAGCGCCCGCAGCATCCAGGTGGACATCGAGTCGGCGTTCACCACGAGCGGCACCGTCACGTAGCTGTTCGGGCTCGCGGTGATGCCGAGCGCCTCGGCCGTGTCCTGCTCGAGCCGGGCAACCTGGCGGGCCAGCCGCATGATCGCCTCGCCGGGGCCGGTCGCGGTCACCGGCCGGGTCCGGCGCACCAGTACCTGCCCGACGTGCTGTTCGAGGGCCTTGATGCGCTGGCTCACCGCGGACGGGGTGATCCGCAGGATCGCGGCGGCACCGTCGAAGGTGCCCTCGTCCAGCACGGCGGCGAACGTGCGCAGTTGAGCAAAGTCCAGATCCATATGAAGAATCTCTAATGTTCCTTAAGAAAAATCAACTGTTCTTATCCCGTGACCCTTCCTGGCGTGAGCGAGGTGAACCTCGTCGCCGCCGGCTTCCTCACCGGACTCTCGCTGATCGTCGCGATCGGCGCCCAGAATGCATTCGTCCTGCGTCTGGCCATCGCCCGCCGGCACGTGCTGCCGGTGATCGTTGTGTGCGCCCTGTCCGACGCGGTGCTCATCGCGGCCGGTATCGCCGGCATCGCGACCGTCCTCGACCGCGCCCCCGGTGCGCTCGAGGTGATCCGTTGGGGTGGAGTGATTTTCCTCGTTTCGTACGGTCTGCTCGCGGCTCGCCGCGCCCTGCGGCCGTCCGCGTTGAGCGCGGTGCCGGGCGGCACGATCACCATCGGCGCGGCCCTCGCGACCTGCCTGGCGCTGACCTGGCTGAACCCGCACGTCTATCTCGACACCGTTCTCATGCTCGGATCGGTTGCCAACACCCACGGCAATCCCGGCAAGTGGTGGTTCGGTACCGGCGCCGTCGCCGCGAGCATCGTGTGGTTCGGGGCGCTCGGCTACGGGGCGCGCTACCTGCGGGCGTGGTTCGCGCGGCCGGGGGCCTGGCGCATCCTCGACGGCGTCGTCGCCCTCGTCATGGTGAGCCTGGGCGTGGGTCTCGCGGTCGGGAGCTGACCGCGGCCAGGTCACCGAGGCCGCGCGGCCTCGTCGGTGGGCTCGAGGTGGGTGAACACCCACGTCCCCGGTAGGGCCGACCGCACATCCGCCTCGACCCGGTCGAGCAGATCGTGTCCCGCCTGCACCGTCCAGTCGCCGGGAACCCGCACCGTGAGGTATACGAAGCGCTGCCGGCCCGACGCCCGGGTGCGGGGCGCCAGGATCGTCACCGACCCGTCACGGTACCGATCGAGCACCTGCTGCACCTGCGCGACATCGTCGTCGGGCAATGCCGCGTCGAGCAACCCGATGACCGATTCGTGCACCAGCCCGTACCCGATCCGCAGGATGTTCACGCCGACGAGCAACGCCACGATCGGGTCGAGCACGTTCCAGCCGAACAGCGCTACCAGGCCGATGCCGGCGAGCACCCCCACCGACGTCCACACGTCGGTGAGCAGGTGTTTACCGTCGGCGACGAGCGTGATCGAACGGTGTCGGTGCCCGACCCGCAGCAGCATCAGTCCCACCGCGAGATTGAGAATCGACGATCCCGCCGACAGGAACAGGCCCACACCGACCTCGGTCAACGGTTCCGGCGCCATCAGCCGCTGCACCGACGTCCACACGATCGCACCGGCCGCCGCGAAGATCATCGCGCCTTCCACTGCGGCGGAAAGGTATTCGGCCTTGCCGTGCCCGAATTCGTGATTCTCGTCCGGAGGTCTCGCCGCCGCCCGCAATGCGAAGACGCCCACCACCGCGGCCACCAGATTGACGGCCGACTCGAGCGCGTCGGACAGCAGGCCCACCGAACCGGTGATCCACGCCGCCCCGGCCTTCAACGCCATGGTGGTCAGGGCGGTCGCGACCGACAGCAGCATGCACCGCATGAGCAGGCGGTGCTGCGCGGATTCGGTCACCGGTCAGTGCTCGACGAGCGTGAAGCGACGTCCGGTGATCTCGGACGCGGTGATCTCGACGAAGTTGTACTTCGGTGTCGCCACCCACGGCGTCGGGCCGAGTTCCTCTGCCGCTTCAATCTCGTTGAAATGTGTCAGGATTCGTGCCCTGCCGTGCATGACGACGCTCCACGCGGCATGCTCGCCGATGAGATCGGACTCGAACGCGACCTCCGCGTGCACCGCCAACTCCGCCAGTTTGCTGCCCTCGCCGGAACGGAACAGCACCTTGCGGTCCCCGACGACGTAGTTCACGGGGAAGATGTCGGGACGGCCATCCGCGATGACCACCAGTCGGCCCACCTGCACGGTGCGCAGCAACTCCCAGCACTCGTCCTCGCCGAGCACGGTGACGACGTCCGCATCCGACGGCTCGCTCATGACTCCTCCTTCGACGTACCGGCATGTCCAGCACATCACGAACAGCGTGGCCGTGCAGTGGAACGGAGAGCACGCCGGAAGATCCACCGATAGCGTAGGAGCCCATGACCGATGTTGCCGAATCGCCGTGGCACACCCGGGTGCCCGCCGAGGTCGCCGCGGCCCTCGGGGTGGACCCCGCGACGGGGCTGTCCGCCGCCGAGGCCGAGCGGCGCCGCGCCGGGAACGGACCCAATCTGCTCGCCGAGGCACCACGTGTTCCGGTGTGGCGCAAGGTGATCACCCTGCTCGCCGATCGGATGACCCTCGTGCTCGTGATCGCCGCGGTGGTCAGCGCGACCGTCTCCCGCGAATGGGAAACCCCCGTCGTCATCTTCGCGGTCATCGCGTTGAACACGATCCTCAACTACGTGCAGGAGTCCCGCGCCGAGAACAGCCTGCAGGCACTGCGGCAGATGTCCGTCTCGACCGCGCGGGTCCGCCGGGACGGCCGGGAAACGGAACTGCCGTGCGCCGACCTGGTCCCCGGAGACCTGGTGCTGCTCGAGGCCGGCGACGCGGTCCCCGCCGACGGCCGGCTCCTCACCGCCGTGCGGTTGCAGATCGCCGAAGCCGCGCTCACGGGAGAATCACACCCCGTCGACAAGGACATCGACCAGGTCGCGGACCCGGCCGCGCCCCTCGGGGACCGCACCGGCATGCTGTTCATGAACACGCAGGTGACCCGCGGGCGAGCCGCGATGATCGTCACCGCCACCGGCATGCATACCGAGATGGGCGCGATCGCCACGCTGCTCGGCACCGCCGGGGTGGAGCAGACCCCGTTGCAACGCCGCATCGGCCAGCTCGCCGGAACGCTGACGGTCGTTGCGCTGGTCACCGTCGCCCTCGTGTTCGTGCTGGGTCTGCTGCGCGGGCAGTCCTGGTCGGATCTGCTCCTGACCGCGGTGTCCCTCGCGGTCGCCACGATCCCGGAAGGTCTCACGGCCGTGGTCGCGTTCACCCTCGCCATGGGGGCGTCACGGCTCGCGGCGCGCGGCGCGATCGTCAAGCAACTGTCCGCGGTGGAAACCCTCGGCAGCACCACCCACATCGCCACCGACAAGACCGGCACCCTCACCCTCAACGAGATGACGGTGCAGCGGTTGCTCGTGCGCGGCCGCAGCTTCCGGGTCACCGGAAGCGGGTACGGCACGGACGGCAAGATCCTCGTCGGCGACGGCCTGCCCGCACCGGACATGACCGCGGCGCTGCTGGGGATGGCGCTGTGCAACGACGCGACCGTCCACGACGGCACCCTGGTCGGCGATCCCACCGAGGGTGCGCTGGTGGTGCTGGCGGAGAAGGGCGGCATCGACGTCGACGGGGCGCGGGCCGCGTTGCCGCGGCTCGCCGAGGTGCCGTTCGACTCGGCCTACAAGTACATGGCCACCTTCCACGCGGTACCCGAGGGCGGCTACCGGGTCTTCGTGAAGGGTGCCCCCGGCGCCCTGCTCGGCCGGGCCACGTCGATGCTCGGCGCCGACGGGCCGGTCCCGATCGGCGACGGCGACCACGGCCGGATCAGGGCCGCGATCGACGACCTCGCCGCGGAGGGCCTGCGCACCCTGATGATCGCGGGCCGTGACCTGGATGCGGTGCCCCGCGGCGACGCGGACGCCCTGCAGCAGCGGGTGTCCGACCTGACCTTGTACGCGGTCGTCGGCATCGTCGATCCACCGCGACCGGAAGCCAGGCATGCCATCGAGGTCGCGCGCGGCGCCGGGATCGCCGTGCACATGATCACCGGCGACCACCTGGTGACGGCGTCGGCGATCGCGCGGCAACTGGGCATCACCGGCAGCGCGGCGAGCGGAGCGGACCTCGACGGGCTCGACGACGCGGCGCTGCAGGCCCGCGCGGCGGAGTTCGGTGTGCTGGCCCGGGTGGCGCCCGAACACAAGATCCGGGTGGTCAAGGCCTTGCAGAGCAGCGGGGAGATCGTCGCGATGACCGGCGACGGTGTGAACGACGCCCCCGCCCTCGAGCAGGCCGACATCGGCGTGGCCATGGGCATCACCGGCACCGACGTGTCCAAGGGTGCTGCGAACATGATCCTCACCGACGACAACTTCGCGACGATCGTCGCCGCGGTCGCCGAGGGTCGCGGCATCTACGACAACATCGTCAAGTTCGTGAAGTTCCAGCTCACCACCGCGTGGGGGTTCGTGCTGATCTTCCTCGCGGCCGGCGCGCTGGGGCTGGCCGGGGGCGCGCCGTTCACCGCGCTGCAGATCCTGTGGGTGAACATCATCATGGACGGCCCGCCGGCGCTGTCGCTCGGCGTCGACCCTGCCGAGCCCGGCACGATGAAACGACCGCCGAGAGCGGCCCGCGAGGCCCTGCTGAACCGGGCCCGGGTCCAGCGCATCCTGGGGCTGGGGATCGTGATGGCCACCGGCACGATCGCGGTGCTGCACTTCGCGCCCGACCTGTTCCCGGACAGCGCCGGCGACCCGCTGTTCGCGACGACTCTCGCGTTCACGACGTTCGTGTTCTTCCAGGTGTTCAACCTGTTCAACGTGCGATCGAACCTGGGATCGGTCTTCTCGTTGCAGACGTTCACCAACCACACCGTCTGGATCGCGATCGTCGCCGTGATCGTGCTGCAGGTCTGCGTGGTCCAGGCCGCTGTGCTGCAAGGATTCTTCGACACCACGTCGCTGACCCTGGCACAGTGGGCGCTGGCCGTCGCGGTGGGTTCGATCGTCCTGTGGGTCGACGAGGTCGGCAAGGCCGTCGCCAGACGCGTGTCGCGCCGGCGGAGCGCCGAGAATGCCCGGACGTAGCGGTCGCGGAAGCGTCCACGCGACGCACCCGAGCCGGCCCCGGCCGGTCGGTGCCCGGTCAACGGTGAGCTGGCACAATCGTCGGGTGAACGCCCCACGCAGCACCGACCCGGCCGTCCCCTCCCCGCCCGATCCGTTCTTCACCGTCGGCGCCCGGCTGGACAACGGCCTGGGCCGCACCGGCACCATCCACACCCCGCACGGCGACATCCGCACGCCCGCGTTCGTCGGTGTCGGCACCAAGGCGACGGTCAAGGCAGTGCTGCCCGAGGCGATGAAGGATCTCGGTGCGCAGGCGCTTCTCGCCAACGCCTACCACCTCTACCTGCAGCCGGGACCGGACATCGTCGACGAGGCCGGCGGACTCGGCAAGTTCATGAACTGGGACGGCCCGACGTTCACCGACAGCGGCGGATTCCAGGTGATGTCGCTCGGCGTGGGATTCAAGAAGGTGCTGGCGATGGAGGCGGTCGGGGTGCGGTCCGACGACGTCATCGCGAAGGGTAAGGAACGGCTCGCGCACGTCGACGACGACGGCGTCACCTTCAAATCACACCTGGACGGCTCCCGTCACCGGTTCACGCCCGAGGTGTCGATGCAGATCCAGCATCAGCTCGGCGCCGACATCATGTTCGCGTTCGACGAGCTGACCACCCTGATGAACACCCGGCGCTATCAGGAGGAGTCGCTCGCGCGGACGCAGGCGTGGGCGGTGCGCTGCATCACCGAGCACGAGAAGCTCACGGCCGAGCGCGCGCACCGTCCGTACCAGGCGCTGTTCGGGGTGGTGCAGGGCGCGCAGTACGAGGATCTGCGCCGGCAGGCATGCCGGGGACTGGAATCCATCGTCGGTGAATCCGGGCGAGGATTCGACGGATACGGGATCGGCGGGGCGCTCGAGAAACAGAACCTGGGAACCATCGTGCGCTGGTGCACCGAGGAACTGCCCGCCCACAAGCCCCGCCACATGCTCGGTATCAGCGAACCCGACGACATGTTCGTCGCGATCGAACACGGTGCCGACACGTTCGACTGCGTGAATCCGTCGCGGGTCGCGCGCAACGCCGCCATCTACCATCCGGACGGCCGCTTCAACATCAACACCAGCCGTTTCCGCCGGGACTTCACACCCATCGACGAGAACTGCGACTGCTACACGTGCGCGAACTACACCCGCGCCTACATCCACCACCTCTTCAAGGCGAAGGAGATGCTCGCGTCGACGTTGTGCACGATCCACAACGAGCGGTTCACCGTCCGGCTCGTCGACGAGATCCGCGCCTCGATCGAGGGCGGCTACTTCGCCGAGCACAAGGCGGACACGCTCGGGCGGTTCTATTCGGGTGCCGCCCGTCCGTAGTCAGGCCGAGTAGCTCGGTTCGTGCTTCTTCACGTGCGCGATCACCCGGTATGTGAGGGGCATGACCACGATCTCCACGAGCGTTTTCCACAGGAACCCGACGATCACGTAGTTGGCGAAGTCCCTCCACGTCGAGATGCCGATCGCACCCGCCGCGATCGCGCAGAAGATCAGCGTGTCGGCGAACTCGCCGACCACCGTGGAGCCGATCAGCCGGGCCCACAGGTGCTTCTCCTTCGTGCGCTCCTTGATCCGCACCAGCACGTACGAGTTCAGCAACTGGCCGACGAGGTAACCGGCGAGACCGGCGAGCAGGATGCGCGGGACGACGCCGAGGACGGCGTCGAACGCCGCCTGGTTCTCGTAGAAGTCGGCGGGCGGCAGCAGACCGGTGATCCAGAAGCACAGCGCGGCCAAGGCGACCGCCCCGAACCCGAACAACACCGCGCGTCGCGTCGCCGCGAACCCGTACACCTCGCTCAGGACGTCGCCGAGGATGTAGGCGAGCGGGAACAGGAAGAACCCGCCGTCGGTGAGGATCGGCAGGACCTGCAGTGAGCCGATCGCGACGTCGGTGTCGCCGAAGAACGCGACGCCCTTCGTCGCGCAGATGTTGGAGATGATGAGCACCGTCGTGAACAGCGCGACGATCCCCGGGTAGTAGCTGCGGGCCACGTGCGCGAACGCCGCATGATCGGGTGCGGCGGCCGGTCCGGAGGCAGGGATTTTCGGGGTCGGTGCGTGCTCTGTCACCCGGTCATCCAAGCATCCGTGGCGCGGCAACGCGAAGTACGGACAAAACGCCGCGGGCCCCGTCCGTGCTGGACGAGGCCCGCGGCGGGTGCGGTGCGATCAGGACTTGACGACCTGGGTGCCGCCCGCGAACGCGTCGTGGAAGCCCTGCTTGGTCGGGCTCTGGCCGATCGTGACGGCGATGCCGATGAACGCGGCGAGCGAGGCGATGTTGAACAGCCAGCCGAGGACCGGAATGCCGGCGAATGCCTGCAGTCCCAGGTAGGCGTTGCGCTTCACTGCCTGCTCGAGTGTCGGGAGACCGCCGTCCGGGCCGGTCACCGACAGGCCGAGCACCTTCTTGCCGAGGGTCCAGCCCTTCGTGGACTCGAAGTACGCCGCGTAGCCGAGCAGCGCGAGGCCCGTGAGCAGCCCGAGCACCACGGTCAGGAACGTGCTGCCGGCGAGGGAGACGATCCCGGTGAGGATCCCGAACGGGACACCGATGATGAGCGCGTCGATGATGCGCGCGCCGAGCCGCGGGAGCAGCTCGCCCGGCTGCCCGGCACCCGGGCCGAAGGTGGGTTGCGGAGCGCCGTATTGCGGAGCGCCGTATTGCGGAGCGCCGTACTGCGGGGCCCCGTACTGGGGTCCGGCGGCCGGAGCGCCGAACTGCTGGCCGGGCTGCTGCGGTGCACCGAACTGCTGCGTCGGCTGGTTACCGAACTGCGGGGCCTGGGGGTCGCCGTACTGGGGCGGCGCACCGTACTGGGGTCCGGCGGGCGGCGCGGTGTACTGGGGTGTCGAGGGCTGTCCGCCGTACTGCTGCCCGCCGCCGTACTGCTGCCCGGCAGGGGCACCGTACTGTTGTCCGCCGGCGGGGGCGCCGTACTGCGGGGGGTTCTGCTGCGGCGGCTCGTAACCGGAGGTGATCGGGTTCGGGAAGTGCGTGGTGTAATCCGCCGGTTGCCCGGCTGCCGGCTGCCCGCCGTACTGGGGTGCGGGGTATGCCCCCGAACTGTGCGGATCGGACTGAGGCGGATATCCCCCGGTGGTCATGTGTCTCCCTTGTCGTCGGGCGTGCGGATGCTGCACGGTACATCGGCCGTGCAGCACTCGTCGATATGGTCGATATGTCCGCACGCTGCACGATCAGGGTGCCACAGGACCCCCAGTGGTCACTCGGTACGCATAGGTCGACGCGATGATCGTCACCGGAACACTGACGAGCAATCCGAGGCCGCAGAGCAACGCACCGACGATATTGAGGCCCACGACGGCCAGCGCGAGCAGCAGCAGCGTGCCCACGTTGGACGAGACTGCTTGAACACTGGACTTGATCGCGGCGATCGCATCCTGGTTCCGATCGATGACGAACGGCAGCGTCCACCAGGTCAGGAACAGGACGATCAGACCCGGGATGATCAGAAGCACGAAGCCGATGATCGTGGCGAGGGCGACGATCACGCTCGCGATGATCACCGCGGCGACGTTGGTGAATTGGAAGAAGGATCCGAACGCGGGCTTGTTGCCGTCGATCTCGTGCAGCGCTCCACGGACGTAGGCGGCCTGGATGAGATAGCCGACGATCGCGCCGACGACAGCGCCGATCGCGCGCCACAGCGTGAACTCGCCGGAGGTGTCGAAACCGCCGAAGATGAGGTTGATCACACCCTGGATCACGAAGGCGACGACCATGAAGCCGATCCACACCCCGGCGTTCTGGCTGAACTTCGACCATCCGTACGAGATCGCGTCCCCCACGCTCAGTTGCGTCGGGGCGGGGGAGTAGCCGGGAGACGGCGACGAGAAGCTCCCGGGGGGAGGCGGGTAGTTCCCCGGCGGAGGATAGTTCCCCTGCGGGGGCGGGTAGTTCCCGGGCGGGGGCGGGTAATTCCCAGGTGGCGGGTAGTTGCCCTGCGGCGGGGGGTAGTTCCCGGGCGGCGGATAGCCGCCGGACGGAGGTGGCGGGTAGCCACCCTGTGGATTCTTCGGATCCGGGTTGTCGGGACTGTTGCCCGGTCTGTACGGGTCCTGATTGGGGTCGAAACCGCCGGTCGTCATGGCTCGTCCTCTCGGGGCGGCTGAGCGGGAAGTCAATTCCGCACCCTACGTCCGATCCGGGCGTTGTGCACGAAGATCAACTTCGTCCGAGGTCCCGGTGTCGTCGCGTCGGGCGGGCTCGGTCTCGAACACCCACGGGTGCCGGGGTAGCAGAGACGGGTTCCAGCGATCCAGCAGCAGCGGCAGCGTCACCGGCTCTCCGGGGTCCGCGAGGCGGAGGGACACCGCGATCCGGCCCAGCACCTCGGCCGGGGTGTGTCCCAGGGCGCGCTGATCGGCGAGGGTCACCGCGCCGTCGCGTTTGGCCAGCCGCTGGCCCTCCTCGTTGAGCGCGAGCGGGACGTGCGCGTAGACGGGGGCCGGAAGGTCGAGCAGCGCAGCCAGATACGCCTGCCGGGGTGCGGATGCGAGCAGGTCGTCGCCGCGCACGACCTGATCGATCCCCTGTGCGGCGTCGTCGACGACGACCGCCAGGTTGTAGGCGGGGGTCCCGTCGCCGCGGCGCAGCACCAGGTCGTCGACGATCCCGGTGAAATCGCCGTGCAGCAGATCGTGCACCGTGAAGAAGTCCGTCGCGGCCCGCAGTCGCACGGCCGGTGGGCGGCCCGATGCCTTCTTCTCCTCCCGCTCGGTCGCCGACAATGCGCGGCAGGTGCCCGGGTAGGCGCCGGCCGGCGCGTGCGGAGCGGAGGTCGCCTGCTGGATCTCGCGCCGCGTGCAGAAACATTCGTAGGTCAGCCCGGCCCGGGTGAGACGGTCGATCGCGTCGTCGTACAGCCGACGCCGCCGCGACTGATGGACGACCTCGGCGTCCCAATCGATGCCGAGCGCCGCCAGATCTGCGAGCTGGCCCTGCTCCGCGCCGGGCCGGACGCGGTCGAGATCCTCGACGCGCACCAGGAATCGGCGTCCGCTGCTACGGGCGAACAACCACGCGAGCACTGCGGTTCGCAGATTTCCCAGATGCAGGTCGCCGGAGGGGCTGGGCGCGAACCGCCCGGCCCCCACCGGTGCCTCGGCGTCCGAATACGACATTCGTGCACCCTATCGGTGTGCGGCTTTGCCGCCCGTAAGCCTCGGGGGCGGTCGGAACCGCCAGACAGGCACACGATCAATTCAGCAGGTTCACCGCATTCGCCACGACCAGACCGAGGATCACCACCGACAGCAGGGACTGCACGGCCATGGTCAGCTTGGCCCACCGAGCCAAGGGAAGGACGTCGGCGGGACCGAACGTGGTGGCGTTGGTCAGCGCGAGGAACAGGTAGTCGACGAAGACGGGTCGCCACCCTCGGGGCGCGAGTCCGGGCTCGAGCTGCTGGGGGAACGCCAGGTCGGGATGGGCCCGTGGTCGCAGGTGCCGGTTCACGGCACCGCCCCCGTCGAGTTCCCAGTACAGAAAGCCGAACGCCAGTACGGTTTGCATCCACACGAGCGCACCGGACACCAGCAGGGCGGTCGCGACCGTCGTCGCCGGAGATCCGTGCAGCAGATCCCACACCAGCCGCGCCGCACTCCACGCTGCCCCCGCCGCGATCGCGACCACCAATGCAACGGACAGCGCCCGCACCCATCGCCCCGGCCGGTCGATACGACCGGGGTCAACGATGACGAGAGCGACGAGAACGAACCCCTCGATCGCGGGAAGCAACCAGGGGGTACCCGGCGAGTAGTGCGACGGAAGCAGGAACGGCACGGACATCGACACGAGCACGAACGCCGAGGCGGTCCAGCGTTGTTCCGCGCGGGGGGAACGTGAATCCTCGCTCATCGCGGCGCCATCACCCGTCGGCGAGGGCCAGCTGAATCTGGGTGTGCAGGGAGTGGGTGAGGAACTCCGGCGGATACAGCGCCGGGCTCGCGATCGCGTCGAGAGCGAGGCCGTTGACAGCCGCGAGCAACAAGGTCGCCCGGGTCTCCGGCTCCGGGGTGCCCATCCGGATCAGGACCGCCGACAACCCCGTGCGCATCGTGAACAGTGTCGCGTGGCGGATCGCGCCGAGCGGCGGAGACGTGGCCGCGCGGACCGCGAACGCCGCCATCACCTGCGCTTCGCTGGCTCGCTGCTCGTCGAGCGGCAGCAGCTGGCTCAGCGCGGCGAAAAGGGTCCGGGAGGGGTCGATATCGGGATCGGTGCTGCTCAGCCGCCCCAGGACCCGGTCGGCGAGTGCCCGGAAGGCGAACGCGAGCATCTCGTCCTTCGTCGGGAAATGGTGCTGCACCGCGCCGATCGACACCCCGGCCTCGCTCGCGACCTCGCGCACGCTCGCCGAGTCCAGGCCGCTGCGTGCTGCGACCTGGAGCAAGGCAGCGGCGAGCCGGTGGGGGTTCGTGGTGGCGTACGGGCGGGCGCGCATGGATGCACCGTACCTGCATCAATCGGACATACGACGGTATGGGTGCCGCCCGTCGGCGACCGTCTGCACGACGACGACCAGGCACGACGCCGGCAAGTGACGATCAGGCCTGCCGGCCCAGGAACGCGAGGACCCGGGTGGTGCGGTCGGCGCCCTCGGGTACCTCGAGGGCCGGGCCGCACACGCCCTCCATACGGATCGATTCACCCATCCCGGCCGCCGCGGACTCGACGAAATCGAGGTCGGCGGCGGCGATGGTTTCATCGAGTCCCGTCGCGCGCGCCAGATCCCATCCGTGCACCACCAGATCGAAGGTGTAGAACGTGTCGACCGTCGCCGCGAGGGATGTCCGCCCGAAATGGCCGTCGTATTCCAGGTTTCCGCGGGCCGGGTCGTCGAGGATCTCCTGTACCCCGTCGCGGGTCGCGGCCCACGCCCCGACCGGGTCGGCTTCCGGCGACGGCCCGGGCGGCAACTCGAGGCCGACCCTCGTGACGATCTCGCGTTGGGTGTCGACGACGTGCTGCACCAGGTCGCGGGCGGTCCAGCCGTCGCACGGCGACGGCGAACTCCACCGGTCGGTGGGGACCGCGTCGACGATGGCGGTGAACTTGGCGGCGAGATCGCGGTAGTGGTCGGCAGGGGACACGGCGTTCGTCATGGGGTCGATTGTTCGCCGCGGGCCACGTCCCCGGGGCGAAATCTCCGGATGGCAGTCCCCGATCCGCGCCGATCCGAACGTGCCGGTGGGAGGATGGACAGGCCTCCATCAGGGTTTCGTCGAGGTCGGTGGACGGTACGTCCGCCAGATTCCGGCCCCTGCCTCGCGGTCGCAGGTACGGGCACCGACAAGGAAGAAGGACCCGATCCCATGAGCAGATCCGCACGGAACAGATATGCGCGGGCCGCGGCGCCGGTGGCGATCGCAGCCGTCCTGGTGCTGGCCGGCTGCAGCGACGACGGCGGCGACACCGACACCGACAGCGGAGCCTACGACCAGGCGACGCGTACCACCGAGAGTGCTCGCACGACGGAAAGCGCGCCCACCGCACCGGCAGAGACGGCGGGCGCGGCGCTTGCGGTCGCGGGCTCCGAACTGGGCGACATCGTCGTAGACGGCCGCGGGATGACCGTCTACATCTTCGACCGCGACACACCCGGCTCCGGGGCCAGCGCGTGCACCGGGGAGTGCCTCGTCGAGTGGCCGCCGGTCACCACCGACACGTCCACCCCGCAGGTCGCCGGCGTGGGCGGGGAGATCGGCACGATTCCGGGGCCGGACGGCACCCAGCAGATCACGGTGAACGGATGGCCGCTCTACTTCTATGTCGACGACACCGCCCCCGGTGAGGTCGACGGTCAGGGTGAGGGCGGCGTGTGGTGGGTTCTCGACGCTGCCGGTCAGAAGGTCACCACGGAGAACTGACCCCGGAGTTCGACTCGGGTCCGCACACGGGACCGAAAATACTTCTCCGTTTCCGCATCCGTCGTTCGGGTATCCGGTCGGGGACGAGGAGGTCGGACGAGATGCCTGTGTGGGGATGGATCTTGATCGGGGTGCTTGCGGCGATCGCCGTGGTCGCGGTCGTTGCGGCGGTCGTCGCTGCGCGCGCGGCGCGCGGCCGCACGCGGACGGAGCACCTGAAGGAGCGGTTCGGTCCCGAGTACGAGCGGACCGTCGGCGAGGTCGGGGAACAGCGCGCCGCGGAGAACGAGCTCGCGGCGCGTGAGAAGAAGCGGGAAGCCCTCGACATCGTGTCGCTCTCGCCCGAGGCGCGCGACAAGTATCAGGAGTCCTGGCGGACGGTGCAGACCGCGTTCATCGACGATCCCTCGAGTGCGGTCGGTGCTGCGGACCGCCTCGTCACCGACGTCATGCGACAGCGTGGCTACCCCGTCGACGACTTCGACAGGCGCGCGGCCGACATCTCGGTCGATCACCCGACGGTCGTCGACAACTACCGCGCCGCGCACGGCGTCTATCTGACGCAACAGAACGGCACTGTCCGCACGGAGGACCAGCGCGAGGCATTCGTCCACTATCGAACGCTCTTCGAGTCGCTACTCGCGCGGGAAAACGATCAGGACAACCCGAAGGAGGCGCGCGCATGACCACCCAGGATCCGCATCCCGGGAGCACCGAAACGGCCGGGGGAGCAGAACCATCGAGTGAGGGCGCCCGATCGTCGACGCACCGAATCGACTCTGCGCCAGGGAAAAGCGGAGTCTCGGCAGGAGAGGCGGCTGCGGCGACGGCGAGCGCCGGTCCGTCGACCGGCGACATCGGCGCGCCGACCGCGCACGCCGAGACGACGTCCGCGGGGACCGAATCCGATTCTCGGCAAGAACTTTTCGCCGAGGTCGAGTTGTCGGGGCTCAGGTCCCGCTGGGACGAGGTCCAGGCGGGGTTCGTCGACGATCCCAGGGACTGCGTCCGGAAGGCGGACGGTCTGGTGTCCGATGTCGTCGAGCGGCTCACGAGCGGCTTCGCGGACGCGCGGTCGCGGCTCGAGGAGCAATGGGATCGGGGCGACGAAGCGTCCACGGAGGATCTTCGTCTCGCGTTGAAGCGCTACCGTGAGTTCTTCCAGCGGTTGCTCTCGGTCTGAACGGGACCGGTCGGGACGACGGGTCCGGCACCGGGAGAGCGGGACGAACTCGAAGGAGACGGCATGCGGGGTCGGCGCGGGTTGCGAAGCGCCGCGGAACTCCCTTCCGGCTACCGGATCCATCGAACCGTCGATCTCGAGAAGGACAGGAAATTTGCCGTCGCGGTCCAGGGCCTTTTCGTGTTGGTGGCGCTCTGCGCCGTGGCGGCAGCCCTGTTGCTCGATGTGCCGCTGACCTCCGGTTGGAGCCCGGTCGTCACCGTCCCGGTGACCCTGCTCATGTGTCTGGTCTACATGGCCGTGCACGAAGCGACCCACGGGACCATCGGGCGACGTCGGACTCGATCTTTTCACGCCATGCGCGATTCTCCTTGCGTCGCAGGTGCGGAATCAGGGCCGTCAGTGCGGTGCGTGAATTGGCCACAAGGTTGACCTCGTTGGGATATTGCATGCCGATCAACCGGTCGTCGATGTCGATCTGCACCCCGCGGGCCTGGCCGTAGTCGGGCAGGAACTGGGTGTACGGGAAGCTCGAGCCGATCGTCAGGAGGGTGTCGCACTCACGCATCATCTCGTAGCTGGGGCCGGGTACCCGGGAGGCCGATGAATCCGGTGACCCAAGGCATTTCGTCGGACAGCACGTCTTTGCCCAGCAGCGCTTTGGCGGCTCAGGCGCCGAGAGTGTCTGCGACCTGCTCGATCTCCCGGTGGGCCCCGGGGACGCCGTGGCGGATTCACCCGCTCATCGTCCCCCACTGTTGCGTCATCGCAACCATTGCGCGACCCGCCCCACGGCAGTCGAAGGCCCGTACCCTCGCGGGCGGGGCCCGATGTTCACATCGGCCGGGTGGGCCCGGTGCTGTAGGGGAGGAATCGCACGGCGACGGTTAGCGTGACCGCGCCCACGGTCGCGATCCACAGCGCGTGCAGACCGAACATGCGGTGGGCGAGCGCGCCGAGAGTGGCCCCGGACACGAGCCCGGCCCACAGTCCCAGGTAGGGCAGCCAGGTCCACCGGGGTCCTCCGAATATCGCTGCGGCGAGGCGCTGTCCGATCTTGACCAGCGCGCCGGTCATGTAGGTCAGCGCCACGCTGGTTTCGCCGTCGCGCCGGAACACGTTGTTCTCCGCACCCATCGCCAGGGTCATGGCGACGACCGCCACCGGCGTCCAGCCGAGCCCCGCGGCCACCGCACCGACGAACAGCAGTGTGGACACCGCGGCCAGAACGGACGTTTTTCGGGTGCGGCGGTCCGGGCCGGTGGCTTCCGCGACGACGCCGCCGAGCACGACGCCGAGGAGGAACAGTCCGATGATCCCCGCGACGAGTGCGGCTTGCGACCAGTTGCCGTCGGCGATGCCCACGCTCATGCGGGTGGAATTGCCGCTCATGAACGAGACGAACACACCGCCGAGGGTGACGAAACCGAGCGCGTCGACGAACCCCGCGAGGGCGGACAGGGCGATTGCCAACCCCTGGAGTTTCCTTCCGTATCCGACCACGCTCGAATGCTAGTGACTCGGCAGGGATGAGGCACACGACACCGCCGATTCCGCTTTCCTCGAAGCCTGATCGAGCCGGGATTCGCCGGGGGTGCACACCGCGGATCGACGAGCATCCCAGTCCGGCCAACCGGGATTCTCTTCTGTTGCGGCAGAACCTCTTTCGATCAGTCCGCGGATCGAGGGCGGCTTCGGCGGCGAGGCCGACCGGTCCGCGTTCGGCCGGTGCCTCGTCGCCGACGTCGACCCGGCGGATCGGCACCCCCGCAGGTGCGACCCCGCGACCCCGCGTTGGGCCGCGCTTGGCCCGGTGTGCGGGCCCCTGTTCGGGGCCGGCGGAATCGACTTCCGCTGAATGGAAGAGCGTCGTTGTGACGCCCATCACCCGGTGCTCTAATTCGGGAACCCCAACGCAGCGCGCGTCGGCCCCATTCGAAGGAGTCATCAGGTGCCCAGCCTTGAGCGGTCGCAGTGGTACGACCTCACGCGAGATATGAATTGGACGTTCACCTACGTCGACGAAAAGGACGTCTTTCCCGAGGAGCTTTCCAACAGCCACGGCGTTGCCGCCGAGGACTGGTGGTCCTGGGACGAGCCCTACAAGGTGACCTACACCGAGTACGTCCACAACCAGTTCGGCAAGGACGCCTCGGTCTACGCCGTCAACGCGGTCGTCGGCCGCTCCAAGATCTTCGAGTCCCTCGACCCCGGCTGGAAGTCGGCGATCATCGCCCACTACGGCGCCATCGCAGTCCCCGAGTACACCGCCGGCATCGGTGAATCCCGGATGGGACGCTTCGGCCGCGCCGCCGCGTGGCGCAACATGGCGCTGTACGGCACCCTCGACGAGACCCGGCACGGCCAGATCCAGACGTACTTCCCCTACGGCCTTCTGGCGAAGGAACCGCGGGCGGACTGGGCCCACAAGGCCTTCCACACCAACGAGTGGGGGGCGCTCGCCGCCCGCAGCCTGTTCGACGACATGTTCGGCGCGAACGATGCGGTGTCCACCGCGATCCAGCTGACCTTCACCTTCGAGACCGGCTTCACCAACCTGCAGTTCCTGGGCATGGCGGCCGACGCGATGCGGGTCGGCGACGTGGACTTCGGTTCGCTCATCTCCTCGATTCAGACCGACGAGGCACGGCACTCCCAGCAGGGTGAGCCGACGGTGAAGATCCTCATCGAGCAGGGGCACAAGGATGTTGCCCAGAAGCTGGTCGACCACATGTTCTGGCGCTCGTGGAAGGTCTTCGCGCTGCTGACCGGACTGTCGATGGACTACTACACGCCGCTGGAGCACCGCGCCCACTCCTTCAAGGAGTTCATGAGCGAGTTCATCGTCAAGCAGTTCCTGGAGCAGTTCCGCGACTTCGGCCTGGAGAAGCCGTGGTACTGGGACGAATACTTCCTGCCGGAGCTCGACTGGCTGCATCACGCGTACCACCTCGGTGTCTACAACTGGCGTCCGACGGTCTGGTGGAACCCCGATGCCGGGGCCTCGCCGGAGGAGCGGGACTGGCTGGAGCAGAAGTACCCGGGCTGGAACGAGAACTTCGGACGGCACTGGGACGTCATGGGCGACAACATCCGGGCGGGCAAGCCGGAGGCGACCTTGCCCGAGACCCTGCCGATGGTCTGCAACATGTGCCACATCCCGATCTGCACGCCGGCCGGCTTCAACGCGGGCAAACTCGACAGCCCGCTGCCGCACACGCTGGTCCACGACGGACGCCAGTACAACTTCTGCTCGGTGCCCTGCAAGTGGATCTTCGAGGAGTCCCCGGACCGGTTCAAGGGGCACACCAGCGTGATCGACCGGTTCCTCGGCGGCGAGATCCAGCCGCCGGACCTGGGTGGCGCGCTCGCCTACATGAGCCTCTCGCCCGAGGAATGCGGCCAGGACGCGACCAACTACGAATGGGCCGCCGAGGCCTACGTGCCTGGCAAGTTGCCTGTCGGCGCGGACAAGTGAGGGAGACGGAACATGGCACTTTTCCCGCTGCAGGGCATGTTCGACGGTGACTTCGTCTTGATGCTCGTCCCGGTCGACGACCAGGACACCATGACCCAGGTCGCCGAGAAGGTGGCCTACCACGTGGTCGGACGTCGCGTCCCCGCCCGGGACCGTCCCATGCAGGTCCGCTACAACTCCGTCCCCGTCGCGCCGGACGTCACCGTCACCGGCGCCGGTTTCGGTCCGATGGACGTCGTGGAAGTGGGGTACCTGTGATGACCGAGGCGAACGTCGCCGCAGACGTCGACATCAAGTGGGTGGAAGTTCCCGAGGCGCACGACATCTGGGAAGGCGACATCGTCGATGCCGAGGTCGAGGGTGAGCAGGTCGTCATCGTGCACCACCTCGACGGCACGTACGCAGCCTTCCAGGGCCTCTGCCCGCACCAGGAGGTGCTCCTGGCCGACGGCAAGTGGGACGAGGAGACCTGTGTGCTGGCTTGCCCGGGCCACCTGTGGGAGTTCGACATGAAGTGTGGCGACGGCATCAACCCGAAGGGTTCGACGCTGTACCGCTACCGGGTCGAGGAGAACGACGGGGTCGTCCGGGTCGGGATCCCGCAGGACGGCGAAACTCACTACAACAAGTCCTACGAGAGCTGAAGGCCACCCATGACCGACAACCACAGCGCCGCAACACATCTCGTCGGCCCGGTGATCCGCGGCTTCGACCCGGACCTGGCCGAGGCCGTGATGGCCGCCGTCGAGCGGGACAACCCCGACCTGCCGGTGACCGTCGACGACCAGGGCGGCTACGTCCGAATCCACACTCCCGGCCGGTGTGTGCTCACGCGCGCCACCCTGGAGGACGAGCTCGGCTACACCTACCCGATCACGCGACTCGAGCAGGCGCTGGCCTCGTTCTCGGGCCGCGTCCTCACCTCCGACGACAGCATCGAGTGGTACCTGGAGAGGAACAACTGACATGACCACCACCCCTGCAGGCCGCCGCAAGCAGCGCACCTGGAGCCAGTTCGGCGAGGTGAAGCGCAAGCCCACCCCGTACGAAGCCGTCACCGGCAAGTTCCACTACCACTTCCGCCGCGAGCCGGCTCCCTTCGAGCTCGACCCGGCGACGCCGATCAACACCTGGTACCTGAACAACCGCGAGGGCTCGCCGTTCCAGGTCGACGACTGGGAGGCGTTCCGCGACCCCTACAAGCTCACCTACCGCGACTACGTCGCGATGCAGCACGAGCGCGAGATCTTCGTCGACTCGCTGGTGGACCGCTCGGAGGCCAGCGGCCTCGTCGGCGGCCTGGACCCGGCGTGGGTCGCCACTCTCGCGGACGTCTTCGTACCGCTGCGCTTCCCGATCCACGTGCTGCAGATGGTGAGCCTGTACGTCGGCCAGATGGCCCCGTCGTCCTACATCACCAACTGCGCCCACTTCCAGGCCGCTGACGAGATGCGGCGGATCCAGCGGATCGCCTACTGGACCAAGGTGCTCGCCAACACCCACGGTGACGACATCGCCGAGACCGCGCGGAGCCGGGACATCTGGGAGTCCGACCCCGCCTGGCAGCCCCTGCGCAAGGCACTCGAAACCCTCCTGATCAGCTATGACTGGGGTGAGGCCTTCACGGCCCTCTGCGTCGTCGTCAAGCCCACGGTGGACACGCTGTTCAACGACTGCCTGAGCGACCTCGCAGCACAGAACGGCGACCGGTTCGTCGCCGAGCTGGCCGCGGAGTTCGCCCGCGACTCGGCCCGCAGCCGGGACTGGACGCAGGCGCTGACGACCTATGCGCTCGAGCGGGACCCCTCGTTGTCCGAGGTGCTCGAAGGGTGGGTCTCGAAGTGGGTCCCGGTCGCCGACGAGGCGGTCGCCGCGCTGGCTCCGGCCCTCGGCCAGGCTCCGGTCCCGCTCGACCCGGCGGCTGTCGTGAAGAGGGCGGTGGCGACTCGCGATGAGTTCATCATTGGCACCGCTATCTGACCCGGCGGTGGTCGGGCACTACCGCGTGACGGTCGAGCCGTCGGGTGATTCGTTCGTCGTCCGGCCCGG
>NZ_BCXI01000055.1 GCF_001895025.1 Rhodococcus zopfii NBRC 100606 = JCM 9919
CCCGAACGGAAGTCACCGCCACCGCGAGCTGACCCACACCGTCCGGCCACCGCCCGGCAGCGACCTCACCAGGGTCGCTGCCGGGCGGCATGCGGGGAGAAGGCGTCGCACACATCCGCCGTATCGGGTTCGTCTAGTCGAAGGTCATGCCGGCGTCGGCGCCGCGCTGCATCGTGCTGTTCGCGCCGTCGAGCGACTCGCGGATGATGTCCGCATGGCCGCTGTGATGGGCGGTCTCACGGATGATGTGCAACAGCACCTTTCGCGCGCTCCACCATTCCCGCTCCGGCGCCCACGGCGCGGTGGGCAACGGTACCTGCAGGTCGAGATCGTCGAGTGCCAGAACGAACTGTTCGGTGTCCCGCGCGACGGCAGCGTACGACCCGAGCAGGCCGGCGAGCGTTTCGTCGTCGCGCATGTAGTACTGCTCCATCGCCGAGTCCATGTCGAACGTGGTGGTGTCGTCGAGATTGCGGATCGTCTCGATCCAGGTTTTCTCCGTCGCCGTCACGTGCTTGATCAGCCCGCCGACCGTGAGATCACTGACCGTGCTGCGCGTACGGGCCTGCTCGTCGTTCAGGTTGCGGGCGGTGATCAGCAACATCTCGCGCTGCTCCGCGAGGATGCCGAGGATGTCCGCACGCTCTCCGGACCGGGAATTGTCGGCCATGTTCTGCTGCCCTTTCCATCGGTTTGAAGACGTATCCCACGGTAGAAGCGAATGCGGACAACTTCGGTCACTTATCGGCGTGCGATGAGAAAACGAATTCTCGCGGGTCTGTTCCGGCATGACCATCACCCACACCGTTCCCGTGTCCGGCGGCCGGCTGCACTGCGAAATCCGTGGTGCCGGCCCACTGCTGATCCTCACCGGCGCCCCGATGGGGGCAGCCGCCCTGACCTCGCTGGCCGCGGCGCTCGCGCACGATCACACCGTCGTCACCCACGATCCCCGCGGCATCGGCCGCAGCATCCTCGACGACCCGCACACCGACTCCACACCCGACCTGCGTGCCGCCGACCTCGTCGCCGTGCTCGACACACTCGGCACCGAGTCCGCGGACGTGTTCGGCACCAGCGGAGGCGCCGTCACCGGTCTTGCAGTCGCGACGCTGTACCCCGACCGGGTCCGCACCCTGGTCGCGCACGAACCACCATTGCCCGAGCTGCTTCCCGACGCCGCGGAACGACGCGCGGCGGTCGACGCGATGATCGACACCTTCCGCCGTGACGGTCTCGCCGCGGCGTGGGCCGCGTTCATGGACTTCGCCGGATTCGAGGATGCCGGCGATGCCGGGCCCGACGCACAACCCGCCGGTCCCCCGCCGGGAGAGTCGCCGGAACAGGACCTCGCCGACGGCGCCCGCTTCTTCGCCCACGAGATCCGGGGTACCACCCGTTATCTGCCCGACCTCGCCGCATTGGCGGCGGCGCCTGCCCGCCTCGTGGTCGGTATCGGCGCCGAGTCGCGGGGGCTCGAAACGTACGCGACATCGGTCGCTCTGGCCGAGGCACTTGCCTTGGCGCCGAAGGAGTTTCCGGGAGGCCACGCCGGATTCATGGAGCAGCCCGAGAAGTTCGCCGCGGTGCTGCGCGAGACGCTCACGTGCCCCTGAGGACTTCCGGTCAGGCTGCGAAACCGACGGCGCCGATCACCGGAACGACCGTCATGAACACGATCGCGACGGCGAACAGCGTGATCGTCACCTTCTTGTCCCACTTGCTCCTGGTGCCGGTCGCGGCGAGCATGAAGAACACGAATCCGATGCAGATGGAGACGATGCCGATCATCACGGGTGTTTCGAGCATGTTCCCATCATCGCGTATGCCCGAACTGCGTCTGTCGGCGCCCGGAGTCACCCGTTCAATTGGGCGATCCGCCCGCTCAGGACCGTCGCGAACCCGGTCCACGCCGCATACGGCGACATCGCCGCCCCCGCGAGGGGCACCGCGTCGGCGGTACGTCGTACGAGGTCGGCGCTGCTGGCGGCGAGCAGTGCCGCCACCACCGTCGCCGGGACGAGCCGTCCCGCCTTGAAGAACACCCACGACCACGAGCCGTTGAGTACGAGATTCACGGCGAGCGCGGTGACGTACTTCCGCCGCGCGCCGAGTTCGCGACGCTCGGTCAGTTCGTCGATCGCCGCCGCGGAGGTGACCGCGATGTCGGCGTACAACGCGGTCCAGACGATGGGGAACGCCGCTGCCGGCGGCTGGAACGACGGCTTGCGCAGGCTGCGGTACCACCGGGAGTTCGCCTCCCGGGAGGCGAGGGACCCGGCGAAGGCGGTGACCGCCGTCGCCGCTGTGGTTCCCAGAACGGTCGCCGGCTTCACGTCACATCCACCTCTCCTCGACACCCGGGGTCGCACGCGATTACCCGAACGCTCGCCGGCCGAAACCCTCCGGCACCGAGGGTGGGTAGCGTGGATGCTCCACGGCGACCAGGGGGCGGAAATGGAACAGGGTGGGCTGACGCAGATCGGCGACGGGGTGTGGGCGTTCATGCGTCCGACCGGCGGGTGGGGCGAAACGTATTTCCGAGGTGCAACGACCGCTCGTCGCCGCGGCTCCCGTCACCGAGGCGGTCAACACTCATTCCGACGGGGACCACTGGTGGGGGAACGACACGCTGCCGTCGGCGGCGCGAATCACCACCAGCGCGGCGTCGCTGGACGCGATGCACGAGGACCTGCCGCCCGCCGCGCTGACGGCGCTGGCGACCACCGGCGCGTTGATCGGCCGCGTTCCGGGACCGGTGGGTGCGGCCGCGGCCTACGTTGCGCGGGTGCGGTCCGATGCCCGATTCCCCCGTCGCACACCGCGTTTGCCTGACCGCACCTTCCACACGACCCACCGGCTGACGGTCGGTGATCGAACCGTCGAGCTCGAACGGCTCGGCCCGTGCCACACCGCCGGCGACGTCGTCGCGCACGTGACCGACGCCGGCGTGGTCTTCACCGGCGACCTCCTGTTCGTCGCTTCGACCCCGATCCTGTGGAACGGCCCGCTCGACAACTGGCTCGCCGCCCTTGACCGTCTCATCCGGTGGGACGCCGCGGTGTACGTTCCCGGTCACGGGCCGACGGGCACCGTCGACGACCTGCGGGCGCTCCGCGACTACTGGTGGTGGCTGCGCGACGCCGGCCGCGATCATCATGCGCGCGGGAGTTCCGTGCGGCAGACGGCGCGAGAACTCGCGCGCAGCAACGAATTCGGACGATGGAGTGCGTGGCGCTCGCCGGAGCGGCTGGTGTTGAGCCTGAGCACGCTGTTCGACCGGTGGAACGGCAACCCGCCGGGCCCTCCCACCGTCACGCGTCGCGCCCGCGCTTTCGCCGACGCGGAAACACTGCTGCGCGAGGGCATCTTCCCGCAATAGCCCGGCGATGGGCGTAACGCGGTGCGGGTGATGCCGTCGCGTCGGGATAGCATCCCAGGCTGTGGGCGCCGAGTGAGCGCTCGTAGCGACCAGGGGAGTAGTTCGAACATGTTCGCATCGAAACGTCTTCGTACGGCCGGCGCGGTGCTCGCGGTCTCCGCAGTGCTCGTCGGCGCCGGATGCTCCAGCGAAGAAGACGCCACGTCGACCGGCACGGCTGCGGCCGGCGCCTATACCTCGGCAGAGACCGCTCTCGACAAGGTCCGCGCCGCATTCGAGATCACGGCGGGCCAAGAGGTGCAGCGCGGCGAGATCGCGGCGCAGGGGACCACCATCACCACGACCATCGATACCGCACACGACATCATTCTCGGGCAGGTACCGAATTCGCCCCGCGGGCCGATTCAGGTGCTGTTCGAAGGCGATGACCTGTTCATGCAGTTCACGGATGTGCCGGATGCCGGCGCATCGTCGGTCGAGCCCGATGTCTGGTATCGCGTCGACGTCGCATCGGACGAAACCGGTCAGATGTTCCTCATCCGGGACCTGGTTCGGGATCGACAACAAGGCAGTGCCCTCCTGGCCGAATTCACCATCGATGCGGAGGAGAAAGGCACCGACAGCGTGGACGCGGTCGACGTCACCCGGTTCTCCGCCACGTTGGATGTGGCGGCCTACGCAGACGCGCTCCTCGCGACCTTCTCCGATTCGCTTCCCACCGGCCCCGGGACCCCGAGCGCCGAGGAAATGCGCCGAATCATGATCGAGCAGACTCCTCCGTCCATCGAATTGTGGATCGACGACAAGGGCCGGATCGTGCGTGAGGTCTTCGCCGGAAACGATACGACGACCTCCTACGACATCGACTTCGTCGTCCCCGAATTCGATCGCGCGAACGCGCCGCTGGCACCGATCGCCTGACACCGGTCGCAGAGAAAGCCGGTGAGGGGATCCATCACCCGGATAGCCGAATGATGGATCCCCTCACCAGGTGACGCGGGTGGGCCGGGAAAAGGTCAGGAGGAAGCGAGGGCCTCCTGGGCCTTTTCCTTGCGGTTGCGGTAGATGCTCGACGCGAAGGCCGCACCGATCAGTGCGATGCCGACCAGGCCGGTGATCACCTCGGGGACGTGCGTGCCGATCGAGTACAGGAGGATCAGCGCGAGCGCACCGATCGCCCAGTGGGCGCCGTGCTCGAGGTACACATATTCCGACAGGGTGCCCTTGCGCACCAGGAAGATCGTGATCGAACGGACGAACATCGCGCCGATGAAGCCGAGGCCCAGGGCGATGATGATCGGGTCGGACGTGATCGCGAACGCGCCGATCACGCCGTCGAACGAGAACGACGCGTCGAGGACCTCGAGGTAGAGGAACAGGAAGAAGCCGGCCTTACCGGTGGCCTTGGCCAGACCGGACGGCCCGCCGGCGGACTCCTCACCTTCCCCGGGGATGTGGAACATCTCGCCGAGCCCGTTGACCGCGATGTAGGTGATCATGCCGAGCACGCCGGCGATCATCACCGTCGACACCTTGTCGTCGGGCGCGATCACCGTGGCGGTGATCAGCAGCAGCACCGACGCGATGACGACCTCGAGCTGATCGAGCTTGCCGGCCTTCCCGAGGGGACGTTCGATCCACCGCAACCAGTGGATGTCACGTTCCTCGAGAATGAAGTGCAGGAACAGCATCAGCAGGAACATGCCGCCGAACGCCGCGATCTGCGGATGCGCGTCCGTGATGAGTGTTTCGTAGCTGGGGCTGCCGTCGGGGAAGTACGCGGCACCGTCGGCGGGCGGGTTGAGCGCGAGGTTCAGCGCCTCGACCGGTCCGAGGCCCGACGCGGCCCACACGATGACCAGCGGGAACACCAGGCGCATGCCGAACACGGCGATGAGGATGCCGACGGTGAGGAAGATCTTCTGCCAGAAATCGCTCATCCGCTGCAGCACGGTCGCGTTGATGACCGCGTTGTCGAACGAGAGCGACACCTCGAGGATGCCGAGGATCACGCACAGGAACAGTGCCTGGGGGCCGCCGTAGAGGAAGGCGACCACGAGTGAGACGACGGTGACGGCGAACGACGCCCCGAATATTCGCAGTAACACGACTGCGGCCTTTCTTCTCAGTAGTCAGGTCGATGCAGCGAGGTACTGCAAACAGGAGAGACGAGTCCGGCCCCGACGGTCGTGTCCGGGGCCGGATCGTGCAGTCGGTGAATCAGACGTTGACGCCGTAGTCGCGGGCGATGCCCGCCAGGCCGGACGCGTAGCCCTGGCCGACGGCGCGGAACTTCCACTCGGCACCGTGCCGGTAGAGCTCACCGAACACCATGGCGGTCTCGGTGGAAGCGTCCTCGGTGAGGTCGTAGCGGGCCAGCTCGTTGCCGTTCGAACGGTCGACGACGCGGATGTAGGCGTTGCGGACCTGGCCGAACGACTGGCTGCGGGTTTCCGCGTCGTAGATCGACACGGGGAAGTAGATGCTCTCGATGTTGGCAGGGACCGCCGCAAGGTCGACGTTGATGGCCTCGTCGTCGCCCTCACCCTCACCGGTGCGGTTGTCGCCGGCGTGCTCGATGGAGCCGTCCGGCGTCTTCAGGTTGTTGAAGAACACGAAGTGCTGGTCGGAGATGGCCTTCTTGTCGGCACCGGTCGCGATGGCGCTGGCGTCGAGGTCGAAGTCGGTGCCGGTCGTCGTACGGACGTCCCAGCCGAGGCCGACGGCCACAGCGGTCAGGTTCGGCGCTTCCTTGGTGAGGGAAACATTGCCGCCCTTGGTCAAGCTGACACCCATGCGGGGTCCTTTCGATCGATCGTGGGTCGGCGCGTCCGAATGGACCCGCCCGATTTGCGCGTGTTCTTTCAGCCTAAACGGATATCCGCGCCTGCGCTCCTACCTCCTCACCGGTCCGGCGCCCGCGGCGCGCCGACCAGTACCATTCGGGTCGTGGCGAGCCGATTCACACGCCGCCTCTTCGGGGGTGGCCCTACCGAAGATCCCGCAGCCCGCCGCGCCCACGACACGATGGTGGCGGCGTTCCTCGACATGGACCGACGGCAGTCGATCGCGGAGGCTGCGGTCACCGCATCGCACGAACTGGAACCGGAACGGGGCCTGATCCGCACGTGGACACCGATCCGCGAGGCGTGTTACGACGCCGCCGAAATCTATCTGCATCTCGCCCGGACCGAGCCGGAAGAGCGTCTGGCGAGCGCCGCCGAATACGAGCAGGCGATCCAGCGAATCACTTCCGCAACAAGAACTCTGGATGAATTCTACGGGTCCCATCGGGGCCATCTCGACCATGCGATGACGGTGGCCGCGGCCACACCGCAACTCGCGCAGCGGGCACGCGCCGAGGCTCGGGCCGCCGAGCAGGCCCTGCAGCTGCCGGAAAACGCCCGGTTCACCGGCTATCCGTCGGTGCAGGCAGCGGCGCGCGCGCTCGATGCCGCTACCGGTGCGCTCGGCGCGGCCACCGGGGCCGTTGCGATGCGGGAGCGGGCCGCGCAGGTCGAGCAGGCCGCGGCGGCGCTGCGGCAGGTTCTCGCCCAGGCACCCGCACAGGCAGACCGGGCCCGGAACGCTGTGGCGTCCGTCACCACCCGGATCGGCGCGGTCCGCACCCGGTCGGCGGGTCTCGCCCCGGCGTACTCGGCACTGCTGCGCGAGTTCAACGCGGCAAGCTCCGCGGATCTGGCCGGCAACGACCGGCGCGCCGCCGAAATGCTCACGAAAGCCGAGGAGAGCCTGGCCGCGGCCCGTGCGGCGTTGTCGGCAGGTCAACCCGAGCAGGCCCTCGATCACGCCACTGCAGCGCGATCACAGCTGTCGGTCGCCGAGCAGAACGTCGACGCCGTCACCGGTCGACTCGCGACCCTGCGCGCCGTACGGGAGAATCCCGATGCGAAGGTCGAGGCCGTCCGATTCCGGCTGCGTGACGCGCAGCACCTCGCGGTGCAGCGTGGCATGACCGCAGAATGGGGCTCGGTACTCGACGCACAACTCGCCCGGATCGACAGAGCCGTCGATTCGCTGACGGGTATCCACCCGGACTACTGGGCGTATGTGCGCGACCTGGACGCGGTGACGGACTTCATCACCGGCGTGGTGCAACGAATGAGAGGACGGACGGACAGCTCATGAGCGGGGGGACCTTCACGGAGGTGCGCGGCACACGCCACTTCCGGCACCTGGATCCGGAGACTCGGGACGCCCTGTTCCTCCACCACCCCCAACCGTTCGACGACAGCGACGACCGCGAACGCCTCGCGCTCGCGCTCGGTGCGACCCTGTACGTGCCTGCGACCCGCCCGGATCTGGCCGCGACCGTCGTGCGTCGCGCCGCCGAGGGTGTGACCTCGATGGTTCTGGACCTGGAGGACGCCGTCGCCGACGACGAGGTGGAGGAAGGGCTGCGCAACACCGTCGACACGCTCGACCGGTTGGCCGGCACGGACGCCGCGAGCATGCTGCTGTTCGTGCGGGTCCGCACACCCGACGGTGTCGAGCGCATCGCCTCCGGGCTCGGCGCGGGTGTCGGCGCCCTCACCGGTTTCGTGTTGCCGAAGTTCGGCGCGGAGACCGGGCGCGCGTTCCTCGAGGCGGTGTCCGCCGCGTCGGAGCGGCTGGGCAAGCACCTGTATGCGATGCCGGTGCTCGAGTCCAGCGAGCTCGTCCACCGTCAGACCCGCGACCACGAACTGCAGGGCGTTGCGGAGCTGCTCGCCGAACACCGGCACCGCGTGCTGGCCGTGCGGATCGGCGCAACCGACATGTGCGGTACGTTCGGGATCCGCCGCGACCGCGACCTCACGATCTACGACGTGCGGGTCGTCGTCGACGTCATCGCGGATGTCGTGAACTATCTGGGCCGCACCGACGGCACCGGGTTCGTGATCACCGGGCCCGTGTGGGAGTACTTCGCCGACCACGAGCGCATGTTCCGGCCGATGCTGCGCGCCACCCCGTTCGAGGAACACGATGCGGTGGTGTTCCGTCAGCAGCTCGTCAGCCGCGACCTCGACGGGCTGCTCCGGGAGATCGCCCTGGACCGTGCGAACGGCATTCAGGGCAAGACGGTGATCCATCCGTCACACGTGGCGGCGGTAAACGCACTGTCCGCGGTGACCCACGAGGAGTACCACGACGCCGTCGACGTCCTCGGCGGCGACGCCGGCGGGGTGCGCGCGTCCGGTTACCGCAACAAGATGAACGAACGCCGCCCGCACCGCACGTGGGCGCAGCAGACGGTGCTGCGCGCATCGGTGTTCGGTGTCACCAACAAAGGAGTCACGTTCGTGGACCTGCTGACCGCACTGGTGCACCGGTGAGCGCCGTCGCGCCGGACGGCGTCGTCGAGGACTTTCGGATTCCTTGGGCGACAAAAGAGTTCGGCCTGATGTTGCATCACCACGATTCGCCCGCGGGATACCGGGTGCCGGAGCTGGTCCACCCCGGGCTGCGCCGCAATCCGCGCCGCGCGCACCTGTTGGTGTCCACCGTGCTGGGCAAGCACGTGCCGACCGATCCCGCCGTCGTGCTCGCCGCCGGCGACCGGCTCGGCGATCTGGTGGCCGAACTGCTCGGCGAGGACGCCTCGACGGCGGTCGTGCTGGGCTTCGCGGAGACCGCGACCGGCCTGGGTCACTGCGTGGCCGCGCGCATCGGCGCGGCCTGCTATCTGCATTCCACCCGCCGGAACGTTCCGGGCGCCGACACGTTCGCCGGGTTCGAGGAGGGGCACTCCCACGCGACCTTCCATCTGCTCCAGCCGACCTCGCCGGACCTGTTCGCGAACTCGGCTCCGCTCGTGCTCGTCGACGACGAGATCTCCACCGGAACAACCGCACTCGACGCGATTCGCGCGCTGCACCGGCACCACCCGCGCACCCGGTACGTGATCGCCTCCCTCGTCGACATGCGCGCCGAGGAACACCGGCGCGGGGTCTCGGAGGCCGCCGCCGACCTCGGCGTACGGATCGAGCACGTGTCGCTCGCGGCCGGCCGCGCCGTGATACCCGAGGGCACCACCGAGCGGGTGACCGCCCTGCCCGACCCGGCCCTGAACCCGCAGGCGCCGCATCGCGGCACCGCGGCTTTCGTCGATCTGCCCTGGCCGGCAACGGTTCCCGATGGCGGGCGGCACGGCTTCCTGAGCGCCGACACCGCGGCCTTCGATACCGCGATCGCCACCGCCGCCGATGCCCTCGCCGCCGCCCTCGAGCCGGGGCGCCCGGCCATGGTGATCGGGCACGAGGAACTGATGTACCTGCCGCTGCGGCTCGCCGATGCTCTCGCGACCCGCGGAACCGTCACCCGATTCCAGACCACGACCCGCTCCCCCGGCTACGTCCTCGACGTCCCCGGATATCCGCTGCGCCGCGGATTCACTTTCCTCGCACCGGAACACGTACCCGAGACACACGAAACCGAGGTGCCCCGCTACCTGTACAACGCGCAGTGGCCGGACGCCGAGCGGCGGCCCGCGCTCGTGCTCGTGGTCGACAGCCCCGCGGACACCGATCGGCTCCGCGCGACCGGAGGGCTCGTCGATGTCCTCACCGAAGCCGGCGAGGACGTTGTCGTCGCGGTGATTCCCGCGACCGACCCGGTCGCGCTTCGCATCAGCAGGGAGGCGCTGTGACGGCACCGTTGACCGGACCCGGGTTCGGCTCGTACGCACCGGACGACGTGACCTGGTTGCTCAAGGACCTCTCGCGCGTCGACCTCGAAGCCGATGTCGCCGCGCGGGAACAGCGCATCCAGGCGGGGCTGGCGCACTACGCCGAGTCGCTGCCGGTCGAGTACCGGCCCGACGCGGCCTACCGCGAACTGTTCGACAAGGTGCTCGCCGAGACCTCCGGGCGACTGGCGCGGGCGGTCGGCACCGTCACCGAACTCCTTCTCGCAGAACGTGGCCCGAATCCGACGCTCGTGTCGCTGGCCCGTGCCGGCACCCCGATCGGCATCCTGATCCGGCGGTGGGCGCAGCACCATCACGGACTGTCGTTGCCGCACTATGCGGTTTCGATCGTGCGGGGGCGCGGAATCGACGCCGCCGCGCTCGACCACATCACCGCGCGGCACGATCCGGCGTCGGTGGTCTTCGTCGACGGATGGACCGGTAAGGGCGCGATCGCCCGCGAGTTGTCCGCAGCGCTCGCCGAGTACGCGGCGGCGGGTGGCCCTGCGCTGTCCGACGATTTGGCGGTCCTGGCCGACCCGGGCCGGTGCGTGCGCACCTACGGCACCCGCGACGACTTCCTCATCGCCTCCGCGTGCCTGAATTCCACCGTTTCCGGGCTGATCTCACGAACGGTCCTCAACGACACCCTGATCGGGCCGGGTGAGTTCCACGGCGCGAAGTTCTACGCGGACCTCGCCGGCGAGGACGTGTCCGAGACGCTGATCGACGCGGTGTGCGCCGAATTCGGCGACCGCGAGACCGCGGTCGCCGATGCCCGCCGCGTGATGGACTCCGACCGCACCCCGACCTGGGCGGGCTGGGCGTCGGTGGAACTGATCCGAGCCCGATACGGGATCTCCACCGTGAATTTCGTCAAACCCGGTGTGGGGGAAACGACGCGGGTGCTGCTGCGGCGGGTGCCGTGGAAGGTTCTCGTGCGCGAGGCCGACGCCGCCGAGCACGCCCACATCCGGATGCTCGCCGCGGCGCGCGATGTTCCGGTCGAGGAGGTCCCCGACCTCGCCTATTCCTGCATGGGCCTGATCAAGGATCTGCCGTGACAGCACTGATCGCCTCGGATCTCGACCGCACACTGATCTATTCGCGCGCGGCGATGACGCGGGCCCAACTCGACCGCGGTGACCTGCTGTGCGTCGAATACCACGAGGGTGCGCCGCTGTCGTACCTCACGGAAAGGTCCGCGCAGCGCTTGCGGGAGCTGAGCACCACGGCACAACTGGTCCCGACGACCACCCGCACCCCGGCGCAGTTCCGGCGCATCGCACTGCCGGGCGGGCCGTGGCGGTACGCGATCACCAGCAACGGTGGCGCGATCCTGGTCGACGGCGAACCGGATCCCGTCTGGCGCGGCGGGCTCGACACCGCGGTGCGTGCCGGCGGCGCCGGTCTCGACGAGGTGCTCACCGCGCTGCGTGCCCGAATCTCACCGGACTGGGTGCGCAAGCTGCGGATCGCCGACGACCTGTTCTGCTATCTCGTCGTCGACGTCGACGTACAGCCCGCCGAGTTTCTCGCCGAGTGGGACGAGTGGTGCCGCGCCCACGGCTGGGGCGCGTCCCAGCAGGGCCGGAAGATCTACACGGTCCCCGACAGCGTGTGCAAGAGCCACGCGGTCGCCGAGGTGCACCGCCGGCTCGTCGCCGACGGCGTGCTCAGCGAGGACTCGCCGGTGTTCGCCGCCGGGGACGGTGCCCTCGACGCACCGATGCTCGAGGCGGCCGACGCGGCGATCCGGCCGTGCCACGGTGAACTCGAGACGTTGAACTGGCAGCACCCGACCGTCACCGTCACCGAGGAAGCCGGCGTCACCGCCGGCGAGGAGATCCTCGCCTGGTTTGCCGGTTCCACCCGGATGCCGTCCGGTTCGTAGAGTGGGGACCGAGCTCGACCGATCCCAACCGCCCACCAGTGCCGCCTGCCGGCGCCGCCCACCCAGTGAGGACGATTGACGTGACCACTTCGCTCGCCAAGGGCCAGAACGGCCCCATCACCGCCTCCGATGTGGTCGTCTCCCTCGAGTTGACCACCCCGGCCGATCTGTCCGCCCTGCTCGTGAAGGCCGACGGGAAGGTCCGGTCGGACGCCGACTTCGTGTTCTTCAACCAGCCCACCGGTCCGGGCGTGCGTCTGGTTCCCGGGGCGCCCGGCCAGGCCGCCTCGCTGGCGGTGTCGCTCGGTGCGATCCCCGCCGACATCGCACAGGTCCGGGCCGTGATCACGCTCGACGACGCGTCGAGCACGTTCGGCCGGTTCGCGCCGCCCACCGCGCGCGTCGCCGACGCCACCGGCGCGGTGCTGTACGAGTACCGCATCGAGGGTCTGAGCAGCGAATCGATCGTCATCGCCCTCGAGCTGTACCGGCGTCAGGGCGCATGGAAGGTCCGGGCCGTCGGACAGGGCTACGCCGGTGGTTTCGCCGCGCTGGTCACCGACCACGGCGTGTCGGTCGACGACGCACCCGCAGCACCGACTCCGGCACCGCAGCCCGCCCCGCCGACACCCCCGGCCCAGCCGGCACCGCCTCAGCAGCCGTACACCCAGCCGGCGCAGCAGTATGCGCAGCCCGCGCCTCCTCAGCCTTACGGTGAGCCCGCAGCACAGCCGCAGTACGCGCAGGCCCCGCCTCCGCAGCCCTACGGCCAGGCCGCACCGCCCCAGCCGTACGGTCAACCCGCACCCGCCCAGCAGGCACCCGCCCCGGCTGCTCCGCCCGCCGAGGTGAGTCTCACCAAGAACCGGCCGGTCAGCCTCGTCAAGGGCCAGCGGGTGACTTTGCGCAAGGAGGGCGGCGTGGCGCTGACCTTCCTGCGCATGGGTCTCGGATGGGATCCGGTCGAGAAGCGCGGCCTGTTCGGCAACCGCTCCGCGGACATCGACCTGGACGCCTCGGCGGTCCTGTTCGCCGACCACAACATCGTCGACGTCGCGTACTACGGTCAGCTGACGTCGAAGGACGGATCGATCCAGCACCAGGGCGACAACCTCACCGGTGAGGGTGCCGGCGACGACGAGGTCGTGCTCGTCGACCTGACGCGGGTGCCGCCGCACGTCAACACCCTGATGTTCATCGTCACCTCGTACAAGGGCCACACGTTCGAGCAGGTTCGGAACGCGTTCTGCCGTCTCGTCGACGGCACCACCAACGCCGAACTGGCCCGCTACACGCTGCAGGGCGGCATGCCGTTCACCGGCATGGTGATGGCGAAGGTGTACCGGCAGGGACCGGAGTGGAAGCTGCAGGCGATCGGCGAGGGCATCCAGGCCAAGCACCCGGGTGAGGCGGCGCCGCAACTCGGCCGGTTCCTGGCGACGTAGCCGGTGGCCGTCGAGTTCCGGGCGGGGCAGAACGCCCCGCTCGCGGCATCCTCGGTCCGCTTCACGGCGACCGCGTCGACACCGCTGGACCTGTGTGCGCTCGTCGTCGACGACCACCTGAAGGTGGCGTCGTCGCAGGACGTCGTGTTCTACAACCAGCCGCACACCGCGGGTGTCCGGCTCGACGGCGACGCGATCGTCGTCGAACTGGACGGCCTGCGCGCGGGTGCTCGGGTGCTGTGCGCGGTCGGTGCCGAATCGGCGCTGCCGGTCTCCACCTCGCTGGCCGACGGGTCGGGCGCTCGGTTCGCCGCGTTCCGTGTGCCGCCGTCCGGCGGCGCGACGGCACTGCTGTGCTGGGAGCTCTACCGGCACAACGGGTATTGGAAACTGCGCGCGCTGGGGCAGGGCTATGCCGGGGGAATGGCCGAAATGTTCACCGCCCACGGTGTCGACGTCGACGACGAACCCACCCCCATCGAGCAGCCCGCACCTGCCGAGGTGCCGTCGCTCGGCGGTGCCTCGCCGTCGTTCGAATGGCTGTGGAAGATCTTCGAGGACTCGTCCCGATCCGCGGCGGCGTATCTGTCGGCCTTCGAGTACGCGCAGCACCGCCTCGACGACGAACTCTCGGCCGCGGTCGCCGATCCCGCGACCCGAACCGGACCGGCCGCGGAAGAGGCACGCGCGCAAGCACATCGGCGCTGCCAGGAACTCCAGACGGCCGCGGAGAGCCGGCATCGGGACGACAGTGCCCGGCTCACCGAGGAACTGCGCATCGTCGACGCTGCGCTCCCGCCGTCCCTGGCATCGTGGGATTCGCCCGGATGGCACACCTCGCCCACACCGGGCGACGGAATCCGCGTCGGTGAACTTTCCGCGCCCGAACGCGGCTCCCTGCGTGTGCCCTTGTGCGTGCCGTTGCCGTTGTCTCGCCCGCTGTGGATCGACGGCGACGATGCGGCGTCTCGACAGGTCGTCACGGCACTCGTCCTGCGCCTGCTCGCCGCGCAACCCGGGACCCGGCTCGACCTCGTCGACCCCGGTGGCGCTTTCGCCGAACTCGGCGAGTTGACCGCCCCCGTGTTCGCGGGGCCTCCGGTTCTCGATGTCGGCGGTGTCGCACCGAAACTGAAGGGCCTGGCCGACAGTGCCGAACTGGAAGCCCTCGCGGCGTCCACCGACTGCGCTGCGCCCCGCCCGCGCGCGCGAGTTCTCGTCCTCACCGGTGTCCCGCACGGCTACAGCAGCGACGACCTCGTGCAGGTCCTCCGGCTCGTCCAGGTCGCGGGCGCGCAGCAGGTCTCGATAGTGATCGCCGGCTCGTCCGACACGATGATCGACGATCCCGCGTTCCGGGTGCTGCACAAGAATTCACAGCATCTGCCGGCGGCCCCCGAAGGACACTTCGCCGATCCGTGGACCGGAAGCGACTGGCACTTCACCCCCGACGTCGTTCCGCCGGAGGCGACTGCGGCGCGCATCGTGGATACGCTCGGGGCCTGCTGACTTCGCTCAGGACGACTACCGTGCGGCGACTTCGGCTGCCCGTCACCGGACCGCAACCGCGTGTACCTCGGTATGCAGCATGCGCGGCGTTGACTTCGTTCATGACCGAGACGTTCCGGATCGCGGAGTATCCACGTCCCACCCACACACTCGTCCAGATCAGCGACACGCACTTCACCGCGGACTCCGTTCCGCTGCACGGCGTCGTGGACTGCGAGCAGAAGCTGACCGAGGTCCTCGCCGCCGTCGCGGGCACGGGAACCCCCGTGGACGCACTGCTCCTGACCGGTGATCTGACCGATGCGGGTGATCCGGGCGCGTACCGGCGCCTGCGCGAGGTCGTCGGGCCGGCCGCCGCCGCCATGGGCGTGCCGGTGCTGTGGACGATGGGCAACCACGACGAGCGAGCCGCGTTCCGTGTGAACCTTCTCGACGCCGCACCCACCGCGGAGCCCGTCGACGCGGTGCACGACGTGAACGGCCTGCGGGTGATCTGCCTCGACTCCAGCATTCCCGGCGAATCCCGCGGTGAGGTCACGGCAGGGCAGGCACAGTGGCTCGCCGACGAACTGTCGACACCGGCAGAACACGGCACGATCCTCTCGATCCACCACCCGCCGCTACCGGTGACCGTCGAACGCGCGGTGCTGTGGGAACTGTGCGATCAGTGGCGTCTCGCCGATGTGGTGCGCGGCACCGACGTGCGTTCGATCGTGTCCGGCCACGTGCACTACACCTCCAGTGGCATGTTCGCGGGTATCCCGGTGTCCACCGCGACGGCGGTCGCTTACTCGGCCGATCTGTCGGCTCCCGCTGATGCCCACCGAGGCGCAGACGGCGGCGGCGGATACAACCTGATCGCCGTCTACGACGACACCATCGTCCACACGGCGGTTCCGCTACTCGCACCGTGCGCGACCGTCGGGTCGATGCACACCCGGGACGACATCGCGGCCGAACTCGACCGCGAAGGCGTACACATCCGCGAGCAGGTACCTGCCCGGGACGGCCGGATGCACCGATCGTTACCGCACCGAAGCACATAGGTTTGCCCTATCGTTTCATGCGGTTCCTTGTCTTTGTAGCGACCGTCACGGTCGTGATCGACTGAAGCCCCCGGACCCCTCGTCCGCGTGGGCAGATGTCGATCAGGAGTGCCTCGTGAGCGAACTACACCTTCCCAACCGCATCCGGCAGTTGGTTCTCTCGCAGCCGTCGGCCCCGGCGGTCACGGCCGGAGACACGACGCTCACCTATGCCGAGTTCGACTCGTACACCAACCGGGTGGCGACGGCGCTGACATCGCTGGCCTCCCCGCCGGGACGCGTCGGTGCCCTGCTCCGTATGGGCCTGCCCGGCGTGGCGGCATTCGTCGGTTGCGCGAAGGCCGGGCTCGTCTTCACCCCGATCAACTGGCGGCTCAACCCCGACGAGATCGCCTGGATCGCGGCCGACGCCGAGATCGGCGTGCTCGTGGTCGAGGCGGATTTCGTGGCTGCCGCACAGGCGGTCGCCGACGCGTTGCCGGGTGTACGCATCGTCGTCGTCGGCGACGAGGCTCCGCTCGCCGGTGCCCGCACATGGAATCAGCTCGTGGAGTCGGGGGACGACACCGACCCAGGTCTGGGCGACGACCCCGAGACCCCGGTCCTGCAGCTCTACACTTCCGGCACCACCGGTAATCCGAAAGGGGTTGTGGCCGTTCATCGCAACCTCTACAACGTTCCGGAGAACTTCGAGCTGTACGAGTTCGAGGACGATTCGGTCTCGTTGAATGCGTTGCCGCTGTTCCACATCGCCGGGAGCGGATGGATCAGCACGTCGCTGTCGGCGGGTCTGCACCTGGTGCTGCTCGGCGAGATGCGGCCCGCGACGGTGGCGGCGGCGATCGCCGAGAACGGTGTCACCCACGCATTTCTCGTGCCCTCCGCGATCGGCATGCTCCTCGAACTTCCCGACCTCGCCGACTACGACCTGTCGAGCCTGAAGCTGATCGCCTACGGGGCATCCCCGATCACGCCGACCCTGCTCGCGCGCACCATGGACACGCTCGGGTGCCGGCTCGTGCAGCGGTACGGGATGACCGAGACGATGGGTGCGCTCACTGCGTTGCGCGCCGACGATCACGACCCGCACGGGCCGCGTACCGACCTGCTGCGGTCCGCCGGCACGCCGCTTCCGGGCACCGAGGTGCAGATCCGCGACATCGTCACCGGTGAACCGCTCCCGCAGGGTGCGACCGGGGAGATCGTGTCGCGGTCGCGCAACAACGTCTCGGGTTACTGGAAGCGCGACGCCGAGAACGCCGCGCTGTACACCGAGGACGGGTTCCTGCGCACCGGCGACGCCGGGCACATCGACGAGGACGGCTACCTGTTCGTCACCGACCGTGTGAAGGACATGATCATCACAGGCGGTGAGAACGTGTACCCCGTCGAGGTCGAGGCGGTGCTGGCCGAGCATCCCGCCGTCGCCGAGGTCGCCGTCGTCGGTCTTCCCGACGAACGCTGGGGTGAGGCGGTCACGGCCGTGGTGCGCCTGATCGACGGCGCCGAACGTCCCACGGAGGAGGAACTCGTCGCGTTCACGGCCGGGCGGCTCGCGTCGTACAAGAAACCGCAGCGGATCCACATCGTGGCCGAACTCCCCCGCAACGCGAGCGGCAAGATCCTCAAACGCACCCTCCGGGACACCCTGGGCGAGCGGGAAGCGTCGGCGTCGTGATCGTCACCGAGGACGTCGGGACCGTCCAACGTGAGGCGTGGGCGGCGAAACGACTGCCACCGGTCGAACAGGTCCGGCCGGGTGTGTGGTCGATTCCCGTTCCGATGCCGAACAATCCGCTGCGCTACGTCCTGTCCTACGCGCTCGCACTCGACGACGGTCTCGCCCTGATCGACCTGGGCATGGACACCGAGGAGTCCTGGCAGGCACTCGTCGACGGCGTCGCGCGGACCGGCCACCACATCACCGACGTTCGCTACGCGGCGATCACCCACCTGCATCCCGACCACTTCGGTCTCGCCCCACGACTGCGGGAGACCACCGGCGCCGCGATCGCGATGCACGCGGCCGAGGCCACGGCACTCGGACACTTCACCGCGGACGATGTCGCCGCGGACGTCGAGGCGTGGCGGGTGGACCTGACGGAACTCGGCGCACCGGACGAGGTCGTCGAGGCACCGCGCTTCGAACTCGTGCGGTTTCCGGCCGGTGAGTCCGCCGACGTGGTGCTCTCCGGCGGCGACCGGCTCGACCTGCCCGGATGGAACATCGAAGCGGTCTGGACGCCGGGCCACACCCCCGGGCACCTCGCGTTCCTCGACCGGGATCACGATCTGTTGTTCAGCGGTGACCACATGCTGCCGCGGATCAGCCCGAACATCTCGTCGGGGCCCGGCGAGCTGGAGAACCCGCTCCACCGCTATCTCCTGTCGCTGCACGCCACTACCGCGTTGCCGGACTGCGAGGTGCTGCCCGCCCACGAATACCGGTTCCGCGGTGTCACCGACCGCGCACGCCAGCTGATGGCACACCACGACGAACGGCTCGACGAGATCCGATCGGCGGTCGACGCACACCCGGAATCCACCGCGTGGGACGTCACCACGCGTATCACGTGGTCGCGGCCGATCGACGTGATGTCGCCCCGATTGTTACGGCTCGCCGTCCGCGAAACTCAAGCGCACCTCATCGTTCTCGCCGACCGCGGCGACATCCGTTCCGACAGCGGTGTTCCCGCACGATGGTCACTCGTCCGCACAGACACGAAGGAAAATTGACATGAGCGTTGTCCTGACCGAATTCTCCGACGGCGTCGCCGTTTTCACACTGAACCGGCCCGAGGCGAAGAACGCTGTCGACCTGGAGGTCTCGAAGGCGCTGGCCGCCGCAATCGACGAGTTCGAGGCCCGTGCCGACCTGATCATCGGCATTCTCACCGGCGCCGGCGGAACATTCTGTGCCGGAATGGATCTGAAAGCGTTCGCGCGCGGTGAGCGTCCGTCGATCCCGGGGCGCGGTTTCGGTGGTCTCACCGAAGCGCCGCCGACCAAGCCGCTCATCGCCGCCGTCGAGGGCTGGGCGCTGGCCGGTGGCTGCGAGCTCGCCCTGTCCGCCGACCTGATCGTCGCCTCACGCGAGGCGAAGTTCGGAATTCCCGAGGTCAAGCGCGGGCTGGCGGCCGCCGCGGGCGGACTGCTGCGCCTGCCGAAGATCCTCCCCTACCCGCTGGCCATGGAAATGGCGATCACCGGCGATCCGCTCACGGCGGAGGTCGCGCACCGTCACGGTCTCGTCAACCGGATCACCGAGCCCGGGGAAGCCCTGGCGGTCGCGAAGGAACTCGCCGCGCGTGTCGCCGCGAACGGCCCCCTCGCCGTCCGTGCGACCAAGCAGGTCGTGTCGATGGCCGCCAACTACACCGACCCCGACGCGTTCGTGGCGCAGCGCAAGTTCATCGACCCGGTGTTCGCGTCCGCCGACGCCCAGGAAGGCGCCCGCGCGTTCGCCGAGAAGCGCGCCCCCGTCTGGAAGGGCGAGTGACCTTGTCCGGCATCGTGATCGAGCGGGACGGGGCCGTCGCGACCGTCACGCTCGACCGTCCCGAGCGCAAGAACGCCATGACGCTCGACTCGTGGGTGGCGCTGCGCGAAGCCTTCCACGAGCTGCAGCGCGACGAGTCGGTGCGTGCGGTCGTGCTCACCGGCGCGGGCGGCAACTTCTGCACCGGCGCCGACATGGACCGGCGCGGCAGCATGCATCCGCTCGACCGCATGCGGGAGATCAACACGGCAGCACTGGCGGTCGCGGAGTTCTCGAAACCGGTGGTTGCCTCGGTCGAGGGATATGCGGTCGGCGCCGGCTGGAACCTGGCGCTGCTGTGCGATGTCGTCGTCGCGTCCCGCACCGCGAAGTTCAGTCAGATCTTCGCTCGCCGCGGCCTGTCCGTGGACTTCGGCGGCTCCTGGATCCTGCCCCGGCTCGTCGGCCTGCACCAGGCGAAACGGCTGGTCATGCTCGCCGACATCGTCGACGCCGACGAAGCGTTCGCGCTGGGGCTGGTGACCGAACTGGTCGAGCCCGCCGAACTCGGTTCCCGAGCGGCCGAACTGGCCGTCAGGCTGGCGCAGGCACCTCCGATCGCGGTGAGTCTGTCGGCACGTCTGCTCGAGCAGGGTTCGGCGTCGACGCTGCGCGAAGCCCTCGACAACGAGGCCCGGGCCCAGGCGGTCAACCACGCGACCGACGCTCCCGGCGCGATCCGCGCATTCGTCGAGAAACGTCCGCCGACGTTCACCGGTGACTGGCAGGTCACGTGATCGCATAGGATAGCGAGGTGGACCTGCATCTCGTGACCTACTTCGTCGCTGTCGTCGACCACGGTGGGATCACGAAAGCGGCGCAGTCCCTGTATATTTCGCAGCCTTCGCTGTCGCAGGCGATCCGCACGCTCGAACGCCGTCTGGGCACAACCCTGTTCGACCGCACCGGCCGGCGTCTGAGCCTGACCGACGAGGGCCGGTCCTTCGAGGTCGCCGCGCGCCGCATCCTCGCCGATGTGGACCGCGCGAAGAACAAGGTTGCCGCGGTCCGGGAACTCGCCGCCGGCCGCATCGAGATCGTGACCTTCTCGGCGTTCTCCATCCATCCCGTCATCGAGATGGTGCAGCGCTTCCGCAGCCGCTATCCCGGAATCCTCGTGCGGGTCGTGGCCACCGACGGTCCGGCCGGTGTACACACCGCGCTGCGGCGCGGCGAGGCGGAGATCGGTGTGACCGATCTTTCCGTCGAACACGCAGGCATGATCACGATTCCGATCGTCGAACAGGAACTGGTCCTCGCGATACCGCCGAAGCTCGCCGGGAACCTTCCGGACCCGGTGCCTCGCTCCGCCGTGTCCACGATCCCCCTCATCGTCGACCTCACCAATCGGTCCGACGTCGCGCTGTCCGGGGATCTCTCCGACGGCAACGATCTCGACATCGCGGTCGACTGCGCGCATCCCTCGGCAACGTGGGAACTGGTGATGCGCGGAACCGGGGCGACGATTGTGCCCCGGCAGGTCGCCGAAGCGCAGATGCCCACCGCCGAAGTGCGCTCGCTCGATCCGCCGTTGTCGCGACCGGTCGGTCTCGTGCTGCGCGCCGGGGAACCGTCCCCGGCGGCCGCTGCGTTCCTCGCGGTCGCCACCAACCGGGCGACGGGAGCGTAGCCGCACATGGAATTCCGACAGATCGAGTACTTCCTCGCCGTGGTGGAGAACGACGGCATCAACGGCGCGGCGGCCGCACTCGGAGTCGCGCAGCCGACGGTCTCGCAGGCCCTGCGCAGCCTCGAACGCGAACTCGGCGTGCAGCTGTTCCACCGGATCGGGCGCGGGATGGTGCTCACCGCGGCCGGGCACAGCCTCATCGGTCCGAGCCGCCAGATCCTGCGCGACGTGGGCGGGGTGGAGGACCTGTTCACGTCCCTCGACGGGGAGATCAGCGGCCGTCTCGACATGGTGGTGTTCCCGGCGCTGGCGATCGACCCGATCGTGGATCTCGTCGCACAGTTCCGCAGCGCCCACCCCCGGGTGGCGGTCCGGTTCGGTGAGTTCCGCAGCGAGGAGACCGCCGCCGCGCTCATCCGTGACGGTCACTGCGAATTCGTGGTTTCCCACCTCCCGATCGAGGGGGGCTACGGTCTCGAGGTCGTCGCGCTCGGCGAGCAGGAGTACTGGCTGGCGTATCCGCCGGGCACCGAACTTCCGGAAGGCCCCGTTGCGCTCGCCGCCATGCCCGACATTCCCATGGTGCTGGTGCCGCGCGGCGGCGGGGCGATGAGCGACGATATCGACTCCGCGATGCGGCGGGCCGGTGTCCGCCTCGACGTCGGGGTGGTGACCGATCATCGCGAGGCGCGGCTCCCGATGGTGCTGGCCGGCCTGGGTGGATCGCTGGTGGAACGCAATCTCGCCGAATCCGTGCAGGACATCGCAGTTGTGCGGCCCTGCGAACCCACGTTCACCCGCGCGTTCGGGTTGGTGTTCGATCCCGCCTCGCTGTCGGCGGTCGGTCAGGCGTTCGTCGACCTGGTGCGGTCGGCGAACGCCTGACCGGGCTACCTGCCCCGGATCAGGCCACGCGCTCGAAGATCGCGGCCAGGCCCTGCCCACCGCCGATGCACATCGTCTCGAGTGCGTAGCGGCCGTCGCGACGATGCAGTTCGCGCGCGAGGGTCGCGAGCATGCGGCCACCGGTCGCGCCGACCGGGTGGCCGAGCGAGATGCCGGATCCGTGGATGTTCGTGCGCTCGAAGTCCGACGGGGCGAACTTCCACTCGCGGGTGACGGCGAGCGCCTGGGCCGCGAAGGCCTCGTTCAGCTCGATGACGTCGAGGTCGGCGAGGGTGATGCCGGCCTTGGCGAGGGCCTTCTCGGTCGCGGGGACCGGGCCGATGCCCATGACCTTCGGCGCAACGCCCGCCAGTCCCCACGAGACGATCTTCACGAGCGGGGTCAGACCCAGCTCGGCGGCCTTCTCCGGGGTGGTGACGATCGCCATCGACGCGGCGTCGTTCTGGCCGCTGGCGTTGCCGGCGGTGACGGTGGCCTCGGCGTCCTGCTTGCCCATGATCGGCTTCAGGGCGGCGAGCGTCCCGAGGCTGATGTCGGCGCGCGGATGCTCGTCGGTGTCGATGACCTGATCACCCTTGCGGCTGGGCACGGTGACCGGGACGATCTCCTCGGCCAGGATCCCGCTGCGCTGGGCGGCGACCGCCCGCAGGTGCGAGTGCAGGGCGAGTTCGTCCTGCTCGGCACGGGAGATCGAGTACTCGCGGCGCAGGTTCTCCGCGGTCTCGATCATGCCGCCGGGCACCGGGTAGAACTTGCCGCCGGCCGTCTCACGAGCCCGGGCCAGGCCGTCGTGCATCCGCACACCGGTGCGGGCACCTCCCCAGCGCATGTCGACGGAGTAGAACGCGGCGTTGGACATCGACTCGGCGCCACCGGCGACCACGACGTCGTTGTCGCCGTTGCCCACCTGGAACGCGGCCTGGATCACGGCCTGCAGGCCGGAGCCGCAACGACGGTCGATGTGCATGCCCGGCACGGTGATCGGCAGCCCGGCGTCGAGGGCGACGACGCGGCCGATCGCGGGCGCCTCACTGTTGCCGTTGCAGTGGCCGAGGATGACGTCCTCGATCGCGTCCGGTGCGATCCCGGTCCGTTCGAGCAGACCCTTCAGGGCGGCGACACCGAGGTCGACTGCGGTGAGGGACTTGAACATTCCGCCGTAGCGGCCGATCGGGGTACGAACCGGTTCACAGATGACTACGTCGCGCATGATGACCTTTCGAGAGGGAGGGTGGTGTCGCGGGACGCGATCACATGAAGCGGCCGCCGGTGACCTCGAGGACCGTTCCGGTCATGTACGAGGACATGTCGGACGCGAGGAACAGTGCAACAGAAGCAATTTCGTCGACCTCGCCCGGACGGCCCATGGGGATCTCGCTCATCTTCTGATCCCAGGCCTTCTGCGGCATCGCCTCGGTCATCGCGGAACGGATCAAGCCCGGCTGGATCGCGTTGACGCGGACGCCGTGATGCGCCATCTCCTTCGCGGCTGCCTTCGTCAGGCCCACGATGCCGGCCTTCGCGGCGGAGTAGTTGGCCTGACCGACCATGCCCACCTTGCCGGACAACGACGAGATGTTCACGATCGCACCGCGCTTGGCTTCACGCATGATCGCCGACGCCTTGCGGGTGCCGTGCCAGGTGCCCTTCAGGTGCACCGAGATCACCAGGTCGAAATCCTCCTCGGTCATCGTCCGCATCGTCGCGTCACGGGTGATGCCGGCGTTGTTGACGACGACATCGAGCGAGCCGAATCCGTCGACGGCCTCGGCGAGGAGGGTGTCCCAGTCGGCGGACTCGACGACATTCGCCTTCACCGCACGCGCGACGTCACGGCCGCCGAGCTTCTCGGCCGCCGCGGTCGCGGCATCGAGGTCGAGGTCGCCGATGACGACCTTGGCGCCCTGCTCGACGAACGACTGGGCGATCGCGAAACCAATGCCCTGGGCGCCACCGGTGATCACGGCAGTACGGTTCTCCAGCAAAGACATGCGAATCCTTTCGGCATGCGACCTTCCGGGACGGTCCGGTGGAAGGCACACGAGCGGCGGGTGCGGACGCTCCGCACGAGTTGATGGTCCGAATATAGCGGCGGAACCGCCCCGCAGACCCCGCCGGAATCATCGACAGTGCCTATGTGGAGATACCTCATTCGTATTGGACACATCGAGCGGAACGATCGATGGTTGATGCCATGACCACTTCGTCGACAGCCACCACGTCCGCGCCGGCCCCCGAGGTCGACGACGACGACTTCCGGGAGATCCTCGCTCAGACGCGCGCTTTCGTGCGGAACGTTGTGGTCCCCCGTGAACAGGAGATCGCCGACACCAACGCGATCCCGGACGATATCCGCAACGCCGCCAAGGAGATGGGGCTGTTCGGATACGCAATCCCCCAGGCGTGGGGCGGCCTCGGCCTGAACCTGCAGCAGGACGCGGAGCTGGCCATGGAGCTCGGCTACACGACGCTGTCGCTGCGTTCGATGTTCGGCACCAACAACGGGATCGCCGGTCAGGTCCTCGTCAACTTCGGCACCGACGAGCAGAAAGCGCAGTGGCTCGAGGGCATCGCGTCCGGTGAGGTCGTCGCTTCGTTCGCGCTCACCGAACCCGGCGCCGGGTCCAATCCGTCGGGCCTGCGCACCAAGGCGGTGCGGGACGGCGACGACTGGGTGATCAACGGCGAGAAGCGTTTCATCACCAATGCGCCGCTGGCGAACCTGTTCGTCGTGTTCGCCCGCACCCGTCCCGCCGACGAGAACGGCACCGGCATCGCGGTGTTCCTCGTTCCCGCGGACACTCCGGGGGTGCAGGTCGGCACCAAGGACCGCAAGATGGGCCAGGAAGGCGCCTGGACCTCGGACGTCGCGTTCACCGACGTGCGTGTGCCCGCGTCGGCGCTGGTCGGCGGCAGCGAGGACGTCGGCTACAAGGCGGCGATGGTGTCGCTCGCCCGCGGTCGCGTGCACATCGCGGCGCTGTCCGTCGGCCAGGCGCAGCGCGCGCTCGACGAGTCGGTCGCGTACGCGGCCACCGCTACCCAGGGCGGCAACCCGATCGGCAACTTCCAGCTGGTGCAGGCGATGATCGCCGATCAGCAGACCGGTGTGATGGCCGGCCGCGCGCTCGTGCGCGACGCCGCGCGGGCGTGGGTCGAGGACACCGATCGTCGCATCGCTCCGTCGGTCGCGAAGCTGTACTGCACCGAAATGGTCGGCAAGGTCGCGGATCTCGCGGTGCAGATCCACGGCGGCACCGGTTACATGCGCGAGGTTCCCGTCGAGCGGATCTACCGTGACGTGCGCCTGCTGCGCCTGTACGAGGGCACCAGCGAGATCCAGCGCCTGATCATCGGCGGCGGACTCGTCAAGCAGGCCCAGCGCGGCTGAATCCTGCTCTAACAGAACAACACACCGCCCCGGCGCCGTTCGCTCACACGGACAACACCGGGGCGGTGTCGTATAGGGGGGTCGGCCTCAGGCGGCCTTCCGGGCGACGACCTCGATCGCGACGAGATGGTCGCGATACTTGGTGAACACGGACCGCATCTGCAGCACGCGGGCGCGGGCGTCGGAGTCGCGCAGCACGTTGGAGACGAATTTCAGTGTGCCGAGCACACCCTCGTCGGCGACGATCCGCGACGGGTCCAGCAACTTCATCGGGGCGAAGCCGACGACGTCCACCTCGAATCCGGCCTCGGCGAGCAGGTCCTTCCACTCCTGCGCGGTCAGCGGGCGGGCGTTGACCTTGATGGAGCGCGCCAGCGCCTTTCGGATCTCGGTCTTGACCTCGTCGTCGACGCTGTCCGGTTCGATCGCGAGTTCGTGGATGACGTAGCGGCCGCCGGCGCGCAGCACCCGGTGCGCCTCGGCGGCGATCTCCGCCTTGTGCTTGTCCGTCTGCATCGTCAGCATGGCCTCGCCGACGACGACGTCGACCGACGAATCACCGAGGCCGGTCTTCGCGGCGTCACCGGATACGACCGTCCCGTTGCCGGAGATCGCGCGGCGGGTCAGATCGGCTGCGTGCGGATCGGATTCGACGCCGGTGTAGCTCTTCGGCCCGGCGGCGACGATGTCCTGCGCGGTGCGGCCGAGGCCGGGCGCGAGTTCGACGACGTCGGCCCCGCCGATCTGCGCGTCGGCGAGCATCCGCTCGGTCAGTTCCTTGCCGCCCGGACGCAGAACCCGCTTGCCCAGCCGCGCGAGCAGCCAGTGTCCCGGCACGTGTGCGGCGTCGCGTTCGGCGAGTGGGAGTTCTCCCGAGCCGGGTCCTGCGGTGCGGTTGTCGTCGGTCATGTCGTCCCCAAATCAGCTTAGGCTTACTTTAGAGGAATAATGTACGGTAATTTCCGCCGAGTGGGAACACCCCCGGAGACGCCGAGTGGCGGCGCCCCACCGGGGACGCCGCCACTGCCGGAGACGCCGGCAATCCTGCTGTCGTCATCCTTCCCTTCGGCCGAGCGAATGTATCGTTCGTCTCCGTCAACCGACCGAGCGTGCCTTTCGCTCGGGCACAAGGGAGGGGTTCGCCTGTCAGCTCGGCTGCGACACCTCCGCCAGGCGCGACCGCAAATCGGTCTTGAGGATCTTGCCCGCCGCCGACGTCGGCAGCGCGTCCAACACCACGACGTCGCGGATCTTCTTGTAGGGCAACACCTGTTCCGCGACGAATGCCATGAGCGCGACCTCGTCGATGTCGGCGCCGTCGCGGGGCACCACGAACGCGACCGGCTCCTGCCCGACCGCCCCGACGTCGCGGCCGATCACCGCCGCCGTCGACACCGCCGGGTGCGAGACCAGGATCTCCTCGAGCTCACGCGGATACACGTTGTAGCCCTTGTAGATCAGCATGTCCTTCGCGCGGTCCGCGATGAACACGTAGCCGTCCTCGTCCCGGTAGGCGATGTCACCGGTGTCGAGCCACCCGTCGACGTACTGCTGCGCAGTGATCTCGGGATGATTCAGGTAGCCGTCGGTGACCTGCGGTCCGCGCACCCACAGCACACCGTGCTCACCGGGCCCGACGACCTCGGTCGTGTCGCCCTGCGCACGGATCTGCACCACGGTGTCGAAGATCGGGATGCCGACACTGCCGAGGCGGTAGTCCGTGCCGACGCCCAGCGGATTGGCGGTGACCACGCACGTCGCCTCGGTCAGGCCGTAGCCCTCGGTGACGCGCGCGTTGGGGAACGCCGCGACCAGGGCGTCGAGGGTGCCGCGGTCGATCGGCGCGGCACCGGACGAGACGACCCGCACCGATGAGGTGTCGCGGACGGCGACATCCGGGTGGGTGGCGAGCGAATGCCACATCGCGGGGCTGCCCGTGACATAGCTCGCCTCGTGCCGCTCGATGAGCTCGAGCATGCGCGCGGGATCGAAGCGGCCCGCCATCACCTGCGTCAACCCGCACATCAGCAGGAACGACGTGTTGATCAGCGCGTGCGCGTGGAACAGCGGCGACACCACGACCGTCGAGCCCTTGCCGGGCTGGACCCCGTAGATGTCGAGTTCCTCGATCGGCTCGAGCGTGACCAGGCCGTCGGGGGTCTCCGCCACGGCGTGCCCCGCGCGCCACGCGCACATCTGGGTGACGTTGCCGACGACGTTGCGGTGCAGCACCCGCACGCCCTTCGAGATGCCGGTCGTGCCGCCGGTGAAGGCGAGGTGCGCGACGTCGTCGCCGGTCACCTCGGCCGGCGCGAACCGGGTGGGCTGCCCCGCCGTGAAGGCGTCGAACCCGACGACCGTGCCGTCGGCGACGACACCGTCCCCGGCGACGACGACCGTCGTGAGCGACGTGCCTTCGGCGGCGTCCCGCAGGGTCTGCGCCTGCGCGGGCTGGCTGACACCGACGACCGCGCCGGTCTCCTCGATCTGGCGGCGCAGACCCGGCTGCGGCTGCAGCGGGTTGACCGGGGTGACGGTCGCGCCGGCCCGCAGCGTGCCGTAGTAGGCGACGACGAACTCGATGCAGTTGCCGATGTGCAGCAGCACCACATCGCGCGGACGCACCCCCGAGGCGGCGAGGGCGTTCGCGAACTGCGCGGACCGCTCGTCGAGTTCGCGGTATGTGCAGGTGCGGTCACCGTCGACGACGGCGAGCCGATCCCCGTAGCGCGCACCCATGCTCGGCGCCCACACGGCCATGGACACCTGAGGGTAGGCCAGGTGCTTTTCGGTGAGTGTCTCGAGATCCATTGCGATACAGCCGTTACCGCGGTGCCATGCGGATGGCACCGTCGAGGCGGATGGTCTCGCCGTTGATGTAGCCGTTCTCGAGGATCGACGCGGCGAGGCGGCCGAATTCGTCGGGGCGGCCCAGGCGGGACGGGTTCGGGACGGTCGCTTCGAGCGACGCGCGCACGTCCTCGCGCAGACGGGCGAGCAGCGGGGTGTCCATGATGCCGGGGGCGATCGTGTTGACCCGGATGCCCTTGCTGGCCAGGTCACGGGCGGCGACGATCGTCATGCCGACGATGCCCGCCTTCGACGCCGAATAGTTGATCTGCCCGATCTGCCCTTCGAACGCCGCGACCGAGGCGGTCATGACGACCGCGCCGCGCTCACCGTCGATCGGCTCGAGCTGTGCCATCCGCTCGGCACCGAGGCGCAGCGCGTTGAACGAGCCGATGAGGTTGAGCCGGATCACGAACTCGAAGTCTTCGAGCGACCCGGCCTTGCCTTCCTTGTCGAGCACGCGCATCTTGCGGCCGGCACCGGCACAGTGGACGACGCCGCGCAGTCCGCCGCGCTCGTGCGCCACGTCCAGGGCAGCGGCGAACTGGTCGGCGTCGGTGACATCGGCGGGTGCGAAAACCGCACCGTCACCGAGTTCGGCCGCGACGTCCGCGCCGTTGGAGCCGGGCAGGTCGATGAGGGTGACGGAGCCGCCCGCGTCGAGGACGCGGCGCGCGGTGGCGAGGCCGAGGCCCGAGGCGCCACCGGTGATCGCGATCGAAAGTCCCTTGAGTTCCATGGTGTTCGATTTCCTTCGGTCGATGCGGGGTCGGTCAGAGCAGTTCGAGGATGGTGGCGTTCGCCATGCCGCCGGCCTCGCACATGGACTGCAGGCCGTAACGGATTCCGTTGTCGCGCATGTGGTGCACGAGACGCGTCAGGAGGATCGCACCGGAGCCGCCGAGCGGGTGGCCGACGCCGATGGCGCCGCCGAGCGGGTTGAGACGGTCCAGCTTCGCGCCGGTTTCGGCTTGCCAGGCGAGCGGCACCGGCGCGAACGCCTCGTTGATCTCGAATGCGCCGATGTCGTCGATGGTCAGACCGGAACGCTTCAGTGCCTTCTCGGTCGCGGGGATCGGGCCGGTGAGCATGACGACCGGGTCGTCGGCGGCGACGACGGCGGTGTGGATCCGCGCCAGCGGGGTCCAGCCCTGCGCCGCAGCGTATTCGCTGGTGGTGATGAGCAGGGCGCCGGCACCGTCGGAGATCTGCGAGGAGTTGCCGGCGTGGATCACACCGTCCTCCTTGAACACGGTCTTGAGCTTGCCGAGCGACTCGAGGGTGCCGCCGCGGCGGATGCCCTCGTCGGCGGTGAGGTCACCGACCGGGGCGAGCTGGCCGGCGAAGGCTCCCGCGGCGGTGGCGATCGCGGACAGTTCGTGCGAGCGCAGCGAGAACTCGTCGAGCGCGGTGCGCGAGAAGCCCCACTTCTCGGCCATCATCTCGGCGCCGATGCCCTGGCTGAAGCTCTCGACACCGAAGCGGTCGCGCACGTTCTGCGGGAAATGCTGGCCGTCCTTGCTGGCGCTGCCCATGGGCACGCGGCTCATCGACTCGACACCACCGGCGACCACGACGTCGTTCTGCCCGGAGATGACGGTCGCGGCCGCGAAGGACACGGCCTGCTGGGCCGACCCGCACGCGCGGTTGATCGTGGTGGCGGGCACGGTGACCGGCCATCCGGCCGCGAACACTGCGCTGCGCGAGACGATTCCGGCCTGATCGCCGACCTGGCTCACGCACCCCCACTGGACGTCGTCGATCGTGGCGGGGTCGAGGCCGGTCCGTTCGGCGAGCGCCGTCAGCACGTGTGCGGACAGGTTGACGGGGTGGATCTCGGACAGTGCGCCACCACGACGCCCGATGGGAGTCCGGACGGCGTCGACGATCACGGCATCGCGCATGCGAATCGGTCCTTTGCTGTTGCGGGACACGGTTGCCGGGCAACCGTGAGGGGAAACGACGACCGGCCGGGTGGTGGTCCTCACATCGAGGAGACCACGCACCCGGCCGGTGAGGGAAAGTCTTTCGGCGGAAGCTTCCGTTAGGTGGAAGCTATGCCCGTGCCCGTCAGGCTTCGCCGCGGATGATCTTGCGGTCGCGCTCCGGGTTGGCGAACACCAGCACCAGGATCGCTGCGATCGCACCGAGGACACCGATGACCTGGAACGACGTGGCATAGCCGACAGCCGGGGATTCGGCGTTGTCGACGATCACACCGGTCGCGTACGGGGCGACGAGGCCACCGATCGCCATGAGCGCGAGGAACACACCCATCGTGCCGGCGGTCTGCTGCGGCGGGCACAGTTCGGAGATCGCTGCGTTGATCAGCGGGAAGACGATCGCGCCGAAGGCGTAACCGATGGACACCGCCGCGACCGCGAGAGCCGGGGTGCCGATGTACGGCAGGAAGATGAGCACGGAACCGCAGATGAGGACGCCGACGCAGGGCACGATGATCCGCACGACGCGGGAGCTGTAGCCCTTGCCGATCAGGCGGTCGGTGATCGTGCCGGAGGTCACCATCAGGAACAGGCCGATCACGGAGGGCAACGCGAACATCGAGCCGGCTTGCATCTGGCTGTAGCCGAGGCCCACCTGGAAGTACGACGGCAGCCAGGTGAGGACGACGGTGGTCAGTGCGTAGATGACGATGATGAGCGCAGCGCAGCTCAGGAACGTGCGGGTGAGGAAGATCTTCTTCCACGGAACCGACGGCTCGGTCGACGCGGTCTCGGCGCCGCCACCCTTGACGGCGGTCGCGGTGTAGGGGCCTTCCTTCCAGCCCGTGAGCCACAGCAGGACCCATGCCGCACCGAGGATCGACAGTGCGATCAGCGCCATCTTCCAGCCGTACTGGACCGTGATGAACGTGAGCACGGGTGCGAGTGCGATCTTGGCGACCGACGCGGAACCGGCGAGGAGCGCGCCCGGCAGGCCACGCTTGGCCGGCGGGTGCCACGAGTAGGTGGCGGTGTGCATGAGGGCCGAACTCGGTCCCTCGGCGAGGCCGAGGAGCATTCGGCACACGACCAGCATCGCGAGCGACGCGGAGACGACGAGCGGGAGCATGACGACCGACCAGACGATGCCGAGTGCGAGCAGCGCCCACCGGAGGGTCATGTACTTGTTGAGCGGACCCGCGAGGAACCCGCCGATCGTGAACGTCACGAAGAAGAGCGAACCGACCAGGCCGATCTGCGACGACGTGAGTCCGAGCTCGGTTTTCAGCGGCTGCGCGATGATGCCGAGCACGGCCTTGTCGGCGTAGTTGACGACGTAGAGGAAGATGACCAGCCCGGTCATCCCCCACGCACGGCCGGGGGTCACCTTGAAGACGGGGGCTTTCGCCCCGGCAGCATCGGGGGTGCCCGATCTGCCGTTCACAATTTCGCCTGTGGTCACTGGAGAGTCCCTTCAGAACTCGGAGGGTGCGACGCGGGGAACGTGCCCCGGCATCTACGTGGAACGTCACGCCTGGCGTCGGACTCATTGAACGTGACCCATCTCACCGACCGCAAAGTGCAGTCCGTGAACGGACCGATCACCGCTGCCTATGAAAGACCACAACGGAATCTGATATCGGTATGCACCTCGTCTCTGTGCCGGGACCCAGCTTATTGGTCTGCGCTAACCGTCCGATAGCCGATCGGTCCTGGTCCCGCACGCGAAAGGTGTTGCATTCTGACGGGGCAATCGGTTCGGGACACGTGTGCCCGGACCTCGTGACGAGGACAGGCAACGCATGAACTCCACCGCTTCCACCGACGAGCTCCCGTCGTCCACGGCACCCCTGGCCGGTGTGCGCGTGGTCGAGGTGTCGAGCTTCGTGGCCGCGCCGTTGTGCGGAATGACCCTCGCCGCTCTCGGCGCCGACGTGATCCGCATCGACCCGATCGGCGGGGCCGCCGACTACAAGCGCTGGCCGCTGACCGGCGACGGCGAGTCGATCTACTGGGCGAACCTGAACAAGGGCAAGCGCTCGTTCGCCGCAGACTTCCGTGATCCGAACGCGCACAAGCTCATCCGTGACCTGATCATCGACGCGGGGATCGTCGTCACGAACGCCGCCGGCCGCGCGTGGCTGGACTACGACGAGCTCGCCGCGATCCGCCCCGACCTGATCCACGTGCAGGTGCTCGGGCGTGCCGACGGCACCGGCGCCGTCGACTACACCGTCAACGCCGCAGCCGGATTCCCTCAGGTCACCGGACCCGAAAACCTCGACGGCCCCGTCAACCACGTGCTGCCCGCCTGGGACGTCGCGTGCGGACTCTACGCCGCGCTGTCCGTCGCGTCCGCGGTGTACCGCCGCGAAATCACCGGCGCCGGAACCAAGATCGTTCTTCCGCTCGAGGACGTCGCGTTCGCAACCGTCGGCAATCTCGGCTACATCGCCGAGGCGCAACTGGGCCTGACCGGCCGCGGCCGCGTCGGCAATGCGGTCTACGGCACCTACGGCGCCGACTTCGCCGCCTCCGACGGGGCCCGGTTCATGATCGTCGCGCTGACCCCCCGGCACTTCCGAGACCTGACCGAGCTGACCGGCACCACCGCCGCGGTGGCCGCGGTCGAAGCCGCGCTCGGCGCCGACTTCCGCGACGAAGGCGAACGCTACAAGCATCGCGCCGTGCTGAACGGCCTGTTCGCACCGTGGTTCGGCACCCGCACCGGCGCCGAGGTCGAGGCCGCACTCGACGGCACCTCCATCCTGCACGAGCGCTACCGCAGCTTCGCCGAGCTCGCCGCCGACCCGCGCGTGACCGGCAACCCGATGTTCCAGGAGCTCGAGCAGCCGCGTATCGGCACCTACTCCGCGGCGAGTACCCCCATGTCGTTCGACGGCGTGCACCCGGCCGTGCGCCCCGCCCCCGCCAACGGCGACGACACCGCCGACGTGCTCGTCGAGCACCTCGGCCTCACCGACGACGAAGTCGACGCCCTCGCCGCCGCCGGCACCGTCCGCATCAACGAAAAGGATCGCGCATGACCCGCCTCGCCCAGACGATCGGCCTGACCGAGTTCCAGACCGAAATCCTGGACACCGTCCGCACCTTCGTCGATCGCGAGATCATCCCGAACGCACAGGAACTCGAGCATTCGGACACTTACCCGCAGGCGATCGTCGACCAGATGCGGGAGATGGGCCTGTTCGGCCTGATGATCCCCGAGGAGTACGGCGGCCTGGGCGAGTCGCTGCTCACCTACGCGTTGTGCGTCGAGGAACTCGCCCGCGGCTGGATGAGCGTATCCGGGGTCATCAACACCCACTTCATCGTCGCGTACATGCTCCGCCAGCACGGCACCGATGAGCAGAAGAACTACTACCTGCCGAAGATGGCCACCGGCGAGACCCGCGGCGCCTTCTCCATGTCCGAGCCCGAGCTCGGCTCGGACGTCGCGGCGATCCGCACCAAGGCCAAGCGCGACGGCAACGGCGACTACGTCATCAACGGGCAGAAGATGTGGCTGACCAACGGGGGCAGCTCCACGCTCGTCGCCGCGCTGGTCAAGACGGAGGAAGGTGCCGACAAGCCGCACCAGAACCTGACGACCTTCCTGGTCGAGAAGCCCGCCGGCTTCGGCGAGGTGGTCCCGGGTGTCACCATCCCCGGCAAGATCGACAAGATGGGCTACAAGGGCATCGACACCACCGAGCTCGTCTTCGACAACTACCGGGCCAAGGCCACCGACGTCCTCGGCGGCACCCCGGGCAAGGGCTTCTTCCAGATGATGGACGGTGTCGAGGTCGGCCGCGTCAACGTCTCCGCCCGCGCGTGCGGTGTCGCGATCCGCGCGTTCGAGCTCGCCGCGCAGTACGCCCAGCAGCGCACCACCTTCGGCAAGCCCATCGCGCAGCACCAGGCGATCGCGTTCTCCCTCGCGGAGATGGCCACCAAGGTCGAGGCCGCCCACCTGATGATGGTCAACGCCGCGCGCCTGAAGGACTCGGGCGAGCGCAACGACGTCGCCGCCGGGATGGCCAAGTACCTCACCAGCGAGTACTGCTCGGAGGTCACCCAGGCGAGCTTCCGCATCCACGGCGGCTACGGCTACTCCAAGGAATACGAGATCGAGCGGCTCATGCGCGAGGCCCCGTTCCTGCTCATCGGCGAAGGCACCAGCGAGATCCAGAAGACGATCATCAGCAAGGGTGTACTGCGCAGCTACGCACTGTAATTCGACCCAGCATTCGAACGGCCCACACGAGAGGGAGATCGACCGTGCAGCGTACGGTGTTCAACGAAGATCACGAGGCGTTCCGGGAAACGGTGCGCGATTTCATCGCGAAAGAAGTCGCACCGGTCTACCACGAGTGGGAAGCCGACGGGCATCCCCCGCGCAAGTTCTACAACCGGCTCGGCGAACTGGGCATCCTCGGCATCCAGGCGCCGGAGGAGTTCGGCGGCGGCGGCGAGTCGTCCATCAAGTTCAATGCGGTTGTCGCCGAGGAGTGCTCGGCCGCCGGTGTCACCTTCGGGTCGTACTCGGTGCACTCGAATCTCATCCTGCCGTACCTCATGGAGTACGGAACCGATGAGCAGAAGCAGCGCTGGATCCCCGGATTCTGTTCCGGCGACCTGATGTTCGCGATCGCCATGACGGAGCCGGGTACCGGATCCGACCTGGCGAACATCGCCACCACGGCGAAGCTGTCGGAGGACGGCTCGCACTACGTGATCAACGGCGCGAAGACCTTCATCACCGGCGGCGCCCTGGCCGACCGCATCCTCACGGTGTGCCGCACCTCGCCGTTCGATCCGGAGAACCGGCGTGCCGGCCTGTCGATCCTCGTCGTCGACACCACCACCGAGGGATTCGCGGTGGGCCGCAAGCTCAACAAGATCGGCCTGAAGACCTCCGACACCGCGGAGCTGTCGTACTCCGACGTCAAGGTCCCGGTCGCGGACCTGCTCGGCGAAGAGGGCAAGGGCTTCCAGTACCTGACCCACAACCTCGCGCAGGAGCGCCTCACCATCGCGTTCGGCGCATCGGCGACCGCGGCGGCCGCGGTGCAGCACGCCATTGCATACACCAAGGACCGCAAGGTGTTCGGGAAGCCGGTCGCCGCGTTCCAGAACACGAAGTTCGTGCTCGCCGAATGCTCCACGGAGCTGCAGGCGGTCCAGCTGATGGTCGACAACGCGCTCGAACTGCACGACCGCGGTGAGCTCACCGTGCCGGACGCGGCCCGGGCGAAGTTGTTCGGCACCGAGGCGGCCGGGCGGATCATCGACAAGTGCCTGCAGCTGCACGGCGGCTACGGCTACATCCTCGAGTACCCGATCGCGCGCCTGTACGCCGACACGCGTGTCAGCCGCATCTACGGCGGCACCAGCGAGGTCATGAAGACGATCATCGCCAAGGACATCGGCCTGTAGACCACCCACTGCAGACGACGAGATTCGGCCCCGGGCTGCCACACGCGGCCCGGGGCCGAGTCGTGTCGCAACGCGTCCATCCGGCAGCACGGAGCCGACCGGGCACACCCGGGCCGCACCCGCTATTGTTTCGCGCCATGCGACTGCTCGAGAAATCGAAACGGGTCATCGAGGCCCAATTGAGCAACACCAGCATCCGCGCGCTGTCGGGGTCCATGGTGGCCTACGAAGGTCAGGTGACCTTCAAGTCGGCCGGGTTCGGCGGGGGTGAGGGCGTGCTCGCGGGTCTGCGGCAGCGCGCGACCGGCGAGGGACTGTCGCTGATGGAGGCCAGCGGCACCGGCGTCGTCTACCTCGCGCACCAGGCCCGGAACGTGACCGTGCTCGAACTGAACAACGAGACGCTCCAGGTCGAATCCGAGCAGCTGCTGGCGCTGAACGGGAACCTCACCACCAACGTCACGTTCGCGGGGGTCCGTGGCGGCATGAGCGGCCAGGGCCTGTTCACCACGACGGTGACCGGCAGCGGACAGGTCGCGCTGCTGTCGGCGGGCGGGCCGCTGATCCACCTCGAGGTCTCGCCCCAGTACCCGCTCGTCGTCGACCCGGACGCCTTCGTCTGCGCGAAGGGGCAGTTGACGCAGTCGTTCGTCACCGACGTCTCCTGGCGGTCCGCGATCGGCCAGGGCAGCGGCGAGGCGTTCTCGCTCAAGTGGGACGGGATGGGTGTCGTGTCCATTCAACCGGCAGAACGGTAGAAGACGATGACTTTCACGAAGGTCAACAACAAGGTCGTCCGCGTCGATCTGAACCAGTCGGGGCCGATCGTCGCACGCCGCGGCGCCATGCTCTTCTACACGGGCGCAGTTCATTTCACTCCGCATCAGGTGCCCGGTGGCGGCGGCATGCCCGGCGGCCTCGGCGGGATCGCGTCCATGGCCGGACGCATGATGCAGGGCGAACACGAGTCGACGATGATCGCGCAGGGCAACGGGGTCGTGCACTACGGATTCCGCGGGCTCGAGACCCACATCGTGGACATGTCCACCGGGGGCGAACTGCGGGTCGAGGCGTCGCGACTGCTCGCGCACACCTCCGGCCTGCAGAGCGCGGTCGTGCAGGCGTCCGCCGCACCGGCGGCCGCGGGTGGCGGTGGCGGCGGCCTGCTCGGTGCGCTGCGCGGCGCTGCCACCGGAATGGTCACGGGCACAGGAATGTTCACGACCCAGCTGTCCGGCTACGGCGCGGCTGTACTGCTCGCCCACGGTGGGGTCATCGAGCTGCAGGTCGGCGGGCCGGCGCCGGTGTTCGTCGATCCGCAATCGTTCGTCGCGGCGCTGGGCCCGGTACGCACCGACCTCAAGTCGACGATGAGCTGGCGCAACGCCGGCCGCACCGGCGGCGAGAGTCTGCAACTCGAGTGCACCGGACAGGGCATCGTCTACGTGCAGGCATCGGAGGAGAAGCTTTGAGTGTCGTCCTGAATCCGTCGCATCTCGTCGGCAACGACAACGTGCCCGGCAACGGCTACGCGTACTGCATCGATCTGCAGAGCCCGTGGTTCCTGTCGAAGGGCGCGATGATCGCCTACTACGGCCAGATCCAGTTCACCGCGCTCACCCACGGGCTGCAGGGGCAGCTGCTGCACATGGTGGCCCAGCAGTTCTCGGCGCCTCTGCACCTCGGTGACTACGTGGTCGCCGAGGGCTACGGGAAACTGATCCTCGGCGACCGCGGCTACGACATCAACTCCTACGACCTCGACGACGGCAACCTGACCATCCGGGCCGCGAACCTGCTCGCGTTCGAGCCGGGGTTGTCGCTGAACCAGTCGATCGTGCCGGGCTTCCTCACGTTGATCGGAACGGGGAAATTCCTGGCGTCGTCGAACGGGCCGGTGATCTTCGCGGAGCCGCCGCTGCGGGTGGATCCGGAGGCGCTGGTGGGCTGGGCCGACTGCCCGTCGCCGAGCCACCACTTCGACGAGGCCTGGGTCACCGGGTACGTCGCGGCCGGGGCGCGCATGTTCGGTGTGCAGTCCGGTGAGGAGCGGCAGTTCGATTTCACCGGAGCGGGGACGGTGCTCATCCAGTCCAGCGAGAAGGTGATCGACGACAGTTCGGTGGTCCGGATGATCGAAGGGCAGTTGCCGGGGCTGACCAACAGCGGCCTGCAGCGCATCAATCATTCCGTGTCGTCGCAACTGCAACAGCAGCAACAGTTCTGATCCCAACCTGGGTGAGAGCTGGGCATTGTGCCGAGGCATCTCCGTCGCGATGTGATTACGATCACAGGATAGCCAGACCTTAGTGCGGTAAGGTTTGGGGAACCTAAGTATTTGTCGCTCCGGATTGGTCGCCTCCATGTACGTCTGCAGCTGCCACGCTCTCACTCACAATCACATCGAGGCCGAGATCGCCGCCGGCGCGCGTTGCACCCGGGAAATCAGCGCGGCATGCCGGGCCGGAACCGACTGTGGCGGTTGCGTACGCAATATCTCCGCGATCCTGCGGGCTGCGCGTCAGAGTGAGACGATCGAACTCGAGACCGCCGTGTAGCCAGCCCCTACCCGGCGGTGAACTCGATGGTTCCACCCCGGGAGGTGCCGTGAAGGGCGACAAGAAGGTCCTGGAGTTTCTCAACGAGCAGTTGACTGCCGAACTCACCGCGATCAACCAGTATTTCCTGCACTCGAAGATGCAGGACAACCTCGGCTGGGCGAAGCTCGCGTCCCACACACGCGCCGAGTCGTTCGAGGAGATGCGCCACGCCGAGACGCTCACCGACCGCATCCTGTTCCTCGACGGACTGCCCAACTATCAGCGGCTCGGTTCGATCCGCATCGGGCAGACGGTGAAGGAGATGTTCGAGGCCGACATGCAGGTGGAGATCGAGGCACGCGACCGCCTGCGCAAGGGAGCCGAGTACATGCGCTCGGTCAGCGACATCACGTCGGCGAACATCTTCGAGTCCATCCTCGCCGAAGAGGAAGAACACATCGACTACCTGGAGACGCAGCTCGGACTGCTCGAGCAGCTGGGTGAGCCGCTGTACATCTCCGTGCACGTTTCCCCGCCGGAGTGACCGACCCGAGGGCCGCCGCAGTCGTTGACTGCGCAACCATATCGCGTATCCTGGCAGTATGGATTCTCCGCGGTGGCTCGACGACAGCGAGCAGCACGCCTGGCGCGCCTATCTCGACGCCACGCGGCTGCTCATGGCGGCCCTCGACCGGCAACTGACGCGCGATTCCAAGATTTCGCTCACCGACTTCGAACTTCTCGTCGCCCTGTCCGAGGCGCCCGGCCGCCGCATGCGCATGAGCGTCCTCGCCGATGTCGTGGTCACGACCCGCAGCGGAGCCACCCGCGCAATCAGCCGTCTCGTCGACGCAGGCTGGGTCCGCCGGGTCGAATGCCCCGAGGACAAGCGCGGCACACTCGCCGAACTGACCGACGAAGGTGCCGCCAAGCTCGCCGAGGCCAGCCCCGGCCACGTGGAGGCGGTGCGTTCGAGTATGTTCGACCTGCTCAGCGAGGAAGACGTCACGCGGTTCGGCGAATCCTTCACCGCGATGCGCAATCACCTGCTCGGAAACGGCTAGGGAGGAAGATGAGCGACTCATCCGTGATCGCCGTCCACAATGCGGACCGGCAGCGATACGAGCTCCGCGACGGCGACACCGTCATCGGCTACACCCAGTACCACCCGGACGGCGACGTCCAGCTCGTGTTCGACCACACCGAGGTTGACGGCGCCTACTCGGGCAAGGGGTTGTCCGGCAAGCTCGTGCGCTTCGCACTCGACGACGTGCGCGACCGCGGCAAGCGGATCGTCCCGATCTGCCCCTTCGTGCACTCCTACATCGAGAAGCATCCCGAATACCAGGACATCGCCGACTGATCCTGCGCGTGCGGGCACACCGAAGCCGTGCGCGCGGACAATGGCCGCATGACCGAACGCAAGCGTCCGGACGTCACCTTCGAGTCGTGGGTCGAGCGGCAGATCCGCGTCGCGCAGGAACGCGGCGATTTCGACAATCTGCCCGGCGCGGGCAAGCCGATTCCCCACTACGACGACGACGAACTGTGGTGGGTCAAGGACTACCTGCGCCGGGAAGGACTGTCCGCCGAGGCGCTGCTGCCGCCCCCGCTGCAACTGCGCAAGGAGATCGAACGGCTGCCGGAGGTCGTGCGGGACATCCCGACCGAGGACGGTGTGCGCGAAGTTGTCGCCGAGCTGAACCGGCGCGTCGCCGACTGCCTGCGCGCACCCGACCGGCTGCCCGTGCCGCTGCACCTCGTCGACGCCGACGACACGGTGCGGAGGTGGCGCGCGGATCGGCGTGCCGCGTCGGCCCTGCGTGCGGAGCCGCCCACGGCACAGCGTGCGGAGCCGCCCACGGCACAGCGTGCGGAGCCGCCCACGGCACAGCCCGGGTCGTCCGTCCCCGGGCACAGGCCGTGGTGGCGGCGGCTGTTCGCTTCCGGGTGAGCAGCCCGGGCTCCGCCGCGATGAGTTCCGCTCCGGTCTCCGGTCTGTTCCTCGTGCGAGGTCACGGCATCCGGCCGTGCCCGTGCAAACGAGGAGGGGACATGAGCGCACCCACGATCGGCAGCATCCTTCTGTCCAGCAGCAATCCCGAACGGCTGCGCGACTGGTACGTCGCGGCGCTGTCGCCGAAGTGCGAGCGCACACCGGGCGAGCCCGGGTACGACGTGCTCGACTTCAACGGCTTCTACGTCATGCTCGACCGGCGTGACGACGTCGGCGGCGAGAACCCCCAGCCCGGCCGGCTGATCCTCAACGTCGAGGTCGTCGACGCTCCGGCGATCGCGGCGCGGCTCGACGACCTCGGTGCGACGTGGCTGTCGCCCCTCGAGGACCGCGACGGCAGCTGGTTCGGCACGGTGGTGGACCCGGACGGCAACTACGTGCAGCTGATCGAGCTGAGCGATCGGGCGCGCGCCGAAATGAGCTGAACGCGCCGGTCGGTCATCGCCGCACGAGGCCCGCGACCATGCGGTCGACCGCCCCGACACTGAGCACCTGATCCAGCGTCATGGAGGCGCACCCGATCATCCCGGACCGGTCACCGTACGCCCAGGGCAGGATCTGCAGCGTCTGTGTTGCTGTGGAAATCGCGTTGCCGTAGAGGGTTTCACGCATGCCCGCGACGAAGATGTCGTAGGCCCCGGCGATGTCTCCCCCGATGACGAGCGCCTCGGGGTCGAGGAGGTTGACGGCTCCGGCGACCACTTCGCCGATGCGCCTGCCGCTGTCGCGGATCAACCTGCGCGCCTCCGTGTCTCCCGTTCCGGCGAGTTCGACGACGTCGCGGATGTGGGTGACGCTGCGCCCCAGGGCTTCCAGGTCACGGACCAGTGCCCAGCCCCCGGCGACGGCTTCGACACAACCGATGTTGCCGCACCGGCACACAACTCCTTGTGCCGCAGCAATTTTCGTATGGCCGATCTCGCCCACCGCGCCCACCGCACCCCGTTGCAGCACCCCGCCGGAGACGATGCCCGCACGGAGCCCGGTGGACGCCTTGATGAGCAGCATGTCGCGGAACTTGCGCCGCTCGCCGAGGCGTTCGGCCAGGACCATGGCGTTCGCGTCGTTGTCCACGAAAGTCGGCACGGCATCGAGCGCGGCGAAATACGGTTGCAGCGGCACCCCGTCCCACCCGGCCATCGTCGGCGAATTCCGGCTGCAGCCGCGGGCGACGTCGACGGTGCCGGGGAGATTGACACCGATTCCGACGGTGCGAGGCCGCTCGGGGCCCAGGGTGTCGCGCAACGCCGCGAGGCGCGCGACGACGAGCGGCATCAGCTCGGCCGGGTTGCTGCCGATTTCCTGCTCGACATCCTCGGTGCACAACAGCCCGCCGGCGAGGTTGCAGACGGCGAGCTGGGTGCGGCTGCGGCCGATCGCGGCAACCAGGACGATGCCGGCATCGACTCCGAACGTCAGCGTCGCCGGCGGCCGGCCGCCCGTGGACGGACCCTCCTCGCATTCGACGACCAGCCCGAGTGCCTGCAACGCCGAGACCCGGGAGGCGACCGCGGTACGGGAGAGGCCGGTCAGCTGCCCGATCTCGCTTCGGGTGGTCGCGGTGCCTGCACGCACGAGTGCGAACACCTCGCCGGCGGTCGCGGGGGTGAGCGATCGGGTCATACGGGTCATTCAACCAAGGTATGCGGGATCGGCCGGCGGTGCGGCACAGCGGCGCCCAGCCCCTCGGTGCGGCAACAGCGCTCAGTGGAAGATCCGGCTGGTCGCGGTCGCGGTGGCGATGAGCGTGTCGTGTTCGTCCCGGACGGTGATCTCTGCGTGAGTGGTCGTCCCGGTGCGGTGGCTCACGACGGCGCTCGCAGTCAGGTGGCGGCCGGTGGCCGGCGCGATGAAGGTGATGTTCAGGTGGGTGGTGGCCCCGCCGGTGGCCGTCTCCGCCTCGTCGATACCGCTCGCCGACGCCGCTGCGGCCGCGGTGTCGACGAGGGTGGCGATGACACCTCCGTGCAGTACGCCGGGCACCGTGGTGAGGTCGTCCCGGAAGTCCAGGCCGAGCTGAACCCGATCCACCTGTGCGTGCACGGTCCGCAGTCGGAGGTGCTGCGCGACCGGGGAGTTGATGAGCACCCGGTCGATCCAATGCTGGGCCGTGGCGCTCAGTGGTGCGGCGACTGTGGTCACGTTCGTGCTCCTCGTGCGGGGTGACTGGGTCGATCCCAGCCTGCGGCCCCACGAGTCGCGGTGTCGATTACCTCCGAGGTCATGGCTCGACCACCGCGGCACCGCCACGCACACGACGTCGATGCCGACCGGCACCGACGTCGCGCCCGAGCGTCGA
>NZ_BCXI01000056.1 GCF_001895025.1 Rhodococcus zopfii NBRC 100606 = JCM 9919
CGCACGACCGACCGAGGTACCCGCTCCACCACCGCCACCGAACCCCGCTACACCCGCAAAACCGCAGGTCAGAGCCTATAAACGTGTGACCAGCGTCACCAGAAAAGCACCGAAAAAGCACCAACGAAACATCGAAAAAGCATCAAAACAGATGTAAACTTGAGTTATGAACAACGGAAGCACCGCCGAATTCGCCACCCTCGACCCCGCTGACCTGCTCACCGACTCCAACATCCGCCATGACCTGCGCCTGACCGATGCCTTCCGCGAGTCGATCGCAGAGCAAGGAGTTCTGACCCCCATCACTGTGTGCCGCACCGCCGCCGGACCCCTGCGCGTGCTCACCGGCCACCGCCGCACCGCCGCAGCCCTCGAGGCCGGACTGACCCAGATCCCCGCCCTCATCGTCGGCGACGAAGGCGCTGGCACCGACGCCGCCGTCGAACGGCTCGTCACCCAGTGGAGCGAGAACGAACACCGCGCCGCGATCACCAACGGCGAACGCCTGGCCCTGTTCGAGACCCTGGCCGACCACGGACTGACCTCCACCAAGATCGCCCGTCGCACCAAGGCGCCCCGCACCGAGATCGAGGCGGCCCTGACCTTGCGCGACACCGAGCAGCGCGACGCTGTGCAACGAGGCGAGCTGACCATCGAACAAGCCGCCGCCCTCGCCGAGTTCGGCGACGATCCCGCCGCCGTCCGCCGCATCGAGTGGGCCATCGCCAGCGGACGACTCGACCACGCACTCGCCGCCGAACGGTTGCGCCGCACCGAACGCAACGCCGCACTGGCCCGCACCGAGGCGTACCTCGCAGAACACTCCATCGCCGCCGTGCCGCTTGGTGCTCTTCACGAGAGAGTGGGGGAGGGGACCAGTCAGCTGGTCGAGCGCGTCACCGACGAAGAAGGCAACACGCCCGCCATCGAAGAAGTCGCCGCCCTCGGACACCTCGGGCTGTACGTCTACAGCTGCACCACCTATTTCGACCGCGAGAGCGGCGACGAGATCGACGCGGACTACATCGTGGACGAGCTACCCGACGGCGATGCCCGCGAGGAATGGATGATTCCCCGCGAGAACGTCGTCGAAAACCACGAGACCACGCTGTACTGGCACGTCGTCAATATCGAAGACACCCCTTGGCGCACCTGGTGGGGACACCCCCGCCCCGCCGAGCTCGAACAGGAACAAAGTGCCGAGGACCGCGCAGCTCAGCGGCGTGAAGTGATCGAGAACAACCGCGAATGGCGAGCCGCCACCGAGGTCCGCCGCAAGTGGATCGCCCAGCAGACCACCCGCAAGACCGCCCCCAAGGGCACCGCCTCATTCGTGGCAACAGTGCTGATGAAGTGGCCCCAGATCCCCGCCGCCTATCACGCCCGCACCCTGGCCGAACAGATGCTCCCCACGTCCGACGCTCTCGCGAAGCTCGCCAGCGCCACCGACCCCCGCGCCCTGGTCCTGCTGCGCGCCCACATCCTCATCGCCCTCGAGTCCCAGGTCGGCGTCGAGCACTGGCGCAAGCCCACCGACCTGTCGCAGTTCTACCTGCGCGCCATCGAAGCCCAGGGCTACACCCTCGCCGACATCGAGCGCCGCGCAGCCGGACTCGACCCCCTCGACGAGCAGTAACGCCCCTTCCGGTGGGCGGTCGTATCGGCCGCCCACCGGGCCAGACCACTCACTGGGTGCCGGCCCCCGGCACGCATGGCCGTCGACCGGGGCATCGAACCCCGGTCGACGGCTCCGGCACGGCCCTCGCCAACGCATCACAAAATAATCAAAAAACAACCACATAATCATGTAAAACTCATCGAAAAGTCTTCACAAAACATGATAATTAAGCGACAATGGACGAGTACCTGGGGAAACCCCGTCAAGCCGAAGGAGCGCCGCAATGATCGTCTGGACCGTCACGCTGACCGCGCCCACCGTTGCGCGCTCCGATTCTGGCTGCACCTTCACCCACGCGGCCGCCGCCTCCGACGCCGCCGAAGCAGCGCGCACGCTCGCGCTCGCCTACGGTGCGCCCGCCGGTAGCGCAGTCACCATCACCATCGACGGAAGCGTCATCGCTCGCGCCACCATCGGCCACTCGGCCATCGGCCACCCCGACCCGACTCCCGTGCTCGACATCGCCGACGCCCTCGACGAACGGATCAGCGCATGACCGTCACCGACCAGACCGATCTCGACCGCTACCTCAGCGCCGACGAGTTCGCGCCCCCAGACGCCGACACCGAAACCCTGCTGCTGTGCGCGCTGCTGTTCGCCACCCGCGCCGCAGCCGCCGACATCGTGGACCTGCTCACCACCGACGACTTCCACCAGCCACTCCACGCCGAATTGTTCGACGCCATCGCCGCACTGATGAACACCGGCCACCCCCACGACCCCGCAATGGTCCTGGCCCACCTCGGGCGCCACGGTCGGCTCGCCGGTCACCACGGTCGCCGACTCGCCTACGCCCTGACCACCGCCACCACCGCCGGCGCCGATCCCACCGCCGCGCCCTACTACGCCCATGCCGTCATCAGCGCCGCCTACCGCCGCAGCTTTCGCACCGCCGGAGCCGCCATCACCGAAGCCGCCGAAACCCTGCCCGAAGCCGACCTGTTCGACCACATGGTCGCCATCGGCCGTGTCCAGCGCGCCGCCGCCCGACGCCTCGAGCGTGTACGTGCCCGACTCGGGGGTGCGCCTACTGTCGGAGCCACAACGTGAACACACCAGTGGGGGAGGGGATCCGCGGCCGATCCCGCCCCACGTCCGAACCACACCAACAGGGGAGACCATGACCGACATGGACGACGACACGACCGAAAACCCGTCCCTACGTGAACGACTCGCCCCCTTCGGCGAGGAGGTGACACGCGAGACCATCGCACAGCACATCCGCGCCGCTTGCGCGATGGCGGGCGACCTCGGCGGCGAAGATCCCCGAGACATCATCGAGCAGATCGAGGCCGGACTCACCCGCGAGGACATCCTCAATGAGTTCCGACGCGGGGAGCGCCCCGAGAAATGACCGCCTCGTCGCTCCCGATCGAGGGCTACATCCCCGGAACCGACACGCGAGTGAACCTTCTCGACATCACCGACACCCCAACACTCGACAGAATCGAAAAACGCCTGTTCACGCAGGCGATGTACGAATTCGCGGACGTTTCCTCGCCGAGCACCTTCACCGGAGAGTTCCTACGCGAGATACACCGGCGAGCCTTCGACGGCCTGTACGCCTGGGCCGGCCAGTACAAAACGGTGCCCACCACCCAGGGCAATCTGCCGATCGCCCACTCGAGCCCCGAGGACACCACCGCCGACGTCGACGAACTGTTCGCCGATCTCGCCGCCGAGAACAACCTGACCGGACTCGACCACCACACCTTCGTCACCCGTCTGGCCGATTACTGGTCACGCTTGACGGAGATTCATCCCTTCCCGGACGGGAACTCTCGGACGCAGTACGAGCTGTTCCGCCGCATCGCAGACCGGGCCGGATGGCAGATCGACACCGCACGTGTCGACCTCGCTGCCCTATCGGCGGCCCGCTACATCACCGCCGAGACCGGAGATCCCAGACTGCTCGCCGACGTTCTCGCCCCGGCGGTCGTACCGAACACCGGATACGTCCCTGCCCAGCCCGCCCCAGGTCGACCAGTGCTGTCTTTGACCACCCATATGACGATGCTGCGCGACTACGACCGTGATCGCAGCGGCCCCTACATAGCCTTCCAGACCTTCCGGGAGATCCCCCGCGAGCGATCCTTGAGCGGAGCCGAACTCGACAACGCTCACGCCCTGGTTCGCATCGGCCTTAACCTGGCCGAACGCACCGACTACGGTCCCGAACACGATGCCGCCGTACGCCGGATCCTCGAGGGCACCTCCACCCTCGCTGCCGAGCGCGCCGCTGCAGTACTACCCGAGCCGAACCACCGCTACAAGGACCTGTTCGACCCGGCAGCAGGCAAGAACACCATGCGCTACGACACCGGAACCCCGGTCAACGCCTTCGACGAGCGCGACCCCGCCCGGCTGCGCCGCCTCATCACCTGGGAGTTGGCGCTACGAACCGCCGACTACCTCGCCCACCGCGAAATCACCGGTGACGGCAGCGAACTACACGCAAGTGTCATCCACCGTGAGCTGCACACCGACTTCATGCCGATCATCAGTGACACTCCCGCCTACACCAGCCCGGTGATCGCCGCCCCGGACGACGATACCCTCACCGACCCCCACCGGCTCGGACGCCACATTGCCGCCATCCAGGAGGAAACCGAAGGCGTCCAGTCAGTCGCCGTCGTACTCATGACCGACCAGCTCGTCCACGACCGCCCCGACCGCACGATCGACTGGCGCACCATCGACCCCGAAGCGCTCCGTGCCGCCTCCCACGCAGCGAACTACCACGACGATCCCCCCGAAGGCATCGAACCGGACCCTGCCCTCGAGGACGCCATGCGAGTTGCCGGCAGGGAAGCCTTCGCCGCCGAACTCGCCCGCGCCACTATCACTGAGCTCCCCGCCGCCGCCCCGGACCTCGGCACCGTCGACGCCGCGCAACGGTACGAGAGGCACTGGGATGTGCTGGCCCACCGCAGCTACGCCCTGCTGGAGAATTCCCCGGAACGCAACGAGACCTACGAGCCGCTGACCACCGCAATCCAGGCGGACGAGGAACCCCGTCACGCCACGTCGACCAGGACCGACGATGCCCCAGAGGAAGCGAAACCGAATCCCGCCGAGGGCGAGCCGCACCGGAATCTCACGCATGCCGACGAGGTAGGGGAGGAGCAGGGCCCGCTTTCGACAGCGAAGGCCCTCCACGGACCACCGCAGATCCACCACACACCACCACAACCGAACAGCCGACCTCCGGCCATACATGAACACCAACCACCCACACCCGATCTGCACCTCGGGCCGCAGCTATAAGACCGACGAGGCGTGAAGGTGTCGGGCAGCCGTGTTATTACTGGCGTAGAGCCGCGTTGCACGGCTGACCCCGACGCTGCCATTGGTGCCCGCATCACCACGGCCAGCACTCGAGGGCAAGGTCCCCCGGATCTGCAACCACTTGCGCCTACCGTCGTCCACCAGTGATGACCAATGCGGGCGGCATCACGAGTGCTGTGAACGGAAGACGCCATGACGAAAAACTCTGCCCGTAAGAAGGCCGCCCGCGCATACCAAGCCGCGCACCCCGGCACCACCTTTCCCGACGCACTTCGGGCCGTCACCGAAGGCGCCACCAGCACCCCCACCGCACCGCCGGCCCGTGCCGGGAAGCGGCAGCCCTCGACCACCGGAATCGACCCGCAGACCAAAGCCGCCGCCATCGACGCTCTGACCGTCCTCGCCCGAAGCACCCGCAGCGACGGCTCACAGGTCGACTTCGCCGATACCCTCGCCGACATTCTGGTCGTTGTCGCTGCCAACATGGGCTCGGTCGACGGATTGCTCCGCGGCAGGCCGACCTCGTGGGAGGCCGACCTGATCCACCAGCTCATCACCGGTGCCGCAGCGGAAGAGGACCTCCCTGCGCGACGTACCGAGCCGGTACGCGTCCCGCTCGACATCGACGAACAATGGGACCGCTTCGGGTTGGCCGATCTTGCACAAGAGGCATTCGACGAGATCAACGGGCGCATGCTCGAGGTGGATGACGAGAGCCCCGAATCCGATGCCCTGGCCGACGAACAGCTCGCCGTCGACGAACTCGAAGACAGCGACCGCGCCGCCTACATCTCCGCATTCACCGTCACCGCCCGCCAGATCGCCCAGGAACACGGCATCACAGCCCCCATCGAGGTCATCACCAGCTCATACCTCAATGACCAGCCGGCCCACGAGCCGGATGATCTCGAAGAGCGCATCCGCTACGCCGCTGTCGTCCGCACTCTGCACCCGATCACCGACAGCAACGCCACAGCGCTGATGGAACAGGGAGTCACGGGAACGGAACTCGCCGCTGCACTGCGCGCTGCCAGTCACGACTACCGCGCCCGGGTGCCCCGCGCGAGCTCATGATTCGGAGCGACTGCGCCGCGCTGAACCCTGAACGGCCACCGAGAGGGATGCGTCAGCCGCGCAGTGGCCCTGTACGAGTCTGCCTCAGACCGCTATGCGAATACCGCAGTAGACAGAAATGAGGAAAAAACCGAATTCGTACACCAGTTGTGTTACCGCCGCCGACCTTCCAGTGGGGACAGCAACACGAACTTCGTGCCCATCAGATCGAACGCCGCCTCGCTGTCCCCGGCGACGAGAAGTTCCCGCTCACGGGCGTGTAGCGACGCAATCGCGGTCTCGAGCTCATCGTCGGTCATCGCATCGGCGGCATCGCCGATGGCTCGCGTCCTGTCCTCCACGTGCCGAGAGTAGCCAGTGTGCCGGCTGCTGCACGCGCAACCCGGCAGCAGAAAGGCGATGGTCCCCGGCAGGGGCGCCGGGGACCATGCTTCGACCCGTCAGGGAATCACTCACCTGTCGGGGAACTCGGGTGATTGCAGCGGTCACCGTAGCGGAAGCACGTACCGGCACCAAACAGGTGAAACGAGAGCGACCGGCAGGAGGAAGAGCTCTCGCAGTCAGTCCTCGACGGGCGCGAGATCGGTGATGCGCGCCGGCCACGGATACGTGAGCGGGCTGTCGGCGTTGACCTCGATCATCGCCATGCCGGTGTCCTCATCGACGTCCTTGACGGTGAACACGAACCTGCCGCGTGCGCTGACCTTCACCTGGTCGCCGGGCTTCATGGTGGTGCTTTCTCCGATCGACACGACAGAACGGGACGTGTCGTTTTCCCAGTTCAAACCATAATTTTAGCGAAGCTAATTTTCTGGCTCCCGGCGGGTCGCCTCGTCTGTGATCCCGCTGGCTCGCTCACCTGCCGAGTCGGGCCGCGGTTGCTCCTGCGTCGGTCTCGGCGGCCACTGCACCCCGGAGAACCGTGGTCCCGTATGGGGCGGAATGGCGATCTCCGCCTCGCAGACTCTGCACTGATATGTCCGGTGTCCGTGACTTCCCGCCGAGGTCGTCGATGTCGCGCACGTACAGGGGGCCCATCCGACCAAGATCAAGTTCGGTCCGAGTCTGTGGCCGTTCGGGCAGGCCGCAGGAGCCGGTTCTCGGTGGAGCGCCATTATTTTATTTTCGCACACACTTTCGATACGCTGGACCTGTGGTAGCTGCGGCGGAGCCCCGGAAACGGGTGCTCGGGAAGCGTCGCGGCTACCGCGATTCCGGGTGGGTGGGCCGCCGAAACGGGGGAGAAGCCGCTCATGTGCAGGATGTCGACTTCGGTCGACTTATCCGCCTCCACGTGGGGGAAACGTCCTCTTCGAGAGCTTGCGAGGTTGCGGTGAAGCTGGGTGATCGCGTTCGGATCCGTCCGGCCGGTGCGTCGATGTTCGCGATTGTCGACGTAGATGACGAGGGCCGGTTCGTCCTCGAGTCGGTCGACGGAATCCCCGAGGGCTACCGGTTCCCGATGCGGGAAGAAGACCTGCTTCCGGAGTAGTACGCCGAGGAACGCACTCCTTCGCGGGTGTTCAGAGCGCGCTGGCCCCGATGAGTAACGATCGGACACTGCCAGGCCGATAACCGGTTGAGGGCGTGGTTCTTGCCGCAGTATTCTCGCTGTGGTGGGAGCCCGAATTCCCCCAGTCGAGATGCCCTGCCGAACCCCCCGCGGCAGGGCACTTCGTACTTTCCCGCCGCCAGTCAAGGGGCGGCGTTTGATCTATCTACTATCTCAGTGGATAGTAGATAGTGCCCACGGCACAGCGTTCGTGGGAAGTGGACCCGGGAGCTCACTGGACGGTGAGTCGCCCGGGTTTTGCGCATTCAGAACAAGATCACGACACGGTGTGGATCTCGAGTGTGTCGGCGACAGCCTTACGGTGGTGCCCACCTTTGCCCCATGCCCAGGCGAGCACGTCGGGCACCCACAGCATCGGTTCGCTGGTAGGGGCGGTATGCCGATACGCGAAGCCGGCCCCCGGTGAGGTGGCCAACGCGGTTCGGATCACTTCGCGATCGCGACGGTCTTGATCGCAGGATTCGAGCCAGAGCTGGCGGACGTGGAGAGCGTCGAGGTCGGTGGCCATCGCCGCCAAGGCCCGGTCGCGGGCGTGGCGTTCGGACCGGCCGCCGAGGTCGACAACATACAGATGTGCTTGCAGATCCAGCGCCACCACTCCACGAATGATCTGGGAGGCGCGACGACTGTCATGGGACATGTGGATCCGCGCCGATCGCGGAGCGCGCAGCGACTTGAGCGCCTTGCGAGCCGAGTCCAGATCCGACGGCGCGATGGTCACCGCACAGACCAGATAGTCGCCGCGGCGCGACTCGTCGGCGAACGCGTGCATCAGCTCGTCCAGCTCCCTCGGTGTTCGATGATCAGGAAGCTAAACGATGCCACGACCCGGTCTTCTCGCCGAAGCCGGTCTGCAGTCGAGCCGATGCGCACACGAGCGGATGGGCGGGGTCGCGGCGCCGCGAGCGCCGGACGGTTGGCGTAGCGGCAGCATCGCGAGAAGTGCTTGAACAAACTCAGAGATCGAACAGCGAGAACTGGTCCTTCTGTGCGTGGGCCTCGGTGTCGGCGAGATACCGGTCGGCCATCGCTCGGGCGACGGTTTCGTCGCAGCCGAGTTCGGCGGCGACCTCACTCCAGTCGTGTCCGTTGTGCTGGAGTTGCCACGCCAGCTGGTGCAGTTGTTCGTCCATGTCCATCAGCGCCGCTCCCGCGGTCGTGTCGGACGGGCCTCGTCCGACGATGCAGGTTTGCCTGAACGATAACTGGGGCGATACCACCATGTGGGAGACACGCCGCCCACCGCACCGCACCGGCCACGAAACGCGAGAGAAGAGGTAAACCCGCCCCCAGAGGGGACGGGCGTGTGCCTCTCATGATGGCCCCTCGCGCAGCAGCCAGGGATCAGAGCCTCTCGCTGTGGTCTTGAACACCGGCCGGTCGGACCGGCCCCGAGATACGACAGTTCCGGTCAGGGACCGGTGGGCAGTGCGCGGCGGGATCGGGCGGCAGCGACCACACGGCCGGCGACCCGATCGGCGTCGCGGCCGACACCCCGCAGCGACGCCGACGACAGGCTGCGTTGCCATTCGAGGCCGACATACCCGAGACCGGCGTGGGTGGTCGAGATGCCCTGCCGATGGAGAGGCCGGTCAGTGCCGTCGAGAGCATCGAGGCCGGTCAGATACGGCAGGTGCGGGCGGTAACCGGTGCCCAGCACGAGAGTGTCGGCATTGGTGGTGGTGCCGTCGGGCCAGGTGACACGGTCGCCGTCGAGGCCGGTCCGCGGGCTGTTGCCCGAGGCGGAGATCGCCTCGATCACCGAACAACTGTCCGGCTCGTGCACCACCGAGGTCGCCTCGTTCGACGAATTCACCTCGCTGCTCACCGATCCCGACAACCGGGTCGCCGGCTTCGATCACGTGCTGTTCGACACCGCCCCCACCGGCCACACCATCCGGCTGCTGCAGCTGCCTGGGAACTGGACCGAATTCCTCGACAACGGTAAAGGTGACGCGTCGTGTCTTGGTCCGCTCGCCGGGCTCGATAAGCAGAAAGCCATGTACGCCGGCGCGGTCGAGGCCTTGTCGGACCCCGGCCGCACCCGCCTGGTGCTCGTGGCCCGCGCCAACCGCTCCGCTCTCGCCGAGATCGCCCGTACCCACGACGAACTCGCCGCGATCGGCATGACGAAGCAGCATGTGGTCGTCAACGGCGTACTGCCTGCACCGGCCGACGGCACCCGACCCCCTGGCCACCGCCGTGCATCGACGTGAACAGGCGGCGTTGGCCGCGGTTCCCCCTGCGATCGCTACGTTGCCCACCGATCTGGTCGCGCTCAAGCCGGTGAACATGGTCGGACTCGACGCCTTGAGCACCCTCTTCGACATCACCACGGCCTCGAGTGCCGATGGCACCGATCCGGACTTCTCCGCGGTCGCCGACGCACCGCTGGCGGATCTGGTCGACGAGATCGAGGCCGATGGACACGGACTGGTGATGTGCATGGGCAAGGGCGGTGTCGGCAAGACCACCGTCGCTGCCGCTATCGCGGTGGAACTGGCCCGCCGTGGTCACTATGTGCACCTGACCACCACCGTCCCCGCCGCGCATCTGGCCGACACCCTCGCCGGGGGACTCGATCACCTCGAGGTCTCTCGCATCGACCCCCGTGAGGCGAGCGAGACCTATCGCGACCGGGTGTTGGCCAGCAAGGGCGCAGGGCTCGATGAGGCCGGCCGCGCCACCCTCGCCGAGGACCTGCTCTCCCCGTGCACCGAGGAAGTCGCGGTGTTCCAAGCATTCTCGAAGGTCATCCACGAATCGCGCCGCAAGTTCGTCGTCATCGATACCGCCCCCACCGGGCACACCCTGCTGTTGCTCGATGCGACCGGCTCGTATCACCGCGAGATCGCCCGGCAAATGGGCGACGGCGGGCGCTTCACCACTCCCTTGATGCGGCTGCAGGACCCGGCGCAGACCAAAATCGTGCTGGTCACCCTCGCCGAGACCACCCCGGTGCTCGAGGCGGCCGGCCTGCAAGCCGACCTGCAGCGCGCTGGCATTGCGCCGTGGGCGTGGGTGGTGAACAACTCCCTGGCGGCGGCGAAGCCCACCGCCCCGCTGCTTCGCCAGAGAGCGGTCGCCGAACTCGAGCAGATCGACACGGTCCGGGAGGAACTCGCAGATCGGTACGCGGTGATTCCGCTGTCCACCAGCGAACCCGTCGGAATCGAGGGCCTGGATCTTCTCACCGCCCTGCACGCGAAGTCATTGCACATACCGGTCACCCAGCCGGCGCCACGATAGGGGCAGCGAGCGCGCTGCGCCTTCCGTTGCCGTGCTGGACTGCACGACCACGAGTGTGGCGGCCGAGGGTCCCCACTCGGGTCGCACACGGGCGACCACGGGCGGCAGACCCCACCCCCCAAACACTCCGGTAACGTAAGGGTAGATAATGCTGGAGGTTCGCCGATGGGGCGGACCCGAGTGTTCTGGAGTGCGATGACTGTTCCTACCGAGACTTTTTCTTCGCCGGTATCGTCGACGGTGGCCCGTTCCTGGCTGCTGGTTTCCGCAGCGCGGCCGGACCTGTTCGATCATGCCGCTGCCACAAGCGCGGACGCCATAGTCCTCGACCTCGAAGACGCCGTGCCGGCTCCCGGAAAACCAGCGGCACGGGGCCATGTAGCGCGGTGGCTACACCGCGGCGGGCGGGCATGGGTACGGATCAATGCTGCCTCGACACCGGACTGGATCGAGGACTGCCGACTGCTGCAGACCATGCCCGAGGTGGCAGGGGTCGTCCTGGCCAAGACCGAATCCGCCGACCATATCGAGCGCACGGCCGAGTTCCTCGGCCCGCAATGCCCGGTGGTCGCGCTGGTCGAGTCGGCTCTCGGCCTTGAACAGGCCGGAGCGATTGCGGCGCATCCAGCGACTGTGCGTCTGGCCTTCGGTGTGGGTGATTTCCGGCGGGACACCGGGATCGGCGACGAACCGATAGCGCTGGCCTATGCCCGATCCCGGCTGGTGATCGCCAGCCGGGCCGCATCGATCGCCGGACCGATCGACGGACCCACGCTCGATACACAGCCCCCTGCGCTCGCGCAGGACTGCACGCTGACGGTCTCGATGGGCATGACCGGCAAGCTCACCCTGCGCCCGGAACAGGTGGGATCGATCAACGCCATGCTGGGTCCATCGGTGGCCGACCGACGATGGGCCCAGTCTGTTATCGAGGAACTCGGCGAGGGCGGCGAGCGTGTCGGCGATGGCAGCGATCTGCCGCGGCTGGCTCGGGCGCAGCGTATCCGCGACCTCGCCGGTGCCTTGCGTTGTCCCGACCTGCCCTGATCGACCTGCTTTGCTGTGAGCCCCGGGTGCGTATGTGCGTATCAGGCGCAGGGATCACCGGGTCAGCCGGGTTGTGGTGAGAACGTGTGCAGGCGGCCAGTGGCCTGCACACCCTTTCCGTGTGGGCTGACGCGGCCGCGCTGAGATGTCGACTTGCGGGCAACCTCGCGCTGCGCCACCACAGCAATGCATTGACCCTGACCACGCAGGAACGCCTCGTCACCATCCTGGAAGAGCACACCGGCACGGACGGACGCGCGGACGTGCGGATCCGGCTCCTACCGGAACTGGCACTCGCGGCGTGGCGGTGCGGGGTCAAGAATTGGGTACGCACCGAACGACATTCGGCGCGCGCGGCGCGGGAGCACGTCGATCGCTCATCGCCCGGGTGCACGAGGCGTTCGCCGCCCTGCCCGGCACGGTGGCGCTGACCTCCCTCGATATCACCGGCGCCGGAGCCCGCGCCGCGGATGGCGCGCCGTCCTGACAACAATGGCGGCGTGGTGACGGGCAGGGGTACCCGATCAACGCTGCCTCGGCACGCAGCACCGGTGGGGACACCGGCGGAGTCGGCCCCGCGTGCACCCCGGGGCGGACGGGTCAGGCGTCGATGACGACGGGAATGACCACCGGTGTGCGCCGGTGCACGCGCCGGGACCACTGTTGCACTTCCCGGATCAGGATCTTCTCGATGGTGCGGCGGTCGGGTCTGCGGGGCGCGGCGCGGCGGAGGGCAGCGACGATGACGGGGATCACCGGGTCGAACGTGGCCGGGTCGTGGGCGAAGCCTCGGGCGATGAAGTCCGGGTCCTCGGTCAAGGTGACGGTGTCGGGGTCGATGAGGACGGTGACGGTGACCACGCCTTCCTCGCCGAGGGTGCGCCGCTCGGCGAGCAGTTCGTCGGTGGTGCCGCCGACGGTGCGTCCATCGACATAGATCAGGCCGATCGGGATCTGACCGGTGGTGCGGGCCCGGCCCTCGTGCAGATCGATGACGGTGCCGTTGGTGGCGGTCAAGACGTTGTCGGCGGGGATGCCGGTGCTCACGGCCAGGTCTGCGTTGGCGCGCAGATGCCGGGATTCGCCGTGGACGGGAAGCACGTGGCGCGGTTCGATGATGTTGTAGCAGTAGATCAGCTCGCCGGCGCTGGCGTGTCCGGAGACGTGCACGTTGGCGTTTCCTTTGTGCACCACGTGGGCGCCGCGATCGGTCAGTGCGTTGATCACCCGGTAGATCGCGTTCTCGTTGCCCGGGATCAGGCTGCTGGCCAGCAGCACGGTGTCGCCGTCGCCGACGTCGATCGGGTGGGTGCCGGCAGCCATCCGCGACAGCGCGGCCATGGGTTCGCCCTGCGATCCGGTGCAGATCAGCGTGACCTGATGCGGCGGTAGGGATTCGAGGTCTTCCGGCTCGACCACCACCTCGTCGGGGACGGTGAGGTAACCGAGTGTGCGGGCCAGGGTCATGTTGCGCACCATCGAGCGACCGACGAATGCGGCCTTGCGGCCCTGGGTGTGGGAAGCATCGAGTATCTGCTGGATGCGGTGGATGTGACTGGCGAAGCTCGAGACCACGACCTTGCCCGCGGTCGTGCGGAAGACCGCCTCGATCGCGGGGCCGAGTTCGCGTTCGGAGGTGGTGAATCCGGGTACGTCGGCGTTGGTGGAATCGATCAGCAGCAGATCGACGCCTTCTTCTCCGAGTCGGGCGAATCCCCGCAGGTCGGTTCGGCGTCGGTCGAGGGGGAACTGGTCCATTTTGAAGTCCCCGGTGTGCAGGACCAGCCCGGCCGTGGTGCGTATCGCTACTGCCAGCCCGTCCGGGATCGAGTGGTTGACGGCGAAGAACTCGAGGTCGAACGGGCCCCGGGTGTGGGACTGGCCGGCGGCGACCTCGATCAAGGTGGGCGTGAGGCGATGCTCGTCGAGTTTGGCGGCCACCAGGGCCAGGGTCAGCGCCGAACCGATGATCGGGATATCTGCCCGCTCGCGCAGCAGGTAGGGCAGGGCGCCGATGTGGTCTTCGTGGCCGTGGGTGAGCACGATCGCGCTCACCTCTCCGAGGCGGTCCCGCACGGCGCTCCAGTCGGGCAGGATCAGATCGATACCGGGTTGGTGCTCTTCGGGAAACAGCACCCCGCAGTCGACGATGAGCAGCGCGCCGCGATGCTCGAAGACGGTCATGTTCCGCCCGATCTCACCGAGTCCGCCCAGGGCGATCACCCGCAGGGCCTCGGAAGCGAGGGGCGGAAGTGGGGAGCGGGAACGGGAACGACGCGACATGACTCTTACGTTACTGGAGAGTTTAGGGCGGTGTGTGCGTGGGGTGGATCCGGCGTGCGGGCGCGTTCTACCGGCGTGCCGGTAGGCGGAACAGCCAGCCGGCGCCGCGTCGCACGAACACCGCATGCAGCAGCAGCGACCCGATGCAGGCGACGACGGTGACCACCACCGGGCCACTCGCCGAAACGACACCGCCGGTGAAGTCGACCCCCGCGGCGGTGGCCGCGGCCAGCAGTGAGCCGAGAACGATCTCGTGCAACAGGTAGATCGACAGGGTGCGGGGCCCGAGGGCCCGTATGGGCGCCAGCCACCGCACCTTCTCCATCCGGGTCGCAAGCATCAATGCTGCGCCGACCCCCACCGCGCTGACCGCCACGGTCAGGGCCGCGGTCGGTATCACCGGCCCGGCCCAGTGCCGGGAGAGTGCATAGAGGATCGTGAATCCCGCGGCGGCGATCCCGATGTGGTGGACCCGGACGGCCGGGGCCGCAGCGCGCAGCGCAACGCTGCCGTGCAGTCCGGCAAGGTAGAACACCAGCAGCGTGCCCATGTTGTGCCAGGTCCAGTCGAGCGACTCCAGTTGCGGTGTGGCCAGGGCCAGGGCGCATGCGCCGAGCACCTGCCACACCGGCGGCACGTGGCGCATCGCCCAGGCCGCCGCGGCGAAGACGACCAGGGCGTAGAGGAACCACAGTCCGCTCGTCGGCACCACCGTCGCGATGAGCAGATTGAGTGGGGTCGAAGTTTCGGCGGTGCCCGAGGCGGCGGGAAAGGCGGTGAAGTAGCCGAACCGCAGCACCACCCACAGCCCGTACACGTACAGCAGCGGCAGCAGCCGCCGGCGCAGCAACTCGGCGAAGTTCAGGCGCAGCACGCCGGTGGCCACCATGCCCGCGGTGAGAAAGAACAGCGGCATCCGCACTGGCTCGAGGACGGCGTTGACCTGCTTCCACCACGGATCGGCCATGCCGCGGGTGACCATGAAATTCGTGGCGTGCAGCAGCACCACCAGCACGATGCAGACGCCTTTGGCCAGATCGATCCAGCCCAACCGGGAGACGGCGGGGTGGGGTGGGGGTGACAGACGAGACGGGTCGACGGTGCCGGGCACGAAAGAAACTCGCTTCTTCAAAAGGTGGTGGACAGCGGCGGCGCGCAGGGCAGCCGAGGGGGCAGGCCGGGTCAGAACTGGTCGAGGAAGCAGCGGCTGCGGTCGAGCCGGTCCTGCATCGTCGCCAGTCGGTCGCGGGCGGGGGCAAGCAGTTCGATCAGTTCGGCCCCGGTGGTCCCGTCGCGGCGGTGCCGCTCGAGGGCATCGGCGATGCGGCGGATCTGTTCGAGCGGGAGCCCGAGGAACTTGAGCGATCCGATGTCGGCGATCCGTTCGAGGTCGCGATCGGTGTAGAGGCGAAATCCTCCCTCGGAGCGGGCACTTGGAGTGGCCAACCCGATCTCGTCGTAGTGCCGCAAGGTTTGCAGCGAGACCTGGGCCCGCTCGGCCACCTCGCCGATCTGCATCATGGTGCGTTCCTTCATGTAGTGCATCGCGTGGCATTCCTCGAGTTCGACGGCGTCCGCGGTGGGAGCCGCGCCGATTCGCTCCCTACCCTCCGGTGAGAGTAGGGTACCTCCGGTGTGGGACGGCCCAGGTCGATGCCGACGGGTGGTCGAACCCCTTGCCGCATCCGCCCCGAGTTCGTCGCGGGCCACCTCGTGTCCGCATTCCGAAGGAGACACCACCGATGGATCCGACCGTGGGCACTGCCCCGACCGTGCGCGAGGCCGGTGACCCGAGCACGTCGGTGCTCGCCGCCCTGCGCTCCCCCAGGCGCCTGAAAACCGAAATCCTCGCCGGTCTCGTCGTCGCACTGGCGTTGATCCCGGAGGCGATCTCGTTCTCCATCATCGCCGGAGTCGACCCCCGGGTCGGGCTGTTCGCTTCGTTCACCATGGCCGTGACCATCTCCATCGTCGGTGGTCGCCCGGCGATGATCTCCGCCGCGACCGCCGCGATCGCCCTGGTCATCGCCCCCGTCGCCCAGCAGCACGGGCTGGGCTACTTCATCGCCACCGTCATTCTCGCGGGCATCTTCCAGGTGGTGCTCTCGGTGCTCGGGGTGGCCAAGCTGATGCGGTTCATTCCGCGCAGCGTGATGGTCGGTTTCGTCAACGCCCTGGCCATCTTGATCTTCACCGCGCAATTGCCGCACCTGATCGACGTGCCGTTGCTCGTCTACCCGCTGGTCGCCGTCGGGCTGGCGGTGATGTTCTTCCTGCCGAAGGTCTCCTCGATCGTCCCGGCACCGCTGGTGGCGATTGTGCTGCTCACCGGCGCGGTGCTCGTCTTCGGCTGGGACATCCCGAATGTCGGCGACGAAGGTGAGCTCCCCGAATCGTTGCCGGCACTGTTCTTCCCGGACGTGCCGTGGACCATGGAAACCTTGTCGATCATCGCGCCGTATGCCCTGGCGATGGCGCTGGTGGGTCTGCTCGAGTCGCTGATGACCGCCAAGCTCGTCGACGACATCACCGACACCCACTCCAACAAGACCCGCGAAGGCTGGGGTCAGGGTGTGGCGAATCTGGTCACCGGGTTCTTCGGTGGCATGGGCGGCTGCGCGATGATCGGCCAGACCATGATCAACGTCAAGGTCTCCGGTGCACGGACCCGCATCTCCACGTTCCTGGCGGGGGTGTTCCTGCTCGTCTTGGTGGTCGGTCTCGGCGACATCGTCGCCTTGATCCCCATGGCCGCCCTCGTCGCGGTGATGATCATGGTTGCGGTCGCCACCCTGGATTGGCACAGCATCCGCCCTCGCACCCTGAAGTTGATGCCACGCAGCGAAACCCTCGTCATGCTGGTGACCGTGGCGGCCACCGTGATCACTCACAACCTCGCCGTCGGCGTGATCCTGGGCGTGGTCACCGCGATGGTGCTCTTCGCCCGCCGGGTCGCCCACATGATCACCATCGAGAAGATCGGCGACGCCGACACCGACCGTGACGGGGCAATCGATACCCGCGTGTACAAGGTGCACGGCGAGCTGTTCTTCGCCTCGAGCAACGATCTGGTCTATCAGTTCGACTACGTCGACGACCCGCAGAACGTGGTCATCGACCTGACCGGTGCCGACATCTGGGACGCCTCGACCGTGGCCACCCTCGATTCGATCCAGCGCAAATACGCAGCCAAGGGCAAGCACGTCGAGATCATCGGCCTCGACGGGGCGAGCCTCGAGCGCCTCGACCGGCTCTCGGGTCAGCTCGGCGACGGGCACTGACCGGCACCCGGCCGGGGCGCTCACGCGGCGCTCCCGGCCGGTACCGGGGACATCGGCGCCGCGGCGGCCACGCGAGTACGGGTGCGGGCGGCCAGGACCGCGGCGACCAGCAACACCAGCGCCACGAGCACCTGCGCGTTGCCCAGCAGTTGGCGCACCACCACCTCGGCGCCCCCGGCGCCCGGTTCGGGCAGCCACGTGTGCGGACCGAGTAGGAAGATCACTGCCGCGACCGCCAACAGCGGGCGCCAGCTGCGGTACTGCGGTGCCACCAGCAGCGGGATCAGCAGCACGCTGTAGGCCCAGTGGTGGGTCACCGCGAACGGTACGGCGAGCAGCACCGCGAGCGCGACGACGGCGACGGCGGCCACGTGTTCTCCGGCACGGCTGAACCGGTATCCGGCCCAGGCCGCGGCCGCGATGATCACGGCGGCGGCGGCCAGCCACAGTGCATCTTTGACCGCTCCGTCGGCGCCGAGCCGGGCCAGCAGCCCGGTGACCGCCTGGTTGCGGGAAAATGCGTGTCCGCCGGCCCGTTCGGTGTTGAAGAACTCCGTGGCCCAGAAGTACACCGAGTCTTTCGGTGCCACCGCGAATCCGATACCGGCGGCAGCGAGGAAGGCGCCGGCGGCGCGGGCGGCCGAAGGCAGGTCGCGGCGCAGCAGCAGCACCAGCCCGAACGCGGCGGGGGTGAGTTTGATCGCGGCGGCGATCCCGATCCCGACTCCCCGCAGGCGGCGGGGCATCGCGCCGAGCAGGTCGGCGAGGACCAACGCCATGAGCACGAGATTGATCTGCCCGAAGGCGAAATTCGAGCGTACCGGTTCGAGCAGCAGCATCGGGCCCATCAGTGCGGCGGCGGTCCACGCCGGGCCAGGGACCGCCAGGCGGGTCAGGATCAGGCGTGCGCACCACCACAGCAGAGCCAGGTTGAACGCGCTCCACACCACCTGCAGCACGGTCGGGTCGAGTGCGGCCATGGGGAGGAACAGCACCGCGGCGAACGGTGGGTAGATGAACCGGAATCCGGAGCTGGACGGGAAATCCTCCGAATACAACGGCAGAGCGGCGGTCAGGGCGTAGCCGGCGTCGCGGAACACCGACAGGTCCATCAGATAACCGGTGACGGCGTGAATCAGATATCCCACGGTCACCGCGAGCGAGACCACGGTGCCGGCAACCAGGGCCGCCGTGCGCCACCGTGCACAGACGGGGCCTGCGGTCACCACGGTGCTCCGTCGCGGAAGGCGGGGTCGCGGAAGGGACGCGTTCGGGTGAATCGGACACTCTCCTCGTACGTGAGCGTAGTTTGGCGGGAAGGGCGGTCGGTGCGGTCGTCGACCGCGAGGGGGTCGCTAGAGTGGGACGACCACATGCGGGAGGAGAAGTGCAGATGCGCGACAGTGGCGAACACATGCAGATCGGGGAGGTCGCCCAGCGGACCGAGCTGTCGATCCGCACGGTCCGCCATTACGACGACGTGGGGCTGGTGACCCCGTCGGCGCGCAGCGCCGGAGGGTTCCGCCTCTACACCGAGACCGATGTGCAGCGGCTGCTGGTGATCCGCCGGATGAAGCCGCTGGGGTTCACGCTGGCGGAAATGAAAGAACTGCTCGAGGCCCTCGAGGTGCTCGACGACCCCGGCGCCGACGCGCAGGCCCAGGCGGCGGCGACCGAGGCCGTGCATCGCTGCCATGCCCGCGCCGAGGACAGCTGTGAGCGGCTGCGCCGGCATCTGGCGTACGCGCAGGAACTGACCGGGATGCTGGCCGAGCACGCCGAGGCGCCGACGTCGCGAGCCTGACGGGGCCGCGATCACCATTCGGTGCCCGCGGTGCGCGGCGCAGCGGAAGTCCTGCTACGCGCCAGGTGTACCAATTGTTCGACGGCGCCGGGAGCGCGCCAGAAACGGGCCTCGGTGACGGTGACCTCGAGGATCGCGATCTGCTCGTGCAGGTAGGCGTCTTCCGGGAGCCACAGCGCCAGATCCGTAGTCCACAGCCGGGCCACCAGATCCGGGTCGGTGCGCACCGCAGCGGCGCCCGCCAGTGACACCCATGCCTTGCCGGTAACGAAGGCGATATTGACCGCGGCGACAGAGCGCACGTGGGCCACCACCCGAGATCGGGCGGGTGCGGCGAACCACAGCATGTCGGTGAACTCGTCGCCGAGAGTGAGCATGGGGCGGCTGACCAGTCGGTAGTGCTCGTCGACGGTGGTCAGGACACCGACACGGAACGAGCGCACCAGATCGCGTACCTGGTCGGCGGTGGCCAGGGTGGGCACGGCATTCCTCTCGAAGGTCGGTGACACAGGGATCGGGGCAGGGCGCCCCGTCAGCCGACGTGCCAGCGGGTCTCGGCGACGGCGCCGGGGCTGTTCCACAGCCGGGCTTCGTGGATGGTGACCTCGATGAGGGCTACCTGAGCTGCGCCGTGGGGGAACCACGGGGCGAGTCGGTCGTGCCAGGCGCGTTCGACCGTGGCGCGGTCGGTGGTGAAGTCGGCCGTACCCGACAGTGACACCGACCGGGTGAGCGAGGCGAACGAGACATTGACCGCGGCGCGGGCGGCGATGTGGGTGATCGCCCGCGAGTTTGCGGGTGCGAACAGGTGCAGGGTTCCCTGCGATTGCAGGTCGTTGTCGATCTGCAGTGTCATCGGGCGGCTGATCAGCCGGTAATGATCGTCGATGGTCGTGAGCATCACGGTTTCGACGCAGGCGAGCAGGCTGTGCAGGCTGCGGACGTTGTCTTTGACCACGGCAGTGGCTCCTCTCGGGCTGGGCTCGCGCCTGTGGGCGCGGCCGTTCCGGTGGGCCGGGAGAATCTCCCGGCTGCACACGCCCCGCGGCGCTGCGCGCATCGAGGAGGGTGCCCTGACCCCCAAACCCTACCATCACGTGAGGGTACAGTTCAGTGAGTCGTAGATCACCACAAAGTCACCTTGGCGCGAGAGCCGGGCATACTCTACCGTTTCGTAAGAGTAGGTTTCGCGGAGGTTCTCCGCCCCGGTCCCGGGCCCGGTCTTCCACTCCCGGAATGTTCCCCGGCGCATCGACGCGCCCCTCGATTTTCCTTCGGGCACCGCCGTGCCCACCGAGCACGAACGGAGACACCGCGTGGCTCATCACGCCCACGACCCCGCACCCCCGATCCGCGAGGTCGAACACACCCCCCCGACAGTGCTCACAGCCCTGCGCTCGCCCCGCCGCCTCAAGACCGAGGTTCTCGCAGGCCTGGTCGTCGCCCTGGCGCTGATCCCCGAGGCGATCGCGTTCTCGATCATCGCCGGCGTCGACCCCCGAGTCGGACTGTTCGCCTCGTTCGTCATGGCCGTCACGATCGCCTTCCTCGGCGGCCGCCCGGCCATGATCACCGCCGCCACCGGCGCCATCGCCCTGGTCATCGCCCCGGTCGCACGCGAGTACGGCCTCGACTACTTCATCGCCACCGTCATCCTCGCCGGCATCATCCAGGTCGCCTTCGGTGTACTGGGGGTGGCCAAACTGATGCGATTCATTCCCCGCAGCGTCATGGTCGGCTTCGTCAACGCCTTGGCCATCTTGATCTTCACCTCCCAGTTCCCACACCTGATCGGGGTGCCGTGGCTGGTCTACCCGCTGGTCGCCGTCGGGCTGGCGGTGATGTTCCTGCTCCCGAAGCTCACCACCGCGATCCCCGCCCCGCTGGTGGCGATCGTGCTGCTCACCGCCGCCACGGTGGTCTTCGCGCTGAACGTGCCCACTGTCGGCGACGAGGGCGAGCTGCCGCAGTCCCTGCCCTCGCTGTTCATTCCCGACGTGCCGCTCACCTTCGAGACCTTGTCGATCATCGCCCCCTACGCCTTGGCCATGGCGCTGGTCGGCCTGCTCGAATCGCTCCTGACCGCCAAACTCGTCGACGACATCACCGACACCCACTCCAACAAGACCCGCGAAGGCTGGGCCCAGGGCACAGCGAACATCATCACCGGCTTCTTCGGTGGCATGGGCGGCTGCGCGATGGTCGGCCAGACCATGATCAACGTCAAGGCCTCCGGAGCGCGGACCCGCATCTCCACCTTCCTGGCCGGGGTGTTCCTGCTCATCCTGGTGGTCGGCCTCGGCGACATCGTCGCCCTGATCCCGATGGCGGCCCTGGCTGCGGTGATGATCGTGGTCTCGATCGGGACCATGGACTGGCACAGCCTCCACCCCCGGACACTGAAGTTGATGCCGCGCAGCGAAACTGTGGTCATGGCCGCGACCGTGGTGGTCACCGTCGCCACCCACAACCTCGCCTACGGCGTGATCGTCGGTGTACTCACCGCGATGGTGGCCTTCGCACGCCGCGTCGCCCACCTGACCAACGTCGAGAAAGTGTCCGAGGCCGACACCAACCGCGACGGTCAGGTCGACACCCGCGTCTACCGCGTCACCGGCGAGTTGTTCTTCGCCTCGTCCAACGACCTGGTCTACCAGTTCGACTACGTCGACGATCCGGCCAACGTGGTCATCGACCTCACCGCAGCCGACATCTGGGACGCCTCCACCGTGGCCACCCTCGACGCGATCCGCGCCAAGTACGAGGCCAAAGGCAAACATGTCGAGATCATCGGCCTCGACGGCGCCAGCCTCGAACGCCTCGACCGCCTGTCCGGGGAACTGGCCGGCGCGCACTGAGCACCCGCGCCGTCCTCACGCCCCCTACCTCGGATCGAACGGAGATCCTTCACCCGTGTCCTCCCACAACCCTTCCCACGCCGGAACCTCTCCCCCTGCCGCCCCAGCAGGGGCCGGGGCGGGGGCCCTGGCGCCGGTGGTGGCCGCGTTCCTCGGCGACAACCAGCACATCCGCGTCACCGCCTACGACGGCAGCGCCGCCGGCCCCGACCACGCGCACTACGGGCTGCACCTGGCCAATGCCCGCGCTGTAGCGCAGCTGTTGTACGCGCCGGGCGAGCTGGGGCTGGCCCGCGCCTATGTCGCCGGCGACCTCGAAGTGGTCGGCGTGCACCCGGCCGACCCCTATCCACTGCTGGCGCACCTGCTCACCGATCTGCGGGTCCGCATACCGGCACCCCGAGCACTGGTGCAGGCCCTGCGGACCATCGGAGCGCAGAACCTGCGGCCCGCCGCGCCGCCGCCGCAGGAACACCGGCCGCGGTGGCGGCGCCTGGCCGCCGGGCTGGTGCACTCCCGCTTTCGCGACGCGGAAGCGATCGAGCGGCACTACGACGTGTCCAACACCTTCTACCGCCAGGTTCTCGGCCCGTCGATGACGTACACCTGCGCGGTATTCCCCACCCCGGACGCCACCCTCGACGACGCCCAGGACAACAAGCACCGGCTGGTGTTCGACAAACTCGGCCTCGAACCGGGACAGCGACTGCTCGATATCGGCTGCGGCTGGGGTGCGATGGTGCTCTACGCCGCCCGCCGCGGCGTGCACGCACTCGGGGTCACCCTCTCCCATGAGCAAGCCCAGTGGGCCCAGAAAGCCATCGCCGAGCAGGGGCTCGGACATCTGGTCGAGGTCCGCTACTGCGATTACCGCGACGTGACCGACCGCGGATTCGATGCCATCTCCTCGATCGGGATGGCCGAACATGTCGGGGTGCGTCACCTGCCGGACTACTTCACGTTCCTGGGACGGGCGCTGCGGCCGGGTGGGCGGCTGCTCAACCACTGCATCACCCGCCCGAACAACACCGGCCGGACTCGCGCCGGGGCGTTCATCGACCGCTACGTCTTTCCCGACGGAGAACTGACCGGCGCCGGACGACTGATCGCGGCTGCCCAGGACACCGGCCTCGAGGTCCAGCACGAGGAGAATCTGCGCGAGCACTACGCGCTGACCCTGCGCTCATGGGGCGCGAATCTGACCGAGAACTGGGATGCTGCGGTCGCCGAGGTCGGCGAGCCCACCGCCCGAGTGTGGGGGCTGTACATGGCCGGCTCGCGACTGGGCTTCGAACGCAACCTCGTCCAGCTGCACCAGGTGCTCGCCGTCAAACCGGACGACAACGGAGGGGCAGCGGTGCCGCTGCGGCCCTGGTGGCGCCCTTGACACCCACCCCGCACCGGGCGACTCGAACCCCGGCACTCGATCTGGATCTGCAGGGTTCGTTCATAGCCTTCTAGCGTGGGAGCACGGGCGGTGGCCGAAGTCTTTTCGGCTCGCCCGCCGGGATGAACAGGTAGTTGCGGTGCCCGGTCCGCAGATCGGTCACCGCGTGCCACTGCTCGTCCCCCCACACGTGCATGCGGTAGTTCCGGGCGTGGAGGAAATCGAGAATCTCGGTGGCTCGTCGTCCGTAGCGGGCCAGGTGGCGCTCCTCGATTTCGAGCATGATGGTCGGCCGGTCTGCCAGGGTGGCTTCGGCACCTGTCAGCACCGCCAGTTCCGCGCCTTCGACATCGGCCTTGACGAACCCGACCCGCCGCAGACCATGCCGGGACCGTAGGTGATCGAGGGTGTGGAGCGTGACGGTGTGCACGTGCGCAGAACGGAATTCGCTGTTCGATCCCGCATTGAGCGAGCCGTCGACCACATAGGAACGGCCGTGAACCGGAAGCCACCCTCGGCGCGGGACGGAGATCTCGCCTATCCCGCCTCGTGCACCGACGGCTACCTGCGCCACTGTCACTGTGCGGGCACCGAGTGCGCCCGCGGATGCGCGCAGCCACCGTGCGGGACCGGCCAGGGGCTCGACCGCGACCACCCGTCCGTGTGGCCCGACCAGACGCGCCAGGGAAAACGTGTAGAGCCCGTACTCGGCACCGACGTCGATGCACGCGTCTCCTTCTCGCACCACCTGGGCGAGTCCGCGGATCTCCGGTTCGATCCACGACATCGCCCGAGCGCCGATGGCCAGCAAATCGGCCACCGCGGCCAGCCTGCGTTGGGTATCGGCCCCGGCCGCTCTCGGTGCCGACGCCGTTGCAGAACAAGATTCATCACTGGGGAGATGTCCCGCGTCGGGCTCCGTCTCTGCCGCTGCCCCCATCTCTGGTTCGACGGTGCGGTCGGGGGTCGACGTTCTCTCGGCAGTCACACGTGCAACACTACCCGTACGTAAGTGTGGAGTTGGTGGGTGAGTGCGGGTGGTGCCGCCGCTCCGGCCGGTCTCCGCCTTCGCGAACGAGTGCAGGCCCGCGACAAGTGACCGTCTCTTCGGCGGCACCGACTTGCATGCGGCGACCTGCGCGATCCTCGCTGGAACTGTGCCAAGGACATCATCTGTGACCGAACCACGACCACGAGCGCGACCGGGTGTCCCGCCTGCCCCGGGTAACAACACGTGCCCCGGCCTCGGATCCATCCGGCCCCTCGGCGCGGCTGCGGCCGTCCGCGACCGCGGGTGTGGCCGTCGCGGAGCACCGTGATCGGCACCGGACCCGCCGATGCGGCGAGCCGGCCGCAGCGGCCGGGGGCCGGAGCCGTGATCGCCTATGGCGCCGTGCTGTCGGTGATGACCGCGCCGGGACAGACCGCGGCGATCTCGGTGTTCACCGACCCGCTACTCGACGCGCTGGGCATCACCCGCACCCAGCTCTCCCTCAGCTATCTGGTCGGCACCCTCACCGGGGCGGCGGTTCTGCCGTGGATAGGCCGGGCCTTGGACCGTTACGGGGTGCGCCTGGTGCTGGCGGTGATCGGCGTGGTGTTCGGCGCGGTACTTATGGCGCTCAGTGCGGTCGGCGAGCTGGTGGGGCTGACCGCCGGGTTCGTCGGGATCCGCATGGCCGGACAGGGAGCTTTGGGCTTGGCCGCGACCACACTGGTCGCCGTGCATGTCACCCGCCGTCGCGGACTGGCCCTGGGGCTCACCGCCGCAGTCGGCTCGGCCGGAATTTCGCTGGCTCCGGTCCTGCTCGAGCGGCTCGTCGCCGCCCATGGGATCGTGGCCGTCTGGCGCCTGGAAGCACTGGCGGTGTGGGCGGTGGTGCTGCCGGTCGCGGTGGTCGGGCTGCGCCGGCTTCCCGCCACCTCCGCGGCGGCCACCGACCCGGGCGCGGGTCCGCAGCCGCGCCCGGCCTCGGACCCGGACCTGGAAGCCGCGGAATCGAACGTCGCAATATCGGCTACGGCACCGGTGCAGCCGAGATGGACGGTGCGCGCCGCCGCGGGGACCGCGATGTTCTGGGCGCTGACGGCCGCGCTGGCCACCAGCGGCATGCTCACCACGGCGGTGAACTTCCATCAGATCTCGGTACTCGGCGCGCAGGGCCTGAGTCCGACCGAGGCGGCGGCGAATTTCGTGGCCCAGACCGTCGCCGCCCTGGTGGCGACCCTGCTCGCCGGGGCACTGGCCGATGTGGTGGCGCCGAAGTGGTCGGTGGTGGTCTCGATGCTGCTGCTCGCCGGGGCGCTGGCCGCCGTGGGGCACATCGGACCGGGGTTCTCCGCAGTTCTCTTCGGCGCCGCCTTGGGCGCGGCGACAGGTGCGGTGCGCGGCCTCGAAGCCGCCGCCTATCCCCGCTACTTCGGCACCGCGCACATCGGCGGCATCCGCGGTCTGGCCACCATGTTCGGGGTCGGCTCGACTGCGTTCGGGCCGGTGGCGCTCTCGCTCGGACGGGATCTGACCGGTTCCTACACTCCGACCCTGCTCGCGCTCGCTGTTCTGCCGGTGGCCGTGGCGGGTTTCGCCGCCCTGGCTCCCGCTCCGCAGTAGCGCCGGCCTGCTCCCACACCCCGAAATTCTCCATTCACGTCACAGTAGAGTTGGGATGTTGCAGCCCAGCCCGCACACGAAGAGGTGGTTATCGTTACCTCCACACACACGCACGATGCGGCCCCGACCGCCATCAGGCGACGGGGCTTCGCGGTGATCAGCCACCCCGGCACCGAACAGTCCACTCGCACCGAAGCACTCGCTCTGCACGCGAAGGTCGTCGCCGAAGCCGGGGCCGTACACGGCAACGCAGGACGGCGCAGCACCGCCTCGGGCTGGACGGTGAGGAAACAGCGCGCGGACCGGCGTGGCGCGGGTGATCTGCAGGTCGACTCCTCACCGGGGCTGCGCCAAGGACATCAACTGTGACTGAATCACGCGCACGACCGAGTCCGGATGCGCCGCCTGCACCGAGTGGCGACAGGCGCTTCCCGCCCACCGAGCGTTCCGGCCCGAGATGGAGCAGTCGCCTCGGCGGTGCTGCGATTGTGGTCGCCATCGCCTGCTGGGTGCTCTGGCGCACCGGTCCGGCGATCATGCCGAATCTCGAGTTGTTCGAGCCGGTCGCCGCCGACTGGCCACTGAGTTCCGTCGAACCTGCGTTCGGATACTCGTTGCGTGTTCCGCTCGGGCCGATGGCGTATCAACTGGTGCCGCAGCCCGGCCCGAAAGCCTATGTGATTCTCCACGCGGTGTGCCTGCTCACCGCCGCAGCTCTGCTGACGGGGTGGCTGGCACGACGACTCGGCCTCCGTCGTGCTCTGATCGCATACTGCGTTCTGGCGCTGGCACCGATCACTGCGGTGCTACTGAATTGGATCGGGATGTACGACGCCTTCTCGATCCTGGCGTTCGTGGTACTGATGATGTCCCTGGATCGAGGGCCACGGGTCCAGTTCGCCGCCGCCGCTCTTGTCGGCTTCCAGAACTTCGAACAGTCCCTGGTGGCTCTGGTCATCGTCCTGCTCGTGCCCACTCTCGCCCGCAGCGTCGGCATGACTCCGCGAGCAGTGCCGCTGCTGGCCGGGATCCTCGCCGGCAAGGCGGTTCTCGAAACCTTCCTCTCGGCGGTCGGCGCCGTGTCGGGTTCGCGTCTGCTGTTTCTCGCCACGGATGACAAGGCCCGCGAGATACTTACCGGCGTCGCGTCCGTTGCCCCGATCATCTTGTGGTCGGCCTTGGGCGGACTGTGGCTCTACGCTGTCCCCGCCGTGCAGGCCGCGCTCCGACAGTGGAGCCGGGCACAGCTGGCCATGGCGGCGGCCGCCGCCTTCATCTGGTTCGGTAGCGGCATCATCTCCGAAGATCAGACCCGCGTGTTGGCCATGACGTCGTTTCCGGCGGTCGTACTTGCGGCGATACACATCGCGCTGCGCTACCGCGACCTGCCGGAATTCGTCCGCACACCCCAGGCATGGGGACTGATCCTGGCTCCGCCGCTGGTGCTCTGGCACGCTGCGCCGCTGCCCATGGGTGTGACCATCGGATAACCGCTTCCGGCCTTGCGGGCTACACCACACCCCTCCACTCTTCCATTACGTAAGAGTAGCCTTGGGGTGTTCCTCCGATACGCGAAGAGGTTGGTTACGGTTACTTCCACAGACATCCATAATGCGGCCTTGACCGCCGAGCAGGCGGCGAGGCGGCGCACTTTTGCGGTGATCAGCCATCCTGACGCTGGAAAGTCCACTCTTACCGAAGCGCTTGCTCTGCATGCGAAGGTCATCGCCGAAGCCGGGGCCGTGCACGGTAAGGCCGGTCGACGCAGCACCGTCTCGGACTGGATGGAGATGGAAAAGGCCCGCGGTATCTCCATCACGTCCACCGCACTGCAGTTCGGTTACCGCGCCCCCGACGGCACCGACTGTGTGATCAATCTGCTCGACACCCCCGGCCACGCCGACTTCTCCGAAGACACCTACCGGGTGCTCACCGCGGTCGACTGCGCGGTGATGCTCATCGACGCCGCCAAAGGCCTCGAACCCCAGACCCTCAAACTGTTTCAGGTGTGCCGCCACCGCGGCATCCCGGTGATCACCGTGATCAACAAATGGGACCGGCCCGGACGCGACCCGCTCGAGCTGATGGACGAGATCGGCACCCGCATCGGGCTGAGCCCGACCCCGCTGACCTGGCCGGTGGGCATCGCCGGAGACTTCAAAGGGGTCCTCGACCGCCGCACCGGGCAGTTCGTGCGGTTCACCCGCACCCCCGGCGGAGCGAGCATCGCCCCGGAAGAACACCTCTCGCCCGAACAGGCCGCCGCTCGATACCCCGACGACTGGACCACCGCAGTCGAAGAATCCGCGCTGCTCAGCACCGACGGCGCCGACCACGATCAGCAACTGTTCCTGGCCGGGATCACCACCCCGGTGCTGTTCGCCTCCGCCGTGCTCAACTTCGGCGTCAATCAGCTGCTCGACGTGCTCGTCCACCTCGCTCCCGCCCCGACCGCCCGGCCCGACCTCGACGAGACACCCCGCGCTGTCGACGCTCCGTTCAGCGCATTCGTGTTCAAGGTCCAGGCCGGGATGGACGCCGCCCACCGCGATCGGCTCGCCTATGCCCGGGTCTGCTCGGGCTCGTTCCGCCGCGGCGAGGTCCTGATTCATGCCGCGACCGGCAAACCGTTCACCACCAAGTACGCCCAGTCGGTGTTCGGCCAGCAACGCACCACCATGGACACCGCATGGCCGGGTGATGTGATCGGGTTGGTCAACGCCACCGCCCTGCGTGTCGGCGACACCCTCTACCTCGACGAGCCGGTCACCTACCCGCCGATCCCCAGCTTCGCGCCCGAGCACTTCGCCGTCGCCCGCGCCGGCGACGCCGGCAAACACAAACAGTTCCGCCGCGGCATCACCCAGCTCGAACAAGAAGGGGTGGTGCAGATCCTGCGCTCGAACCTGCGGGGCGATGGCGCCCCGGTCCTCGCCGCCGTCGGGCCGATGCAGTTCGAGGTCGCTGCACACCGGATGGCCGCCGAACTCGGCTGCCCCATCGACCTCGAACCTCTGTCCTACAGCCTGGCCCGTCGCACGGTGGCGGCCGATGTGGAGTTCCTCGATGCCCAGCGCGGGGTCGAGGTCCTCACCCGGACCGACGGCGCCCTGCTCGCGTTGTTCACCGACCGGTGGCGCCTCGACGCCATCGCGCGGGAGTACCCCGATATCCACCTCGAGCCCCTGGTCGCCGCCGCGGACTGAGCGGGCACCAACGCCCCGCTAATCTACACTTACGTAAGTGTTAGTCTGGGGCTGCTCCGCCTCGGTGCGGAGCGTCGAGGCCGACCACCGCCGGCCCCCTGGGGCGGTGGTCACGGGCTTCGCCGGGTACGACGCGCAACGCCGCCTGGCGGGGCCCTCCACAGGATCGGCGCGACAGGGCACGACACGACTGTGCGGGCCGTTCGGATCCCGCGTGCGACGTCCCTACGCCGTTGCGCCCCCGCCCGACGCTACGGATGCTCCTCGGTCAGCCCACCGAGACGATCGCAGAGTCCGCGTCCTCGGCGAACGCGAGAATCGGTGACAGGGCACCGTTGTGGGTCAGATACAGCTCGTGCATCGCCCGGGTGCAGGCGATATAGAGCATGCGCCGGTCCATCTCAGTGGCGTAGTTCTCCTCGTCCACGTGCGGAACGATCACCGTGTCGAACTCGAGCCCCTTGGCCAGGTGCGCCGAGGTCACCACAATGCCGTCGGTCAAGGCCGTGCTGTCGTAATCGAGCAGCGTCAGCTCGACTCCTGCCTGCGACAACCCATGATGGAGCGCCTCGGCGTGGGCGACGGTCTTGGACACGATGCCCAGGGAATGATGCGCGCTGCGCCGGTGCTGCTCGATCAACGACAGAATCTCGGTGTGTTCGTCCTGCCGGTCCGGGCAGGCGATGATCTGTGGCGCCGGTCCGCTGCGGGCGACGGGCTCGAGCTTGTCGTTGCGTGAGATGTTCTGGGCGAACTCGGTGATCTCGCCGGTGGAGCGGTAACTCTTGCACAGCTCCAGGCAGTCGGCTTCCGGGAAGATGCTGCGGATGATCGGCAACGAGGAGGAGCTGAACGGATTGACCGACTGGTTGGCATCGCCCAAGATCGTCATCTTGCAGGGGAACAGCGTGCGCAACACCGCGTACTGGATGGGGGTGTAGTCCTGCATCTCGTCGACGATCAGATGCCGGATGTGACCGTAGTAGTCCTGATGGTCGGTGCCGATCATGGTGTAGATCAGCGGGAACACATCGGCGTACTCGATCTTCCTGCGGCCGAGCGGGGTGAACATTTTCCGCCGCGCAGGATCGCGGTAGAACGCCGTGTACATCGCGAACGCGTCCTTGTACGCGAACATGGCACGGACCTGTTTACGGACACTGGTCGCGTCGGCGGCGGTCCACGTGCCGCCGCCCTCGCGCACAGTCTGTTTGAGCTGATGGACGGCCATATTCGCCACCCGGTCGAGCCGGGCGAAGATCGGCAGCGTCGGCAACTCGTCGAAAATGCCGGCCACCCACTCGGCCGGCAGTCGCCGATACTTCCGGCTGACCTCGGCCGGGGTGAAGTCCTCCCGGGTGCGCGAGGCGATCCACTCGTCGAGGTCGGCGACGAACGCGGGCGTCGCCTTGTAGCGCATCCGCTCGGTCGCTGCATCGTCGACGCCGTCGAGCAACGCGGTCACCTGATCGCTGAACGTCTCGAAGTCGGTGACCTTGGCGAGGAACCGGGCGGCGATCGTACCGAAATCGATCTCGGCGATCTGTTCTTCACCCAACTCGGGCAGCACGTTGGCGATGTAGTCGCCGAACACTTTGTTCGGCGACAGGATCATGACGTTGTCCGACGAGATGCTGTCTTTGAACCGGTAGAGCAGAAACGCCACCCGGTGCAGGGCGATCGAGGTCTTTCCCGAGCCCGCCACCCCCTGCAGGATCAGGACCTGGGCGGTCTCGTTGCGAATCACCGCGTTCTGTTCCCGTTGGATAGTCGCCACGATGTTCTTCATCTTCGTATCCGTGGAGCGACCGAGCTCGCGCTGCAGAACATCGTCACCGATATTGAGTGAGCTGTCGAACATGTACTCGAGGTGCCCACGCTGGATCTTGTACTGGCGCTTACCCGTGATCTCACCCTCGACGGCCCCGGCAGGAGCGTCGAAGAACGCAGCCCCCGTCTCGAAGTCGTAGTAGAGACCGGACACCGGGGCCCGCCAGTCGTGGATCAGGATCTCCTGGGTCTCCGGGACCATGAAATTGTGCACGCCGATGTAATAGGGCCTGGTGCCGACATCACCTCTCGCGTAAAAATCCACGCGCCCGAAGTACGGGGAGTCGAGTAGTCGGCGCAGGCGCTCGCGCGTGACCATCGCGCGCTGGCCCAAAGCGACGGAGATATCCACCGCGGTACGGAAATCGGCCTTCTCGGCGAAGTCCATGTCACGCCGGTTCTCCCACAGGTGCTCCTTGCGCTCCTGGATGGTCTGGGTGGACTTGTCGATGGAGTCGGTCAGACGCTCGAGTTCGAGGTTGAGCCGCTGCCGCACCTCGGTCAGATAGCGGCGCTCGTGTGCTTCGTCTCGGATCTGCATGTTCGACAATGCTGTCTCCCGTCCACTTCCGCAGAAATTATCTACTCTAACGTAAGGGTAGATTATCCCGCAGCCTGCCCGCACGCCTGGGCGCCCGACTCCGCAATCGCCGGCGCGAACAGGAGAGGCGGACGCGCCGGTGGCGCGGGGCGGCAAGTCCCCGCCGGCTGTTTCACGCTCGATTCTTGGACCGAACAGCCGCGCCGCGCCGCGCCGCAATGCGCACACGGCCGACCTTTCGCGGGGAAGCACCCACCCACCTCATACCCTTACGTAACTGTAGAGTCGAGGGGCAGGGTCCAGGCTCACCATGGACCGTAACGCCGTGGGAACCGACTACGTGGATCCCACACACGCTCCACCCACAGGAAGTCGATCTCCAGACCTTCCTGATACCGACGACAGAAAGAAGAAAACTCTGTGAGTGCCCCCGCCGGCAACGGGCCGACTGTCCCTGCGACGGAACGAGGTTGCCCCCGTCCGTTGAGTGCTGCACTGCGCGTGTCCAGGATATCGAAGCATCTGATTCTCATCGGCCTGACAGTCACACTGGCGGTGACCATCAGAAACATACTCGATCCACACCAACGCCGCGGTCGATCCGACGGGGGGATTGTTCGCCTCTCCCATGACGCCCGTGACGATCTCCATCGGGGCCGTTGGCCCGGTCAAGGGTTCTGCGCCGACTGCGGCAATTCCACCCCCGGAACGTGAATTCGTTTATCGATACCACTCATGTCCACACGGTTGGTGAAGGCCAGTCGAACGATACGAACAGCGACATCGTGCCTGGAGAACACGCAGGCAGAACACTTCGGGGACGCGACAAGCCGGCGTAGGAGGCAAGCCGATAGGAGCGACAGCATGCAGACCCGGCCGCCGAGCTTCCGTGCCGGACCGCGGATCCCCAATCCACCGGCGCCCGCACCCGCGTGCCCTGGCAGGCATGTTCTCCGATCGGAACTCGGCTTCGAAGAGAACCATCGTCCCGGAGGAACAAACGGGTACACCACCTCCTGGGGCACCAACGCGCACGGCAAGCTCGCCGGCTGCCCACCGTCTCGGCCCTGAGCCACACCCCGACCCGAGACCTTCGACCGGCACCCATGTCGCGATGAAGGGTCTTCGGCGCTGGTAGTGGCGTGCGCAGGTATAGGAACCGCCGCCACGGCGGTTCGCCGTCACCGACCTCTGCTGCCTCCGGCGCCTGAGGGTTCGGATCGCCAGGAAGTGCCCCGATGACCACACCGTTTTCTCGTCTACCCCTGCTCTCACCCGGATCGTGGCCCGAAGCCCGACGCATCACCACGATCCTGCGCAAGGAAACCGTCGGCGGAATCTTGCTACTCCTCGCTGCGGCGCTCGCGCTGATCTGGGCCAATACCCCCTGGTCCGAGGCGTACCACTCGCTGCGCGAGGTTACCGTCGGCCCGGCTGCACTGCACCTGGACCTGCCGCTGTCGGTCTGGGCGGCAGACGGGTTGCTGGCAGTGTTCTTCTTCGTCGTCGGCCTCGAACTCAAACGCGAATTCGTCGCCGGCGACCTCCGCGATCCGCACCGCGCTGCACTCCCGATCACGGCTGCGATCGGCGGCATGGCGGTGCCAACGCTGGTGTTCGTCCTGATCAACTGGCGCACCGGGGACGGCGCACTGAACGGCTGGGCCATTCCCACCGCCACCGATATCGCCTTCGCGGTAGCGATCCTTGCAGTGGTCAGCTCCCACCTACCCCTGGCCTTGCGCACCTTCTTGCTCACTTTGGCCGTGGTCGACGATCTGCTCGCCGTAACCGTCATCGCGGTGTTCTACACCGACGACCTGAACTTCGCCTACCTCGCACTGGCGCTCCTGCCGCTGGCCGCGTTCGGATTTGCGGTGCAGAAGCGGGTCCGCTCGTGGTGGATCCTGATTCCCCTGGCGGCAGTGACCTGGTGGTTGGTCCACGAATCCGGGGTGCACGCCACCGTCGCCGGGGTGTTGCTGGGCTTCACCGTCCCGGTCGTGCGCAGTGCCGCCGCCGGTGGCCCGGACGCCGGTCCGGGCCTGGCGGAACATTTCGAGCACCGCATCCGTCCCTTCTCCGCCGGCGTGGCTGTGCCGGTGTTCGCGTTCTTCGCTGCTGGAGTGACCATCGGTGGTCTGAGCGGTTTCCTCGACACCCTGGGCGATCCCGTCGCGCTGGGTATCGTCGCCGGACTCGTGATCGGGAAGGTGGTCGGCATCACCGGTGCCAGCTATCTGACTGCGAAATTCACCAAGGCCCGTCTCGACGACGGACTGACCTGGCTCGATCTCGCCGCAGTGGCACTGCTCGGCGGCATCGGATTCACCGTCTCCCTGCTCATCGGAGAACTTGCCTTCGCCGGTGACCCGCTGCGCAGCGACCACGTCAAGATCGGCGTGCTGGCCAGCACCATCATCGCGGCCATGCTTGCCGCGATCGCGCTGCGCATCCGCAACCGCGCCCACCGCGTCCTGGCCGAACGCGAAACCCGCGACGACGACCACGATGGCATTCCCGACATCTATCAGCACCCTTGACCTCGAGCCTCACCGGCAGACAGGCACCCCGAGTTTCCGTGAGCTATCGAAACCCACTTCCGAGGAGAACACCTGTCATGAGTCCCACCGCAGCCCCGGCCGAACAGCGCCCGGACCGTAATCTCGCCCTGGAATTGGTCCGCGTCACCGAAGCCGGCGCCCTGGCCTCCGGGCGGTGGGTCGGCCGCGGCGACAAGGAAGGCGGCGACGGTGCCGCTGTCGATGCGATGCGCGCGATGCTGGCCACCGTGGCTATGCGCGGTGTCGTGGTCATCGGTGAAGGCGAGAAGGACGAAGCGCCGATGCTGTTCAACGGCGAGCAGGTCGGCGACGGTACTGGACCGGAGTGCGACTTCGCGGTCGACCCGGTCGAAGGCACCACCCTCATGGCTACCGGCGCACCCAATGCCCTCAGCGTCGTCGCGGTCGCCGAACGCGGCGCCATGTTCGATCCCACCTCGGTGTTCTACATGGACAAAATCGCCGTCGGTCCGGCTGCGGCCGACGTCGTCGACATCACCGCCCCAGCGGCCGAGAACATCACCCGGGTCGCCGCCGCACTGGGCAGCGCGGTGGCGGATCTGACTGTGGCCGTGCTCGACCGGCCGCGGCACGCCGAGCTGGTCGAACAGATCCGCAGTACCGGCGCACAGATCCGGCTGCTGCCCGATGGGGACGTCGCCGCCGCGATCGCGGCTTCCCGTCCCGGTTCGGGGATCGAGGTGGCCATGGGGGTCGGTGGTACTCCCGAAGGTATTCTCGCCGCGGCCGCCCTGCGGTGTCTCGGTGGGGCGATCCAAGCCCGCCTGGCCCCGCGCAACGACACCGAACGCGCACAGGTGCACGCTGCTGGGCACGACCCGGACCGGGTCCTGCACACCATGGATCTGGTGGGTGGAACCAACGTGTTCTTCGCCGCCACCGGCATCACCGATGGGGCCTTGCTGCGTGGAGTGCGTTACTTCGGGGGGAGCCGGGCCGGTACTCAGTCGATTGTGATGCGCAGCAAGTCCGGCACCGTCAGGGTGGTCGATGCCGAGCACACTCTTAGGTGACCACCAATAAGGACTCTGGGATCGTCGATGACCCGAACAATTGATGCGATGAGCATGACAATCCGCGTTGCATTCCGAGCTGATCCAGAGGGTGGCCACCGTCAGCATCGAAGCGATGGGTCACCGGCGCGATCGGGCTGCTCGGATCGAAACGATGAGATCAACGATTCACTCACGATTGACTGAAAGCTGCGTGATTCGCCAATGTCGGCTTGGCCTTAGCAAAGTGTCGCGGCGGGCTGTTGGCCCGCCGCGACACCAGTCCTACGCGATATGCCGACCGTCGTCGTGCGGTGTCCACTTCATGTCGACGAACTGCTTGAACTCCGCGATGAGATCGTTGTTGTTCTCATGCGCCCGACGAGTGACATCGAGATTGGTGACTCGGCCGCGTCCAAGCCCCGGAACAGTTTTCAACCGATCCTTCGGAATCTTGAGCAGCTTGCCCGTGCTCAGTGGTACCGCCCGCTCGAGCTGGGCATAACCCAGTACCTTCGTCTCGTAGTAGCGAGAGGCGGACATCAGCAGATTCTGACGCGCCCAACCCTGGGGAACGAGAAGTAGAGGTTTGTCAGCCGCAACTGGAAGCTCGAACGCCTTGACGACCCAGCCGCGAGTGGAAGAATCCCAAGCCTGGCACCCGAACGTCTCTACCCGATGCCCACCCGACGTGAACTCCGGGTACTGATCCACCGTGTAGGACGTGAACTCAGCCAGCGCATCGAAAATGATACGCGTCGTGATGTCCGATGTGATGTCCTTGTCGATGCCCTCTATGAAGAGTGGCAACTCCTCGATCTCTTTGAAAAGACCAAGCACGATGAAGGCCTTGAGGTCTTCATTGAGTGACCTCCAGATCCAAGATCCGACTTCGCTAGCGCCGCCATGGCCGCTGAATCCACTCTTTGCAAGACCCAACCGAGTTTCCCATGGCTCGGGAAACTGCTGAAGAAGCCACAGTCCACGCCGGACGTCTCCCCGAGCGACACAATCGAGGACTTCCTCGAAGAACGTCTCGGTGCACTCATTCGCCTTGACCGCGAAGGGATCCGCTCGCTGGTGGAGTCGAATGGCCCGCGGATCAAGAAACCACTTGTTGTCGACAGTGACATCGACATCCAGGAACGGTACGGAACCAGTAATCCCGTACACGCTGGTGATAGGAGCCATCAGGCCCTCCTCATCAGGTAATTGGCCCGAGGATGAGGAGTAGAGACACGCGTCCCTAGGGGACTCCGCTACGCTGGAGAAGACTTGCACAGTCATCAACCGCGTCCTCGGACCGGTTACTGGCCTGATCCCGTTGGCGCGGGACCAGGCCAGAAGTCATTTAAGAGTCGCCGCCCTCCGAATGATCATCCGTAGTGCGCTTCGAGCGGTTCCCCACAATTTCTACGCTCGGACCCTTGAGATCTATGCAAAGCATTCCGTCTTGCTCGTATGGCTTGTATCGGCGGCTGATGGTCGTATCGATGTCATAGAACTGTGTAAACGCAGTGGCCGACATGATGACCTGCCCTGTGTCCTTACGCGCCGACTGAGGCCGAACCGTGTATGCGTGCGGTTGATCGGATTCACGCAGAGCAACGACCTGGTTGTCCTTGTCGAACAGGAGCTCCACCGACGCAGGCTCTCCAATGAGCTTGTGTGCGGCCTTGTTGATGGAGAAGATTCCACGCTTCTGAATGGTCACACTGGGGGCTTTCGCCAGTGGAGCCATCCTCTTGTCGAACACTTCGAATCCCATTGCTCCTCCTAACCTTGGATTGAGTGTACCAAACGGGATGCAACAACTCCCTCGTTGAACGTCTGGTTGAAGTCCTGATGAAGTTTGTCATCGCAATTTCGAGGTTACGTGACCGTAGGTTGGAGGATTTCGGTGGCTGGGGCGATGGAGCTCGTCTTCCTGTATCGGCGCCGCCTGTCCGGTCGCTCGACCCGCGACATCGATGGGATGTTCACGGAACGGGGGGCGAAAGGGCTTCTAAGTCCGCCAAGGCGCCGAGCAAAGCATCGGACACTCGGTTCTGAATAGAACTCATATCAGTTCTAGCTCTTTTCATCTTCTGCTTGCGCGTTCCGGTCGAGTTCATGGCAACGGTTCCTGCGGCGAGAAGGTGTCCTGTAAGGCGATCCTCAAACAGCACACCCCGAAACGGTCCGGCACTCGATTGTGTCCTGCGGAAGACGGCCATCCGACCGTCCTGTTTAACCGTCCTGCATGTCGGTCTCGTATAGCTGACCCAAACAGCACTATCGTCGCCTCATGGACGGAATCCTGATCGGCTATGCCCGATGCAGCACCGCGGGCCAAGATCTGCGAGCGCAACGCACAGCCCTCAAACGCCTCGGAGTCCCCGATGAGCGGATCTACACCGACAAGGGCTACACCGGCCGCAACCGACACCGGCCCGGCCTGCGCGAAGCACTCGCCGCCTGCCGCGAAGGCGACACCCTCGTCGTCACCAAACTCGACCGCCTCGGCCGCTCCGCCGTTGACCTCCGGGCAATCGCCGACGAACTCGAAGCCAAAGGCACCCGCCTGAGCATCGGCGGCTCCGTCCACGACCCGACCGATCCCACCGGCAAACTCTTCTTCGGCATGTTGTCGCTGATGGCCGAGTTTGAATCCGACCTCATCCGCGCCCGCACCCGCGAAGGCATGGCCGAAGCGAAGAAGGCCGGCCGCCTCAAAGGCAAGCAACCGAAGCTGTCCGCCTTGCAGCGCAAACGCCTGCTCGCCGACTACGAATCCGGCGAGTACACCGCCAGCCAGCTCTGCGAGATCAGCGGCCTGTCGCGTTCCGCGATGTACGCCACCCTGCGCCGAGCCCGAGAAGAAGCTGCACTCTCCCGCACCTGAGCGTCCAGGACGCCCGGCCCGCAAGCCGCCACGGCACTACTCGCGGGCCGAGGGAACCCGACCCGCGAGCCGATCTCACCGATCGCCGTCGCCCACCGTCTCCTCTCTCAATGCCGCCCTGACGCTTCGGGCCGTCATCTTGACCACTTCCCACACAGCAACGAACCCGACCGCATATTGCACCAGATAGATCAACATGCCCCGCAGCATGGATTACGGGTTCTCCACCCTGCGCTGACCAGCACTTCTGACGGCGACGTGCAGCAAGAGCTCAGGTCGAAGTCGTCGCCGAAGCGAAGGCCGGCGGACTCAAGGCAAGCAGCCGAAGCTGTCCACCTTGCAGCGCAAACGCCTGCTCGCCGACTACGAATCCGGCGAGTTCACTGCCGGCCAGCTCTGCGAGATCAGCGGACTCCCGCTTCTGCGATGGACGCACGCTACGGCGTGCACAAGAAGAATTAGCGGTCTAATCCGATTTCATCCATTCGATCACTTCGTCGCGCGCCGACTGAGCAACGAGCAGCGAGCCCTCACCTTCTGCCTCGCCTTCCACATTCGTCGCTGTGGCGCGCCAAGAATATCGAATTTTCTCCGCCCCGGCATGGTTAAAAGGAATCATCAAGACGACCGCGGGTTCCGTCTCGAAGGGCTTCTTTTGTTTGCGTAGATCAGGAACTCGAACAGTGAGGATAACATCGTCTCCATCTGCGTCCCATGATGAGAACAGCGGCGGAGGATTGTAGACCGGAAAATCCTGAACGTGCCCGCCAAATACGACGCCAAGACTCCGGGGTTTCTGCAGTGGAGTCCAAACGTCGGTGAACGCATCCTCGGAAGGGTCGAGTCCTCGTACCCCAGAGAAAACGATCTCTACCTCCAGATCCTTGAGGATCTTGCTGGTGGAAAGTTCGACCACTATGGGTAGCCCGGCCGCCGCTGCGATCTTGTCGTCGAATGAAGGCAAGTTTGCGCGCGTGCGGGTGGCCCATTGCTTAATTTCGTCGACCGACAATACCGATGAGGTCGAGTTAACGGAGGCGAAACTCCGGGCGATCATGTCATTGGCCGAAAATTTCTCTTCTTGTTCCGCCGACGACTTCAACTCATGGTCGATAAGTACCTCGATAAGTTCAGGGAGGTCTGGATAGTGCCAAACCTGATTTGCGTCGAGGGAGACGTCGAGATCCACTTTTTGGGCAGAGCGGGCGGGAGTTGGCTGAACCGAATCTTTCCTCGCCTTTAACTCTCGAGCGTCCTGCCACAGCGTTGTCTCGACCTTATCAATCAAGGATTCGGAAGACTTATATGTGTGATATAGCCCGCTTGTATTGTCGTGGAAAGTCTCTCGATACGTTTTGAGGTCATTCCACTCTGTCATCTTCTCTGAACTGTTGGCGATGGCTATCGGGAGGCTGTCGCCCTCCCAAAAGAACATGTGCGCCATCCCGGTCTCACGCCGGGCTTCAGCCTCTTCGACGGTGCCCGAATATTCGTTTCGGGGGGTCGGCGTGCCGAGGCGGTACTTGAACAACGCAAGGATCACATCCGCATGATCGGTGATCTGCTCGTTGATGATCGCCTGACCATCCACGCCCGCGCGTAGGACCGGGACCGTATTGGTCGAATGGTGCTGGGGGACGAATACGACGCCCATGTCCTTGGCATGACTGCTGTTCCACTTCGCGATGGTGGCCTTGACTGCTTCAACTTCTTCGGCAGTGTCGCCAGGACCCGAAATCATCACAAGTGCAGCTATCGCCTGGAACGTCATGGGCATAGTGAATCACCCGACGTCGACTGCCTCGGTAACTGTCTCGGTTCGGGGTGTCGATGTCGAGGGGTGTCCTGTTCCCGGGGGGGGG
>NZ_BCXI01000057.1 GCF_001895025.1 Rhodococcus zopfii NBRC 100606 = JCM 9919
TTCCGGGGCAACTGTTCCAGCCTAATCCCATCCGCACACAGACGCAAATCCGTGCCGCTTCCTGAACCAGGGGCGGTGCGAAACCCTACCAGAAGGTTCCGAACCAGTGAAATTCGCAGGCGCCTTCGTCCAACCTCGTTGTCCCGGTCCATCAGGTCCGGGTCGGTGTCCGTGTCGCTCTGACCTGGAATAAGTTACGCGACACCCCAACAGAACACCAAATCGCCAGGTCAACGGCTGTTTTTCGTCGTAGTGGCATGTCGGCGGAACCGGAAACGGGGTGCGTGCGTCGAACCTGATGAGGGCAGTAGACGGAAGGGGCGGGGATGCGCCACGCAATCGCGTTGGTCGTGCTGTCGACCTCGATGCTGCTCGCCGGCTGCGCAGTTGCGGTGACGGGCCGGGCGACGAAGGAGGTTCCTGCCGAGCTCTTCGATCCCTGCATCCTCCCCGAGGATGCGCTCCGAAGCGTCAACGTCGACCCGGCGACCGCTGCGGCCGACTTCTTCGGAGTCCAATCTGAGGGCTGGGAACTTTGCAGTTGGAGGTCCGATTGGTACTTCCTGTCGATCTTCACCACGGACACCACCGTCGAAGAGTTGCGTGCGCGCCCCAAGAACACGGACTTCCAACCCGTCGAGGTAGGAAGACGCGACGCCGTTACCTTCCGCAGCATCTACGAAAGCGAGGCCGATCTGTGCGACCTCACCTATCCGAGTGCTGTCGGCACGGTGATCATCCGCATCAGCACGAGAGGCACCAAGGAACAGCTCGAAGACCCGTGCGCGGTCAGCATCCGTACCGCTCGTGCGCTCGATTCGTACATCCCCGCGTAGTCCTCAGGAGGATCTTTGACCACCCCTGCCACCCAGTTCGAGCGACTGACCCACTCTGCGGAAGCCGGCCGTCTCTTCCTGGAGCCGGACGCGGCCACTTCATGCTCCGCCGCCTGCGATCAGTTTCTGGTCGTTCTCGAGGAGCTGAAGAGGAGCACTCGCGACCTCCTGTGCAAGGAGGCATGCGGGCACCTTTCCTCCGCCCAGACCCTCGGCCAGAAATTCGACAACAAGGCCATCGGTCCCGGTGGATTCGCCGACGTCCTCCAACAACACATCGACACCGTCACCCGTATGAAGGCTCTCTTCGACGCAGCCGGCAAGGCTTACGTCGAAACCGACGCTGAGACGCGCGCCCGCATCGCCGCAGCACACCCCGACAAGTAGAGGGAACCGACAGTCGCTTCGCCGCGTCCAACCCGATAGGCAGCACCAGCAAGGAAGGACGACGGATGCGCGCAGCACTCAACGCTGTCCTACTTGCCGCCCTCGGTGCGATGGCCGCAGGTTGCTCGATCGACACGACGATCCCAGGTCGCGCTACCAAAATCGTTCCCGCCACCCTGTACGACCCCTGCACCCTCCCCGACGACGCGCTCCACGCGATCGGCGTCGATCCTGCCAGCGCCGAGTCCGACTTCGTCGGCGTCCAATCCGAAGGCTGGGAAGTCTGTGACTGGGAGGCCGACTGGTTCTACATCACCGTGTTCACCACCGACGTCACCGTCGAAGAGTTCCGCGCACGCCCACGAACCGCCGATTTTCGCGCCGTCGACGTCGGCACCCGCGACGCACACACCTTTCGCAGCACAGCAGCGTCGCAGCTCGGCCTGTGCGACCTCGTCTATTCCAGTTCCCGAGGAACGGTCCTCATCCGGGCAGATACGAAAGCCAACGAGCAGATACGTGAAGATCCCTGCACCGTCGTGCTGCGCACAGCCGTCACCCTCGACCCCTATATCCCAGACTGACAAGGGCCGCCCATGAGGAACCAACAGACGCTGTTCACCCAACTTGCCCAGGAAGCCGAGAGCGGGTGCCTCTTTCTCGAACCCGACGCCGCCGCAACCTGCACCCAGGCATGCGCGAACTTCCTCGATGTGCTGATCGACTTGAGACACCGAGCGAACACCCTGTTGTGCAAGGAAGCCTTCGGTCACCTCCCCTCCGCACAAGCCCTCGGCCAGAAGTTCGATGACAAAGCCATCGGCCCCGGCGGGTTCGCCGAAGTCCTCCAGCAGCACATAGACACCGTCACTCGTATGAAGACACTCTTCGAAACCGCCGGCAGGGCGTACGTCGAAACCGACGCCGAGACCCGTGACCGTCTCGCCGCGGTTGCGAGTGAGAGGTGACCGATGGGCTTCCCTTCGTTCACCGAGGTCCTGGCCGGCCTTTCGATGCAGGCCGTAGGTCGCGGCGCGCTGGTCATGCCCGATGTGGCCGGGACCATCGATTCGGCCAGCGGCGCCAGCCGCACCGCATTCCAGTTCCTCGACGCGATGATCGGAGTCGACACGGTCGGGTGGGCGCACGACCGCGCGGCGCGTGATCGGGGCAACGCCGGACGCGCAGAGCTCGAGTCCTCCTACGGCATCGCCGCTTCCGACTTCGTCGGTGATTTCGAGCCGCCGTCGGTGTCGATGATGGAGTTTTTCGACGGCATGTCCCACGCCGAGATCGTGGAGTTCGTCGAGGCGATGCAGCCGGCGCGGATGCAGGAAAGCGTCGACGGTTGGGGGCGCGCGCAGGTCCAACTCGACGACCACCTCGAGGTGTTCCGCGATGCGATCTCGGCGGTGTTCGCGGAGCACTGGACGGGTACCACCGCGAGCGTCGCCGGGCGCGGTGTCGCGGACTATTCGACGAGTCTGACGCAGCTCACCAGTGCGCTTGCACTGGTGACGAACAGCCTCGGCTACGCGAGCGTGGGCATCGAGCAGGTCAAGCAGCGGCTCCCGGAACCACCGCAGTCGACGTGGTCGGACGAGCTTCGCAGTTTCTCGATCGCCACGGCATCGCTGTCCGCCGCGAACATCGCGGGCCGAGTGAACAATCTCTTCCACGAAGAGGAAGAGGCCCGCGCGACTGCCGTGCGCATCATGCAGGAGGATTACGCGCCGACGGTCACGACCTCGGATTCGCGCGTCCCGGTCCTACCGGCCGCGTTCGACCCCACGGCCGACGGCAACGCCGGTTCGGGGGGATATCCCGGGTCAGGCGGCGCAACCGGCTCGTCGGGGTCCGGTCGGGGAAGCGGCAGCAGCGGGTCGGACGGTTCGTCGGCATCGCCCACGGCCTATGGCGGAGGCACCGCAGGCACGACCGGTGATCCCGATGGTTCCGCGGCAGGGGTTTCCGGATCTCGAGGAACCGGATCGCAGAGCGAATTCGGGGTGCCGGAGTCGCAGCCTTCGGACGATGCAGCGTCGGGTAGCGCGCGGACCACGGCAGCGTCCGCCGATCCCGGAAGCGCTCTGCCCGGATCTGCGGCGGCGTGGCCCGGCAGCAGCACATCACCCGGATCAGGCAACACCGTCGGCAACGGGTCCGGTACGGGTTCGCCGAGCGCGGGATCACCGGGCACAGGGTCGCCGGGACCGGGCTCGCCGGGCTCGGTCCCGCCCGGATTCGTTTCCGGAACGGCAACCGCTACCCCCGCGGGTGCCGCACCCGGTGCGGCGCGCGGGGTCGGTCGGATGACTCCGATGCCGATGGGCATGATGCCGCCCGGCGCCGGTTCCGGCGACGACGAGAAGCGCTCCGTGCCCGGTTACCTCGTCACCGAGGACCACGGCAACGAACTGATCGGCGACATGCCTGCCACGACTCCGCCGGTGCTCGGCGCATGAACCCGACGTGGCGATTGACGCAACCCGAGTTCGCGGCGGTCTGGCACCTGTTCGGCCGCGACCGCCCACCGTTTCCGTTCCAGTTCCGCAGCACCGACCGCACCATCGACGAGGCCGTTGTGTCCCGGGCGAGCGCGGCCGCACGAATGCGGCAGGTCCTCGACGAGAACCTGTATGCGGCGTTCGCGACGCTCGCGGATCCGTCGGTGCGCATCGGAGCACTGGGCCTGGACCGGCTGAACACGGCGTACGAATCCGCGGTGCGTATCCACGCGGCGGTGCGCGGTGGCCGTGCCGTCGTCGTCGCCGAGAGCACCCGACCGGACGGTTTCGTCCTCGATGTCGCCCTTGTGTCCTCGGGTGACGCCGCACGCCGGGTGGTGGAGCTGCTGCCGGCCGCTGCGCGGGGCCGGCGTCCGGCCCTGCACCTCCCCGACCGGGAACCGGACGCCGGTCGGTTGCTGCGCGACAGCCGGTACCGCTCCGGCGGCGAGGTGGCCGCCGAATTCTTCGACCGGCCCCGCGATTCCACGGGAGAGATCGCGGTGACGCCGGGCGGCGCGGTCGACGCGCGCAGCGACACCGAAACGGAGGGTTTCGGGTGGACGGACTTCACGGGGGACGGTCGCTATCTCGTGCGTCGGGCGGATCACATCGAGGCGGTTCCGGCCGGGACACGGGACGTCGAACAGCGGATTCTCCACTTGGTGGACCGCGCCGGACGCGCCCGTGCGGACCGCTCGGGGGCGTTCTGACCGGCGCGTCCCCCGTCGACGTAGGGACCGCACCGAAACTCGAGTAACGTTCTCCGTGAGCTGAGCAAGGAAGGATGCCGTGACGTCGACGGGGAACATGGTGGGGTTGTTCGCCGGGATCGGCGGACTCGAGCTGGGACTGCGCGGTCATGGCTGGAACACCGAGCTGCTCTGCGAGATCGACGCCGGCGCCCAGGCCGTGTTGCGGACCCGGTTCGCGGATGTGCCGCTGCATTCCGACGTCACGAAACTGCGGTCGCTTCCCCAGCGCACCGAGCTCGTCGCGGCGGGCTTCCCGTGCCAGGACCTGTCTCAGGCCGGCCGGACCGCGGGTATCACCGGTCCCCGATCCAGCCTGGTCGACGAGGTGTTCCGGCTGGTCAAACGCAAGCAGGGCCCGCGGTGGCTGGTCATCGAGAACGTGCCGTTCATGCTGCAGCTCGCGCGGGGATCGGCGATGCGGCACATCACCGACGCGCTCGAGGACCTCGGGTACGCGTGGGCGTATCGGGTGGTCGATGCCCGGGCCTTCGGGTTGCCGCAGCGGCGCCAGCGGGTCCTGATGGTGGCCTCGCGCACCGACGATCCGCGCACGGTGCTGTTCGGCGAGGATGCTGGCGCCCCCGACGAGGGTGATCCGGCGGCGTACCCGTGCGGCTTCTATTGGACCGAGGGGGTGCGCGGTCTGGGCTGGGCGGTCAACGCGGTCCCGACGCTCAAGGGAGGCTCGACCGTCGGTATCGCCAGTCCCCCCGCGGTGCGGTTGCCGTCGGGGGAGATCGTCACGCCCGGCCTCGTCGACGCGGAACGCCTGCAGGGCTTCGATCCGGACTGGACGGCACCGGCCACCGACGCACCGGGGGTGCGGACCGGGCATCGGTGGCGGCTCGTCGGCAATGCGGTGAGTGTGCGGATGGCGTCGTGGGTGGGGCATCGGCTGACGAACCGGATCGACTATTCGCCCGATCATCAGTCGCCGTTGCGTCCCGGTGATCCGTGGCCGAGTGCCGCGTGGGGTGCGAACCGACGCGCGTTCCGCGTGCACGAATCGCACTGGCCGGTGCAGGAACCGTACGAGGATCTAGGTGGGTTCCTGGAGGACGCCCGGTTGCTGTCGGCACGCGCGACCGCCGGATTTCTGCGTCGGGCGCGGTCGGGCAACCTGCGTTTCGTTCCGGGTTTTCTCGACGACGTGGAGAGCCACCTCGATCGGATGGGTGGGTTCCCCGAGGCAGCGGCCTGACGGGCAGCAGCGGTGTCCGAGCCCGAACGCCCCGCCACCGATCCGGTGACGAGTGCGCGGATGAGCCGGCAGCGGCGTCGCGACACCGCGCCCGAGGTGGCGTTGCGACGTGAACTACATCGGCGCGGAGCGCGCTTCTTCGTGGACCGTGCTCCCCTGCCGGGCTTGCGGCGCCGCGCGGACCTGGTGTTTCCGCGGCGTCGTGTCGCGGTGTACGTGGACGGTTGTTTCTGGCATCGCTGCCCCGTGCACGCGACCGATCCGAAGAACAACGCCGAGTGGTGGGCCGCGAAGCTCGCCGGGAACGTCTCCAGGGATCGTGACACCGATGCGCGTCTCGCGGCAGCGGGCTGGACGGTCGTGCGGGTCTGGGAGCACGAGGATCCGCTCGTCGCGGCCGACCGGGTACAGAACGCACTGACGCCGCCGTCCTGACGGACGGCGGCGCCGGTGTCGAGGTGATCAGTGAGATTGCGGCATCCCGCGGTCGGCATTGCTGTGCCGGCCGGCGGGTTCGAACCGGTCGGTCCAAGCGGTGCCGTCGAACCAGCGCACGAACGCGGGGTGTCCGGGGTCGCTGTACCAACCGGCCGGTCGGGCCGGCGCCTCGGGATCCGCGGTCTCGGGCACGGCGGGTGCCGTGACGTCGACGCGGACCGTCGCCGGGGCGCGCGACTTCGACCCGAAGACTCGGGGGCTCAGCAGGGCCAGGACGGCCAGCAGGGCAAGAAGCGCCAGCAGCGCGGCGAAAACCCACAGGAAGCTCACCGAGCCAGTTTTACATACAGGATGTATGGACTGCTAGCTGCGATACAGAACAGTGATCTTCACGCCCTGGTCAACTCCGCATAACGCGCGCGGTGCTGATCCGCGGAACCGAACTCGTTCTCGACAGCCGTCAGACGCTTGAAGTAGTGCCCGACCGCCAGCTCCTCGGTCATGCCCATACCGCCGTGCAGCTGGACCGCGTTCTGTCCGATGAACCGCGCCGCCCGGCTCACGGTGACCTTGGCTGCCGAGACCGCGCGCGCACGCACCGGCCGCTCCGACTCCAGGTTGAGAATCGCCAGGTAGACCGCGGAAACCGACTGCTCGAGCTCGATGTACATGTCGACCATGCGGTGCTGAAGCACCTGGAACGAGCCGATGGGCTGACCGAACTGTTGCCGCTGCTTCGCGTACTCGACGGTGTCGGCCAGCACCTTCCGCATGAGACCCACGGCTTCGGCACTCACCGCGGCGGTCGCCTCGTCGACAGCCCGCTCGACCGATTCCCACGCCTCACCCTCGGCGCCGAGCAGCGCGTCGGCGGGCAGCCGCAGGCCGGTGAACACCAAGTCGGCGGCACGCCGGTCGTCGATGGTCCGGTAGCTGTGGACCTCGACACCCTCGGGCGGATTCTCGGCGTCGAAATCGACGAGGAACAGCGAGACGCCGTCGGTGTCGCGGCGCTCCCCCGAGGTCCGGGCGGTCACGAGTAGCTTCTGCGCCCAGGGCGCGCTGCCGACCACGATCTTCTCGCCGTCGAGCACCCACGAGTCGCCGTCGCGGCGGGCGGTGGTGGACACGTCGTTCAGCACGTTTCCGGACGTCGGTTCGGTCGCGGCGAACGCGACGACGGCTTCGCCCGCGACTATGTCCTCGAGCACCGCCTCGGCGCGTGCACCACCGGTCCGGGCGAGCAGCCCGGCGCCGAGGACAACCGTGTCGACGTACGGTTCGACGACGAGGGCGTAGCCGAGCTGTTCGGCGACGATCATCAGCTCGACGGGACCGCCGTCGAGCCCGCCGAACTGCTCCGGCACGGTGGCACCGAGGATGCCGAGTTCCTCGGCGAAGCCCCGCCAGATGTGCGGCTGGTGGCCGGCACCGATCGTCGCCGCCTTGCGGCTCTCGGCGAGGTCGTAGCGCGATGCGAGGAACTTGGCGATCGAGTCGCGGAGCAGTTCCTGTTCCTTGGTCAGACTGAAGTCCATCAGAGCCCCAATGCTGCTTTCGCCAGAATGTTCCGCTGAATTTCGTTGCTGCCCGCGTAGATCGAGCCGGCACGGTCGTTGAAGTAACGCAACGGCGCGACCGCCTGCCATTCCTCGCCGCTGAGGTAGTCGTCGGCGGGCGGAACGAAGTCCGCGATCGGACCGCCGGGTTTCGCCCGGTGCGGCTGGTAGACGCGACCACGCGGACCCGCAGCCTCGAGCGTCAGCTCGGTGAGCGTCTGGCTCAGCTCGGTGGAGAGCACCTTGAGCATCGACGCCGACGGTCCCGGGTCGCCGCCCGACGACATGGTCGACATCGTCCGGTATTCGAGGATCTCGAGGACCTCGGTGCGGATGCGCGCGTCGGCCAGCTTGGCCGCGAACAGCGGGTCGTCGATCAGCATGCCGCCGCCCGGGCCGGGCTGCTCGGCCGCGACCGCGGCGAGCCGCTCGGCCATCACCTGGAGTGCCGGGGCCGCGGCGGCGCCGCCGCGTTCGAAGATCAGCAGGTACTTCGCGACCGTCCAGCCCTCGTCGATCTTGCCGAGGACGTTGGCCTTGGGCACCCGGACACTGTCGAAGAACACCTGGTTCTGCACCTGCTCGCCCGAGGTCATCACCAGCGGGCGGATCTCGATGCCGGGTGAGTTCATGTCGATCAGCACGAACGTGATGCCCTGCTGCTTCCGCCCGCTCCGCGACGTGCGCACCAGCGCGAACATCCAGTTCGCCTCGGTGGCGTGCGTCGTCCAGATCTTGCTTCCGGTGACGACCAGGTCTTCGCCGTCGTCGACAGCGGCCATCGACAGGGACGCGAGGTCGGAGCCGGCCTCGGGCTCCGAGTAGCCCTGGCAGAAGAAGACCTCGCCGGTGAGGATGCCGGGGAGGAAGAAGTCCTTCTGCTCCTGGGTGCCGAACGCGATGATCGCGTGCGAGACCATCCGGATGCCCATCGGCGAGAGCGACGGCGCTCCGGCGAGGATCGACTCCCGGCTGAAGATGTAGTGCTGGGTGAGGCTCCAATCGCAGCCGCCGTACTCGACGGGCCAGGCCGGTGCCGCCCACCCCCGCTCGTGCAGGATGTGCTGCCATTCCATGCTGGCCTCGTGATCCGGATACACGCTCGTCGCCGACTTACCGGCGCGACGTATTTCCGGCGTCAGCTTCGCTTCGAGAAATGCACGTACCTCGTCCCGGAAGGCCGAATCGGCCTCTGACCACGAAAGATCCATCGATGCTCCCGGTTCTGGGGTGCTCGTCGTTCACGACAAGCGATGAGAATCACCATTAACTTAACAAGCTCAGGCGGAATCTACCGAGATTTCGTGCCCCACGTCAACAGATCCTTCCGATCACTGTCGGGATCGGATTGCCCGAAGAAGACTCGCTCACACGCCGGGGCAGCGAAAGCCGAAGAACTCCGGCCGCGGCGCGACCGAAATAGGATTTCCGAAAACCGGAAATATTGATCTCGCGCCGGTCGGCCACGCGCGCGGCCGCGCACACGGACCCACAAGGAGCAGCTGCGTGAAGTTGCCCGCCTCTGCGACGGATGGGTGAGCCGAGGAGATCGTGGCGAAACTGCCCTGGGCGACCCATGGAACCAGAAAGCCCCGCATCGCGATCGATGCGGGGCTTTCGCTGTGCGCCCGAAGGGATTCGAACCCCTAACCTTCTGTTAGCAAGAAGGGTCATTTCGGGCTATTCCGTGTCGTTCCAGATTCACCCGATTACCAGCATGAACAGCGGATATCCATCGATCGGCTATTCCATGTCATTCCGCGTCGTATCAGTCAATTCGTGTCGTAAACGTGTCGAGGGTCAGAACGTCTCACGCGTGCGCGGGGATTCGGCAGGCTCGCGAGGCCAGGCGGACGGGACGGTGGCGGCTCATCTGATCCCCCATCTCCTCCACATTCACCAATCCCCGAACGTGGCGAGAGATTTGCACCGATCCCGGAAAAACTCTTGCCGATCCCCGAAAGTTTCGGCGGTTCCCAGTTCCCGCACAGTGGGTCCGGAACCGGGAACCGTCACCACCAGCTCTCTCCCTTGTCCCGACCGCGCGAGCGGATGAGCGCGTGCGGCAGATCCCAGCACCGCGGTTCGGCGGGTACGTGGGTGCCGGCCGTGGTGGTCAGCACCTCGCACTGACGGGGCCGTGGGTTGTCCGGCCGCCAGGACTGCATACCGGACTCGGTGGCGGCCATGACCTGCATGAGGGCGTCTGCGAGATCGTCGTGTCCCGCGTGCTCGGGCACCTCGATACGGACTGCACCGGTCGGGGTCAGCTCGTACGTGAGGGCGTGGAGCTGCTTGAGTAGCTCGGGATGGCGGGGGAGCACGATGCGGCCCTGCTGCAACAGCACCTTGAGCGCACCGTAACCGCTGGTCTTGCGTCGATTGTCGGTGGTGACCGGAAAGACCGGGGTACGGGAGCGGGTCGACGTCCATTCCTGCCGGTCGATCGTGTTCCGTAGGACCTGGGTGGGCATCGCGCCCACGCCGTTGGTCTCGGAGATGATCTGCGCGAGATCGTAGCCGCGGGCCACGGTCGCAATGCGGTCGATGAACTGGGAATACTGCATCTTGCTGTGATGCTCGAGCCACGGCAGGAAATACACCAGCTCGTTCTGGTGCCGGCCGCGGTTCAGCTCCCCGTCGTCGAGCACACCGAGCAGCACGAGCGCGTTGGAATCGTTGAATCCCCAGTCCACCCCGGCGACCGCGATCTGCCCGTACGCCTTCTCCGGTGGGGTGAGGGCGTAGTCGGCGGTGTTGTCGTCGAGCTCTGCGGCGGCGAAGTAGGCACCCTGGTCGTCGATCCACTCGGCGAGTACCTCGCGCGCGTACTCCCGTGAGGTCATGGTCTTGCGGAAGTCCTCGAGCAGCTCGGCGTCGACGAGCGGGGACGCGGTGCTGGGCCAGTGGAAGGACTCGGCGCGCGCATTGGGGTCGATCCTGCCGATCTGCCACTGACGGTGGAAGAAGTGGTCCCGGGTCCACGGGGACGACGCCATGACGATGCGTGAGCCGGGCCGGGCGATGACAGTGAACTTCGCCGCGGTCCACAGTGCCTCGTCCATGAAGTTGGCCTCGTCGAGGATCAGCAGGTCGATGGAGCGGCCACGGACCTGCCGGGTCGATGCGGGGGCGGAGACGATCTCCGAGCCGGTCGAGAGCAGGATGCGGGACTTGTTCTCTTCGACGGCCGCCCCGGCGAGCAACGGGGACGAGAGCAGCTCGGCAATCGAGGCCAGCACGAGCTTGGCGGCCTCCTCACCGGCCGAGAGAACGAGCGTCTTGGATCCGGGCACCGAGAACGCCTGGTGCAGCGCGAGCACGGCCAGGGTCCGGGACTTGCCGGCTTGGCGGCCCGAGCACACCGCGCGGATCTTCGCCGGGGAGCGGGCCAGCTCGATCTGGTGGGGCCACAGCGGCGCGCGGGCGATCTCGCGGGCGAAGACGTCGATATCGTCACGGGCGGCCCGGATCAGGGCACGGTCAATCGTTGCGGTCACGGTCGGTCTCCTGAGCCATGAGGGCGGCAAGGTCGAGTTTCGTTGCAGCAGCATCCTTTTGGAGCTTGGCACGGGACACCGGGTCCATACCGAGGGCGGCGCGCAGGGAGGCGGCGCGACCCTCGTAGCGATCAAGGATCTTCGCGGCGGGAACGACGTTGCCGCCGTCGTCGAACATGCCGTGCTCCTCGATCCACGCGTGCAGCAGGTCGCACTTGGCCTCGAACCGGGCCCACGACAACAGGGCGGGTTCGTAGCTGGGGTCGTTCAGGTATGGGGCCGATGCCCGGGCGGTCTCGACCCAGCGCCGCGCGATCGGTTCGACGACGCGCGGGGAGTGTGCGCCGTGGGTGAGCGACAGGGTGTTGCCCGGCTCGAATGGGGGGCGCTGCCACGCGGGCGGGCCGGCCGGAGCCGCAGACATGGTGTCCACGACTCCGGCCTCGGTGGGCTCGGTCACGGCGTCGGTGCCTTCACGCCGCGCAGGATCACCACACCATCGGGGTCGAGTACCGCGGCGTCGTAGCGGCAGACGACGCGGAGTGCGCCCTGGTCGTAGTCGCCGAACGTCTCCCGCAGCACGGTCAGCGTCGGCGACAGATCGCGGGCTACCGCGATCTTCTCGGGGTTCATGAGGACGATTGCGGATTCGTCGGTGCCGGCGCCCAGGTTGACCGGAATCTTGGGCGTGACGTACACCGGGTGCCCGAGAAGCTGGTAGCGGCCGGCCTCGGTGGGATCGGGCTGCATCTGGTAGCGGCCGGCACCATCCTTGAGCTTGCGGAATGCCGTGAACGTGCGCGGTGCCATGACCCACACCACCTTGCTCGGGTCCTGGTTCGCGGCCAGGATCATCCCTTCGGCGTCGTGCAGATCGTCGAGGGTGGGCACACCGACCGCGGCCATGTCCTGCACCCCGGCGTAGTTGAGCACGCCGAGGGGCTGGGTGCGCTCGCCGCCGACGATCGCGCCGTTACCGGTGAAGAACGTGGTATCGACCTTGCCGGCGACGTCGAGGACCATGCGCTCCTGAATGGCGCCGATCGCGTCGGTGACCGACTGGCGGCCGAGCTCGTTGGAGTAGCGGTTCAGGGACTTGATGGACTTGATGGCCGGATTCAGCAGCAGCACTTCGTCGAACGTTGCTTCGACCTCGCTGATCAGCTCGTTCTCGCCGTGCCACGAGGGTTCGTCGCTGCCGGTGAGCAGCGGGACACGGACGGGACCGCTGGAATCGATGATGCGCAGGCCGGGCAGGGACAGGAAGATCGACGCGGCCTGAACCGGCACGGTGAGGATGTTCTGGACTTGCTCGGGGGAAAGGATCGGGCCGTTGCCCGTGGTGGCGAGTGCCATGAGGATGCTCCGATATCCGCCGGGCGGACAGTGGCCCAGCATGGGTGAACGGCGTTGTACGCCAAGTGATTCGACCTGCGAGCATCAGGCTCGAGCGGGTCGTGTGGTGAGGTGCCGGACCTCGGGGTGCAACTGCTGGGCGCCGGGCCCTTACGTCACGTGACAAATGATACGACAACACCCCGACACTGTGCGTAGTGCCGGGGTGTTGCCTCTCCACGCAGGACAGGGTGTGCGACGCCATCTCGGGCCGCTACTACTCGGCCCTCCTGCCTTCGCTCCCGCTCGGTAGCCCAGGAGTAAGGCCGGCGGGTGACGTTGACGCGGTTACCTACTGCCTATCACGAGCCTCTGACAGCGTTGATGAAATCCTGCTGTCCGGCCTGGATCTGCGCGGCAGTGTCGTAGGTCTGCTCGCGCGGCCGCGCACCGCCGACGCCGTTGCCGGAGCGGCCGGCACCTCCGACCGGTGAACCGAAGTCCTTGACCCGGGGGCCTAGGTGCGGCTTGGACTCGACGAGCTTCTTTGCCGCCTCGGCGTACTTCGCGGCGTCCGGTGCACCGTCGTCGCCGAGCAGCTCGGCGGCATCGACGAACCTGGCCAGGTCCTCGGGGTCCGCCATGAGCGAGCGCACCCCCTCGAGTGCCTCGGCCGCGGCGCGCTCGTGCAGCTTGGTGCGCAGCTCGTCCCGCTCGGTGGTGGCCTCCTGCGCTGCCTTGCGGTTGCCGGCCGCTTCGCTGCGCAGGTCTCGGATGATGGTCTGCGCCCACTCGGGCAGGTCTGCGATGTTCTGGGTGTCGGCCATGGTGTGTCTCCTAGTCGTTCTTGGGGTGGACGTAATCGACGTCGCCGATACGTCCGGGGTCTTCCCTGTCCGGGTCCAACGGCTTGATCTCTCCACGCTGGGGGTCGACGACACCGAAGACGACGCGGGTCGCGCCGGTGTCTCGGTTCTTCTGGAGAAGTAGCGCCGGGGACTCGTATCGCTCGCGGCGGTCGCGCTCCCATATGTCGATACTCCGGGGCTCCGGCAACGACGAGACGGCGGTGATCTCCCACGGGACGGTCATCGCTGCATCTCCTGCGTGTACTCGAATGCGTCGGCGAGCTTGTCGCGGAACTTGAGCTGTGGCGCGAGCCGGTCCACGGTCATCAGCACCGGATCCAAGATGTTGTGCGTCATCATCCGCAGCGCACCGGCCGCGACGTAGCCGAACGCGTCGACTCCGACACGGTCGAGCCACTTCGCCGAGAGCGCGTCAAGTGCGTCCTCGTCTCCGCAGTGCATTGCCATTTCGTAGGCCATCTCGATGCTGTCGGACTGCATCCTGCCGATGTTCATCATGCCGAGCGGCTGGCCGTCGTCGTCGACGAGCATGGCGTGTTCGGGCAGGGGGTTGGGGATCTTTTCGGTCATGGTTCCTCCATGTGCGGTGGTGTCTCTGTACGCCTGGTGCAACCGGTTGATCCGGCGCAACCGGTGCGCGCAAGGGTGCAAGGGTGCACGTTCTCGCGTAGACCTTGCTCCCTTGCTCCCTTGCTCCCTTGGGATTTCGCGCTCCCTTGGCCGAGCCTCTGACCTGCAAGGGAGCGCAAGGGAGCAAGGGAGCAGAGTTTCTAGGTGTCGGGGGCCTCGTTGCTCCCTTGGTCGGAGTCGAGCAGTCGCCAGAACCACGGTCCTGGAATCTCCGGCCTGAATAGGTCGATCCTTTCGACCTCCTTGTTGATGCGGGCCTTCGCGCGCTTCGCCTTGTCCGTCGAGTAGCCGGCCTCGTTCGCCGAGGAGTAGACCTCCTTGGCTGCAACCGGCCCGTCAGCGAGCAGCTCGAGAAGCCACTCGTCGATCTCACGGTGACCCGAGCTGCCGTCCGACTGTGCAGGACCTGTCCGCAGTACATCGCCCACGGTGCGATCGGAATCGCCGACGATGACGAACCGGGCCACCTCGGCGGTGTTGCCGCTGTCCGTGGTGACCTTGTGTGATTCGAGCCGATAGATCAGGGCGAGGTCTTCCTCCCCAATGCTGTTCTTCTCCTGCGACATGATCCGGTCGCCGTCCTGGCTCTCGGGGTCTTTCGCGAACCCGAACACCGTGCGGGCGACCTCACCGAATGCCGATGACCCGTTGATGCCGGCCACGACATCGCCGCTACCGGACTTGTTCAGGTGCGCGATACCCAGAACCACCCCGTCGATACGCTCGGCGAGCTTGGCCCACGGTTCGACGAGTGCCCGGACCTCGTTATTGCGGTTGACGTCGGTCTTGGATCCGATCGTGGACATCAGTGGATCGACGACGACGAGCTTCACCTCCTGGGTTATGAGCAGATCCGTCAGTGCCTCCATGTCGCGCGAAGACAGGAACCGGACCTCTTCGCCCTGGAACTCGACGATCGGGAAGAACACGCGGTTCAGATCGGCACCGGCCGCGCGAAGTCCTGGCTTGACGACGTACTTGCCGGATTCCTCGGCGGCGATGTAGGCAACGTTGGCGGGACGACCCTCCCAGTGCCCCGACAGGGTGCCCGTGGACACGGCAGCGGCGAACCATCGGCCGGCGGTCGACTTGCCGGCCCCGGGGCGACCCGCGAACAGTGACAGTGCACCGAGCGGGATTCGCCCCTTCTCGGCATACTCCCAACCCCATACCGGCACATCATCTTTCAGTGCCGACATTGGCCTGAGTTGGACTGTGCGACCGGCGGGCAGGTCGCCCTCGGGGGCGGTTGTCATCTGTCAATTCCTCCTGTCAGGCCCGCGGCGGTGCGCAGTGCACGGCCAGGTCTCGGTGTTCGGGGTGCTCGCGCCAGAACTCGCGCACGACGTCGACGTCCATGCCCTGTCCCGAGAACCCGCGTTCGGCGAGGTGCTCGAGGGTGGCGAGCTGGGCGTCACGGTCGCGGTCGATCGGATGCCCGGCGGGGTGCAGCGGCAGTCGACGAGCCCGCATTGCGATACGGCGATGCCGGCGGAATTCCTCGGTGCCGTGCTGCGGCTGCGGGGGCGGGGTGCCCATCTGGGACGGGCGCACGTACTCGGGCATCTCAGACCACCGCCCATTCGCGTTCGTGCGACTCCTCGTCGGCGGACTCGTCCGCGGCCTGCTGCGCCTTGAGGAACCCGGCAGCCACGTCGACGGCGATCTGAGCCGATCCGCCGATCTCCAGGTCTCCGAAGGTCACGATCCGCTCGACCGTGTGATCCGAGTGGAACCTCAGACGCCACCCGATGTGCAGGTTGCCCACGTTCGTGTCGACGAGCTGCACGCGCTCGAGGGGTCCGTCGACAGGCTTGCCGGTCTCGATTGCACGACAGGCGGGGCACACGGTGGTGCTGTCGCCCTCCCTGAGGGGGTGCGCCGAACGCATCCCCTCGGAGTCGTCGAACACGTCGCGGATGCCGCACCGGGCGGTGGCGGGCTCGCCTTCCGGGCGATTCTTGGGAACGATGTGCAGCACGGTCATCGGGCCACCGCCGGGACGAGCACCTGGGCGGCGGCGGTCTCGACGATCTCGTACCCGATCGGCGCGTCCGGGTCGACGATCTCGCCGCGGTCCACGGGGACGTACGGGATCGGCTGGTCGAGGTTGGTGCTGGCGCCGACAAATTCGCTGCTCGGGCAGCTTGTCAGCGCCGACAACGTGGCAGGTCGCACGAGGTGCGCGACCGGGATGCCGCGGCTACCGAGCAGCTCGGGGCGATGTGCGCCGGGGGCTGCAATGCCGGGGGTGACGATCGCTGCAACGAACGCGATGATCAGAGCTTTGGTACTCTCGAGCATGAATCTCTCCTCGTGAGGATGGTGGGATTTCGTCTTGATGCCTCGGCGGCGGCAATCCGCCGGGGCATCACTCATTGGTGGCCGATCCGCCCGTGGCTTGAGCCTCGAGCCATGCATCGACGTCCGACCAGCGGTAACGGCAGGTCCCGTTGACCTTGAAGTACTTCGGGCCGGTGCCGTTCATGGCCCAAATCGCGAGCGTCTGCGGAGCCTTGCCGAGGTATTCGGCAACCTCCTTGCGACTGCCGAGACCCTGGGCGTGAAGTCCGCCGCGTGTGGATACGGTCATTGCCTCTTCCCTTCGATAGTGCTGCATCAGCACTATTTCTAACGATTCCGTGCTGATGTGATCCTACTATGAACTGTATTCGCCCGATACGCAAGTGGGACGTATAGTGCTGGCATGACACAATCAACCTGGAATCAGCGGATGGTCTCGGCCATCGGAAAGCACGTGAAGGCAATACGGGAATCGAAGTCCCCGAAGCTATCTGCGGAAAGGCTCGCCGAACGGGTATCGCAGCTCGGCTACCCGTACAGCCGCTCGGCGCTGGTGAACCTCGAATACGGGCGAAAGAAGACGCTCGAAGTCTCCGAATTGATCGTCATCGCGGAGGCTTTGGATGTACCGCCCGTCGAACTTCTCTTCCCCGGCTTGATGGTCGAAGAGTGCGAGTTCCTGCCTGGTCATTTCACGACCGCCTGGGACTCCCTGAAGCGATTCACCGGAGAGGCTGCACTCGGCGGTATCGCCATGCGCGACCAGCGGGAATACAACCTCTCGCTGATGCGAGCGCTCGACCACAACACCGCGCAAGCTCTCGAGGCCTCAGCCCGACGCTCGGCCGCGCTATCCGACGGCGACCTCGCGCGTGTCGAGTTCGAAGACTCGCGCCTCGATGCACTCAGAAAGCACGACGCACTTCTGAAGGACAACATCCGGGCGGCCGGATACGACGTGGGCGGTGGCGATGAGTAGGCCACGTATCGAGATCGGGCAGTGGGGGAAGATCTCGACCTCACAGCAGGTCGGCGGGCGCTACCGTGCGTCGGCTCGATACCGCGACACGGACGGGCAGACCCGCACCGTCCAGGCCTTCGGTGGCAGCGGAGCGGAGGCGGAACGCCGTCTTCGAGCGGCCCTCCATGAGCGCGGACGCGCCACAGCATCGGACCTGTCCCCCGCTACCGACATCGCCACGCTCGGCAAGGTCTGGCTGGACGAACTCGAGCACGTCGGTGAACTGTCCCCCCAGACAATCGCCCAATACCGCACCGACGTCGACAACACGATCTGCGCACCGAAGACCGGCATCGGTGGGCTACTGCTCCGGGAAGCCACGACATCGAGAATCGACCGGTTTCTCAAGACCGTGAGTGAGAAGCATCCCGCCAAGGCCCGGCGGATTCGGACCATCCTCGGTCAGATGCTCGGACTGGCGGCCCGGCACGACGCGGTGGACACGAACCCCGTGCGGGACGTCGCACGTATCCGTGGCAGCAAGAAGACCGTCCGGGCGCTCACGATCGACGAGCTCGAGGTGCTGCGGCGCCACGTGAAGCTCTGGGAATCCGGTTCGGTTCCCGGTTCCGTACCCGGTGTCCCGGAACCGCAGAACCGCGGCGGCCGTCCACGCGCTCGGGGTCTGCTTGATCTCGTGGACGTATTGCTCGGCACCGGTGCGCGCATCGGGGAGGTACTGGCACTGCGGTGGTCGGACATCGATCTCACGGCGGAACCGGCTACAGCGACGATCTCGGGGACGGTGGTGCGCCTGCCCGGGAAGATGGGCGACGGGGGCGGCCTGGTGCGCCAGGGACGGACGAAAACGGACTCGGGGTATAGAACGGTCAAACTCCCCAAATTCACCCGTACAACGCTCCTGAGACTGTCGGTGAACGCAAAACCCACGGCAGACGATCTCGTGTTCCCGTCATCGGCCGGCACTCTCCGTGACCCTCACAACGTCCGGCGGCAGTGGCGGGACGCTCGGGGGGAACGGTTCGCGTGGGTCACCCCCCACAGCTTCCGTCGCACGGTGGCAACCCTGATCGACCGGGAGTCGTCGACCGAGGATGCGGCGAGCCAACTCGGGCACAGTGGGACTGCGGTGACCCGAAAGCACTACATCGAGAAGGCGGCTGCGGCCCCAGACCTCACGGACGTGCTGGAGCAGTTCAGGGCCGGCTGATCGGTCAATCCGTGTCGATTCCGTGTCGTCGTGACCCGATATCCGGACACGAGAAAGCCCCCCGCCTGCATTTCTGCTGGTGGGGGGCTTTCGTGTGTGCGCCCGAAGGGATTCGAACCCCTAACCTTCTGATCCGTAGTCAGATGCTCTATCCGTTGAGCTACGGGCGCATGTCTGTATTCAATTGTTCCGCCGGTGAACCATACACCAACGTGGCGGAGGCGAGAGGATTTGAACCTCCGGTCCCCTGTAAGGGGGACAACTCATTAGCAGTGAGTCCCATTCGGCCGCTCTGGCACGCCTCCTCGGGGGGTTTCGATTCTCTCGAACCGCCGGACCGAAACATTACACATGCTCCGCCGGTAAATGCAAAACAGCTGGTCAGCGCATGTGTACGTCGAACCAGTCGAAGATTCTGCGCCGCGCGTCGACGATCGCAGCCTCCCGCGGATCCGACTCCGGATCGACCGTCGCGTGCTCGACCGGAGGCTCGTCCGGGCGATGCGCCAGTCCCGGATAGCCGACCACGAGGGTCGGCGCGTCCGCACGGGCCGCGACCTCCCGCAGCCGCTCGACGTCGGCGGACGGTGTGGTCGGGTCGTCCTCCCCGTACAACCCGAGCCACGGCGCCTGTAGCGAACCGACGATCGACACCAGAGCCGGCGCGTCCGGATGCACCGGCTTCGCGATACCGCGCGAGGCGACACTCACCACCGCACCGACCCGGCGTTGCGTGGCCACGACGAGCGCGGCGACGCCGGCGTCGTCGAATCCGACGACCCCGATCGTGTCCGCGGACACTCCCCGCCCTGCAATCCACTCGAACGTCGCATCGACGTCGGCGAACAGGGCGTCCCCGAACACCTCGACGTCGGAACTCGCCGGCTCGCGATGGAACAGATGCGGTGCGACGACGAGCCAGCGTTCCCCGGCCAGCGCGTCCATGAACTGCAGCAATGCCGGCGCGAACACGCGCGATTCGTGCAGGAGCACGATCGCGCCGCGGGCCGTTCCGTCCGGGCGGACGACCGTCAGCGGTACCTGCCCCGCGTCCCCCGGCAAAGGAGCCGATACGGTGCTGATCACCTGCATGCTGTACACGATCGCACGACCACCGCGTGTGCGCACGCGATCACCGGGCGCATAATCGCAGGGTGACTCCACGCACTCGTCCCGACCTCGCCTCCATCCCCGCCTACGTTCCCGGGCGGAGCTTTCCGGGGGCGATCAAGCTGGCCAGCAACGAGACGACCCACGGTCCGCTGCCGAGCGTGCGGGAGGCCATCGCCGAGGCGACGACGACTCTCAACCGGTATCCGGACAACACTTCCGCGGCGCTCATCGGCGCCCTGTCCGAACGACTCCACGTCGAGCCCGAACGCATCGCGGTCGGATGCGGTTCGGTGAGCCTGTGCCAGGAACTCGTTCAGGTCACCTGCAACGCCGGCGACGAGGTCGTCTACTCGTGGCGGTCGTTCGAGGCATACCCCGTGGTCGCGGCGGTGGCGGGCGCGACGGCGGTGCCGGTGCCCAACACCGCCGAGCACGGGCACGACCTGCCCGCGATGCTCGCCGCGATCACCGACCGCACCCGCTTGATCTTCGTGTGCAACCCGAACAATCCGACCGGTTCGCTGCTGGGCCGCGACGAACTCGAGAAGTTCCTCGACGCCGTGCCGCCGCACGTCGTGGTGGCGCTGGACGAAGCGTACTTCGAATACGTGCGTCCCGCGCCCGGCGAGGATCTGCCCGACGGCCTCACCCTCGCGGAGGGGCGGCGCAACGTCGTCGTCCTGCGGACGTTCTCGAAGGCGTACGGCCTGGCGGGGCTGCGCATCGGGTATGCCGTCGCCGATCCCGAGATCGTCACCTCGCTCGGGAAGGTGCACACGCCGTTCGCGGTGAGTTCGCTCGCTCAGAGCGCGGCGATCGCGTCGCTCGCGGCGGCGGGGGAACTCCTCGACCGCACCGAGCAGGTCGTCGCCGAGCGCAGCCGGATGTTCGACGCGCTGACCGCAGCCGGCTACCCGGTGCCGCCCAGCGCCGCGAACTTCCTGTGGCTGCCCCTCGGTGAGTGCTCTCCGGCGTTCTCCGAGGCCAGCGCCGAGGCAGGTGTCGTGATCCGGCACTACGGCACCGACGGTGCCCGCGTGACGGTCGGCGATCCGCACGAGAACGACGCGTTCCTCGCGTTCGCGGCCGGGCCGGGCCGCGCGTACGCAGGTCTCGAATAGGTCCGGATCCACCGCGAACGAGACTCAACCGTTACCTGCGGGTGGCGGGGGCGTGACCCGACGTTGACACACTCACAGGGCACGGCGGCGGAACGCGGAGGAAGCTGGATGGGTGGTCGCGTATCGCGTCGGCGCGGCGTATCCCTGGCTTGCGCGTCCGCGATCCTGTGGGCGGCGACCGGCCTCGGACCGGCGGCCGCCCGGACTCCCGAGATCGTGCCGCTGCGACTCATCGCCTTCGGCGACCTCCACGGCAGCCTGCTGCCACCGCACGGTGCCCGCAGCGAGGTCGTCCGGTCCGACGGCGAGTCCGTTCCCGCAGGTGGCGCCGCCTATCTCGCCGCGTACGTCCGGCAACTGCGCGGCCAGGCCGCGAACTCGGTGCTGTATTCGGTGGGCGACGCGTGGGGGTCGTCGCCACTCGAATCGGCGATGTTCCACGACGAGCCGACCGTCGAACTGCTCAACGCGCTGGACCTGAACGCCCTGGGGCTGGGCAACCACGAGTTCGACCACGGCGTGGCGGAGTTGCGGCGTCTGCGCGACGGCGGCTGCCATCCCGAGGGGTGTCGATACGCCCCCCGGTTCGGGGGCGCGCAGTTCCCCGTGGTCGGCGCGAATCTGTTCACGGCCGACGGCACGCCCGCCGCCCTGCCGTTCAGCGTCGACTACGTCGACGGAGTGCCGGTCGGCGTCATCGGGGTGCTTCCCCGCAACACCCCGGACGTGATCAGCGCCGAATCCATCGAGGGCATGCAGTTCGGGGACGAGATCGAGGCCGTCGACCGCACCGCCGACACCCTCGATTCGCTGGGCGTCCGGTCGATCGTGCTGCTCTACAAGGGTGACCTGCCGGTGCCCACCGGTCACGACGCGTGCGATCCGGAGTGGGGTCCGGCCGCAACCGTCGCCACCCGGGTCTCACCGAAGGTCGACATCATCGTCACCGCGGACGGCGACACCCACTTCAACTGCAGTTTCACCGATCCGCTCGGCAAGCCGCGCACCGTGGTGCAGGGCGCCTCGCACGGACGGATCCTTTCGGTCGCCGATCTCACCATCGACCGCGAGACTCGCGACGTGATCCGCGACCGCACCGTCTCGTTCAACCAGGTCGTCACGCACGACATCGCCCCGGATCCTCGGACGAAGGACTTCGTCGACCGGGCCGTCGGCGAGTCCGCTGCGGTCGCCGGACAGCCGGTCGGGACCATCACCGCCGATCTCACGCGGGAGAAATCGGTCGGCGGCGAATCCGCCCTCGGCGACGTCATCGCCGACGCGCAGCTCGCCGGCGCGGAATCGACGGGCGCGCAGATCGCGCTGACCAACCCGGACGGCATCCGCGCGGACCTGACCCACGCCGACGACGGCGTCGTCACGTACGGCGAGAGCTACGCGGTGCAGCCGTTCGGAAACCGCCTGCAACGGCTCGAAATCACGGGCGCGCAGCTCGTCACGATCCTCGAACAACAGTTCCAGACCGACCTGTTCGGCGGGCCGTTCGAACGGATCCTCGCACCGTCGCACACGCTTCACTACACCATGGACCGGGCGGCGGCACCGGGGCAGCGGATCCTGGACGTGACGGTCGCGGGACAGCCGCTGGATCCCGCCGCGACGTACGTCGTCATCGTCAACGACTTCCTGGCCGAGGGCGGTGACGGCTTCACGGCGTTCACCGAGGCGCGACGCACGACGGGCGCCGGTCCCGACCTCGAGGCGCTGAACCGGTACCTGTCCACGCACGGACCGATCGCACCCCCGCCGGCCGATCGCATCAGCGTCCGCTGAGTCCGAGCGCGCGGGCCAGCGTCGGCCACGCCGACCGCAGATCGTCCTGCCAGTACCGCCACGTGTGGGTGCCCCACGGCCGGTACTCGACCGTCGCGGGAATGCGCAGCTCCCGCAGCCGACGGTCGAAGGTGATCGTGCAGGCGAACGCTCCGGCTTCGAGCGGAGCACCGACCGTCAGCACCTCGCCGTCCGCGCCCAGGTCGTAGGGTCCGAGAAGTCCGTTGCCGGTGCTGATGAAGATGTCCTTGCCGCGCAGCGCCTCCGCGTTCTCGTACGGATCGTGTTCCTTCCACGCCGGGTCGCCGGGTGCGCCCCACATGTTGTCGGGGTTGCCGCCCTTGTACGCGACGGTGCCGCGCACCGAGTCCCGCGTCGAATCGCGCGAGGTGTCCAGGCAGCCGCTGAGCGCCGCAACCCCCTCGTACAGGTCGGGATGGCGGGTGATCAGGGCCATCGCACCCGTGGCACCCATCGACAACCCGCCGATCGCGTCGATGCCGTTGCCGTCGAACGCGGCGTCGACGATCGGCGGCAGTTCCCGCGTCAGAAATGTCTCCCACCGGTTGGTACCGAGCACCGGGTCCGGATTGCGCCAGTCCGTGTAGTAGCTGGCGGTGCCGCCGACGGGAAGCACGACGTTGACGTTCTTGTCCGCGAAGAAGTCGACGATGTCCGTCCGCTGGGTCCAGGTGCTCTCCCGGTAGTCGGATTCGGCGCCGGCGCTGACGCCGTCGAGCAGGTACAGCGTCGGCCGCGGCCCCTGCCACGACGGATGCAACACCTGAACCTGCACGATCCGGTCCATCGACGGGGAGTACACGAACAGGGCGGACCGCCGGTCGGTGAGGTGCTCGACGTGGTCCAGCCGTGCGGCTGCAGGCGGGGGGTCGGCCGTTGCAGGCGCCGCACAGAGCAGCGGCCACAGGATCGAGAGGACGAAGCCGACTATCGCCGCCCTGTACGTAACTCTTGTGCGCATCGGTCTCCCTGGTCGCCGGCGGCCTAGCGTTGCGCCCACCCAATACCTCCGTGGCGAACTGGGTCAAGCATCTCCGAGTGTTCTCCAACTGTGTGCGATTCGGACTGTGTGTGTTCCGACACCGGACTTACCCGCAGGGGCGCGGTGTCAGACGGACACCCCGCACGCCTTGGTGAATATATCATTCTCTCTCGGGGAGAATCCGATATCCTCTCGTCATGGGAGACGATCTGGGAGCCGGCGGCCTGCGCTTCGAACGCGAAGGCCCGATCGGCTGGTGCATCATCGATCGGCCGGCAGCACGCAACGCCTTCACCCCGGCGATGTACTACGGGCTCAAACGAGCGGTCCGGCTCGTCAACTCCGATCCGGACCTGGCAGCCCTGATCATCACCGGCGTCGACGATGTCTTCGCACCCGGCGGGGACCTGGGCGGCCGCGCCGAACCGGGCGATAACCTGCCCGACGGCATCGGACACGACATCCTGCCGTTCCTCACCATCCGCGACAGCCGCGCACCCGTCATCGCCGCCGTCAACGGCATCTGCCAGGCGGGTGGCCTGCTGGTCGCGATGATGTCCGACATCGCCGTCGCGAGCGACCGCGCAACCTTCCGTGTGCCCGAACTCCTCCGCGGCATCCCCGACGCGACGTTCGCGGCGGCGCTGCCCGCGCACGTCGGCGTCGCGGTCGCGCGCGACCTGATGCTGTCGGCGCGACGGTTCGACGCGGCCGAAGCCCAGCGCCTGGGCGTCATCTCGCGGGTCGTGCCGCACGAGGACCTCCGGGAAGCCGCGCTCACCGCGGCCCGCGAGGTCCTGCAGACCTCCCCCGTGGCGCGAGCGCAGGTCAAGCGCATGCTCAACGAGCGCTACGGACTCTTCGACTACGAGACGATGCTCGGCGCACTCGAGACCTCACCCGAGCCGCGGGAAGGGATGCGGGCGTTCATGGAGAAGCGCCGACCGAACTGGATTCCGGAGAACCTGCCCGGCTGACAAGTGGCGGGGCGAGCCGGCCGCACGACGCACCATCATCGACGAAACGAGAAACCCCTCGCCTGCAAAACAGGCGAGGGGTTCGTGGCGGAAGCGGAGGGATTTGAACCCCCGGTCGCTCTCACGACGCTCGCTTTCAAGGCGAGTGCATTCGGCCGCTCTGCCACGCTTCCGTGGCAAATCTAACCACAGGGCGATCACCTGTCGCCGATGGCTGCCTCAACCTTGGCGAAGATCTGGGCCAGAGCCTTGATCTGGGACTTGCTCAGCAGGTCGATGAGGTTACGGCGGACGCTCGCGACATGGGTGGGCGCGGCCTCGCCGTGGCGTCGGCGCCCCTCGTCGGTGAGGATGGCCAGCACCCCGCGACCGTCCTCGACGCACGCGCTGCGCGACACCATTCCCTGATCCTCCATGCGGCGGATCTGGTGGGTGAGCCGGCTGCGGGACGAGAGCACACCGTCGGCGAGGTCGCTCATGCGCAACCGCCCGTCCGGGGATTCCGACAGCAGCACCAGGATCCGGTACTCGGCGAGGCTCAGCCCGTGGGCATCCTGCAGGTCACGATTGAGAACGTCCATGAGCCGATGGTTGCCGTCCATATACGTTCGCCAGGCATGCTGTTCGTCGGCGGTCAGCCAGTTCGGCTCGTCGTGTTCGGCGTCCACGCAGGGATTGTAGTCAGCCCTGACCGTTTCGCGACCGGCCGGTCTGTTTCCGGCATCGGAATCGGCCGCGCCACCGGCAACACCCACCCGTAGTACGGACTTGTGCGGCGCAGACGAACGACGACGCGATAGTTTCGAACACATGCACGCAATCGTTGTCACCGAACCCGGCGGACCCGACGTCCTGCGATGGGACGAGCAGCCCGATCCGGTCGCCGGCCCGGGTGAAGTCCTCCTCGATGTCGCTGCGACCGCCGTCAATCGTGCCGATCTGCTGCAGCGTCGCGGCCTGTACCCGCCGCCGCGCGGGGCCAGCAACATCCTCGGCCTCGAATGTTCCGGTGTGATCGCCGAACTCGGCGAAGGCGTGACGGACTGGAACATCGGCGACCGTGTCTGCGCGCTGCTGTCCGGCGGCGGCTACGCCGAACAGGTCGCGGTCCCGGCGTCGCAGCTGCTGCCGGTGCCCGAGGGCATGGACCTCGCGGTCGCCGCGTCCCTGCCCGAGGTCGCGTGCACGGTGTGGTCGAACGTGGTCATGGCCGCCGGGCTCGACCGCGGCGACGTGTTCCTCGTGCACGGCGGCGGTGGCGGCATCGGCACCCACGCCATCCAGGTCGCGAAGGCGCTCGGCGCGAAGGTCGCGACCACTGCGTCGGCGGGCAAACTCGACCGTTGCCGCGAACTGGGCGCCGACCTGGCGATCGACTACCGCACCCAGGATTTCGTCGAGGAGGTGCGCGCGACGTTCGGGGGCGCCGACGTCGTCCTCGACAACATGGGCGCGAAGTACCTGCCCCGCAACATCGACGTCCTCGCACCGGACGGGCGGCTCGTCGTGATCGGTATGCAGGGCGGATCGAAGGGCGAACTGAATCTCGGTCAGCTTCTCGCCAAGCGCGGGCACGTCCTGGCGACAGGTCTGCGCGGCCGACCCGACTCCGGGAAGTCCGGGAAGGCCGAGATCGTCGCCTCGGTCCGCGAGAACCTGTGGCCGTTGATCGCCGAGGGCAAGGTGCATGCCGTCGTGCACGCCGAACTGCCGATCACCGAGGCCGCCGCGGCCCACGAGATGCTCGACGCCCCCGACACCGTCGGCAAGGTGGTGCTCACGATCAACCGGTAATGCGGTCCGGTCTCACTCCGTCATCGCGCGCAACTCGCGGACCAGCTGGTCGATCTCGTAGCGCGTGGTGTACGGGGCGAGACCGATGCTCACGGCCCCGCCCTCCTCGCCGACGCCCAGCGAATCGAGCAGCCGGCTGGATCCGCGGCCGGTCGTCACGGTGGCGATGCGGCGGTCCGCGAGGTGCGCGGCGACCTTCTCCGCGGGCAGTCCGGGAATCGTGAAGCTCAGCGTCGGCACGCGGCTCTCGGCGCGACCGATCACCATGACGCCCGGAAGGTTGTCGAGTTGCCGGGTGAGCCGGTCGAACAGCCGGTCCTGATAGTCCTGCATCGAACTGATCGACGCGACAAGTCGCTCGCGGCGGGTACCGGTCGCTTCGTCGTCGAGGGATGCGAGGAAGTCGATGGAGGTGACGACCCCGGCGAGCAGCGCGTACTGGTGCCCGCCGACCTCGAGCCGCTCCGGTCCGCGTGCGTTCGGGTCGAGCGACATCGACGGGATCCGGTCCAGTTGCGAGGGATCTCGGAAGACCAGCGCACCGATCTGCGGTCCGCCCCACGCCGACGCGTTGACGGTGAGGATGTCCGCGCCCAGATCGTCCATGTCGATGTGCGCGTACGGGGCGGCACCGGCGGCGTCGACGACCATCAGGCCACCGACCTCGTGCACGCGATCGGCGACGACGCGCACGTCCGGGGCCGATCCGACGACCGACGACGCGGCGGTCAACGCGACGAGCCGGGTCGTCGACGTGATGAGCTCTTCGTACTGCCAACTGGGCAGATCGCAGGTTTCGATGTCCACCTCGGCCCAGCGGACCTGCGCACCGTAGCGGCTGGCGACGCGCAGCCAGGGCGCGATGTTCGCCTCGTCGTCGAGCCGCGACAGCACCATCCCCGTACCCAGACCGAGCCGTGAGCTCAGCGCCTCGGCGAGCCACCCCAGGAGCACCGACCGGTCGGAACCGAGCACCACCCCGGTGGGTTCGCCCCCGACGAGGTCGGCGATCGCCTCCCGCGCCGTCTGGAGCATCGCCGCGCTGCGGCGAGCGGACATGTGCCTGCCCGACGAGGACGCGGTGGAATTCCGGAACGCCGTCGACACCGTGCGGGAGACCGCGTCGGGAATCTGCATGCCGGCCTGCGGATCGAAATGGGTCCACCCGTCGCCGAGCGAGGGAATCAACCCCCGGATCCGGGCAACGTCGTAAGCCATGCGTGACACTCTAAATCCCGCTGTCAATGAAGTGGTGTCCGCGCCCCGAACGAGCACGACGAATGGAGCAGTGTCACCGCCCACGAACAGCGGTTGTTCCACACGCGATCCGGGGCGGGGCGACACCGGTCGCAACGACGAGACAAGATGGATGTATGACGCATCCGGAGAACGAGCCCGTCCTCGTGATCGGTCCCGACGGTCGGCCGGTCACGGTCCCCCGCCCCGGCACGAACGGCGACACAGCCGCGACGACCGAGGAGAGCGACGGCGAGTCCCTCGCCGACATGGTCGAACAGCCCGCGAAGGTCATGCGGATCGGCACCATGATCAAGCAGTTGCTCGAGGAGGTCCGGGCGGCTCCCCTCGACGATGCGAGCCGCACCCGGCTGAAGGAGATCCACCGATCCTCGATCAGCGAGCTCGAGCAGGGCCTCGCTCCCGAGCTGCGGGAGGAACTCGAACGCCTCGCGTTGCCGTTCGGGGAGGACGCGGTGCCGTCCGACGCGGAACTGCGCATCGCGCAGGCCCAGCTCGTCGGCTGGCTCGAAGGACTCTTCCACGGCATCCAGACCGCCTTGTTCGCGCAGCAGATGGCGGCGCGAGCGCAGCTCGAGCAGATGCGCCAGGGTGCGTTGCCGCCCGGGCTGGGCGGGCAGTTCCACAACCCCGACGACCGCCAGTCGCACAACCCCGGCGCGCCGGGCACCGGGCAGTACCTGTAGTCACATTCGGGGTCCGGGCCGGGCGTGCCCCGGAGCACGCCCGGTACCCTCGGAACCCGTGTCAGTCTCTGGAGCAGCATCGTGAGCCGGGTCAGCATCGAAACACGTAACGCGTGCGTGGACTTCCCGATCTTCGACGCCAAGACCCGCTCGCTGAAGAAGGCGTTCCTGGGCAAGGCGGGCGGAGCGATCGGCCGCAACGACTCCGACGTCGTCGTGGTCGAGGCGCTGCGCGACATCACGATGTCGCTGAAGGAAGGCGACCGTGTCGGGCTCGTCGGACACAACGGTGCCGGCAAGTCGACACTGCTGCGGTTGCTGTCCGGGATCTACGAGCCGACCCGCGGTGCCGCACGCGTCCGCGGTCGCGTCGCGCCGGTCTTCGATCTCGGGGTCGGCATGGACCCGGAGATCTCCGGGTACGAGAACATCCTGATCCGCGGCATGTTCCTGGGCATGACCCGCAAGCAGATGCTCGCGAAGGTCGACGACATCGCAGAGTTCACCGAACTCGGCGACTACCTGTCGATGCCGCTGCGCACCTACTCCACCGGCATGCGCGTGCGCGTCGCCCTCGGTGTCGTGACCAGCATCGACCCGGAGATCCTGCTGCTCGACGAAGGCATCGGCGCGGTCGACGCCGAGTTCATGAAGAAGGCCCGCGTGCGCCTGCAGGAACTCGTCGCGCGCTCCGGCATCCTCGTGTTCGCGAGCCACTCCAACGAATTCCTCGCGCAGCTGTGCGACCAGGCGATGTGGATCGACCACGGACGGATCCGTGAGCAGGGCGGCATCGAAGAGGTCGTGCGCGCCTACGAGGGCGACGACGCCGGCGATCACGTGCGCACGATCATCGCCGAACTCGAGCGCGAACGCGCGGAAGTGAACGGGACGGTAGCGAACGGGGCTGTTTCGAACGGCACGGCGGCGACGGGTGCCGGCGGTGCCTGACCGTCCTGAACTGATCGTCGGGGTCGTCGTCACCCACAAGCGCCGGGAGCTGCTCTCCGACTCCTTGAAGGTGCTGGCGTCGCAAACCCGGCCGCTCGACCACCTGGTCGTCGTCGACAACGCCGACGAGGACGACGTACGTGTGCTCGTCGAATCCGCCGACCTGCCGACCACCTACATCGGGTCCAAGCACAATCTCGGCGGTGCGGGCGGGTTCGCGCTCGGCATCCTGCACGCGCTCGCGCTCGGCGCTGACCGGGTGTGGCTCGCCGACGACGACGGCCGCCCGGACGGTCCCGAAGTCCTCGAAACCCTGCTGGCGTGCGCGCACCGGCACGGCCTGGCGGAGGTGTCGCCGGTGGTGTGCGACATCGCCGACCCCGACCGTCTCGCGTTTCCGTTGCGGCGCGGTGTCGTGTGGCGGCGCCGGCGCAGCGAACTCGGCGACGAGGACCTGCTGCCCGGCATCGCGTCGCTGTTCAACGGCGCCCTGTTCACCGCGGCCGCGATCGACGCCGTCGGCGTGCCGGATCTGCGGCTGTTCGTGCGCGGCGACGAGGTCGAGGTGCATCGACGGCTGGTGCGGTCGGGTCTGCCGTTCGGCACGTGCCTGCAAACCGCCTATCTGCATCCGGACGGCGCGGACGAGTTCAAACCGATCCTCGGCGGCCGCATGCACACGCAGTACCCCGACAACGACACAAAGCGCTTCTTCACCTACCGCAACCGCGGCTATCTGCTGTCGCAGCCGGGCATGCGCAAGCTGCTGCCGCAGGAGTGGCTGCGGTTCGGCTGGTACTTCCTGGTCAGCCGGCGCGACCCGGCCGGACTGCGCGAGTGGATGCGGCTGCGCAAGCTGGGCCGGCAGGAGCGGTTCGAGCGGCCCTGAACCGGTTCGGTGCCGAAGCGGGCGGAGGCCCTCCGGTGCCCGTCGCTTGATCGTCCGTCACGAGCCTCGCGGTCTGCGTCGCTTGTGGCGCAGTGACTCTCACCAATGCGATTACGTGCGTGTTCAGTCCGTTTTACGCTGTTCGCCACAATCTTCAGGGGAGCAGCGATGACAACCAGCACCACCGCACCAACCACTCTCTGCCAGGCGTTCCAGGCGACCGCCGCGAAGTATCCCGATCGGGTTGCCGTGCGCACCCCGGACGACTCCGTCAGCTACACGTGGCGCGCCTACGCCGACAAGGTCCGCAAACTCACCGCCGGCCTGGCCGGGCTCGGCGTGAAACCGGGCGACACCGTCGGCCTGATGCTGACGAACCGGCCCGAGTTCCATCTCGTCGACACCGCCGCCATGCACGCCGGGGCCGCGGCGTTCTCGATCTACAACTCCCTCACCGCCGAACAGATCACGTTCGTGCTCGGCAACGCCGGCAACAAGGTGATGATCTGCGAGGAGCAGTTCGTCCCGGTGCTGCAGCAAGCCATCCCCGGCACTGCCGTCGAGAAACTGATATGCGTCGACGCGCACCCCGAGGGGACCATGACCCTCGAGGAGCTCGAGGCCGCCGCCGACCCGTCGTTCGACTTCGACGCGACGTGGCAGGCGGTGCAGCCGTCGGACCTGCTGACGCTGATCTACACGTCCGGCACCACCGGACCGCCGAAGGGTGTCGAACTCACCCACTCCAACCTCCTCGCCGAGTTGGAGTCGACGAGCACGATCTTGGAGACCGGTCCCGACGACCGGATCGTGTCGTACCTGCCGGATGCCCACATCGCCAACCGGTGGGGTGCGCACTACTCGAGCATGTACACCGGGATGCAGATCACCACCCTCGACGACCTCAAGCAGGCCATCGCGGTGCTGCCGACCGTCCGGCCGACGTTGTTCGGAGCCGTACCGCAGGTCTGGTACAAGGTGAAAGCCGCGATCGACAAGACCCTCGCCGAGGAACCGAGCCCGATCAAGAAGAAGCTTGCGTTGTGGGCCATCGACGTCGGTCGCAGACGTGCGCGGTTGATGTCGGACGGCAAGCCGGTACCCAGGACGCTGGAGATCCAGCACGCGCTCGCCGACAAGCTCGTGCTCTCTGCGGTCCGGAAGAAACTCGGCCTCGACCAGGTACGAGCCGCCGTCACCGGCGCCGCCGCCATCTCCCCCGAGGTCCTCGAATTCGTCCTCGCCCTCGGCATCCCGTGCTCCGAGGTGTGGGGCATGTCCGAGACGTCGTGCGTGGTGACGATCAACCGGCCCGACGCCATCCGCATCGGCACCGTCGGGCAGGTCGTGCCCGGCGTGGAGATCAAGATCGCCGAAGACGGCGAACTCCTCGTCCGCGGGCCGCTGCTGATGAAGGGCTACCGGAACGACCCGGAGAAGACCGCCGACACCATCGATGCCGCCGGCTGGCTGCACACCGGCGACATCGCGGAGATCGACGACGACGGCTACGTGCGGCTGATCGACCGCAAGAAGGAGCTGATCGTCAACGCGTCGGGCAAGAACATGTCGCCCGCCAACATCGAGGGCGCCCTGCGTGCCGCGTGCCCGATGCTCGGCGGGGCCGCCGCGATCGGCAACGACCGTCCGTACAACGTCGCGCTGCTCGCGCTCGACCCGGATGCGCTCGCCGCATTCGCCGCCGAGCACGGCCTGACGGGAACCCACGAGGAACTCACGAAGGATCCCGCGGTCGTCGAGGCGGTCGACAAGGCCGTGCAGGCCGCCAACGCCAAGCTCTCCCGCGTGGAGCAGATCAAGAAGTACGCGCTGCTGCCGAACATCTGGGAGCCGTCCGGGGACGAACTGACCCCGACGATGAAGCTCAAGCGCAAGCCGATCGACGCGAAGTACACCGAGGAGATCGACAAGTTGTACGCGCAGGCCTGACGCTCAGGACATTCTGTGTGGATTTGTGTTCGCTCAGCGGGCACAAATCCACACAGAACGTCTCGTCACGCGGGCTGGGCCTCCGCGGAGTCGCTGACGGCCCGGATCCTGTCGACGAGCCGCATCGTGAGGTCCGGCGCGAATACCTGATCCGGTCCCTGCGGTGCGTAGTCGGTGAATGGCGGCTCGTACAGCAGCGCCGGATCCATCTCCCCGTGCTTGGTCAGGTGAGCGACGATCAAGCCGACGAAGTCGATCTGGCTCGCTGTGGCCGTCTTCCCGTCCAGGAACTCGGCGAAGACTTCTTGAACCGCCTTCTGGTCGAGTCCGACCAGCGACCGGATGAAGCGTCCGAGGCCGGCGGCATTCTCGACGGCCCGTTCGAGGTCTTCTGGTTCACCGGCGCCACTGCGGGCCAACAAGTCCTCGAGCGAATGCAGATCGGCTTCCGTGAGCGCTTTCCCGGAGCGGAGCTTCTGCAGCGCGAGGTTGTCGGGCTGGCGACGTAGGTAGTCGCGGACCTTCGCTTTGAACCGGTCGGTGTCCGTTCCCGAGCGCAGCTCCGGCATGTCGCGTTCGACGATCTCACCGAGGGTGTCCTGGAAGTCGGTGTAGACGATGGTGCGCTTCTTCTTCTCGAGAAGTCCTACCAGAGAACGGATTTCCTTGCGAGCGTGTTCGAGCATCGGGGGTGTCACGTCCTGCCACCATGCGTCCGACGCGACCTCCCGGAGCAGCAGTTCTTTCGCCGCGACCTTCGGGATGGAGAGTTGCTCGAGCAGTCCGTCCGCAACTTCCCGGATCGGTGTCTCGTATTTCGGCAGCGCGCCGTCGCCGTAGAGCACCGACAACTGTCCCCGCAGGACGACAAGGTCGAATCTCTTGGCCATTTCGTCGCTGTCGCGAACGGCTGTGGGCAGCTCCGCGAGGGCTTCGACCATCTCCGCCGCCTTCTGTTCACTGACGGAGTCCCACGCTGCCCGATCCGAGTACTTCTCGACCGCACGCCGTTTCGGACGCACGAGGAAGTTCTCGGGGTTCATGCCGAGCACCTCGCGGTGAAGCCTGTCGGCGGTTTCGGTCCGCAGTTCCGGGTAGCCGGCTGTCTTGTTCAGGGCGACAAGGAGGTCGGTTCGTGCTTCGAACAGGCGCGCCGAGAGCGGACGGGTAAGCGCACCTTCCGCGGCCGCGGGGTGCTGTTCGAAGAACTCGAAATTCGCGCACAGATCGAAGATGAAGAAGTCGCTCTTGTCCTGCCCCGGCCCGTACAGATCGGGGCACAGACGCGTGCCACGACCGACCATCTGCCAGAACTTCGACTTCGAGCGGACCGGCTTGAAGAACACGAGGTTGACCACTTCAGGGACGTCGATGCCGGTGTCGAGCATGTCGACGGAGATCGCGATGTGCGGTTCCTGGTCACGTTGCGAGAACTTGTCGATCAGGTCCTGCCCGTGCGAGACGGAGTGCGTGATGACTCGCGCGAAACTGCCCTTGTACTGGGGATAGTTGTAGTCGAACCGGTCGGCGATGAACTGCGCGTGCTTCTGGTTCTTCGCGAAGATGATGGTCTTGCCCAGACGGTCGCCGCCGGCAACCTTGTGGCCACGGGTCATCAGCACTTCGAGTGCCTTGTCGACGGTGTCGGTGTTGAACAGCCACTTGTTGACGGCTTCGGCGGCCACTGCGTCGGGCAGCTCGTCGTCGTCGGTGTCGTCACCCCAGTCGGTCGACTCCCACCGCTGACGTTCTTCTTCGGACAGTTCGCTGCGTTTGATTCCTTTCAACGGGAAGGCCAACGGGACGGTGACGGCGCGCGGCGGCACCAGGTACTCGTCGGCGATGGCGTCGTCGAGGTCGTAGTTGCCTGTGGGAACGCCGGTTTCGAGGTTGAACAGCTTGTAGGTGTTGTAGTCGACCTCGTCCTTGGGAGTCGCGGTGAGCCCGAGAAGCAGCGAGTCGAAGTACTCGAAGATACGGCGGTACTTTTGATACACCGACCGGTGCGCCTCGTCGATCACGACGAGGTCGAAGTGCCCCGGACCGAAACGGCGCTTGCCGTCCTCCATCTCGTTGATCAGGCCCATCATCGTGGGATAGGTCGCGACGTAGACGCGACCTTCGGTGTTCCTGTCAGTGAGCAGGTTGACCGGTGCGGAGTCGGGCAGGTGAGTCTTGAACGCGTTCGCAGCCTGCTTGACCAGGGCAACGCGGTCGGCGAGGAAGAGCACGCGCTTGGCCCAGTTGGCCCGCATGAGCATGTCGGCGAGCGCGATGACCGTGCGAGTCTTACCCGACCCCGTTGCCATGACCAACAGGGCGGCGCGCTCACGATCGGTCTCGAAGTGCTCGGTAACCCGACGCAACGCTTCTTCCTGATAGGGGCGACCGGCGATGTGCTTGGGAATCTCGATGGAGGCGAGCGGTTTACGGGTGCGCCGCCGCTGCATCTCGAGCGTCAGTTCGTCAAGGGTGTGGAACCCTTCGATTTCACGAGGCGGGTAGTGCAGGTCGTCCCAGATGTAGGTTTCGAAACCGTTGGTGTAGTAAATGATCGGCCGTTGACCGTATTGGGCTTCGAGTCTGTCGGCATACAGCTTGGCCTGTTGCTGACCCGCCACGGCGTCCTTGGAGGTGCGCTTGGCCTCGACGACGGCCAACGGCAATCCGTCCGCACTCCACAGCACGTAGTCGACGAAACCGTTCTTGCCGTCGGGCATGCCGGTGACGGGCACTTCCTTGCCCACCTTGTCGTCCGACCATCCGGTCTCGGCCAACAGCAGGTCGATGATGTCGCGGCGGGTCTGTGCTTCGTCGTAGTCGTGCGTGTCGGGCACGGCGCGGGCGGCCGCCTGTGCTTCGGCGACCTGCCGCTTGAGCTGCGCGACGAGCTCTTCGAGGTTCTTGGTGACGAGTTCCTTCGCCTCGATCTCCGCGTTGCGCCCTTCGAGCTGCTCGATGAGCAGACGTCGCTGTTCCTCGGCGTCCTCGAGCTGCTGATCCTTCTCGGCGAGCTGGTCTTCGAGTTTCTTGAGCTGGGCCAGCGACTTCACCACCACTGCCCCACCGCCGGGCTTGGGAAGTCGTGCGGGGTCGAACTGCGCGTTGGGCGCCGGTTTGCTGCTGGGCTGGGTCGCGTAGGTGCGAGCGAGCCACGACAGGATATGGAAGAGCTCGGCGAGCACTCGGTGGCCGACGTCCTGCGAGACCGGCTTCGCCTCGTGAACGGCCTTGTTGCCGTACTCCCGGATCAGGTTCATCTTCGGGAGCACCTGCGGAGGCACCGCTGTCTTGAAGACCGGATCATGGAGGCGGGCGGCAAGGTCGCTCTTGTAGGGCACCTGGATGTCTTCGACCCGGTAGAGCCACTTGACGACGAGTTCGACGGTGCGGCGCGCGTAGAAGCAGGTGGTGCGCGGGTCGAACAGGGCGTCGCGCTCGGCCTTCTTCGCCTCGGCGTGTAGCTGTGGCCACTCGGCCTGAAGGAAGTCGAAGTTCCCCGCCATGCCCTCTGTTCCTCCTCGCGCCGGGTCGTAGGTGTATCGACCCATCGTGCCTGTATCGGTGTCGAGCCGGGTGACGCTACACGAAGGCTGCGACAGCGCTCTGTGGAGCGTCGCCGTTCGTCAACCTTCAATCCACGACACCGCTGTTAAACTTTGATACATCAAACTTTGATGGTTCGCCTCACGATGTAGGGATAAATCCGCCATGGCCGACGTCCGCAAGCAATACTGGGAGCCCGACCTCACATCGGGCCTGGTGGCGCGCGATCGCCGCGGCGGTACCTACGAGACCTACCATCCGGACCTCCTCACCACTCGGGCGCTGGTACTGCCTCCTGAAGTAACTGCGCGAGCAGCGATTACAGAGCGGGAGATCCGCAGTCTCAGCACCGGGCCTGGCGCAGCCGGTCTGGCAGCTCTGTCTCGCCTGCTTCTGCGGTCCGAGGCAATCGCAAGTTCGATGATCGAAGGAATAGCGCCCTCGCCCCAGCAGGTCGCGCTGGCCGAACTGGCGCAGAGCGAAGAGGTGCGCGGATTCAGCGCACAAGCACGCCTCGTGGCAAACAACATCACCGTCCTTCGCCGTGCCTCGAACGAGCTCGTCTCTGCAGAAGCGGTAACAGTCGGCGACGTCGAATCGCTCCACGCGGCTCTTCTGCCCGACGAGCGACATCGCGGATTACGTCGAGTCCAGAACTGGATCGGCGGCTCGAACTGGCATCCGCTGGAAGCAGAGTTCGTTCCTCCAGCTCCCGATCTCGTTCCGAGCCTCATGGAAGATCTCGTCGCATACCTGAACGGCGGGCTTCACGGGCCACTGGTGCAGGCGGGCATGATCCACGCACAGTTCGAAACGATTCATCCCTTCACCGACGGTAACGGCCGGGTCGGTCGAGCACTGATCCACACCGTTCTCGCGCGACGCGGACTCTCACCCGATGCGGTGCTCCCGATCAGCCTGGTTCTGGCCACCCTCAGCGAGCGCTACGTCGACGGCCTCACCGCCTACCGATATCTCGGTGAACCCACGGCCGCCGAATCGATCGAGGGTGTGTCCACGTGGCTGAGCCTTTTCATCGAAGCGGCCCACATCGCCACGGAGCAGGCTCGGAGGCTGGCCGACGACGTGGCGGAACTTCAATCGGCGTGGGCAGATCGATTGACCACCTTCCGCTCCGGACGAGGGTTGCGCCCCGAACCTCGTGCAGGTTCCGCCACTGCACGGTTGCTGGATCGCCTCCCTGAGGCCCCAGTTCTGACGGCGAGAACGGTGGAGAGAATTCTCGAAGTCTCGTTTCCGGCGGCACGGGCTTCCCTGGAGGAACTCGCCGAAGCCGGCATCCTCTCCCGCAAGAGCGTCGAGCGCGGTACCACCGGGTACATCGCGCGGGAGATCCTCGACTTGGTGGGGCTGGCCGAGCGCCGACTCGCCAGCACACGTTTCGACACGCGAATCTCGCCACCTCACGGTCGCGCGCCTGCGGCTCCCCGCGGCAAGTAGAGAGCCGTCACGAACTTGTCGGAGGGTTGTGCAAATCTGTCCGGCTCTCGTACAGGCGAGTGCACTCCGTACGGAACACCACGTATCCGCGGAGTAACGACGTTGACAGGAAACCGTCTTGTCCAAGTACATCCCTCCCTCTGCCGACCTTGCCGCAACGACGACGGTGAGTCCCCGGAAGCGCCGACGTTGGCCGGCCTTTCTCGCTCTCGTCGCCGCACTGCTCGTTGGCGGCGGGATCGGCTTCGTTGTGGGTTCCGATCCGCTCGACAGTCGTTCAGCTGCGCTGGACCAGCGCGAGCAGGACGCCGATCAGCGCGACGAGGAGATCGCACAACGCGAACGAGATTTCGCAGAAGCGAAGGAGGCCTCGAACGCGGCGCTCGACAGTAGGCGGAAGACCCTCGACGAGAAGGGCGCCGATCTCTCACGACGCGAGCAGGAGTTGCTGCCGAAGGAGCGCGAGGCAGCGAAGAACGTCATCAACGGCGACGGCATCTACCTGGTAGGTATCGACATCAATCCCGGTACCTACCGGAACAGCGGCGGTTCACGCTGCTATTGGCAGCGTTCGAGCGGCACCAGCGGTGGATTCGGCGAGATCCTCGCGAACGGAAACGAGAGCGGACCTGCAGTGGTGACCATTCTGCCGAGCGATGTGGCGTTCACCAGCAAGCGTTGCGGCACATGGTCCTTGGTCAGCTGATCGAAGAGCGCGCACAACACGGAGGATCCAGACCCGATGACCAACCGAATCACACGACCCCGAGATGCAGTGATCAAGAGACTTTACGCATTGTCGATGAATCGCTGCGCGTTTCCTGGGTGCACCATCCAGATCGTCGAGACCACGACTGGGACAGTCGTATCCGAGGTGTGCCACATCAACGCCCACAACGCAGGGGGTCCGCGATACGACGCAGCTCAAACCGATGAAGAACGCCACGGCTTCGACAACCTGATCATCATGTGCAAAGTGCATCATGCGGTGATCGACGACAAGAACAACCTCGACGAGTTCACCACCGAGTATTTGCGCAGCGTGAAGAGTGACCACGAGAAAGCCGCCAAGACGGCGCCCCCGCCACCTGAACCGGACGGCCTCCTTGCCGCACTGCAATTAACGGCCACCTTGTACGAATCCGGTTCCACCCATATGGATTTCCGAAACGCAATCTTCAAGGTGGGCGGTGAAGGCGGGTACGCCGGTGGCGGTGGAGGCAACGGTGGCGAATTGACGATTGTGGGAATCGCCCGGCTACCTGAAGGAGTCGACGTCAGCCTTGACGGCGGCCACGGCAGGTGGCCGGGTGGAGGCGGCGGTGGAGGTGGAGTCCTTCGGTTCCAAGGCCGCCCGGCCGATACCGGTGACGTTACTTCCGGGTTGTCGGTTCGTGCCTTCTTTACTACAGATGCCGCGCGCGTTTCCGAAGGCCTCTTGTTCACCCTCGGGTCTGGGCCTTCCTACTTCGGGGTGGAGAGCTTGCCGGCGTCCTTCGTTACGGGATGGGTCGCCATGGTCGACTTCGGGTCCATCGCCGCGAACACCTTGCTCCAGCTGCGCATCGAGGCCGACTCCGAGGAAGGTGACGCGGAAGCCGATGGCACTCTCGACGCCGAGGTTCCAGATTGGGAAGACGCGATCGTCAGGCGGTCTCTGGTGGGGCGAGTGTCCTTGACCGTCAGCCGGCCTGGGATCGTAAATCTGCGGCTGACCTCCGGAGAGGTTTGCTTGGCGGAGTTCCCGATCGAAGTGCGGCTTCAATCCTGACCATCCGTTCGACGTGCCTGCTACTTCCGCTCCATTTCTCTACGAGCCTTGGCACGCAGAGCATCAAGGTTTCGTCCATCCGCAAGACGCCATACAAGCCAGCCGTTGTTGGAGGTTCCAGCCGCAGCATTGGCAGCACCGGTTGGCGAGTGGTAGCGAGTGTTCTGGAACCTCAACTCTCCGTCCGACTGGACAATCGCCTTGTGTGTCAATCCTTTTCGTGGCTGTGGAAAACGAAGTACCTGGCCCGTTTTCAGGAGCCCGAGGCGGAGGAGAAGTTGCATGTCTTCGTCGTACTGCGCTTTCTCTCCGGCAGTGGAAACGCCGGTCGTACGCTCCGGGACAGATGAGGAAGCACGACCAATCCGCTTCGGAGCC
>NZ_BCXI01000058.1 GCF_001895025.1 Rhodococcus zopfii NBRC 100606 = JCM 9919
ACCCCACTCCACCCGCAAAACCGCAGGTCAGAACCTATAAACGTGTGACCGACATCACCAGAAAAGCACCGGAAAAGAACCAATGAAACATCGAAAAAGCATCAAAACAGATGTAAACTAGAAGCATGAACAACAACGAGAACGGCCCCGTTACCCGCCTCAACACCGCCCAGTTCATCGAAGGCATCCCCGCCTTCCTCGGCATGGTCCCGAACGAATCCCTCGTCATCGCCCTGTTCGATCCCCAGGGAACGACCGGCCCATTCGCCCGCCTCGACCACGACAACGCCACCGCCGTTGTCGCTCTCGACAAGCTCATGGCCGCCGCCGAGTCCGCCGACTTCAACGCCACCATCGCCGCGCTCGTCAGCATCCACCCCAACGGCGACACCGCAGAGGAAACCCTTCTCGCCGCCACCCGCCACGCCTACACGCTCGGTCTGGCCGTGCCCATCGCCGCCGTCCTGCCCCAGTACACCGCCGGTGAGACCTTCTTCAACTTCCCCAGCGCCGAATCCGGCGAACTCGGCGACATCCTCGCGAGCACCGTTGCTGTCCTCGGAGTCATCGACGGCCGCGCACCCATCGCCCCCAGCCGTGACGCCCTCGCCGCCGAACTCGCACCCGCCGAAGACCTCGGAGTGTTGTTCGAGCGCCAGTGGGACGCGCGCCAGGCCCGCGCCCAGGCTCCCGAAATCACCGACGCCGCGAACCTCGAGACGCTGCGCGACGCCATCGAAGCACCCCGCGAGCTGACCTACCCCGAAGCCGTCGCCGTCGCGATCACCCTCACCGACAACCCCCGCGCCCGCGACGTGGCCCTGTACTTCTCCCGCAACGTCGCCGCCGTCGCCATCCTGACCGACGCCGCCCGCAAGACCTCCGGCTACGCCCGCTTTACGATCCTGTCCGTCCTCGCCGCCGTCGCCTACGCACACGGCTACGGAGTCCGCGCCGCCGTCGCCCTCGACGCCATCGAGAACGGAGTAGCCCACGAGACCCAGATCCCCAAGCTCGCGCTTCTCATCCGCCAAGTCGTCGACCACGGCCTGCACGCCAAGGGAGTGCAAGAAGTCCTCGAGGCCGGTCGAAACGTCCTCCCCGAATTCGGATTCACCCCCGAGGACTGACAAACACACCACGAGGCCCCGCACCGACCGGTGCGGGGCCTCGCCCTATCTCCAACTCACCAACGAACCCGCCCGCACCTTCCGCAGCGCGCAGGGCCGAGCTCAGGGCATCGAGCCCCTTCGCCCGACTTCTCCCGCAGCTCGCGCACGGATCCGCGCCACCGCGCCGGGACGACACCCAACCGCAGTGCGACGACCGTGCATCGTCACGGTGCGATTCAGACGAGCCGTCAGAGAATGTCCGGCTTATCCGAGAAGCAGATGTCGATGCTGCGAGTGCGGGGTACGTCCAACACCGGTATGCCGGCGATCGCCGCATCGAGGGCCAGGTCCGAAATCGGCATCACCTCGAGCACGGCACCGAGCAAGGCCGCTTCCGCTTCACTGCGCTGCATAAGAACCCCTAACGTCTCCGAAACCGCCCCGACTCGCGTGCAACGGTCAACTCTCATCATCGAATATCCACCGTGGCCGAACCAACCGCCTCGACACATCAGAAGACGATCGCCTGCCAACTAGCACAGCGTTCCTTGCGCCCCGTCGTGCAGGGCTGTCTCGACAGCGTGCTGATCCCAGCCATATCGCAAGACCGCCTCGCGCACCGCTCGTGAGCGTCGAGCACGTTCGGCACGGTCGGCGCCGAACCACAACCGCCGGCCCCCGCCGCGACCCTTACGCCCCATGTCCGCCATGTTCTCAGCGGCCGACGCGAGCACCACATGGGCAGCGAAGGCATCACCGTCGCCCGTGTTGACGCACAGCGGGTTGTCACAACGCCGGTGCATCGCCACTTCGTTGTCGTCGAGGCCACCTTCCAGCTCCACAGCGAGCGCGTAACGGTGCGGTCGCACCACGATCTGATGACCGTCTCGAGCTTTCCAGAACCGTCCGTAGCCGTCGTCACCGAGTGCACCGACCCAGAGGTGACAGGAATCCAAGTCCGGTCCGTACACCACGCGTTGGAAGAAGCGACTCCGTTCGATCTCGTCTCCTGGCTCCCACCACACAGTGGCTCCGTCTCTGACCTCGCGCCGGTGCTTGCTGCCCGATCAGGAGCCGGAAGCAGCTACAGACACGTCGGGCGTCGGTTCCTTCGCCTCACTGCCGCCCTCGCTCGATCCTTGTGCGGGAGGCGTCAAGTCGTTGTTCTCTTCGGCCAGCTTCACCAACCGGCGCACCATCGCCACGTCCAGATCGACGAGTTCGGAGATCGAAATCGCGGTCTCGCCCCGTCCAGCAACCTGCGCCAGCGACCTGCCCGCCGCGAGTTCGGCCGCAACCTTCTTCTTCTCGAACTCCTCGTTCGCCTTGGCGATCGCCGCATCACGACGAACAGCGGCCTTGTCTACCCTCTCCAGCGACGCCAACGCGCGCTCAAGGTCGCGCTGGTTGTCGCTGATCCGCTTGAGCAATTCAGCGCGCCGTTCCGACAGCTTCGACCGTGCCTGACTGCGTGCCGAGATCACCTTCGTCTCGTTGTGCACCGCCTCCCCCGAACCACTCACTGCGACACCCTTCCCTTCTGCAACAACTCACGCCGAGTCTAAACCAGCAGCCCGACCAAACCCGTCGCTTCGCCGGAGCGTTCTGCGACCGCCAGCTACACCGATCTACATCGCACCGTATCCGGGCACCAGCAACAGAAGAAAAGGGACACACCTCTTGCAGTTTTACTGACACTCGGGAATCTCGCTCCCAACCTGCACGTTCGTACCGCTAAGATCGAGCCCGTGATGACCCTCCACGTCCTGCACGCCGCGGACGGCTACGAGTACCTGACACGTCAGGTCGCCACAGCCGACCGCGAGCGTGAACGCGGAGCAGAACTGACCGATTACTACACCGCGCACGGCACACCGCCCGGCGAATGGTTCGGCTCCGGTATCGACGGTTTGAACGACCTCCTCGACGACATCCACGTCGAGAACGCCGACCGAATCTCGGTCGGAGATGTCGTCACCGAGGCACAAATGAAGGCCCTGTTCGGCGAAGGTCTCCATCCGAATGCCGACGCCATGATCGCCGAACTCATCGACCGGGGCGTCCCCTCCGAGGACGCAATCCGGCTCGCCCGACTCGGCCGGAAGTTCCCAACCTTCAAGAACAACGTCGAGCTGTTCGACCGACACGCGGCCGAAATCGCCGAGTACACCGACACCCACGGACACGCCCCGAGCCAGGACGAATCCGCTGCGATCCTCGACCGCATCGCCGGAGGAATGTTCCAGGACAAGCACGGCCGGCCAGTCACGAACGAGGCCGAACTGCGAAACTGGATCGCCCACGAGAAGGGCAAAGTCCGCCACCCGGTAGCCGGCCACGACCTGGTTTTCACACCGCCCAAAAGCGTGTCGAGCCTGTGGGCACTGGCACCCAACGAGACGCGCATCGAGATCGAGCGCATCGTCGACGCCACGGTGAAAGACACCCTCCGGTGGCTCGAAGAGAACGCCTGCTTCACTCGCGTCGGCCGCAACGGCGAGGAACAGATCGACACCAACGGCTTCGTCGCCACCCTCTACAAGCACTTCGATTCCCGCTGCGGGGACCCCAACCTGCACACCCACGCCGTCGTGTCGATCAAGACCCAGGCCGCCGACGACGGCAAGTGGCGAGCCGTCGACGGATCGACCATGTTCCGCTTCGCCGTCGCCGCCTCGCAGCGATTCAACGCCGAAGTGATGCAGCGCCTAAGCACCGAACTCGGCCTCGAGCTGACCCACCGCGAGATCGCGCAAGGCAAGCAACCCGTCGTCGAACTGGCCGCCATTCCCCGCGACATGCTCGAGATGTTCAGCTCCCGCCGCAGCGCAATCGAAGCCCGCCGCGACGAACTCGTGGCCGAGTACCGCACCAAGTACCAGCGGATGCCCGACGCCAAGACGATGTATCAGCTCTATCAACAAGCAACCCTCGACACCCGCGAAGGCAAGGCCGACGCGAAATCACTCGCCGAGATGCGCGCAGAATGGCGCGAGAAGGCCGCCGAAATCCTCGGCGGCAACGAGGCCGTCGACCAGCTCGTCCGCGACGCCTTCGCCGCCGATCACGCCCCGAGGCCACAGCGCCGCAGCCTCGACGACGACGCCCGAGCCGTGATCACCAAGCTCGAATCCAAGCGCTCGCGCTGGCAACTGCCACACATCGTCTCCGCAGTCCAGGCCCACCTCGGCGGTGAGACTTTCCCCGACCTCGACACCTACCGGACGGCAGTCGATCGACTCACCAGTCGAGTCATGGAGTTGTCGGTCACCACCCCACGCGTCGAGCTGCCCGCGATCCCGAGGCGTCTGCGCCGACGTAACGGCGACTTCGTTCTGTCCCACCACGGCAGCCACAAACACAGCTCCCAACGCATCCTCGACGCCGAAACGATGCTGGTATCGGCCACCAGCGAACCCACCGTCTTCACTGCCCGCACCGCCTCGATCCGCCAGGTGTACGAGACGATGCGCGCCGAAACCGGACGCAACCTCAACGCCGGCCAACGCACCTTGACCGAGCACTTCCTGCAATCAGGGGCACTGCTGGCCGTCGGTGTCGGACCCGCAGGAACCGGCAAGACCACCAGCATGAAGGCCGTCGTGCAGGCATGGCAGAGCGAAGGCCGTGGCGTCATCGCCCTCGCACCCTCCGCGGTCGCCGCCGAAACACTCGGCGAAGAAGTTGGCGTCACCGGCCTGACCCTGGCCTCCCTGACCTATCCCTGGCGCGGTCTCGGCGGCAGTCGCCCCGGCACACTTCCGACCGGCATCGACATCGCACCGGGCACGATGCTGCTCGTCGACGAAGCATCCCTTGCCTCCACCCTCGACCTCGCCGCCATCGTCGAGATCGCCAAGGAACGTGGCGCAGTCGTCCGCCTGCTCGGTGACCCGGCCCAGCTCGACGCTGTGGAAACCGGCGGAATGCTGCGCTATCTGGCGCAGAACACCGACGCTCCCGAACTCGACACTGTGGTCCGATTCGGCAACGACACCGCCCAAGCCGAAAACTCGATGCTGCTGCGATCCGGTGACTCCACCGGCCTGGACCTGATCTACGAACGCGATCTCGTGCGCGAAGGAACGCGCGAAGAAATGATCGGCCAGGCCGTCGAGAACTACCTCCACGACCTCGCCGACGGCAAAGAATCCATCGTCATGCTGCCCACCCGCGAGGACGTCACGGCAGCGAACATCCAAGTCCAGGCCGTGCGCCGCCACGACGGAACCAGCGACGAATCCACCACCGTCGCCCTCGCCGACGAACTCACCGCAGGCCGCGGCGACATCGTGCTCACCCGCAGCAACCGCCGCGATCTGAACCCCTCCGGCGGAAAGAAAGCCGGAGCGTTCGTGCGAAACGGCGACCTATGGGAAGTGCTCGATGTCGTCTCCGAACGCGGCGCACTGACCGTCCGGCACCTCGAACACGGCGGCGTCATCACCCTGCCGGCCGACTACATCAGCACCCACGTGCAACTCGGCTACGCCTCCACCGTGCACCGCGCCCAGGGCGTCACCGTCGACACCGCCCACGCCATCATTACCCCCGAGATGGACCGCTCCGGGCTGTATGTCGCCGTCACCCGCGCCCGCACCGACAATCGGATCTACGTCCCGGTCGACGTGCCGGTCAACCTCGACACCGAGCGTCCGCACCTCGAAGACAAGAACGTCTCCACCGGCCGGATGATTCTCGAAACCGTCGTCGCCGCCGACAACGGCCATCGCACCGCCACCGAAGAACTCGCCGACCAAGCCGCCCACGCCACCGACCCGGAGCGGCTGCGCGAGGCATATCTGGCCGCCCAACGCCGCCTCCGCGACGACGCACTCAAGACCGAGATGCGCCGCACCCTGCCCGAACACATCGCCGCCGCCATCGAAGGCACCGAAGGATGGGCGCAGCTTCGCCAGGTCCTCGCCGATGCCCACGACCACGGCTACAGCACCCGCACACTCCTCGGACACGGTCTCGCCGAAGGTCCCCTCGCCGGAGCGAAAGACATCGGATCGGTCCTCGCCCACCGCGCCCGCGCCATCGTCGGCCAGTTCACCGAACACCCGACATTGCCGCCGCTACCGATCCGCGATCCGCTCCACACCGACGCGGAAATGCACGACTTCGCGGTCGAATGTGCCCGCCGCTACACCGAGACCACCGACCGCGCCGCGGCCGCAGACACCGGCATCGGCGAGGTCATCCGCCGCTACCGCGACACCTCCGCATTCCTCGAAACACAGAGAGTTCGCACCCTCGCCACCGCCGCACTCGGAGAAGAACTCGGTGTCCGCATCGCCGAAGAATCGTCCGCACGACTGCTCGCCCGCCAGCTCCACCGTGCCGCCCAAGCCGGCGTCGACCCGATCAACCTGCTCACCTGGCACCACGAACGCCTGACCGAAAACGGCGTCGAGACCACCGCGGCCGCGCTGCGATCCGACATGGCCAAGCCCCTGACCGAGCTGATCGCCCGCCGCAACACCGCATGGCTCACCGAGCACGAAGAGACCATTGCCAAGCACCTGCCCACGCTCGCGTTGCAGACCGACGACGAACGCGCCCAGGCCATCGCCGGACGCATCGAACATCTCCACCGCCTCAGCGGAGCGAGCATCGAGCAAGTCGTGGCCGATCTGGCAGAGCGGGCCGGAGCCATCGCCCCAGCGACCGTGCTCCTCGCCGAACTCGACCGCATCGCCGCCGACGGCCGAGACCTCACGAACCCCGACGCACCCGAATGGGTCGTCGCGCCCGTATCCGACGCCGACACTATCGACCCCGAACTCGCCGCCACGATCCGCGAGGACTACCAGGCCATCGCCGAGCTCCACCGCGACTACCGCGACCAGCTCACCGACGACGCCGCACCGCCCTGGGCACATTCGATCCTCGGTGCCTGCCCCGAGGATCCCGAACACGATGCTCTGTGGCGGACCACCATCGCGGACGCGGCTGCCTTCCGCAGTACCCACCATGTCACCGATGAGGACACGCTCGTCGGGGGCCGGCCGAAGGACCGCCGGGCCGCACTCGACTGGACCAACGTCGAGCGTCAGCGTCTCCAACTGCACAAGGAGCGGACGCGACCAGAGCGGAATGCGGTTGACACCCGGGGACCTCGGTCTGCGGTCACCGAGGTTGAACACCGGACGAGGCGGATCTGACTGGAGGGCGGAAGGAAATGCGTGGGGCCAGGAACGGGCTCGCGTCTCCGGAAAAGCCCAGTTGGAGCCGTGTGATATGCTTCTCACGGCTAACGCGTATAGCCGACCCCGGTAATGCCGGAGTCGGCTTTTCTGCGCCAGCCGCTCTCAACTGAAGAAAGGAGATCAGATGACATCTGTCGCTGCGCGTAAGCGCATCTGGGGTGTCCTCGGGCGCATGCTTGCAGGCGTACTGGCCCGTTGGACTCTGGACAAGATGTTTGAGCAACTGGTCATTATCTAGTTGTTCTAGGCGGATGTTTCCAGCACTAGCTGGGGGCATCCGCCCTCTTGTTCTACAGAAAGGGTATCACTCTTACGCAAAAATTTATACACCCCTTGGACAGCGCGGGGCCTAATTGAAATTTTCCTGGGTGCCACTCAGGGGGCGTTCCACTCGCTCCACGAGGGCCAACCGGATAGACCGAACACACAACGGACAACTTCGATCTGAGCGGGAAACTCCAGTTCGAGGTCGCTTCCGTACGGAGTGGTCGGCCACGACGCCTGGGCGGGCACTCTTCGCGGCCGACCACCACACCGAGGACAGGCCGGGTGGTGAGTCCCGTTCCGATGTCCTCGGCAGTCTCTAGGTCCGCACGTATCCCTCCGTATCGTCGGACCACTCCCAAACGTGACCGTCATACGAGACCGGCCCGAACTCATCGTCAGGATCGACCGATTCGGCATCACCCGTGTCGATCAGATCGACCATCCGCGCAGCATCTATCACCGCCGGTCCCGATCCGTTGCCGGAGTCCGGGAGCGATCCGGTGGCGGCGATCGCCGCCGCGACCGGGGTCGGCCGCGCCGCGATGTCCGCCGCGATCCACTCCCGCGCACCCGCGAGCAGCGTGACCTGCACGGTCGGCGGTTCGCAGCGCCCGTCGATACAGTCGCCGAACTCGTCGGAGTTGGCCGCCAGCCGTTGCAGAAGCGGTTGATAGACCTGGTAGTGCCAGCTTCCCGGCGACCACGAATGCACCTGACCGTCGCCGAGCTGTTCGTAGGCGACCTTGTGCGCCGACATCGCCGCCGTCAGTTCCTCGACCATCTTCGGGTGCCGATACCAGCAGCCCTTGATCCGATCGGTGAGCCGGTAGCAACCGCGGAACCACTCCACCCAGTCGATCAACTCGTCCCACAACTGTTGTGCTTGTTCCTGGTCGAGATGCCGCCACGACAGCCGGCCCGGCGTGTACCCGCTCATCCAAGCACCACTTCCCCGCCCGTGCGGGACCACGCCCAATCGGGCAGCTCCCCCGTCTCACAGACCCAGTTGTAGACCTCTTCAGAGTCGAGCACCCGCTTTTTCCAGTGCCGAATGTCCCACACCAGCGGGAGATGAACCCGCGCCGGAGCCGCACCCCGGTAGATCATCAACGCCTGGTCAGCAGGCATTCCGCGAATCTCCGGGGCAGTCATCACCTTCGTCTGCCGAGGAGCCTGCGTCGGAGACCACCACTCTTCACGCTCACCGGTCAATCGGGAGATCTGCTCGAGCTCGTTCACATCACCGAGGCCAGGCAGGATGATCCGCACCGGCGAGTTCGTCGTGAACATCTTCCCCGCGCTCGGACCCCATCGCCGGATGTTCTGCTCCTGACCGTGGCAGAACGCCCAGATCGAGATTCCTCGCCCGGCGCTGTCGGAGACCTTGTCGGGCAGATCCGGGATGGGCGCGACATTGTTGACCTCATCGAGAACGAACCGCACCGGAGGGTCGATTCTCTCCTCCGGGTACTCCCGCGAAATCTCTTTGGCCAGGTAATACGACTCCGCCGCCAACGCCGTGACGATCGGTGCACTCGAACCGTAGGAGCCTTCGGAGATCAGATACAGCGTCCCTCCGTCGCGAATGAGCTGCGCGAGGTTCACCGACTCATCGGCGGTGACATTGACTGCCGCCATCAGCTTCGGTGAGGCGAGGGGATCGAGCAGCGTCGAGACCGTCGACATCACATCGTCGACCGAATCCGATCCCGAGCCGCCGAGCTGCGAATACTCCACGCTCCACGTCGGCAGGTCCCGGTCCAGAATCTCTTTGACCTTCGGCACCTGCCGCTGCATCGCCCAGCGATAGAAGGTGGTCACATCCCCACCGGACACCGCGGCCGCATACAGACAGCACCGCAGGTACTTCGCTGCGTTCGTCGAGAAGTACCCACTGTTCTTGGTATCGCCGAGGGGAACAGCCTGCACCAGCGCATCGGCACGCCGGATCGCCGTGTCCGGGTCATCGCAGCCGGCCAGCAGGGACCACCGCATCGGCGTCGGCCACCGCGTGATGCCCTCGGGGTCGAACACCTCGACCGGGCCGGACGCCAACCGTTGCCCCACCGTCGACCACAGCAGATCAGGTTTGGTGGTCGTGGCCAGCACGAACCCGACCGACTCGACGATCCGCTGCCAAGCCAACCGCCAGCTCTTGCCCGATCCGGTCGGACCCTCGACCAGCGTGCCGTCCCGGTACTGAACGAACACCTCAGCATCTTTGCCATGCTCGCCGTAGAGCGTGCCGATCCGGGTCGCCACTTGATGCGCGTCGATCTTGCGGGCCGGAGTATCACCAAAGCTCGCCCGATTCGTCTTCGCGGCTTTCACCGCGCTCCTGCGATCGAGGCCGCGCCGCCGCAGCTCCGCCCGGTCCGCAAACCCTTCCTGGCGCGTGCGCTTAGCGCGCTGACGTGCCGAAACCTTCCCGTCGATCACGAGGACGACGGCGATATAGACCAGCATCGCTGCGATCAGGCACACCCACACCGCGACCGCCGAGCCCGGCCGCGAGTCCTCGGGCCAGCCCACCGTCGGATCGCCCGGCGTGAGCACCAACGCCCGCAACACCGACAACGTGCCGTACAGCCCTTCCGGGAACACCGGACCCGCCCCGGTCACCAGGCCGGCAACCGCGCCTCCGGCGTACACCGTCCACAGGACCCCGCCGATCACCACGACCACCAGGCCGGTGCCGACCGGAATCACCGGCTGTGTCGGCCGCTGCTGACCTCGCTCGTTCACTGCACCGCCCCCACCAGCTCGGCCAATTCCTCGGCATCGAGAGTGTCCGGGAGCCGGGTCTGCCCGACCAGCGTGCTCGCCTCACCCCGAATGACCTCATCGGTGTCGGTGAGGGTGATCTCGAGCGGGGACCGCTCGTGCTTCATCAGCACCGGATCGGACTTGCCCATCACCACGAGACACTGCCCCTTGTGCATCGACATCAGCAGATCGACGCAGTATTCGGGCAGGTGGTACATGCGAACCGTCTGCTCGGCATCGTCCACCCGATCCTGTCCGTACAGGAACACGATCCCGGCTTCCTGCATCAACGCTCGAGCCGGAGAATCCGCAGGTAGATCGGCGATGTGATGGAACGCTGAGACCGTCGACAGGCCCAGGCCGCGAGAGAGCTTCATGTTGTCCCGGAAAACCCGCCCGGTCGAGCCTTCCGCGATGTGCCAGCCTTCCTCGACGATGAGAATGGTCTGCTTGTGCTCAGATGCTCGAGCTGCGAGAACATTCGACAGCCACGTATTGATGACCGTCATCACCACCCGCAGCGCCGGTCCCTTGTTGGGCAGTTCGGACACATCGAAGTGCACGAGCGGATGGTCGAGCGCATGACGGACATCGGCCGAGGTCGGCTGATCGACCAACCCGCGCAGATCTCCTTCGCAGAGCTGCCGCAGCGCCAGGCCCGGATCCCGACCCCACCGGCACGCTTCCTTCTCCCACACCTCACCGAAGGTGACCGTCGCTTCCTCCGGCGTCGACAGCAGCAGATCTGCGACATCACGCAGGATCGGCTCGGTGCCCTCGCTGCGGGCACGCTCGTTGACCAGTCTCAGCGCCAGGTTCAGCGCCGCGATCTCCGTCTGCACCAACGTCCGCTGCATGGTGTCCTCGAGTACCGCGGCAATCAGCACTTCTTGACCGGCCGGCACGATGCCACCAGAAGTGGTCACCGACGACGAAATCGCCGGGTCCATGATGTTCAACCGCGCACCGTCACCGCCGGTCTTGAATCTGATCGACGGCACCCCCAGCGACTTGGCGAGCTCGGTGTACTCACCACCGCGATCACCCTGACGCTTCTTGTCGATCACCACGACCTGACGGCCGGCCGCGATCTGCCGCAATCCCAGCGTGGTCTTGATCAGTGAGGACTTCGCCTTGCCGATGTCACCGACCACCGCGACATTGATGTTCTCGATCTCACTTCCGTACAACGCGAACGGATCGGTGATGACCAGCGCATTCGACATCAGGTTCCGCCCCGACACGAGACCTTCGTGCCGCACGTTCTTGCGGGTGGTCGCCAGATTCAGCGCTTCGGCCTGGCGAGTTGTCGACCACACTCCTTCCGGGCGTGGCTCGTACCAGCCCCACCGGTCGAGCCACTTGTTGCGCTTCGGCGGACGCCGACGAGGAACCACCGGCGTGTCCGCCTGATCTACCTCCGGAGCGGTCGGCGCAGGCGCAGCGCCCTTTTTGCGGTTCAGTAGTGACGGCATCAGACCCCCTTGGCCCGGGTGTACTTGGTGGCCGCGAGTCCGCGGCCGAGCGGCAGAGTGAGGAATTGCGCGACATCGTGGCTGTCGTCGAACCAGGTGAACTCTTTGATGGCGGCTTGGTCGGCGGCCTGCTCGAGTCGCGCACACGCCCGCATCACCGCATCCTCATCCGGTGCGGTGACCGACACTGCCATCGACCAGATCACCCCGTGGTGTCCCGATCCCGGCTTGAGGTCTTCGCGGCGACGCAGCGACGCCGACGCCATGACCTCCGATGCACCGTCGGTGACCTGGCCCTTCTTTCGCTCCTTGTACTGGCGTGCTGCATCCTCGGTCGCGTCCTTGCGTGCCACCTGGCGCGCTTTGACTGCATCGACGAAATCCATCCGCACCTTCACCGTGCGGATTGTTGGCTGGGCCGGAAGCCCCTCAACAGGATCGCCGGGGTCCGGGTCGACGCCGGTCAACAGCGGCGAGAGCCATTCAGCGTGCAGCGGGATCGGTTCGATCGAACCGGGTCGGATCAACCCGACTCGGGTATCCCATCGGTCGGACACCCGTGTCGACAGGTCTCCGCCGACATACGACGGCCAGCAGTTGCCCCAGTTCGCGCCCCGGTGGGCGTCGAGTGCGTAGGACGGATCGAGCATCGAGCGGAACACCGCACAGGCACGCTGTTGGCCGAGCACCTGCACCTGCCCGAGCCGAGCCGAGGTCAGCGCGCCGACCGCCCGCATGGTCTCCTCGACGATGACCTGGCCGATACCGGCCTTCGTCTCTACGCCCTTACGCTTGGCGACCGCTCCGGCCGCCGACAGCAACTCGACCGACTTCGGGAAGATCAGTGTGGCGTAGCAACGATGCTCTTCCGACTCCGGGGCCAGACCGTCGATGAGCTGGCCGTAGGACTCGACCGCAGGCATCACCCGGTGTGCATGAGGATTCGCACGCACCACCGATTCCATCCACGCCACGTGCGGAGTCAGATCGGCCGGCACCGAGCGGTGCACCATCTCCAGCCCTCGAAGCAGCGAGGATCGGCGCGCGAACGAGGCCAGCGTGCGCGAGAACGCCTGCGAGGTCACCGCCCATTCCTCCGCGCCGCGCAGTCCTTCGGCGAGCCCTTGAATCGACAGCACCACCGAGTAGTAGTTGTTGTCACCAGGCGTCCGGTGCTCGAGGATGAACATGTCGTCGAGACCTGTACCGGTCAGATCCAGCGGAGCGACATCTCCGAGCGGCACCGGGAACTCCCAGCCCGGATCGGCTCCGAGCACCCCGTACAACTCGTCACCGGGCGCCCGGTAGACGTGTTCACCGTGCTTTCGCCGCCGCCGATCCCGGATCCGGTGCAGTTTCTCCCCCGCCCAAGACCGGCGACCGTTGATATCGGTCGTCGCCCACAGCGTGCCGCCCACCACCACAAGGACACCGGCCAGTGTCCAAATCGTCGATCCGAAGAAGACGAACAGGAACATCGAGACCATCATCGCCGCTGCATAGGCGAACAGCACCGGTTCGGGAACGGGGATCAGTCCTCGGCGAGCGATTTCCGAGCCGAGGATCGAGGTGCGCTGCTCACTGTCCCTCATCACTGATCTCCCATGTTGTCGGCTCGTTCAGGGGCGTTCTGTGCCGCCTGGGCTGCCTTGTTCAGCGCTGCGCCGCCCACGGTCCCGGCCACGACAGCCGCTCCCACCCCGGCCGATGCGACCGTGCCGGAGATGCCCTTGGCTGCCCCCATGAGCTTGCGAGTGCTCGCCCCACCGTGCCCCCCACCGCTATGACCTGCGGTAACACCCGAGTGCTGGTGGGAGGTCGACCCGGCGGGACTATGGAACGTCGACCCGTTCGAGGTGGAGGCCACTCCCCCACCAACGCCCCCGCCGCCGACAGGATGGGAGTGTGCCGCCCCTGCGGAACGGGCCGCAGCGACCTCACCCCCGCCACCACCGCCGCGGGCCATCATTGCCATCTGCGCGGTCTGCAAAGTGCCGCCCAGCCCTTGTCCGGTCGCCGATCCGGTATCGCCGAAGCCTTCCGAATCTTCACTGGACGGCATGAACGGGGCGTACTTGAGCAGCGACCACGGAGCGAGTCCGACCAGTCCGATGCACACCGCCGACATCGCCAAGGCGCCAAGCGATGCGAGGTCACCGTCGACGTAAGCCCCGGCGCTGCTGTCGATCAGCACCGTGGCCAAGAACCCCAGGCCGAGGAAGATCACCGGCTTGGAAAACACGATCGAGATGAATACGAAGATCGGGCGCATCGCCTTCTTCCGCAGGTTCGGATGCACCCACAATCCGAACGCGACACCTGTCAGGCCGGCGAGGATCGGCAAGGCAGCGGCGTGCATCAACATGCCGAAGAACAACGCCAGCGACCCGAGAAACAACAACCCGAAGAACACGATGCCGGTCAGAGAGCCACCGACGACGGTGTCGCTCGTGATGCCTCCGAGCATTGCCGATACGGACACCACCGCCTGCTCCAAGTCCTGCTTGAGCAGTCCGGACAGGGAGGTGGTCAGCGCGTGCGAGAGCTGGACCAGCATTTCGGCGGCGGCCGGGGCGAACATCATCGACAGCACACCTAACGGGGCGTATCCGATCAGGCTGTGCGCCAGTTCCATTCGTGTCGATTTCTGTGCGGAGGTTCGGTAGATCGTGAACAGTGCGGTGATCGACATGACGAACACCCCGATTCCGCAACTGACCGCGTACCACCGCAGGAAACCTTCATCCCGCGGGTTGAACTCGTGGATGTTCGCCAAGCCCTCAAGGACCGAGGTGGTCAGCGATACCGCGCTTTCCTTGGTGCTGTTGGCCCAGTCGTCGATCACGCTGCCCGGATCAGCGATGAACGCGACCACGTCACCGGCCTTGTCGACGGCCGCCATACCAAGGCCGACGCCGAGCTGGATCTGAAGCGGCGTGGCGGCCTTGAGGACCACACCACCGACTCTGGCGAGATCGAGGAACCGGTCAGCGAAGTCCTTGTTCTGCTCTTTCCAGTTCCAGATGCCGCCGAACATCGCCCCCACCCGCGTGTTCCAGGCGCGGCACTGTACGAGTTCATCCGGCCCTGAAGTCTTGTCACAGTCGAGGAAATAGGCCCTGTTGCACAGCATCTCGTGGTCGCTGCACGGATTCTCAAAGATGTCGTCCGGCAGGTTATCGACCCACTTCTGTTGCTTCATCACTGCGATCGAACCGGCGTCGGGTGCTGCTGCCCAGGTAAATCCCCAGTGGTTCCCGCCCGGCTCGGACCACTTCGCCAGATCCGCAGCGCACACCTTGGCCGAGGGCGAGAACTCCGGGTCGCCACCGGGGAAGGATGCCGGCCAGGTGGTCGGAGTCTTGCCATCGAGCACCGCTTGCTTCGCTTCATCCTCCGAGACGCCCATCAGCTCGGCGTACTGCGCGATGCGCTGCGTCACCGGGGACGCCCAGTAGAGAATTTGCTGGTCGAAGCGGAGGTACTGCGCGAGGTACTGCCCGAAGTCGCCACCCTTGTCCGCACACGCCGGATCGGTCGACCACCCGGCCGCCTCGAACTCCGGGTGACCGGGAAAGAACTCCTTGAGCTCGTCTGGCATCCCAGCAGGCCACCCTTCGGCAGCGCCACTGAGCGGCTGCGCCCACGCGGGAATCGCACTCGAGGCCAACGCGAGCACTGCCAGCAGCACCGCAAGAAAAGTACGGACAAGGGGTCGCATGATTACTCCACGAAGAAGGTGTAGAGGCCGTTCGCGCCGAATTCGGCGAGAGTGGAGTCCCCTTCGGGGAACGAGACCTCTTCGGGCTCGGGTCCGGACCGGAACGCCCAATCGACGGCCTTCCAATCCCCGTTCTCCCACTCCAAGGTCACCGTGGTCGTGGACCAAACCGTGAGGACGCTGATCTTGCCCGTGCCGCTCAGATCGCTCTGGCTCGCCGAGACTGCCCACACCGACACCACCGCACGGTCATCCGAGTAGTCCGTGACGTTGACCAGGACCGGGATGTTGTTCATCACGGTGTCTTCGGAGTGCGAGACGTTGTCCTCGACAATGGCAATCAAAGCATCGCTGGCGCCGTCCCCGACAAGGTTGTTTTTCAGGTCGGCGGCGGTCACCCGGCCGAGGGCGATCTGGCTCACTGCCTGCACGAAGTTGGCGGCAGCGGTCTGTGCTCCGGCCTCGGTGTGGTCGTAGCCATGCGGAACACCGTTGGTGATCGAGTTGGGACCGTGCCCGGTCCGCACCGTGTCGGACTCCGAGCTACCGCCGCTCAGCCCCGCGAGAATGATCCCGAGGATCGTCACCACGAGCAGGATCACCAGGCCGTACTTGAACCATGAGGGCAGTCTGTCGAACGCTGCCTTCCATCCTTTGGTCTCTGCCGTCTTCGCCGAGGATGTCGGCGTCGGTGCTGCTGTTGCCGAGGGCGATTGCTGGGAGCCCGGCTTGATCGAGCTGAAATCGGGTGCCATCTGATTCTCCTAACAGTGCTGGTAGATCGGCTATCAGCCGTTGACGACGAACAAGATGGCGCCGACGATGATCCCGGCTCCGGCCACGCAACCGAACGCCACACCAGCGGTCTTGGCCGAATCCATCGAATCGCTCAATTCGCTCTGGTAGCCCCCGGCGCGAGCCTTACGGATCTTGTAGAGCGAAATGATCAGGTTGACTGCGGATACCGCCAGGACCGCACCCCAGATACCGCCCGCAATCCGCGACCAGGTGCTCTGGAACGTAGGACCGAACACCCCCAGATCAGGGGAGATTCCGTCGAGTGGATTGTCGGTCTGAGCCGAGGCGGTACCGGCGGTGAGCAACACCGTGCCGATCGTGGCCGACAGCAGGGACGCAGCACGGGCCACGCTACGAGGTAGCGACCGCATCGAGGTATTGCGAGACATCACAGGGGTCCTTTCACACAGAAGGTCAGGCGTAGGGATCGAAGCTCGACGGCTTCGGTGGTTGCGGCCGTCGGGCCGGGGCCGGCGGTTGGTGCACCTCAGCAGCGGATTCGCTCGAGGCGTCCGGTTCGGGGGCCGCTTCCGCCGCCTCGGCGGTGGGCCGGTAGTCCAGGGGCAGGTCCCTGGCCGGGTCCGTCTCAGGCACCCGGACAGCAGGAGCGGCAGCGGGTTCCACTACCGGGGCCGGGGGCGGCTCAGCTGCGGGAACCGACTCGGGAGCCGGGGCCGGCTGGGGCGCTACGAAGCTCGGAACGTCCGCCGCGAACGTCGGCGGAGCCGGTTCCGGGGCGATCGCCGGAGCCGGTACCCCCTGCTGCCGGAGTCCGGCCTGCCGCTCGACGATGGCCTCGGCTAGCGCATCGGTCACCATCGCCGCGACATTCGTCCACGCGATGATCGAACTCTGCGACAACGCCTCGAGCGTGATCCGCTCACCGGTGGCGAAGACCGGCTCGAATGGGACCCGAACGTAGGTCTGCACACCGAGAGAGTCGAACTCGTCGACAATCGCAGTTTCGAGGTTCGGATCGGACCCCGGTGTCGCGCACAGCAGCACGATCACAGAGCGCACCAGATGCTCGAACCCCCGCTTACGGAGGCCGTCGAGCATCGCGTACGCGTGCTGCGCCATGTCCCGGCGCATCGGCAGCGGCACCACCAGCACGTCGGCGTGGCGCACCGCCCACTGCCATGCCCCGGCCTGCGGAGTGGTGGCTGTGTCGATAATCAACAGGTCGCGATGGCGACGAAGCACCGCGCCCAACGCCGCGCACTCGTCCTCGCCGAGCATGTCGTCGTAGGAAGAATCGGTGTCCCCGGCCAGGATCTCGTCGTGGGTGGGCTGGAGCCGCAGATACGCCGCCAGCTCCCCCGCCTCGACGTCGGCCGACATCAGCCGCGATGCGTTGTCGAGGACATCCCACACCGTGCGTTCGATGGGTGCGGTGCGCGCTGCGCGAATGCCGAGGGTGCCGCCGGCCTCGCTCATATCCACTGCCACGACCCCGCGGCCGCGATGCTTACCGAGCATCGCTGCCAGGGCAATCGACGTCGGAGTTTTGCCGGCTCCGCCCTTGGTGTTGACCACAGCGACCGTGCCCGAACCCGGCAGCGTTCGCTGGATCGCTTCGACCGCCGCCCGGTGGCCGGTCTCTGCCGATGCCGCCTTCGGGGCCAGTTTCGTTCCCAGAGCTGCATTGATCCGACCCCGCCAACCCCACTGAGCAGGCTGAGAAAGTGCCGGTGAGGCGGCCTCGTCGAACAGTGCGCCGTGCCCGGTGGACGGCATTGCTGTCGGCGCGATCGGCTCGTCGACGGCCGCGAGAGCATCTACTCCGACCCCATACGGATCGGCGATGTCCTCGGTTACAGGCTCGGGAGCCGGGGCCGGTTCGGGTTCGACAGCGGGACGGCTCGGGCGTAGCCGCAGCCGACGCGGGTCGATGGTCGGTTCGTGGTTGTAGTCAGCGATGTCAGCCATCACGCTTACCTCACAGGGTGGTGACGGACGAAACGCGCCATCCGTCGCCGTTGTCGGTCAGCACCACGGCGACGTACTGCACGTCTGTGCCGATCTCGGTGCCGCTGGAATCGGTGACCGTGCTGGTCACCTCGTACATGCCGTGATACTTCGTCGCGGTATTGGCCTGTCCCTGGTTGGGGACCTCCACCGCCACGGCGGTGACCGTCGCGCCCTGCGACGCCCACTGTGCCCACTCACCGCTGGCCTTGACCGGGATCTGCACATCGGCGCGGACCTGCGCGTCGAGTTCGCCGGTCAGCACGCCCAGATCGGCGGCCCGCACCGGCGCGTCGTTGCGATTGGTGTCGGTACGGGTGTCATAGGAGAACCAGGTCTCGACGACCGTGCGGCCGAGCTCGCCCGGATCGGAAGTGTCCACACTCGGTGCCGCCGGAACGGGGGTGGACTGCTCGATGGGCGCAGCCGGTTCGGTGGGAGGCCATGCCTCCGTCGACGACGGTTGTGCCGACGAGTTCGTAGTGCTCTGGTCCTGGTCGGTCTCGGAGCTGCATCCGGCCACCGTTAGGGCTCCGGCGAGGACACCGATCAGTGCCAGTCGGCGGATCATTCGGCCACCACCAGATCCGACAGGCGGATCGCCCGCCATTCGCCGTAGCCCGGTTCGAGGCACCACTGCTCGGCCGGATTGCCGGTCGGCGTCACCTCGAGATCGAGAATGACCTGCTTTTTCGCCGCGAGATCGGCCAGTTTCACCCCGTCGATGCGTTCACTGCTCACCCGCAGACGCAACCGAACCGCCTCGACCTCAAGATGGTCGCGGACTTTCGCAGCGAGGAACACGGCTTTACCGGCGCTGGCCTCGTCCGCCGAGTCCTGATCGCCGGGCCGGAAGATCCGATCGTCCTTGTGGAACGATCCGTACCAGGCGACATCGCTGGTGTCGGCATCGCCGACGACGGCGAACGAGCCACGTTCGTCGCCGGCCGAGGCCAAAGACACCACCGGAGCCGACGCGGCGGCCGCGGCCAGCTTTTCGGCCCGTTCACGCTGCTCGCGTTCTCGCAGGGCGTCGTAGTCCACATCGAACTGCTTGTAGAGCTCGCGCTTGATCTTCGGCCACTGAGTGCGCGTCATCAGGTTGTTCTCCGCAGCCCAAGCCCGCAGGTCCGAGGCCGTCATCGCCTGCACTGTCCGGGTCGATCCGAGGGTGCGGACGGCCGATTCCGCCTTGTCCCACTCTTCGCTCACGGTGTGATGTTCCCTTCCTGGTGTGTCATCGTTTCCGATGTTCTGGCGTATGAAATCCGTTGTGCATCAATTAAATCGGATTGCTCTGACATGTTTCTGGGGCGTCCATTCGGTGATCCGGACCTTCTCTCCGGACTGGGGCGCTTCGACAACTTTGTTGTCCCCCATCCAGATCCACACGTGGCCGGGGTAGGGCTGCACGATGTCTCCGGGTTGCAAGTCCGCCGCCTCGGTTACAGGCGTCCCCCGAGGATCGTTGACCTGAGCGGAGTCCTGTTGTGGCAGAACGATTCTTCCGTCCGTCGCCTGCGCCACCGCGTACACGACCAGGCCCGAGCAGTCGAAGCCGACCTTGTTGTGGTCGCCGTGCTCATCGGCGACACCGCCATCGGCGATGCCGCGAGTCGGGCCGGTGGCATCCCCGCCGCCCCAGGCGTAATCGGTGCCCAGCCATCCAAGTGCTGCATCGACCACCCGCGAACCACTCACCGACGGCGGCCGAGGCTGGTCGACACCGGCGAAGTCAGCGCGGCCGGCCAGGATATTGCGGACGTAGCTCGTGGTCTCCGCGTTGCCGCACACCCCGCCGGAAGCGAGTGTGTTGCCCGGCCCGCAGTTGTAGGCCGAGAGCATCAACTCGGTGCCGTCACCTGAAACTTTTCCCTCGCGGAGCCACTGCTGCGTCTGCTCCCACATCTGGCAGTCGTAGGCGGCCATCGCCATCACCGAATCACCGATGGAATTCACGTCGGCCACGCCGTCACCGTCGTAGTCCTGGCCGATCGAGGCCCAGGTTGCGGGCATGAACTGCCCCGGCCCGCGTGCCCCCGCCGGAGACACCGGCGAGGAGGGACCGTAGCGGAACTGGTTCTCGGCGTAGAGCTGGGAGGCCAGCAAAGGAGCGTCGATCGCCTCGCAGGTCTGAGCCGCCTTGACGATCCACTCCCGGAACTCCTCGGGGACCGATCCCGGCGCGAGGGAGCGTCCGCCGGGGCGCGTCAGGCCGGTGCAACCGGCACCGAGCGGAGTCTCGGCCGCGACCAGCTGCACATTCGGCGAGGTCGGACGCTGTTGCGGGGCGTCGAGTTCAGACGCATCGGCCAGCCACGGCATCGGGTCGATCGGAGATCCACCGTCTAGTCGGCCGCCGGGCCAGACCTCGAAATGCAGGTGCGGTCCGGTCGAACCTCCGGCGTTGCCGACCAGGCCGATCAGATCCCCGGCGCGCACCTCGTCACCGACGGAGACGAGAACACCGTCCGGGAACATGTGCCCGTAGACCGTCGAGATGGTCGACCCGTCCGCGGTGGCCGAGTCGACGATGATCCAGTTGTCGAAACCGTTCTCATCGCTCGCGCCGGAATCTCCTGCTGCAACAACGATTCCGTCGATCGGTGCATAGAAGGGCGTACCGATCGGCGCCGCCAGGTCGATGCCGTTGTGCGAGGTACCCCAGCGCGGGCCGAAACCGGAGGTGAACGTGTAGGTGCCGGTGACCATCGGCTGCACCTTCTTGCCGGTGGCAGCACGCAGGCTGTTCGGTGACCGGGACGGTCCCTGCGTCGGCAGGCAGTTGTCCGGATCGGGATTGTCGCTGCCGCACATCACCAGCGCACCCATCAGGGCCACGACGCTGGCTGCCAGCGTAATTTTCGTCGTCGAAGAAGCCACGTTCTCACCCCCTTTGCATGAGTGCTTGTCGCTAGCCCGCCCAGGCCATGCACGTGAGTGACTTCGCATCCGCCCGCCCGAGGTCGGATGCCGTGTTAGTGGAAGGCTCCCGGTCCTGGCAGCGGCACCACCCGCTGACCAGGACCGACCGGCCTCAGCCGATCGCCTTGGCGAAAACCTTCACCATCGTGTCGATCGCGTTGTCCCTCCCATCCGGGGACCAGCTCGGATACGCAATGTGCGAATTCGAGGCGTAGAAACTCGCCGCGGTGAATCCTTCGGCCACCAGCTGCCCCAGCTCGGCCGCACTGTCACTGCTCGCCAGCGTCATCACCGACTGGCCCAGGCCGGCCAGATCACTGTCCTGTGCCTGCACCGACATCAGCGAGCCGATCGGATCGCCCGGATCGTGCAGTTGATCGGGACTCATCTTCTGGCCCGGGGTGAGCACGCCGAGAGCCACCTGCGCCAGATCCACCGCCACCGGCATCAGCCGAGACAGCTCGAGCACGTTCCCGCTTTCGGCCACCGACCAGGCGATTTCCTGAATCTCGCCGACATTGCGGGCCAAGCGGATCACATCGACGTTGCCGAGCAGATCAAGCACCAGCGCGGCGATTGCGGCCGTGCCGGACGGGTCCGGAACCATCGCCACCAGCCGTGAGAGTGTCTTGAAATCCACCCCGGCAGCCATCTTCACCAGCGGGGAGAGCTGATTGTTCAGATCGCCCGCGACCGCGTGCGCCCCGTGCACATCGCCGGTGGCAATCTTGATCGGAAGCTGCTGCAACCCGGCCGCCACCGCCGGATAGTCGACCGAGGTCACGCCGGAGACGACGCCCAGCAGTTGATTGATGATCGTCGTCGGCTTGGCTACCGAAAGCACCTGCGTTGCCGTCCGCAACTCCACCGGACCCGAGGCCGCCAACGGCGACAGACCCGCGACCAGCGCATCTGCCGACCCTGCCAGCGTCGACACATCGACCGACTCCCCCGAGGCCCGTGACTTGAGCAAGGCCGTGCTCACCCCGGTCACCGCTTCGGCGGCCGACAACACTGCCGGGACATCGACCTGCTCGAGCATGTCGAGCACGCTCGCCGTGGTCGCCTCCGGCGATCCCTCGGGAGCTGAGGTGAACGTCTCACGCGCGCCCGGATTGCTGTCGATCCACTGTCGCGCCTGGTCGACCGGCGTCAAAGTCTCCGACACCAGCCGCGCCTGCTGCGTCATGCGGGCGATGTTCGCCGCTGAGGTGGTCGACGTCGGACCAGCGGCATCGAGCGAAGACACCGACTCGGCCAGTTGCGAGGCTGCCCCGAACACCGCTGACAGATCCGCGTTGCGCCAGGTCCCCGGTGAGGACAGCTCATCGACCAGGGAGGATTGCGCCACTGTCGACGTGCCGGTGATCGTCGGAGTCTGGGGTGATGCAGTCGAGGCGAGTTCGGTAGAGACATCGACCGCTCCCGGCGGATTGGCGATGATCCGGCCCAGAGACGCCAGGAACGGCGTCGACTGACCATCGGTGTTGCAGTACGCATCGTCCGGGTGGCAGATGTCGAACACCTTGCCCGCGAGCTTGCCGAACCCTTCCGGGGCCGGCCCCGCGATGCCCTGACCGCTCAGGGGCGGGCCGATCAACGTTGCGCCCTCGGTGCCCCGCTTCGGATTGGCGAGCAGAATCACCGCCTTGACCTGCTGCGGAGTGACGGGGCCGAGACCGTGGCCGATGTTGACGGCCAGATCGTTGCCGATCTGCGCGCCCTGGCTGTACCCGGCGATGAGGTACGTCGACGACGGGCACCGCTCCATCAACTCCGCTGCCGCTTTGTCGCCCCGCGACTTCGATTCGGCATAGGACGTGCCGTTGAAGAACGCCTCGCCCGGATACGGCACGTACACCACGTCGAGGTTCTTGCCGAACCGTTGCTCGAGTGCGTCACCGACCGCCGCGAGCATGCCCGTCGGCACGGTCGGATCAGCATGAGCGGACGTTTCCGTCGTGCCGGGAATCATCAGCGCGATCGTGCGCGCACACCCGTTCGTTTCCGCTGCATGAGCAACCGTCGGTGTGCTTACCGCGGCCGCGGTGGTCACTGCTGCCGCTGCCAGAGCGAGACTTGCTTTCCTCATGACCCGACCTCTTCGATGGAGCGGATCATCACTCGGCCGTCCTCGGCCGTGGTCGTTGTGATGCGCTGTTTGAACTCGTTGCGCCGATCCGGGCGGACCTCGGTGATCTGCGCGCTGTAGATGTTCGGCCCGATGGCCGTGACCTCGAGGCAGTGCGTGGTCCCCAGCGGCACGGTGTCGATGCCCTGCTGGATCATTGCCGCGTCGGGCAACGGCGCATCAGGGGCCATCAACTCCCGCACCGACTCACCCGAACGCAGCAGGTAATAGCGGTGTTCGAGCGCCGCGATCACCCCTTCGCCGGAGAGTTGGTCACCCTCGCCAGGTGAGCACGGGTCATCTGCCGCTGCCGCTGTCGGCGCAGCGGTTGCGATGTCCGGGACCAGGCCACCGAAGTCCGCGTCGTCGTCACCGCCGCCGACGAGAGCGGTGATGCCCCAGCCGGCCAGTCCCACGACGGCCACGGCCGCGAGGCCGAGACCGGCATAGGTCAGTCCCTTCCCGACAGGGCGGCGCGTGGTCACCTGCGTGGTCGGGTGAGTGGCGCGGCGACCGGCATCGGCCGCCGCGACCACTCGAGACGCCGACTCACGGGCGGACGCGGTTCTCCCGGAGGAAAAGCGCTCTTCGGCCGCCGGTACCGACACCGGCACCGACTCCCGAACCATGCGGGTGCGAGGTGCGGTCGCATCGAACACCCGAGGTGAGCCCGCTCGGTCGTTCCGCTTCATCGGTTCGTCTCCCTCTTCGACTGGACTCAGGCGTCGACTGCCGGAGCGGGCGCGCCGAGACCCAGACCGACCGCCTCGCTGACCAGGCGCGATGCCAGCCCCGGCGTCGCGTCGGTGAAGAACGAGTCGAGTGCCTGGTCGACCTGCTCGATGACCTGCTCACCGCCGGGCTGTGCCTGAACGAAGTCGCGGACCTGCTCATCGATCGCAGGTGCGGTCTCGGTGGCGAAGGTCTGCACAGCGTCGACCGCAGCCGCACCGATGGGATCCTCCGACCACTGCGCGAGCGTGGTGTCGACCTGTTCTGTGACCTGTTCGGCCTCGATGTCGGGCACCTCGGTTTCGATCGGCGTGGCATCCTCGCCCGCGCCGTAAGCCGTGCCGACCCCGTACCCGGCCAGACCGCCGCCGAGTGCGCCCAGTCCACCACCGACCGCGCATCCGAGTCCGAATCCGGCCGCCGCACCAGCGGCGGTAGCGGCAACGCCCGAGGTCACGGGAGCAACCCCCGGAATCGGCAGAGGCACCATCGTGCCTGCTCCAGCCCCGACGATGCCCGCGACCGTGCTCACTGCCAGTGCGGTCGGGACACCAGCCGCGAGGCAGCCGGTGCCGAAGCCGGTCGCTGCACCTACGGCCGTGCCTGCAACCTGGGCCGAGGCGATCTTTTCGGCCTCTTCGGTCTCCATGCCGGTCGACCGGTGGTAGTCGGTGACCATCGCCTCGACCACTGCGGTCGTGCGGTTGGTCTTGTCGGCATCGACGTCCGAGACCCAGTTCGGCTGGTCGAAGATCACCCGGCCGAAACGCATCTTGTTGACCGGAGCCTCGATCGGCAGGGTCGGGCCTTCCACCACGACCGGCGCCTGCGGAGCAGGAACGCTGTAACCGGAGTAGCCGGAGTTGTCGCCGCCCGAATAGCCGTTGTACTGCGCCATCGACACACCGCCGCCGGTCTGCGGGTTGTAGGCGCGGGTGCCGCGGTTGTACTCGGCCGGAGGCGCTACCCAGAAGTTCTCGGCGGGCTGCGGATCAGGAGTCGAGGGTGCAGGAGCAGAAGTCGAGGGTGGCGTGGAGGTGATGCCCGCCTGCCCACCACCGGACTGCGGCGGGGACGTGATCCCTGCCTGCCCGCCGCCGGAGTCGCCGGTCGGCGCTGCTGCTGCCGTCGGCGCAAAGGCAATGAGCAACCCGGCTGCCGCCGGTACCAGAGTCGCGGTGCTGAGCACCGCACTGGTCGTTCGGCGGCGCCGGTGTCTGCCGGTGCCGGAAACCAGCTGATCTTCGTTGGATACGGACATGTACATCGCCTTTCCTGCGAATGAATCGAGTCCCGAATGCGTGAAGGACCTGAGCGAGAAAGAGATCCGTCAGGGCCGAGAAGATCGGGTGGTCACCACAGGGAGGTAGTCCGCTTGTGCACGTGTCGGCAGCGCCGACTAGGTGCGGGAACGCTGCCGTTGGCGCGCACAGTCGAGTAACGCCAGAACAGCAGCGCCCGACAAGGAAGTGGGCTCTCGTCCGCAGTGACCTGGTGCCCGAGCTTGCGTAGTCAGCCCGGACGGGTTGGTACGTAGGTGGTTCAACCCCGGATACGTGACACTGACGCCAATCACTGACACGTGTCCGGGGTTTTCCCTTTTGCCGGTGGCCTCACCGTGGCTCGCGCTGGTTGCCGGCCAGACGCTTCCCTCGGCTCAGCCGATCGTTACCTCCTTCGCTGCAAAACCCTTCATTGAAACTCTATTCCGGAACATTACAGCAAAATCTATTCCAGTGGAAGATGACGCAAGTCATTCCTGTAGGGCAGTGTTATGGCTCGTGGAAAGGTTTCGGGCATGACGAGACGGCCTCTTCGGGGATTCGACCGTGAGAGGCTGATCGATCTGCGGACAGAGAAGGGTTACACCCGTGGTGACCTGGCGAGGTTCGCCGAAGTGAGCGTGGCGGCCGTGCGTGCCTGGGAGTCCGGGCAGGCGACCCCGCAGGTGGACCGTCTGGCCCGTGTCGCCGCTGCCCTCGACGTTTCGATGTCCGAGCTGGTGCGGATACCTCCGCACGACCGGTATCTGGGTGATCTGCGCGTCCAGGCCGGCCTGACCCAGCCCCAGCTGGCGCTGCAAGCAGGCATTTCCACGGCCTCGCTCAGCAGCCTCGAGCTGGGGGAAACCTCGCTGCGAGAGACGGTAGCCGAACGACTGGCTCGAGCTCTGGGAGTGGACACAGCCGAGGTCCGCGCCGCCTACGAACGGGCCCGAACCCGACCGCCGGGCACACCCGTCTGACACGCGCGACACACTGTGTGTCGACGCACGACAAATACGGATAACCACGTCTGAGCTCCCCCCGCGGAGATAGCAGCCTGCCTCACGCAGACATGCGGAAGCGGCCGAAACCGGCTGTGCTACATCCGAGGCCGAGTGGACAAGCCCCGGGAAATCCCCACGGGCGGGGACGCGGAAGACAAACTATCAGATCACGGCCGATAGTCCGGGACCAACCTACCCGCCTCGCACCCCCCGATCGGATCCCTGCACATCCTCTGTGGCCGCATCGAATTCGTCGGCAATCGTTGAAATCTGAACGAGCACCAGGCGGTCGCTGAGAGGACCGGGATACGGGCTGATCGACAATTCAGCTGCCCGCCAGCCAGATTCCGAACGCAGACGAGCAGCGACACACCGAGGCGCGGTATCCCCCGAGCAAAACGTTGCCAGCGCATCGGCCAGCACATACCGATCGTCGGGATGCACGATTTCGTTTCCGCCCTTGATGTTTCGCCAGGATACCCACGGTGGAGCATCCGGCAGCCACATCGTCAGAACGGCGAGGTCGGCGGCGAAGACGCCGGTGTAGACCCCCGCTGACCGGAGCATCTCCTGCATTCCCAGCTCGCTCAACGTCGGCAACTCCGGTGACGTCGTATCGGAGACGTCGTGCCACAGCAGCCGCAATCCCACGTTGCCCGGATCAGTACGGCCCTTGCCCCAGCAGTACCAGCGCATCACCCGACCGTCGGCGTGCAGAACCGACATGGGAGCCTCCCACCGGCGACCGTGCACCGGATCGATGCCCAGCTCGAACAACGACGCCGAATCGTCGAACTTCACCGCCTTGGCGATGTACTCCGCAGGAGTTCGCTCCGGAACGTGCTCTTCAGGAAGCACCCCGGACATCATCGAGGCTTCGACCGTCTGGCCGATCACCATCCGCTCGAGACTCCACGCAATCCCAGCTGCGATACGAGGTGGGGTGGGAACCCGGCCGGGCTCCCCCACCCATACCTGGACACCGTGCGCATCCCCGCTGGGGCCGAGAACGGGCAGCGCCTCGATGTGAAACGCCTTCTGCGCCCCCTTACGCGAGCGCAGATCGATCGACACCGGCCGACGAGTGCGGATCACCTCGTCGATGATCCGCGTGACCGGAAGATCCGGGGCCGGCTGAACATGCCGGGTCACCGACGCCCAATCCTTGACTACGCCGCCGCAGCTGACAACGGACATCTCGCCGTCGACCAACGTCTCGACCAAATGCCACTCGTTGAGAACCATTGACGTATAACCTCCCCCGAACCGTGGGCACAGTACGGCTGCCCAGGGGGAACTTACCTGTCGGCCGCCTCCGTCACTGACGCGAGAGCTTGACCTTCAACCCCCGCGGTTTGAGAGTGATCGCCTCGTGCACGTCGAGCTCGTAACCCGGTTCCGGAGCGAAGTCGTACCGCCGGATCAGCGACGCGAGCGTGAGCACCGCCTCGTGCAACGCGAACTGCCGACCGATGCACGCCCGGATGCCGGTGCCCCACGGTTTGAAGATGTGCGCCGGCCGTTTGCGCACGGCCGCGGGCTCGAATCGATCCGGGTCGAACCGTTCGGGATCGTCGCCCCACAGCGGGTCGCGGTGCAGTTGCGGCAACAGTACGAACACCCACGAACCCTTCGGCAGCGTCCGTCCGCCGAGGGTGGTCTCACCGCGTACCTTGCGGAAATAACCCGGGGCGGCCGGCCACAACCGCAGCGTCTCGTCCACCACCCGCCGCACATACCGCAGCTTGGCGACCTGCTCGTACCCGATCCGGCCGTCGGCACCGACGACCTCGGCGATCTCGGCCCGCGCCTTCGTCACCACCTCGGGATGTCGGCTCAGGAAATGGACCGCGAAACCCAAGGTCGCCGCAGTGGTCTCGTTGCCCGCGACCAAGAAAGTCAGCACCTGATTGCGGATCGATTCACGGTCGAGCTGCTCGCCGGTGTCGGGATCGACGGTGTGCATCATCAGGTCCAGCAGATCGCCGTGCTGCTCGCCGGAGTGCATCCGCTCCTCGACGATGCGATCGACCGTGCCCTGCATCAGCGCGATGTCGTGTTCATGCTGCTCCCTGGCACTGCGGCCGAACAGTGTCCGGAGGATGGGGATGTCGTTCGACGAGCGGTTGATGTACTCGAGCGCCCGGCTCATCGCCGCGATGAACGGATCGGGTTCAGTGCGGCCGAACGAGTCGAAGTCGTAGCTGAAGCCGCACTGGCCGATGACGTCGAAGGTCAGCGACGTCATGCTCTTCGGCACGTCCACATACTCGCCGTCGGCCGCTGCGCTGTCCCAGCTGTCGACCAGTCGGTCGACGACGGTGAGCATCGAGTCGTGATAGCCACGCATCGCGGCCTGGCTGAAGCCAGGCCCGAGGATGTTGTGGGCTTTGCTCCAGTTCGGTTCGGAGTTGAACGCGGTGAACAGTCCGTCGCCGGCGATGACGCGAAGCTTGCGCAGCGGCTTGCCGAGGAACTTCGCCCACTTCTCCTCGTCGTTGACCTCGCGCACCAGATCGGCGCCCGAGACCACGATCAACCGGTGCTGGAGGATCTTGCGTTCGAAGATCCCACCGAGTTCCTGTGCCATCTGCATCTCACGCTGAACCGGCTTGGCCACGTCGATGCTGAGCAGATCACCCACCAGCGGAAGTCTCCATCGAGGTCGCGGGATCGGCTGGGAGTCGGTGGTCGCAGGGCTGCTCGTCGAAAGCTGCGGTGACGCCATTCGTGAGAGTGTGCCCCACCGCCGACGAGAGGCACACCGCCGCCTCCCACCGCTCAAGGGCTCCCTGACTGCCGTCCCACTAGTCGACACGCGCCACGCCGATGTACGGGGGTAACTGACATCCGCGCTCGCAGCCGCTAACCTGAGTCAGATTCAACGGGCCGATCTTGAAGAACCGGGGGTTTACGCATGGCACAGCCGCATAAAGGCGACCGCGCCGCGATGACTCTACGCATCCCCGCTGAGCTGCACGAACAGCTCCGCAACGATGCCAAAGACGCCAAGGTCGCGCTATCCCAATACGTCGCCGACCTGCTCGCACTACAAGCCGGTCGACCGGACCTTGCCCGCGAGATCAAGGCGGTGGCCGTGTAAACGCCACCAGAGAGGGCCGCTAGCCGCCAACTAGCCCGCCCTCAGATGCAGAAAACCCCCCGCCTGCCAAGCGAGGGGTCTTCCAAACCGAATCTGTGACCGAGCAAAGTCGCCAAACTCCTCGGGCACTCGAACTTTCTCTCCAGAAAGCCTTCGTTATGCATATTAGCGAGCGCTGCTCGTTTGGGCCAACTTCCGTCTCAAATCACACTCCCGCGTGTCGCCCTCAACGGAGCGCACACACCGCCCGGGACAACCGTCGAGGTCCCGGCCGCGCCACTCCCCAGACCCGCCGTGGTCGCCGTCGCGGCAGCTACAACCTCCGCGTAGCCGATGGTGCCTACTCCCCCATCCCCGTCTGGGACTCCCGCACGGGCTGGATGCGCCAGATCATCACCTTCGCCCGCAGCGAGACCGGTATCAAGATCTGCCACGAGCACCGCATCGCCCCGGACAAGTTCATCGCCGCCGCCAACGCTCACGCCGCTTACGCCGACGAATCCACCGGCCGCAGCCTCACCGCCGCCCGCGACACCCTCGCCGAGTACGCCGGCATTAGCACCGACGTCCTCGATCGTGCCCGCCAGATCCTTCGCCGCATCGGAGCCGCCGTCGAGCTCGTCCGCGGCCGCTACCTCACCATCGCCGAACGCATCGAAGCCAGCCTCACCCACGGTGGAAAGCAACTTCGCGCAGCTTCCGTGTGGGCCTTGACCAGCAAGTTCACTGCCAACTCTTCTGTTTATCCCCAGTTTCCGAATCATGCGGATCTACCGGAGAACCCTTTGGGTTCTACAGGTATCTCTCGTTCTCAAGTAATCACCAACGCGCGCGCTACGCGCCGCGCCCGGGCTTCGATGAAGGCCGGGAGCGACCCACGACCCCTGCACGCTCAGATCGCCGCAGCGCGCCTGGCCGACCGACTCGGTCCCACGATGCCCGAATACCGCGGCGTGGATCGGAATGGCCACTACGTACCCGGAATCACCCATCACCACGTCGGAGCGATCGCCGATGCCCTGACCGCCGCAGGCATCGACACCACCCGATGGACCGGCGACGACGTAGCCGACCAGATCACCGAGTTCCGCCGCGACCGCAGCCTCCCACACCTAGCATCCCCGACCGCTTTCCTGCGCTGGCAGCTCCGTGCCCTCGCCGATGTGTGGTCAGGGCCTACCCCCACCGAGCGCCGCACTGAGATCCAGGACCGCCGCGCCGCCGAACGTCGCGCCGAACTCGACCGGCGTGCTGCTCATCCTCCGGCCAGCGACGACACCCGTGCCACCGCTCTCGCCGAGATCCGGCAGATACTGTTCCGGCGCTCGGGCATGCGCACCCGGACCCGCGGGGACCGCTTCGACCGGCACCGCTACTGAACGAAATTCTCGCTCCGGTCAGAACCACAGCGGCGAAGGGGAATCGAATCGTTTCACGCGGAAGCCACTCCTACCCCTCGAGCTTGCGGGCATCATGCAGTATCCGACCCACCGCTCCGGTCGACATCTCCAGTTTCTCGGCGATCTCGCGGTACTTCATCCCCTGCTGGCGAAGTTCGACCACCTGCTTGCGTCGGCGTTCTGCGCGTTCGAGGAATTGGTCTCGGGGTTCGGCAATCAGGCGACGTGCAGTGCGCTCCGACGAGCCGAGCCGGCGTGCCAGTTCCTTTGCGGTGATGGACCGACGTTGTTGTGCCTGGGCGCTGCCGCTCATTGCGCGAACTCCAATGCTGTCGCCAGATTGAACTTGGTGGCCCGCTTCCTGTTTGCTTCCCGTTTGGCGGAGCTCATGACCTTGCCGCCCTTGCTGCCACGTACTGCCTGGCGCGCCCGGAACGTCCCCTCGTCGAAATTACGCCAGATCCACTTGCCGATGGAGTACGCCGTGGCACGGACCTCGATGAAAGGAAGAGGGTCGGCGAACTCGCTGTTGATTCCGTGACAACGCTGAAGAACCAGCTGAAGCCACTGGTCTACGGTGCCCTGACGATGGTGCCACCACTGTGGGTACGCCCACTTACGGGCAGTGTCGAACATCGTCACATTGCGGCCCAGACCCACGGAGCGGTCGGGCCGGCGCGGAGCCTGACGAGGTGTGTAGATGGTCGCCAGATCCCGCAACGAGTACGGATCCCCTGGACCGTAAATGGTTTCCCATTCAGGGTGGATCGGGTTCTTGGTCAGCTGCCCACCGTAGGAGAAGTCCCCGCCGACGGAGATACACAGACCTCGCTCGATGCGATGGGCATAGCGCAGCGGAGTCAACCGCGCCGAGTCGGTACGGCAGACTCGATGGTCGCCCAGCCACCAACCCAGGTGCGCCCGCCCTGAGGGAGACTGCGCGACCCAGCTCGGCGTCGGATGATCCGACGGTTTCTCGAACGCCCGCATCGCCGCATCGGGGTGGTCACAGTCGATGACGATCGATCCGAGCAACGCGTGTGGAGAGTGCTGGATGTAGCGCATCGTCAATGCCTGGTCACGGCTCATTCGGTACTGACCGTGCTCGAGTTGGTTCGTCGCGAACGGCCGATGCGGCAGTAGCACCTCGTTTCCCCACTGCTCGTCAGTGAGAAGGGACTCCCCCGCCGTTTCCATGCCGAGTACTGTGCACTACCAAGATCGAGTATTCGGGTAGGACACGCCGAGCCATATACAGACATTATTCGGGTAGGTCATGCCAAGCCATATCAGGTATCCGCCTCGCCTTCTCCCTTTCGAACCCTCGAACATGTCCATTCGTGGCAGAGGCTGTGCTTCACGTACCGAAGTTACGATGAGAACCATGACCGGGAAGAAGCGCATGGCCTTCGACATCAGCGAAGCCGACGCCGACCGGATTCGCGCCGCCTACGTCGGCACCCGCGCCATCCTGCCCCCGGCCACCCTCAGCGAGTTCATCACCGACCTGCTGGTCGAGGCCACCGAACGTCTCGAAGCCGAACACAACGACCGCCGGCCCTGGCGCACCCCCAGCCGCAGCGAACTCAAATCCCTCTCCCAGACCGGCGTCGGACGCAACGCCCCCAGCCGCCCAGGAGAACAGGACCAGCAATGACCGAGGCGTCACGCACACCGCGCCCCAAACTCGGGTTCCACACCGACCAGGCCGAACGCATCCGCGCTGCCTACCTCGGCACCCGCGCAGTCCTTCCGCCGAGCACCTTCAGCGAATTCCTCGAGACCGCCGTCCTCGAGACAATCGAACGACTCGAAGCCGAACACAACAACGGCCACAGCTGGGACGCCCCGACCACCGGGGAAGTCAAATCCACCGCCCAGACCGGCGTCGGCCGCTGGAATCGCACCTGACCGGTTCTCAGTCGCACATCCTCATGCGTTGAGGACACGATGAGAACCACCCATTCTCACCCCCAGTGGGACTCTCACACCTCATATAACCCATTATTGCTATGGAATCCCTTTCATGAGGCAGCAGCACAGAGAACCCTCAAGCACCCATGCGAGTGTGCGCGAGAATCCGTGACGATAACGCTCCCGCCAGCACAAACAACGCCTATCCGGTAGCCGGCCGAATGACAGTTGCCGCCGTCGTTCTCGTCGTAACGGTCGCCGTTCTCGCCGTCGAGCCGATAGCGGGGCGCACCACGACGCACCAAGATCAGTCGGTGCCGCGTGACACAGTGCCGACCACCGACTGACCGAGCCCGAGAAAAGGACCGCCACCGACGTGAATGAGCCCCACCTCTACGCCCGAACCACCTACCTCGGCTTCGACGGCCCACCCGAACCCGTCCGCAATCTCGCCGGAGGTCTCACGGGTCTGTGGTGGCTACTGATCATCGCGGCGCTCATCTGCTTCGGAGCATGCGAGTACATGCGGCGAAAAAGCGTGACCAGGAGGGAACGGCAAGAGAAGAACAGGCTCGGAGCGGCTTTCTTCCTCTACTGCGGCCTCATGGGATTCGTCGTCGGAGTCTTCGGCCTGATCGCCGCGAACTGACCCTTCCTGAACTACTCGGACCGGAGCTGTCGCGGGTGGATGCACCAGGGGGCGGCTTCGCCAACGATGGACCTCTGCAACGAGCAACAGGATCAGTCGACATTGTGAGACGCCGACCCGAGCGATAAGAACCATCACGCCCGAACGACTCCTCCGAGAACCGGCCGGAGCGCAGTCATCTCTCATCTCACGTATCCGCCTCGATCCCGTCGTGACCTGCGAATCTCATCTGAGAAACCCCTTCTCATATCATGGTTCTCATTGTTACTATGGGAACTATGATGTGGACGAAGCGACACAAGAACAAGAACGCCTCAGTGCCCGAGAACGTGACAGCCGTCAGCGGATCCATGTGGTTCGCAGGCGTGACCATCACCGTAGGAATCGGGGCGGCCGCGTTCATTCTCAGCTTCCTCGCACTGCGAGACCTGTGCATCCAGGCCGGCCAACCGAGAGAGATCGCCTTCCTGTTCCCCGTCATCGTCGACGGAACGATCCTGCAAGCAACGATGGGAGTCGTTTC
>NZ_BCXI01000059.1 GCF_001895025.1 Rhodococcus zopfii NBRC 100606 = JCM 9919
ATGCCGTGTGTCCAAGCAGTGGTGAAGCATGCCGAGGAAACGATTGGCCAGGTTACGGGACGCTGCGGTGTGGGTGTCGCCTTTGTTGCGGCGCCGATCGTAGTGGGCTCGGGCCTCGGTGGAGTGCAGGATCAGCGGCAATGCCCACAGGTAGGCGGCATGGTTCAGTCGCTTGTTCCGCACGAGGCGAAATCTCACCGTCGTCTTCGTTCCACTGGCCCGAGTCACCGGCGCGGTGCCGGCATAGGCTTTCAGCCCGCGTGCGGTCGTGAAACGCTCGCGGTCGTCGCCCATTTCGCCCAGGATTCGGGCACCGAGGATCGTGCCGAGCCCTGGAAAGCTCGTCAGGATCGGCGCGTCGGGATGCTCGGTGAACTCAGTCGTCAGCGCCGCTTCGAGGGAATCGACGTTGCCGGCTGCGGTCGCGAGCGCCCTGGCGTATGCCTGTGCCTGTCGACCCATCGCGTCCTCCACCGATGGTGGTTGGCGCAGATGCGGACTGCGAAGTCCGGCGACAATCCTGCGGGCCTCGATATCGACGCCGCGTTTGCGTCCTCCGCGGCGTAAGGCTGCGGCCACCGTCGACGGGCGCAGTATGGCGGCCGCTGCCGGAGTCGGCGCCAAGCGAAGCACCGTCCGAGCGCCCATCGTGGTCAGGTCGTCGAAGGTGGCCAGAAATGCGGGAAAGTACTGCCGCAGCAGGGAACGCGCCCTGCTGGTGAGCTGCTGCCGATCCCAGATGGCGTCCTGGTGTGCGCGGGCGAGAACTTTGATGGCCTGGGCTTGGTCGCTGTCACGCGGTAGCCGTCGGTGATTGTCGCAGTCGGTGCGCAAGATGTTGGCAAGCACGAGTGCGTCGGCGGTGTCGCTCTTCGCTCTGCTCGGTGAATAGCGATCCCGATACCGGGACACCGACAACGGGTTGATCGCGTATACGTCGGCTCCGGCGGATCGCAGCGCCGCCACGAGCAGACCCTGTGTTGTTTCGATGGCGATCGGCAGTCCGTTCAGGCCTTCCGGCCGATGGTCCAGGATCAGTTCGGTCAGTCGGCCGACGCCGGCGATGTCGTCGCTGATGCGTTCTGTGACCAGCACGGTGCCACGGTCGTCGATCACCGCTATATCGTGATGTTCTTCTGCCCAATCGATTCCACACCACAGTTCGTCCATTTGGAATCTTCTCCTTCCCTTTCTCGAGGCGCACAGCCAGGTCGGCTGCCCGTCCCCTTGTCGAACCGGGAAGGTTCGTCGGCGCTCTAATGAGCAGGCCTCTGGGGCCACCATCGCATCGGCCGTCTCGCTAACCTTCCACCGACCGATCGACCTCACGCGCTGCCCGCCAGGACTGTGGTGTCCTGATCGACGAAGTGCTCACCGACCAGCGGTCCGATATCCCACCCTGCACCTCACCTCAGGCAAAGGGTAGGAGCCGAGCCGGGTCCAGCTCACGGTCTGCCGCACAAGAGCTGCGGGCTCGGATCGGCTCGAGAAGTCCGGGCAGGCACGGCTACCGGTTTCATTAGATCGGGTCGACCCCGAAACGTTCCCGGTGGGCGTCGATATAGTCGACGATCACCGCAGTCGGCGGTCGACCTCCGCCGCCGCGAAAAACGCACTCGCGGTCTTCACAATCTCGTTCGCCCTGCGTAATTCGGCGTTCTCTTTACGCAGTCGACGCACCTCGTCGAGGTCGGCATCGTTGTCCGACGTCGAGACGGTCGGGGAATCCTTCCGCTCTGCGGTTTCGATCCAGTTCCGCAGTGTCGCCGGCGCGATGCCGAGCAACTCGCCGACATGGCGCCGGGCGGCGATCTTCGAACCGCCGTGTTCGGCGATCCGGTCCCGATACATCCGGACCGCACGCTCCTGAGTCTCCGCGTCGTACTTCCTCGGTGCAGGCATACCAGCATTCTCCTTGTTGGATCAGGAGCCTCCACCTCGTCCAGGACGGTTCACTTCGGCGTAGGCACCGGCCCGGTCGCGGCACACGATCTCAGCACCGGGGTGTTCCTGCAGCCAAGACGAGACGGTGTCACTGGTCCGGTCGGGCAGCAGATCGATCGGCCGGCTCGTGACGAGATCGACGACGATGGTCCCATAGACATGTCCGCGGCGCAGCGCGAAGTCGTCGATCCCCAGGATCGGTGTGGTCTCGATCGGCTTATCCGGGATCGACCGCACGGCCCGCAACAAGGTGTCCCGGCTGATGCGTATCCCGAGAGTGGTGGCGAGCCGGGCACCGGCGCGGCCGGCCAGGGCCAGTCCGATCGCGTCGATCATCGTGGTGAGTACCGTGGTTCGTCGAGCCCACCGTTGCGTCAGTCCGGGAATCTGCTCCGCGAATATTGCTGCGCTACAGGAATCGTCGTCGCAGAAGAACCGGTGCACCGTGAGGTCGAGGACGACCGGATGTGCACCGATGGCCGTGTCGGCGGGTCGGCGTCGATAGCGTGAATGCACCCGGCTCGATGTGGTGCCACACTTCGGGCATTGCCCCTGACGGCTTTGCGAGTGGGCGATGATCCAGATCGTGGACTCGGTCCGGCGAACGGCGTCGATGACGACGCTGTTGAGGTGAGGCAGAAGAGCATCCAGAGGCGCGAGGTCACACCGTGATGATCTTGTTCTATCGCCAGTTTTGTCTGATCAGCGGCTCGCCTTCGGCTTCACGAAAAGTGCGCCAGATCCGCGGAATTGCCCGACCGCATCCGAGTCCACAGGAGAAGCGCCGGCCAATTCGGCGCCGCAGGCCTGGTCGGCATCGGCGTCGGCCGACGGCAGGGCGTTGATCATGGGGCGTATCAACTCGCACATCAGGCCGGGCCCATCGCGAGGGCTTGGTGCAAACCGGCAGGATCGACAATGCGGGTTCGGTCATCATGATGATTCTGTGGAAGGTCGCCCCGAAGGATCACGCGGTGACCACTTCACCTCCAGCAGCGACACGCTGTCGGTCCTGGTGCCGATCAGCGGGTTACACCCTCTGTGGAGCACTGTCCACCGCATCGATGGGGCAACGCTGTTCGCAGTCGAACCGTTCGGCCGGCACTGCCGAGATGTGTTGCCTAGGACTGCCGCGGGAATCGGTGTCGTCCCAGCGCAGGGGTCGCCGCCTCCGCAGCCGGCATCGGAGTGCCTCGGAACGGCGATGGGGTGGCCTGCAGCAGGTCGAGGGCTTGCACTTGAGCGGCTTTGATCGCGGCGGCCACACGACGACCGCCGTTGCGACGAGCCTGGCTGCGCAGTGCCCGGCGAGCGCGGACAGTGTCGAGTGAGTCCGACACCTCCGGGTCCATGACGCCGAGCGGGTCGGCCGGGTCGGTGGGTACCTTCTCGACACGGTTCCGGACGTAGCGCCGTTCGCCGCGCTGAATCGACCGGTACAGCGCCCCGAACACAACCATGTCGATGATCCAACGCGCCGGGGTACCGATCTGCAAGAACGACTGTTCGTCGCCCGGATCCGGCAAGTCCCACACGAAGTGCATGAACCATGCCGCGGCCAACCATCCCGCCGCGATCACACGTCGGCGCGACGGCTCGGGCGCCGCTTTCGCCTGCAGGAGTAGCAGAAGCCCGACCGCACCGACACCGGTGAACGTCCAGTGCCCCGGAACGATCGTGGCCATCCGGACCGCCATCTGTGTGGTCATGTCCCCCAGTTCGGAGCCGGGATCGGCATCGACGGCTGCGTTCAGGGTGTAGATGAAGTCCTCGACGACATCGAAGCCGAAACCGACGAATACGCCCAGAAGGAACGCGTGCGCTGGGCGGAGCACCGCCCGTTCTGTGGCGGTGATCAGCACATAGACACAGAGCAGTTTCACCAGTTCCTCCGCAATCGGTGCGGACAAGGCAGCGCTCCATTGCTCGGCTGTCTCGCTGGGCATCAGTGTCGGCCACACGGTATCGAGCAGTTCGTCACCTGCAGTGGCCAGCACCACGGCCAAGGTGCCCCCGAGACCCGCAGCGGTCAGGAGTACCCGCCTGTGAGTGCGGGTGGTGCGGAACGGATCGAGCCGAACGAGCAGCACGACCATCACTGCGATGAAGACCAGCCACACCGGGAGCAGGACGAGAACCGCGACGAAGGAATCGACCATCTGCCCGCCGTAGAGTGCAGCCAGCACGAGCACCGACAACACCGTGGACCAGAGAACGAGTTGCCGGTGTCGCGAGCTCGGTGCCGCGGAAGCGGTTGCTGGGTCGGTCACTGGTCGACTCCTCACGATGTCGGTGGTGCAGGTCGAACGGTCGGCTTCGAACGGGCCGGTCAGCTCACGTCGTCGTGACGTCCCGCGATCGCTTCCTGGAAGCGGATCTTTCCGGCGTGAACCGGAACCCGAAAACGGCGTTCACGATTGAGGGCTGACTGTTGTTTGGCCGGGCGCTGCGCATAACGCCAACGTGCCCAAGGCGACCGCGGTCGCGCCAAACGCCAGGCCCCGGGCAGAAGCAGCAGCGGGAAGAACAATCCGAGTAGCCCCGTCCAGATCTTGCCCTTGAGGACGGTGACGACGACCAGGGCGTACTGGAGCAGCAGAACCAGCACGCTCACCACGACCATGCCGACGCTGTCGGTGTCGATCGCACCGGAGTTCAACCCGAGCGGGTGGACACCGAGCGCGAACAGCACCGTGACCGAGAAGGCAACGAAGACCGCGTCGATACTGGCCCGTCCTTCTTCTTTCCAGTACACATCGCGCAGGTGCAGAACCAGCGCGAACTCGTCGAGGACCAGCGCCGACCCGGTGCCGAACACCGCGGCCAGGACACAATTCGCAACGGGCGTATGATAATTGGCCAGTGCGATGAACCCGAATCCTGAGACCAGCATCGTCACCAGCCCGAACATCACATGATGGATGTGAAGGCCGCCCGGGGTCACGTTGCCCGGCCACCACGGCACCTCCGCGCGAATCAGGCGCGTGCTGAGTCGGATGAACAGAAATGCCACCGCGAATGCCACCATCATCATGAACAGCGGCAATCTGCCGGTGTCGACGATCGTGTCGACGAACCAGCCCCTCATGTTCGGGAACTCTGCAGCAGTGCGGCGAGCTGGCGCGGTGTCGCGTCGGGCAGGTATGCGCGTGAGATCGCTAACCCGATCCGGGGCAGGTCGGCCTCGTCCCGATAGCACATGAACACCGGCGCGTACCGGGGATTGAACTTGGTCTTGAAATGATGCAGGGACCGGAACCCGTAGAACGGCTCGAGTGCCTGACCGAGCATGTCGAGTCCACGATCGATGCCGTAGACACCGGCGTCGGCCTCCGCGCGAGCGAGCGGCGCACCGGACAGGGACGCGAACTCTGCGCCTTCCTCCTGGAACGCCAGCGCGGACTTGGCGATCAGGAACTCGATCATGTTGTTGGCCTCGGGACCGGTGCGCTTACGCATCACGTCGAGGGTCCAACCGCGCACCTCGCCGTCGCGCCGATAGACCGGCAGCCACGACAACACCGCCTGGACCGTGCCGGCGGTGTCGATCGCGAGCGCCACCCGCACATCGTCGTCGAGGACCTCCTCGACGGTGCCGAGCGTGAATCCCATTTCCGGCAGTTCCTTCTCCCCTACCCACTGCTCGGAGATCTCCCGCACCTGGACCAGGATTCGGTCCGGTTGCTCGGACAACCGGCCGAGGACGAAGGCCGTGCCGGTCTTCTCTGCCTTGTTCAGCGCGGATCGGACCTTCTGCCACTTCTTCCCGGTCAACGCCAGCTCCGGCAGATCGATGAGGGTATCCTCGGCGATCTGTAAAGTGCGCCAACCCATTTCGGCGGCCCTGTCGGCGGTGTCCGCAGAGACGGAAAACAGGCACGGCACCGTCGCCTGCCCCTCGGCGAACCGCAAGAAGGACTCGAGGAGCGGATCACGCTGGTCTGTATCGGCGACCGGATCGGCCAACGCGATCAGCGTGCCTGCGTGCCTGCGGTAGCCGATCACCCCGTCGATACCCAGGGCCGTGTAGTGCTGCATATCGTCCCAGGTGATCATCCACGACATGGTGCTGCCCCCGTGCCTACGAATCAGAGCGCGTACGGCGGCGGTGTCGATCTCACCGCTGCCGGTCTTGCGGCGTAGCGGGACGGTGAACGCCGAACGCCCGGCAAGCAACAGAAACACCTCACCCGCCCAGAGCAATCCGGTTCCCGCGGTCACAGCGCCCACGCTTTCGAAGCTCGCGGTGGCGACGAGGATCACGACCACCATCGACGCGAGCGTTGCGAAGGATCCGTAGGCCAGGACGATCCACCATGCCCAGCGGCGCCCCCGGCGCAGTTGTTCGGCCAGCAGGCCGGCAACCGCAACATTGACCACCGTCGACCACAACGATGCCTCGTGCGCGCCGGTCGGCCCGAACGGTCCGTCCCCGGGGACGAAGAACACCAGCACGTGCACGGAGGCGATCGCCCACAAGCCGAGAGCAGCAGTCAGCCGTGCCTCACGGCGAGTGCGCGGACGTAGTCCCCGCTCGCCGCGTGAAAGCCAGCGTTCCCCGGCGAGCAGGGCAACCGTGAACACGATCAGGTGGGTCACGTCCGCGAATCGTCCGAGAAACAGGAACGAGATGATCACGTAGCCGTAGAGCAACACACGCGAGCGAAACCGCCACGGTGACGGCACTGTGGCGGTGGTCGCGGCCATGACCGCCACGACTGCGGTGGTGCATCCGACATCCCGCACATCAGCCAGCGACACTGCCCAGGCCCATCCGGAGCTCTGCGCGGCCGCGATCAGACCGGACGCGACGAGCACGCCGCCGGCCTGACCGGAAATGGCGACGACCGCGGTCCTGCGCGTCCCCAGCCGCCACTCGCCGATCGCCAAGGCGAAAGCGGTCAGAATCAGGACGGACACGTACTGGCCCGGCGTCAGCCCGAACCACGGGCCGGTGAATACGGTCCACCACTTCCCGTCCCGAAATGCCGGCACTCCGTACGCAACCGCATCGAACCACGAGGCCGACTGCACCGATGCCCACAGTCCGCGGGATGCGATCGCACACACCAGCAATGCACCGGTCACGGCGAATGTCAGCGGAAAGGATCGGACGGCTGCGAACACCCGGTTGCGCCCGTGCCGCTGGGTTACCTCGCCGACCGGCTCGACCGGTGCGGTCGTGGGCGGTGCGGTGCTGTGGGTGGCAGAAGATTCCATCGACAACCTCGCTTTTTCAACCGGAATCAGAGGTAGGGAAGAGGAAGTGGGTGTGGCAGGCGGTTCCCTTCGGTCTCGTGGCGAGTCACCAGGGTCCCGGCATGAACGCTGCGCCCGCGAACCATACCCAGCCCGAGACCGCCGCGAAGAGTAGTACCCCCGCGGCTATTCGTTCGACAAGATGTCCGGAATCCGTTGTTTCCAAGGATGTTTCGCAGTCGGTGACGTCGTCGTCCGGGACGGTCAGGACGTCACCGCGTCGGTAGGGACGATCGATGCTGTGGTCGTGGCGGCCTGCGATGAGCAGCCGCCATCCGGGGATCGACGGGTCCGGATCTCGTACGAGGTAACCACCGGTGGCGCCCGCGCCGAAGATCTCCTCACTCGTCACGATCGAGTCCGACCCGAACCGCAACTGCGCGGCACGGTAGGACAGGTAGTCACGGTCCAAACTGCCGAACCAGACATCGAAGGCGCGCAGCAGACGGCGCGAGGACTCGGCGTCGAGTGTGGTGTCGAGGACAACCACGGCCGCCTCCGTGGTTTCTGCGCCATCGACCTCGAAAGACCGTCCACCGATCGACGAGCGTGCAGGATAGGCCTGTCCCAGAACGTGTGGGGCGGACAGCATCCGGGCACGGGCACGTTCGGCCCCGAAGGGCAATGACGGGGAGCCGAGGAGGAATCCCGCGAAGGCGATCGACGCTGCTGCTCCGGCTCCGATCCACAGGGTCGTCGACCACACCGGATGCTGCAAGACCGGTGGAACGAGGCCGGTGATCTGATGCAGCACGATCACAGTTGCGACAGCACTGCCGAATGTCGCGGCCAGCAGGCTTCCTTCGGAGTAGTGGGTGCGCACGTTGCGCCGGAATCCTTCGGCGGTAGCGAGATCGGGCGCACTCCGGCAGTCGTCGCCCGGGGTCCAGGGCGGGTCGGCTGTTGTGGCTGCGGTGACCCACGCCGTATGCGATCCACCCGGCCACGGTGCGCGAAATGTGGTCCCCACGATCATCGTTCCTCTCCGGTCTGTGACGATGCTCTTACTGCCATCAACGATCTGTGTGGCGACCGGTCCGATGCCCGCGTCCACTCTGCTCTTCGGCGTACGGCAGCTGTTCCGGCTCGCCGCGGTCGACGGACTTCCCGATCGGGTGTCCCCAACGATCATCATGGAGCACAGCAAGATCGAGACACCGGCCGACAACCGGGCAGCCTTTGCAGAAGGTGACCGGGGCCGGGGAACCCGACGGTGTGCGGTCCTGCTGGCATGCTACGTAAGCCTCCCGCCTCGCAAACTCCGTCGTGAACCTCCACGGTCGCTGATCCCCGCTGTTCCCGGCGGCCGGATCCAGGTGAGGGGGTGTGGTCATGGTGCACCGGGGTCGAGGTGCACGAAACGAACACCGTCCTGGACGAGGGTGTGCAGTGCCGACCGCAGTCCCGCCGCGGTGCCGGACGTCGGCTGATTCATGTGGGCGAGAACGATCGCGCCATCCGGCGCTGTCCGCAGCTGCGTTTCGACTGTCGACTGCCCTGCTGTGGCTCCGAAGTCGGCGTTGACGGAGAACCCGGCGAGCCGGACCCCGAGGTCGTGGGCGATGGTCACGGCGACGTCGTCGTAGTGTGCAGTGCCGGCCCGAAACCACCGGCTTTCGACGCCGAGGCTGCGCAGCAGCGCACGGTTGGACTCGATCTCCTCGATCACCCCGGCCGGGCTTGCGGTGCCAGCGATGCCGTAGGCAGCCCGTCCCCCGACCGACAACGGGACATGTTGCGATCCGTGGTTTTCCACGCTCAGCAACGGATCTCCGATGAGTTGCTCGGTGTGCTGCGGATTGGCCCGGATCCACCGTTCGTTCAGAAATACCGTTGCCGGAATACCGAATTCAGTGAGCGCAGCCAGCACCTCGGTGTCGATTCCCGATCCGTGTGGGCCACCACAGGCGTCGAAGGTCAATGCGATCGTCCGTCGCCTGCCGGGCGAGGGGGTGAGCGTCGATTCGATTCCCGGTAAGTCGGTTCCCCACTCCGTCGGCACCTGTCTCGCATATGTACCGGCATCGATTGTGGCCACCTGCACACCTGTGGTGGTCGTCTGCATCGGCAGGAAGCTCGACGGTGAGTGCTGGTCACCTACCGGTAGTGCGTAGCCGCGGACCGTGGACCGCGGCTGCCCACACGCTGCCAGTGCAGCCGGCAGCGTGAGGGCTCCGAGGGCAAGGAGACGGCGACGTTTGATCGCGAAGGGACCGGTGGTCATGCGAACGGTGAGTTCAGTTTCCGGCGCCGTGGTTGGGGTTCGTGCAGATGGTGCCCTCGCACGGGACGGTCCCGGTCCCGCCCTGCGGATTCTGCATCACCGCACCGCCGTTGCCCTGCGGATCCGAACCGGCGCCGTGATTGGGGTTCGTGCAGATGGTGCCCTCGCACGGGACGGTCCCGGTCCCGCCCTGCGGATTCTGCATCACCGCACCGCCGTTGCCCTGCGGATCCGAACCGGCGCCGTGATTGGGGTTCGTGCAGATGGTGCCCTCGCACGGGACGGTCCCGGCCCCGCCCTGCGGATTCTGCATCACCGCACCGCCGGTGTCGTCGTCTTCTCCGCCTGTGGTGTAGGTGGTCGTGGTGATATCCGTAGCGTCGTCCGAGTCGTCGTCGCCACATGCAGTGGCGAACAGTGCCAGTGCCGCCAGTGCCAGCGCCGCGGCGGTGTTTCTGATCATGATCGTGCCTTTCTCGTGGTGGATCAGGCGGCCGGAGCTGGTGGATCAGGCGGCCGGAGCGTCGGCGGCTACGGGGTCCCGGTTCTGCCATTCGGCGAGCAGAAGTGGATCTTGCAGTTCCATCCAGGCGACGACGTCGGAGTAGGTGGCACAGTACGTGTCCGGCAGTGCGCACACGTCCTCCATGAAGGCGGCGGTGGCCGGGTTGAACGCGTTGCCGTTCCAGTCGTTGAAGTGATTGGCAATCACCAACGGCGCCCTGTTTCCGTTGTAGGCTTCGTCGAACATGAATTCGTAGGTGCCGGTGGTGATGTCGGCTGCACGTGCGGCGGTGTGCGGCTGCTCCTGGGCACCGTTGAGGGTGTACCAGAAGTTGTAGTCGAGGGCGGTCTGGTGTTTACCGAGGGGCGGCGAATACACGTAGGGAATCGGGAATTCCCATATCCCGTCGATTTTCTCTGGCCACGAAATGCCGGGACGAGCCGCGGGCATGGACGAGTCCCAGGTCATTCCGAATTGGTGCCATGCGGGGATCATCTGGTCGAGACGACCTTCGAGACACTGGGCGCGACCGCCGCGGACCTCCTCCGGACCGAACAGCAGATCCTGCCCCTCGGTGATGGCATTGTTCGTGCGCCAGTTCTCCATCAACGAGTAGAACTGGTCGAGTTCGTGCACCCAATCGGCTGTCGTCCACTGGGAACCGTGATAGCCGCTGCCCTGGCAGAAGTGGCCGACGTAGTGGGTGCCCATCTCGTGTCCGGCCAGCCAGGTGCGGTTGAGGTAACGGACTTGTTCGACAACGTCGGTTTCGTCACCGCCGAAAGCGATCGCCGCCTGGCCAGGCCCGTGGCCCGGTCCCTGGTAATGAGCTGAATTGTTGTCGGTCAAGAAATACAGGCCGGTCATCAACGCCGAGAAGCGAGCATCGACCCGCTCCGCAGTCTCGAGGAACATGTCCCAATTGGGGGTCAGCCCGACGCCGTCGAAGGAGAACAACACGAACTGCGGCGGAGTTTCCCCTGGGGCAAGCCTGGTCATCGGCACATTCGAGACCGTGCGTGTCTTCACCGGTTCGGGTACGGCGGTCGGCTCCGATTCGAGCGCCGAGCCGGCTGCCAGATCTGCCGCGTTCCCCTCGGCGGCGACGGGTTCTCCCTCAGTGGCTGCCGTGCACGCCGTGACGACGAAAATTGAAGCAACGAAAGCGATCACCGCCCCCTTGAGTCGCACCGTAACCAAGTCCTCTCCACCCCTTCGTTCCCGAACTGCAGCTGCAACCAACGACTGGACACGACCCGTCCTTCCGAACGAGCGAACGAGAAACGCACGGACCCCCGGCAGCCGGTCCGGGAGTTCGTGGCGCACGAGAGCGTTGGTTACAGCGGTACTACGCGAGTCCGGCCCACCTCGATCATGCGAGGGCGCGGTCGATCCGCGGTCGAAACATTAGCGCACACGGAATCAGGTGTGGCCGGTGACAAGAGTGAGAAGCTGCACCTCAAGGCCCTACTTGCGGGTAATTTCGGTAATACCGCCAGTGAATTCCCAGGTAGAGGCACTGCTGTCGAATCGTTACAAATCAGGCTTGTGGAAACCGAATAGTTTGTTGTTAGGTATACAAACAGAATCCGACATACAGTATGAAATCCGACAGTGACTCTTGTGCTCAGAGCTTCCGAGACCACGAGAAAGGCGCTCGAGACAGATGCGAATGCGGTATCGATGGGCCGCGGCGCTCCTGGGCGGCGCGCTCACGATGTTCGTGGTCGGATGTGCCGCTCCCGCGGAACACCCGCCCGATCCACCGCGCGCCGCAACGGGTCCGATCCGGGTCGACTACGGAACTCTCACGGACAACTACGGTCATCTGTATGTGCCTGCCGGACCGGGTCCACATCCGGTCGTGGTCATGGTGCACGGAGGCGGATGGATCGAGGATCACGACCTGTCCTACTTCGAACCGCTCTCCGAAGCTCTTGTCGGCGAGGGAGTTGCGGTGTGGAACATCGAGTATCGCCGAGTCGGCGGTGCCGGTGGCTGGCCGGACGCCCTGGCAGATGCGGACGACGCCACCGAAGCGTTGGCCACCACGGTCCAGGACGCCACCGAAGGCCGGCTCGACCTCGATCGTGTCCATGTGGCCGGCCACTCCGCCGGCGGACATCTCGCAGCATGGATTGCAGGGCGGCACACCTTGCCCGAGGGAGCCCCGGGCGTGCAACCCCAAATCCGACCGCGCAGCGCGACGATCATGGCCGGTGTGCTCGACCTGCCCCTTGCCGCCACCGCCGGGCACGATGCGTTCGTCCGTGGACTGTTGGGTGGAATGCCCGACGAGCACCCGGATCGCTATCGGATTGCATCACCGATAGCACATGTCCCGATCGGCCTGCCGGTGACCGCACTCCACGGAACAGCGGATCAGACAGTCGATCCCGCCAGTCCCACAACTACGTGGCGGCAGCGACCGCTGTCGGGGACCCGGCTACCCTGCGGCTGATCGAGGGTGTCGGGCACGGCGACTTCGGCAATGTGGACTCTGCGGCCTGGGCACAGGCCGAGCAGGTGATTCTCGACTACGTTCACGATAGGGCGCCCCTGTGAATCACATCGCCGCGATCCGCCTGCACGCTCTACTGCACGTCGCCGTCGAGCAGTACCTTCCGAAGACGTGAGACGGTGTGAGGCAACCACATCGCCTGTACCGGCGCCATCGGCTCGTCCTCGACCGCGATCACCACTGTCTGCCGCTTGTGATAGAATCCTGGTTCGGCGGTGACGAACGCGAAACAATCCGTGTCCACCACCGCAGAGGTCGGTGACGTACCTTGTATCCGGTTGACCGCAACGGCGGGTTCGAAACCAGCGCGCCGGCACAACGACATCAGGAACTCGGCGTAGAACGACTCACCCGGTGGTCCCCACAACATCAGGCAGTCCTCGGCGAGCTCGTGCAGTGCGATACTGGACCGTTCGGCATACCGGTGTGTGACCGCCACTACCACCCGCAACGGCGTATAGGCGAACACTGCGGCGGCGACATCCTTCGGTGTCGTCGCGCCGCGACGCAAGGCCACCGCGATGTCGCCCGCCCGCAGCGCGGGTACCAGCTCGCCCGGGAACATCTGCCTCGCCGTGATCGACGCATCCGGGCACTTCTGTCGGACCGGCGAGATGAGATCGAACACCTCGTCGGAGGTGAGCGCTGGAGTGTGGCCCACTACGAGATGTTCCCCGGTCCTGCGGCCGACGGCCCGAGTGGTTCGCACCAGTGAACGGCTCGCATCGAGCAACAGTCTCGCCCCCGAAAGCAGCTCGGCGCCTGCTGGGGTCAAAGAGATGCGACGCCCGGCCCGCTCGAGCAATGCGACTCCCATCTCACGCTCGAGATTCTTGATTGCGCTACTGACCGCTTGCTGGGTCAGGTGTAGTTCCTCTGCAGCACGAGTGATGTTCAATCGCTCCGCGACGGCGACGAACTGACGAAGCCGATACAGATCGGGATACACATCCTCGGCCAATGGACAACCAATTCCTGTTGATTCAACTCATGACATCATGAAATCTAATGAATCACCGATATTTTGCGCAAATTATAGCGGGTGGATGGGTCGCAACCAATGCCGGCACCACCGTTGTCGCCGACCGACAGGGGAGACACTCGAGAATCGTCTTCGTGGCAGCCCGCGACCGCAACCTCAGCCGGGATGTCGCACCCGGCTGCAGCGACGCCGATAGCAGCACTCGCGTGACGGCCTCGGTCACGGTGAGGGCTGGAACTGCTCGAGTCGAATCGGCATCAGCTGTCAGGGGGCCTCGCGCCGCCGTGGGCGCTCTCGTCCGCAGAATGCTGCACCCATACTTCGGCGGGACCCGGTAACCACCGGCCTCTGCGCAGAAGCCGATGTCGTCGACGGTCGGTACTCCCCCTCGGCCGGACCCGTCCCACGAGGCTGTCCCCAACCAGTATTTGTGAAAAGACCAAAAATACTCGTTGGTGGCTTGTGCATATCGGTCGTAGCGTTGTAGCGCACGGTACTTTCGAGTGGAAGGCACTCTGTTGGGAACTCTGGACGGCAAGACAGCAATTGTTGCAGCGGGAGCGAAGAATCTCGGTGGCCTGGTGAGCGAAACACTGGGGAAGAGAGGCGCGAATGTTGTGGTTCACTACCACAGCAAGGCGTCCGAGCTCGACGCCGCGCGAACCGCACGCGCGGTCGAACTCGCCGGGGCGAAGGCAATCACGGTGAGCGGCGACCTGACGCAGCCGGACAATGTCGAGAAACTGTTCGACCGAGCGATCGAGGAGTTCGGGAAGGTCGATCTCGCGATCAACACGATCGGCAAGGTTCTCCGCAAGCCGATCGTCGACACAACCGAACTCGAATACGACTCCATGTTCGACGTCAACGCGAAGTCCGCGTTCTTCTTCATCAAAGAGTCGGGTCGCCGCTTGGAGGATGGTGGCAGAGTGGTCACTGTGGTGACTTCGCTGCTCGCAGCATTCACCGACGGTTACGCCACCTACGCCGGAGGCAAGAGCCCGGTCGAGCACTTCACTCGCGCGGCCGCGAGAGAGTTTGCCGATAGAGGGATTTCGGTGAACGCTGTTGCTCCCGGTCCGATGGACACCCCGTTCTTCTATCCCCAGGAGACTCCGGAGCGAGTGGAGTTCCACAAATCCCAGGCCCTGGGTGGTCGCCTGACCCAAATCGAAGACATCGTGCCGTTGGTGGCGTTTCTGGCCGATGAGGGTGGCTGGATCACGGGACAGACCATCTTCGCCAACGGCGGGTACACCACTCGCTGATCACAGTTACGGAGCGCTCTCCGAACACAGTTGCGGAGCACTCCCTGAACACAGTTGCGGAGATTGTCACCAACGGGTGATGGTGCCGGTCTCCGCCGATTCCCGCGGACCGCGGGAGCGCAGCCGGGTTCGAGGGGCCCTCCCGGTGAGTTACCGGGGTTTTCTCACCGGGACGGCGTCCGTAGCTGCAGAAGAACAGGAACTGCAACAAAACTCTCTCGGATCAGGCAGAGCCGAAATATATTTCGGAGTAGATCCGTCTACCCGGTCTCCATCGGGGCATCCGCGCGTTCAGCCGGCGCCCGGGGGCCGGGCCGAACAGTGTTGCGACAGCCGATCCCGGTATCGAGATCGTGGTCTTCGGCCGGGACCTGGACACCGACCCCGGCACCGGTGTAACCGTCGGCCGCGAAGGTCGCCCCCTCCCCGTCGCCACGACAGGACAGGACAGGACAGGATTGGGCACCGGAGTCTCGCATCGGCAGGCGACTGTTCGCGGGTGAACGCAACGAGAAGATGGGGTCGGGGTTCGGGGCGGGCGGACACCCGCACGGCGCACGTCCGACATTGTGCCGGACGGTGTTCGAAGTCGCCGGCGACCTCTCCCCGGGCGACGGACTGCCTCCGATGGCGCTATGGTGTTCGTATCCGGTCCGGCGCGTACCCCCGACTCGCGCCGGATCGGATCTCCGCTTCTCGAGCGATCTCACCCCGGCTTCATGCTCATTTCCCGCTCAGAGCTCGGGGGTTCGGTTCTGGGCGTCTACATTCGAGACACACTCGTCACAGTCGACTACGTCACGTTTCCGCGGTCGCCGGCGTGACGGTCGAGTCTTCCACCAGCACTTAGCAATCCGCTGCTGTGGAATCACAAGTGCTACTGATTCTCGATCGGGACCCGCGGTCCCACAACTCCGGTAACCCAGTCACACTGTGTTCATGCCGCCGACCACCACGAGTGAACCGTCAGCACTTCCGAAGCAGACACCGTCGCGGGCACTGCGCCGCCCCAACGGGTCTCGTCTGGCGCAGGTCCCCCACATCGCGGGTCTGATCCTCGGGATCTACGCGGTCCTGGTGTTCCTGTGGAGTCTGTCCCCGGTCCTGCGGTTCCTGATCCACCCGCTCCGGCTGTACATCGACGACTACTACTTCGACGCCCCCGACACGAGTTTCGCGTGGGCCCTGGTCCTCGGACTGCTGGCCGCGGCCCTTGCCAGCCGCAAACGGATCGCGTGGTGGCTGCTGACCCTGTACCTCGTCATGATCGCGCTGGCGAATGTTGTTGTCGTGGTTGCCGACCGCGACGTCAACGCGGCCGTCGCCTGCGTCGTACACATCTCGGTGATCTCGCTCCTGATCGCCGCGCGGTCGCAGTTCTACACGAGGGTCCGTCGCGGCGCCGCGTGGAAAGCGCTTGGCGTCCTGGTCACCGGACTGGCGATCGGCACCCTGCTCGGCTGGGGTCTGGTGGAACTGTTCCCGGGCAGCCTGCCGTCCGGGGAGCGTCTGCTGTGGGCGTTCAACCGGGTGACCACCTTGGCCGCCATCGACAACGAGCAGTTCGGCGGCCGACCGCACGGCTTCGTCAACACATTGCTGGGTCTGTTCGGCGCGATCGCCCTGCTCACCGCGGTGATGGTGCTGTTCCGGTCGCAACGCGCGAGCAACGCACTCACCGGGCACGACGAGTCGGCACTGCGGGGCCTGCTCGCCCGCTCCGGCGGCGAGGACTCGCTCGGCTACTTCGCGACCCGCCGCGACAAGGCTGTCGTGTTCGCACCGTCGGGCAGGGCCGCCGTCACCTACCGCGTCGAGGTCGGCGTGTGCCTCGCCAGCGGCGACCCGATCGGCGACGAGGAGGCGTGGCCGCACGCCATCGACGCCTGGCTCGACCTCGCATCGACGTACGGGTGGACTCCGGCGGTGATGGGGGCGAGCGAGGCCGGCGCGACGGTGTACGACCGGGCGGGGCTGACGGTACTGCAGCTCGGTGACGAGGCGATTCTGAACACCCGCGACTTCAACCTCGACGGACGCGAGATGCGGCAGGTCCGCCAAGCCGTCAACCGTGTCCGCAAACAGGATGTGACGGTGCGGATCCGCAGGCGCCGCGACATCCCGGCCGACGACATGACCCGGGTGATCACGCTCGCCGACGCATGGCGTGACACCGAGACCGAACGCGGATTCTCCATGGCCCTCGGCCGACTGGGCGACCCCGCGGACGGCGACTGCCTTCTGGTCGAGGCGCTCGGACCCGAGGACGAGGCAGGTGACGCCGAGGTGCTCGGCATCCTGTCGCTGGTGCCGTGGGGTGGCAACGGAGTGTCGCTGGACCTGATGCGACGGAACCCGGAGGCCCCCAACGGGGTGGTCGAGCTGATGGTCACCGAACTCGCGACCACCGCAGACCGGTTCGGGATCAACCGGATCTCGCTGAACTTCGCGGTGTTCCGGGCAGTGTTCGAGGAGGGCGCCCGGATCGGCGCCGGGCCGGTGCTGCGGATGTGGCGGTCGCTGCTCGTGTTCGCATCCAAGTGGTGGCAGCTCGAGTCCTTGTACCGCTCCAACGTGAAGTACCAGCCCGAGTGGGCGCCGCGGTACCTGTGCTTCGCGGACCGCCGGGTCCTGCCGAAGGTGGGCGTGGCGTCGGCGATCGCGGAGGGATTCCTGACCCTGCCGAGCCTTCGGCGCCACGACGCGAGCAAGCACACCGGTACCCGGGAGGCGGTGCCTGCCGCCATCTCGGGCACGGGCACGCTGCATGCGGACGGAACCGCGCCCGACGGCGTTGCTGCGTTCGCCGCACCGGTCCCCGAGTTGCCCTCGGCCCCACGCAGACCGGAGCAGGTTCGGGTACGGTTGGACAAACTCGACCGGTTGGCGGCCATGGGCATCGACGCGTACCCCGTTGCCACGCCCCCGACCTACACGGTCCGTGATGCGCTGGACTCCCCCGACGACACATCGGTGACGGTGTCCGGCCGTCTCCTGCGCCTACGGGATTTCGGTGGAGTCGCGTTCGCTGTCATCCGCGATTGGTCCGGTGACGCTCAGGTCATCGTCGACGCCGATCGCCTGACTCGGGCTCGGGTCCGCGATTTCTCCGTGGCAAGTGCCTGCACCCACTCCCCGACAAGTGGAAGGGCCTGTCGGACCCGGAGACCCGGGTACGGCAGCGGTACGTGGATCTGGCGATCAACGCCGACGCGCGAAATCTGCTGGTGGCACGCAGTGCGGTGGTGAAGTCCTTGCGGGACACGCTGACCGCGCGGCAGTACCTCGAGGTGGAGACCCCGATCCTGCAGCAGGTTCACGGCGGCGCCAACGCTGCCCCGTTCTTGACACACATCAATGCCTACCACCTCGACCTGTATCTGCGGATCGCGCCGGAGCTGTACCTCAAGCGACTGTGCGTGGCCGGGATGGAGCGGGTGTTCGAGATCGGACGAGTGTTCCGCAACGAAGGCGTCGACTTCAAGCACAACCCGGAGTTCACGATCCTCGAGGCGTACGAGGCGCACAGCGACTACGAACAGATGATGGTGATGTGCCGGGAGCTGATCCAGGCCGCGGCCGTCGCCGCGCACGGCCGGCAGATCATCCTGCGCCCAGGCCCCGACGGTGAACCCGTCGAGGTCGACATCTCCGGCGAGTGGCCGGTCAAGACGATGCACGGCGCGGTCGCGGAGAAGCTCGGCGTGGAGGTGACCCCGCAGACGCCGCTCGCCGAGCTGCAGCGGCTGTGCGACGAACACGGGATCCCGTACCAGCCGGGCTGGGACGCCGGTGCGGTGGCGCAGGAGATGTACGAGCACCTCGTCGAGGACCACACCGAGTTCCCGACCTTCTACACCAATTTCCCGACGTCGATGTCGCCGCTGACCCGGCCGCATCCCACGATTCCCGGTGTCGCAGCGAAGTGGGACCTCGTGGCGTGGGGCATCGAGCTCGGCACCGCCTACAGCGAACTCACCGACCCGATCGACCAGCGGGCCCGGCTGACCGAGCAGTCGTTGCTCGCCGCGGGTGGCGACGAGGAGGCCATGGAACTGGACGAGGACTTCCTGCAGGCCCTCGAACACGCGATGCCTCCGACCGGCGGTCTCGGGGTGGGTGTCGACCGCATCGTCATGCTCATCACCGGGGGCAGCATCCGCGAGACCCTCGCATTCCCGCTGGCGAAGCCGAAGCAGTGACCGACGGCGGTGCGGGGACCGACGGCGCGGCCGGCGACGCGCACGAACCCTCCCGCGAAGGACCGTCGCGCCACCACGTGATCCGCGCCCCTTTCACAGGCACCGCTTGTGGATTCTCAACCGGCACATGTCGAGTGACGCGCGGCCGCGCGTCGGGCTACGGAAGACCTCCGATGCTGTTGAATCAGGCGTGTGTCACAACGATTCGAGAACCCGACCGGCCCGGGCAGAATCCTGCGGAGCGCGTACGGCAGCTCCCATGCCGAGGCGTTCCTGGTCATCGCCATCGTCACCATTCTGGTGACTCGGCTGTACCTGTCCTTGACCGGCTATCCACAGATCGGAAGCGCTACGCTGCACATCGCACACGCCCTGTACGGCGGCGCCGCGATGATGCTGGCCCTTCTGATCGGATGGCTGTTCCTGGGTTTCGGTGCGCGGGTCGTCGCCGTCGTCGTCGGTGGGATCGGGTTCGGTCTGTTTCTCGACGAGGTCGGCAAGTTCGTGACCAAGACCAACGACTACTTCTTCGGCCCGTCTGCGGAGATCATGTACGTACTCGTCGTCACGATCCTCATGGCGAATCGCCTCGTCCGCATCATCCGAGTTCCGACAGCTGCGGAGTGTCTGGCGAATGCGGCCGCCATAGCAGCAGACGGCATAGCGGGCGGACTCCCGCCGCATCGGGTCGCCACCGCCGTCCGCATGCTCGACCGCGCCGAGGCACTCGGTAGCGACTCCCGTGCAATCGACGGCGTCCGCATGCTGCTCGACACCGCGCGACACCGCACAACACCGCGCCGACCGGATCGGGGCGGGGCGGCGCTTCGTTCTCGCTCTGGTCCCCCGGTTCCTCCGCAGTCCTCGCTGGGTCCCGGTCGTCGGGTGGCTGATGGTTCTGGCCGCGTTGCTCGGGGTGGTGGTCGGCATCGTTCGGATCGTGACGGGCGGCGTGGAACTCGACGCCGCCGACGCGGTCGTCGAGATCGACCGGTTTAGGGTAACGAGTGGAATCCTCTTTCTCAGTGCGTCGGTGACGTTGTTGATGGCACTCCCCTCGATGGTGGTTCTGCACCTCCGCAATTCGCTGTGGGCCTTGCGTACTCTTCGGGTGGCCGCGTTGGTCTTCACCACTCTCAACGCATTCTCGGACTTCGCGGCTTCTGGTTTCGGCGCCCTGCCCCATCTGGCGATCGGGCTGTTCACGATGGCCGTGCTCTCTCACCACATCACCGTGCGAACCGAAACGGCCGGTGCCACCGCCCCTTCACCGGTCGGTGACAATCTCCCGAAGACACAGGGTGCAGTTGTCGAACCACAGTGAGAACTTGTCGACCGGCCTGAATTGCACTCGACGACAACGTCATCAAGAGTCCGTTCAGTACGACCGGTATGGTCTGCCTGTGACGTCGAGGAGCGGCGGGTCCGCACGATCCGAGTTTCGCTGGGGCACCGTCGTCACACTCGGCGTCGTCGTCGGGTACGCCGCAGTGCTCGTCGCCGACCCGCGACACTTCTACACGGACGACACCGAATCCCAGTACGCCCCGCTGTGGGTGATGATGGGCAACCGAATTCGTGAAGGTCGTCTCCCGATGATGGTTCCGGAGCACTGGCTCGCGGGGAACTACACGATCGAGGAAGCGGGGTTGCTCAATCCGCCGCAATGGCTGATCGCCCTCCTCGCGCCGACGATGGACAACCTCGCGCTCTACGCCACGCTTGTCAAACTGGTCTTCGCAATCGTCCTCGCCCTCGGCGTCTACCGCATCTGCCTGGAGTACGGCGGTAAGCCCGCGTGGGCAGCAGTCGCAGCCACTTCCATGCCGTTTTCCGGCTGGCTGCTGTTCTTCGACTCGGCCAGTTGGTTCACCGCACTGACCGGCACCGCATGGTTGACCCACGCCTGGGCGAGCGGTGTCCGGTACGCGCGCGGACGCAGCGGCCCGATCCCCGTCTTCGTGTTCCTCTATCTGACAATGTCGGTCCAGTACGTCTTCCCTGCCGTCGAGGCAGCGATAGTGATGGTGGCTGTCGCGTGCGGGGAGGTTCTCCATCAGCGGCGCTGGAGACCGTCGGTGAAGCTTCTGCTCGCCGCGGGATTCGCTGGATCGGCAGGCTTGGCAACGTATCTCCCGAGCGTTCTGTCCGCCGATGTGACGTGGCGCGGAACCGCGCAGATCCTCAACGACCAGTTCTTGACGGTCCCGTGGTCGGAATCTCTGAACGCAAGCCTGCCTTCCACGCTACCCGCCTTCACCTCCTGGTGGGGGTACGTGCAACCCATGCCCGTCGTCTACATCGCCTGGTTCCTCGTGCCGGCATTGGCCTTCGTCGACTGGGGACGGGCACGCTCGGCGTGGCGAGATCTCTCCGCGGTCGGGTTGTTCACAGTGATCGTGCTGATGTGGACGGCCGGGCCGGGCGCCATCGGCCCGTTGCGCTGGCCCGCACGAGTGCTCCCCATGGTCGCCCTCGGCGCCCTCGTCCTGGTGTGTGTCCTGCTGGGACGCTTCCCGGCCGGCGACTGGCGGCGCCGCCTTCCCGCTGCGGGTGTTCTCATCGCATCGTTGCTGCTTCGCTCGGTCTCCGCCGCCCCGCATCTGACCCTCGTCCACGCCGCCGCCGCCACGGCTGTGGCCGTGCTGGGCATCGCGGGGGTGGCACTCCGCTCCCGCAAGGGTGTTGCGTGGGCATGCGGTCTGGCCGTCGCAGCGATTCCACCGGTCGCCTTCGTGCAGGTGTGGTCGGTTCAGCTGACGCCGATGAGCTGGAACCTGCCCGAGCGCCGCTCGGAAATGATCGAAGCATTTCCCGAAATGCCCGGGACCACACTCCAACTCGCGGATCGAGGGCTGATACCACCGGAAGGCAAGAGCCTCTCGGGGGCATACGGCTCGTTGGTGTTCGGCAACTACGCGAAGAACCTCGAGAAGACATACGTCGGCGGATACACACCCAACGGCAACTTCAACTTCGGGGAAATGCTGTGTATGCGATGGGATGCCGGAGTCTGCCCGGAGGCGTTCCGGCAAGCATTTGCCGTCGAACCGACAACCGGTGAACGGGTGGTCGATCTCATGCTCGTCGATCGTGTCGTTCTGCAGAACGCGCTCTACCCCGACGCCCGCGCCTCGCCGCCCCCGTCGGGATGGAAGTGGGTCGACTATCCGGGCCACGAGGAGTGGATCTCGGTTCTCGAACGCGAGGACGGGCAGATCTCGACCGGGAACGGACGCGTTTCGGCGACCGACGGCGTCGTGGCGACCTCGATCGGCGAGTCCGACCTCACCAGTCGGGTACGCGTGCAGTCCGACGACGGCGGTCGGGTCGTATTCGCTCGGCTGGGATGGCCGGGGTACCGCGCCACGTTGGACGGACAGCACATCGACATCGATGTTGTCGCCGAGAATTTCGTGTCCGTGGATCTTCCCGCTCACACCGATGGAGATCTCGTCCTGTCGTGGCGACCACCGGGGTGGAAGATCGGTGCCGGCGCCGTCCTGCTCGGTGTCGCCGGTGTGAGTGCGCTGCACATCGGTTACGTGCGCGGACGACGAGGCACCCGTGCGCAGTCGGGCATCTCCGATCCTGCACCGGCTCCGGACCCGGACAGTCCCATCCGATGAGAACGATCGGTCCGGCAGCCGGGCGCCCCGCCCGAGACGACGCGCCGGCCGGAACGCGGTCCACGCGGGGGCAGGTGATCACATTCGCGATCGTGGGCGGCGCCAATACCGTTCTCGGTATCGCCCTGACGACGCTGTGGCTCACCGTTCTCGGCGACAGCGCACCGGCCGGCGTCGCTGTGGTCCTGGCGTACGCGATCACCGTCGTCGTGGCGTTCGGTCTGCATCGCATGGTCGTGTTCCGTGCGAAGGGGCAGCCGGTGCGGGACTTCCTGCGTTTCGTCCTGGTCAACTCCGGGGGGCTGATTCTGAATGTGACGCTACTGCAGTTGGCCGTGTCGGTGCTCCACGTCCCCGCGCAGCCGGCGGCGGTGGTCGTGATGGCCGTCGTTGCCACGTTCAGCTTCCTCGGTCATCGCCTGTTCACTTTCCGGCGGACGTAACCACAAGTTGCACTTGCGGAAACAACGATAGTTGTTGTTTCCGCTCGATGGCGATCCGGCATACCCTGTGCAGCGAAGTTCAATCCGGGCGGGACATCTGTGCCCACATGAATCAAGTAGGTGTGAGGCGCATCAACCGTACGAGACGAGCACTGCTGGCCACGATCTGCACCGCACTGGCGGCGGCGCTCATCGGATGCGGGACGTCGACACCGCACACGGACACCGGCGCGACCGACGCCCGGGACGGCCAGGCTCCGATCCGTGTCGCCTACGGCGATGCCCCGGACACCTACGGGTTGCTGCACCTGCCAGAGGGTTCGGGCCCGCACCCTGTCGTCGTGATGGTCCACGGCGGTGGGTGGCTCGAGGAACACGACCTGTCCTACTTCGAACCATTGTCCCGGTCGCTCGTCGACGATGGCGTCGCGGTCTGGAGCATCGAGTACCGCCGCGTCGACGGTGCCGGGGGTTGGCCGCTGACGCTCGCCGATGCTGACGACGCCACCGAGGCCCTGGGAACAGTAGTTCAGGACGCGTCCGGTAACACTCTCGACCTCGATCGGGTCCACCTGGCAGGGCACTCGGCCGGCGGACACCTCGCCGCGTGGATCGCAGGCCGCCACACGCTGCCCCCGGACTCCCCCGGCCACCAGCCGACCATCCGGCCCCGCAGCGCGACGATCATGGCGGGCGTTCTCGATCTGTCACTCGCAGCGACCGACGGTCATGACGTGTTCGTGCGAAACCTGCTCGGTGGCATGCCTGACGAACAACCCGAGCGCTACCGCATCGCCTCCCCTATCGAACATCTGCCGGTCAGACTGCCCGTGACCGCTCTCCACGGCAGCGCCGACCAGACCGTCGACCCTGCTCAGTCATTGCGTTACGTCACCGCCGCCACCGCTGCCGGCGATCCAGCGGTGCTACGGACCCTCGAGGGTGTCGGACACGGCGACTTCGGCAACGTGACCTCGTCCGCGTGGGCCGCCGCCAAGGCCGTCATCCTCGATCACGTGCACGCTCGAGGCGCCGAGTAACACGACACATGTCTGGCGAAACACAGTGACCTCGAACACCCGCCCGATGGTTGCACGGCAGACCGTCTCTGTCGTCATCCCGGTCTATCGTGGTGAGCACACCCTGGCCAGTGTCGTCTCCGAACTCGACCGGTACATCGACGGTGCCACGACCGCACTGGGAGTCGAGTACGTCGTCGACGAGATCCTCGTAGTCCACGACCACGGCCCGGACCGATCCGACGTGGTGATACAACAACTTGTGCAGGACCATCCTCGCCTACGCCCCGTATGGCTCAGCCGCAACTTCGGGCAGGACGCCGCGACGATAGCCGGCATGGCCGACGCGCGCGGCGACTGGATCGTCACCATGGACGAGGACGGGCAGCACGACCCGGCCAGCATCGGCGACTTCATCGACACGGCGCTCACCGCACGAGCGGATCTCGTGTACTCCAGGCCGAGCAATCCGCGTCCACACAGCGCAATGCGCAACATGACCTCGCGGGGCGCGAAACTGGTACTGGCGACTTTGTTCTCGTTTCCCGCATCGACACGCTTCGAGAGCTTCCGTCTGATCCGCGGTGACATCGCACGCAGCCTGGCCGGTGTCGCCGCGAACGGCACCTACCTCGACGTGGCGCTGTCCTGGGTGGTCGGCAGCACGGCCTCCGTCCCGGTCGAACTGAGACAGGAATACCGCGAGCAATCCGGCTACAACTACCGGAGGCTGCTGTCTCTTTTCTGGAAGATGTTCCTGTGCAGTGGAACCCGAGGTCTACGCTTCGTCAGCGTCGTCGGCTTCGTGTTCGCACTCACCGGAGCAGCGATGGCGGCGGTCATCATCTGGCAGACCCTGTACACCGACGACGACAGTCCCGAAGGTTGGGCATCGACCATCGTCGTGTTGCTGTTGTGCTCGGGCGCGACGATGATCTCCCTCGGGCTCATCGCCGAATACCTGGGCGTCGGGCTCCATATCCTGGCCGGTCGTCCCCTCTACCTCAGGGTCGACTCACCGACACCTCGTCTCGACGGAAACCTGCGCCACCTCGACTCGGCGCCGCCCGAGAACGCACCCCCGACGAGCACCGATACGCCGCGGAGCACGCAATGACCACCGAGCAGATTTCGTTCAACCGCCCCTATCGCGCCCGCCGCGAACTGGACAACCTGCGTGCAGCGCTGAACTCGGGTCACCTCCACGGCGACGGCCCGTTCACCGAGTCGGCCACAGCCAAACTTCGGCAGATCACCTCGGCGCCCCACGTGCTACTCACCACTTCGTGCACACACGCGCTCGAACTGAGTTGCTTGCTGCTCGACCTCGGTCCGGGCGACGAAGTGATCGTGCCGAGCTTCGCCTTCACTTCGGCCGCGACCGCCGTGACCCACCGTGGAGCCACCGTCGTCTTCGCCGACATAGACCCGGACACCGGCAACCTGGATCCGTCGTCGGTCGCGGACGCGATCACCCACCGAACGCGAGCAGTCATCGTCATGCACTACGGGGGAGTCGCAGCAGACATGGCTCTACTGCTCTACCTCGCGAACGTTCACGGCTTCGATCTGATCGAGGACAACGCACACGGGCTCGGTGGAACCTGGCAGAGTCGCACACTCGGCACCATCGGCACTTTCGGCACCCAGAGCTTCCACGGCACCAAGAACATCCACTGCGGCGAGGGCGGTGCTCTCCTGCTCACCGACGACGTCCTCGCCGAACGCGCCGAGGTCATCCGAGAGAAGGGCACCGACCGTGGACGTTTTCTCCGGGGTCTCGTCGACAAGTACTCCTGGCGGGACATCGGATCGAGTTACCTGCCCAGCGAACTGAACGCGGCTGTCCTCGACGCGCAACTCGACGAGTTCGCGACAATCCAGACCGAGCGTCATCGGGTGTGGAGTGCATACTCGTCCGCGCTCGCCGATTGGGCGGACCGCCGCGGCGTCCGCCGCATGATGGTTCCGCCCGACCGGGAGCACACTGCGCACCTGTACTACCTGCGGATGCCGAACGAGGCCCGGCGGGACGCACTCATCGACGACCTCGCTGGACAAGGCATCGTCGCACCGTTCCACTACGTTCCGCTCGACACAAGTCCCGCCGGCCTGAAATATGGACGTACCGTCGAATCATGCAGGCACAGCTCCGAGTTCGCGTCCACCCTGGTCCGGCTTCCACTGTGGCCGGAACTCACCGACGATCAAGTAGCCCGCGTCGCCGACGCCGTCACGAGCCACAACTGGTAGCACGCCGTGTCGGCAATCGGTATATCGACCACCCCACGTTATGAGATCGCGCCGCTCCGCGATTGCGTCCCGGACACGGATCATTCCGTGTCGATGAAAACAACCCCGCCCCCACGGGTCCCGGGCGCATTTTCCGGAAGCCGTACCCGCGGTAACAGGATCTGCCCGTCACGAACCGCAGCACCTCCCGGTAGTGCCACCCTGCCGTCCACAGCCGAACAGTCCGCGAATCCCGAAACCGCGGTTCGCTGCCTCGGACGCGCCGACCGATCGTCAACAAGCAAGTCTGATGTTTTCACAAACAGCATTTGAACCAGACCGACGTCGAACCACCGACCAGCACAAACACAGCGATCCGAATCCCATTTCGGTCGGTGGCGCCGCCCCGAGCCCATGTTCCCGGCGCGACAGCAATTCCCATCCCACAACAATCGGTTAGTGTTCCATTCACCAAAGCACGCTGACGCCATCAGCGACGAGCCCGTTACGCAGCGCTCCATACACAGTGCAGCAGCTTGTTTCCGCTATGGGAAAACATTGTGAGAGGGACGAAAATGGTGATGCCGGAATTCGAGTCGAACACGGGCCGTCACGACCGAACGAAGCGCCCCGCCGGTCTCGGCCCCCGATTTCTCGCGCGGCTCATCGATTCGGTGGTCGTGGCTGTCATCTTGTACCTCGTCATGAGCATCTTCGGTCTGCAAGAGAACCTTCCGCTGCTCGCGGGGCTGGCTGCGGCCGCCGCTCTCGTGTACTTCATCGTCTGCGAGACACAGTGGGGCACAACGATCGGCAAGCGATTGCTCGGGCTGCGTGTGATCGACCCGGCCGGTACGCGCCCATCGGCCCGGCAATCGGTGCGCAGGAACGTCTTCATCGCAGTAGGTGCCCTCCCCTATATCGGCACCATTCTCGACCTGGCCTTGCGCATTGCGATCGCGGTGACAATCGCCAAGAGCCCGACCAAACAGGGCATTCACGACCGGTGGGCCGACGGAACCCAGGTGGTGCACAACTCCTAGGCACTGCTTTTCACAGTCCGCACCCAATCGACTCCCGTGCTCGGATCCAGCCCGAGTTCCTCACGCAAGGACCTGCGCTCAGCCGGCGCTGGGGTATCGACCCTGGAGATTCGTGATGACGCTCAATCCCGATAGCCACACGGCGTCCGGGCACCGTGTGTCGGCACCTGGGACGCAAGTCGACGACGACATCCGGCGGCGCCTCGTCGCTGTGGTTTCCGCAAACACACACTCGCACGGCAAGGGCCACTTCGAATCCCGGCCCGGCCGGGCAACTCGAGCCGTCGGCTTCGTCCAGAGTTCGAGGCACAACCCATGAAGCCTGATAACGAGGTCGGTGGGCCACGAACCGACCTGTACGATCTGCGGAGAATCCGACAGTTTCTGGCAGTGGCAGACCACCTCAACATGACTCACGCTGCCCAAGAGCTTCGCCTCACCCAGCAAGCGGTGAGCGGATCGATGCGGTCGCTCGAACGCGACCTGGGTGTCCGCCTGATCAACCGAGTCGGCAGGCGGCTGGCACTGGCTCCGGCCGGTGTCATCCTCAAGAACGGTGCTGCACCGCTACTCCACGCGGTCGATGCTCTGACGCGGGACGTTCTCACCGGACCCGACGTCGGCGAGACGCGCCTAATCATCGGGTACCTTCCCTCCGTCACTCCCGACGAGGTCTACTCGCTGACCGGTCCGGTCCGTGAGTTCGCCACCCCGGTCACCGTCATCGGACGGCAGATCCTCGCCGACGAGATCGAAGCATCCCTCAGGAGTGGGGACATCGATGTCGCGCTTCGTCACGGCGCCTCCGAGTCACATCATCTCGAGACCGCGGTGATCGGGCATTCGCCGTGGCGTGTCGCTCTCTCGTCGCGGCACAGACTGGCACACAGGCCCGTGATCACACTCGTGGACCTGTCCGAGGATCTTCTGGTATTGCCCGACGCTTCGGGTGCCGGCTCGCACAACGACCTCCTCGTCGGAGTCTGTCGGAGTGCGGGGTTCGAGCCTCGGGTGGTTCACGAAACCATCGGTGGTCTCGTCCCGACCACGTCCGTCGTCGACGATGACCAGTTCACGTTGGTCACAGCCGAACCTGGCCTTCATCACAACGATCGTGTCTTCGTCGCCGAACTCCACGGCACCCCGATGGCACCGATACAAGCACTGTGGCTCCGCCATACCCACTCTCCCCCCAGAGACGCGCTCATTGCCCGGGAAGGATGACCGCCCGCCCGGGCCGTGCATCTGCCACACCCCCGCCGCTCGGCAGAGCGTACACACACGTATTCACTCGCAGAATGACCGAACCGTAGAAGGGGATCTCATGAGAAATAGACTCGGTGCAGCGCTGATAGCAGTAATTGTCCTGCCACTGACGCTCGCCGCGTGCGGAGAATCCACGTCCGAGCCGGCTCCGACCACGACAAGCCATTCCACCACCACCCCGCATGCCACCAGTACACGCTCGACAACCTCTGCGCCCAGTTCGACGACATTCGTCCCCCAAGCGGGCAACGGCTCGAGCGCCGGCAGCAATGGGGCATCGGTCCCGGCACCACGCAGCGACGGCACCGACCTCCCGTGCGAAGGCACCATCTGCACCAATCCGAACCACGGCGCCGGATCCGACCCGAACGCCAACGGCGGCGCCGTGATGCAGAACCCCAACGGCGACGGCACCGATGTCCCGTGCGAAGGCACCATCTGCACCAATCCGAACCACGGCGCCGGATCCGACCCGAACGCCAACGGCGGCGCCGTGATGCAGAACCCCAACGGCGACGGCACCGATGTCCCGTGCGAAGGCACCATCTGCACCAATCCGAACCACGGCGCCGGATCCGACCCGAACGCCAACGGCGGCGCCGTGATGCAGAACCCCAACGGCGACGGCACCGATGTCCCGTGCGAAGGCACCATCTGCACCAATCCGAACCACGGCGCCGGCGGCTGACAACCCGGCCCCCCGTTCGTCCGTCGGGAGCCGAGGCTCTCTGCCGGTCGCCGCAGCATCGAACGAGATGCTGCGGCGGCTTGCTGTCCCGGCCCCGGTCTCGGCGGCGCATCGCGCAGGGACGTCCCGACGAGGTGCGCTCGGGCACGGATTCCGGTTTGCGATGCTCGAGGACCCACCCTGATCATGGTGTCGTCTCTCTCCGATCGAAAGGATCACTGCAGTGAGCACGTTCGTCGTGGTCGGGTTGTGTGTCGGAATCGTCTGCGCGCTCGGGGCACGGGGGATCGCTCGACTCGGCCTGGCTGCGCCCCTGGTGATGGTGGTAGCCGGGATCGCCGTGTCGAGCGCTATGGACGAGGATCTGACCGACCTGTTGAACGCATCGGCTACCGAGCACGTCGTCGAACTGATCCTCGCGCTGCTGCTTTTCGTCGACGCCACCGAAGTACGCAAAGGCTTGTTCGGGGGAGAGCAAACCATTGCGATCCGTCTGCTCGCAGGTGCCCTGCCACTGTCGCTGTTCGTCGCGATAGTCGTGGGCTCCGCGCTGCTGCCCGCCACCGCAGTGGCAACCATCGTGGTTATCGCGTGTGTGGTCATGCCGACCGACATGGCGCCGGCGTCGACCCTCCTCAACGACGGAAGACTCCCACCCCGAGTACGCAGTGTTCTCAACGTCGAAAGTGGATACAACGACGGAATCGTCGCTCCGATCTTCGTCGTCGCGTTGGCTCTGCTCGGGGATGATCACACAGGGGAAAGCGTCGGCACCGCAATTCTTCACGGGCTGCAGTCATCACTGGTGGCAGGCCTGGTCGGGATCGCCGTCGGTTTCGGTGGCGCGCTCGCCGCCCGAACCTTGACCGACCGCGCGCTCACCACAACGAGAGGAATCCGGATCGGTGTCGCGCTAATTCCCCTCCTTGCCTACGCCGCTGCCGGCGTGCTGTTCGCGAACGGGTTCATCGCTGCCTTCGTCTGCGGCATCGCCTACCACGCCACACGCAATGCCGGGGTGACCGCGCACTCGGAGCTCGAACTCACCGAGGATCTCGCCACCCTGAGCAGCATGGCAATGTGGTTCCTTTTCGGTGCCACCGTCTCCTACCTCGCCGAGATCGGGCTACCCGGCTGGGAGGTGTTCGTATTCGTCGCAGCAGCGCTGACCGTCCTTCGCATCGTCCCTATTCGCCTGTTCCTCCTCGGGTCGGACCTGCCGACCCGAGATCGACGTGCGATCGCCCTTCTCGGCCCACGCGGAACGGCATCGATCGTCTTCGGTCTCCTGGCCTGGCGCGGCATCTCCGACCTCGACGACGCATCTTTGGTGTTGTATGTGATGGCGGCAACGGTCCTCGGCAGCATCGCTTTCCACGGTTTCGCCGCCAACCGAACAGCCGCAGGCTATGCGCGCGCGATACCGCCGTCTCCGAGAAGCTGAGATGGCGTTCGACAGGACTCCCGGAACAGCCGGCGCGCGGCATCCGCGACCGCGCCCCGGATCCGCTGAAGCGCTCCTCGATCTTTACCGGATCAAGCAGTTCGTCGCTGTGGCGAAGCACTTGAACTTCACCCGCGCCGCGGAGGAACTCCATCTGTCCCAGCAAGCAGTGAGCGGGACGATCAAATCGCTCGAGCGCGAACTCGGCATTGCACTGTTCCACCGCATCGGCGGCCGCGTCGAGCTGACTCCGTCGGGCGCAGCTCTACGGGACGGCGCCGTACCCCTTCTTCAGGCGGCAGGATCTCTGGCACGCACGATCAGTGCAGCGCAGTACGCTCGGCCATCCACGTTCACGCTGGCCCACACTCCCGAGATCGACTGCGAGGAGGTACTCGATCTACTTCCCGATCTGCGTAGGTTGGCCACGAGAACGGGCTGAGCTCATCCTTTGACCAGAGCCGCGGGTGGCCGGCTAGGGTGCCTTGGGTCCGAGCTCAGGAACGGTCTGGATCGCTGCCATGATCTGCGCGGCGATCTGATCTGTTTGCTCCACCGCAAGTTCGGGAACATCGTCGAAGTCGGTGCCTCCGCCAGGCAGGGTGCCTGCGATGTGAAAGTGAAGGTGCGGAATAGCTTGGTGAGCCGCCGTGCCGTTGTTCTGCCAGACCGCGATGCCCGGACGCTCAAATGCAGCATCGATTGCCGCGGCGGCCCATGCGAGGGTATCCATCATTGCGTGACGCTCGTGAGGTTCGGATTCCAGCAGGGTTGGGTAGTGCCGCACGGGCAACACGAGAAGATGCCCGATACCACGTTGCTCTCTCGTGACGAGCACCGCGATCAGATCGTTGCGACAGAGGATTGTGAACGGTCGCGCCCCACTGAGGTAATCACAGAAGGCGCAAGGCTCTTGCTCTGGGATGTCGAGACTGCTGTCGCTGTCGTTCATCCGACAACCAGGGATCGTAGGAACGCTTGGAACTCGGCGCGGTCGATCTTGCCGATCTCGTTTGGATGCACGACGATGCGCAGTTCTCTGGAGAATCGTCCGCGTCCGCGTCGCGTGCGAAGAAGGAACGAGAACGCGATGAGTCTGACGGCGACTTCGGCCGTCAGCTCGGGGATCCTGGACTGGCCCTGACCAAGTAGCGGCACGCAGATCGGGTCTCAGT
>NZ_BCXI01000060.1 GCF_001895025.1 Rhodococcus zopfii NBRC 100606 = JCM 9919
CCCTCGCGCTGTGCAAGATCCACCATGCTGCATACGACGTACACATTCTGGGAATCACTCCGGACTTGGTCGTAGAAATCCGGAAGGACCTCCTGGATGAAATTGACGGTCCGATGCTCGAGCACGGTCTCAAGGAACGGCACGGGCAGGAGTTGATGGTGGTTCCGCCGGTTCGTAGTGAGCGACCCGACCGCGAGCTCTTGGCGCTCAGTTACGAACGCTTCCTTAGCGCCGGCTGATGATCGGACGTCGAGAGCAGGTCGTCCCAGAGGCGCCATCTGCTTGAGTCGTACTCGTCGATTGGGGTGTGCGAGGGCTGGATGCCGCGCATCCCGTCGATCTCACTGAAAACGGTGCTGCTTTCCGGCGTGGACAATCCGCACCGTGGCGGGCCGCACGGCATCGAAATTGCCGTCGAGGGACTGCGATGTCGCCTGGGGCGGTCCAAGTGGAAGTTAGCTTGCCGGCGAGGGCGTCTGGCGTGCGGTTACTGCTTCGTCGGTTCGTGCGTTCCGTTTCCTCAAGCGGTGGGCAACCGATCGCCCGAGGACGAGATAGAGGATTGTGGCCCACGCCTTACCGATGAGTTGACCAAGAAGCGCGGGCATGATCGCGGCCGCGCCGAATGCAATCCCCAGGAACACCGCGGTATCGACGACCGCTCCAGCAATGCTGGATGACGTCACTGCTGCAGCCCATCTGCGATCGCCGAGTCGTGAACGGTTGCGCAACGGAGTGTAGATGAGAAAGTTGAGCAACTCAGCGAGGAGGAACGCTGTGGCGGAGGCAAGAGCGATCGAGGGTGCGGAGACGAAGTAGCTAAGTGCCGTAGCGACAACCACTGCGATCAACATCCCAGCCTTGCCAAGCGCGTCCTGGACGGCATCCCGAAGGGCGAGTGCGGCGCCCGCAGCGAGCGTTCCTGCGGTCGCCTCCTGACCGAACCCCACAGGTATGAATCCGTAGCGCGTCGTCAGCCAGTTGGAGAGGATGACTGAACCCGCCACGCCAACGGCGGCCACATAGCCAACTGCTCGTACGGTATTGGTCATCTTGGTTCCTAACCGACGGGTTCGTGCAGGTTATCCTCGGTATGTGCATCCGGAGGTGCAGGTTTCACGGACGGTGATCTGCGTGAGTTCGGGCATATCGGGACGGATGCGAGCCCAAAGCCATTGGGCAAGAACTTCGCTCGTGGGGTTCTCGAGCCCGGGGATCTCGTTCAGGTAGTAGTGGTCCAGTTCTTCGACAATCGGTTTGACGGCCTTTTTCAGATCGCCGAAGTCGAGTACCCACCCGTACTGAGGATTCAATGGACCCGCCACATGGACAGTGAACCGATAGGAATGGCCGTGGAGGCGCGAACACTTGTGTCCTTCAGGGACATTCGGAAGCCGATGTGCGGCCTCGAAGTTGAACTCGCGGAAGATCTCGACAGTTTCGCTCACGGTATTCCTAGAAACTTGTGGGTCTGGAGGCTGAGTTGCCAGCGTGGATGATTGAGGCAGTAGTCGACCGCAGCCGCAGTATTTTCTCTCGCGTCGACACTGTCCATGGGCTGAAGTCTGAAGGAATCGAACTCGAGGTGAAGGTAGTTCGACGGGTCATCGCCGGCCTGTGGATAAACGAGCTTCAGTTCATTGCCTCGATGCACGACAAGATCGGCACCGAACTTCGGACTCACACATACCCAGTCGATCCCCAGGGGTACAGGCTGAGTCCCGTTTGTCTCCACCGCGATGAAGAAGCCCTCTTCATGCAGCGCCGCTGTCAGTGCCTGGTCGACCTGGAGGAGTGGTTCGCCACCGGTGCACACCACCATCCGCTCGGCGTGGTCGGCGGACGGCCACTGGGCGCCGATTGCGGCCGCAAGTTCCTGCGCTGTTGAGAACTTGCCGCCGTTGATGCCGTCGGTGCCGACGAAGTCGGTGTCGCAGAACTGGCAGATCGCGCGGTGGCGGTCGCTCTCACGGCCAGTCCACAGGTTGCACGACGTGAACCGACAGAAGACGGCGGGCCGTCCGGCGTGAGCACCCTCGCCTTGGAGAGTGTAGAAGATTTCCTTGACTTTGTACGTCATCGTCGGGCGTCTTGGTATTGGAGGGGGTCGGTGAGGCCGGCGTCCTCGAACCCTCTCAGGCGGAGCAGGCACGAGTCGCAGTGTCCGCACGGGCGGCCCGCGTCGTCCGGGTCGTAGCACGATGAAGTGATCCCGTAGTCGACACCCAGTTCGGTCCCCGCGCGGATGATCTCCGCTTTGGTCATCTTCAGAAGGGGAGTATGGATCTTGATGCCGTCCCCCTCGACTCCGATCTTGGTTGCGAGGTTGGCCATCCGTTCGAACGCTTCGATGTACTCCGGTCGGCAATCGGGGTATCCGGAGTAGTCCATGGCGTTGACACCCAGGAAGATGTCCGTAGCGCCCACCGTCTCCGCGTATGCAAGGGCGTAAGAGAGGAAGATCGTGTTGCGTGCCGGCACGTACGTGACGGGAACTTCTGTGGGGTTGCTCACTTCCTCGGCGGTCGAGTGCTTCGGCACATCGATGTCGGCTGTCAGGGCTGAACCGCCGAAGATTCGGAGATCGATATCTGCAACGACGTGGCGAGCGACTCCGAAGGCATCCGCCGCCCGCGTCGCGGCCTCCAATTCGATCAGATGGCGTTGGCCGTACCTGAAGGACAGCGCGTAAGGTGTGAAACCCTGTTCGCGGGCCATCGCGATCACAGTCGTCGAATCAAGCCCTCCGCTGAGCAGTACTACAGCAGGTGTGTCCATCTGGCCCTCCTGGGTGATCGCCGTTGAGGTGCAGCCTATCGGAAACTGCATACGTGAGTCACCTCGGTGGTGGTGTAGTTTTTGCGCTTCTTGTACTCTAGGCAACTACGGTGGAGGGAGCCTGTATGCGTGCGCTGACGCTCGTAGTTAACTGCACCGACCGGAAGTCGATCAGGCCTGACGCGAAGTGCCAGGTCCGTTCGTTGCCCTCCGGTTCGGTTGCCGAACGTCACGATGAGTGGAGCCGTCGGCTCAACCATGGTCATCCTGCTACCCCCCTCCGACAGCTCTATCAAGGAGAGGCGTGGTTGCAGGCCCTGAGGCTTGCGGAGGATGCGTCCGAGCGAGGCTTTCGAGTCCGAATGATGGTGGCGTCCGCGGGCTTGGGGTTGCGACACGTCGACTCGTTGACGCCGTCGTATTCGGCAACGTTCGCAGGAGGCCAACCGGACACGGTTGCAGTTGGAGCCCCAGATGTGAGGGCATGGTGGCGCCGGTCGGGTGACCTTCAGCATTCCGAGTCTCTCGTGGAGTCGACTGATCGCAGAGTGCTCTTGGTCCTTTCGGAGAGTTACGCACGGGCGATGCGCGACGACCTGATCGCGCTGGGGAACCGAAGTGGCGAAGTCGTGATGGTCGGAGGTGCCGAGGAGATCGCGGGTGTGCATCGCGTGCCCTCGGATCGTGCATTGCGTGCAGAACTGGGTGGTACTGCGTCGAGTCTGAATCTTCGGATCGCCAGAGCCTGGCTCGCCCAGCGAGACGACGGGGTCTTGTGGGATGCCCACGCAGATCGTCGGTGGACAAAGTGGTGTCACTCTGTTCGACGTGAGGAACGGTATGACCGAATCCCAGTGGACGACGCTGCGATCGTTGAGGCGATCAAGCAACTGATTGCATTGGATCAATCACTGTCGGCCACGCGGGCGTTGCGCATGTTCCGCGATTCCGGGATGGCATGTGAGCAAAAGCGATTCGGTCGACTTTTCAGAGCTGTGAAGGTCGGCATGTCATGAGCAAGGAAGTAAGAACGATCGAGCGTCGGGCGCTACGGATCATGCAGAATCCCGACATGCCCGTATATCTCTTTGCGCTCGCAGCAGAAGAGGTCGGTCAGGTGTCGGACGTCGCGCGTATCTCCCGCGACGAGGCGGGAAAACTGATTGGCTACCAACGGCCGGAGCGACGTAACCACGTCAAGCAGATCCTGGAGTATCTGGACTCCGGAGAGGTGTTGTTTCCGAACGGCCTGATCCTTGCGCTGCCGGAAACTGTCAAGTTCAGGGCGAGTCGTGGGCCGGCGACGAGCGATGGCTTGTCTACGTCGGGGGTGCTCGAGATTCCGATTCCTGAGTCAGATGACGCTCCCAGGCCAGCATGGATTGTGGATGGACAGCAGCGGAGTCTGGCGCTTTCGCGCACGAAGAACTCCAGAATGCCCGTGCCGATCGCAGGCTTCGTTGCGCCGACCCTGGCGATGCAGCGTGAACAGTTTCTTCGAATCAACACGGTCGCGCCGCTCCCGTCGAACCTGGTTACCGAGCTCCTGCCGGAGGTATTTGCAGCACCATCGCCGAGGTTGTCTGCTCGGAGGCTCCCGTCAGCGCTGGTCGACATGCTGAACCAGGACCCGGACTCTCCGTTCAGGGGATTGATCAAGCGTGCCTCCAGTGACGAAGTCGAGCGAAAGAAGGCGGTTGTGACCGACACCGGTCTGGTGGAGGCGCTGAAGGAATCGCTCGAATCGCCTGCTGGTGTGCTGTTCCCGTACCGGAACATGGCTCTAGGTACGACCGATACAGAGGGCATACGCCGATTGCTGCTCACGTATTGGACTGCAGTGTGCGAGTTGTTCCCGGATGCGTGGGGGAAGCCCCCGGTTCAGTCGCGTCTCATGGGGGGCGTGGGGATTAGGGCCATGAGTCGGTTGATGGATAGAGTGATGGTCCATGTCGCCGTGGATTCGGCTGATGCTGTTGGAGTAACGAGGAACGAACTTGGCCGAATCGCTCCGCTGTGTCGGTGGACTGACGGCACGTGGAACGAAATTGGCCTTCCGTGGAACGAGTTGCAGAACACGCCGCGTCACATCTCGGCGTTGTCTAACTATCTTGCTCGCGCCTACGTCGATGCCCGAGCGGGGAAGAAGTGAAATTCTACTTTCCGGACAGCCAGGACCTGGTGAGTCCGACCTACGACTTTGTCAATGACGAGTACTCACCACTCCGGGTTCGGCAGCGTGACGACCGATACGCTCATGAGGTTCTCACTGCGCCGGCATACGACGGAATTCTGGTGTCCAAGGCAATAGTTGATGGATCCATCAACGGAGCGGGTAAATACACAACGGCGCAGCGACAGCGCTTGTACCGTATGGGAGTACATCGCTTCTTTCGCCTCCCTGAGAACGTCGAAACCCTAGGTGACTGTGGCGCATTCAACTACGTGGACGAACATGTCCCGCCGTACACCGTCGACGAAGTTCTCGACTTCTACGAGCAGTGTGGATTCGACGCGGGCGTAAGTATCGACCACATCATTCTTGGTTACCAACGGCCGGGCACGTCCGACGCGCCTATGGATGAGTGGGTCGAGCGCCGTCAGATCTCACTCGACTATGCCGAGAAGTTCCTCGCTGCCTCGCGATCGAGGAAGTCGTCGGTGCAACCGGTTGGAGCCGCACAGGGTTGGGACCCTTCCAGTTACGCGAACAGTGTTCAGCAGTTGCAAGAGATGGGCTATCGACGGATTGCGCTTGGTGGCATGGTGCCACTCAAGACACCTGACATCCTTGATTGTCTGGTCGAGATCGGCGACGTTCTGAAGCCTGAGACTGAACTGCACCTTCTAGGCATCACCAGGGTCGCGTCAATCGAACGATTTACCGAACTCGGAGTCACAAGTTTCGACAGCACCTCGGCGTTTCGACAGGCCTTCATGGATGACCGTGACAACTTCCACACGTTCGATACGACGTACTCGGCAGTCCGTGTACCGCAGGTCGATGCGAACGTGAAGTTGAAGCGTGCGATCCTCTCCGGTCAGGTTTCACAACGTGAAGCGGTGGCAGCGGAGCGGAACGCACTGCAGGGGTTGCGGGCGTACGACCGGGACGAAGCCACCCTCGACGAGACACTCGAACTTGTACTCACCTACGAACGGATCGTCGGGGTCAAGAAGAGTTATGAGGACGAGTATCGACGGACCCTGGCCGATCGCCCGTGGAAGCAGTGCCCCTGTGGCCTGTGTAGTAAGCACGGCGTAGAGATGGCCATCTTCCGCGGTACCGAGCGGAACAAGCGCCGCGGATTCCACAACTTGTCGGTGCTGGCAGCAAAAATGGCTGCGCTGCCCCGTAGTCGCAAGAGTCGAGAGGGATAGAGATGGCCGACAGATATGAGATTCGGGTTCCTGCGATCGAGGTGAAGCAGGGTGAACGCCGAATCTACTGCTTTGCGGTCGATGGGAAGAAGATCCACGACTTCGCGACTGTCTCGCGCATTCACCGAGACGATGACGGTGCTCTCGACGGCTATCAGCGCCCGGAAGTTCTCAGCCATATCAAGGCGATTCGGCGTTACTTGGAATCCGACGGGGCGATGCTTCCGAATGCGGTTGTTCTCGCATTCGACGAACGCGTCAGATTCGAACCGTATCGGCGCAAGAGTTCGGTTGAGTACTCGGTGCCAGGCGACATCATCATCCCTGTCGACGAGAGTGTCGCAGAAGAGGACAAACCCGCCCTGCTGGTAGACGGCCAGCAACGCAGCGCTGCCATCCGCGAGGCCGATCTGGGAGAGTTTCCGGTAGCTGCAGTGGGTTTCATCGCAAGTTCCGAGGATGAACAACGTTCGCAATTCATTCTGGTCAACAACACGAAGCCGCTGCCGAAGGGCCTTATTCACGAACTGCTCCCTGACACTGCGGGGTACCTGCCGCCGAAGTACGCGCGCCGTCAGTTGCCTGCTCAAGTGATGATCCGGTTGAACAGCGACCCGGAGGGCCCCTTCTACCGGAAGATCGCGATGCCGACTTCGCCAGACGGCGAAATCAAGGACAACACGATCCTGAAGATGATCGAGAATAGTCTTTACGACGGTGCCCTGTATCAGTACCGGAATCCCGACGATGGTTCCGGCGACATCGATCAGATGGTCCTGCATTTGACGGCATTCTGGAAACTCGTCGAGAACACCTGGCCGATCGAGTGGAAGATGCCTCCGAGGAAGTCCCGCCTCACCCACGGCGTCGGTATCCAGGCCCTCGGATACGTAATGGATTCGATAACCGAGGGAGTTTACCCTCAGGATTTCAACGAACTTCGGATTGACAGGAAGCTCGCCTCGATCGGAGATATCGCAGCGTGGACAGGTGGAGTCTGGGACTTGGGTCCGGACGATCAGAGGCGATGGAATTCTCTGCAGAACACGCCTAACGACGTTAAGCTGTTGACGAACGTTTTCTTGCGGGTGATTCGTTGATGCGACCCGACTGCTCCATCGGTCAATTTGCACTGGAGTCCATTCGTGCCGGTTTTCGGAACGATTGGACCGTCAGGTTGTGTCAAGGAGTCCGCAGGTATATAGCTGGACCTGGCTAGCACGAGTTCATTGTGCCGATCGGTCCGTCCGCCGGCGAAACATTTCATGGTGCTCGGAATTACTAACGACCAGATCTGCCTCTGAATAAAACCGGATGGCACCCGGATGCCTACAAGACCACCGCCTCAAGCGCACCGTACGTCGCGCGCAAGAGTGACGCTGATCCACTTCCTTGCGCAAAAAAGATCTTTGACGATTCGGCGTACTTTCCGATGAAGCCGGTGGCAGCATGTTTCGCGCACCGCGTTGCAATAACAATGATGTCGGAATTTCGAACCTTCTCCTTGAGTTGCGGTCCGCCGACGTGATCATGTGCCGTTGCGACTCGGAGGGTCGGCGAGGTTTGCCCCAACTGCTCGGCGCAGCGCGCTAGTACGCCCTCGTCGAGAGAATAGAGCAGTACTTTCAGTGCAGGCTGTGACTGCTCGAAGTCGACCTTGTCTGTCGTGGCAGTGCGCAGCGACCAGTCGAGTTCGAGACCGACCTCGCTCGACAGCCTCGCGCCGAAGTCACGGTCGACGGGATGCAGTCGTGGAAGGTGCCGCAGCAGGGGAGCGAAGACCGTCGCGGTGAAGGTTCTGCGAGCGTCCTCATCGGGACATGCGGACATAGCCAGTCGATCGACCAGGTCGAGCACGAAGGGAGCGTTGCCCGGAGAACTCCACTGTTCGTACGAAGATTGGAGTTCAAGGAGCAGGTCGACGTAGTCGACTTGCTTCATTCCCGACCTCAGAGCAATTTCCAGAAGTGCTGCGATTGTCGCGAGGTCGCCTGGACTGAAGCGGTCGAAGGCAATTGCGTTACGAATCAGGGCCCGGGCGCTGAGCGGTGCGGCTTCGGTGTATCCGATGGATTCCAGGAATGGCCCGACCACTGACCATGCCATGTCGGCGTGCATGTCGCCGAGGTTATCGAAGGAGTCGGCCAGCGCAGCATCGTCGTCGGCCGGCGATGGCCAGGACGCAAATTTCTGAGTGGAAAGTTGGGCAGGATCGAAGGTGTCCAAGCGGTGGAGGAGTTCGGTCCACGATCCAACCGCCGCGGTCGTCGGCACCTGATTGGAGATCGGCGACGGTTCGGGTGGATTTGCCTCGTCATGGATGTGCAGTAGGGAACGGATGGCCGGAGGGATGGTGGCGGCCGACGACGAGGCGAGCAGTACCGTTGACGCGTCGGTGAGTGTTCGCTCGTCTTCGAAGTGGATCGCGAGGAGGGCGATCACACTCAGTGCGCAACTTCCGAACGCGGAGTAGTCCACGCCTAGGAACAGGCGCATAGCGAGTGGAGATGCACTGAGGGCGGCAAGCGCATCGTCGACCTCGCCGCGTGAGACGGGGTCTTCAACGAACTCGGTCCACAACGCGTTGAGGACCGATTCGTGCACGGCACCCGAGACGTGCTGAAGCAACACGTCGGTGAGTCCTTCGTAGTCGAGAAGAGATCGGCTTTGCCCGAGTTTGTCAAGGCGCCGGATTCTCAGGGCAGCGAGATTTGTGGCTGTGATTCCGCCGACGGATTCGATCTGCTGCAGGATTTCTAGCGAAGCATCAGTTGCCCCCGATGAAAGTGCCGCGTCGAACTCGGCCAAGAGTCGGCCGATCGGCTTGCGATGCTGCAGGTTCCGCTGCGGGATTTGGCCGATCATATCAAGCATCGAGATCATGGAGTCGGTCAACTCTTTGCGGGCTGAATTCGACGAGGCTGCTTGGAGTTTGAGGATTGATGCACGTGGAGCTGCTGCGGCGATTCCGTGTTCCACGACGTCCCTCTGATCTGGTTGCACTGGGACGATCGCGCGATCGAAGGTCTCGATCAGGGTTGGGCCGGCGAATGAGCGGATCAGTTCCGTGACGAATACGGTTTCCCGCGGATCGGGAACAATAACGTAGAGAACGAACAGGTTCCCGCTGTAGGACATGCGGGGCAGCACAAGCGGGCCGCGGCGACTGCGGCGCGCGTTTTCGACAAAGGGGACTACCCGCGATGACCACCGATAGTTCGGGTCCATTCCGGGCCAGGCTGCATTACCCTCGCCGAAGAAGCTGGTCAGTAAGCGTTCGAGTTCGACTTCAGCCTCGGACATGGAGTTGCTCCTTCCAGCGCGCGTTGAGGTCGATACGGGTCTGTGCTGGAAGACTTCCGCCGCAATGAAAGGTCGTGTATTCGTCGTTCCGTTCCGTCCCGTTGATTGTGAAGTTCATCGATCCGGTGATGATCCAGTTCTGGCCGCAGAAGGTCTTCTCATGGACCCAATCGCTTTCGTCGACGGCAATCAGAATGTGTGGAGCAGCACTCGTGACTCGGTCGAGAAAAGCATCGTTGTGCGGGTCGGATCGTGTGACGATTCTGACCTGGCATCCTCGCTCGGATAGGACGCCCAGTGCCGCTGCCAGTCGGAGTCGGGAGGGCGGATTCTCGAACATGTCGTCGTAGAATCCGTAACTGTTGTCAACCGCGACGACGTCAGTGATCCATGGTGAGACCAACCATAAGTCGCTACTGGGGGACAGGAGTTCGGACACCATGATGGTCTCCAGGAAGGTGTCGGCCTTGATCCCAGTGGCCCAACTCGTGCGGATGGTACGTTCCAGCCGTGTCATTGCAAGGACTCCGAAATCTCAATCCGTGCCGTCAATTTGGTTCCATTTCGCCGGACGCCGCGAACCTGCCCGTAGAACGTTAGGTGGCCCTGGGAGACGGGGAGTGCAGGGATCCGGATCAGGGCGTCGGACAACGTCGTCGTTCCGGAAGAAGGACACCACAGGTCGACTGCGGAAGACGATTGCAGCATTGTGCGGTACTCATCTTCCCAACCGTCGATGGTTACGTCGACCGCTGGGACGGTTCGGAAGAGCGCGGCGTCAACCAGCAGTCGGTCCAGGAACAACTGGCGACGATAGGGCTGATAGTGCATCACCTTACGGTTTCTGGCGACGGGCCCCCGCGGCCACAGGAGGCTGAAGATTTGGTCCGCGTTCATCGACGAACCTCCCCGTGTCGCGGCGAGATATGCCACGATTCGGGAGTCCAATTCGATGCCCGAAGCCTGTTCCCACGCGTCCCAGTTCTGGATCAGTTCGAACACCGCAGAATCAGTGGCCGGCCCTGAACCCTTCCTCAGCATTCTGCTCGACAGGGCGGCTAGCGCGGAGTGACGGGGCGGCGAATCAATCGCACTCCACTGCTGCCGTAGCGCTCGTAAGGCTTCGATCGAGGCCGAGGCGCTGATGTCGCTCCGAAGGCGTTGAAGTATGGAAGCGAGGTCGCAGGCTGGGCTATTTCGAACAAGCCGCAGCAGAGCGGTGAGCGCGGCGTCTACGTACTCGGATTCGGTGGGTCCGAGTGCGGACTCGATCAAGGACCAGAATCGGCGGGGATCGGACGAATAGAACCGCGCGATGTCTTCGACGAAGGCGGTTCCCCCGACGGAGGTCTCGCTAATCCAGATGTCGGCTGAGCCGCCTCCGTCGATGTCCGTTACGTCCACGACAAGATCGGTGTCGCCGGCGTCCGGGCAGGCGCGAAGACATGTTGCGAGCACCGCTCCTGCCAACGTATCGAGGTATGTCCGCCGTGCGAGTGTCGAGGTCCGCTCCGTGATGTCATCGGCAACAAGGACTTGCGCTGCACGGTCGATTGCCGACTGCACTGCGGGATTGTTGGCCAGTTCGGACAGTACTGCAACGAGTCGTTCGTCGGTCCAATCCTCGTCCGAGTCGTATCGATAGAGAACCCGAAGGACCTCCGGAAGGTGGGATGCCCACCCGCCTTGGGACAGAGATGACACTGCACTCGATCGATCGGTCGCGGCGTCAACTGTTGACAAGGCGAAAGCCGTCAAATACACCTGACCGAGCCAACCGGCCTGGAACGGGTTGACCACATCGACAAGTCCCACATCATTGGTGAACTCCTGTAGAAAGGCGTACGTGCGCCATTGCGGTGACCGCAAGTGTTCGCGTACGCGGTCGCACCCCAGAACGAGTGGGGCAACTCGGAAGCGGATCCCGTCGACAGGAAGGGTGAACCCTAGAGCAGCGGGTTCGCCTCCTCGGGAATAGCGAATCACATGGCGGGATGTTTGACCTTGTCCGTCCACGAAATCGGCATGAGCCTCGGCAGACGTCCTGTGTACATCGACGGGATTGCCTGTGCTGTGCATCGCGAAGTCAACGGACTTGATTGCGTTCTCCCAGGTGGAGTTCAAGGGGACGTCCGCTGGTGTCAGGGGTGTGAAGGGACGAGGCGCAATCTCCGTGGACCACACCGGGATCGCTTGCGAACGATCGGCGACGCCCGCCTTGTCGGGGACTGACAGTGCGATCTCGTACGGTCGCACTACAGTGACCTCTCCGCCTGTTGTGTCGTCCCTTCGATTTCCTAGGGTTTCGCCGAGCACAACGAAAGTGTCGAGGTCAATTGCGTTGTCTGGATTGTCAGGCATAGGGAGCCACGTACGGTGATCATCACGGCGATGCCCGAAGCGGCGACTCACCCGACCGGGCACTGCTTCACGCATCGCCTGGAGGATCGGCATGTACTCGGGTTCGTCGGCAAAAGGCATGTCCAGCATGACCTCGGGAAGGTCGAGTGGTGAGAACAAGGCCCGAGTGATGAATTCGGGAAGCAGGGAGTCGGGTTTGGCGCCGGGATCCGGGCTCACCGGCTTCCAGTTCGAGCGCAACCTGCGAAGGGCGGTCGGGACCATTGCCAGCAGGATCGAACGCGGTTGCTCCCAGAGGACGGCCTGGACATGCTCCTCGGAGATCTGGAGTGTGCGACGCAGGTGCTCGGCGACCTGATCCTGGACTTGCGTATCGTTCAATACCCGATCGAGTAGTGTGATCGCCGCTTCCCTGTGTTCCTTCGGCGGTACCTTCTTGCCTGGCTTCGGTGCAGTGAGCACGTCCCGAACGTTGATATACCGGTGCTGTCGGCGCAGTTGGGCGTTAATCCAGTCAAGGAGGGCGTGGGTTCCTTGGATCTTCAGGACGAATCGGTTGGTAACGGGCAGTGATCGGCTCTCGACTTCGGGGTCGAATAGTGTCTCGTAGTTCTCGTAGGCGAAGCGGTCGCGACCATAATCGGAGAGTGAGACTACGGTGATGGGGCGCGTTCCGCGCTGTCTGCCTGCGCGGCCACGTCGCTGAATGAAAGCAGATGCACTCAGTGGTGCTTTGTGCTGGAGAACAAGGCCGACCCTGTTGTCGTTGAATCCGACCTCCAGTGAAGCGGTCGCGACAATGAGATCGGCTGTGGAAGCCACACCGGAGTCCTGCGAGGACGTGCGGCCGATCCGTAGTGCACCTGATTGTAGTTCCGGATCGAGGGTGCGACCGATTCGTTCGACTATGTCCCACGACTGACCTTCCCGAAACCGGTCCATGTGGGTGGGGCGTCGCGACGATCGAAGGCCGGCGAGGACCGGGCGCCATCCACCTCGAGTCCCATTTCGGGATTGCCCACCCTCGGCATCTCGGAGGTCGTTGTAGAAGCGGTTGGTGACGTCAAGGTTGTCGGTAAAAAGAAATCCGGTTGATCCGAATACTCCATCGGAGGAGCCCAGGTCGAGGATTCGGCCGAATAGCATCCCAGTCTGGATCGAGGTCGAAAGGACACTTGCTCCAGAAATTGGGTCATTGCGCAGTGCCAGGGAGTACTGCCGTCCCTCCGACTCCAGCTCGGACTCGCGCGGTTCGATATAGCGGACGTTTCTACTGTCCAGTCCTACGAGTGAACCGAAGAACGTATCCGCGTTACGAAGAGTCGCACTCAGTCCAACAAAGGTGACCGAATGAGAGGCCGTACTTCGCCATCGACGTAGTAGGTGTGCGACTTGGGCGCCGGGTACTCCCGAATAAGTGTGGATCTCATCCATCAATACCAGGCGCGGAGTGTGTCTGGCCCATCCGGTCAGGGAATCGAGATCTGGATCAGTGCTGGCTCGATTCAGCATCTCAGTGGTGGTAAAGAGAAAGTCCGGTGGAGTAGTACGCATGGACTCTCTTGTCAGTGCGAGTATGGTGCCGTCGATCTCAATTCCGCAGGAGTCACACCGGAGACGTTCTCGCTGCGCGCGCCGATCGCGGTCGGCCCAGACGAGTCTGCCGTGATCGCATCCGTCCGTAGGACACGGCACGAATGGACAGGCCCAACCGTTCGAGGTCCTCTCCCAAGCGGAGTCCCGCGTTCCCTTTCCAGAGAAGACCCATGCATTCGCATGGGAGGGCACGTCCTGGTACAGGGCTCCGAGTCGAAGTGGGCGCAGACCGTTTTTGACAAGTACCGGATTGAGGATCAGTGCGGTCGACAGCGCATCAGCCAACTGATCACGTAGCAATTCCTTTCGAGGGTATAGCGCGAGAGTATGGACGACGTGCCGGCCGTTCTCGTGAACCTGGTTGACGACGTCCGTGAATGCGGGAAGGTAGAACGACAGTGTCTTCCCGCTACCGGTTCCCGCACCGACCACGACAGCAGAGTTTCGTGACGACCTTAGGCCGTTAAAGACAGCGAGGGTGGACTCAACCTGGAATCGTGAGAGGAGTCGGCCTCGGGTTTGGGCGGCGATCACGTCCTTCTGAATCGGATGCAGATCCTGGACCGATGACAGTTCCCGTACGAGTTCTTCTGCAGGCACGTCACGCCTTGGGTATCGACGGGGGCTGACGTGCAATCGATAGTCAGCGACCAAATTCTTGCCCGTGCGCCAGGAGTTGTGGTCGTTCGCGCCTTTCGGAGGGAACAACTGACGGAGGTTCGCTGTCAGCCGGACCGCTTCGGCGATGCGCGTGCGATATCTTGGCGTGTTCCGGTCTGGAAGTCGTAGTAGCAACGCCAGGTCCGACACGCAACACTCCAGGACTTCTTCCGCTGACTGACGAACGTCTGGATGGTTCTCCTGAACGGCGCGGATAGCCGCGAGGACCTCGTCCTCGTCGAGTGCGACGTCTGTCAGTCCCCATGACAACAGTGGCAGTTCGAGTTCTTCGCAACGGTTGAGAAGTTCGTTGAGGAAATCCTTCGGGAGTCGATCCGTCACGAGTGGATCACCTTCAGGATGATCCTGTTGGATAGCGTCCCCGTCTGGCGAAGCAATGCAATTGTCTCGTCGTCGATATCGGACAGAGCGGCACCGGTGGTGCTCAGCTTGCGGTAGATTCCCTCGAGCGCGGACGGGAGTTCGGGGGCCTTTTCCAATAGGTCGGTCAATTCGCGAAGTTCTCGTTGGAACAAGCGGATTGCTGCGGGAGTTGGATTGTCGTACGCTCCGGATTCGAATAGGGTCTCACGCAATTTATTCGCTTCCGCTTGGTCGTGCGGATCGAGAGTGACCAGGCGAGAAATCGGCAGGTCGGTTTGTTTCTGATTCTTCCAGGAATTCCAAAATCGGCGCGAGTTGCGGTCAAGTCTTTCGGAGAAATTGCGGAGGTCTGTGCAGGCCGAGTTGAATACATTGTCGCTCGGCATGGGATAACGTTTGATGACCCCGACGAATTTGCGCTGTCGAGCGCGGGCTTCGTCGATATCCCAGATGAACGAAGCGTCGAGTTCCGTCAAGGCTCGGGCGGATTGCACCGCTGAATCGAGCAAGGACACTGCGGTACGCAACTCGTGAGTTCGCTGCGAAATACGTTCTGCTTCGTTCTTTTTCTGACGATCTGCTCCCAACGTTTCCGCGAGCGCCGTCAGTTTCTGTGCTTTGGCGAGCAGATGGCGCGGAGCATTCGCTGTTTCGGTCACTAGTCGCCTTTCTCCGACTCGAGGACGTGCGCCCATTTGTCGACGGCCTCTGCTACTTCCTTAGACGCAGCCTCGACGATGTCGGATGCGGAAGTGAGCGATTGTTCATTCAGTGCTGCGTCAATCCATTTATCCGCAGTAGTAAGGAACGCGATGATGCTGTCGAAGTCGACGGCATGCCGCCGTGCGCATGCGGCAACACTTCGAGAATGGATTTCGTCGGACGAGGTTGTTGCTTCGTCGATCCGCGCCAAGTCGTCCTCGATTGCGATAACTTCGGTCCACCCAACATCAATCTGTTCTGATGTGAATCGTTGTAGTTCTGCACTCACATTGGGTGCAATCGGGAGGCTCGCATTGACTGAAGCTTCAAGGGAGGCGCGCACGCTGGCCACGATTTCCGCCCACGTCACGCCCCGTGGGACGAACTGTCGGATTGCTTCGATCGTGTTCTGCAGGGCTGCTGCTTGTTCGACCACAACGGTGGGGAACTTCGAGAAGGACTTCGAGGCGGGCGCGAGCCAATCCGGGATGTCGTTTGGGGGATCCCAGGTCCAAATCTTCTTCGCGCGATCCAAGAGTGGCTGGACACGGGCGGCGTCGAGGTAGAGTGCTGCACCGGTGCCCTTGGAGATGCCGAAGGCTTCACGAAGGCGGGCGACCAGGGTGGGTCTTGCCGCTTGGTGTTGCCTTGCGAGAGCCTCCCAGTTGGGGACTCGACACGGTAGGTCCTGGAGTGTCCACGACGTGCCATCGTCGAACACCGCCGACATGAGGTCGGCAATCGCGGTCTGGGGTCGGGCCCGGCCGAACAACGCAGCGCCGATCAGAGATGCAGTCATCGCTTTGACGAGCACCTCGTCGGACGAATATCGTTGTTTCTGCAGTTCCCGTGAGAACGTGGAGGAATGCTCCTCGGCAAGGGCAGCCAGTCGTCGGTTGTAACGTCCCCCTATTCCTCGCTTGTGGTGCTTGGCAAGGTGAATTTCTTGGAAGAGGAGCGCGTTTTCGGGCGATCGTTTGAGATAAATCGGGGATTGTTTGCCCTTGCCCACGTTCTCATTTGCATCCTCGATGGAGACGGGTCTGCCGACGCCATTCCACCAAAACGGAGTTATGTCGCCCTGATTCAAAGACTTGGTGACCGGTGTGGTCCACAGGTAGGCATCAGAGACGGTACGCGCCAGGAAACCCCGGACAACTCGGCTGATATCCGCGTCGGTGAGGGATGAGTCGGGGCGAGTGCCCCAATTCTCGATCGCTGCCAATTGCTTTTCGAGTGATGCAGGCAGGTCTGTCGAGAAAGCGGTCTGTTGCTTTCGATCCGGTCTCATACTGGATGGTGCTGTGGGGGTTCGACTCGGTGAGCCAGGGACGAAACTTGGCGTCCGGTCCGACGGAATCGAGAGAGGAGGAACACTAAATGCTCGCAGGATATCTGTATTGGTCTGCTTTTGGCCACCGTCGTGCCAGAAGGTGAGTAGTGTCTTTCGGCGACTGGCGTCGGAAATATCGTTCCGATCGATATCTGCCGCGATGTTGCTGGGTAATGTCGAATCGATCGTCGAAACGGGGAAGTCTTGTTCAAATTGATCGCCGGGAAATTGTCCGTGTTCCAGGTCATCTGCGTGAGTGCTTAGGATGGGGATCACGACTTTGCTCAGTACCGTTCGCGGGGTGAAGCGTCGAGGGTCATCCCCTGCGGTTGAGTGCACCAACCGGGTCAGTGCATCCTTATTAAATGGATAGAGTCCGTATCCATCACTAGGGGAAACGCCGAAAGTGTCGTGGCAGACGGTCCTCACAGGACATTTTTCGCAGGCGTTCTCTTGTGTCGCAACGGCATGTTTCGTGGATTCTGTGGACAGCAGTCGCGCAATGTTGAGATACCTTCCGACGAAGTCGGAAGCAAGGTCCACGCCCTGTTCGTCATCAAAGGCAACATCGAGATTGTAGACATGAGCACTCGTCGATCCAATTCGGGTCAGGACTGTCTCGTCCATCCGGTGGAAGTAACCGGTGGTGACAGCCATCATTGTGCGAATCGGCGCCATGAACTCCACGCCTTCACGGGTGGATGGTTCGAGGATTGCATCCACCAGGTCACCCTGCACACCTTGAATCAGAGCGAAGTCCTCGATTAGCAAGATGATCTCTAGGTCGGGATTCTTCCTCTTGTACTCCTCACGGACGGTGCGCATGGCATCCCCGAGGCGGCCACCACTGAGATTTGTCGCCTTTTTTACAGCGGTTTCGAGATGCGTATTTAGTAATTGCACTGCGGCCAGTAGAAGATCGTCACGGGTGCTCAGGCGACGAATCAGGTTCTTGGATAGTGTCGTTGCGTCCTCGAGCACCCGCGCATCGATGTCGACAGGAATATCGTTCGTGGAGAATCCGGATGGCCTCTCCTTCTCCCCACTCGTCTTGTCCTCCAGCAATTGGTGGGCAAGTTGGGGGATGAAGCGATCCGGTTCGAGCATGATGCCTCGGATCACAGGATCGTGGAGAAGAACAGGCAGACCCTTCTCACCCAGGAGGGTCCGGCCGTGCCTATCGTCCCGAGTTGGGACGGCATGATGCAGGGCTGCCGCCAGTTGATCTAGAAGATCGTAGGCAAGTTTCGTTTCGGAAGTGCCTTCAGAAAAATGATCGATATCACGTCGTAGATCGGCAAGAACACCGGACTCTGCGTCCTCGGTGAGCGCTCCGATGACGGCACGTAGACTCGTCTTGTATTTCTCCAGGTAAATGACCTTTCGCGACTCGCTTGGCGGGATGTTCTCCTTGACCCAACGCACGAGGTGAGATTTACCCGATCCGGAACCGCCAACGATCGGCATCAACAGAGCGCCAGTAGTCGATCTGGCCCCGAGGAAGTCCGTTAGTACGTCCTTTTCGCGGACCGTACTTCCGGTATTTTCGATGTCGGTATTACCGAGTAGGCGTGCCTGATTGATTCGCAGTGGTGAGTGCGTGGCGAGAAAGACCTCGCGATCGGCACTTACGGCCTCGGTAGCAATAGAGGATGGGACCGTTATCGGGTCCCAGCACACAAAATTGACGAACTCAGACACGATTCACTCCACGATCGTGATATGGGAAATTGACTTGACATTGCCGCCGGCATCGGGGTCAATCAAATGGACTCGATGTTCGGAATCGCTGAGTCGGTCTAGCACGAGCCATCCCTCGTCTTGCCCGCGAAGCAGGGCGTAGGAAAGGACACTCCCTGCGGTGTCGGTATCTGGCGGTGTGATTCCCACCTCTATGGAGTGTCGGCCCCCAGGCACAACAGGGATTTCCTTCCTAAGTAGAGAAAGAACGGCGGGAGCAGGAACCGCACTGCCTTTAGTGAGCTCATCGCTTGTCCGGAGGACGCTCCGTGCTGCAGGCGTGCAATCCGGTGCGATTCTCGACAGGAAATCATTCTCACCGCCCCTTCCCCCGGCTATTACAACGCGACTACTCGCCAGGCCGAGGAATTGGGACCACGCTCGAAACGGTGACAACCGTTCTTCTCTCACCAACGCCTTACTGCCTGCTTCCGGGCGCAGTGCTTTGCTGGCGCGGGGGAGTTCAGCCTCAAGGTCGTAACCGGTATACGGATCCAAGGATAGGAACCACGCGAGAGCACGGTTCAGGTCGAGTGCGCCCGTTTGGCTGACCTCGCCAGTGGGTGCCGTGAGTTCTGTGTTCTGTTCATCGGCGAAGAAGACCCGCCGTAGCAGACCGGCGAATGTTTGGACGTCGTCGCGATGCACGGCAGCCAGTTCGTCATTCGCGATCCGCAGCAGACCGTCCGAGTTGTCCAGGAGTCCGAATTGTGACAGGAGTCGTGTCGTTTTGCGGAAGATCGACGAGGACCTTTCGCCAAGTGATGGTGGGGCTAGCAGTGCCTGTGCGTCCGCCGCCGCAAGGGACCGTTCCTTGCTAGCGAGCAACAACCGGACCGTCGCCCAGACATGTCCGGGTAGTGGGTCTTCGGCGTTGATGAGGCCCATATCAAAAACGCTCCAAAACTGTCGTGATTGAGTGCGAAGGTAGGAAGGGTGTGTTCCGGCCAGGCGTTGCTCTCGATTCCCAATCGGACTCGGAGTGGACGACGTATGTGCGATCCTCCGAGTTCAATCGGGTGATCAAGTCGTTCGGCCATGGATCGTCGTCGGGTGACGCGACCCAGACGACTGTCCCGGGGTACTCCGAGAGTAGTGAACCGTCCCGATCCGCGACGATGGGGGCTGGGCGCACTTCACGCTGCAACTTTTTCAGCAGAGAGGAAGAAGCCCCAGGACCTCCTACAACTCGCACGCCGCGGCCGATGAGTTCGCGAAGTAGTCGTTCGATCTCCCAGTGCGCCGTACCCGAGCCGGACCACCTCAGGCTGACGTGAGAGTACCTTCCACGATGCCGAGCCAATGGATCGTCAAGACCGTTGACGTCGTATCCGGCCACAAATGGAAAGGGTTCAGGAGCTATTCGAAAGAAGCCGTCCGACATCTGGCGAGTGCGCCGGCAGGCCGGGCAACCTCGGCAGCTGACACCGGGGCGGAGTGACACACCATTGCGTGTGAACGCGTAGTGCTCACTGAGGAGCGCGCCGATACATTCGTCGCCTGATAGAACTCTTAAGATCGCGTTCGTCGCGCTCTTGTTCGCGCGATATATGGCCTCGCGGACCGCATTGAGGCGGTTCGAGAACACTGTCTCGTCGAACAAGGACGTATCCCGTATTGTGACATCTACGTGATCGTTGTACCGTTCGTAGAATTTCGTGAGGGCAGCGACGCGTTCCTCCGTGCTCAACGAAGGATCCAATTCGGGTGGAGTTGGATCGCTGAACTCGATCAACCCGGAGCGTGCCATCAGATTGAGCAGTCGAATGTTCCATGTCCGATGGCGTTCATATCCTTCGGAAAGTTGGGCATGGCGAGCGTTGGTATCGAGACGGAAAACCGTTGTCTCGAGGCGCTCTCGTGAGGCATACATTGCGTTCCACCGTTTGAGGGCAGTTTCGGCCGTCAGCAGTTTCTGCTGCCCCAGGGAGTTAGCGATTCCGATGTCGGATGGAGCAACAGCTAGGTACGCGATAGACGGTTGACCGTCTCGTCCGCCGCGCCCAACCTCTTGGTAGTAGCGATCTATCGTTTCGGGAAGGCACGCGTGGATCACCGACCGGACGTCGTTCAGATCGACACCGACGCCGAAGGCGGAGGTCCCGATGACGATGTCGTAGCGTGTGGCAGACTCGGCACCATTGCTTGCGCGGCCAGCCCAACCTTCCAGTGCGTCACGGCGTTCGTCGTCATCATTGTCGCCGGTGACCACCGCGGTACGGCTAATTCCGCGCGCTCTCAGGAATTCCGCCCATCGGGGTGCATCCTCCCTCCGCGAGACATAGAGCACCATCGGCTTGGGAAGTTTCAAAGCGGCTTCGAGAACCGCTGCTGTCCGTTCGTCCTCGTCGCCGAATCGGTCGACGTAGTAACTCGGTTCATGCCGGAGTTGCGCTGCCCAGACTACCTCGGGGCTGTGGGCACCCCTGAACAGATCCGTCAGCGTGGTGATCTGGTGGGTGGTGAGGGTTGCACTCATCGTGACAGTGACAGGTTCACGCCCGGGTGGGGCGAGTGTCAAGCAGCGGCGGTGCAGATGTGAGATGGACTGGAACTCTGGGCGGAATTCGTTACCCCACTGTTCGACCAGATGCGCCTCGTCTATAACGAAGTGTCGCAATTTCCCCTCGCGGGCTGCAGCTTCAACGGCCGGTCGAAGAGCGGTGGCCAGAGCTTCGGGGGACGTAAAGACGACACGTTGTGTTCCCTGCCGGATATCGTCACGGATGCGTGTCTTGACCTCGTCCGGGAGATCGCCTGTATAGGCGTAGCGATCGGTTGAACTGGCGGAAAGATGGCGGTCGCGAACCAACTCCTTGAATCGACGTTCCATGTCGAGGGCGAGAACAACCGTCGGAACGACGACAATCGATACATCGTGTCCCTCCCTCTCCAGAAGGAAAGGCGCCTGAACCACCGCGGTCTTGCCGTGCCCTGTTGGTAAGCACACGACTGTTGTGCTTCCAGGCGGAGCGAGCACGACTGACCGTGCAGCCTGGCGTTGGCCTGTCGAAACGTAGTTTGGGTAGCCGAGCGCCTCCCACCAGAACGGATCGGCATCGAGTTTCTTGATGTGTCTTCTGGCAACGGAGAACTCCCCGCGGTGAATGTCGCGAATGTCCTCGGCGGCGTGGAAGTCAGAGGCGTCGTCTTGGGTCGGTGGGTGCCACCATTGGGCGGTGACCCGCAGTCGGTCACCGACAGCCATCGCATGGCACCCAACTCGTGACCAGTCGGCCGCGTCAGGCATGCCTTCCGTCCGAGGAAATAGGAGTTCGCCGACCGATCTGCGTGCGAGTTCGTCGAGAATGATCTGGCGCGCCAGAGTGGTGATGTCTCCTACGCTGGCTTTGCCGGATTGCAGGCCGAGCAAAGCGTCACGAATCCGCCGCGCGCACCCGTGGAGTTTGTCCTCCTTGGGAACATCGGGCCACGCGTCGAGCAGGCGTTGGATGGTTCGCGTCGTCTCGGAAGATGTCACGAGTTCCTCCGTCTCGGATTGCTCAGCACCACGCAACCTGCTGCCACGGTGAGGATTCGAGGCTGCCGGATTCCTGACACAAGCGCCTCGCCCACCTCGAGATCGAGTTGCTGACTTTCAGAATCCGAGAGAATCCTGCCTGCAGCACGGCGCGCTTCACTCTGAGCACGCAGCACCTCCAAGGCAACCTCGGTGCGAGCCGCGTACTCCTCACAGCGTTCGACGAGTTGAGAGGTATCGGTCAGATGTCTCACGGCCCTGTCGTGGGCTCGACGCGCTGATTGCTCGTATTCTTGCCAGCCACCGAACACCTCCAGCAGGCGAGAGATGCGTTCAGAATTGAAATTGCGGTCCCGTCGATTGTTGTACGGACGCTGGAGGAGTGTGACCGTGGTTGCGGCAGGTAAATGCGCATCGGCCTCCGCGGGGACCCAAACTTCAAGGGTGAACGGCGGCAGCATGGATAATGCTCTACGACGAACTGCGCGAGCAGCGGTGTCGGAGTCTGGAAGAAGCGTCAATGCCGGCCCTACATCCGGTTCGACTACGAGGTCGAACTTGAAGAATGCCTCGGTGTCTCTTTCAAGGCGTGGAACGATTCGTTCGAACGCAAATGCTTGTCCGCGATCATCGACGCGGCAAATCTGTTCGAAAAGGTCGATTACCGGATTACCGCTACGTAGCATTCGAATGCCGGTAGCGCGCAGGCCTGCGTTGCGATTGAACGTCCCCTGCATCGCGGCGGAGGGGATCTTGACCCTCGCTTCGCGGTACAACCGCGGGGAAACGAGTGGCCGAGATCCGAGCAGGTCGAAGGCGAAAAGGGGGCAACTACGTCGGTTCACCTCGGAATACCTCACGTGGAGTCCACCTTCGCCAGTGCCCGCGAAGCCAGTCGTGGCGCGCTGGATCGAATGCCATTCCGCTTCGAAATCATTGAGTCGGCGCGCTACTTCTGTCGGATCAATGGACGTGTTGTCGATCGAGTCGAGCATGTCGAACTTCTCGATCTCCTTGCGTTCCGTGGCAAGGGATTCGCGAACCTGATCCGTTTGCAGACGGAGAGAACCTGGTCCGTGGAGTAGTGCGGGCACCCAAACTGCGGGGGTGGAATCGGCAATGAACGTCTGCATGGACGAGATCGAGTTTTCGAATATCCGATAACCGTTCTCGAGGAGTTCGAGCCAGTCGGAGTTGAACGATTCGGACTCCTCCCGTTCTGCCACGACGTATGTACGTGCCGGACTCCGGGGTGCCCCTGGTTCGTGCCCTGGGTAGCGATCTATCCGGCCGAGTCGTTGCTCCAACTGGTTCGGCGACCATGGAACCCGAGCATGGACCGCTATGTCAGCCTTCTGCAAGTTCAGGCCATCCTCGCCAGAGACATCGATCAGAAGAACGATTCCTCGCTGGGGCGTGTCGTGAGAATTCCACGTCGACACACTTTCGTGAGCGTCCTCATCCGACAACGACGAATCGTGGAGAACGACCAGAGCCTTGGGAAATCTCTGTCGCATCCGCGCATGGAGGTCTCGCGCCAGGGTGCCGGGACCACAGAAAACTATTGCGCGACCGCCTGCTTTGAGAACGGGAAGGAGGGTCGTCAGCAGGGTATTGGTGTCCGCTCGAACGAGTTCGGGAGTGTCCTGCTCGGCGAGTTGGTCGATCATGGAGTATTCGAAGTCGTGCAAGGGCACCGCGCAAAGGGCGTCCCGTTCGGCGGCAGATAGTCCTGCCTGGAGTGCGGCCTCAGCGTCACGCTTGACGCGCCACCGCAATACATTGAGAAGGTCGCTGACAGGTCCGGGGAGTCGCGAAGCTAGGATTGCGAGGATGAGCGCATATGCAGGCGCGTCGCCTTCAAGGCCATTATCGACGAGGTGTTCAGCGACACGCACCTGCCAATCCACGAGTGCGTCGTGAGCGCAGCGCACGTCGGACTGTAACCGGAGTCGGCGCGGCACGGAACGTCCCCGAACGTCGTAAGGCAGAAGTTCCGAGGTGGAACTCTCTCGGAGGACGAGTGCACGCCGGTTTCGGATCACGCGGCGGTGGATGCGGTATGTCTCGCTGATGTGCGCGCGAAGGGCTTCGACGCAACCGGAGAAAACAATCGGATCCACATCGTCTCGCACGTCGTCGTACTCGTCGAGTTGAGACAAAACCCGTTCGCCGAGTTTCTGGAACCGAGGATCGTGTGGAACTACTTCGGTGATTTCATCGATAGCGTCCCGAATGTACTGCGGATAGTCCGCGTCCAGTTGGTATACCGAATCCGCCAATTTGGTGCGAACCGCGTACTTGTGCTCGAACTCGTCCATTCGATTCCAGGAATACAATTGAGGGTCTAGTAGGTGGAGGAAGCCCAATTGCATCCGCCAGTGAGTACTGGCCGGCGTGGCAGAAAGCAAGAGAATGCTGGCGCTGGAGTGAGCGAGTTCCGCAAGTTCTCGATAAGGACTCGACGCCGGATTGTTGGTAAGGGCAATTCTATGAGCTTCGTCCACGATCACTAGGTCGCTACCGTTGTAGGCGATCCATTTTTCTGGAGTGTCGTGCGAGGAGATGCGGATTTGCGCTCTAGGGAAGTCGTCAGTAAAGAACTTGGTTGACAACTCCTCACGCCACTGAACTCGCAGGCCCCTTGGTGCGAGAATCGTGATTGTGGCTGTGGGATTGTCAAGCAATGTCTGCCGGATAACATACCCGGCTTCGATGGTCTTTCCCAAGCCGACTTCATCGGCCAGCAGATACCGCTGAACCGGATCAGAAAGCACGGTCAGTGCTGCATTGACTTGATGCGGGTACAGTTCGACGGCGGACGACAGCATCGCAGAAATTCCGGAGGACGCTGCTTCTTGTGCGACAATGTTGTGCAGAAACGGAATGCGGGCATGGTAGAAATAGGCGGATTCGTTCCCGCCGGTCACAAGAACATCCACCGGATCGGCGACAGGGCGGTCCCAGCGCACGTAGAGGTCCCGTTCGTCGACAGCGGAGTCGTACTCAGAGTTCGGGAAGTGCACGTAGTATGTCGACCCACTGTTGGCCTTGACTCGACACGCGCGCCAGTGGTGGGTGTCGGGGTCCCGCCAGAATGCGCGGGTCTCGGGGGGAACCTCGACGCGAGCGCATTCCGATACCGTTACGGTGGCGGCCACAGATTGCGCGACAGATTCGAAGAATTCGATACAGATGCTGCCACTGTCGACGGTAGAGACCTTGCCGAGTCCGGGGGCGCCGGGAAAATCGACGAAGCACCCTTCGCTCAGAGTCGTCGTAAACCTCTTAGCCTGACGGTCCATACCTTTACCTTT
>NZ_BCXI01000061.1 GCF_001895025.1 Rhodococcus zopfii NBRC 100606 = JCM 9919
AGTGGGCTGCCCTCGGGTGAACCTGTCGCGGCTGACCACGGCGGGTGGTGACTGTTCGGGTTCGCGCCGGAGGCGCTGCCGGGCACGGCCGATGGTCATCTCCCGGTTGGTGGTCTCTGGTGGTTGCGGGTGACCGCCTGCCGGCGGTGGGCCTCCGGCCCGAACGTGCGCACCTCACCTCGGGGCGCCGCACCCGGCTGGGCTCGTCGCGGTGGTGGCGCAGGCTTCCCTTCGGCTGCCCGCGGTGGTGACAGTCGGGTCGTCGGGCTGCCCTGGGGTGACCTCAGGCCACCCTGACAGGCAACCCCGAGCAGGCCCGCATGGACGCTGCACGCGCCGAGCCCCCAGGGACACCCCACGGCTGCCCCCAACCCGGCCACCCACCAGACCGCCGGCCAACCACGATCTGAGCGGAGCGAAACCCCCGGCCAACTCCTCCCAAACCGTGCACCACCGGTGAGCCGCACACCCGAACCACACACCCACCCCGCCCAGGCGCGGTCACCCCTCCCGACCCGGCACACGAGGATGCGCCGCCGAAATCAGAAACCCGACCCCGCCACAAGCCGCGCGAGGCAGCGACCACCGCCGAACACAGGACCGCCCCCAGACCGGGAGCCGCGCCGACCCGAGGACCCCCCGGTCAACCACAGGGCCAACCCACCCGGCCCGGCCACACACCCCAACCGCACCCCTCCCACGCCGCAGGCCCACAGGACACCCCCAAGACCGACCACCACCACAACCCGGCAGCCAACAACGATCCGGCCGGAGGCCACCCCCAAGCCACCTCACCAGCCCGGCACACGAGGATGCGCCGCCGAAATCAGAAACCCACCCCGGCTGGAACCGCGCGAGGCAGCGACCACCGCCCGGCGACACCCACCGACCTGGTGCGGCACCGTGGCGCGCCGCCCCCGGGAACGAACCACCACCGAGACCACGCAGGTCAACCCCGGCCCCCCTGCCGGGCGGCCGGGAGCCTGGGGAGCCGACGCCCTCAACCCAGCCCACTGGGCTGGGTTGCCCGGCCACCCTCCGGGTGACCGGGACGGGCACCGACACCCCAGGACGAACACCCCCAACGACGACCACCTCCCACCCAGGGACACCCACAGACCCGGCCACCACCCGCCAGGCGGCCACCCCACCCACCACACGTGGCTGGGTTCTGTGCGCGACGCGTGGTGTGGGCGGCGGGCTGGTGGTTCGGGCACCCTGTCAGAGCGTCTACGTATGATGGACGTAGACACTGATTTGAAGTCGGGAGGGGCGGTGCTGTCCGTGAATACGGTGGACACAGACTCGGCGCGGGAGCAGGCCGCGGCCTTGGACGCATTGCGTAGTGCCTACGCCCGAGAGGGTGACGAGCGCGGCCGGCTCGCGATGGCCACCGCGGTGACCGGTGCCGCGTTGGTGCGCGCTCGGGAGATGGGCGTGCCGTGGCGTCAGTGCCAGCAGGCTCTCGGCGGGATCAACCGGGCCGCCGCGAACGTGCGATGGACGAACGCGCGGCAGCGAGCTGCTGCCACCGAGGCGGTCGGGGACGCCTCCCCCGGGGTGCTGTCCGAGCTTGCGGACCGCTGGGGCGGCGACCGCCCGCTGCGCGAGCTCCAGGCCCTCGAGATCGCCGCGGAGTGCGGTGCTCGCCAGGCCGGCGAAGTGGAGCGAGTGGCGTGCGAGGCGGAGCCGGGCCGCCGGGACTACGAGATCGATGACCTCGTCGGTCGCACGGTCGAGGACGCGGTCGAGACCGGCCGCCTGGCCCTCGTGCGAGTCGCCCGGAGCGGTCCGGTCCCCACGCTCGAGGCGTGGCGGATCGTGTCGGAAGCGGCCTCAGGGTTCCGGCCCCTGTGGCGGCACACCGACCGATGATCTGCCGGGCGCCGCGGTGACACGCCGGAGTGCCCCTGGTGGCGGGTTCACCGGTGGTCACCACGTGCTCCCCGTACGCTGAGATCGGTCACGCCGCCCTCCGTGGTGGTAGCGGAATCCGATCCGATCGAGGAATCCGACCCTGTCCGCCCCCCGCGGACGGTGGTCGCGGGGTTGTCGTCCAAGTGCCTCTGGTGGTCGCCTGGACGCGAGCGTGACGACGGGGCCGGCTCCTTTCGAGGGGCCGGCCCCAAGTCATTTCCGGACCCGGCTCGGGTGTCCCCTGCACCGCTTCGTGTCTCCCCTGGAGACCGCTGTCCGGCCAGGTCACAGGGCGTCGACGCGGGCGCGCTGGGCGTGGGCCCCTTGGGCTGCAACAGGTGGCGAACCGCCGCGGTCCACTCGTCGCTATGAGCACTCGAGCTGACACCAGCGACCTCGCCTTCGCGTTCGCGAGCGCACCGCTTCCGGCAGTCGTCGGGGTCGGAGCGCTCGCGCTCCTCGGCCTCCTCGCGTTGGGTTTCGCGCTGCACCAGCAACCCCGGCTCCGAGCCCTGCCTCTGGCGGCCCCTGACGAGCTCCGCCGCGGTCATCGCCGCCACCGTGGCGGTCGCGTACTGGGTGCTCCCCTGAGGGCCCCGCGCTCCCGCCCGAGCGGCGGGCGGTAAAGCGGTCGAGGGGCCTGCGCGTGCTCTCCGCCGGACTCACTCGGTGAGTGGTGTCTCCCTGCTCGGTCGGGCGTCTCCCGGGGAGACCGCTGTCCGGATCCCCTGGCGGCTCCGAGGGCCCGAAACGCCGCACGCCCGCTGAGCGCTCCGCTCCCCCATTTCGGCACAGGAACCCCAGATCGCCTTTTTCGGCCGCGAGCGTGGCTCTCAGGCGGCAAAGCGGGCTCCTCCGGTTCGCGTTCGGGACCCCGGATCTCGGATGGGCCCCGAAACGCGCCAATGGGCCGCTGACGCATCGACGGCGTAAATCGGGTCCGGGAACCCGCCGGACGCCGTTTCGGACGCCAGCGGGCCGCACAGGCGCCCACACGCCCCACGTCAGCTCGGCCCGTCGGCGACCGATTGCGGCGAGACCGCCCTCGGTGCCGCCGGACCGCTCACGGTCGCTGGCTCCGATCCCCGACGAGCCCGCGCCGGCCGCCCGCGCCGAGCGCGGCTCCCTCGCGCCGTGCATCGCACGGGAAACCCGCGCGTCACACGGAACACGCTAAACACGCGATACACGCATTACCCGGGTAATGCACGGAACACGCGATACCCAATAAACCAGTGACCAGCAAGAAACGCTGGCAACCAGTGAGACAAGCGAACCGAGCGCAACCCCTGGACAGCGTGCAACACACGGAACCCGAGATACACGCGAAGCACGTTCAACACGTGGCGCACACGGGTCACTCGATACACGCGAGACCAGCGGGACCCGCCATACGTGTGCATCACTCGACACCCATGACACACGCGTTACCCGCCAGCCCCTGTGTTCACATGAAATGCGCGATACCCGCTTTACCCGAGGACGCCGGGACTCACCCGAGACGCTCGACACCCGCGATACCCGTCCACGCCCCGACTCCCCCGGCCCGCCCGGGTCCCTCGATACACGCGCTACCCGGCATTGCCCGGACTCCCCCGAGACCCGCGATACCCACTTCACCCATGTATGCCGGGACTCCCCAGCGTCACTCGATTCCCGCGATACCCGAGGCCGTCGGGACTCACCCGAGATGCGCGACACCCGCGATACCCGTCCACGCCCCGACTCCCCCGGCTCACCCGAGTCCCGCGATACCCGTGCAGCCCGAGACTCCCGAGAAACCCGTGACTCCCCCACCCCCAAGAGTCCCGCGCGACCCGTCCAGCACGCGATGCCCGCGAATCCCTAGACACCCGTGGAACACGTATGGCACGTGATTCACAAGAGGCACGCGTTTCACCCAATACCCGGGTATTAGGGGTAAAGCGTGGAACACCATAGACACGCGAAACCCGATGTCAACCGGTAGAACGGGAAACCCAGGAAACCCGCTGAACCGGGACAACACGCGAAGCACGCGATCAACGTGACACCCAAGATGCACGCGAAGAACGGGAAATAGGGGATACACCAGCCACACGCGATACCAGCGCAACGCGACACACACGCGAAGAGCGGGTTACACGCTGTGCCCGTCGAACACGAGATACAGGAGATACACCGGCATCTCGCAATACCCGGTCATCACGCGCCACACCGGTTACCCACGGGGTACATCACACACGCGATACACGGTTAGCGATGGAAGAAGGGGGACCGGGGGATACCCGCGATACCCAGTGAGAACGTGACTCCGGTGAAGCCCGTGTCACCCGCGATACACGCTGTTCCCGTCTGACCCATGCCACACGCGTTATCCGCGCCACCCATGCCACCCGCGAAACCGGGGAATCAAGTGCGACACGCGACATACGCGATACACGTGGCATACCCGATACCAGTGCTATGCGTGATACCCGTGACCAGCACGGAACCAGGGAAACAGGGGAGACCCCCTAAACACGCGCACCACTAGATACCGGGTGGACACACGAGACACGCTGTCCACGCGCTACCCTGCAACCACGCGAACCCCTCCAGTCACGAGAGTCACGCGCTACCACCGGGCATCGTGACACACGCGGATCGCGTGGAGAACCACCCACCTACGGTTCTCGCACCACATCAACCACCAGCACTCGAGGAGCTGCCGTGCAGCCTACGAATCTCGTAACCCCCTCGCACCGACCCAGTGGGGGAGGGGTCCGATGAACCTGACCCAGGCGGAACTCAACGCCGCACTCGACAAGTCCTGCTCGATGACCTCCCAAAAGGGTGGAGTCGCGAAGACCACCACCACCGCCCAGTACGCGAAATTCCTAGCGAACGTCGGCATGAAGGTCCTGGTCGTCGACGCCGACACCAACCGCAGTATGACGGTCCTCACCGGCACCGGACCGACTGCGGAGAACCCCGTGTCGATCGCCGACCTGATCAAATACCCGACCGAGCCCAGCATCATCGCTCGGGCAGCGCACCTGGCGACTGAACCGTGGCAACCCGATACCACCCGGTCCTGGAAGCTCGGGGGAGCGCTCGTACCTGGAGGATCGGTTCACGTCGTGCCGTCGCCAGGCGCGCCGCTGCAGCAGATCGCGGACGAGAAGCCCGCGGCCGCCCACCTGCGCCTGTGGAAGGGACTGCACGAGTCTGGACTGTCCGCGGACTACGACATTGTCTTGATCGACTGCCCACCATCCGTGGGTTCGACCACCGAGCTCGCGATCCTCGCGTCCGGCTGGGCCATCTTCCCGGCCCATCCCGAGCTGCTCGGCACGGTCGGGTTCGCTGACGGAGTCCGAGCGGTCCAGCACTTCGCCGAGGCCTGGCGCCACCCGCTCGCAGTGGCGGGCGTCGTGGTCACCAAGGTCAACCGCACCACCGAGCATCGGGTGGGAGTCGAAGGCACGGTCCAATTCGTGAGCGGGACCTGGCCGGATTCTGGCTTTGAAGCCGACGATCCGCGGGACGCATTTGCATCAGGGGTGTGGGCGCCGGCGATCAACGAGGCCGCGTTCGTCGCCGCCGCCAACGGTCGTGGCGAATCCGTCGCCGACGCTCTGCCCTCGATGTTCACCGCAGCGGGGGAGCCGAAGATCAACACCGACTCGCAGTTGCGCCTGGTGTCGGCTTACATGCGGCACGCGCTCAACCTTCTCGCGTTGCTCGCACCGGAGCGGTACGAGGACACGATCGAGAAGCTCCAGAAGGAACAGCTCCCTGACGTCATGCGTGAGGTCCTGTTCGAGAACCCGCTCAAGTTCACCGTCGAGCCCGACGACGAAGACGACCATGTGCCGGCCGCAGACGCCGGTGGAGATAAGGGTGCGGCGGTCGCCGTAGCCGCCGCAGAAGGAGTTCAGTAATGGCGAAGATGCAGTCAGGTCGACCGGACCGCTTCGGAGGCGCGCCCCTGCCGTCGGCGTTCGGCGGGGCAACGGCACCCACCACGGCACCTGCAGCTACGGCACCTGCAGCTGTCGAGCCCTCGCTGACTGCGGTCCCTGAGCCGACACCGGTAGTCGGGGCGCCCGCGCCCTCTGTAGTCGAGGCAGCCCCGGAGCCGAAGGCTGCCCCGGAACCGACGAAGAAGAGCCCCGCATCACGCAGCAAGCGGGTCGTCGAATCCACCAACAGCGAGGTTCGGCGCAAGTACGTCGAGTGGGACCAGGCGATCGAGGACGAGTTCCAGGACGGCTGCGACGACTGGTACGGCGACCGCGACCGTCGTGAGCGCAAGCGTCGTCTCGGTCGCCGTCCGTCCGACAACGCTATGGTCATCGCGTTGATGCGCCTCGGCCTCGAAGCGATCGCCAAGGACCCGAAGGCCAACGATCGGCTCGAGGAGTTGCTGCCGGTCGACGCCCGGCGTCGCCGGAATTCCTGATCTTCCTATATATAGAGCACGGTATCCCCGGGAAGGCCTTGTGTCTCCCGGGGATACCGCTGTCCGGAATAAGAAGCCCGGAGGCATGACGGTGCTCGCCTGGCCAGACGAGCACCGTGTTCGTCACTAAGGGCGAGTGCAGCCGTTCCCTGCGCACATCCAGCCGTTTCCGAGCATCACGCCACTCTCCGGTCCGGGGATGACGTTCCCGGCCTCGTCGCAGAGCACGTCGTAGCCACAGGTGTACGGAATAACGACTTGGTTAGCGCTCGGGTCGACCACCTGCGCGCCGCTCGGGTACGTACAGACGGCCCCGTCGCAGACAGGGGTGTTCGCTGCGACCTCTTCTGCCAGGGCCTGATCGTGGACGGACTGGCAGTAGTCCGAGTATCCGGTGACGGAGCCATTCGACCAGTACGTGGTGATCGGCCCCATTCCGGGCTGGCAGTCGACGATGACTGGCTCCTGCACGACGATCGTCTCTACTGCGATCGGTTCCTGCGTTGGCGCCGGCTCCACCGTCTCCGGTGCTGCTGCAGGTTCGGATTCGTGCGTCGTTGAGGTAGGGGAGGGCTGTGTAGTTGAGGTTTGTTCAGGGGACGCGGCTGGGTCGGAACTGCACCCGACCAGCACCAAAGCCGCTGCCGCTGTAACTGCCACACACCATCGCTTCATCTCCTCAATACCGGCGGCATCGACTTCCCTGTTACGACGGCCACGGTGATCTTGAGCGGCCATCGCCCGGCCTCGGCCTTCGTCCGGCATACAAGACACCTGCCCCGCAGAACCTTTAGCGTGAGAAGCCGCCATCTCCACGGTGTTGGCACCGCGAGCGGCTGGCCAATCAGGGCGCGGGCCGGTGTTCGCGCACTCGTTGGTAGAGCTCGGCCTGAGTTCGCTCTTGCATCCTCGCATCTCCCCGGGAGACGACTGTCCGAATCCTTCGTCGGGTTGCTGAGTCGGCAGTGAGAACGCCTGACCTCCGACATAGGGCGCGTTGTCCCCAGCAACACCCTGGCTCCCGGGGATACTGCTGTCCACGGTCTCCGATGGGTTGGAGCGAAGAGTATGGAGGACGAATGACCCTGATCCGGACCTTTCGTGATGCAGAGCTGAATGCTGCTAAGCACATGCGCAGCATTGGTATTTCTGACGCAGAGGTGACAGGTAATGGTGCCGATGGTGGCATCGACGTGCGCTCTGCAGTTGCGATCGCCCAGGTGAAGTTCTTGAGCATCCCAGTCGGACGCCCTGACCTACAGCGCCTCGTCGGTGCTCGCGCCGGCAATGAACGGAGAGAGATGCTGTTCTACTCCAAGTCTGGCTACACCCGAACGGCACTCGAATACGCCAACGCCCATCGGATCGCGTTGTACACGTTCGATACCAGCGGGACAGTCACAGCCGTGAACACAACGGCGAAGGTAACGGGGTCCAAGGGCGCGCGAGATGTCGCGACCGCGAACTGGATTGAGATTCGTGAGGCGAACGCTGCTGCCTGGGCCGCCGAATACCAGGCCAAGGGAACGCAGAGGAAGGTGACGGAGTCCAAGGGCACGCGAGACGCCACGACCGCGAAGGGGAAGGTAGCGGGGTCCAAGGGAACGCGAGACGCCACGACCGCGAACTGGATTGAGATTCGTGAGGCGAACGCTGCTACTTGGGCCGCCGAATACCAGGCCAAGGGAAGAGGGAGGTAGGTCTCCATTCCCGAGAGTGCGCGTACAGGTGGAGTTCGACTGTGAACACTTGTGCGACCTGGCCATTGCGCGTTGGTCCCACTGTTGACGTCTTTCGCGGCGCTGATCCAAATAGGCAGGTCAGTCGGGTGGAGAAGCGGCATGGTCCTATGTCGCGACCACCACGCCAAACCACCCAGGAGGACCGCGATGACCGAGACGATGCCCGCGCGATGGGACCGCGCAACGGCGACCACGCTCACTCGTCTCCGCGAGACGACAGGCCGCCCGGTCAGCTTCCTGGTGACTCAGGCGGTCCTCCACGCAACGAACGACAGAGCCGATCTGACCGACTACTTCGCCACCCCCGCCCGCGGAGACACTGTTCGCACGACCGTCACCCTGCACGGCGACGTCGCCGGCAAGCTCGACTCGATCGCCGCAGCCCACCCGTCGGCCAGGGGAGTGCGCAGCAGATACGCCGTGGTGCGGGCCTGCGTGCGCTGGTGGCTCGACACCGACCTCGACGACCTGTCCGCTCGCCTGGGTGGGCAGTGGCTGCGAGTGGAGGCGCGTCGTGCCTGAACCCCGTCAGCTGCGGCGCCCGCGCCGAACCACCAGCGGGCCGGGCTTCGTGCAGATCCCGAAGACGTTCGAGAAGCAGTGCCTGGTCGACGAACTCACACTCGAAGAGATCGGACTGCTCACCCTCGCGAACACCCACCCCGAGACCAAGCACGTCGGCGCCCTGTACCGACCGAACGAATGGAACGATGAGTTCGGCGGGACCGCGCACGTCGGACGACTCCTCGACAACCTGCAGTCCAAAGGCAAGATTGTGGTCGACGGGTACTGGATCCTCATCCGCAACTGGATGCCCACGCGCGGGTTCCGGCAGCCGAAGTACTTCTCATCCGGTCTCTACAGCCTTGTGCACCAGGTCGACTCGCCGCTGCTGCGGATGGTGATCGGAACCGAGCTGCTCGGGCTGCGCCTGTGCGACCAGACACCGGCGGAGCTCGAGAAGAGCCGGATGTACCAGTACGCCGCGGAGTACTGGGAGGAAATCACCGGGTGCCCGCTGATTCCAGCGGGTTCGATGACCGGCGACCTGTTGCGGCCGCCGGAGGAGATGCTTGATCAGCTGGCGGTGATGTCCGGCGCGGAAGCGGCATTCAAGGGTCTGACCCAGCGGATGTGGTCGGTGATCGATGAGCCCTTGCGGGCCCCTCTGCAGCGATCGCTGCTGACGCGATTCGGGGATAACCGGTTCGGGCACCTCAACAGTCGGCTCGGATAGTCGACGCTGTCCGCCCACCGCGGCGCACCGGCGGTCCACCAGTGGTGGACCGCCGCCTTCGTCTCGCGGCCGGCGGATCTCTTGCAACTCCAGGGTGTTCGGCGAGAGACGGTGAGCGCAGTCAACCACCGCCGCACGCCGGCTGATCCGAAGGAGTTCTCCATGCCCGCCACTCGATCCGCAGAACGCACCGAGTTTCTCACCGACGTCTTCACAACGGCAATGGAAGGGGGCGTGTCATACTGGGCCTCGGTGCGCGAGTACCGGCACACCGAGTCGCCGCGTGCCGTGCTCGTGCGCACCGAAGACCTGATTCTCGACCAGGAGAGCATGAGCTGGGTTCCCGGCGAGAACGCCGAGACGCTCATCGTTGACCTCGACGTGGTGGCGCGGGGCATCAACCGAATCACCTATGGCCCAATCAAGTACCTGCCCGAGTCCCATCGCGTGCTTGTCGCAGCCGCGAGCCGGGAGAACGACATGATGCCGGTGAACGGGCGGCATGGCGACATCGACGCCGGGGTCGCCGACAGCATCGTGCAGGCGGGGCTTCTCGGCGAGATCGTCTACGGCTGACCGCCAGCACACAACGACTGAGCCCGTCTCGATCGCATCGGGCGGGCTCAGTCGTTGCGGCGGATGAGCGGCGCGGACCGTGATTTTGGGCTGTCCACCGCCCATCGACGAGTCTGTTTTGTCCGATATTTTGGGTGGTATAGGTGTGCCGTAGGGTATGCCATTCTCCGTCGGCTCCGATCTGGCACAGCTCTGCCATACCCAATGCCGATTCAGACTATTCGGACAGTCATTGGGTATGTCATCCGTGACATGGGCGGCGGGATCCGGCATCATCGCCGCAGTTCAAGACACCTGCTCTGCAATGACTCTCGTGTGGCGTAGGGTATGCCGCCCATTCGATCCGGCATAGGCATGGCATAGGGGTGGCATACCCATGGCATACCGCCTATCGCGCGAATAAGAACTGAGAAATAAGAACTACGAGTGGTCACCTTGGGTAGGTGGGGGGTGTGGGGGGAGGGGCAAATTCGCGACGAACCGTCGCCACGCGAACGCGACCTGCAGCCAGCTCGACGCTGCGTACCCGACGGCCGTCGCCAGGCCGCAGGCCCGCTGTCCCGACTGACGCCGGGACACCCAGATCGACCCGCCCTCTCAGACGCCCTGAAACACGCGATCCGGTACAGGAACCCACCCCGCGCCCTCCAGGCGCTCCACGGCCCCGCACACCCATACGAAACCCCGCCCACAGAACGCGTCCCCAGACGCCCCTCCCCGGGAGCTCGTCCGCCCGGTCCCCAACTCCCACCCACCGGATGCGCCGTTCGCGGGCGCAGGCCTTGCCAGCCTCCGCTCGTGCACCCTCACCGAACAGGCGGCACGCCAGAACGCGGCCGAACCACGACAGAGCTCGACCGGGACACCGAAACCACTGGACACAGACCTATTTCGTCGTCCAACCGGACTGGAGAAGCGAAACCGTAGCCTTTCGCACACCACCACTACCACCGATCGAAAGGCCCCGGTATGCCCACCTGCGCAGCCGCGGACACCGACCTCGCCGCCGTCGTCTCCGACGCGGTCGCAGCCGCGCTTCCCGCCTTCATCGACGCTGTTACCGCAGCCGTGCTGTCCGACCCTCGCCTCGCCGTCCGCCCGGACGACACCGCCTGCACACCCGCACCGGCGGATGCCGCCGCTGCCGATCTCTGGGCGTTGCTGGCCGCCAACCCGAAGCACCGGCCGGCCGACCCGGACGCGTGGATCGCGGCGGTCGCCGAGCACTACTCGGCCGCTGCGACGGCACTGGCGTGGGCATGGTCCGATCAGTGCCCCACCGACTACTGGCGTCGTCTCCGCGGTGCGCCGGGCACTGCCAGAAATGCAGGGCGCAGCACTCGTAACGAACTCGACCAGCTGCTGTCCGAGCATTCCCTTGCGACCGATCGAGATCGGATCGACCTCGTCGCCGACCTCAGCGCTGCAGTCGAGACCGTGCGGGCCGCGATCGCCGCACGGCACTCTCCGAAGGTGACCTACACCTGGCGGCGAAACCTTCTCGCCGCCGCGCACGTCACCGGCGACGACCTCGGCAAGGCCGTCGCCGTCATCAGCTGGTGCCTGCGCACGCGCCCGCACTGGCAGCGCACCATCACTCAGGCTCCGTCGAAGTCAGCCTTCGAGAAGATGCTCGGGGACTGGCGCGCCGATGGGCAGGACTGGACGATCGCCGATGTCGCCGAACCCGAGATGGCTGAGCAGCTGCGCGATCTCGGACGGACATGGACGAGGTACCAGAGCGAGCACGGGGGAGGGGCGCCTCCGTCTGTGCCCCGCACAGGCCGCAACCTCCACTGCGCACTTGCAGGCGACGGCATCGAGGCGGTTCCGGCCGCCGAGCTCGCTGCGTTGATGCGGTGGTGGTTCGACGAGGGCAATGCCCGATTCCACATCAGGGACGCCGATTTCCCAGCTCCCGACGTTGTGTCGCGCGCGCTGCTTGCGATGCGCACCTCCCGAACCACTGGCCCGTCGAACGGTGTCGCCGCCACCAACACCGCAGCATCCGGCGTGCGCGCCCATACCGACCTGAGCGAACTCGAAGGACTGGCATGACCACACCCAGCAGCCCCCACAGCATCGCCGCAATCCTCGGAGGTGTGACCACGATCGAGGTTCCCTGCCGTGACTGCGGCACTCTCGTCGCACGTCCGGCTCAGCTCCCTGGCCGCCCGGAAGGCTGGCGCGACGCTGTCCGCTGCCCGGCCCATGCCGCGGCAGCACGAGTAGACGCGGCGTCCGCCCGCACCGCCTCCGTCCGAGACCGCAATCGCCAGACCTGGATCGACACCGTCCGCGCATTCGACGCCGTCGCCGGCTACGAGTACGCGAGCGTCGACGAGATCGACTCCACCAAGACCGCCGCCGTCTGCCGCCGCCTTGTCGACACCCACACCGCAGCCGATCCGAACAGCGGTCATCGAGGCGGCATCGCGCTTATCGGCCCCACCGGAATCGGCAAGACCCGCGCCCTGTTCGCGGTCATCAATGCGCTCGCCCCCGGCCGCCGTGTCCTCGTCGGCAGCGAAGACACCGTCCTCGCTGTCGACGTGCCGCCGTGGGAACTCGCCGCCGCGATCGCGGCCCGGATCACCGGAGTCGACGTCCTCGGCATCGACGACGTCGGTGTGTCACTGCGTCGCCCCGACGAGCGGATGCTCGCGTGGAAGGCGTTGGCCGATGCCGTGGCCCGGGCACCGCACCCGGTGACTGTCGTGCTCACCACGAACCTGCAGGGGTGGTCGGCGCTGACCGACTGGGTCGGTGCGCAGGCAGCGTCGAGGTTGTCCGGGTGGATGCCGTTGGCGTCCCCGGGGTGGACCGACCGCCGCACCGGCAGAACACATGAGCAATGGCGCCATGACCTGTTTGCCGCCCAACGACCCGAGGAGCGCACCCGATGAGCCAGCCTGAGATCGAACTCCCTGATGCCCTCGACGTTCCCCGCCGCGGTTGGCTGCGCGGCTTGTTCGATCGCGGTGCTCCGGACTTCGTGGCGCAGATGCACGCCGCGGTCGCCGCGATCCGGTCGAGCCGTCGACCGGAGTACATCGCGGTGTTCGGGGGTAAGGGCGGCGCGGGGAAGACGACGACCACCACGGGCCTCGGTTCGGTGCTGGCCGGGGTGATGCGCGATCGGGTGGTGGCTCTCGATTCCAACCCGGACAAGGGGACGTTGCGGCTGAAGTTCCCGGCCGGTCAGTCCGCCCGGCCGCTGCATCTGCTCGCCGGCCGCACGGGGCAGCTTCGCAGCTACTCGGACCTGCGGCCGTTCCTGCTGTCCAATGGACTCGGTCTCGACGCGCTCACCTCGAGTCGGCACCGCGATCAGGCCGCGGACGGGGTGGTGTACGCGGAGATTCTCGACTTCCTCACGGCTGACTATCGGATGGTTGTCGCAGACTGCGGAACCAGTGCGACGTCCGACACTGCCCGCGAGGTGCTGTCCCGCGCAACGCAGCTGGTGGTCGTGACGCCGGCGCAGATCGACGGGTTCTATGCGCTGCTCGAGACGCTCGATGAACTGGTCGACATGCGGCACCGGGATCTGCTCGGTGATGCGGTCGCGGTCATCAACGGGATTCACGAGTCGTCCTCGGTCGACGTCGACAAGATCCATGCCGACCTCAAGCGTCGGGTGCGGGCGGTGCGGCGCATCCCGCACGACCCGCACCTTGCGGCGGGTGCGGCGTTCGATTTCGCCGAGCTGCAGCCGGCGACGAAGGTGGCCTACGTGGAACTGGCGGCGACGGTGACGGCCCGATTCCGGTGAAGGGATTCGGGTGAAGGGATTTGTACGAGCGACGACAGTGAGGTCCCGAACAGGGCTTTCCCACGACTTGCTCGACTGCACCGAGTGCCGGCTCGACGATCAGAGTCGGTGGGTCGCGGTCATCTCGACTGTGGCTTCGAGATTCGAGAAGTGAGCACCCGCAAGACTGCCTGTGGTGAGGCGTACGAGAGGAGACTGCAGGGAAGAGGGGGAGCGATCATGAGCAGTGCTTTAGATAAGCACCTCGCCGTATGGGTAGGTGAGGGCTGGCAGGTCGAATCTCGGGGGGAGGGCTGGGCGATGCTGATCTTTACCGAGCGGGGACTGCTTGTTGCTGACTCGGACACCACGAAGGCGATGGCCCGCGTTCGACTTACCGAGCGTGAGGATGGCACCGTAGACAGCAAGCTTCTGAACGCATGGACTACGAAGGCTAGCTACGGTTTGCGCTATCGGCGGACGAGAAATCGGGCAGCGAGGAGCTGACCTCCGCGTCCAGTTGGATGCAGGCTCCTGCCAGAGTCGCCGGCCGACTGCTTGAGGACGGAATGAGCGGTCGAGCGGTGAACGCCCGCATCACCATCCGCGCCGACCAGAGCGGCCGCTGCCGCTCCCGGACTGGCACGATCGCCTTACCTGTGCTGCGACTTTCGGTCGCGCTTCTCGGTGGGGACCCGTGGAATCCGCCGGTACACGCACCGGAGGGTTGTGCGCGGGCACTCGCGCAGACCGTGGTACCAGAGCCTGCAACGGCCCGATCTGGACTACTGGCGACATCGCCGGACCGACGACGCACCAATCGTGGTGCACGACAAGGTCACGTTGGTGAACTGATCAAGGACGATCCGAAGCCGGGGCCAGAACGTGACGCTCCGGCACCCGGGATCTCGAGTTCTGGTGCGGCTGTCCGGGTCGTCTCGGCTCGCCGCGCACCGTCGGCGACGTCTGCAACACCCGGCCTGCGCCGGCGGCATCGTCGGATGCGCCAGCTCTCACCGACACTCTGGAGGTACACGTGAACGCCGACAACCGGATCCCGATCAAGTCCCCGTGGGGCGCCGTGCAGTACGGCAGGGTCCTCGCCGACGGAACCGTCTCCACGGCCGGGCACGGCGGCGTGCGGATCAGCTCCGAACGGTTGAAGCAGATGCCCGCCGCGCTGCGGATCGGGCGGCGCCGCTGGTTCGAGGAGGACTGCGAAGCTGCGCTTGTCGGCCTCGCGTTCGCAGACGACCTCGAGCTCGACGACCGCCGTCGGGCGTCCATGGCCGCATCGGTCGCCGACTGGTTTCCGGACAAGTGGGAGGCGCACTTCGGCCGCACCCTGAAGCCGGGCCAGTCGCACAACCGAGACAAGGAGAACTTCGAGGCCGCGACCATCAACGAGATGGTCGTCGACAGCGCTCTCGGAGACTGGCACGAGGACGTCCCGCAGGGGCTGGTGGGGGTCACCGCGATCCGCCGCTGCGACGGCACGCGTGCCCGGTTCCAGGTGGCCGCGGACCGATACGCAACGCGGGGCCGGTTCGGGTACGTGATCGACGAAACTGTCGATGTGGTGTGGTCGTCCGCGCCGAAGCTGGCGGCGTAGCGCAGTCCCGCAGGTGTGCCCCGGGGCGACCCCGGGGCACACCTGTGTTGGTCCCGATTCGGGGCAGCTGTCCGCGCCGTCAGCGACTGCGCGAGCGTGGTGCGGCACTGCAACACCCAACATCCCGACTCGCGAATCTTGCGGCAAATCACCGCCGACAGTGAGGAACCAGCCATGGGATCAGACATCTATTCGTCCGCTCGACTGGAGATCGCGAAGGACAACGCCGTCGCCTCGGCACTCGCATCCACCGTTGAACGACTGCTGGACATCGCCGAGATCGGCGGTGACATCGACACCACCGGCGACCACATCGACACCGTCGCCTCTGCGGTTGCCATGGCATTCGACGCCGATGAGGTGGACGTCGATTGTGGTGGAGATCAGCTCGTGATCTCCACTTCCGGATGGGGGCGCCGACGCGGCGTCGCCGAGACACTGCAGATCCTCGCGGACGCGGGTTTCACCGGTCAGGTCACATGCGAGGACGAGTGCTCCAAGCGGTGGCGCCACCGAATCGGCGATGACGGACAGGTGCGCCTCGACGACGCGACGACCGTTTACTCCGGCGGTCCGATCAGCGAGGTGTGGATCGTGCAGATGCAGTCCCCGGACGACGGCGAACTCGATCACGTCGCCGTGGTCGGGGCGCATGAGGATGCCGAGGCGATCCTCGCAGGCTGGGTCCGAGATGACGTGCGCGCTCTCATCGCCGAGCGAGTCCTGGATCAATCGCGCATCGACCTCGAGAGCACGGACTTCGCGCTTCTCGGGCGGTGGGCCGAGATCGGCGGCGTGAAATGGGAGGTCTACCAACCGCGTTGACGGGCGATGCGGTGCCGGGCCGGTGTGCAACACCTCGGTCCGGCACCACGCAGTGTGGTGGACGTCCCCACCAGCTGAACGAGAGGCCGACCGTGCAGATCCCCGACATCACCAACGGAACGCCCGTCGTCGTTCTCACTCGCGGGTTGCCGGCCAGCGGCAAGAGTTCCCTTGCGCGCCGTTGGGTCGCTACGGCACCCGAGCACCGTGCTCGGGTCAACCGCGACGACCTTCGCGTCGAACTGTTCGATGCCGAGGGTCGACTCTCGGAAGACCAGGAGGTCGCCGTCACGGCCACCCAACGGGCCCGCACCATCGCCGCGCTCGCGCAGCGCCGGTCGGTTGTGTGTGACGACACGCTCCTCGACCCGCAGCACCTGTCGAGTTGGATCGAGTTCCTCGCGCCGCTCGGTGTCGCCATCATCATTGTCGACGTGCCGACACCGGTCGACGAGTGCATCCGCCGCGACCGCGAACGCGGCGCTGCCGGTGGGCGGCAGGTGGGGGAGGCGGTCATCCGCATGCTCGCCGACACGTTCGGCTACCCCACCGCTGTGTGACTGGCACGCCGCTGATCTCCGCGAGCCGGTAGTGGCGAACCCGGCGCACATCATCTCAGGCAATACAGCACAGGGACAGTCGTCCCGGAAAGATTGAGGAACGCATGGAATACGCTAACGGCGATGTCATCGAACGAATCGAAGACGTCGAGGATTCAGCTGGGTTCGGTGCCCATACGGCGTTGTTCCTCCGGTCCTTTGGGGTTGGACTCAGGTGGACGTTCGTTGTGGCTCTGCTCCCTGCTGTGGTGGTTCCCCTCGCGATCGGGCAGTCCGATCGCTTCGCCGCAGTGTGGGAGTCGATCGAGGGCTTCGCAGTGGCATGGGCAGCGGTCGGCAGTGTCGTCCTCGGCGTCTCGGTCGTGGTCGCCGCCCTGACTCCGCGAGGGCGGGCAGCGTTGCGGTACATCGCGGAACACGCCACACACCGTCGGCCCGGAACAGTCGGCACGGACGGCGCGCGAATCGAGTGAGCGTGGCGAAGTTGGGGCCCGGTCCGGCATTCCCGGACCGCGCCCCAGCGTCATCGGGACGCCGCAATACTCCCGGCACAGTGACGCTCGCAGGCGAGTTGGTGATTCAGGTCGACGAACTCGAACAGCGCAATTCCCCACCGTGTCAGCGAACGAGCGGGCGGCCTGTGTATATCCGCCGTACGAAAAATGCACCCATTGGTCCTCGCCCTTCTTCAGGTACACCGTCTCGTAGATTTCGCGCAGATGCGGCTCGCTGATTGGGGTTCGGGTGATCGTTCCCCGCCCGACGACCTTGCGCCCGTCGATGTGGAACAGGTCGTCGATCTTGCCGCGACGTGTACTGATCTGCTCGAAGCCCATGTCTTTCATATGCACGACGACCGCCTCGTACATCTCGCGGTGACCGATGGCCGGCTTCAACACGCTGACGTCAAGCTCCAAGACAACTCCACAATCTCGCGGGTGCAGCGCCGAAGCGTATCCGATAGATCCGACAGATCCGACAGATCCGACAGGGCCGGTCAGGCCGGCTATAGGTGGTCCGTCGGATGACCGGAAATCGGGGGCTGTGACGACGGCTTCGTGGTGGTCGAGGTTGTCCCGTGCTCCTACCGGTGAAATGGCTGATTGTGCTGGTCCCAGTGTGTGCCGTGCCCTGTCGTTCGTACATGCCATAGTGAGCGCATGCGGTCGACCTGCTCGCTCTACATCGATGCCGGATACCTGCTCGCCTCGGCCGCGACCCGCGTGACCGGCACGTCCCTGCGCAGCGGCATCCACGTCACCTACTCCACGTTGATCAGCTCGCTGGTCGACACCGCTGAAGTCCGGTCTGGTCTGCCGGTGCTGCGGGTGTACTGGTACGACTCGGCCCGCAACGGGATCCCCGACGTGCAGCAGGAACGCATCGGCGAGCTGCCCAAGGTCAAACTCCGCCTCGGCCGTTTCGGTGTCAACGGCGAACAAAAAGGCGTCGACCTGCGCATCGGTCTGGACCTGGTGGCCCACGCCCGCAACGGAACCTCGGATGTGTTCTTCCTCGTCTCCGGCGACGACGACCTGACCGAAGCCGTCGAAGAAGCCCAGGTCCACGGGGTGCAGGTGGTGCTGCTCGCCGTCCCGACTGCCACCGGTGCCTCGCATGGGGTGAGCCGGCACCTGATCCGCGCCGCCGACGAGCTCGACATCATCGACGGTGCGACCGTTGATGATGCGGTGCTCAAGGTCGATCGCCAACCGGTCCCCGCGCAGGTTCCTGTACAGCCGACACCGACACCGACACCGACACCGACACCGGCAGCGACATCGACGCCGGCCCCGGTCCCGGCACCGAGGCCGGCCGCCCGAACACCCCTCGACGCGGCGGCCCGAGCACAAACCCCACCGGCCCCGCCGCGACGGACCAGTGTGCTCGCCTACAGCAGCACCACCGGATCGTCGGCGCAGGTCCTGCCCGGCTACGACCCCGATGACGAGGGCGACGACGAACAGGTGATTGACGAGGTGGTGATGCGGGTGCTGGCCTCGTTCCGGGAAAGCGCCACCGCCGAGGAGAAACTCGAGCTCGAGCGGGCCCGGCCGTCGATCCCACGAGAGATCGACCGTGCTCTGCTGCTGGATGCGTCGGTGGCGATGCAGATCTACGACCTGGACGAGGACAGCCGGTATCGGTTGCGGGCGCGTTTCTGGGACAAGTACGACCAGGGCTGAACGTACGACACAGAAGATCCACACGAAGACCTGGTTCGAGTCGACGGCGGGCCGGTCTTCGTCGGTACCGCCAGGTCCTCGTAGGGTACGAGCGTGGACAACAACGGACTTACCGTCGCGACCTGGAACACCATGTGGGCGAGCGGGACCGGGTCCCGCGCCGGGCGAGTACGCCGTCGCTTGGAGGAGATGGACGCGGACCTGCTTGTCGTGACCGAAGGCCAACGCGACCTGCTCCCGGCCGGCAGCCATGTGGCCGACGCCGGCACGGACTGGGGATACGACATCACGTCGCATCCCCACCGGCGCAAGACCCTGCTGTGGTCGCGGTGGCCGCTCACGGATGCTGTCGCGCTGACGACCGGGGCGGGCGCTGGCAGAGTCCTGGTCGCCCAGGCCTCGACTCCGATCGGCCCGGTGAGGGTTCTCGCGGTGTGCATTCCGTGGGCGAGTGCCCATGTCAGCACCGGGCGCCGCGCCGCGACGAGCTGGTCCGAGCATCTCGAATGCTGCGATCAGATCGAGAAATTGGCGGCGCAGTTCGATCCGCGGACCCCGACGATTGTCGCCGGCGATTTCAACCAGCGTGTTCCGAGGCGTCGCCAACCGATCCGGGTGTACACCCGGCTGCTCGAGGTGATGGACTGCTGGAGGCTGCACACGGCGGGCGAGGTCGAACACGGTCCGCTGATCGACCACATCGCCTCCGACCTCGACTGCACCTCGGTGCGCACCTGGGCAGGTGGCGACGATGAAGGAAGGTTGAGCGATCACGCGGGTGTCGTGTGTACGTTGCGTGTTCCTGCGCAGGGATAGATGCGTGCCGTGCGTGCATCCAACGCACCCTCTACCGAGGGTGTGACGAATAGGACATGGGAAAGAGCATTTCGAGCGCCTTCATTGCTGCTCGCAGGAGGGTCCTCGAGGGCATGAAGCTCGAGGTCGAACACGGTCCGCTAATCGATCACATCGCCTCGGACCTCGACTGCACCTTGGTGCGCAGCGTCCGAGCTGGGGTCGAATCCACGGATCAGCGCCTGCCGCAGCACGCACCTTGTGGCGGTAGCACCCGTGTCACTTTCCCGATCCGGGCAGCCCCCCGCGGTAGACACTTTTCACACCGCTCGCCCGCTTTCTCCGTTCGGACGCTTCGACCTTCTCGATTTCCATCTCGAGAGCTCGCTGTAGCGTCACGCCCACGCGGGGACCATCCGGATACAGCTCCAGACCTTCGTGCAGCAGCTCACGCTGAGATTCGTCGCACGACAGCGTAATCGACCTCATCATGGGTATCAGCGACTTGCGTAGTTGCGTGGGTGTGTGCTCGCGCGTGAACTTTCGCACAGTCGAAAGGACCCGGTCTCGGGCAAAGGAGAGTGGATCGGAGGCACGCCATTGTGCGTATGCCGATCTTCTCTCAGCCTGCGCCCTCTGCGTCCCCTTCTTCGCCACACGTAGGGCTTCGGCCCTGCAGACCTCGCACCTTCGGTTTTGGTGGGTCTGTCGTCCACACTTACACATTGCGCACCTCGTCGTGGGTCTCCTCAGATGTGAACTGCCCGGTGTGGTCGGTCCCGCAGCGCGACCACACCATGCACAAGAGTCATACAGGGCCCGTCCCTCTGTTGCTGTGGGATAGATCCGTGAAGTAATGGGAGTTCGTGTCGACGCGCGTAGTCCGGTGAAACCCACGCTGATTCGGATCGATCCTGGACTTATCGCGGCGGCGGTCCGGATGTGCGGTTCTCAGCCCGTGACCGTCCCTTGATCGTGCTGGTGCGAGAACCGGGGCCGCGTGTGCGAGAGCGCGAGGCGATCTTCCAGTTCCCGTTCCATCGCGCGCAGCTTCGTCAGACGCGTATGTCCCGCCGCCGTGCGATCGAAGCCCTGCTTTTGCTCGTCCCGAATACGCAACCTGACCGACGCGAGCGTGCGCTGAAGATTCATCACGCTGTCCGGTGCTGCGTTCGCTGAATCGCTGCGATTGCGCTTCTTCGACGCCTTCTTCGGTGGTTTCGATGCTGAGGTGGAGGCCGGATCGGTTGTGGCTACCACGCCCGGCTGGGATGCGTGCGAGGTTTCAGACGACTTCTTTTTCTGCTTTCGTGGGGAAGCGGCACGGCGCACGTTATTGAGGCTGGCCCGCGCCTTCGCCGCCGCAATGCGATGCTGTTCTTCTGCAGGGGTGCTCGAGGCTGTGGATCCGCCGAGTGGTCGCAGTCCGTTCGTCTTGAGATGCTTCTCCGCGGTTGCGATGATGCGTTCGTGCTTGGCACATCGTTTGCATCGCTTCGGCTTCGATCCGGGAACAGCGGACGGTGCTCCGCACCAACTGCATACGGCAGTTCGGCGGTGGGGCTGACTTGGACGGGGCCGGTCCGGGTCGACGGATCCGGCGCCCTTCGCATCGCGGACCCCCCACACCGGTGTGCGTACCTTGCTGGCCGGCTGCCCGGTGTGAAGGTGCACCCCGGATCGGCGAACCCGAACCATTGAATCCTCCTGGGCTGAATGCGGAACCACAAGGTATAGCAGGAGCCCGACACTTTCGGGCTACTTCGATCTGAACGACATCGGGGAGTGAGAAGTCGCCCGATCCCCACGGTTCCACCGCACCGAACGCCGTGGGAATGTTCGGGCTACTGCTGCTGCGCTCCGGCCATCAGGGGAAGAGCACGGAATGTCGGGGGCCTCACGCACAATTGCCCGATGCCGCGATGCACACGATTCCACCTCGATGGAACCGCCTGTACGAACACCACCACCCATGTCGACAACTGGTGCCGCCAGGATGACTGTCCCGGCTTCACGCGCCCGGATCCGTCATCTGCGCCCGTCACGTTCGGCGCACCCCGCGGCACCGACACCCACATCCACAACACCGCCGAGATGACCACGGACATGGATCTTGACGACGTTCCCATGGTCCACGTCAGTATTCGTGCGGCAGACAGTTTTCGGTTTCACCACGGTGGAGACCAGCGCAGCGCCGAGGTGCAGCTACGCAACATGCTCGAAGATTTCCTGTTGAAGTCCGCGCGCAAGCTCTCGGCCACGGGATATCTGAGTCTGGCCCGGCAAGGATACGAAGTGGTGCTTTCACCGGACCGAAGCTCGATCACCGCTTACTCCACCGTCCACCGCGAACGTACGTGGGAACAGGTCAAGAGCGGGGTCCCCTCGCGCGTTCGTCGTTTCCACTCCCCGCGGCAACCTGCAGTTCCCCGCGAGATGGGGCCGCCGGTCCCTCTGGACCGGTTCGCCGTCGTGTTCGATGCGAGCGAAGTGCACCTGACCGCTCGTGTGATCCGGTCGTACGCCAAACTCTGTGGTCTGCCCGCCCCGGTGGACGACGACCTCGACACCGCGATTCGTGCCTGCGCCGCCAAGCTGCCCGCCGGCATCATCACCCAGCGTGACGATGGAATGTTCGAAGTCGAGCAGGCAGAAAGGATCTGGCTGATCAATCCGGACTGTCGAACCTTGATCGGAGTCAAATCCGCCAGGCCAACTGACGTAGACGGTGCCGGCGCCGAAGTTCCCGGCCTGCGCCCGCCAGCTGCGATCTGATCACCAGTCCACGGCGAATCAACACCGGTGGATCAGGTAACCAGTCCGGCGCGGAAGGCAGTCA
>NZ_BCXI01000062.1 GCF_001895025.1 Rhodococcus zopfii NBRC 100606 = JCM 9919
CTTCGAAGCTCGGGTCCGGAATGTTTCTGCACGAGAGGCGCAGTGGGAAAAGGACAATCGCCACATACTCCGCCCGATCCGGTGCGGTAGAAGAGGCAGCAACTGCGGCGTCGCCCCGACGCCGGATCCAGCGTGTCACTCAGCCGAACATCGCGGAACAGCGCGGCGACGACCACATCGGCATCCGACCCGAGCACCTCGCCCGCCCCGCACAGCGCCGATGCGGTGTTGCCCCACAGCAGTCCCGGCGCGACGGTGTCGCGCCACGCGGCAATCACGGGCGCGAGCTGACCGTCGAGAACTTCCGCATCGGCCGGTCCACCGAAACGCGGGTGCTCCAGGTGCAGATGCAGTGCGCCGGACTCGCTGCGCCACAACAGTTCCTCGATATCGAGGTTCACGCAGCGGCCTGCGACGACAATCGAGCCGACCGCAACCGACCAGAGCCGCGCGGCATATCCGAAGAACAGCGTCGACGCGGCGACACGCGCTTCGGCGACGCCCATCCGCTCGGCGGTGGCCGCGACGAGATCGTCCCGCACGGCGCGCTCGCGCAGCGTCGCCGTCGGCTGCCAGTTCCCGTCGGGCACCGAACCGGTACCCACCGTGAAATACGGGCCGTAGGTGGTGAGCCGGTCGAGTGTCGTGGTTGCGTCCAGGTCAGGCATGTCCGATCTCCGCGTCGATGTCGGACACCATTGTCCCAATTCCCGGAACCGACGAGGACGGGGACCGCCTCGAACGAGCGTCACACGTCGAAGAGACGGAACTGGGTTTCCTGGGCGCGCGCATCGGTGTTGTCGCGGTATCGCTCGGCCATGGCCTGCGCGAGCGTCGCGTCACAACCGAGCTCATCGGCCACCGCGACCCAGTCGTGCCCGGCCTCACTGAGCTGCCACGCCAGCTCGTGCAACTGTTCGTCCATCTCCATCTCGCTGCCTCTCGCAGGTTCGGATGTGTGGTGCGACCTTCCGACACGGTAGCCCGCCGAGCTTCGTTCGGGGCAGTAACCTGCAGATACACACATGCGCAAGTGCGTCCGAGGCTGTGCGACTGCGGGATACGATGCTGGCATCCATCCAATCTTCCGAGGTGATCGGAGTCGGCATGAGCAAGCTGGAGAACTCGCTGTCCGAGGACGAATTCGTTCTGGTTCGGGAAACCAAGAAAGCGCAGATGGCGGATCTCGACGAGGACGCCCTCATCGACCTGCACAGCCGGATCCGCCGGGCCCGCAACAAGTACGTGAAGCTGTACCGCCGGACGGGCGCCGAGAAGGTCGACAAGAAGAAGTCGCGGGCGACGGGACGGTCGGCGAATCAACGCAACGCCGCCAAGGTCGAGGTGTTCGAAGAGGCGCTGGCCCGGGTGAGCCGGCCGCTCGGCGCGGTGGCCCGCAAGTCGGCCGAAGCACTCAAGCAGGAGCGACTGGCGTTGGCACGGAACGACTCTCCGATCTCCGCCGGCGGTGCGGGCGGCGGCAAGGTGAAGTCCGTGGGTAGGGCGCGTGTCGATTCGACGCGAGATTCGTCCGGCCGCAAGAAGTACGAGGCGTCGAGCATCGCGGCCGGCGCACGCCGGCAGGCGAAGAAGGACAGTAGGAAGAGCTGACGATTCGGGTGTCCCGACCGCTGTGAAGTGTCATACACACGGACGCGACCGGCACGCGCATGCGGTGTGATGGATCTGTGAACACTCGTGAGCACATTATCGCCGAGCGTGCCGAGCTCGTGGACCTGCTCCGTTCGCTGACACCGGAACAGTGGGCCGCGCCGTCGCTCTGTCAGGGGTGGTCCGTGCGGGACGTCGTCGGCCACCTGTCGATCGACGCGGTGCCGATGCACCGCTATCTCCTGGCCGGGCTGCGGAATCCGTCCGTCGCTCGGCTCAACCGGCACTACGTCGAGGCAGCCCGCGACGTCCCCGCCGACCGCCTCGTCGACGGGCTGGCAACGTCGGTCTCGGGCAGCTGGTTCCTCCGCTTCTTTCCGCAGCTGACCCTTGCCGATCATGTTGTGCACCAGCAGGACATCCGCCGCCCCCTGGGACTGCCCCGGGTCGTCGACGCCGAGCGCCTCCGCATGGTCCTCGACCATCCGGATCCGTTCGCCCGCCCCTCCCGTCACATCCGGGGGCTGCGGCTCGTAGCCACCGACATGGCGTGGGAGCGCGGCGACGGTCCGGTGGTCCGAGGTACCGGCGAAGCACTCGCGCTGGCGATGGTGGGCCGGGACGCCGTGCTGGACGAACTGGACGGCGCCGGCGTCCACGAGCTGCGGTCGCGAATCGGACGAGCCGGAGCGGCTCCCACGGCACCCGGATCGGGTCGAGACCCGGAATCATGCTGATCACCGACCGTTTCCGATACACCTGACCGGTCCGGGTCTGCCGCTGGACGAGCTCCGGTGTGGGCAGCCGACACATCTGTTTCTATTGTGTCCGCATGACGATCCGCGCCGACCTCCTGGACGTTCTCGCCCGCCGTGCCCTCACCGAGGACTCCGCGAGACCCGATGCCGTCGAGAAACTGCACGCACGTGGCGGGACGTCCGCCCGCGAACACGTCGCCCGCATCGTCGACCCGGGCAGCTTCGTCGAGTACGGCCGCTTCGTCACCGCGGCCCAGGAAGCTCGCCGCAACATGGACGAACTGCTCGACCGGACGGTCGCGGACGGCATCGTCGGAGGAGTGGCCACGATCGACGGGCGCCCCTGCGCGGTGCTGTCCTACGACTACCTCGTCATGGCCGGCACCCAGGGCATGCGCGGGCATCGCAAGACCGACCGCCTGCTCGACGTGATCGGCCGGCTCCGCCTGCCCACGGTGTTCGTCGCGTCCGGCGGCGGCGGGCGCCCGGGCGACACGGATCTGCCGTTGGTGTCCGCCCTCGACGTGACGACATTCGCCGAGTGGGCGGCCCTGTCGGGACGAGTACCGCGGATCGCCGTCGTCGACGACAACTGCTTCGCCGGGAACGCCGTCATCGCGGGCTGCGCCGACCTCATCGTCGCGACGCCGCGTGCGTCGCTGGGCATGGGTGGCCCGTCGATGATCTCCGGCGGCGGGCTCGGCGACGTTGCCGCTGCGGACATCGGGCCGCTCGACGTGATGATCGAGAACGGGGTCGTCGACGTCGCGGTGGAGGATTCCGAGGATGCCGCGGAAATGGCCTGCCATCTCCTCGGCTACTTCCTCGGAAGATCCGAAGCATGGTCCGCCGCAGATCAATCCGTCCTCCGTCACCTCGTGCCCGGGCACGAACGCACAGCCTTCGATGTGGTACCCGTCGTCGAGACTCTGTGCGACGAGGAGTCCGTCACCGTGCTGCGACCCGGCTTCGCACCGGAGTTGTGCACCGCCCTGGGACGGATCGAAGGCCGCACGGTCGGGATTCTGGCGAACGACTCCCGTTACACGGCCGGGGCGATCACCTCCGACGGCGGCGACAAGGCGGCACGGTTCCTGCAGTTGTGCGACGCATACGGGTTCCCGGTGATCTCGCTCGTCGACACCCCGGGGATCATGGTCGGTCCGGACGCCGAACGGACCGGGCTGGTGCGCCACGCATCGCGCTTGCTGGTCGCCGCCGCCCGCATCCAGGTCCCGTTCATCGGCGTAATCCTTAGACGCGCTTACGGTCTCGGAGCACAGGCCATGCTGGCCGGGAGCACGCATTCGCCACTGATGACGGTCGCGTGGCCCGGAGCGACGATGGCCGCCATGGGACTCGAAGGCGCGGTGAGGCTGTCGATGCGGACCGAACTCGAGGCGATCGAGAACGACGACGAACGCGAGGAACGGGTCCGGCAGTTGACCGAGATGCTGCGAGCCAACTCGACCGGCCTCAACGCGGCCCGACACTTCGAGATCGACGACGTCATCGATCCAGCCGAAACACGCGCCCTCATAGCGCATCTGGTGAACGCGGCCGCCGCCGACGGGGATATCCCCGGCAGCGGTGCCGCTGTCGACACCTGGTAGCAGTCGTGTGCCCCCTGGGGCGGTCAGGGCAGCCGGTCAGGGCAGCCCGAAGGACACACCCGCGGCGAAGCCGCCCATCAGGGGTAGTTCGGATTGTTGAACGTCGGAATCTCGATGCTGATCGTCTTCAGCTCCGACATGTACAGCAACACGAACTGACGCAGCAGTTCGTCGAAGGTCCAGTACGCTTCCGGAGCGAGCGGCAGCGGCAGAAGCCCCTCCCGCACCGCAATGAACGGACCCCACCCGACGTTCAGCAAGGTGCCCCACACCGGTTCGCGGGGGATATTGAGCCAGTCGGCGACCTTGTCGCCGAGGACGAATCGTGTGAGCGCCCCCAGGATCGGACGGCTCAGGAGCGTGAAGTCCAGCCCCTTACCGAGATCGAGGAGCATGTCGGCGAGCCTGAGTCCCTCCGGCGTCGGCGCCAGGATCGGATCGAGCACCTGGGTGGCCTGCGATTCGGCGTCGGCCCAGGTCGCCGGAATGTACTGATCCTCGACACCGAGCATGTGGGCGCTGACCTGCCACGAATGCAGGAACCCCTCGCTCTCGTCCGCGGCGATCGGCACCTTCCACGCCCGCAGCACCCGCATCACCGAGGTGGGCAGGCTGTGCCAGGTGACCATGATGTCGTGCTGGCTGATGGGACGGTCCTCCGGCGCCGCGCCCGTCCAGTGCGACGACTGCGGCAGTAGGTGCCGTACCCCGGCGTGTGCGAGCCGCGTCTGCAAACCCGTCACGATCATCTCGCCGTCGGGCCGATAGGCGTTGCGCGAACCGATGTCGTAACCGAGTTTTGCCGTTCGCGAGATCCGGCGCTTCATGTCGGCGCCGCCCTTGGAGTAGTAGACGGCGACCGCTTCCTTCGGGATGACGGTGCTCATCATGCCGCTCGCGAACCCGTAGAGGACACCGAGATACAGTCCCCGTTTTTCGTTGAATCTCACCGCGGTCTCGAGCTTCTGCGTGTCCGCCCACGCCGGAAGCTGCCGGTGACGCTCCAGGAAGTCGTGCAGGTCCGGGGGCAGCCCCGCGGGAAGTGGCTGCCCGTTCTTCTTCCACTCGCGCAACAGACCGTTGGCGCGTTCGACCTCGCCGCGCTCGAAGAGCGACGCGACCAGCGCGTCGGCCTCCGTGTCCCACACCTGACGCGGATCTGCTCCGCTGCCGGCTCCGGGAATCGACCCGGCCGGCGACCATCTCCACGGACGAGCCTGCGCCGGGGACGCCGCAGCGACGGCCCCGAGCGCCGCGAGCGCCCCTCCGGCCTTCAACACATTCCGCCTGCTCAGCTCTGGCATGAGCCGCCCCCTCATGGGCTCGATGTTGCAATGTAACAGCAACGGTTACTATGTAACATCAGAGCACATCGCCACGATCCTCACGGAAGATTCACAGAATCCGTTCCGAAGCGTCACCCTGGACACGGAGCGAACACAGGAGGTAGTCGTGGAACCCAGGTCGTCTGGCCGGTCCGGATTGTGTAGATCGACGTCGCTGCTCGAACGCGCCTACAACGACGCCGTCGAGCAGACCGACGACCCCGACGCGACACGAACCCGCCTGCTCGACGCGGCCTACGACCAGTTCTGCCGGATGGGCATCCAGCGGTCCACCATGGACGACGTCGCGAAGCGTGCCAACTTCTCCCGCATCACGATCTACCGCAAGTTCGATACCAAGGAAGCCCTCGTCGAGCAGGTGATCCTCCGGGAGTTCAGCCGGTACTTCACCCGGTTCATCGAAGAGGTCGCCGGCGCCCCCACCGTCGCCGACCGCGTGACCCTCGGCTTCGTGAGCTCGCTGCGGACGATCCGCACCAACCCGCTGGTCGCCGGGCTGATCGAAACCGACCCCACCTCGTTCGCCGGCTCGATCATCGGCACCAACGGCGAAATGCTCTCGGCAGTACAGACATTCGTTGCCGGTCAGCTCCGGCGCGAACAGGCGTCCGGTAACGTCGCCGTGGGACTCGACGTCGACCTGGTCGCGGAGATGATGGTCCGGATCACCGGCTCGTTCCTCGCCTTCCCGAGTCGCATCGTCGATCTCGACGACGACGCCGAACTGACCGCGATCGCCCGCCGGTTCCTGGTACCGATGTTGCAGTTCCCCGAACCCGACGCGCAATGATTGTCGTTTCTCCGCGGACCACGGTGGTCCGGATCGGCTGACCACGGCTCGTTGGTGCGCGACGCCGCGGATTCGGTACCGTTCGAGTCGACTCGCAACCGTGTGTCGCGCTCGGCTCGGCACAGCCGAAATAGGGGAGGTTCCCGTGGCTGGTGGTCTCGTAGCCCTGCTGGACGATGTCGCGGTACTCGCGAAAGCAGCGGCAGCATCCATCGACGACGTCGGCGCTGCTGCCGGCAAGGCCAGCGTGAAGGCGGCGGGCGTGGTCGTCGACGACACCGCCGTCACCCCACGCTACGTGCACGGGTTCACCCCCGACCGTGAGCTGCCGATCATCCGCAAGATCGCGATCGGATCGATCCGCAACAAACTCCTGATCATCCTGCCGGTCGCGATGATCCTCAGCCAGTTCCTGCCGCAGGCACTGCCCTATCTGCTCATCGCCGGCGGTCTGTTCCTGTGCTTCGAAGGGGCCGAGAAGGTCTACGAAGCGCTCACCGGCGGACACCACGACGACGAGGACAACACCGCGGCCCAGAAGGGCCCGGAGTTCGAGAAGTCGATGATCAGCGGCGCGATCCGCACCGACCTGATCCTGTCCGCGGAGATCATGGTGATCTCCCTGTCCTCGGTCGAGGACGAACCGTTCCTCACTCGGTTGCTGGTGCTCGTCGTCGTCGCGATCCTCATCACTGCCCTGGTGTACGGCGTGGTCGCGCTGATCGTGAAGATGGACGACGTGGGCCTGGCACTGGCCGGGCGCGAGTCCAAGTTCAGCCGGAAGGTCGGCCGCGGTCTCGTCGCCGCGATGCCCAAGGTGATGTCGGTGCTGACAACCGTCGGGATCGCCGCGATGCTGTGGGTGGGTGGCCACATCCTGATCGTCAACGTCGGCGAGGCCGGGTTCCATTGGCCGGCCGATCGCCTGCACGACCTCGAGCATTGGTTCGGGGAACTCGTGGACGGCGGGTTCGGTGGTGTCCTGTCGTGGACCTCGGGGACGGTGGCGTCGGCTCTCGTCGGCCTCGTGCTCGGCGCGATCGTCGTGCTGATCGCGCACCTGATTCCGAAGCGGAAGAAGCACACAGCCGAGCACTGAGCCGGGCCGCTATGCACCCGCTCGGGTGGTAGACAGCCGCGCGCAGCCGCCGGTCGCGCGCGGCTGTCTCTTCGCTCGGCGGATCCCGGTTGCGATCGCTACGCCTCTGCTGCGCTGTCCCCGCGCACCGCGTCCGCGAAGGCCCTCATCAGATTCGGGTCCTTGACGCCGCGGCTCGCTTCGATGCCGCTGGACACATCCACACCCCACGCACCCGAGGTCCTGACCGCACGGGCCACGTTGTCCGGGTTCAGCCCGCCGGCGAGAATCCACCGGCCCGGCGGCAGGGCGCTGCGATCCTGCCAGTCCCACGTGACGCCGGCACCGGCGACCGCACCGTCGACCAACAGGAGATCGGCGCCGAAGTCCTCGGTGAGTGCCTCGGCGCCGCCGGTGTTCACGGCACGGATCACCGTCAGCCCGGCGTCGTGCAACACCCGCACATCGTCCCCCGAACGCAGGTCGTGCACCTGAACGTGATCGACATTCGCCGCTTCCGCGGTCGCGACAACCTCGTCGAGAGGCATCCGCACGTACACCCCGACCGCCAGGATGCCCGCGGGAACCCTCGACCGCAGCCGGGCCGCCTGCTCCACGGACACCCGACGCGGGCTCTCCGCGAAGACGAATCCGACTGCGTCGACACCGAGTTCGACGGCCAGATCCACCGTCGCCTCGTCGCGCAACCCACACATCTTGATGAACGTCACCGCATACCTTTCGTCTCCGCGCGCTCAGTCGAGGATAGGGGAAGGTCCGCGCAGCACCGCTCCGCTCATCCCGCGGCTTTACGCACGAGTTCCCGTAGCCGCTGCTCGATCTCGTCGGTCACCTCGAGCACCGCGAACGCCGTGGCCCAGAACGATCCGTCGTCGAGGAACGCGTCCTCGTTGAAACCGATCGAGCCGTAGCGGGTGTCGAACTTCGAAGCGGGTTGATAGAAGACGACGACCTTGCCGTCGCGCGCGTAGGAAGGGAAGCCGTACCAGGTCTTCGGGTCGAGGTGGGGCGCCTCCTCCGTCACGACCGCGTGGAGACGCTCAGCGATCTGCTTGTCGGTGCCGGTCAGCGCGGCGATCGCGTCGAGACACGCCTGCGCCTCGCGCTCCCGTTTCGCTGCCCCCTTGCCGCTCCGGCCCTGCTCGCGGAGTTCCGCGGCACGCTGCTTCATCGCGGCGCGCTCGGCGTCGGTGAAGCTCGTCTCGTCACCGGTGTTCGTCGCCATCAGTTCCATCCCCTCGAGAGTTCCCGAATGCGGAAGTGCCGGTGTGTCGCGCACTGCGACACCAGCACACGATAGATTGCGCGACGCCGTACACACGTCATTTCGGGGTCGGTCTTCACGGACCCCGGTCGCGGTCGACCCGTCGCCTGTCGCCGGTCACATGGGCCGTAGTAGTCCGATCGGGCGGCACGGCGGTCCGGACCATCTCTTCGACGAACTCGGTCACCGTCCCTGCATGGCTCCCAAAAACCCTGCCCGGCAGAACTATTCACCAATCTTCCGGTGTCACACCACGCGACGTTCGCCCTGTCGACGATCGTTACCGACCGGATCGGCTGCAGATCGAGCGGCCACTCGTCGAGACCGACATCGCCTGCGGTCCAGCGGGATCGGGAACGACGTCACCGTCGGCGATGGCATGCGGGCGCTCGACCCCTGGGACCGTTCCCAGGCCGACGAGGTAGCCGAAATACCGGTCAGTCCTCCGGGCTGGTGGCGGCGTAGCGGCTGTCGGGAAGGACAAGCATCCGCGCGTAGCTGATCGCGCGTGGGGTCGTCTCGAAGATGTGCCGTTCCTCGTTGTCCGTGGTGGTGAACACGCCGACAGCGTCGAGTGGGCGCATGTGTTCGGGCTTGATGCCGGAGATCAGCACGGTGATGTGGCGGTGTTCGAGTTTGGCGATAGCGTCCTTGAGGACGATGGCGCCCGTGGCGTCGAGAGCGGTCACTCGGGACATGCGCAGGATCACCACCTTCACGTCCGAGACCTCGGCGAGTTCGAGGAGGAATCGGTGCGCCGCTGCGAAGAACAACGCACCCTCGATGCGGTAGGCGACGATGTTCTCGCGCAAGAGGTCGTGTTCTTCCGCCAGGTGATCGTCACGCTCGAGAGGAACCTGCTCGATCCGCGCCGACCTGGCGACCGCCCGCAGCGCGAGGATCGCGGCGAATCCGACGCCGACTGCGACCGCGGTGACCAGGTCGAAGACCACGGTGACGAGGAACGTTGCGATCATCACGATGGTGTCGGCGCGGGTGGCTCGGGCGATGGCGAGGATGGAGGCGGTTTCGACCATCCGGACGGTGGTGGCCAGGAGCACTCCGGCGAGGGCGGCGAGAGGGATCTCGGCGACGAGACCGGCGGCCAGGTACACGATTGCGGCGAGGATGAGTGCGTGGGTCAGCGCCGCGAGCCGGGTGCGGGCACCGGAGCGGACGTTGACCGCGGTCCGGGCGATCGCGCCGGTCGCCGGGACGCCGCCGAACAGCGGCGCGGCGATGTTCGCCAGGCCCTGCCCGAGCAGTTCCCGGTCGGGGTTGTGGCGGGCGCCGACCGCCATCGAATCGGCAGCGGTCGCCGACAGGAGCGACTCGAGTGCCGCCAAGGCTGCCACGGCGAGGGCCGGCGCGATCAGGGAGGTGAAACTCCCCAGGTCCAGGAAGCTCAGCGTCGGCGCGGAAAGGCCGGAGGGAATGGCACCGATGCGCGCGATGTCGAGGCCGAACAGTTGCGCGAGGACGGTCGCGGCGGCGACCGCGACGAGGGAGAACGGAACCCTCGGGAAGAAGCGTCCGCCGATGAGGATCGCCACGGCGACCACCAGTGCGATCGCCGGTGTCAGGATCGACGGGTCCTCTGCGAACTTGCGGGCGGCATCGAACGCGGACTGCCACACCTTCTCGCCCTCGGCGCCGGAGATGCCCAGGGCGGCCGGGACCTGCTGGAGCGCGATGACGACGGCGATGCCCGCGGTGAACCCCTCGATGACGGGGGCGGGCATGTATCGCACGGCCCGGCCGACACCCGCGAACGCCAACCCGACGAGGACCACGCCCGCGATCAGCCCGACCGCGAGCACACCCGCCGGACCGTGCTGGGCCACGATCGGCACCAGGACCACTGTCATCGCCCCGGTGGGGCCGGACACCTGGAAGCGGGAACCTCCGAACACGGCCGCGACCGCTCCGGCGATGACCGCTGTCGCCAGGCCCGCGGCGGCGCCGAGGCCGGAGCTGACACCGAAACCCAACGCCAGCGGCAGTGCGACCAGTGCGACGATCAGGCCGGAGAGCAGATCGGCGCCGGGTGCGCGGAGCGCGGGTTTCCACTCGCTCCACCGGGGCATGAGTTCGGCGACCGACCGAACGGCGCCGGCGACTCGGCTACCGGTCGTGCTCGCGGGCCCGTTCGGGTCTCCCAGTTCAGACATGTGCAGCTTCCTCAGTATGCCGAGAACTTCTTCAGCTTGTTAGTTGCTAATGTTAGCAACTAACAACGATGGAATGTAGATATGTGTGACGGCTCAGACAGGGCCTTTGCCATCAGGGCCGACACGGCGGGGGATATGAGCCCCCAACGGCATGCATGCGTCGAGCGCGGGAGGAAGCAGTCCCGCAGCGCTGTCGCACCGCGACCTCGGAACCGGCTGCGGCCTCGCGTAGCCGACTGCGGCGGGTGCGGACCCCGTCGGCGAGGGCAGGTGCGTACCCTTGCCGCTCTCGGCCCCGGAGTTCAAACGGCGGCGGTGATCCCGTGAAGCGGCGCGATGGATACACCGGCCGAGGCTCGGCCGGTCAGCCGGCGGATTCGCCGACCAACGCTGCGGACTCCGGTTGCTCCGCGAGCAGCTCGGCCTGGCCCGCGACGACGCCCGTGAGGATCCCCCTGGCGATCGTCAACAGATCCGCAATCTTCGGCGAGGTCAGCGCATAGGAGACCGACAGGCCTTCCCGCCTCGCCGTGACCAGCCCGGCGCGACGCAGGATCGACAGCTGCTGGGACAGGTTCGCCGGTTCGATCCCGACCTCGGGGAGCATCTCGGAGACGGCGTGATCGCGCTCACTCAGCAACTCGAGGACCCGGATACGCGCCGGGTGCCCCAGCGTCTTGAAGAAGTCCGCCTTCATCCGATAGAGCGGTTGGCTCGAGTTCGTGGGCATGGCGCCTCCTGTCGTCTTCGTCGCAGGAACACGGTCGTGCACCCTCACGCTTCGGGAATCATCCCACACAGAAGGCGCTACTTGCGAATTTTAGCAATTTGCTTGCCCCGATGTTGCGGTCGCTTCGGCCTCGCAGTCGGGAGTACGTCTCGCAACCCTTCGAATGCCGATCGTAGCCCGGGCCCCCTGCCGGAAGTACGCCGAAACCGATTGGTATATCGGATTATTCGCGCCGCACTGGCGTCACCCGCAATCAGGGCCTGCGCGACACTGCCGGCGATCCACTCCGCCGGCGGCAGCAAGGCAACTTGTCGGATCTGACGTGCACCGGATGCAGCTACAGGTCCAGGGTCAGCAGGGGACTGCGGGAGCGGGACACGCAGGGGTACATGACGTTCTGCTCGTCTCGCTCACGGGTGTGCGGGACCTGGTCGAGGTGCTCGGCGTGTCCGGTGATCACTTGCACCGCGCACGCACCGCACACCCCCTCGCGGCAGGATGCAACGACCGGGACGTGGGCATGTTCGAGGGCGTGGAGTAGCGTTTCGTGCTCCGCCACCCGCACGTGACGACCGCTGCGGGCGCACACGACCTCGAAGGGGCGAGGCCGAGCAGCCGGCGTGGTCGGTGCGGCGGTGAAGCGTTCGATGTGCAGGCGCGCAGCAGGGACGAGAGTCGTCACCTCCTCGGTCATCGATGCGGGGCCGCAGCAGTACACCGTGGCCGTGGTGCCGGTGAGAATGCGGGTCAGATCCGGGCGGGTGCCGGTCTCGTCGCGGGCGAGGACAAGGACTTGTTCGGGCCATCGCCGCTCGAGCTCATCGCAGAAGGCCATGGCCTTGCGGCTGCGCCCGATGTAGATCAGCCGCCACGACCGGTGCGCGGGCAGGGATTCGATCATCGTCCTGATCGGGGTGATGCCGATGCCTCCAGCGAGAAAGAGGTAGTCGCCGGCCGGTTCGAGGCAGAAGTGGTTGTCCGGGCCGGACACACCCACGACAGTGCCGGGGCAGGCGTGCTCGTGCACCCAGGCGCTGCCCCCGCGCGAGTGCGGCGTCCGGTGCACCGCGACGCGGTAGCCGGTGCGCTCGGCCGGGTCACCGCACAACGAATACCGGCGTTGCAGTCCGTTCGGCAGATGCACTGTCAGGTGGGCGCCGGGTTGCCAGACCGGCAGTGTGGTCCCGTCCAGCGGCGCCAGGTCGAGTCCCACGATGTCGGCTGCCAGGGGGTGCACCGCAGTTATGGTCATCGACCGGGGCATCGCACGTGGTTGCGGTGTCGCCGCTTCGGTGACGGGCCGACCGGGGCCGGACAGGGTGCGCATCAGGGCCGCCACCGTCGCCGAGACCAGCAGGACGAAGGCGACGAGCCGGTAACCCCAGGTTCCCACGTCGGTGCCGGACCATCCGGCGTGGAAGGACACCAACACCACAGCCCCGTAGCTGCCGTAGTGCAGTGCTTTCCACCATCGCCGAGGCAGGCGGGTGCGGAGCAGCGAGGATCCGTAGACGGCGAGCAGCAGGTAGAACGCCATGATGCCCAGGGCGGTCGGCCAGGGCCGGTAGTCGGCGGCCAACGGGACGAGCAGATCGGTGACCGAGAACCGGGTCCAGGTGTCGAGCACGAGCGAGAGCAGATGCAGGCCCGTCATGATCAATGCCGTGCCGCCGAGCCAGCGGTGCATCTCGTGCAGCCACACCGGATTGTCGACTGCCCGCAGAATGCGGGTCGACAGCAGCACCCCCCACACTGCCGAGGTGGTCATCGTCACCCACGCAACCAGGGCGCTGGCACGGGTGACATACCACCACAGATGCGGGTCGCTCATTCGAACTCACTCCAGTTCACGGATCGGTGTTGCTGTCGATCGGCGGTGAGCACCAAGGCGGCGGCGCTGAGGTGCGGGGCCCGGCGCACCAACCGGTCGGGTTCCGGAGTGAAGGCGAGCTTGGTCAAGGCTTCGGCGCGGACCCCGTTTCCGGCCACGACCGTGGCCGTCACGGTCGAGGTGCAGGCACTGACACCGGTGGCCGGATCGATCAGGTGGTGGGCCGGACCCTCGCTGCCGGTCCACACGCGCACCAAGCGGCTCGAGGTGGCCACGGCTCCGCCGGCCAACCGCACCACGGTCAGCAACCCGCCTTCGGTGAAGGGGTCCTCGATACCGACGGTCCAGGCATCATCGTCGGGCGGTGCGCCGGCGACGACGAGGTCTCCTCCGACCTCGGCGAGCACCCCCTCGGCACCGTGGTCGAGGGCGAACTCGGTGAGAATGTCGGCGGCCAATCCTTTGCCGAGCCCCCCGGGATCGAGGGTGGTGCCCCGGGGAAGCCGGACATCGAGGCCGGCGATGCCGATCTCGGAGACCGCGCCCGGCCAGGTGGCGGTATCGGGCAAGGTGGTCCGTCGGGTCGGATCGGTGCAGCTTCCGGCGTAACCGGCAGCGACCAGCTGAGGCAGGGTGGTGGGGTCGAAGGCGCCGTCGGTCACCGCCCACGCGCGGACCAACTCGGTCACCAGACGCACGGTGTCGGGCCGCACCCGCACCGGCCGTCCTTGTGCCCAGTTCAGCCGCCAGACATCGCTGGTGTCGAGGAAACGACTCCACGCCCGTTCGAGTTCGGCCAGCCGCGCAAAACACCAGTCGACTAGTCCGGATGGGCCGCCGACCACGGTGATCGCTGCGGTACCACCCATGGCGGGACGGCGATCGTGCCGCACGATCCCCGCCTCGGATGGACCGCGGTCGCAGTGTTCGGAGGCTCCGACCTCGGGTGACGTTGTCACCTCAGCCTCCGGATCCGCGGGAGATCGCTTGCGGGGCGGGGACCACGCCTCGGGGCGCGCTCGGCGCGGGTACCGCCGCCGGGACCCGGCGATCGGCGGAGGTCCCGGGCGCACCGGAGTCGGAATCGACCGGATCGGCCGTTCGCACAGGCGGGTTGTCCGCGGTGTGCACGGCCATGCCGGTGACGAGGGCGAGTACAGCGCTGCCGGACAGGATGGCGGTGGTGATCTTCGAGCGCAGTGCCGGTGACAGTTGCGGTGTGTGCCGGTCAGTCGTCGGGCTCATGCTCGCTCCTGTGTGGGAAGGAGTGCTCCTCGTCCGATTCCTCGTCCGGCTCCTCCTCGTCGTCGTCGGTCGGCGCGGTGGCGGGGGGCGTGGATGTCTGCTGCGTCGATGTTCCGCTCCCCGCGGGCAAAGTGCCGGGGATCAGGACTTGGTCGGCGCGTCCGATGTCGCTGGTGGACGAGGCGTTGAGGATCCGGGTGTTGACGGCCAGGGCGGCCGCTCCGATCACCAGGATGAACACCACGGCCACGATCACGGCCGTCTTCGATCTCATGGGTCCACCGTAGGGACGCTCCGGTGAAGGAGGGCCCGAGGGAGATACAAGATTCGTCCAAGATCGATCCAGGGTCCGTCGCGGACCCGGCGCCCGGTGACGACCCTGTGGGTTACGAGCCGATAATGCGCATGTGCTGGTTCTCGTGGTCGAAGACGACGACTCCGTTGCCGACGGGGTGTGCGACGGATTGATCCGTGCCGGATTCGAGGTCCGGCGGGTGGCCACCGGCGCCGCCGCTGTGGCCGCGGTGTCCGGGACCGGCCCGGATTTCGTGCTGCTGGATCTGGGGTTACCGGACATGGACGGCACCGACGTCTGCCGCACCATTCGTGCCGGATCGAAGATCCCGATCATCGTGCTCAGCGCTCGCGCTGACGAGATCGACCGGGTCCTGGCCCTCGAAATGGGAGCCGACGACTATGTGGTCAAACCGTTCGGCATGCGCGAGCTCGTCGCCCGCATCCGCGCCGTCGGCCGGCGTGTGGCCGACTCCGGAGACACCCCGAACGCACGGACAGGGACCCAGACGGTCGGGACGCTGACCATCGATCGCCGGACCCAGCGGGTGCGCCTCGGAGAGCGGGAGATACACCTGACCGCCAAGGAATTCGACGTACTCTGCCATCTCACCGAAGACCCCGGGGCGGTGTACCGGCGCTCGGAGATCTTGCATCAGGTGTGGGGCGCCAACTGGTACGGCACCAGCAAGACCCTCGATGCCCATGTGGCCGCCATCCGGAAGAAGCTCGGTGATCCCGGCTGGATCGAGGCCGTACGCGGGGTCGGCTTCCGGATCGCGGTGCCCGCGTGAGATGGCAACTGATGGCCGCGTTCATGGCGGTCACCCTGGCCGTGGTGATCGTGCAGGACCTTCCCCTCGGGAGCTATCTGATGCGAACCGAACGCGAACGCATCACCACCGCCCTCGAACGGGATGCGTTCGTACTCGCCGGCCGCAGCGAAGAGGCGCTCGAGGCCGGCGTGCCCGATCCGGCCCTGGTCACCGACGCACAGCGCTACCACCGAAGCAGCGGCGCCCGAGTGGTGATCGTCGACACCTCCGGCACCGCCGTGGCCACCTCCGACGACGACCAGGCCACCGCCGGTTCCTCCTACCGCTCCCGTCCGGAAATCGGTACGGCCCTGTCGGGACAGATCACCACCGGCCAACGCCGTTCGGACAGTCTCGGCACCGATCTGCTCTACGTGACCGTGCCCGTGCTCAGCGGGGAACAGGTCGTCGGCGCGGTACGGCTGACATACCCGGCCCACGTGGTGACCGATCAGGTCCGCGGCCAACTACGCGCGCTCTGGCTCGTCGCCGCCGTCACCGTGATCTTGGCCGGCATCGTGGCCTTCCTCATCGCCGGCACGGTGACCCGCCGCCTGCAGCAGCTGCGCCGCACCACCGAACATCTGGCCGAAGGGCACCTCGGCGCCCGCACACCCGAGAGTGCCGGCGCACCGGAGATCCGCAGCCTGGCAAGGTCGTTCAACCGGATGGCCGACCGTCTCGAATACCTGTTGCGACAGCAGCGCGCCTTCGCCGGCGATGCGTCGCACCAGTTGCGTACCCCGTTGACCGCGCTGCGGCTGCGCCTCGACGGCGCCGCCGACCTCATCGATGCCGATCCCGAGGCGGCCCGTCGAACGCTCGCCTCGGCGCAGGACGAGGTGCTGCGCCTGCAGCAGCTCGTCGATGCGCTGCTGGTGCTCAGCCGTGCCGACGATTCCGGCGCCGCACCGCAGCAGACCGATCTGGCCGAGGTGGCCCGCGCCCGCGTCGAGCAGTGGGAACCCCTCGCCGACGAATCCGGGACTCGAATCACCGTGACGGCCCCTGCGGCGGCGCTCGTGCTCGCCGTGCCCGGCGCCGCCGAACAGATCATCGACAATCTGCTCGACAATGCGCTGACCGCGTCCTCACCCGGCAGCACCGTCGAGGTCACCGTCGACAAGGCCACCGGCGACGCCGTGGATCTGCACGTGCTCGACCACGGCCCCGGCCTGTCCGCCGAGGACCGCATCCGGGCCTTCGACCGGTTCTGGCGTGCCCGCACCGACACCGAAGGCAGCGGCCTCGGGTTGGCCATCGTCGCCCAGCTCGCCCGCGCCAGCGGAGCCACCGCCGAACTGCTTCCCCGCTACCCGAACGGTGGCCTCGACGCCCACGTTCGATTCCGCGCCGTAGCACCGCGATAGGCCATCGATCCCGCAGACGCCAGGCGATGCCGCGCAGCACGGCGCCGTGCACGTTTCTGCACGGTGATGCGGCTCTCGTCGGCGCGGCTCCGGAAACCGTTGAGCCCGCTCCCATCCGACGGTTCCCAGGCCTTGGCCGCACGCGCCGAAAGCGCTGCACGGGCACCCGGCAGCACACGCGGAGTCATCGGCGTGGCGGGCGGTTGCGCCGTCTTTGGCTGCGGGTTCCTCCCCGGATTCCGAAGTACACGAGGAGCAGACGTTTCGACGTCGTCTGCTGAGACCACCGACTGGCCGTGAAGTTGACCGACGTATGGCCCGACGGTCACGCACCGATCGTCATCACCGCGTACCCCAGGTACACACCGCCGGCCTGGTTCACGGGACGTGGAACCGCAAGGAGGGTTTGGATGACGAGCATACCTCTGCTGCAACGGCATCCACCCCACAGACGACCCCTCGCAGGGGCAAGGTCATTGAGCAGTGGCAGGCGAGCTGCCCGGCTCCACGGCAGCGCCGTCCGTCACGGGATAGACCGGGTACTCCACGCCCGAGAGGTACTGGACGGTACGCACTACCTGGCATGAGTAGCCGAACTCGTTGTCGTACCAGACGTACAGGATGGCGGTGTCGCCGTCGACGATCGCGGCGTTCGCGTCGACGATGCACGCCGCACGCGAGCCGATGAAGTCACTCGACACGGCGTCGGTTGCCGCGGTGTAGTCGAGATTCCGGCTCAACGCTCCGGTGAGCGATTCCTGGCGAAGGTGCTCCAACACTTCGTCTTTGGTGGCGTCGCGACCGAGCTGAAGGTTGAGGATCGCGACGGACACGTCCGGCGTGGGCACGCGGATCGAATTGCCGGTGATCTTCGCCTTCAGGCCGGGAAGTGCCTTCGCAATCGCGGAGGCCGCACCCGTCTCGGTGAGAACGAGGTTGAACGGCGCCGATCGGCCACGCCGATCGGCCTTGTGGAAGTTGTCCAGCAGGTTCTGGTCATTGGTGAACGAGTGGACAGTCTCGACGTGGCCCCGCACGACGCCGAACTCGTCGTCCATGGTCTTCAGCGGCGGGACGATGGCGTTCGTGGTGCAGGACGCGCACGACACGATGCGTTCGGTCGGATCGACGTCGCGGTGGTTGACGCCGTGCACGATGTTGGGGACGTCACCCTTTCCGGGCGCGGTCAACACCACCTTCGCCACACCCGGACGGAGGTGCTGCGACAGCCCGTCGCGGTCACGCCAGATTCCGGTGTTGTCGATCAGGATCGCATTGTCGATGCCGTACTCGGTGTAGTCGACACTCGTCGGATCGTTGCTGTAGATGAACTTGATGACGTTGCCATTGGCGATGAGGGTGTTGTTCTCCTGGTCGACCTTGATCGTGCCTTCGAACTGGCCGTGGACGGAGTCGCGCCGCAACAGTGACGCACGCTTGACCAGGTCGTCCTCACCGCCCTTCCGGACGACCACGGCACGCAGGTTCAGGCCGTTACCCGAACCGGCCTTCTCGATGAGGAGTCGCGTCACGAGTCGACCGATACGCCCGAATCCGTAGAGGACGACATCCTGGGGCTGCGCGGGGCTCGTCTGGGCACCACCGACCAGGTCGACGAGGCTCTCCGCGACGAACTCGGGGATCGGCGCTCCACCACCGTGGGCGTGGTAGGCGGTCACCAACAGGCCGAGGTCGATCTTCGAGGGCCGCAGATCGAGGTTGGTCAGCGCCTCGAGGAAAGGGAACGTCTCCTCGACGGACAGCTCGTCACCACGGATCTGTCGGGCGAAGCGATGGGTCCGCAGGATCTTGATGACCGACTTGTTCACCAGCGAGCGACTGTGCAGCAGAATGGTCACCGAATGCCTGCGGTGCAGGCCGCCGATGATCGGGATCATTGCTTCCGCAAGTGCCTCTTCGGAGTTCCACTGTGCCAATTCCGCTGTGCTCACTGCGCTCCTCTGCCTTGTCGGCTCGTGTGGCACGTCCGGTGGGTGGATGCCGGCCCGGACGAGACGCACGCCACTTGCCGGTCCGCCTCTGGATCGGTGGATCAGTTCGCGGACCGGCGCCGAATAGGACGTGCGCAACACTCAGCATATGGAACCGCTCCCTCGGATCAACAAGCCGGTCGCCGGAACCGTCCCACGGGCGTGGACCTGGCGCCTCACGCGAAGGATGCCCCGGACAACCTGCCGTCGCATCCATCAGTAGAAGCAGGAGGAGGCTTCTACTCGTGAGTGGGGGTGCGGCGCACAGAAGCAAGCCTGTCCACCGAGGCTGCGTGGAAGCCACAATTGGAACGCGCTTGTCCGCCGCAGCTACTCGACGGC
>NZ_BCXI01000063.1 GCF_001895025.1 Rhodococcus zopfii NBRC 100606 = JCM 9919
AACCGCTGCGGGGACATCGCTGTCCGCGTTGCCGAGCAGTGGCCGGCGCGCGAGGTCGAGCACTGTTTGTTCGGGCGTTGTCACCAAGGCAGCGCCGAGCGGCGTCTCGACGCGTTCGACGTCGAGCGCGTCGGTGTCGCGTTGCACGAACCGGACGGCGGCGTTGCGGTCGCTCAACTCGATGGGTCTGTGTCCGCGGGGGACGGCAACGACGGCGGTTGCCAATGCGCGTGGGATCGCGCCGAGGACCCGCGCCGCGCTGACTCCCATCAGGACTGCGTGGTCGGCTCCGTAGATCGCCGACGCGATCCCCGCAGCCGCCGCTTCGAGACCGGGCAGCCACGGGCGTCCCACCTGCTCTTGTGGGACGACGATGTAGTAACCAGGAGCTACCCGGTGCAGGAGACCCCTATCGGTCAGACGTGCCAGCTCGGGGCGGGGGTGTGCATACACGTGGGCAACATCCTGGGGACGGAAAGTACGCAGCGCGGACCGCGCCAGCTCCACCGGCAGTGGTGTCCCCCGCGATGTGCCCACACCTATCTTCTTTCAGTATGCGTTTCGTAGGCTCTAACCCTACGAAACGCATACTGAATCCGCAATCAGGGTGGGTCGTACGCGCGGATCCGATCTACGAAGGGTCTCCATCGATCGACACAGCTTCGGAAGCAGGTACCACCAGCGCAGCGCCTTCGACAGACTGATCCACGACACCCGCAACCCGATACTCCGTCCGCTCCCCCGGCGCGGCGATCTCGTCGACCACACCCCTGGCGACGAGGTCCTCCAGCACCGCGAGCACGATCGTCCAATCCACATCGAGCCGGCGGGCGAGTTCGACGACCGGATACGACTCGTTCCCGAGTACATCCATGATCATGTCGGCGAGCCTCGATGACACCGCCATCGCCGCCTGCGACGCAGTGAGCCCGGCAAACTCGACGACCGGCAGACTGGCCACCGGTATCGGTGCGGTGATCGCAGCTCCGACATCAGGCGCCGGAATGAACTTGGGCACAGCAGGTCTGGGTGTGATACCACGCCGTTCGAGCTCGCCCCACAGGCTTGCCATCGACGCGACCCGATCGAAGTAGTAGTCGGATTCGCGGATCCGCCAGAACTTCCACCCGGACCGCTGCAGGTCACGTTCCCGCTCGAGTTCGGCGCGCTGCCGATCGGGATTGGGGTGCCAACTATCGCCGTCGCACGCGATCGCCAGTTTTCCTGCAGCGCCGGTCACCACCAGGTCGATGAAGTGGCCGTTGACCCCGACCTGCGGGTTCACGTGATATCCACGAGCAACGATGTCGAGGAAGACCTCCTGCTCGAAGAGACCGTCGAACGCCTCGTGCCACTCGTCGCGTGTCACGCTCTCCGGCATGGGCGCGGCGGGCATCGGGGACGTGGACTGCATGTAGGTGAGCAGTGAATGCCGCAGGTCCGTCGCCCGCAACGTGTCGACGGACCGCGAGTGGAACAACCACAGCTGGTCCTGCGCCCGCGACGCAGCAACGTTGAACCGCCGCTGATATTCGGTCCTCGTCATCGCCGCGATGTTCTGCTCGGGCGCGACGACCATCGACAGGAACACGACGTGCCGCTCGTCGCCCTGGAAATCCGGGGGCGTGCCGACGCGGAGCCTGCGTTCCTCCCACTGCTCCGGGGTGAGCCTGTCCAGCAGTTCGTTCTGGATGACGTCGACCTGCGACTGCCCCTGCAGCACCACCACGCCGAACGTCTTCCCGTCGTAGGCCTCGTCGTCGAGGCACCGCACGAGCGTGTCGGCGAGGGCCCGTGCCTCGACGCGGTTCGTCAACGACGAGTTCTGCCCGGTGACGACACCACCCTCGACGTAGGTGGTGCGCAGCGGCGGCAATCGGTCGGATCCGAACTGCCGCACCGGAACCAGCGGATCATCGGCATAGAACTGGCTGCTGGACCACTCGATGATCTCCGGCATGGACCGGAAATGCTCCCGCAGCCGGATGACACTCCCGAACCGGGTCCGCAGCAGCGAGAACATGCTCGACCGCGGAGTGAAACTGTCGCGCAGGTACTTCGGGATGTCCGGCAGATACGAGTCGAGACGACGGAACACCCCGTCGAGCGCACCCAGCGACACCACACTCGGCGCGCACTGTTTGTCGTCGCCGACCACGATCACTCGCGGCGCCAGCCACAGCAGGAACAAGCCGCTGATGTCCGCCTGACTCGCCTCGTCGACGATGACGACGTCGAACGAATTTTGTTCGGGCGGAATCGAAGCCAGCACCTGCTGCAGCGGCATCACCCACGCCGGCACCGCCCCCTGCGCAACCTGCATGGCCTCACGCGCCGCGGCCCGATAGCGCTCCGCGTACCTGCCGGTGCCCTTGCCGACACTCGCGACATGGTCGCGGTACGAATGCAGCGCCTGGACCTGCTCGGCGGTCGTGCGGTCGAGACACGCGCTCCACGCCTTCTCCGCGGCGAGCTGGGCGGTGAGCCGCGCGATGTCCTGCTCGACCGCATCGAGATCGCGGTCGACCTGCCCGTCGTCGCGACGCTCGTGACGGCCCCGCACCCATTCCTCGGCGCGACGCCACGCCCACGCGCTCTCGATGCCGGCGAGGCGGGCCGGCCAGTCCGGTATCGACGGATCGGCCCCGATGGCGTGCGCGAGTGCCGGTGCGGCCTCGGTCAATCGCGCGTGCAGGGACACGAGGTCCAGCTCCTCGCGGTGCTCGCCTGCCGCACGGTCCCACGCGTCCAGTGCCGCGTTGATGCCGTCGAAGTCCCCGTCGTGGAAGGCCCGTGCGAGCGCGCGTCCCTCGGGCGACGCTCCCCCGGCGATCTCGTGCCGCACGTACATGCCGACGGAATCGAGCCAGGTCTTGCTCGCTTCCGCGGTGCCGGCCGCGGCGATGGCCCGCGCCGACTGTGCAAGGGACCGCGCCTGTCCGACGTTCGCGATCCGCGGCGCTCCGGGGTTGATCTCCCGCAGCGCCAGCTCGACGTCCCGTGCCCGGGCGACGAGGTCGGCGACGATCGCGCGGTCCCTGTCGATGAAGGCCAGGGCGCCGACGGCACGGCTGCGCGACTCGTCGAGTGCGATGTCGATGCCGAGATCTCGGAGGCCGATCCCCACCACCCGGACCGCGTCGAGCGCGCGCAGGTGCTCGGCGACGATCCGGGCCGCGTGGGCGGTGGTGGCCGCGACACCGTCGACGGTCGCGAGCTCACCGAGCGCCTCCACGGCGGACTGTTCGTCGCTCCGCCGGAAGCGTGAGAAGCCGCTGCGCCACGTGTCCCCCGCCTCCAGCTTGCGGGCCAGCGCGTCGTAGGCTTCGAAAGCGCGCTGCCCGCTCACCGGTGTCTCCACCGCGTGGGCACCGACGAACCGGTCGGCGTCCTGCGCGGCCTGCACGAGTTTCGCGAACTCGGCAGCCTTTCCCCACAGGTGCCGCGCCTGCCCCGACAGGACACCGTCGGCGACGCGTCGGAATCGCGGGTCGAGTTGTTCCGCATCCTGCAGGGCGCCCTGCAGTTGTTCGCAGAGAGTGTGGATGCGGGCGAGCGCCTCGGGTGCCGCGCCCTCGAGTATCCGCAGCAGTCCCGGCGTTTCACTGCCCGCCGCTTCGGACGGGGCCTGTGCGACCGCGTTGCACGCGTACTGCACGTCGCGCTCGGCGGGAAGCGACAGCTCCGGGAAGACCTGGAATCGGCGCCGCGCTCGGTCGACATTCGACCGCTGGTGCAGCGACAGGAGGACCTGGAATTCCTCGGGGGTCAGCGGTGGGGTGGCGGTGAGGAGCGGAGCGGGCAGCCATCCGTACCGGGGTTCCTGCGCCCGGACCTGCCGGACGATCGACGCGACCGTCCCGGCATATCCGGCGGAAACCTCGGGGTGAACGATCGTCTCTTCCTCCCGGCTCTGCCGGATCCGTTCCGTCAGCATCGCTCGACGGTTCAGTGCGTCGTCGCGTTGCGCCGTCAGGTCGCCGATGCGCTGCGCGGCACGTCGTTGGTTGAATTGTGCTTTGCGGGTGGCGATCTCGCTGACACTGCGGTTCAGCTCCTCGGACCCTCCCCGCGCCGTGTCGGTCACCGACACGCACAGCTCCTGCAGTTCGGGCGGAAGCATGTCGCGGAGCACGCGCAGCGCCTGCGCCTTCTCGCTGGTGACCAGCACGCGCTGGCCACGGGCGAGCAGCCCGGACACGAGGTTGGCGATGGTGTGGGTCTTGCCGGTGCCCGGCGGACCTTCGACCACGACGCCGATATCCCCGGTGAGCCGGTCGATGATGTCGCGCTGCTCCTCGTTCGCGGGCAGCGGGAACAGCGGATCGTCGGCGAGCAAGGCAGACGACGTGCCGATGCGATCGAGCCATGCGACACGGTCGGCCGGTTCGATAGCTTCGACGAGCTGCGCCAGACCCAGCGGCACCGGGTTCGACTGGTCGGCGGCGGCCTCGATCATGCGGTTGTAGTACTCGACGAGCGCATAGGCGCCGCGTTTACGTAGCACCAAGGACGGAGACGGTGTCAGGAACGCGTCGGGCGACGATGCTTCCCCCGCATGGTCGACGACCTCGACGCGCACGGTGAGCGCGCGGTCGGCCCAGTCCTTGAAAAACACCCGGGCCGCGGGGTCGACGGGCGACGCGACCTGGGTCGCGAGGGATTCGTGCAGGTTGCGGGTATTGGACGGGTCGAACACCTCCAGCCCGGTGAGGAGCTCGGTGTCTTCGAGCGACGGGCCGGCGTCGGGATTCAACCGGACCAGCAGGTCGCCGGACTCCACATGGCGCTCGATGAGGGCGGACTGCGTGATCAGGTGCGTGCACACCCTCTCCCCCGCAGCATCGGCGGAAAGCTGCAGCAAGCCCGATGCGACGACGAGCTCGAGCGATTCCGGTTGGGCTTCGACGTCGAGCATCGCGCGCTGCAGGAACGTGTAGAGCTGCGACGCGGGACGGTGTTCGCGGTCGACGGCCGCCCACGCCCGCCATTGCGTGAGCCAGGTGCCGAAGCCGTCGATGTCACCCGGGGCCTGCGGATCGAGAGTCGGTTCGACGCTGGAATCACCGATCGCTCCCCGCACATACGTCGCGACCGGCTCGGGAGGTCGCGGCGGGTCTTCGAGCTGGACATGCCGTGCGCGGAGGACGACGTCGCCCGCTGCGGCATCCGCGCTGAGGAGGTATCCCTCGTCGAGGGACATCACGGCACGGTGCCTGCCGAGAACTCGGACGGGTGCGCTGCGGGCTCTGACGAGCTCGGACAAGAAGGCGAGCAGACGTTGCACGCGATCCCTCAGGTCAGGATCGTTCTCCCGCGACTCGGCACCCACTCCACTCACCTGCTTCCACCCGTCGACGGAAACGGGCAATACCACCCTAGGAAGTGCTACCGACAGTTCCGTGTCCGGTCCCACCTCATCCCGGCGCACGGCACTGCGCTTCGTCGGCTCACCGTCACTGGCCTGCGCAGACACCCCACAAGGTACGGGACTGTCCGCGGCACCGCCGCGTCGACAGTGCCGAAGCCGGCAGAGTGGCCGTCCACGAGATCGGAAACCTCGTAGTCGACGATCTTCGAATGCAGGGTACCGAACGGTCAGTGCTGCTTCCGGGTGAGCAGCACCTTCAGCGCGCCCGTCTCCCCCGCTCTCCCGAACACGTCGTAGGCGTCCTCGAACTGGTCGAGCGTGAACCGGTGGGTGATCATCGGCGACGTATCGAGCCGACCGCTCTGCACCAGTCCGATCAGCGTGGGCGTGGAGTAGGTGTCGACGAGACCGGTCGTGATGGTGAGATCCTTGATCCAGATGTCTTCGAGGTGCAGCGTCGCGGGGGCGCCGTGTACGCCAAGGTTTGCGACGTGTCCGCACGGGCGTACGAGTTCGACCGCCTGCTCGAACGTCTGCGGAATGCCGACGGCCTCCATGGTCACGTCGGCGCCGAGACCATCGGTGAGGTCGCGCACGACGGCGGCGACGTCGTCACGTCCGCTGTTGACGACGATGTCCGCGCCGAATGCCCTCGCCGCGTCGAGACGTGTGTCGACGAGGTCGACGACCACGATGTGACTCGGGCTGAGGAGTTTGGCTCCGAGGACCGCCGCGAGCCCGATCGGGCCGGCGCCGATGATGACGACGACATCGGCCGGCCGCACACAACCGTTGAGGACGCCGACCTCGTAGGACGTGGGCAGGATGTCCGCGAGCATGAGCATCTGCTCGTCGCTCACTCCCGACGGGATTCTGTGAGTCGAATTGTCGGCGAAAGGAACTCGCACGAGTTCCGCTTGGGTTCCGTCGATGAGGTGACCGAGGATCCAGCCGCCGCCGTTGACGCATTGGCCGTAACGACCGTCACGACAGAATCGGCATCTTCCACACGCGGAGACACACGACACGAGGACGCGGTCTCCCGCCGCGAGATTGCGTACCCCGGGGCCGATCTCGACGACGGTGCCGACCGCTTCGTGTCCGAGGACGCGTCCGTCGGTCACCGCCGGCACGTCACCGCCGAGTATGTGCAGATCGGTTCCGCAGATGGTCACGGCATCGACCCGCACGATCGCGTCGGTCGGGTCCTGAATGGTCGGGTCGGGAACATCTTCCCAGGAGGGTTGTCCCGGGCCGTGAAATACCAGCGCTTTCATCCCTCGGCCTCCCTGCCGATCGATGGCATTCGCGTTCCAGGATGACACCGATCTGCGGCGGGCGCCTGCCATTCACCTCCGGGATTCCTGGATGCTAGGGTCCTGCCCGGCGCTACGCAGGGGGGCACGATGCGCGACATCTTGAAGGTCGATCTGGATCGACTCGAAGTATTGGCCGGCGAGTTGGGGACTCTCGCCAAGGACGCCGCGGCACTGACCGTCGGACCGGCGGCCGGGCCGCATGCCGCCGGGCCCGGCGGCATCATGCCGTCGGTGCTGGCAGCGTCGCGCATGTCCACCGACCTCCTGGACGCGGCACTCGTTCCCGCGGTCACCGAACGGTTCGAGGAAACCTCGAACGTCATAAGGTCGTCCATCGAGGCGTATCGCAACCGCGAGGACGACGCCGTCGCCGAATTGGCCGCGGCGTATCTGTCGTCGACCGGCGATTGGACCACGGAGACCGGCGCGTGAGCCTCACCAGACAGCAGATCGACGGGTGGAACCCCGACGCGCTGACCGTGCTCGCCGACGCGTGGTGCACGTTGGCGTCGTCCGTCGAGGGCCTGTTCGAGCGGTACACGCAGGCAGTCCTGAAAGTTGAAGGCGAATACTGGGAGGGCACGACCGCCGAGGCCGTGCAGGACCGCGCATCGAGCGACCACAAGACCGCGATCGGTCTCGCCGATCGAGTCGAAGCGCTCGCCGGCACGATGCGCCAAGGCTTCTACGCGATCGACGGACCGCTGCGGCGTGCCCGCGAGCTCATCGCATACTCACAGGAGCAGTGCTTCGTCGTCACGGACGGATTGGCTGTGCTCGATCCCGCATCGGACCCGGACCGCGAGCCGATCCGGGCTGCTCTGCAGGAGGATCTGCTCATCGCAGCCCAGGCAACGGAGGCCGCCGACCGCGACCTCGAACAGAACCTGGACGCGGCGAGGGAGAGCCTGCGAATCGTGTTCACCGCCGCCGCCGCGCTCGGATCCGATCAGGGGCGGCGCGATGCAACCGCCCTGACCGAGGGCACGTTGACCCCGGAAGCGGCACGGCGGCTCGTCGAAGCCGGCGCGTTGACACCCGAGCAGCTCGCCGGCGTGCAGAGCGGGGCGACGGTCGCGATCCCGGCGTCGCAGATGGAGTATCTGCACACGATCAGCAGATCACTCGACGGTCGCAGTCCGGAGGAGATCGATCGCCTGGTATCGAGTCTTCCCCCGGACGCGCGAACAGCCCTGTCCAACACCCTGCAGCTCATCTCCACGGACACCCTGACGGTCGCGACCAGCGGGGATCCTGAAGTGCCGACGCACGGCAGCCTCGATCTCCTTCCCGACGGCATCCGCGAGGCCCTGACACGCGACGACCTCGTCGTCACGGACATCGAAGTCACCGGGGATCGTGTCCTCGCGAGCACCGAGTTGAACGGGGTCGCGGACAATCAGGCGATCGCCAGGATCGTCGCGGCGGGCGACGCTGACTACCGCAACGGGACGGCGCTGGATCGCGGGCTCCTCGATGTCGGCCGCCGGTACCTCGACGCCCAGGTGACTCATCTGCAGCATCCCGATGCGCAGTTCCGGATCTTCACCGTCGACGGCTCCGGAACCGACGACCCGGCCTTCACCGAACCGATCTTCGCTGCGGTCGCCGACGATCGCGCGGCCGTCGAGCAGATCGTCACCGATCCGGGGCACGGCGGGGACTTCGTGCGCGACGTGCTGGTCCACCAGTGGCCCGACGACGGGAAAGCTGTGTCTGCCTTGTTCGCGTTCGACGAATCCGACAGCACGGTCACCGACCCTGGCGACCCGGTCGACGTCGCCGATGCCCGCCGGAGTGGCGCGGTCATGTCGGCGGTGGCCCACGCAATGAGCGCCGACTCGTCGTGGAAACTGCTATCGAACATCCCCGCGACAGACGGGGAATCGATCGGTCAAGTGAATGCAGACCTTGTTCGGACGGTTTCCCATTCGATGAGCCCCTACATCCCGCATCTCGCCGGCGCAAACCCGGAGAACCTCCCGGGGTTCGATACCTCCGGCTGGGCGGATCCGAAGGACAACAACAGCTTCCGCGGCTCAGCGAACGTCTTCGCCGCACTGAACACCGATGAGGAGGCCGGACGGCACTTCCTGGGACGCGCCTACGCCGAAACAGCCGCGGCCGAAACGCGATACGGACAGGACCCCCACTCGCCCGGAACGACCGGAAATCTGACGACTGCCGGACGCATCCTCGGGTTGAGCGATCGGGGTCTGATGCTGGCCACCCAGGACCAATTCCACGACCAGGCCGAACAACAGAAGGAAGCCTACGACCGGAAGTCCGCTGCCTACGATGCGGTGCTGGAAGCCGGTTCGTACGTGCTCGGGAAGAACCCCGTAGGCGAAATTGTCGCAACGGCATTCGCCGCGGGCGGTGATCCTCTCGAGGAGATGTACATCGGCAAGGAACCCGATCCCGAACAACAAGCGCAACTCAACGCGCCGAACTTCTACGACCACTACTACCTCCCGCTGGCGGCGGCCGACGAAATACCGCTCGCAGCGAATCCGAGATACGCCGGTCTCGTCGACGGCAATGGGGCGCTCCTGCCGTACGACGAGTTGCTAACAACGGAAAAAGCGGGCGGCGACGAACGGAAACTCCAAGCCTTCCTGCGCGAGATGTTCAACGGATTCGGGGTTCCCGACGACGGCCACGGCGATGCGTTGAGAGACGGTTACGACGATGTGGTGCGAGCGAATGGCTGAGCTCCGCGCAATGGTCCTGCCGATATCCATGTGCGTTCTCGCCAGCGCGTGCACAACCGGCAGCCTGCAAGATCCTTCGACGGCTCCGCAGTCGGCACCGGAGCAGAACGTCCCCTATTCGCAAATTTGGTCGGCAAACTCCGGCATAGACCTCTTCAGCCGCGGCGCGGAACTCGTCCGCGCCGCGCTCGAAGCCGGAACCTACGCCTCCTACTACTCGCTCGGAACCACGTTCCCCGGATACCGGGATGCGGTCGGCGGGCCACTGCACTTCGACGACGCCGAGATCCTGCCCGCGCTCGTTCCCAACGGACGCGGGGACAACGAACTCGGACTGTGGACCGACCACTACCACATTGCGAGCCTCACCGAGACCCCGACCGAAATCGTCGCCGATGTCTGCGACTACAGGCAACGCCCCACCGAGGTCACCAAGTCGTCCAACGCTCAGGTCGGCTTCCCATGGGTCGTTCACCTCCGCAACACCACCGACACCCCCGGACTACCCGGGATCCCCGATACCGACCCAGATACTTCCGATCCCCGGGCCCTCCGCGTCCCCGATTGGAACGTCTTCGGACGCTGGCAGATCACCAAGCTTCACGCCGGCGGACGAGACTGGAAAGGCACGGCACCGGAAGAATGCACCAACTGGTGGCTCCAACGATTCCCCGGTTCCAACGCTACCGACGACGGCAACGTCCTCGTGCCTGCAGGCACAGTCGTCCCCGGAGTTCCCGTCGCACAGCAATACCCCGAATGGATCGGACCGTCCGAACCCCAATGACGAGAGGTCGTCCAGATCCGCTGACCGAAATGACAGCCACGCACGTCCTGGACCTGCGTGGCTGTCCGATCGGCACGCGAACCCGACGGACTCGGGCTCGCGCGTCTACCGCGGCGCGTTCGGCAGGGCATCTCCCCCGATTCCGCTGATCTCGGTGATGACCCACTCGTCGTCGCCGTCGAGGGTGAGACGGTAGGTCGCGGTCGACTGGATGCCCTCGGGTGCCTGGGCGTTGGTGGTGTGGACGCTGACGAAGCAGTCGACGGTGTAGGTGCCGTCGGGCCCGGCCGCGGCCTTCGCGGTGATGGGTTCCGCGGTCGACGACCACTGCAGCGGAACGATGATCTGTTCCATCGACGTGGCTGCCTTGGTGAGCCGGTCGGTCAGTGCGGGGGTGGTGCCGGCGACGAGGCGGTCCTTCCAAGCCTCGAGGTCGCGGAAGTCCATTTCGGCGGCGCCGATCGCGTAGTCCAGCGCCACCTGTTCGGCTTGTTCACGACCTTGCGCGTCGGACAGGAGAGCGTCCCGCTCGCTGCGGGCGTCGAGCGCTAGCCAGCTGGTGATGCCGAGGGCGGCGGCGAGCACCACCCCGACCGCTCCGATCGCGGCGCGGGACGGTGTCCACCGCTCGCGGGCGGCGGCGGTGCCGTCCGTGTCGTTCCGGTCGGTGTCGTTGTGCAAGGTGGTGACGTTCATCGTGTTCCTCGTCTGTCGTGGCTGGCCGGGATGGATGGGATGGTCAGTTGCCGGGCGTCTCCAGGTGCAGAGTGAGGGCGTCGCCACTTTCGGTGGACGTGAGAACGTTGTCGAGCAGGGTGCCGATGTCCATCGTCCGTATGCTGTTCGCCGCTTCCGAGACGGCGGGCAGCAGGTTCACACCGATGGTTTCCAGGTCCGGCGCGGTGGCGTCGAGGAACTTCTGCAGTTCGCCGATGAACGGGCTGGCACCGTACTTGATGCCGGCGTTGAGGGGCCCGCGGTCCGAGGCGAAACGGATGCCGGCGAGCAGGTCGGTGAAGCCACTGCCGAATTCGGCGACCCGCGGTTCGGTGGCGCGCATCCCCTCCGGGATGAATCCGCTGTCGAGCAGCAGCGGCTGGACGGTGCGGAGCAGGGTGGTGAACGTGTCGGAGTTCTGCTCGATCGTGGCGGCCATGAGCTGTCCCGACCGCTCGAGGTTGCCGTAGACGCGCTGGTCGTCGGGCAACGCGATGTCGAGGGTGCGGAAGATCTCCCGGACCCCCTCGGGCTCTACCTGGGTGAGCAGACCGGTGAGCCGCTCGGACAGTTCCTCGAAGGTCGTCGGCACGACCACCTGTTCGGACGCGAGAACCGCCTTGTCCTCGAGATTCGGTCCGCCCTCGGAGCCGGGGGACACGGCGAGGAACGGCTCCCCGAGGGCCGAGAGGTTGTCGAGACGGACGGTGCTGTCCGCGGCGATCGGGGTGTTCCGGTCGTACTTCCACGTCACGGTGACGGCGTCGGCCGACGACGTGATATCGGTGACCTCACCGATCGCAATGCCGCGCAGCAACACTCGAGATCCGACGAGGAGTCCGTTCGTGTCGGGGACCTCGACCTGCGCGGTGTAGACGTCCTCCATGAGCCCGGTGCGCAGACCCTGCTGGCTCATGTAGGTGAAGGACAGGGCCGCGATGACGGCCATGCCGCCGATCGAGAGTACGGTTCGCCGCATCACTTCACAGCTCCCAACATTCGCAGGATGTTCTCGGCATCGGACACGAGCTGGTCACCTTCCGCCGAGTCGACGGCGACGACGTCGACCGACGGGTTCTGTGCGAACGGGATCAGCGTCGTGCGAAGGAAATTCGACAGGTCGACCGCGGCCGACGGGGTGCCCCGGGAGATGTCGGTGGTGTCGGCGAGCGACTCGAACATCGGGATCAGCCACAGACCGCCTTCGTAGAGGCTGCCGACGGACGGGAGGATCTGGCCGATGTGCGAGACGACGTCCACGGCCAGCCGTCGCCAGTAGTGCACGGTCCCGTCGTCGAAGATCGTGTTGAGCGAATCCGCATTCCGGTCGAGTGTGGTTGCGGTGGCGTTCAATCCGTCGAGCATTCGGTCGACCTCGGCGGTGCGCCCACCGAGATCGTCGAGGTCGACGGCCACGGTCGAGGCGAGACGCCGGATCTCGGGCACGTCCGGCATGACCGAGTTGACCTGCCCCATGACCTGCTCGATACGCCGGATGCTGCCGCCGTTCACGAACGTCGCGAGCACGGCCATCGTGTCCTCCAGTTGAGGGGGCGAGGTGGTGCGTTCGATGGGCACGGTCGCGCCTTCGGGGAGGTACTCCCCCTCCGTGCCCTGCGGGTCGCGGACCAGCGCGACATAGGTGTCGCCGAGCAGCGTGTTCTGGCGGACGATCGCCTGGATGCTCGCCGGCACCCGTGTGTCGGACCGGATCCCGGTGACGACGGCGACGCTGTCGTCCTGGATCTCGACATCCCGGACCTCGCCGACGCGAACGCCGTCCATGATGACGTCCGCGCCGGACGGCAGGTTCATGACGCTGGCGAACTCGATCGAGATCTCGTAGCCGTCGCCGATTCCGCCGCGCACCGACGGCAGGTCCTCGGGACGCAGCGAGCACGCCGAAGCGACGAGGACCAAGGCGAGTGCCGCGGCGGCGCGGAGACCGCGCCGGACGGTGGTGGCGGTCATCGCGTGGCTCCGTTCGGGTCGAGCAGGCCGAGCAGGCCGTCCTCGGTGACCGCGGTCCCCGAGCCGGCGCGGTGGCAGCTGCCGGGGCTCAGCGATTCGAGTAGCGCGCAGAGCCGTTCGGCCTCTTCGTCGTTCAACGAAATGGCGGGCGGGGTGAAACCTGCGGTCAGCGGGCCGGCCTGCGCGGTCTGCTGATCGACGGCGCCCTTCATCACGGTGGGGGTGGAGACGAGGCCGGCGAGGTCGCCGGAACGGCCCGCCGCAAGTGCGATCGCGTCGGTCGCCTGACCGTGCACGAACGGCCAGATCTCGTCGCCGTAGGTGTTCTGGATGTCGTCGAGGAACGCGACGAGCCAGCCGATTCCGACACAGACATCGATGGTTCCGGGCCACAGGTCGATGCCGGCGTCGACCACATCGGGCATGTTCGCGACGATGCCCTTGATCGCGCCCCATTCGGCGAGCGCGTTCTCGGTCAGGGGCGCCATGTTGTTGATGGACGACCCGATGTCGGCGACGAATCGGTCGGGATTCTCCATCGCATCGGCGGCGTGCTCCATCATCGCCCGCGCGTTCGGGCCCTGGCCGCGCAGCGACTCGTTCAATCCGGTCACGGCCATCTCGACGGTGTCGTCCCCACCCTCGGGCGAGAGCGCCTCGATGAAGTCCGCGGCCGATCCGACGACCTCGGAGATGGTCTTCGGTGTGTGGCTGTTCCGAAGCGGAATACACGACTCGGGTTCGAGGGTCGGCCCCGACTCGTAGTTCCCGACGAGTTCGAGGCTGCGATCCGCGAGGATCGATTTCGAGCGCGTCACGGCCTGGACGTCGGCGGGGAACACGCGTCCGCCCTCGGTCGTGAAGACGACCTCGACGTGATCACCTCTCGACACCACCGACTCGACCTTGCCAACCGGAAATCCCATCTGGGTGACCGGGTTTCCCGGGTAGAGGCCGATGCCGTCGGGCATCTCGGCGCACAACGTCTCCGACGGTGCGTTCGCGTCGCTCGCCTGGGCGTGGGTGACTCCGACACCACACGACGATGCGATCGCCGTGGCGGTCAGAGCGATGACCGTCATTCTGATCGTTCTCTTCAAGGCAGCCTGCCGTTCGTGTCGACTGGACGGGATGTCGTGGTGTGCATCAGCATTGGCGTCCCGGTACGGGGACGCAGATGTCCGAGGCCATCAGGGTTCCCCCACCGATCTCGGCAATGCCCGTCGGCGTGAGCCAGCTCGCGAGTTGGTTGCGGGTCGCGGTCAGGGCGTCGATCGACGGCCCGAAGTCCGCGTTGAAGGCCTCGATCATTCCGCGGACCTGCGCGATACCCGCCTCCAGCTCGTCGCGGTGGTTGAGGTAGTACTCCTCGTACGGCGCGACCGTCATCAGGATGTGGCCGAGCAGGCGGTACGCCTCGTTGAAGCCGGCGTGCGTGGTGTTGTACGTGGCGAACACGATGTCGATCTCACGGATCAGGTCGAACACCATCTCGCGGCTCGCGTTGAAGGTGGTGAGGTACTCGGAGGCGAGGTTCGCGACCGTGTGGACCTGCGCGCGCTGATGATCCATGACGCGGGCCACCGCGGTCATCCCGGAGATCACCGATTCGACGGAGCCCGGGTTGTTGTTCAATGCCTCCGCGACCTGCACGAGGTTCGCGTCGATCCGCTCACCGTCGACCTTGTCGGTGACGTTGGGGGCGGCCTGCAGGACATCGCCGATCGAGTACGGGACCGTCACCTGCCCGGACGGGAGGGCCGCGTCGCCGAGCGGGGTCTCGCCGAGAGGCACGAGGGTCACCGCGTAGCCGCCGACGGGGGTCAGCATGCGGACCTCGACGCGCGTATCGGTTCCGACCTCGAGATCGTCCTCGACCTCGGCGGTGACGCGCACCGACGTGTCGAGGAGTTCCAGGTCGGAGACCTTGCCGACCGACACGCCCGCGACACGCACGTCCTGGCCGACCGAGATGGCCGAGACGTCGGTCGTTTCGAAGGCGATGCTCCTGCGTCCGGGCGGGTTCGTGTACAGGATCGCGGTCGCGACGAGCCCCAGGACGGCAACGACGGCGACGACGGCACCGATCCGGAGATCGTTGTCGAACCACGCTGCGACACGGCCTGATCCGAATCGGCCCTTCCTCATGACGCGCTGCATACGACGACCTCACTACCGTTGAGAAGAACTTGGACATCGGTCGGCAGCTGGGCCACACCGTGGGTGCACCCGGCCCCCGAGCCGGCGGGAGCGCTTGCCGGCAACTGGAGTCCCGCGACGGCGGGCGGCAGGAGCCGGATGGCGTCCGCTGCTTCCTCGAGCGACGCGAAGGCCTCGGCGATCATCTGGTCGACGTTCGCGCCGGGCTGCAGCCCGTAGGCGTCCAGCAGCCGCTTGACGGGGGTCAGGAACTGCGGGCCGTACGACGCGGTCTTCGGGAACTCGTCGAGCACGGTCATGGCCTTGCCGATCGGGAAGCTCACGGAACGAAGGAATTCGACGACGCTGTCCGATCGGCCGCCCATGCTGTCGGCGATCCGGGCGAGGTTGTCGGCGAGGGTCGACAGCACCTGTTCCCGGTCGGCCGCGAGATCGGCGAGCTTCTGAGCATCGTCCATCATCGGCGCGAGTCCTCCCCCGTCGCCCTGGAGCAACGAGATCGCGTTCTCGGCGAACCGGTTGATGTCTTCGGTGCTCATGGTCGCGAGCACCGGCTGGAGTCCGTTGAACAGCTCCGTGATGTCGAACGACGGGCGCGTCCGATCGAGAGCGACGTGATCGACCGGAGTGCCGCCGCCGGCCCCGAAATCCGCGTCGATGTACCGAACGCCGGTCAGGTTCTGGTACTTGACCGACAGGGTGGTTTCGTCGGTCAGGGTGTACGGCTCCTCCATCGTGAAGCGAACTTCGGCGATGGTGTTGCCGTCGCGGCGGTGCAGGTCGATGGATTCGACCTTTCCGATGCGCACACCCCGCGTGCGGATGTCGCCGTTGGATCCGAGACCGGACACGTCGGAGAACTCCGCGGTGTAGCTCCGGGTGGGGCCGTCGACCGGACTGCGCATCGCGCTGATGACGAGGGCGAACAGCATCACCGAGATGATCGCCGCAATCACAAGTTTGACGATGGTCGCGAGATAGGTTGCGCGAGTGGTCATCGTTCGCCTCCTTCCGTGGCCGGTGCCGCGCCGAGCCCGAGCGGCGCGGTGAACGACGGGAAACCGTCGACGAGGACGCGCAGCCGGAGGCGCTGCCCGTCCGGAGTGTCGACGAACGTCGAGTCGAGGCGCCGGACGATGTCGCGGGCCGCCGACGGCGTCATTCCACCGTTGACGAGATGCGGGAAGACATCCGAGGCAACGACAACCGACTCGATCAACGGGGTGAGTTCTTCTCCGTGCGAGGCCAGCAGGGCGCCGGCCTGGCCGAACAGCTGGTTCGCGGCGAGGGTCAGGCCCGCGTTGGCTTCGTCGAACACGGCATCGTCGACTCCGATCGAGCCGTCGGCGCGCCGGTTGTAGTTGCTGTCGTAGATGTTCATGAGTGAGGCGATCGCCTGATCACTGAATCCGGGCATCGCGTCGAGGATGTCGTTGAAGCGGGCGATCTGGACCGTGGGGAGTTCCTGCTGGGTGGCGGCGACGTGATCGGCGACTTCCATACCGGCGTCGATCCACGGTGTCAGTCCGTCGAGGTAGTGGACGGTCTTGTCCAGCGACGAGATCATGTCGTCGGTCAGGGTGCCGTCGATGGTGAGCGATCCCTGCTCGATCATCGTCGACATGGTGTAGTCGCCCTGGGGCTCACGGGCGAGTCGCATCCCGGATGCGAGCGGGTTGCCTCCCGGGTGCGCCACAAGGTTCACCGCGGAAGTACCGAAATAGTTCTCGGGCCGGAAGTCGAGTTCGAAGCGGTCGGTGAGACCACCGATCTGGTCCTCGTCGAGAACCAGGTGCATCTGGACCGATTCGCTGGCCGTACGCTCCAGCTCGGTGACGGTTCCGATGGACTGGCCGCGCAGCACGACCTTGGTCCCTTCCGTCACGCCCGGTCCGACGTAGGCGACGTCGACCGCGACGTCGATTCCCTTCGGGGCGGTCCACTTCGGATAGAGCGTCGCCCCGGCAACGGCCGCGACGCCCAGCACCGCGATCGTCGCCATTCCGGTCGTTGCCAGCCTCCGCGACTGCTCTGCCGCTGTTCCGCGCAGGAAGTCCTGGCTTCTGGACATGTTCGTTTCCTCATCCCTTGAAGACAAGTTCGGGGCTCAGGCCCCAGATGATCACCGTCATCACGAAGTTCAGGACGACGATGGCGACCAGGCTCGCGCGGATCGCGCGTCCGGACGCCGAGCCGACGCCCGCGGGTCCGCCCGAGGCGAAATACCCGTAGTAGCAGTGGATCATCGTGACCACGGCGCAGAAGATCAGCGCCTTGACGACCGACGCCACGAGATCCGGAACGTTGAGGAACTGCCCGAAGTAGTGGTCATAGGTGCCGCTCGGCTGACTGTGGAAGGTCTTGACCACGATGCCGCCGGTGATGAAGCTGACGACGAGCGCCATGAGGTAGCCGGGAAGGACCACGAGCATGCTGCCGATCAACCGGGGACCGACGACGAACGGGATCGCCTGCAGGCCTATTGATTCGGTGGCATCGATCTCCTCCGAGATGCGCATCGAACCGATCTCGGCGGTCATGCGGCAGCCGGCCTGGGCCGCGAAACCGATTCCGGTGATGATCGGCGCGATGACGCGCACGTTGCCGAACGAGCCGATGATCCCGGTCAGGGCCCCGAAGCCGAGCAGATCGAACGCCATGAACGCCTGGATCGCGACGACCGCACCGACCGCGATACCCAGGAAGAACATGAGGCTGATGACACCGCCGTCGACGACGAGCGACCCGTTGCCCCAGGCCATGTTGTTCATCGTCGACAGGGTCTGCTTGCGGTAGTGCTTGACCGTCTTGGGGAGCAGGTAGATGGTCCGGGCGGTGAAGAGGACGACCTGGCCGAGCTCTTCGACCGTTCCCCTCGCGCGGCGCGTGACGGCGCCGACGCCGGCAGCGAACGCGGTGTGCGTGCGTGTCCCGCGATGCGCGGGTGTGCCGGTCGCCATCACGCCAGCCTTGCCGGGAAGAACATCAGCTGCAGCTGGCTCACCACGAGGTTCGCCACGAAGATGCAGAAGACACTGAGTACGACGGAGGCGTTGACGGCGTTGGCGACACCGGTCGGCCCGCCCTTCGCCTCGAGTCCGCGCAGACCGGCGATGATCACGACCATCGCGGCGAAGATGACCGACTTGAGGACCGAGAACGCCAGGTCGGTCGGGGTCGCGAAGGCACCGAAGGACTGCCAGAAGCTGCCCGGCACAACGTCGTTGACGTTCGCGGAGATCGTCAGGCCGGCCGCGACACCCGCGGCGATGATGACGATGCACAGAATCGGTGCGATCGCGATCATCGCGAGGAATCGCGGAACGACGAGCCGCTGAACGGGATCGATACCCATGACCCGGATCGCTTCGATCTCCTCGCGGATGGATCGCGCGCCCAGGTCGGAGGCGATCGCGGAGGCGGCCGCGCCGCTCATGAGCAGGCCGGCGGCCATCGGGGCCCCCTGTCCGACGACGCCGAGGCCGCTGGCCGCTCCCGCGAGGGAGTTGGCTCCGACCTGGTTCATGATGCCGCCGACCTGGACCGAGACCTCGGCGCCGATCGGAACGGCCATCAGGAGCGCGGGCAGCGCGGTCACCTTGAGGAGGATCCACATCTGCTCGATCACTTCGCGGACGGGAAGCTTCATCGCGATGGTGTCCGTGACGCAGTAACGCAGAACGTTGCCGGCCAACCGGGCCGACCGGCCGATCGTCGCGAGTGACGCCGCGGGCCTGCTCGTGAGGTACATGCCGACCCGGGCGAGCGCCGACGCCGCCCGCCCCCGAGGATGGGAATCTTCGGCCGGGCTGACCGGGTTTTGGTTCCTGTCACCCGAGAGGGGTGCAATGGCAGGGGAACTCATCGTACGACCACCGCCGGGAAGACCTCGGTCGGGGCGTCGAAGTCCTGATACCCGACCGGCGCCTGCCCGGCTCCGAGGCTTTCGAGGATCGCATGCTGCGCCGCCTCGGGCAGAGTATGCAGAATCGAGCGGACACGCTCCTGACGGCGCCACACCGCCTGCCGTTCCGG
>NZ_BCXI01000064.1 GCF_001895025.1 Rhodococcus zopfii NBRC 100606 = JCM 9919
AGTTCACTGCCCTCAACCCTGCCGAACTCCAGGTGATCGATCCCGAGGTGGGTACGCTGTCCGAAGCTGCGACGATCGCAGCCCTGAAATCCCTTGGCGACGAACTTGCCGACGCGCTCGGGGCACTCAGGAAGGCTCGGGAGAACATGGCTGCGGTGGCGAACCGCGCTGATCAGATGTATCCGAAGGCAAAACCGCCGCGCCCATAACGGGTGTTCCGGAGCCATCACCTTCACGCTCGCTGAGTCACCAACATGAAATGACGAGGCGAATCGGTGAACGGCTTTTCCCACGGCTAGACGATTTGGAGTGACGCACGATCTGTCGTGAGCTTGCTCCCGTTGCGTCGGAAGTGTCGTCACACACCGGCCAAAACAGGCAGATGTGCGCGCGGACTCATCGAGGTCGACGAAGACTTGCCTGATCGAACGGCTGCCTCGGTGCTGCGTTCAGGCGGCCACCGGATCGAACGGGCTATTAGTGAACGCCACAAGACACCGCCAAGCGGGAACACCGCCCTGACCTGTGGTGCGCGGTGTGAACGTAGGAACTCGCGCCCTTTCAGAGTCTGCGGTAGCAGAACGTATCAGCGAGGTTTGCAGCATGGCTCCTTCTTACTTGCCCGCCGACTCCACTGGGTTCTCAACCATGCGTACTTCCGATTCCGGTTTCGGTATGGGGATCGACCGAGTAAGAGCGCACTTCGTGCCCGTCAGGATCGTAGGGAAGTGCAAGAAACCAGCCTTCGCAGCAAAATGCACTCCACCAGGTGCAGCATCTCGACTCCGACGAGTCGACCCTCTTCTTGGAACTCGACCGCCTACTCGTAAGCTATTCACGCCCAAGATTACTCGATCGATCACGTGAGGTCTCCGGGGCGGAGAGCTTCAAATGATGGATGCTCGTGAGCGTCGGGATCTGATCAATCCCCTTCGTGACGCTGACGCCCAGAAGCCCCTGCGAGGATCCTCGGCAAGGAATCACTCCGCGTGGCGGCAATGGCACTTGCCGATACGCCTGCCCCACAGTTCAGCGCTCGTGCAGCGAACGCATGGAGGTCCCCATCGTTATCCGATCCCCCCTGGCATGCGACATGCTGAATTCCACCGGCCGCTCGTCGAGGTTGTAGATGACTCGTTCGGTGTCGAGCAGCGCTGCGCCGGCCGTGACTCCCAAGAGTTGTGCGATGTGTTCGTCTGCCACGGATGCGCTGACGATGAGGTCGGTGTCGCCGACCAGTACGCGACCCATTCCTTCCAGGATCTCGTAGGGCGAGCGGTCGAGGTCGGCACCTTCGGTCAGCGCCGCGCTCAGCAGGTCCGCGGGCCACCACCCGCAGCGCAGGCTGAGCAGGCTGCCGTCGAGGAAGCTGAGCTGCTCGAACACGATGACGTCGTCCCCGTCGCCGACCTGCAGTTTGGCCGCGACGTGAGCGGGTGCGGGCATCAGTTCGAGGTGGGTGAGTTTGAAAGCGACCCGGTTCGGGCCGGCCTCGGAATTCTGCACCAGATCCCACGAATTCACGACGCGATGCCTGAATACTTCGGGGCAGACGACGAAAGTGCCTGCACCGCGCACTCTCTCGATGAGTCCTTGTTCGGTGAGGATGCGCAGCGCCTCGCGGATGGTGGCGCGTCCGACACCGTATCTGCCTTGAAGCCGGTCTTCGCCAGGAAGAGGGTTGTGCGCGAAGCGCCCCGACAGGACCTCCGCGCGCAGCAGGTCACGCACCCAGAAAAGCGCACCGATCTTCGAACGCACCGCGGTTCCCCCACTGTAAGGAGACACAGTCACCTCCACCTGCGACACAGACGACGACGCCGGCGGCAGGAGTCGTGAACTGCCGCCGGCCACCCAGTTTTCGTCGTCGGCGTTGCGGATGGTGGTCCGGATTGTGAAGATTTCGTCACGTGCGGGGTGGAAGCGTCTCCCCCACAGCCAACGCCAATACCAGCACGACCGCGAAACACACCGCGCACAAGGCCAGCGCTGCGGCCGACCCCAACGCCCCGATCGCTCCCCCGATCAGGATCGTGTAGAAGGTGAATCCGAAATCCTTCGAGATCCGATAGCTCGCCAGCCCCACCTGCGGACTGCTGGCCAGGTCCACGGCCATCGCGGGCGGCAGCGACATCATTCCGCCGCACGCGACGCCCAGCACGATGACGGCACCGATGAACAACGGCACGGATTCGAGATACAGCGCCGCCACTCCCGCCATGACCGCGCCCACTCCCAATGTCGAGGATGCGGCCAGGATCGGCCGTCTGCCCCGCCGGTCGGACGCAGAGCCGCCGACCGACATGATCACCACCTCCAGCAGGAACATGCACGACAGGACCACACCGATCCCCACGGAGGACAACCCGAAGTCCTCGACCGCCACCAACGGCAGCAGCGTGATCGCGAGCGCGCTCCGAACCCCCTGGCCGGTCGCGCCGAGACCGAGCCCCATCAGCGACCGTGGACGGAGGATGCCCGGCAACCGCGGCAGACTCAGCCGCGGGCGCTCCGCCGACGGGAAGCCGGCGCCGTGTTCGGGGATCACCCACCACACCCCGATTGCGCACAGCGCGGCCAGCACCCCGCACACGTGGAATGCGATGCGCAGACCGGTATCCCCGGTACCGATCGCAACGAGAGCGCCGCCTCCCAGCGGGCCGACCACCGAACCCAATGCCATGCACGCGGTGAACCGCCCCAGGGCCTTCCCCACATTGCCCGGACCCGCCATCGCGACCGCGGCCTGAGGTGCGGCCGAGGCGAAGAACGCCAGTCCGAGGCCCTGGAGCAGCCGGAACGATGCCATGACCGGCATGTTCGGCGACAGTGCCGAACCGAAGGAACCGATGCTCCACAACGCCATCCCGAAGCTGATCGAGCGGCGCGCCTCGATATACGGAAGCAGTCGCGTCCCGAAGATGTCCATCACGAAGACGATTGCGGTCAGAGATGCCACCGACAGACCCGCCTCGAAGGCGCTGGACCCCAGAGCAATCGCGAATCCGGCTGTCAGCGGTGCAGTGAGGCCCAGCGACAACCCTGCCAGCATCGAGAAGAAGTGGAAGCCGATCGGTAGCCCTTGCGGCGACGGTGTCTCATTTTCGACGACAAGCGACGTCGCCACGCCTGTCCTCCTTTCTCAGTGAACGGACACGTCGATGGGACGTCTTACAGGAGCGAGACTTTCGTACGCCGCAGCAGCACACAGCAGGGGCAGTTCGCTGAAGGGTCGTCCGATCAGCTGCATCCCGATCGGCATGCCGCCGGCGATTCCGACGGGCACGGCCACGGCGGGAAGGCCCAATTGATTGGCCGGTGCCGAGAACCGGCCGCTCGCGCGCGCCGAATCCTCGACCGTGCCGTCCGGCCACTCGATCGGGCCCAGCTCGACCGGTGGTGCGACGATCGGGGAGACCGGCGCTGCGAGACAATCGATTCCGTCGAACATGACCTTCCACGCATCCTGGATCAACGCACGGACCCGCAGAGCATCGATGTAGTCCGTGGCCATCACCAGCGAACCGGTTTCGATCGCCGTTCGCACCTGGTCGGTGTAGAGGTCGGCACGGTCGCGCAGCATCGTCCGGTGATACGCCGCCGCCTCGGCCCCGACGATGAGCCGCGAGACCGCCGCGAACTCGTCGGCGAACGGAATCTCCACCGAGACGGTGGTGGCCCCGAGCCCGACCAGTTCCTCCACCGCTCGCTCGACCGCCTCCTGAACTTCGGGTTGGACCCGGTCCGTGAAGTAGTTCTGCGGGATCCCGATGCGCAGCTCGACGTCTCGGCCGGCGGCGGCGAGCACTCCGTCGGCGTACGGAACCGGTGGCCGGTCGGCCGAGGCCGGGTCACCGGAGTCGTACCCGGCCATCGCGTCCAGGACATACGCGGAGTCGAGCGCCGTGCGCGTCAACGGGCCCAGATGGTCCAGCGACCACGAGAGCGACGTGACACCTCGCCGCGACACCAGCCCGTAGGTCGGTTTGATCCCGAAGACACCGCACGCGGCGGCGGGCATCCGGATCGATCCGCCGGTGTCGCTGCCGAGACCGACCATGCACTCTCCCGCGGCCACGGCGGCAGCGGAACCCCCGCTCGACCCACCGGGAATGTGGCCGGTGTTCCATGGATTTCGTGTGGTGGGAGTGATTCCCCCGTAGGCGAATTCGTGCGTGTGAGTCTTGCCGACCAGCACGGATCCGGCCCGTCGCAAATTGTCGACGGCGGCCGAATCACGATCGGGAACGTAATCGGCGCGAACCTTGGAGCTCGACGTCGTCGGGATTCCGTCCATATCGTAGAGATCCTTGACGCCGATGGGGATGCCGGCGAGCGGCCCCAACGGGACGCCCGCGCGTCGTGCCGCATCCACCTCTTCGGCCTGGCGAAGCGCGGCCTCGCCGGTCACCGCGACGAATGCGTTCAGGGCCGGCTCGACCTCGCCGATCCGGTCGAGGCTGGATTCGGTGAGTTCGACGGCGGTGAGCGAACCCTCCGCCATCCGCTGCGCGGCTTCCTGGATCGTGAGTTCATAGGGGCGCATCGTCTACACCCACTCCGGGTCGAACGCGGCGGCCGGCGCGACCTCACCCAGGTCGACCGCGCGCACCCGCGCTGCCGCCTGCCACATGTCCTCGACCGAGGCCTTCAGAGCATCGATCCGCTCGGGGGTCAGGTCCAGCCCGGCGACCGCAGCCAGGACCGCGATCTTCTCCGCGGTGCCCGCGAGAGTTCGTGTTTCCGGCATGTCATTCCTCCGATGCGGCAGCGACGAGTTGCCGGCCGGGAACGCGTTCGTGCCAGGTGGTTCGACGCTGATATGCGTCGCCGACGCGGAGCACGGTCCCATCCTCGAAATGGCGGCCGATGATCTGCATTCCGAACGGCATACCAGTCGTCGAGAGCCCCATCGGCACCGACAGCGCCGGGTTGCCCGAGCCGTTCCAGTAGTTCGTCTTCAGCGCCACGAAACGCTCCCCCTGCAGCGAATCGAGGCTGTCCATCAGGAACGCCGACACCGTGGCGGTCGGGGTGATCACCAGGTCCACCGTGGTGTAGAGCTCGGTGAGTGCTCGCTGGACGACCCGCCGGACTCGTTGCGCTTGAACGTATTCGGCTGCGGTGTAGAACGCGCCTCCGCTCACCCCTCGGCGTGTCGAGCGGAAGTAGTCGTCCCACCGTGCGGCCAGATCGTCCGCGTGATACGCGAAGGACTCGGATCGCGACGTGATCCGCGCCGCCGAGCAGAGTTCCTCGTAGTACGGCACCTGGACTTCGACGACGGTCGCCCCCAGAGATTCGAGAACTTCGGCGGCGGCACGCAGCGCGGCGTAGACCTCCGGCTCGTCGAAGGAGGAGGGGAACCGCTCGAGCGTGTCGATTCCGATGCGCAGTCCGGTGAGATCGGGCTGGAGCATTCCGACATAGTCGGGAATCGCGACATCGGCGCTGCAGGCGTCGCCCGCGTCGAACCCGGCCAGGGCGTTCAGCATGATCGCGCAGTCCTCGGCCGTCCGGGCCATCGGCCCGATGTTGTCGAGGCTGTAGGCGAGCGGGACACATCCCGACTTCGGCACCAGCCCGAACGTCGGCTTGTGCCCCGAGATGCCGCAGAACGCGGCCGGCATCCGGATGCTGCCGCCGGTGTCGGTGCCCAGTCCCCCGAGAAAGGCGCCGACGACGACACCGCTGCCTGTGCCGGAACTGGATCCTCCGGCCCATCTCGTCGTGTCCCAGGGATTGACGGGAATCGGGAACGGCTTGTCCGAATCGGGGACGCCGGTCGCGAACTCCATGGTGGTGCTCTTGCCGGTGATGACGCCGCCGGCCGAGCGCAGCCGGGCGACCACGGGCGCATCGCCGAGTGCCGCGGACCATTCCGCGTCGAGCACCAGGCTCTGCGCGGTGGTCGGGGCGCCTTCGGTCGCGATGATGTCCTTGACGCCCAGCGGAATGCCCGCGAGCGGTCCCGGGTCCTGCCCGGCCTTCAGCGCGGCGTCGGTCTTCTCGGCCGCGGCGCGCGCTTCGTCGTCGAAACGCCGCAGGTAGACACCGATCTCGGTGTCGGTCCGATCGGCGTTGGCGATCGATTCCTCCACCAGTTCGACGGCCGTGATCTCACCGCTGCGCAGCTGGGCGGCGCTCCCTGCGATCGTCCGGTAGGTGGTCATGCGGTCACCGTCCCGACCCGCAGCACGACGGCCGGCTCCTCGTAGCGCGTCTGGGCCATCGACCGGACGCGATCGGCGTGGAAGCGGGACTGCTCGAACGCCTCGACCAGGTACGGAACCTCGTCGTCGGGGATCGTCAGTCCTGCGAGCGCCAGCATCTCGAGCGTTCGGGCCTTCGAAACGTCTTGATCCATCGATCCTCCATTCATCGGTCTGGGTCGGCACTGCGAGCTCCGCCCGGTGTGTGCGGGCACCGGGCGGAGCTCGTTCTCACACGGCGGCGGGCTGAGCGATCGGCGGCACCAGCAGGTGCCAGTCGGTGACACGTTGCAGGGCGTCGGCGACCTTGAGGACAGTCGCTTCGGCGAACGGCTTACCGATGATCTGCATCGACATGGGCAGTCCGTCGGCGCTGAGTCCGACCGGAATCGCGACCGCGGGCAGACCGGTGAGATTCCAGTGGCCGGTGTAGCTGGGCTGGCTGAGTCGCTTGCTGACGTCCATCGTGTCGGCGCGCTCCGCCGGTGTGACCGCGGCGGGCGTGACGATGACGTCGTGCTCACGGAACAGCGAGGCAACTTCCGCGGAGAATGCGGTCCGCAGCCTGTTCGCCTGCATCACGTCGGCGGACGAGAAGAAAGCGCCACGGGCGAGTGAGGGGCGGGTGAAGGCACCGTAGTCGGTCCAGCGCGAGACGAGGTTGTTGCGGTGGTAGGCGAACGCCTCCGCGACCAGGATGATGTGGTTGGCTTCCTTGGCCTCCGCCGCGTAGGGCAGGCTCGTCTCGGCCACGGCCGCACCCATCTCGCCGAGCCGGCCGACTGCTGCCAGGACCGCGTCGCGCACCTCGGGATCGAGCATCTCGTGGTCGAAGAAGTACGGCATCGGGAGCGCGATCTTCAGCGCGTCGACGTCCCCGTCGAGCTGCGTGGAGTACACCGGCACGGGTACGTCGGCAGCGTTCGGGTCGCTGGGATCGAACCCGGCCATCACCTCGAGCATGAGAGCGCAGTCGTACGCGCTGCGGGCCATCGGCCCGATGCTGTCGAGGCTGTACCCGAGCGGAACCACCCCGCTCTTCGGCACACGCCCGAAGGTCACCTTCAGGCCGGTGTGGCCGTTCGCGGCCGCGGGACCGCGCACCGAACCGCCGGTGTCGGTTCCGAGACCACCGAGCGCCAATCCCGCCGCGACGGCGATCCCGGTGCCCGAACTCGAACCCGCCGGCGTGTGCGCCACGTTCCACGGGTTGTGCGGCACGAGAAAGCCCTTGTCCGGGTCCGGAAGTCCGAGCGCGAACTCGCTCGTGGTCGTCTTGCCCACGAACACCGACCCGGCGGCCCGCAGACGTGCCGCGACCGGAGCCTCGTGGTCCGGGCACCAGCCACCGTCGAGGATGCGGCTGTTGGCCGTGGTACCGGCTCCCCGCATCGCGATGATGTCCTTGACCGCGAGCGGAATTCCCTGCAGCGGGCCGGTGTCCTTCCCCGCAGCCAGATCGACGTCTGCGCGGGCCGCCTGTTCGAGGGCCTGGTCCTTGGTGACGGTGACATAGGCACCGAGTTCGTCGTTGAGCCGCTCGACCCGGGCGAGCACGGCTTCGGTGATCGCCACCGACGTCGTCTCGCCCGTTCGCAGCGCCTCCGCGGCTTCTTTGATGGTGAGCGGAATATCGCTTGTCACAGGAGTTTTCCTTTCTGAGCTTCAGCGCCTACACGGGAAGAAATGCAGTCCTCGAATCGAAGGTCACAGCCGGCTCGACGAATTCGAGTTCCGGGAGGTACAGCGAGTCCGCCGCTGCCCGCATGACCGGATAGTCCCTGACCATGGTGTCGAACTCGTGTGCGTCCACGGTCAGCTGCGCGGCCGACAGAAGCGCCGCGACCATGTCGTTCGGTGAAACAGCCATCATTGATGCCCTTTCTCGATTTCACTGCTGGGAAACTCCTGGAAGAAGCTCGACGAGGTCGCGCGCACCTCCCTCCGGGTACAGGTGGCAAGCGACGGTGTGCCCGCTCGACACCTCGACCTGCACCGGCGCCTCGCTCGCGCACCGGTCGTGAGCGAACGAGCATCGGGTCCGGAACCGGCACCCACTCGGAGGGTTCAGCGGGCTCGGGATCTCCCCCGCGTCGACGGCCTCCGGATCGTCGCGCCGGCTCTCGTCGGGATCGAGATTGGGAATGGAGGAGAACAGCAGCTGGGTGTAGGGATGCAGAGGATGCTCGTAGAGGTCCGACGCGGCACCGGATTCGACGACCTGCCCCAGATACATCACCGCGATGCGATCGCTGATGTACTCGATCACGTTGAGATCGTGACTGATGAAGACGTACGTGAGTCCGTACTCTTCCTGCAGGTCCTCGAGGAGGTTCAGCACCTGGGCCTGAATCGACTTGTCGAGTGCCGACACCGCCTCGTCCAGGACGATCAGCTTGGGCTGCAACGCAAGTGCGCGAGCGATGTTCACGCGCTGGCGCTGCCCGCCGCTGAGTTGATGCGGGTAGTTACCGGCGTAGTTGCTCGGCAGACCCACGTCCGCCATGACCTTCGCGACGCGGCGGTCGATCTCGTCGGCGGCGACACCCTGTACCCGCAGCGGGAAGGCGATCGACTCGCTGATCGTGGCCCGGGGATTGAGAGCGGACGACGGGTCCTGGAACACCATCTGCATCTGTTCGACGGCGGCGCGGTCGCGCTTTCCGGTGGTCGAGATCTGCTTGCCGTCGAAGATGATCTCACCGTTGCTCGCCGTGTGGAGACCGACGATGATCCGGGCGAGTGTCGATTTGCCACAACCCGATTCGCCGACGATGCCGAGGGTGGTGCCCTCGTCGACCGAAAGCGACACGTGGTCCACGGCCGAGAGCGAACGAGTCTTGAATCCGTCCCGAACCGGGAACGACTTGGAGACGTCGAGGATTTCCAGAACCGGGTGCCGCGACTTCGGCGTGGAGACATCGGGGTTTTCAGTCGTGATGGTCATTGCACGCTCCTTCCGTCGATCGTCTTGTCACAGACGCGAATCCATTGCTTCGCGAAGGGCGTCGCTCGCCATGTTGAACGCGACCGAGGCGAGGAAGATGAAGATGCCCGGAATCATGGCCACCAGCGGTTCGACGTAGAGCGCGCCGCGCATGCTGTTGAGCATGTAGCCCCATTCCGGCGCCGGCGGCGGGGAACCCAAGCCGAGGAAGCTCAGGCTCGCCGCGGTGATCATCGCGACGCCGACCAGGCCGGACGAGTAGACGATGATGTCGTTCAGCACGTTCGGCAGCACTTGGCTGCGGGCGATCCGGATGCGCGACGCTCCGGTCAGGCGGGCGGCCTCGATGTACTCGCGGGAGACCACCCGCCGGGTCGCGGATTCCGCGACACGTGCAACCGGGGGGATGAACACGATCGTCACCGCGATCACCGTGTTGGTCAGCCCGGGACCGAGGGAGGCACCGACCGCGATGGCCAGCAGGATGGCCGGGAATGCGTACAGCACATCCATTGCGCGCATCAGGGCGCTGCCGATCAGCCCACTGATCATGCCGGCCGTGACGCCGATCGCGGTGCCGATCAGTGCCGCGACGAGGGTGGGCACGAAGCCGGCCACCAGTGACAGCCGTCCGCCGTAGACGATGCGGGCGAACATGTCCCGGCCCTGTTCGTCGGTACCGAGCACGTGCCCTCCGCTGAACACCCCGAGCAGGCGGTCGGCGGGGTTACCGACGAGCGGGTCGTAGCTCGTGATCAGCGGCGCGAAGATCGCCGCGAGGACCAGGAGCAGCACGACGCCCGCCGCGCTGACCCCGACCTTGTTGGAGAGGAACCGCCGGCCCGTCTCCTTCCAGAACGACTGGCTGCGGACGCTCTCTTCCTCGGCCAGCCATGCTTCGCGGAGTCGCTCCGCCTCCACCTTCGATTCGGTCGTCGGCGCGCTGCCGGCGAGTGGACCTTGTTGCAGGAGAAGTGTGGTCATGCGACACCAGCTCTCACTCGGGGATCGATGGCCGCCTGTGCGAGATCGACCGCCAGGTTGATCAGGACGAAGCACAGTGCGATCACGAGGGTCGCGCCCTGGACGACGAGCAGGTCACGCGACGAGATCGCGTTGAATACGAGCATTCCCATACCGGGCCAGCGGAAGATCGTCTCCACCAGAACCGATCCGCCGAGCAGCGCACCGATCTGAACACCGGACGTGGTGAGCACCGGGGAGATCGCGTTCCGCATCACGTGCCGGTTGATCTGTGTGGAACTCAGGCCCTTCGCTCGAAGTGTCTCGATGAAGTCCGAGCTGTACACGTCGACGACGCTCGCCCGGGTCACCCGGGCCGTGATCGCCATCGTGACCAGCGATCCGGCGAGAACGGGAAGGGTCAGGTGCCGCAGCGCCGTACCGATTCCCTCGTCCAGAACCGCCCCACCGGACGGGAACCACTTCAACCCTCCGGAGAACACCGCCAGGAGCACGATCGCCAGGAAGAACGACGGGATGCTCAGGCCGGACAGGCTGATCACCGACACCACCCGATCCACTACGGAACCCCGGCGGACACCTGCGACGAATCCGATTGCGACGCCGGCGACGATGCCGAACACCGCGGAGGCGAGAGCCAGGACGAGCGTGTTGCCGATCGCCTGGGTCAGCAGGTCGAGGACTTCCCTGCGCCGTTGCAGGGAGTAGCCGAGATCGCCTTGGAAGGCCGAGGTCAGCCAGTCGAGATAGCGGACCGGCAGGGATCGGTCGAGGCCGAGTTCGGCCCGCATTGCCTGACGTTCGGCATCGGTCGAATCCTCGGTCATGAAGGACGCGACCGGGTCACCCGGCAGGACCTGCATGAGCAGGAAGACGACGATGGATACACCGAAGAGCGTGGGCACCGCCAGCGCGGTACGTCTCAAGATCACCGAGAGCATTGACTCCCCCTCGAAGCTATTCCATGGAGATGGTGGTGAAATCCACCCACCAGGACTGCGGATGTACGTAGCCCTGAACCCTGGGCGAGAGCACGCGCAGGTTCAGATCGTGCATCCAGAACAAGAAGTCGGCATTGTCGACGGCCGCACCCATCATGTCCTGGAGATAGCGGTCCTGCTCGGCCACATCGGGCTGCTGCGCGGCGGTGAGCAGTGCGTCCGTGGCCTTCTGGTTGCACATACCCGCCGCATTGGGCGAACCGCCGGGGAGGACACACATGAAGGCGGTCGAATACAGCGACGGCATCATGCCCGCCGCCGGCGACGCCCAGAGGATGTCGATGTGCTGCCACTGCGGCTTGTCGAGCCCTTCGAGGCTCGCGGTGAGCAGCGTGTTCCACTCCATCGGTTCGAGCGTCACGTCGACCCCGATCGCCGCGAAGTCCGCCTGCAGCTTCTGCATCATCACGTCGGGGAACATGTTCCCGGAGCCACCCGTCGGGTAGGCCATCGTCAGCTTCAGTGTTCCCGGCTGGGTTCCCGACTCGGCCAGGAGCTTCTTGGCCTTCTCGACGTCGTAGGTGTACCCGGAGTTGTTGTCCACGTCGAAGGCGGGATGACCGTCGTACACCCATTGCGAGGCCGGGTAGCCCACATCGTTGATCAGCGCGGCAGTGCCTTCACGATCCAGCGCGAAGTTCAGTGCTTGCCGGAGCGCCACGTTGTCCTTGAACGGTGCCCGGAACTGGTTGAACCGCGGCATGATTCCGTGCGGGTACTTGCCGAGCTGAATGTTGAAGCCTTCCGCTTCGAGCTGGGCGAGCGAATCCGGTGCCGGCACTTCGGCCCAGTCCACTTCACCGGAGGTCAGCGCGGCGAACCGCGACGCGGCCTCGGCCTGCGGGTAGAGAACGATCTTGTCGAGCTTCGGAACATTGCCCCAGTAGTCGTCGTTGCGGGTCAGCTCCATCACTTCGCCGTCGACGTACTCGGTCATGACGAACGGCCCGGTTCCCGTCGCGGACTGGTTGTAGGCGTCGTTGCCGACTTCCTCGACCTTGGTCGGGCTGGGAATGTAGATCGACGCCACGTCCCACGGCACCCACGCGTAGGGCTGCGAGGTCCGGATCGTGACGGTGTAGTCGTCGACCTTCTCCCAGCCGGTGATGAACCGGAACGCAGCGGCGCCGCGTCCGGCATCGGTGGCGGAATAGTATTCGAAGTCGGGCTTGCGCATCCGATCGAACTGGAAGATGACCGCATCGGCGTTGAAGTCCGTGCCGTCGTGGAACTTGACGCCCTGTCGCAACTTGAACGTCCAGGCGGTCAGATCCTCACTCGGCTCCCACGATTCGGCCAGAGACGGTTGCGGCGTCGGAAGTTCCTCGGCCTGATCGAGATTCAGCCGGGTCAAGGCATCGTAGATGTTGTTCCCGACGAATCGGTAGCCCTCGTAGCCTTCGTTCGGCGGAGTCGAGGGGTAGGGAATGTTTCCCGCCGACATCGCGATCCGCAGAACCTGGTCCCCACCGTCGGACCCGCTTCCGGAACCACACGCGGTGAGTGCGATCGTTCCAGCGAGGCCGAGGGCCAGAAGCCGTAGCCGCCGAGGCGTAGAGGCGCGGCTGCCACGGCGCACCAATCCTATCCGCATACGTCAGTTCTCCCTGGTACTGAGTGCCATCACGGCACGTGGACTGAAAACACAGCGACTGAATCGCTCTTCGCCGACCTCCGCCAATGCCGGTAGCTCCGACCAGCATTCCGAGACGGCGTCCGGGCATCGCGGCGCGAACGAACAACCCGGCGGAAGCCGCTTCAAGCTCGGCGGCGCCCCGATGATCGCCCGCGGACGCGAATCCTGCCCGGGTCGGACATTGGCTTCGATCAGCCCTTCGGTGTAAGGGTGCTGCGGATTCGTCAGCACCGCCTTCGCCGTGCCGTATTCGACGATCCGCCCGGCGTACATCACCGCCACGTTGTCGGCCAGTTCGGCCGCAACACCGAGGTCGTGAGTGACCACGACGAGTCCCATGTCGGCTTCCATCTGAATCCGGCGGAACAGCCGGATCATCCGGGCCTGCACGGTGACATCCAGAGCGGTGGTGGGTTCGTCCGCAAGCAACACCTGCGGGGTTCCCGCGATCGCCATCGCGATCACGATGCGTTGCCGCATGCCGCCGCTCAACTCGGACGGGTATGCCTTCAATCGCGTTTCCGGCGACGGAATCTGGACGAGTTCGAGCAGTTCCAGTGCCCGTGCCCGGGCACGAGAACGCGACATCTTCTGGTGGACGAGAATCGTCTCGACCAACTGCTGCTCGACGGTGTAGACCGGATCGAGCGCGGTGAGCGGGTCCTGGAAGACCATCGCGACGTCTCGTCCGCGAACTCGCCGGCGCTCCCGGCTGCTCATCGCGAGCAGGTCCCGTCCGGCAAGTCGCACTTCACCTTCGATCAAGGTTCCCGCCGGCTGGATGCCGAGAATCGAGCGGAGCATTGCGCTCTTGCCGCTACCCGACTCCCCGATCACGGCGAGGACCTCACCGCGTTGCACCGAGAACGAGACACCGTTGACCGCTCGCAGATTCCCTTTCTCCGTGCGGAACTCGGTGACGAGGTCGCGAACTTCGAGGGCCGGTGCAGAGACGCGCAACTGATCTCCGGTCGCAACAACCGGCTCCTTCACGACTGCCTGGCTCATCTACTCACCCTTCCTTTCACGTTGCCGCTGATATGTGGGGCGGAATCCTCGATGACGGACGTCTTCGCGTCCGTGTCACTCGCTTCATCGCGGCCGGCATCGTCGCAGCACCGAACGAAGGAGAAGAATGCATCTTCCGTGGGCATCCGATTATCGTGAAATAATCGGGCCCGCTTGACCTTTCGAGGATCAATATTCCAGAGCGTTGTTTCTTGAAACCGCACCGCGTGTTACGGAACCGGTCATTTCGTAACAATCGGACTGATCTCGCGTTCAGACGCGCGATTTCGTTCCTGTCGAAATTATCGACGTGATCTCGGTCGCATTTGCGAAATCGGGATTGACGGTCACGTCTTCACTTTCGCCAGAATCGCGCTTTCGGGCCCCGGCGAGCAGTACAGCACCGACGAGAAGCGCGCACGCGATCATCGATACCCCCGCGGTCACGACAGCGAGTGGAATTCCGAGGAGCTCGGACAGACCGCCCGTCGCGGTCGATCCGAGTGCGGCTCCGGTGAAGAACACCATCATGTACAACGACATGACCCGCCCGCGCACCCAGTCCGGGCTGGATATCTGGACCCGGGTGTTGACCGCGACCACGAAGTACATCAGGGCGATCCCGGTCGGCAGCAGCATCGCCGCGAACAGCTCGTAGGTCGGCATGGCACCGAGGACGCACTCGCAGACACCCGCGGCGGCAGCAGCACCGAAGACGGTCCGCCGCTTCGGTATTCCCGACCGGAGATTCGATACGAGCGCGCCGATGACGGAACCGATCGCCATTGCCGACGTCAGCATGCCGAATGCAAGGGCCCCGCGATCGAACAGCTCACCCGCCGCGAGCGGGATGAACACCTGGATGCCGTTGAGGCCGAGAGCACTGATGAATCCTGCGATGAGGAGCAACCCGACCAGGTCCCTCGACGCCAGCACGTACCGGATCCCTTCCCTGAGCTGCCCCTTCTCGCGCGGCACCCGCCCACCTCCGGGGACACTGCGGCCGATCGAATACAGCGACGCGATAATTCCCAGCGACGCCACGACATGCAGCAGGAATACGGTCCAGGTCGCGGTGACCACCATGAGGCCGCCTGCTACTGCCGGCCCGATCAAACGCGCCGAATTGAATGCCGCGGAATTCAGTCCGACCGCATTTCCGATGAATTCGGGATCCACGACGAGATCGGAGACGAAAGTCTGACGAATAGGTGCGTCGAAGGCCGTCACAATTCCCACGATTGCGGCGAGCACGTACATGATCGGAAGCGACATCAGCCCGGCGAAATCGAGGACCGCCATTACGGCGCTGACCGCACTGATGGCGCATTGCGTGACGAGCAGAATCTTCGCTCTGCTGAACCTGTCCCCCACCAGACCTGCGTACAAGCCGAACACGAGGGTCGGAGCGAACTGAAGGAACGCAACGACCCCCAGCGCGACGCCGTTGCCGCCCGAGAGTTGCATGACGACCCAGATCTGGGCCGTCCGCTGCATCCACACGCCGATATTGCTGACGAAACTTCCCCAGAAATAGCGGCGATAGTTCGGGACCGTGAGTGACCGGAACACCCGCCCCTCGTGTCGTGCGGAGTCGCTCCGGCGCCTCATACGGTCACGGTCGCTCGTGCGCTCGACACCAACTCTTCCTGGAGGTCGGGCTTCGCCTGCTCGAAGGCGTATGCGATGCGAAGCAGGGTTCCTTCGTCGAAGAAGCGTCCCACGAGCTGCATGCTCGCGGGCAGACCGCCGATCATTCCGCACGGCACCGCGAGCGCGGGATGACCGGTGTAGTTGAACGGCCGGGTGTTCCGGACCGCCTTACCGACGACCGCACCGCCCAGCTTGACCGCGAGCGCCTCCCCGGGCGCGGGTGCTTCGTACTCGGGCGCCGTCGTGAGGGTCGTCGGCATCACGAGTGCGTCGATGCCGGTCAGGACACGATCGAACTCGCCGATCACCTGGCCGCGCATGTTCTGCGACTTCGCGTAGACGCGCCCGCCGTACAGTCGCCGGCTGAAGTCGGCGACGAGATAGTTGAGCTTGATCCGCGGATCCAGCCCGTCGGCGTCGTTCGCCCACATCCGGTTGATCGCCTCGATGTTCGCGGCCGGATACCACGTTCGTGTGAACGCCCCGAAGAAGCCGGTGTCGAACACCGCCCGGGCGCCTTCGGGCATCAACGCCGTCTGGGCACGCGAGGCCCAGGCGAACGCGGGGACGGACACTTCGACGACCTCGGCGCCGAGGCCGGCCAGGACCTCGGCGGCCGCCGACACCGATGCGGCCACCTCGGGATCGGCTCCCGCGAACCCGTCGGTCAGGATTCCGATGCGCAGCCCCTCGACACCGCCCTCGAGCCCGGACAGAACGTCGAAGCACTCGGGTGTCGCCGCGGACTGCCGCGGGTCGAGACCGTCACGCCCGGCGACCGCCTGGAATGCGGACGCGGCCAGCCGCACGGACCGGGTCAGGGGTCCGACGTAGTCGACGCTCTGATCCGAGCCGAACCCCGCGCCGAAGTGCGAGATCGCACCGAAGGTCGGCTTCAGGCCGACCGTGCCGGACCACGACGCCGGGATGCGGATGGAACCACCCTGGTCGCCTCCGAACGAGATGTCGACGTCTCCGATCGCCACGGCGGCGGCCGATCCGGACGAGGAACCACCCGAAAGACGGTTGTGGTCATGGGGATTGAGAACTCGACCGAAGTCGCCGATCCCTCCACCGAAGCCGAATCCGCCACCGAGACCGTCCATGACGTTCTTCCCGACGATCGTCGCGCCGGCTGCCAGGGTGCGCGACACGATCGTGGCGTCGTAGTCCGCGATGTTGCCCTCGAGGGCCTGCAGTCCGTATGCCGTCGGTGTCCCGGCCACGGCGATGTGGTCCTTGAAACTGACGGTGGTTCCGTGGAGCAGTCCCTCCTCGGCACCTTCGATGTGTGTTTTCCACATCCAGGCGTTGAGCGGATCCTCCGCTTCGCTCGGCCGACACCCGGCCGGCCGGGCCGTCGCGAACTGCGGCGCCGGATCCTCGGGCAGGTCCGAACCGAGAAACGCGTCGAACTCCTCGAGAAGATTCCCCAGATGGCTCTGGTACACCTCCGCCTCTGCTGACGTGATTCCGATTCCCAGGCGCTCCGCGACGCCGATGATCTCGTCGATTCCAGGTCTTCCGGCCATCTTCACCTCCCAGTTGGTTGAGGGAAAGGTGCGTCAGTCGCGGCCGGATTTCCACCGCTGCACGGGTCTGCACTGTTACGCCAGTGCAACAATTTTCGCCGCAGGTCCTGACCTGCGCGTTTGCGCCGCGATGGCGGCGCGCGCTGCCACGTCCGCCGGGTAACCGCCGTCACAACCGCACGCAGTCCTTCGGGATCCGCGTGCCGAATAGACACAAACCTCCGTCCTGGCCCTGAGCGGATGTCCGATCGGCGCGCGAACCCGACCACCTTCCGGAACAGTGGGTTCATGAACGCATTCGACCTGAACCATTCGCTGCGCGAGCAGTGGGAATTCCACTGGAACCACCAGATCCGAGCCAGGCTCGAAGGCCTCACCGACGACGAATACTTCTGGTCGCCGGTGCCCGAGGCGTGGAGCGTGCGCCCGCGGGGCACGTCGACCGCACCGGTTCAGGCCGGTTCCGGCGACTTCACCATCGACTTCGCCTTCCCCGAACCCGAACCGGCACCGTTCACGACGATCGCGTGGCGGCTCGGGCACGTCATCGTCGGGGTGCTCGCCGCCCGCAACGCGTCGCACTTCGGTGCCCCACCGGCGTCGTACGACTCGTGGGAGTACGCAGGCAGCGCAGCCACTGCGCTCGACCAGCTCGAAACGCAGATCGACGTGTGGCTGGCCGGGGTCCGGGATCTCGGCGACGACGGATTGCTGGTCCCGGTCGGCGACAAGGAACCGTATCCGGAGCTGAGCACGGCGGATCTGGTGCTGCACATCCACCGCGAGTTGATCCATCATCTGTCGGAGGTGGCACTGCTCCGCGACCTGTATGCGCACACGCACCGCACCGCCTGACCCGGTCGGATGACCACGCGAACAGCCTCCCGTGCTTCCCGTCGGCGATGGTGTCGGTGGCAGGGCCGATCCGGAACTGTCGGCACGGTTCGCGTTCGCTCGCTGCGCCGAGACCTCGCGAGCTGATGGGATTCTTCTCTAACCGAGGACCGGCACGCACGAAACCTGTTGCATGGAAGCGTCTTCGACGCATGCAGGTGAGGGTCTGCGGCCAGGGACACAGGGTGCAATGCTGGTGCGCGAGCTACAGTGCCGTGCCCCACGTCCCATCGTTCTCCCTACATAGGGTCGAGGTGAGTGGCGCGCGCCCATGCGTCACGGACAGTTGCGAGTGCCGACGCGGCCGTCACGGTCAGGTGGGTTTGTCCGGCCAATTGGGATCTCCAGTCCGTTTCGCTGGGTGGACTTTCGAACAGATGAATGCCGGGCACCCTGTTGGTGGGCCCGTGTCGTCGGAACAACCGAGCAGCCTCATCGTCGATTGCTCCGATTCCGGCCAACGCCCACAAGTCCCACAGGTCACGTGACGCGCGCCGATCGTGCCAGGTCGCGGTTTTCCCGGCAGCAAAGGAAGGCAACGTGGGCACCATCAAGGCCGCAGGCGGTGCGTCGCTGTAGCGCTGTTCCAGCATCCGAGTTTCCGCAGGCCACACTGTCCGATCTCGGGAGGACAGCAGCTGGATCTTGACGGACAAGCCACTGGCGGTACAGAGGTTCGCCGCCTCGGTGTCTCGAACGGCGGCGAGCGCGGGCGCCCAAGACAGACGACCTAGGGTGCGTGCGACTGCGCGCTCGAGTGCAGCATCGAGATCGGCCGCCAACGTGGTGCGGTTTCCCAGAGCAACGATGTCGATGTCCTCACTGAGACGACCGTTCGGGAGATGAGTACGCGCGAGTGCGGTGCCGCCGATGAAATGCACCTGGTCGGCAAAACGATCCGCGATCGCCGCAAGTAGATGCGAGATGAGGTGGTCCCGCTCGACCTGTTCGGGCGACACTCCGAACTCTGCGGCGACAGCATCTCGTTCGTTGAGGTTCACGACTGCGCCGCCCAGATCTCTGCGCGACGCAATGCTGCGACGAGGCGCTGCGGCTCTGCGAGTTGCGCGAGCCGGTCCGGGTCGCTGCGGCGGTAGAG
>NZ_BCXI01000065.1 GCF_001895025.1 Rhodococcus zopfii NBRC 100606 = JCM 9919
GGGATTAGGGCTCGAGGTGTTGCCGAGCACGATCGTCCCGTGCCGGTCAGTGGGGAACGGTTCCACCTCGACCACCAGCTCTTTTTCCGTCACGTCGGGATCACCGTCGAAGGGGTCATCCCATGTTCGCCCCGTGAGGTGGAGGGCGCTGGTGTTCTCCAGCGCCCGTCCCAGCCGTGCCCGTCGACTCCTCGTCACTTCCCGTGCCCTCCATTCGCATCACCCTCATTGCGAGGCTAGTCACCACCGATCCCGGACAGGGCCTGCGCGCGAGCCGGGCCGGTGGCGTTCTGAAACACCGCGGCTGATCGGGAGAGACCGTCGTGGAGTCCACTCGCCCGACTCTCATGGAGGTTCCATGACCACGACCCTGCCCGCCGCCGACACAGCGCCCGGGGAACGGACGGAGATCGCCTCGGATGCGTGGCACTACGGCTTCGTCCCCGCTCGCTACGAGCGCGCCAGCATCGACTGGATTCGTGAGTACGCGGCGGTCTCGGACGCTCACGCCAAGTTCATGCGGTCGATCGGCTACTACCGGTGGGCGTCCTACCAGGGGCGGACGTCGTACTACTCGTCCCGGCCGTTGCCGTTCTCGGCCGGTGGGCAACGCTCGTTCGTGTTCCTCGAGGATGGAACGGTCGTCGAGGTGTCCTCCTGCGGCTCTCCGCCGTACCGGCGAGTCAGCGACGGGTCCGTCGTCGCGGACTGACCGACCCGCGGGGGTGCTACATCATCTCGGCGCGATCCTGGGTGCACTCCTGGATGGCGCGGATCGCCTCACGGATCTGCGGGATCTCGCGCAGCAGCATGTCGACATCGTCGAGGGCCTCGGAGAACGCGGTCAGTTCGGAATCGTCGCAGGCGTCGAGGAACTCGGGGAGCTTCTCGGCGACCTGGGATACCTCGGGCAGCTTGCGACCCATCTCGTTGATCAGACGCAGGGTGTCGGTGAACCGGATGAAGTCGTCGGTGCGGGCGAGGGTTTCAGCCCATGACTGTCCCCCGTCGGGGGCCATCGATCCGGTGGCCTGTGCACCGAACGCCCCGAACGGATCGTCCACGTTGACGTCGACGCTGGTGTCGCGTTCGTGGTGGGGATCGGTGTTGGGCCAGTCGGTCGGGTCATCGCCCTCCGAGGCCAGAGGAACGTCCCCATCGGACTCGGAGGGGACCCGCGGGGTGGGAGCTGCGCCGATTGTCTCCGGTGCTCCCCCGAGCTCGTTGTTCGGGGCAGGTTCCTCGGCCGGCGGCGTAGGCGTGCGGCCCGCGGCTTCCGCGATCACCGACTCGACGATCTCCTGCACGGCCTCGCTGTCCGGCTGCTCCCCGCTTTCGGCGGCGGCGATGACACGGTTCTCGATCTGAGTGAGCATCGTGACGTCGTCGACGCCATTCTCCCGCGCGGCCCGCAGTGCCTTCTCCGCGACGTCCAGCTCGGTCGCGTCGACTCCGGTCCGGGAGGACACCTCGTGGAGGAACAGGGCGGTGCGGGCCATGCGGTAGATGTGCGCACGCCCGTACGGCTTCCCGGTGCGCGGGTTGATCAGGCCGCCGTCCTTGAACTCACCGAGGATCAGGTCCTGCGGATTGTCGTAGCCGAGAGGCTCCCACGCTCGCCGGCGGAAGATCTGCTGCATCGCGTCCTCGAAGCGGACAGCTGCCTCAGCGACCTCGCGGACGAGTTCGCGGGCTTCCTCTTCGGTGCAGGGGCCGGCGTTCGGGTCGACAACGTCGTGGTCGTCGAGGGTGTCGATTGCGCTGCTCACGAGCGGTCTCCCTTGGTGATCCGATGGTTCTCGCGCACGGTAGCGAGGCGGTTATCCAGCGCTCTCTGTCGCTTGATCCTGATCGCTCGAACTATCCATTCCAGACCTGTCGCAACAGCACCCTTCAGCCGAATACACGCCCTAGAGATACATGTACTCCTAGAGTATTTTGCGCTAGTAGTAGACAATCCCTATCTAGCGGCGTAACTTCTCTATCGCAGCCGCCACATCGAGAGGATGAAACATGTCCCCCACGCTCATTCAGCAGGACTCGGATCGCAAGGCATCGCTGACCGTCAGCCGGCAGAAGGCAGCAGAACTGCTCGGCACTTCGGATGCAAGCGTGCAGTTCCTCCTCGAATCGGGCTACCTTCCCGATCTCGACGTCAGCAGGCTGCTCACGATGGCGAACTACCCCCTGCTGTACACCGACGGCGACTACCCGGTCCTGCAGCAGGCATTGGCGTCCGCAATTGAGCCGGAGCCCTATCTCAATCGCACCCAGATCGGTGAGAGCGTCAAGCACACCGACGCCGAATGCGTGCTCGCCAACCAGGGCGCATGGACCAATTTCCGTGACTCCGATGTCCTTGCCGCACGGTTCCTTCCGGTGACCCTTCGGAAGTTCACCGTCTCGGTGCTGCACGTCACGGGGATCCTCGGCTACAACGGCGACCGGACCGTCTATGACGCCACCCTCGCGGGCCGGGTACGCGAACTGGGAAAGCCGGAACTGAACTTCATCGACCCCAACCTCTCGCCCGCGGACCAGGAAATCGTCCGAACCCTGCTGACCTCACGCAGCACCTCGAACGTCCCCGGCCCGTGCGGGAAGCTCAAGACCCTCTGAACAGCGACGCATGACGACCTGTGGCCCCGAGGGAAACCTCGGGGCCACAGGGGATTTCTGTGTCAGGCGACGGTGTACCGGGCCGCCCGGATCGGCGGCGGAGTGTCCCCGTACGACCGGGACAGCATCTCGTGCCGCCACGACGTATCCGCCGGAATGTAGACACCGTTGGCGCGGGAGTGGTGCGCCGGAATGCCGAGGGTGTCCGCGAGGCGGGCCCGCTCGGCGAACGGGATCGTGCCGTCCTTCGCGCGCCGCGCCTTCGGGATGGTGATCCGCATCCCGCCGTCCTTGTCCCGCAGCACCGAGTAGTGCGTACGGGTGCGGGCGAACAGCGCGGCCCGGATCCGGTACTGCACGTCGGCGACATCGTTGAGGTCAGTGGGGCGGTCGGAGTTGGCGCCGCCCTTGCCTTCCCGTTCGAACGTCGTCGGCCACGCGACCGCTCGGCCCTCGGTGTCCTTCGGCGGCTTCACCGACGGGGTGTTGATCGGCTCGCCCCGACGCTGCTTCTCGAACAGGCCCTCCTTGTGGGTGTCCTGCCGCTGGGCGCGCAGGTTCTGGATGCGCGAGTAGTTCATCCGCTCGAGCGGGGCGCGGGGCGCGTCGTAGGCGGTGTCCGACGTGCGGTCGCGGCGCACCTCCGCCATCGACACCCCGGGCCGCAGCGCGGTGTCACCGGTCGGTGCGGCACCGTAGGCGTCGCCGAGGCTGTGCAGCGCCTTCCCGATGTGCTCGCAGCGGCCACCGCTGCTGAACTTCCCGCAGGTGCAGCGCATCCCGTTGCCGCCTGCCTGCGGGAACGGGGACACGACCTCGACGCCGGACTCGTCGCGCCAGACGGTGGCCTGCCCGGAGACGGTCGCCTCGGGGTACCGGAAGCTGACCGACGGGGCGGCCGCGCGGCCGGCGGCGACCTGGTCGCGGACATCGCGCGGCGGCGGGACGTTCGCGATGCCGCCGCCGGGGAGCTTGAACTGCCGCTGCGACATCAGGTTGACCCGCTGCATCGGCGGCGCGGGCGGTTCCAGACCGGCCTCGCGTGCCGCGCGGGCCTGGGCGCGCCAGTGAGCCTGCTGCGCACGGTCGGACATGCTGTTGTCCGCGGCCGCCGAGCCGGGGACCGGGCAGGCGTGGGAGGACGTCATCGACGCCCACCGCCCGCAGGTCGGGCACTTGCGCTGTTCCTGCGCGGCCTGCGCGTCGGCGGCGTTCTCCCAGTGGTAGGCGTCGTTGGTCTTGCCGTTGCCGCGGCGCATGACGGTGTTGGAGATCGCGCGCCCGACCTCGTCGGAGGCGAGGATTTGCGCGGCCTCTTCCTTGGACACGCGGTACGGGTACGTCTTTCCGGGCGAGACCTGCCCGTCCTTGCGGGTCCGCGGCGCGGTCGTGACCATCATCAGGCCGGATTCCTCGTTGTAGGCGACCTCCTGCACCCACGACGACACCCCACCGGTGCGGGCCGCCATCTGCTGCTGCAGCTCGGCGTCACTGTTGGCGACCGCTTTCAGTCGGGCGTTCGCTTCGGCGACCGTGGTGATCGGCTGCCCGCCCGCAAAGCTGTCACGGTCCTGTTCGAGGAGCCGGCGCGCTTCATCGCCGCCGACCTCGACGCCGTCGCGGCGCAGATAGACCGGCTCCTGCCCCGAGTCGAGGACCTGCTGCACCGACGCTGCCTTGAGGGCGTTGGTCGCGGCCTGGTGCTCGGCCTGCAGTTCCTTCCTGCGGGCGGCGAGGTCACCGTTCGGGCAGGCGGGCTGCTCGTGACCGAACTGGCCGCACTGCTCGCACCGCACGTTCGGGTTGTCGGACTGCGCGTAGACCCGGCGGTGCTCGGGGCGGATCGTCGGCCGGCTCGGCTGCTTCGCCAGGTGCGCCAGGCGCCGCTCCTCCATCTCGGCGAGGGCATCCCGGGCTCGCTTGGACTGCCCGATGTCCGCCTGACCCTGCGCGGACAGGCCCGCGACCGCGAGATCGTCGCGCCACGAATCCTTCAACGAGATACCGACATTGCCGCGGCCGGTTCCCTGGCGCGCCATGATCGAATCCCACTCGGCCTGCACTTCGCCGATGCTGCGGCCGGTGTGCCGAGCGTTGATCTCGAAGTACGTGGCCTTCGCGGACTGGATGCGCGGCACCATGGTCCCGAGGTACTGGATCGCCTGCAGCTGGTTGCCGGCGTTCTTCTGTGCGTCCGTCAGCGGCGTCTTGTTGCCGAAGCGGTCGGTGTACATCCCGGTCTTGAGGCGGTCGAGTTCGGTGTCGAGACGGGTGATGACCCCGGGTTGGTCCCAGCTCTGCCGGTACTTCTCCCGATCCGAGATCGACGGATCGTTCTCGATCTGCTGGCGCAGGCCTTCGACGAACGCGATCTGCTGTTCGGTGGTCATCGGTGGGGCACCGTCGAAGTGGTGCTGCCGCTCGTGAATGGCGGACTGCAGTTCGCGATCGTGCAGTGAGCCCAGCCCTTGCCCCTTGCACATTTCCTTCGCGAGGCGGATCGCGGTCGACCTCGCTTTGTTCTCTCTGCAAACCATGCTCCTACCGGCGGCGGCTTCCTGGCCGCGCCGACTCCTTCCTCGATCGGGGGTGTGTGGCAGATCCGATTGCTGTTCATCCTGGCGTGGTGCACCGACAGCACCGGTGTCGTGAAGGTCGAATCACCGCGTCTAGCAGTGGAGATGACCTCGGCGGACAGCGGTCAGCTCAGGTTGATGCCCCGGAAGATCGGGTCGGGCTGCTCGGCCGGCAGCACCGACATCGTCAGCCAGCCGGCCTTCTCCAGGGACTCCAGATAGGCGGCACTGTCGCCGATGTCGAGGACCACCAGGTTCGGATCCCCAGGCACCACCACGCCGTCGCGGGTCATCTCCGACAGTGGGAGCGGGGTGTTCGAGTAGGGGTCGTAGTCACCGGTGTTGAGGACCAGCGACACCCGCGCGGACCACACACCCGCCATTCGGGTGTGCAGGTTGTCTTCCTCGTCGACGAACGGGATTTCCTCGAGGACACCGACCGGGTAGGGGCCGTCGGGGTCCGCGGCCTTGGTCAGCTGCTGCTGTTCCTCGTCGCCGAGGTGATCCCAGCTGCCGTCGCGCTGGGCGAGGTCGTTGATCTGCTGCTGCAGCGCCAGCCGGAGCCGGTCGGCGTGGGCGTGCCGGAGGCGGGCCAGGGCCAGCCATGCCTCGTCGATCGCGGTGTCGTCGATCGACGATTCGAGATCGCGCAGGGCGGCGAGTTTCTCGGCGTAGTCACCGCCGATGATGACCGCTATCGCATCTTCGGGGGTGTCGGCGTAGACGCGGCGCTTGTCGGGCAGGGACACGTCGTAGATGTAGGGGCGGCGGTAACCGATCAACGGCAGGACCCGGCCGTGGGCGGCACCGATCTCGGTGTGTTCGCCGTCGGTGACGACGATCGGTGGTGCGATCTGAGCGGGGTCGAGACGGGCAGCGTCTTCGATGCTGATCGGGTGACGCACGGTCGGTTCGGTCACGGAGGGCCTCACATTCTGCGGGAAGCATTCAGGTGCTCGGCATCATGCGCGGCAGCTTCTCCAGCACCCAACGCGTCAATCGCCCGCCCGTCCCTGCCGCTCAGCGAATGCGTCGCTCCGCTGGCCTCATGACTCGAAGAAGTCGATGGAGTCGATGGTTGGCCGTCCGAACAGTGGGCTGTCCTTCCACGCGCCAGACACCAGCACCGAGAACATGTCTTTCTCAAGGGGAAGGTCGTCCAGGTTGACCGGCAGCGAACCGTCCCCGGTCCAGATCGACACTCCCGAGAGTTCAAACTCGGCGTGCGCTAACTGCCAGGGGTACTTCACGACGAGGCCAACGATGTCATGGACTTGGATGCTGCAAACGTTAACCATTCCCATCAGCCCATTCTGAAGACGCTGGTCGAAGTCGATAGGAAACACGAACCCTAGAGGAAGCCCCTGCACCCAGTTCAGGTCAGATTCCGGTACGCGAAATACGCTGACGCGAATGTTCGGAGGCATGCCGCGGGCGATCCGGTGCCGGTCTTCCGCCTTCCACTTCAGTGGTGCAGTCTGGGACACGTTGAGCACTGCCGAAGTCTTCGCGAACCAGCGAGAGAGAGTCTCGACTTGACCCTCATCAAGGTTGCGGTCTTGCCCAAATATGAGTGGTTCCGCCGCGGCTTCCAGCTGTGACATCCAACCGTTGTTGCAGACCTTGCAAACGCGACTTTCGACCATCGTTTGCGCCGGCATTGGTCCACGCTTATCTGCCGCAGCACCATGACGGAGGCTCAACCGGAACGGCTCGAAACGCAGTTGCTCGTCCGTGAAGTACTTGAAGGACCACTGAGGGAAGATGTGTTCCTTGCTCGGCACCGATTCCCCGCTGCTGCGAGCACACATCCAACAGAATGGCGTTGTTTCCAGGTACCGCACGGTGGCGTACCGACCACCGCTGACTTTCTCCCTGTCGTACTTCCGAAGACGTGAGGGGGGATAGGCCTGGTCCGGCGATCTGTGCACTGCGAGATCGTAGCCGCGCGAACCAGGCTCCACCCACAATGGCCCGGCTGGTGTGCCCCGTTGAACTGTGAGCACTCGTGTTGTTCCTACCCCGCCACTTTATTGGCTCGCTCGAGTGCGGTGGCGATCGCGCCGGAGACGAGTCCTGCGAATGCGTTCGGGTTGACGTGGTCGACGACGGTGGTGTCCTCGGGGACGACCCAGGCGTTCTCGCGGTCTCCGGTGAGAGCCCACACGACATGGACGTCGTGGCGGCGTAGGTAGCGCACGCGGTCGTTGATGGCGGAGGCTTCGTGGCTGGGGAGTTCACCGTCGGTGAGGACGACGAGGACGCGGGCCCCGAAAGCAGTGGTGAGGTCGGCGCCGGCGGTGACGGCGGACATCGCCTCGGCGCACCCGGTTGAAGATGAGCCACCGGGCACGACGGGCACTCGATTGGGGCGGGTGCGAGGTCCGAGCAATGCGGTGACTGTGCCACCGAATCCGGTGGCTGCGGCGGTGCCGCCGAGCTCTGCAGCCGCGGCCGCGAGCGACCAGATCACCGTGCCAGCCACGGGGAGCCAGCGGTCCATCGATCCGGAGACGTCGACGACGACACCGACGTGCAGGGGTGGCTTCTCGGCGACCTTGCGCCGGTTGCGGCGCCACGGTGTCGCGGTGACGACCTGCCCGTTGGCGCGTTGCGCTGCCCGTTGGACGAGTCCGCTCGTTCTGGCGTTGCCCGCCGGATATGCCACGTGCTCGGTGACCTGGCGGGGCGCTTCGTACTGGGCGCGTTTGAGGCGGCGCACGATCGCGGCACGTTCCGCGATCTCCGCGTCGGTGGGCGGCCGGTTCCGGATGCGGGTGAGGGCCTTCGCGGCGAACACCGATCGGGCTGCGGCGGCGGCGAGGTCGCGTTGGGTGTCGTCGGCCCGCTTCTCGGGTGTCGGTTGCGGGCCGAGCGCCTGGTGGAGTTCGAGCTCTGCCTCTGCGGAGGTCTCCGCGGCGAGGTCGCGCAGCAGGTCTGTCCAGCCCGAGCCGATCCCGGTGCCGGGGTCGACTCGGTCGCCGGAATCACCGGTGCCTTCCCCGGGGCTGGCTTCCGGGTCGCTCGGGTCCGCCCCGCTATCCCCGCCTCCGGTGGCACTGGCAGTGTCGTCGCCGCAGCCTGCGTCGTCGCTGTCACCAGTGGCACAGGCAGTGTCGTCCTCGCAGCCTGCGTCGTCGCTGTCGGCCGACTGCTCGGCGCCCTCCCCCGCCCCGGAGCCTGCCCCGCTGCCGCTGTCGGAATCGGCATCCGGAAGCAGCCGGCACCACTGCTCGGCCAACGCCAACAGCCGTTCGTCGTCGCTGTCACGCAGGGCGAGAACCTGACGCCAGATCTGCGTGCACTCGGCCACGACGTCGCCGCCGAACTCCTCCTCCACGACCGGGCGGATCCGATCGCCCACCCACCGTGGAAGCACCCCGGCGTCAACCTGGGGCAACACCCGCTCGAGCAGCACGCGCGGCGACGCCACCACCGACATCGTCACCGGGGCGGCCGACCGGAGGAACAGCCGCGACCTCGGGCTGCGGATGATCAGTCTGCGGTGCGCACGCGCGGCGTCGAGCGCCCACGCAACCTCGAGCACCCCGGCCGGGACCGCGTCGCCTACGCGGCCGCGCCACCGCGAATGCGCTGCACGCGAAGCACCGTCGAGGACGAGACCAGCCAAGATCGGGTGGGACAGGCGGTCGACGAGCGTCCTGGTCGTCGGGACGCGTCCGCGATCGTCGACGGACAGCTCTGCCGCGTGCGGGTCGATGCGGATCTGCCCGGACGTCGGGTCGACCTCGAATCCACCGGGTGTCGCGTCGAGGGTGACAGTGACGTCGCCGCGGCCGGCGATCTGCCGTGCCCATTCGGTGGCCGACCATCCGGTCAGCTCCCAACTCTGCGACCCCACTTCGGATTCCCTTCTCGATGCACCCGGTCAGGTGCGGATGTGTGCTGGTCAGGACTGGGCGACAAGTTCGCCGAGCTCACCCGAACCCAGGCTGAGGTGCTTTTCCAGCTCCTGGGCAACACGGCCGCGCAGGAGCGTCTCCGGGCACGCCGACACCAACGACCGTGCCGCGAAACCGATACCGAGTACCGGGGCGATGTCGCGGGCCTTCAGCAGGGCACGCAGCGACGGAACCCATACCGGCTCTTGGCTCTTCGCTCGCGCGACGTCGTTCGCTGCCATGAGCGCGCGGGCGGCATCGACGAAGGCCTTCGGGACCCCGAGGTTCTCCGCGGTCGACAGATCGGTGGGGACAGTGACGGTGAACGCGATCCGGTCGTGCAAGGCCTCGGGGATCCCGAACCCGGAGCCGGGGTTGTACGCGATCAGCACCGCGAACCCGTCGGCGGCGTCGACCTGCCCGACATTGGGGTTGGAGGTGTCGATGTACGCGCGCCGGTGATCGCACACCGAAAGGAACACTGCCTGCACCTCCTGCGGTGCGCGCGGCAGCTCGTCGGCGAGGAACGGACGCCCTTCCCGCATGGCCTGCAGCAGAGGCCCGTCAACCCAGGCGAACCCAGACGGCGCCGTCGGATCGGGGTTGTAACGGCCGACGATGTCTTCGACGGTGGTCTCGCCGTGGAACGTCAACTGCAGCAGGTCTGGAGCTGCGACCTGCGCGAGAGTGGTCTTGCCGGAGCCTGGTTCACCGGCGAGGCCGACAGTCCACCCGTGGTCGATGGCGGCGCGCACGACAGTGACGTCAACGATGCCGCCGACCATCCGCGGAAGGTACGGGTCTCCGGACGGGGTGCTGTACGTCTGGTCGGGGTCGGAGGAGATCGCCGGTTCCAGGTCGGCGCCGGCGGGGTCACTGTCCCAGTCCACCGCGGGGGCGCCGCTACCGGCGGCCAGGGCGGCACTGGCGAACTGTTCGATCTGCTCGTCGGGGTCGTCCACCTTGAAGTACTCGACCATGAAGGCGTTCGGGACCCGGTCGTCGGTGACGGTGTCAGCGAGCTCGATCACGCGCATCGGCAGCGTGTCCGGGTCGCCGATGCGGTCGCGTGTGTCTTCGACGCCCGACCCAAGCTGCAGGATCCCGTCGAGCAGCGTGTCGTATCCGGTGGGTGCGGACTCCCAGGCAGCAGCACCGATCGTGCCGTGGCAGCGTCGTGGCGTCCCGTCGCGCAGCAGCACCAGGTCAATCGCTGCACTTGCCGAGTTCCCTGATCCTGCGGGGAATCCGACGTATCCGTAGGCGAGCACGAGGTGGTGGTCCTTTCGAGATGGGCGGGTGGCGGGCTAGCGCGATGCCGTCGGTGTGAGCACTGGCAGCGGGGTAGCCAAGGTCTCCTGGTGGATGGCTGCTCGCCGCAGGAACTCCAGTTGCGTGGTGAGGTTCGCGGCGACTTCGGGCAGTTCCGCGGCCAGGTTCCGGGCGTGGGCGGTCGCGATGTCTGCTCGGGCGCTCGAGGTGAGGAGGTCACTGAGTTCGGTCGAGGTCGTGGTCATGCTGCGCACTGCGGCGAGGTCGCGGAGGGTGCTCTCGATGGGGCGTAGCCCCTCGCGGTAGGTGTGCAGGGCGGCGACGCGATCGATGAGGGTCTCCCATGCCTCGTCGAGGGCGGAGCGATGGTGGGTCCATTGCGTTGTGACTGCCGGGTCGTTTCCGGTCGGGGCCACCAGGGTTGAGTCGATTTCCCACAGTCGTGCCGCGTGCTCGTAGATCTCGCGTTCCGCAGCGGTGAGGTCCAGCCGGACTCGGTGCTCGTCGAACACCTCATCCCGCCAGGCTGGAGAGCTGCGGATGTCGTTGAGGATGGAGGTCGCGACGTAGACGAGCTTCGCTTCGCGTCTGGGGTTCCCTGTCTTCCATTGCTGATTGATGTCCCGCAACCTGCTTGATCGGTCCGTATCCAGTAGATCGACAAACGCCGAGTGCAACGGCAATTTGAGTTCGCGTGTGGCCGCGCTGATCTGGCGGTATTCGGCTTCGTCGACCTTCCACGGGTCTCGGAAGATCCACCGGCCGGCGGGAATAGCCACCACGGCACCGACCAGGGCCAGTACGCCTCCGATCACTTCCGTCTGCTGTCCGACCTCGGCGCCGTGCGCCAGAAGAAGCAAGCCGATGAGCATCAGGAGTGCGGCGAGCAGCACTGAGAAGCTCTGCCCAGCGTCTGCCTTCGATACGCGGTCCGCGTTGGCGACGCGTTGCCGCGCCGTCTCGCGCAACTCGGGCGGGAGTGCCGTCTCATCGAGGTACCGCCCATACCAGGCAGACCTACCGAGACTGTCGATGTCAGCAGTGGTGACAGCCTCGACTTGCGCTTCGATGGCACGTGCCACTGCCGCCGGGTTCGGGTGTTGTCCATAACTCGACACGACTGACTTCTCCTGTTCGTGGTGGTGGCGGAACGATAGTGGGGGCCTACTCCTCGCGGTCATGCTGCTGCGAGTTGAGTGGATCCAAGCGGCGGACGCTGCAGCCGGATCACACGGGATGCGATGTCGAGGACGTCGGCGGTGTGCGAGACGACGATCATCGGCATCTCCAGGGCCCGCAGCATCGTCAGCATGTCCCGCCGGAACGCCTCGTCCTGCGAAGCGGTGATCTCGTCGGCGAACAGCATGCCCGGCTTGCCGCCGCCGGCGAGCTGGCGAGAGAACCCGATGAACGCGCACACCGCGGCGCGGGCCTTCTCGCCGCCGGAGAGCTGCCGGGTGGCTCGGGTTGTCCCGTCGGGCAACACCACCTGTGGCACGAACGTCTCGTCGATCACGAACCCCACGTGCTCCCCGCCCAGGCGGGTCAGGATGTCGGTCGCCGCTGCGGAGATCGTGGCGCAGTACTCGGCGAGCAGATCCCGGCGCAGGGCGATACCGATGTCACGGGCGATGCGGGCGATCTCCGCCTTTTCGGCGGCCTCGCGCTTGAGCTCCCACCGGGTGGCGGCGTCGTCGGCGATGCCGTCGAGTTGCATCGCTGTGGCGCGCGCGGCCTGGGCCTGCGCTGCGGCGTCCGCGGCGCGTGCCTGAGCAGCGTCGAGGGCGACGCGTGCGGTTGCTTCTCGGGACTCGGCGGCCGCGACGTCGGTGGGGCTGGGAGCGTCCACCACCGCGGCGCGTGCCATCTCGACGCGCTCGCCGGCAGCGGTCGCCCGGGTGAAGGCGTCGGCCAACGCATTCCATGCTGTCGCGACCGTTCGTGCGGTGGCGAGCTGTGCGGTCAGTTGCTCGTGCACGGTGAGCGCTGCTCGGTGGATCTCGTCCCGCCCGGCTGGTGCCGGTGCGTTCTGGTGAGCGGCGACCAGCTCGGCCAGTGCTGCTGCGGTCCGGTCGGCGTGCCGGGTCGCGGCGCTGGACGCGGCCTCCGCATGCTCGGCGACGCGGGCGAGGCTGTCGACGTTCGCGAGCGCGTCGTGGGCCGTGCGCAGCCGCGTCTCGGTGTCGAGCAGGGCCCGGTCGAGCGCGGTTGCCTTCTGGTGGGCGGCCGCCGCCTCCGAACGTGCCTGGTCGAGGATCGCGCGCTGCTCGTCGATCAGGGCGGCGACGTCGCCGACATCCTGGCGGCACGTTGGGCATACGGCGGCGTTCATCGCGCGGGAGAGCGTCGCGATGGCCTCGTCGCGCTGGGCGACGGCGGCGTCGGCGACGTGCGCTGCCCGCAGGGCCTGCTGGTGTGCACTGCGCGCCGCCTCCACCTCGGCCTGCCCGGCGGTCACGGCAGCGGCCAACGCATCCGGGTCGACGGCCGCGTGTGCGGCGCGGGCCTGCTCGGCGGCGGTGCGGGCGCTGCTCTCCTGCCCGGCGGCGGACCCCAGTTCCGTGCCGCGGCGGGTCAGTTCACCGATCGCATGCTCGAGATCGGTGCAGGCCTTGCGCGCGGCGACCCCTTGGGATTGGTGGTCCCCGCTGGTTGCCTCACCGAGATCGCGGAGACGTTGGCGGGCCGCGTCGACGGCCTGCGCGGCGTCTGCAGCGAGGGCCTGGGCGCCGACTACGGCTTCGCGGGAATCGCGGGCGGCGCGCTCGGCGCGCTGCAGTTCCTTCGCCTGCCCGTTGGCGGTATCCCAGATGGTCCGGGCCGCGGCCGCGTCAGCCGCAGCTCGGTTGGATTCGTGCTGCAGACGGTCACTTTCGGTGCCGGCTTCCTTGGCGTCGGCGGCGGTTCGCGTCACCTCGGCCGGATCACCGGGCAGCGCCTCGGCCCGGACCGTGGCGTCCTTGCACTGCTCACGGAGTCCCTGGATGCGCTTGGTCAGGTCATCGAGGCCGGTCAGCTCCTCAAACGTCTCCTGCACCTTCGCGGGGGTGCCCGTCATCAGCTCGGTCAACTGCCCCTGCGCCATGTAGAACGCGCCGCGGAACGTCTTCGCGGTCAGCCCGGTCAGCTCGGTGATGATCCGGGTCAGCGACGCCGGAGTGACGTTCGACTGCTTGACACCGTTGATCCACAGCTTCGCCGAAGCGGACTCGACACCGGACTCGGATCGGGTGATGCGCCGCACCGCGACGACCTCGTCGCTGCCGATGAGAACGGTGGCGGTGACCTGGGCGGGCTCGGTGGAACCTTCGCGGCGCAGCGCGGCCGCCGATCCGGCTGACCCGGTGTCACCCCACAGGCACCACGGCAAGGCGTCGAGGATGCCCGACTTGCCGACTCCCGATGGGCCGTACAGCGCGGTCGTGCCGTCCGGGTCCACGTCGAGTGTCATGTGCTCGACGGAGCGGATGTTGGTGATCTCGAGCGACTTCAACCGCAGCATGATCCCGGTCCCTTTCCTAGGTGGTGCCTGTCGATGCCAGAGACGCTACGAACAGCTCGGAGTGGGTGTTTCAGTCGTGACAGCAGGCCCCGAATATGTCTCGCCTACCAGCGGCGATGCCCGTACGATCGGGGAAGCGGTGGGCTGGGTGAAGGTTGGTGGGAGGTGTCGGTGGCCAGCGGTCTGATGTTGGAGCTCGAGGGGCTGCCCGACCGTGGCGAGCAGTTGGCTCTGCTCGGCGACCGCCGTCCCGTGCGGGTGCCGGCCGACCTGTGGCGGCGGTGGTTGTCGGATCCGGTGATAGTTGCCCGATTCGAGAGCAAGCGGTACCGGCGCGGCGAAACCCAATGCTGGCCATGGATCGGCGCGATCTCCTCGACCGGTCACGCCAGTTACCGGGCGGCGAGCCTGCCCGGTCCGTCGCGCCGTGGCACCGTTCCCGCGCACCTGTTCGCGTTCCAGCTCGCGCACGGTGTCATTACGCGGCTCGGCTGGACAGCGACCGACGACGTCACGGTCTGCCATCAGTGCGACTACGCCGCGTGCACCAACCCCGGGCACATGCGACTAGGGACGAACGCGACCAATCGCATCGAGTACGTTCGTCGGCGCCGAAACTTGCACTCGCCGTTGGCAGATGTGCGTGGTGCAGCGGGACGAAGCCATGCGATCGCCGAAGCGGTTCGTGAAGGCCTTCGCGCCGGCGACGACGCCGCCGCGATCGATGCCCGGATCCATGCTGCGGAAGACGCGGGGAAACCGCTCTCGCTGTGGTGATCCCTTCTGATATGCGCGACTCAACTGGTGGGCGGGCAGGAACTGGCGCAAGCGCAGCTCACCGACGATGAGGGTGCTGACACACCTCGCCGTCACTCCCGCCGACAGGTCATCCGCTGCTCCATCGAGCAGCGAGGCTGATCGGACGCTGCCTGCGTTCCGTAAGCTCCATCCCCGTGACCTCGGTGTTCAATTCTGCGCGCAAACGAGACAGTCCTCTCTCCCGCAAGTTGCGGTCGATCTTGGACAAGAGCGGTCTACGTTCTCAGGTTTCCCAGATTCCGGACCTCGACCAGCTGGACGTCTTCGAAAAGGACCTACCTGCAGCTCTCGACAAGCTGCGCCCTGAACCGCCCAAACTCGGAGATCCGAGACCCGCGAGCGTGAGGGAACACGGCGGCGCGTGGGTTCCCATGGACGATTCCCCACACATGCAGCCATCCACCCGATACTTCATCGCAGTCCAGATTGAGGGTGACCACCAACTACTGACATGCTGGCCGGACGCAACTGACGAAGACCTCGATCCGGTGGACGCAGAAGTTCAGGAGGAGTCCAAGGACTGGCCAGAGTCGTGGGGCAGCGTCGAACGGGACAGGCTGAAAGCCGCTGAAGAAACATGGCAGCTCTCGACCGCCAACTTCCCGGGCGAGGACGAAGTTTGGGCCCTCTACACGTTCTTCGACCTAACGCCCGACCAAGAGGCAAGTGCCGGGGCCGGTGGATCCATCGACCTTCAAGCACAGTTCTACGAGCGACGGGAAGTCGCGGTTCGCATCGTGAACCAGATAGCGATCCAGACTGCCCGATTCTTCGATGAAGAAGTGCCGCAGCTTTTCAAGGATTTGATCGAGGGTCGACGGAGAACGCTGACCCATCGTGCGGCTGTTCTGAAAACGCTGAGATTCCCGAACGAGTGGGTCCTTCCCGTACCTCAGCTGGAGACCAAACCAGCCGCCACCGAGGCGAGTCCGGTCCAGGACATAGGACTATCGAGCCACTCTTCGGGAGCCCCTACCGAAATCCGCGTGGACATGCGCGCACGGCTCGCCCCTGCGAGTTTCGAGGACGTCCAACGCGTCATCCGCGTTTGGGCAGACGCGCTCGAACGCCACCCAGCGGCGTACCACGACCTAGATGAGGACAGAGTCAGTGATCTTCTGGCAGCCACGCTCAACGCGACGCTTCCTGGGGCGAACAGAGAGGTGTACAGCAGGGGCGGCAAGTCCGACATATTCATCAAGGCGGACACCTTGGCTGAAGGCTTAGGGCCAGCTAAGGTCTTTATCTGCGAGAGCAAGTGGGCTCGCAGCAACAAATGGGTCCAGGATGCGGTGGATCCTCAACTATTCGGCTACCTCACGGCTCACGACACCTCCGCCGTGCTTCTGCTTCTGATGGACCAGAAAAACTTCAAGCGGACTGTCGAGGCACGCCACGATGCCCTTCGCGCGATACCGGGCCATGTCTCCGAGCAGATGGGTACTAGTGATTGGCCGATCTTCTCGTATGAGAATGAAGGGCGACGCGTCGACTTGTGTGTCGCAACGGTTCATCTCCCCAAGAAGCTTGCGAGCAAAGCAACACCTTCGGCGTAGAACACCCAGGAGTTGAGCGCAATCCGTCAGGTCTCGTC
>NZ_BCXI01000066.1 GCF_001895025.1 Rhodococcus zopfii NBRC 100606 = JCM 9919
CACGACAACCTGCTGCAAGGTCTGTGTCTGCGGCACCCGGGGCGGGGTGAACCCCAACCATTGTTCCGACGCCAGATCGGTATCGGTTGCGACGATCCGGACCGCATCGGCCTCGGTGGGCAGGGTTTCGAGCGGGACACGCAGGTTCCGCCACGACGGTGCCGGACCGATGTCGATCGGCAGCACGGTCCCCGATGCGGTGACGGTGCCGTCGGCGGTGGTGGTGCCGTACTCGAGTTCGAGTCGCTGACCGTAGGTTTCGGTGCCGTCGGCGTCGACGGAGAAGATCCGGCCGGCCGCGGCGATGGTGACCAGGTCTCCGCGGGAGCCGTTCGCGTCCGGTTCGGGCAGGCGGAACCATGCGGTGGTGACGGCGCCGACGGTCGATCCGTAGCTGCCCAGCACCGGTGTGGTCGCCGGGTCGAGGCCGAACGGCAGTGCGACGGTGCTGCCGTTGATTCCGGCGTTGCCGGTGCCGCCGCCGGTGCCGCCGGTGCCGCCGGCGGAGGATTGGTCGTTGATGGTGTCGACTGTGTTGGCGGTACCGGCCGAGGCGGAGTCGTCGTCCGGGGTCAGATCGAGCGCGACACCGTTTGGGGTGAAACCGCCACCGTCGGAAGCGAGAGAATCGGCCGTGTCGACGCCGATCGGGGTGAGCACCGAGGCGTTCGGGTCCGTTTCCAGCAGCACATCGTTGGCCAGGGCGCACGAGTTCCCGGCGAGCGCGTCGAGGTTGGAGCGGGCCACCGAATAGGCCGGGTACTGCGAGATCGCGCCCTTGGCCAGCGACAGTACCTCGAAGAGCACTATCGCGGCGGCGGCGACGGTCAGCGGTGGCACCGCCCACCAGCGGCGCGGGGTATCGGTGCGCGTGGAGGCGACCGGATGGATGTGCCACCACGCGGCCAGCAGCAACGCGGCGACGGTCGCGGCGAAGAACAGGGTGGAGAACCCGAACCCGGCGATCGACGGCGGCTTGTCCCACCACGGCACCCCGAAGCTCGAGACGTACCACCAGCCGTTCGGCCCGATGAACGACATGGTCACCACGAACAACACCGCCGCCGCGAACAACGCCCGGTTACGCCGCGACCGCAACACGGCGGGGCCGGTGGCCACGGCCGCCAGCATCGCCACCGCCGCGGCCAGGCCGGCATAGATCCCGAAGTGGTGCGTCCACTTGGTAGGGGCGAACATCATCAACACCAGCGCGGCGAGCGTAATGCCGACGATGCGCCGGGACGGGCCCTTCGCGGTGCCCGGGATGTGCCCGCCCCGCCGCAGCATCGCCACAATCGCCACCGCCAGGCACAGCACCAGGGTGAACACGGCGAACCGCCGAGCCAGGGACCCGTCGACGGTGATCTGCAACAGGTACTGATAGCGCAGATACTCCTGGAACCACGGCACATTCGGTCCGACCGCATGCGCGTGCTGCATCTCGGCCACGGCAGCGAGGGTCTGGTCGGCGAAGACCGGCACCAGCACCACCAGCCCGGCCGCGACCATCGGGGCGAGCAACGGCGCCCACCCCACGCTGTGGGCGCGGCGGTGCAGGATACGAGCGATCGGGCGCGCACCGGCGATCAGCGCGGCGAAACAGATGATCCCCGACGGGCCGGCGGTGACGGTGATCGCGGCGATCAGGATCGCCGCGGCGGCGGGCAGCAGACGCCGGGTGGCAATTGCACGTTCGACCGAACACCAGGTCAGCAAGACCCCGGTGGCGACGATCGGCTCCGGACGCAGTCCGTTGTTCAGCGGCAACCAGAACGCCAGGAACACCAGCGCACCGGTCCACAACGGGAGCCGGGTACGGCGCAGCGCCACCCCGAGCCGCGGGGCGACCTCACGGCTGAGAACCCACCAGCACAGGATCCCTGCGACCAAGGCGGGCAGTCGCATCCAAATGCTCGCCGTCGAAACCTGGGTCATCGCGGCGAGCGCATCGTAGAACGGGGTGCCGAACGGCGCCTCCGGGACACCGAACCAGCGGAAGTAGTTCGCCATGTACCCGGCTTCGCCGGCCGCACGGGCCATCCCGAGCTGGTAGCCGTCGTCGGCGGTGTTCGCGCCGATCACGTGCCAGAGCAACAGTGTCCCGACGACCAGCGCGTCGATACGGGTGAACGACCACCACGACGGCGGCAGGATCCGGCGGTGGCGGCGGCCGTCGGCCCGGTCGAGCCGGGACAGGGTCCACAACGCCAGCCCGGTGGCCAGCACCGCCACGATCATCGCTGCGATCTTGAGGATGGTCGGGGAGGTGGTGAAGCGGGTGTCCACGGTGGCTGTGACCGATATGCCGTCGAGCGTGGGAGCGGGCAGGTCGGTGAAGATCCCCACCAATTGCGGGCGCAGATCCCGGTCGAAGGTTCGCTCCCCGGCCACCTCGCCGGAACCGGTGACGGTGACGACGGTGCGGGTGGGCGTCGAGGTGACGGTGACCGTGCAGTTGCCGGTGAGTTCGTCGACCGGTGCCGATAGCAGCATCGTGTTGCGCGAGATCATCTCGAACACGGCCGGGCCGTCCCCGACGTCGTGCCGGATGCGGGAGATCAGCCCGTAGCGTTCACGGTCCGGAGCCCCGGCGGGCAGTGTGGAAAACACCGTGCCGCCGGTCGAGGCCCCGTCCTGGATTGTGCTGCAGGGGATCGTGGCCTCGAGGTCGACCGGGGCGTAGGACACCAACGGCGCCGAGATATTCGTGCCGTTCTCGCGCTGGGGCCAGCTGATCGTCGCCGCGGTCTGGGTCACCGGTAGCAATGGCAGCGCGATCGACGCCAGGATTCCTACCGCCGCGGTCAGTACTGCCCACAGGCATGTTCGCTTCTCGGCTGTTCGCCCGCTGGAGAGCAGACCTGGGTCTGCTCCCGCCGGTCGTGTCGAGTCCGACGCTGCTGTTGTCTCGGTCACGGGGAGCGATGCTAACGCCAGCAGACCAAACGGATTGTTTTGCTGGCCTGCGACCAGCGCCCGGATAGCCGGCCGCACCGTCGCCGACCAGTACTTTGCCGTCACCGGGAAGTTCGGCTGCCGGTACCTGCTCGCGAACCTCGGGAGGGAACTGCTTGGGCATGAACGGCATCCTTACCTCGTAAGGAGCCTGCATCAACTCGGTCCGGTTCACTGTCGTTCTTCGGTGATCTTCCGGTCGAACGGCGAGTCGGTGTCCCCGAACCGACCCCAGCCCAGAACAGTCTTCGCTTGATAGCCGGTACCGGAGTTGTCAATCCCGACGTTCGCGCTGGTGTTGTCGTATCCGAGGTGCTCATCCACCTCCGCGTCGGGTGCCGGCTCGAACACGTTCGCTGTGAGCTGGCTGAGTAACCTGTTCGACCCGATCGCATCGACACAATCATCCTCGAGCTGCACCAACAGCTGCTGCGCCGAGTCCTGGTAGTCGATCTACCGCTGGTCCGTGGCATCGAGTGTTTCGGTCATGATCCTGCCTCCCGCCGAGCAGGGTTCAGAATTCCGTATCGACCATTAGTCGGGCACTCCCGGGCCATCCGTCTTGGAGTAGCTGTCGAGTGTCGGCAGAGGACGGGTGCAGAGTGTGTGAGCCTCGTCGATGGGTAGGCCCAGCGCGCGCAACAGGTCCTCGGTGATCGCGTCGGTGGCGGCAGCGGCATCGCGGTCGGGTTGTGCGTGTAGGAGTTGTCCTAGCCCAAGGGCGGTGCCAGCGACTAGGGCCAGAGCCAATTCGGGATCACGCACCGAGAATCGTCCTGCGTCCGCGGCGTCTTTGATGTCGCGCAACGCACGTGGCGCCAGTCCACGGTTCGAGGTGATCAGTGCTGGACCGTTGTTGAGGAGAACTCGGCTCAGCTCGGGTTCTCGGCGGAACAGGCGTCCGGTCATGCGGAAGCTCTGGGTGAAGGCTTCCGCTGGGTCGTCGAGGGTCTCGGTGAGCTTGTCCAGTAGGGCGCCGTGCGACTCCAGCGCGCTGTCCACGGCGGCCTGGAAGAGCTGTTCCTTGCTGTCGAAGTGGTTGTAGAACGAGCCCATGCCCACATCCGCGGCTTGCGTGATCTCGAGGACAGGGACGCTGACGGTTCCGGCAGCGAGGAACGACTGCGCGGCACGGATCAAAGCCGCACGGGTGTGCGCCTTGCGGCGTTCGAGGCGGTTCGGTCTCGTACTGGTGGTCGTAGGCGGCTCTGGTTGCCACCTCTCATGCTGGTCCATCGCGGCCATGATATCCCCTCGAGGGTGACGGTTTCGTCAGCGATACTTGACTGACGAATAGATCGTGAGTGACGATATCGTCATACAGTGAGAGGAGTCACTTCATGAACGAACACTCCGACGCGCACGCCGGCCTGCACAGTGAGTGGGGCGCACTGCGCGGCGAACACCCGGGCCGGTCGACGAATCCGATCGTGAAGGTGCAGGATCTGGCGTGGCTCGAGTTCACCAAACCGAACCTCGACCGTGCCGAAACCTTCGCGCAGGCATTCGGTTTCGTCACTGCGCTGAGAACCGCGGACGAGCTGCACCTACGCGGCACCGACCCCGGCGCGCCCTGCGTACTGATCCGTAAGGCCCCACGCACGATGTTCGGGGGCGTGGCGTTCCGTGCCGCCGACGACTCGGATGTGCTGCGCCTGGCGGAGGCGACCGGCCGGCGGGTTGAGCCCTTGCCCGAATCCTTGGGCGGGATCGGGGTCGACCTGGTCGACCCCGCCGGCGGTACGGTTCGGGTGGTCTCCGACATGCACGCGCTTCGTGCACTGCCTGCGCAGACCCCGCAGGTCTTCAACTTCGGGACCGACGTGAAACGAGCGAATGCCACCCAGCGGCCGCCGCGGGAGCCGGCGCTGGTGCAGCGGCTGGGGCACATCGTGCTTCAACGGACCCGTTATCTCGAGTCCCTGAACTGGTACCTCGAGCACCTCGGGCTGATCGTCAGCGACTTCCTCTACTACACCGGCCAACGCGAGCGTGGACCGGTGATGAGCTTCATCCGGTGTGACCGCGGTGCCACGGCTACCGATCATCACACGGTGGCAATGGCCCTCGGCCCCACCAATCGCTACGTGCATTCGGCCTACCAGGTGTGTGATCTCGACACTCTGGCGGCGGGAGGAGAGTACCTCCGCGAGCTTGGCTACCAGCGCTCGTGGGGAATCGGCCGGCACATCCAGGGCAGCCAGATATTCGACTACTGGCGCGACCCGGACGGTTTCCTGGTCGAGCACTTCAGCGACGGCGACCTGTTCGACAGCACCCTGGCACCGGGATGGGCCCCGATGACTGCGTCAGGACTGGCCCAGTGGGGACCCCCGGCCACCAAGGACTTCCTCGGCATCTCACCGAGCCGGGAATCCGCGCGCGAGCTACGCGCGATGATCACCTCGCTCAGCGAGGACAACGAATTCGATTTCCAACGCCTTCGCGGCCTGCTGAAAGTGACTTCCTCATGAGCATCTCCCTCCTACGCACTGCTGATGCCTGGTGGGTGCACCTCCCAACCGGCGCCTCTCGGATCGACACCGAGGCCACCACCACCGCCGAACTTCTGGCCGATCGGCCCGCGATCGACGCGGCCGCTGCCTCGACCTCCACGGTGCCCGTGGAGACGCTCGAACTACTCTCTCCGGTCAGCGCCCCGTGCCGGGTCGTCGCGCAGATGACCAACTTCGCCTCGCACGTCAAAGACTCGGGCATGAATCCCGAGACGGTGCCGCTGACGTTCTTCCGCAAGACATCCGGATCGATCAGCGGTCCCTACGACGACGTGATCAAGCCCGAACATGTCCGGCTGCTCGACTACGAGGTCGAGGTCGGGTTGGTCTTCGGTCGGTCCGTGCCTGTCGGTGCCGACATCACCGCCGACAACATCGCCGACTACGTCGCAGGTCTCGTTGTCACCAACGATATCTCCGCGCGGGACGTCCAGCTGCCGAAGACCCAGTTCTACGAGGCCAAGTCGTACCCCACCTTCACCCCGGTCGGCCCGGCCCTGGTACTGCTCGAACCGGGCGAGTTCAAGCGGTTCGAGGACCTGCGACTGCAACTGCGGGTCAACGGGCAGGTGCGGCAGGACATGACGGTGAAGTCGGACATGATCTACCGGCCGGTTCAGGCGCTGCAGGCGCTCACGAAATTCCAGCGGTTGGATGCCGGAGATCTGCTCCTGACCGGCACGCCTGGCGGCACGGCGTTGAAAGCGCCGCCCAAGCCGATCGAGATCATCGCCTCGCTGATGCCTCCCGCGCTCAAGTGGAAGTCGTTCTTCGCCGCACAGGCTAAGAAGCCTGACTACCTCCGGGACGGCGACGTCATGGAGGTCACCGTCGCCACGGACGACGGGGCGCTCGATCTCGGCACCCAGCGCACTGTTGTGAGGTACGAGCGATGAACACCGACGACGCACTGTGGCCCACCTACAACGATCCCGGAGACCTTCACACCATCGAAGCGATTCCCCTGGCCGATCGTGGGCTGCCCGCGTCGACCTATCGGTTGCTCGCAGGCTCTTGCGAGATCCGGCCCGACCGGACCGCATTGATCGTGCTCCCCGAGGCCGCGCATTGGAAGCACCCGGCACGATTCACCTACGCCGATCTGCTCGCGAGCGTGCACCGTACGGCCAACGCGTTCCACGGCATCGGTGTCCGTCGTGGCGACGCAATCGCATTGATGTCACCCAACTGCGCTGAGTTGATCACCGCGACCCTCGCAGCGCAACTGGCCGGCATTGCGGCCCCGATCAATGCAGGCCTGGCCGGCGAACACATCCGGGAGTTGCTCCGACGCTCCGGTGCTCGGGTGCTGATCGCGGCGGGCCCAGACCTCGATCCCCGGGCGTGGGCGACGGCATGCGCGCTCGCCGAATCGGGCGTGATCGACACCCTGTTCGTCCTCCGTCCCACTGGCGCCGGAAGCTCGGCAGCTCGGCTGCCGACGATCGACGGCGTCGCGGTGGCCGATCTGGCCGACGTCGCCGCTGGGCACGACGCGGCTGCCTTCGACGGGAAGCTGCCCGCCGCTGACGCGATCGCCTCCCTCTTCCACACCGGTGGCACCACCGGCGCACCCAAACTCGCCGCCCACACTCACGCCAACGAGGTCGCCAATGCCTGGATGCTCGCGACCAACACACTGCTCGACGACGACTCCTCCGTGTTCGCGGCGTTGCCGCTCTTCCACGTCAACGCGCTGATCGTCACACTGCTGGCACCACTGCTGCGCGGCCAGACCGTGGTCTGGGCAGGCCCGCTCGGATATCGCGACCCCCATCTCTACGGTCAGTTCTGGAAGATCGTCGAGCACTATCGCCTCGCGTCGATGAGCGCGGTGCCGACTGCCTACTCCGTCCTGGCCCAATGCCCCGTCGACGCGGACATCGCCAGCCTGCGCACCTGCATGGTCGGCGCGTCCATCTTGCCCACCGCGGTCCGTGACGGTTTCGAATCGCACACCGGGGTGCGACTGCTCGAAGGGTACGGGCTGACCGAGGCGACCTGCGCCAGCGCCCGCAGCTTTCCCGGCTCCCCGCACCCGGGGTCGGTCGGGCAGCGGATGCCGTACCAGAAAATCAAGGCGGTCCGAATCGCAGACGATGGAAGCTGGACCGATCTTCCCGCCGGGGAAATCGGCACGATCGCGATCAGCGGTCCCACCGTCTTCGCCGGATACGTCACCGGCCGCGACGCCGACGGCCACGCACTCGATGGGCTCGGCAAGCTCGTCGACGGCTGGCTCGACACTGGCGATTTAGGCTACGTAGACACCGACGGCTTCCTCTACCTGACTGGTCGAGCGAAGGACCTCATCATCCGCGGCGGCCACAACATCGATCCGGCGGTGATCGAAGATGCCCTCCTTTCGCACCCCTTGGTCACGGGGGTCGGCGCCGTTGGCCGCCCGGACCCGCACTCCGGTGAGGTGCCCGTCGCGTACGTGACGGTCACCCCGAGTTCCGATGTGACCGAAGAGGACTTGCTCGCCTGGGCCACCGAGCGCGTTCCCGAAGCCGCCGCCGCCCCGAAATCGGTGGCCGTGATCGACGTCCTGCCGGTCACCGATGTCGGCAAACCCTACAAGCTCGCACTGCGGGCCGACGCCGCGCGACGGGTCGCCGAACAAGCACTTGACGGCGTGCCCGGCGTTGGCGGTGTCGTTGCGGTCGTCGAGGACGGATCCGTGGTCATTGCCGTGTCCGTGACCGGACGCTGCGATGTAACCGACGTCAAGACAGCTCTCGACCGTTACCCGCTGGCCTGGAGACTCGAGGAGGAGCAGCCGTGAACGCCACCACCGCCGTCGCCACCACCGTCATTGGGGGTGTGTTGGCCGTCGCTTTCCTGGCCATCGGATCCGCCAAAATCGCCGCGGTCCCCCAGATGAGAGAACGTGCCGCCCACCTGGGCTTCGGTGTCTCGGCCTACCGCCGAATCGGTGCCGTCGAGGTGGCCGGCGCAATCGGTCTGTTCGTCGGGTTCGTATTTCCGGTGATCGGCATCGCGGCAGCTCTCGGGTTCGTGTTACTACTCGGCGGGGCGGCGCTGACACATGTCCGGGCCGGCGACAACACCAAGGAACTCGCACCCGCACTGGCAGTCGGCGTGATAGCGGTCGCAAGCCTGGTGCTGTTCGTGATCGAGGCGACGTCATGACCGCACCGCACTATCCGGTCGTCATCGTGGGAGCCGGACCGACCGGCGTCACCTCCGCAGTCCAGCTGGCCCAGTACGGAATCGATACTCTCGTACTCGACCGGTGGGAAGATGTGTATCCACAGCCGCGGGCCGTCCATCTCGACGACGAAGTGTTCCGGATCGTGGCCCGCCTCGGCCTCGCTGACGCGTTCAGTCGCATCTCCCGCCCCGGCAAAGGGCTACGCCTGCTCGACCGGGACATGACAGTGCTGGCCGAGTTCAAACGCGACTCGGCACGCGGTGTACATGGGTTCCCGCAAGCCAACATGTTCGACCAGCCCGAGTTCGAACACCTCCTACGCATGCAAGCACGTCGGCACGACAGTGTGCACCTGCGCGGCAACAGTGAAGTCACGGGTCTCCTGCACGATCGCGGCCAGGTCCGAATCGACTTCACCGACCGCACAACCGGAGACCGGAGCACCGTCCGCGCTGACTACGTACTCGGCTGCGACGGCGCGAACAGCATCGTCCGAAGCTCCATCGGTTCCCGCATGGAAAATCTCGGCTTCGAGCAAACCTGGCTCGTCGTCGACATCGCCACCGATGCGGAACTGCATCACTGGGAGGGCGTCCACCAGGTCTGCGACCCACACCGTTCCGCGACCTACATGCGCATCGGTGACAGACGTTACCGATGGGAGTTCCGACTTCGGCCTGACGAGAGCGCGACAGACTACTCGGACCTCACGGCGTTGCGGCCGCTGCTCGCTCCTTGGGTCGGCGACTACAGAGTCACTGACCTCGATCTGGAACTCGTGCGTCTCGCCAGCTATACCTTCCGTGCTCGAGTCGCTGATCGATGGCGGGACCGCAATGTGTTCCTCCTCGGAGACGCTGCGCACCTGACCCCACCGTTCGTCGGGCAAGGCATGGGCGCCGGACTGCGCGATGCGGCCAACCTCGCCTGGAAACTCGCCGGAGTCCTCAACCGAACCCTGCCCGAAGGGTGTCTCGAATCGTACGAGCACGAACGCAAGCCTCACGCCAAGAAAATGATCCAACTTGCTGTCGGTATCGGATGGGCCATGACCGAGGGCGGCGATCTCGGTCAGTTCGTACGCCGGCGGATCGCCCCGGTCGCGCGATGGATTCCGAACCTGAGTACCAGAGTGACCGACAGCGCGACCCCGCCTCTCGGCGCGTCCACTTTCGTCCGCGATGATCGCATGCACCGAGGCATAGCCGGAACCCTATGCCCCAACACTGAAATCGGCGATACCGGAACGAGAGTAGACGAAGTCGCACAAGGACGCTTCCTTGTGATCACATCGATCGATCCCACTCCCGGTCAACGCCGAGAGATCGAGCGACGAGGAGCCTTCGTCGTCCTCGCACCGACTGGTTCCGAACTCGGGCACTGGCTCTCCAGGGGCCACGCCAACGCGGCGATCGTCCGTCCCGACGGCACAGTCATGGCTGCAGGGCGTTCGCTGGCGAACCTTCACACCATGGTGCCGGCACTTTGCGTTCCGTAGATCCCGACTGGGATCGAGGTGTTCGGCCACTGTATGCGGTTGCACGGCGGCGACGGCTTCATGCGTGAGTACGCGTCGCCTGGACGTGGATGGACGCCCGCGTGACGAAGCTCTTGTGGCGTAGGTAGTTCCGTCCTGTTGGCCTCTGGGTATCGACATCGCCATCGACAAGCCCAGCGCCGGAAGTTGCGTCCCCGACACATCGCGCATCGCGATCCGGCGTCTGGCTGGTTCGGGCTGTGGTACGGACGGTGGGCACAGTCGCACATTCCGTCCGGGCACTTTTCGAAGTGGCGCGTGACTCTCCTCTCCTCAGTCTGGGGTCAACCCCAGACATGACCTTCGCTGTGGCATTTTCAGGGCAGGTTCGGTCACGGGGTGCGTGGCAGACTTGCCGCCATGTCGACACCGCAGGATCGCACCCGTCTGCACCGCCGATTGCCGGTGCTGGTGACCGAGCTGGCGATCGGCGACGGTGAGGCGGCGCTGCCGGTGGTCGGCGAGATCGGGCGGTACTGGCTGTTGTTCGCCGAGACATCGCCGGACGAAAGGGATCCGAGCATTGTCACCGTCGAAGTCGACGTCGAACCACTCGACGACGGGGTCCCGCTGCGGCAACCCGCACCGTCGGCCGCACTCCCCGAGAACGAACGATGTTGGGAATGGAGACTGTTCGTGCGCGGCGACAGGTGGTCGGCCACCTGGTACAGCCGACGACCCGCGGTGGGGCGGCAACGGCTGACCGGACGTCTGCTCGGTGATCTCGGCTACGCCACCACAGGCTCGGCCAGGGGACGGATCCTGCGGGCGCGGGTGGTGTCCGACACTTACCGGTTGCTCGAACAACCCGCTACCGGCCCGAAACGCCATCCACGGTGGATCCAGGTCCCCGGCACCCGGACGCTCCGCGATGTGGACGCGGCGACCGGCGTCTTCCGCGACGACACCAGGCCGGCACTGCACCGAGCCGAAGGGGAGGACGTGGTTCGGGAATGCGGGGTGCTGGTCGATCTGGACCTCGACGACGTACCGGCCTTGTCGGTGCGGCCGAACATCGTGCCCGCCGCGGTTTCGGCGCACGGCCGCGACGTATGGGTTGTGGACCGCGAACTGCCCGTGGTGATTCGGATGGTCGAGCAGCATGACATCGCCGAATATCTGTTACCGGCGAGAGTTTTCGCGTCACCCGCGCATCGTCCACGCTGGCTCCATGCGGACGCCGCCGGATGCTGGGTGGTCGGCCGGGACGGGATCTTCCGCTGTGGCCTCGACGGTACCGGCATCCGGATCGACGACGGGCCTGTGGGCGGATCCGTTGCCTGTGAAGGTGTTCTGCTCTCCTGGCACCGGTCCGGCGAGCACACCGCGTTGACCGTGCGGTGGCCCGACGGCCGGCACGAGGACCTCGAACCGGTGCACGGTCGTGTCGGACCCGCTGGCACTCATGCCGGCGGATTCGTCGCCGTGGTGAACACGGAAACCGAAGGTGGGCATTCGCAGCTGCTCGAGGTCGGCCTGGACGCGAGCACGCGACTCGGTCCGCGGCTCGCACCGCTCACCGGCACAGTCCTTGTCGGAGACGACCCGCTCCGGCTCGTCGACGTGCGGGGACGACAAGTGTCGGTACTGGCGGCGGATCTGACCGTCGGTGAGGTCGAAGACGTGCCGATCAGGGGATCCGCAGGCGGGACGGCCGGGCCGTGGATGTGGATCGTGCATCCTGCGCGAGGTGTGGAGGGCATCGAGCCGGACGAGCCGGGACGCTGGCATTGCCTGCTGTCGGTCCTCGATCCGGTCACGTTCACCGCGGTGTGCCGCCTCGCGATCCATTCGCCGTATCCGGAGGTGTCCTACGACGGAGCCGGACGGGTGTGGGTTGTCGCCGGCGGTGTGTGGACGGTGGATCCGCGGTCGCCGGATTCGGTGCAGCGGGTGCACTTCGATGGGCCCGTTCGTGGCTGAGCCGAAGTCTCGATCAACGCGGCAGCGGAACGGTGTTGCGGGAACTCGGGTCTGACCGCTAGATGTCAGCGGCGAGCGAATCAGTCCCCGTAATGTGCGAATTGGGTTCTGACTTTCGGACGAACCCGTAGAAACCGTGTCGAAGGGACAGCGAAGCGTGCAGCTGCAGCGAGGTCGAGGCCTGAAAGTTCTCGTCGCGGTGTCGGGCATCGCCGTCCTGGCTGCTGCGGCGATCGGAGTGTGGAAGATCGGGTCCGTGGACACTTCCGCCGGTGCCGGCAACGAGAACCGGCGACCCGCGGCGGGCGATCGAGCCGGTGGTGCCTGTGCCCCCGGCGTCGCCGATGCGGATGTAGCCGAGACCACCGGAACACCGCAGCGCTTGACGAACGTCGTGCAGGGTGCGGCGGAGCTGCTGCGAGTCAACGGAGCGGCGTGGGGTCCGCAGGTCGCCACCGGCACGGAACTGTCCATCTCGGAGGCGTTCGCGCAGGCAAGCTCGGTTCCGGGCGACGCGACGGTGGTGGAGATGGAATGGTTGCGTCAGGCAGAGCGGGACGGTGTCTACGACGATCCGAATCGACCCCTCGAGGTGCTGGTTCGGCACATCGAGTCGACCACGATCACCGACACCGACCTTGCCGAACATCTGGGGCCGAACCGGCAGGTAGTCATCGAGACGGTCGGGACCGTCGCTGCCGTCGGCTTCGACGAGTACGTCGCCCAGGTTCGCATGTCCCCGGCGATGCGGGCCGCCGATGCCCTCGATCTCCGTGCCCGGTTGCGTGAGACCGCTGTTGCGGCGGGTCTTCAGGCGCAGTGGGATCGGTCCCAGGAGCTGGTCGCCGCGTATTTTCAGCAGTGCATCGTCGACGCGTTGATCCGTCGTGAGCCGGAGGATCCCATGGACGAGTATGTGCGGGACTGGGATCTTGCGGAAGCGCTGACCCGTGATGCAGTCGCTGCGGCGTTCTTCGCCGAATCGTCCGGTCCCGATCGTGAGCTAACCGAGATCCTGGCGCGAGGGCTTCGGATCGTGCAGGCGCCGCAGGAGTTCGATCGGGACGATTCGCTGACCCGTTCGGTGCAGCCGGGGGAGAACCTGCACCCGGACGACGCCGCGCTTCTCGACGCGGAAGAGCCTTTCCTCGATGACGAATGATTCGGTGTGGCTACACGACGAGACGTGCGGGGTCGGTTCTCAGTGCTGCTGACGCTCGATGTATTCGGTGAGCTCGCCGATCGGCGCCACGACCTCGTCTCGGTTCCTTCCCCACATCGGTCGTCCGTCGACGCGTCGCGGCGTCAGGTGTCTGCCGTCGGGCAGCGTGGGCCATTGCAGCCATTCGTCGAAGTCTTGGAAATTGCTGGCGATCTCGCATGTGGTTGAGGCGTGACTGACGTCGCTGGACATTCCGAATCCTTGAACCGGGCGGCCGTCGACCGCCCGATGCAGCACCCGCGGCCAAGATCTGCGAGCGCAGCGCACAGCCCTCAAACGCCTCGGCGTCGCCGACGACCGGATCTACACCGACAAGGGCTACACCGGACGCAACCGAGAACGCCCCGGCCTCCGCGAAGCACTCGCCGCCTGCCGCGCTAGTGGGGCAGTCAGGTATTGAAACCCTCTGAATACCGGCATGTCTGAGCCCCCGAACGCCACCATCACTGTCGCCGGGGCAGTCCATTGCCGAGGGCCGTATTGGGTCGGCCAACCACCCCTGCAGCGAATGGCGACAAGACGCGTCTATGACGTCAAAATCCAAGTGTCGCTGTTGCTGTCGAGGTGCCAATCCTGCCGCGGTCCGTCCCCTTCGCGTGCGACATCGGTGAGCCAGATGGTGCTGCCGGGGTCCCAGCCGGCGATGACCGAGGCGGTCTCGGTGTCAACCTGAAGGGCCCGCGTCGCACTGCTGAGATAGCACAAAGGCGTGAGGTGCACGGCGTCCCACGCGCTCGCGACACGCTCCCAATCGGGGATGACCCACCGGCCGTCGCGGCCGGTGGCGCGGAACCAGTTATGCCGTCGGGACGCGGTGACCTCGAGCGGAAAGGAACGGCACAGCAATATCCAGTCCTCTTCCGAGCGGACCTCGAAAGTCCGGCCTCTCCCGTGGACAGGTATCGCTGTCGCTTGCTGCCACCCGAACCCGTCTTCCACGAGACTCAGCTCAGCAGGAAGACGGCCGACAGTCTTGATGAGTCCGAGCGGGATTGACCACCAGGTTCCGGTCCAATCGGCATGGGGGTCGCGCGGGCGTTCGCGCGCGGCCTGTGCTTCCTCCGTGCGCACGCCGGCCGCCCACTGTCTGAGTGTTTGTTGCGGATCCTTCGGCAGTGGCGCCCAGGCGTTGGCTGATCGCCACTCGATAGCCCACTGCTCGGTCCGACGGGGCTCCCCGAACCACTCCATGATCGGGGACGACGCGAGGTGTTCGGCGAGGCGTGAGAGGGCAGCCCGGACAGTCGGGTGGCCCGCGAGCACGTCTGCACCGTCGGGCTCCTGCCAGTACATCGCGGAATCCACCGACCGCGCCAAGGCGGCCTGAACCCGGCCGGTGTCGAGGTCGGCGAGATCGACAGACGCAAGGTCGGCCGAGAGCTGCTCCAGTGTCGAAACAGGGAAGGGATCGGTGCCGCCCACAGCGGTCGGGATCAACCGGACTCCAGATGAACCGCTCACTTCTTCGACGCCGTGCGCGAATTGGAAGACAGCGGTTGAAATGTCCGAGTCCAGATCCTTGGCAAGTTCAAGGCAACAACGTCGGCCCCGCGGCCCCTCCAGGATCATTTCCGCAACTGGATTCATCTGACTACCTTGCACCTTCCCGTCGTGGTGGAGAGATCCCTAGATGTTGCGGGTCATGACGTTGTAGACACCGGCCAGGATCTGGGCCGACCAAGGCGGACGGGTCTTTCGGCGGCAGGATGAGAAGTACCACCAACACATCCGCCGACAGAAAGACCCGTCCGTGACCCACAGTAATGCGCCGCTGTCCGTCGAAGGACGCCGCAGACTCGTCGAGCGCTGCCAGCACCGTCCGATCGCCCACGTCGCCGCCGAAATGGGAATCTCCCGCGCGTGCGCCAGCAAATGGGTGAACCGGTACCGCCAGTTCGGCGAGCACGGACTGCTCGACCGATCCAGCGTCCCGCACCGTCAACCCACCGTCACCTCGGAGGAGGTCGTAGCCCGGATCGAAACACTGCGACGCGAAAAGAAGTGGTCAGCCCGCCGTATCGCCCTCGAACTCGCCACCGAGGGCGTCACTGTCTCGGTGCGCACCGTCAGCCGGCACCTGGTCCACCTCGGCCTGAACCGACGCACGTTCCTCGACCCGACCGGAGCCGACAACCGCAAACCGGCGGCCACGATCGTCGCCCGGTACCCGGGCCACATGGTGCATGTCGACGTCAAGAAGGTCGGCCGCATCCCCGACGGCGGCGGCTGGCGCATGCATGGCCGCGGGAGTGAGCACGCCAAGACCGTCGACCGGGGCAAGAAGCGCGGCACACGCGCCGGCTACGTGTACCTTCACTCGATCGTCGACGGCTTCTCCCGCCTCGCGTACACCGAAGCGCTCCCCGACGAGAAGGGTGTCACCGCAGTCGGTTTCATCAACCGAGCGAAGGCGTTCTTCGCTGCCCACGGTATCGCCCGGTTCACCCGGGTGGTCGCCGACAACGGGTCCTGCTACCGCTCGGCGGTGTTCGCGCGCACCCTCGCCGGCACACGCCACCAGTTCATCCGCCCGTGCACCCCACGGCACAACGGGAAGGTCGAGCGCTACAACCGGATCCTCGCCGAGGAGTTCCTCTACGCCCGCGACTGGACCAGCGAAACCCAACGATA
>NZ_BCXI01000067.1 GCF_001895025.1 Rhodococcus zopfii NBRC 100606 = JCM 9919
TGCTGCAACGGGCTACCGATTGCCCGGTCGACGATGTCGCGTAGCCGATGGTCCTTAGCGTGCAAGTCTCGGCAGACCGGGGCGGCGTGAAGCTGTGCCCGCGAACGGTACGCTGCACCCTACGACTCGCTGTGACCGCATCTCGTAGAACCTTCAAACTGAGCCGATTCGTCTGGCGTATTAACCCGGCTTTGTGGTGAGAAATGGCTTTCCGACGGCCGTGATCATGGGGTTTCCGGATCAATCGGTGACCTCCATGCCGGATTCGTATTCGGCGACATAGCTCCGGACCTCAGCTGAGACGTGCTCCCGGAGGAGATCGGCTAGTCGGTCCGCTGCGGCCGACGTGGACGACTGCGCAGTGCCACCGCCACCATCCGGGCGATGAGAGTGCCCTGACCTACGGCCGGATGTTCCCGGGTTGGTTCCGATGCGTGTCGGAGTTGGTGTGGGTGTCCGCGGCGCCCCGAAACTCGTCGGTGATCACCGGTGCCGGTCCCGGGGCGGCCCGGCAGGCACCGGTCGATCAGTCGACGAGGTAGTGGGCTTCGATGTAGGCGACGGTCGAGTCGTACGGTTCTCCGACGGGTTTGATCCCGAACCGGCGGAACACTGCGGCGGTGGCGCGGCGGGCTCCGCGGTTGCGGGCGTCGGCGTTGTCCCAGGATCGGGCGAGGGTGAGGGTGACGACCTGGTCGATTTCCTCGGCCAGGTTCTTCTCGGTCACGGTCAGGCCTGCGGGTGCGTGGTCGTGGATGATCCGGGAGAGGACTCCGACGTGGTCGTCGTCGAGGACGATCACGGCGTCGTCGGGGTGTTTCTGGGCGTTGACGATCGCGCGGGCGACCCGGAGGGCTTCGGACAGGAAGTCCAGGGCGTCCTGGGAGTTTTGGATGATCCGGTCCCGCAGTTGCCGGATGCGTTCGGCGAGGGCGGTGTATTTCGCCGAGCCCGGTTCGACGCCGGCGTCGAGGGCGGTTTTGATCCGGTCGAGGATTTCCGCTGCCGAGGGCGGCGCCTCGTCCTCGTCCTTGGTTGTTTTGGGGCGTACGAGGGCGAGGAGTTCCTTGAGGACGATCAGGCCTTGGGCGTCGAGAACGAGGGGTTCTTCCTGGCCGGCGACCACGGTGAAGGAGTGCACGTGGGCGTTGATGATCTCGAGGACCATCGGTCCGAGCTCGCCGAGGCGTTCTTTGCGTTCCTCGTCGGTCGATTTCTTGAACAGCGTCGTGTAGACGGACCCGAACAACCCGAACCCGTTCCGGTATTTCGCGATGCGCTTGTCGGTGGTGATCAGCGGATACAGCCGCGCCAACAGCCGGTAGTCCTTCGAGAACACCTCGGCCGCACCGGGATGGGTGTCGAGGAAATTGTTGATCGCGCGTACCGACTCGTAGCCGTGGACGGTCAGGTCCAGGCCGTCGACGTCGGCGAGGAGATCTTCGAGGCGGGCGAAGGTGGTGCGGAACTCGGCGACCAACTCGGTCAGGTCGGTGACGAACCCACCGCCTTTGCCGGTGTCGCCGGCGGTCGGGTCCTGCACGGCGCGTTGGACTTCTTCGGCCAGCCCGATGTAGTCGACGACCACCCCGGAGGTTTTCACGAACCCGGTGGGGGAGACCCAGGTGCGGTTCGGGCGGGTGATGGTCTGGAACAGGTTGTGGGCCTTGAGCGGCTTGTCCAGATACAGCACGCCTTCGTTGGGGGCGTCGAACCCGGTCAGCAGCTTCGCGGTCACCACCAGAAAACACAACGGATCCTCAGGGGCCAGGAACTGCCGCTTCTGCTCCTCTTCCTCGGCTTCGGAGAGCTGATAGGCCCGCATCGCGGGGTCTTCGTTTTTCGCGTCGGAGACCGAGATGTTCACCTCGGCGCGGATCTTCTCGTGCCGGCCGACCTCGGCGAGCACCTGCGCAGTTTCGTACCCGGCGAGGATCTCGTTGAGCTTGTCGGTGTACGCCACGGCGAGTTCGCGGTTGTAGGTGACGACCTGTGCCTTGAGTCCGTTGCGGTAGGCACCTGCGAGGTAGTGGTCCACGATGTCCTGGCACACCGCCTCGATCCGGTCGGGGTTGGCGAACACTGACGTCAGCCGTCCGAACTTGCGCGAGAGCGTCTCCCGGTCCGGGTCGTCGAGGTCGACATCGTCGGCGAACTGGTCGAACTCGGCCTGCAACCCGGCGTCGTCGAGCTCGAACGAGACCGGGTGCGGATCGAGCATCACCGGCACCGTCGCCCCGTCGGACAACGACCGCGACACCGAATACCGGTGCAGCACCCGTCCCGGATCGGACTCGTCCCCGAACAACGCGAACGTGTCGGTCGCCAGGTTGCGGACGGGGGTGCCGGTCATCCCGAAGAACTTCGCGTGCGGCAACGCCGCCCGCATCTGCCCGGCCAACGATTTCGACCGGGACGATTGGGTGCGATGCGCCTCGTCGACCAGGACGATGATGTTGTCGCGGGTCGAGAGGTTCGTGCCGGCGTCGGCGAACTTGTGCACGGTCGTCGAGATCACCCCGCGCACATCGCCGGCGAGCAGCGCCCGCAGCTCGGCGCTGGTGGTGGGCTGGTGGAAGTAGGCATCGCCCATCGCGGAGGTGAACACCCCGGAGGTCTGCCGCACCAGCTGGGTGCGGTCCGACAGCAGAATGATCGTCGGTGACTCGGTTCGGGTATCGGTCAACAACAGCGATGCGGCGAACACCATCAGCAGGGTCTTCCCCGAACCCTGGTGGTGCCAGACCAGACCCTTGGATCCGCCCTCGAGCACCCGCTGGTGGATCAGCCGTGCGGCTTCGAGCTGCGGGTAGCGGGGCAGGTACTTCTTGTCCACACCACCGCCGGAGGTGTCGAACAACGCGAAGTCGGCGAGCATGCCCAGCACGGTCGCGGGATGCAGCAGCAGTTCGACGGAGCGTTGCACATCGGCCTGGCCGGTCAGGTTTTCGTCGTCGGCGGTGGACCGGTAGGGCTGCCACAGGTTCGTCGGCGCCCCGGCCGCCCCGAACCGCAACTTCAGCCCGTCGGAGGCGACGGCGAAGACGTTGGGGGTGAAGAACCACGGGTATTCGGCGGCGTAGACGTCGTTGATCTCCCGGGCGGCATCGGCCCACCCGGATTTCGCGGTCGGGGATTTCACCTCCACCACGACCAGCGGGAGCCCGTTGACCCAGTAGACGAGGTCGAACCGGCGGGAGGTCTTGCCGGGGACGGTGATGGCCACCTCGTCGGACACGACCAGGGTGTTGGCGGCCGGCGTGTCGAAGTCGACGAGCCGCAGGGCGTGCCACACACCGCCCGAGTCCCGGAATTCTTTGCGGCCGCGCAGCAGGTGCAGGACCTGTTCGTTGGCGCGCACGAGGCCGCCTTCGACGGCGTTGACGGTGGCGGTGATCTCCTCGACGACCGTGTCGACGTCGAACCCGTCGATCACCGCGGGGTTGAGCCGGACGATCGCGTCCCGCAGGTGCCCGGTGAGGACGGTCTGGGTGGTCTCGCGTGGCAATGCCCGGCCGGCGGTGTAGGTCCAGCCGAGGGGGATGGACCACTGGATCATGAGGTTCTGGTACTCGCGTTCGCGGATGCCTTTGGCCACGGTTCAGACCTCCGACTCGGCAGATTCAATCTCGATGGTGCGGTCCAGCATGTCCGATACCAGCGCCGCCCGGACTCCACGGAGCCGTGCCTCCTCGTTGCTGAGCGCACGGATTTGGTTGTCCACCGCGCTGGCAACCTCGACGATCCGCTTCTGCACCGACAGTGGAGGCACGTGGATCATCCACGCTTCGAAGTCAGCTTCTTTCCATCGAGCACGTCCCTCGGAACCTGCACGTATGGCACCAATCTGTCGCAGCACCGCTGGTCGCTGGAAGTTGAGAAGTAGGAAACGAGCATCGATTTCCTCGTTGTTCACTTCATAGAGGGGGAACTCGTTCGTTGCCAGGGCGCCATCAAGTTCGGTGGGGACGACATCGAAAGCGCCCTTGTGCGTATCGATCCGGTTGAACGTGAAGTCACCTTCTCGTGCCCGGTAGAGGGATTTTGCCTTGACTGTCTCAGTCGTCACAAGGCCCCGGTCGTAGGCACCTTTGCCGTGCCACCGCACGCCCATCGTGCGGTATTCGATCCCTGGTTGCAGGCGAATGATCTCCTTCCTTTGACGAGCAATCTTCCCCGCAGGTAGATGCCTCCATTCACTCATCAAATCCCTCGATTCCAGCGTCGGAAAGGACAGAGAACATGCGCTGCTCAGTCCTCTGGCGTTCGGTGCGGGCGAGACTGTAGGCGTCGATGAGAGCGCCGAGGTCTTCCTGTTCTACGGCGGCTTGCTTGATGTACCGGCCGATATTGAGGTCGTATCTATTCGCCATGATTTCCGAGGTAGGGACGAATCGCGCTGCAAGTCCGCCCTCTCCATCTGGGTCTGCCGGGGTGCCATCGGCGTCGAATTCAGAGCGGTACGAGGTCACCACGTCGGCGATGTCTGCTTCGGTTAAAACGTTGCGGTTCTTGGCCTTGGCGAATCGCTTAGAAGCGTCAATGAAGAGCACCCCACCTCGACGCTCAGCGGTCTTGGTGCCGGATGCGCGGAATACCAGGGCCGCCGTGGGAATGTCGGTGCTGTAGAAGAGGTTCGCGGGCAGGCCGATGACAGCTTCGAGCAGGTCGTCGTCCAGGACCCGCTGGCGGATGGCTGCTTCCTGGCCGCTACGAAACAGAACCCCGTGAGGCAGGACGACACCGGCACGGCCCTTCTTCGGGTCCATCGATGCGATCATGTGCTGCACGAACGCCCAGTCCGCCGAGGATTGCGGTGCGACGCCGCCCAGAGCGCGCGGGTCGTTGGTCCAGGGCTTCCACTTCAGCGAGTAGGGCGGGTTGGCGAGGATCACGTCGAACTGGGCGACGGATCCGTCCGGCTTGGTGAACCGCGGGTCCTTCAGGGTGTCGCCGACCTCGACCTGGAACTGGGTGAGGTTGTGCATGAACAGGTTCATGCGGGCCACGCCCGCGGTGTCCGCGACGGCTTCCTGCCCGTACAGGCTCAGGGTGTAGCCGCGCCCGCCGCGGGCCTTGAGCAGGTTCGCCGAGGCGATGAGCATGCCGCCGGACCCGCACGTCGGGTCGTACACCGACTCGTGGCCCTGGGGATCGAGGACCTCGACGATCAGCTCGACGACCTCGCGGGGGGTGAAGAACTGACCGGCGCGGGTACCGGACCCGTCGGAGAACCGTTTGAGCAGGTACTCGTAGGCCCCGCCGAGCACATCGTGGGACATGTTGCCCTCGTGCATCTTCGGGGTGCGATCCATCGCCTGCATGACCGCCGTCAACACCTCGGCCGACAGCACCTCCTCGGAGGTCCAGGTCATCGACCCGAACATGCGGGAGAACTTGTCCGGGTTCGCTGTCTCGATCGCTTGCAGGGAGGCGCGGACCCGCTGGCCCAGGCCTGGCTGGGTGATCGTGGCGAGGATCGATGCCCACGAGGCACGACGCTCGGCGACGGTGCCGGGATGAATGACCGGGATCTCGAACGACTGGTAGTCGCGGTACTCGATCTCGTGGGCTTCCTCGGGGGAGAGATCGTCCAGGCCTTCATTGTCGGCCAGGAACTCCTCGTGGTGGTGCTCCCAGGTGTCCGACAGGTACTTCCAGAACATCAACGGGAACACGACCGAGGAATACTGCGCTTCGGGTATCGCCACGCGTAACTCGTCGGCGGCGTCCCAGAGCCGGTTCTCGATCTCCTGCTGGGTCACTGTCATCTGGCGAGGTGTCCTTGCTGGTGAAGGGGGCGGCCCGAAGGTCGCGGTGATTCGGTGCTCACCCTATTTCGGGTGCTCAGCGTAGAGGGAGGCAGGGACGTATTCCGGCCACGGCGGCGTACCGGTCGGAAAAAGATCGTTGATCCCGTCGGCGTCGAGCACGGCATCGCCGGTGGGTTCGGTTCTGCGCTCGGCGATGAGTTGGCCGCGTTCCTTGTGCCGGTGGGCGACCGCTGACCCGGGTGTCAGGTTGGGCCGACGTGGGTGCTGAGTGAGGGGAGGCGTTCCCACTCACGCCCATGCCGGGACGGGGTAAGATGAGGGAAGATGGAGGAAGATATGAGACGGTCCCTTGCAGCGCGTGCCGAGCAGATCGCCGCCGCGGCCCACCGTGGCCAGGTCGACAAGGCCGGTCAGCCCTACATCGCCCACCCCGCGCGCGTCGCAGCTCGAGTGGCAGGTGACGAGAACGCCGTCGCGGCCGCCTGGCTGCACGACGTCGTCGAAGACACCACGGTCACCCTCGCAGACCTCGAAGAATCGTTCCCGGCCGAGGTCACCACGGCGGTCGATGCGCTGACCCGCCGCCCCGACGAAGCCCCGGCCGACTACTACGCCCGCGTCCGGGCAGTGCCGTTGGCTCTGACGGTCAAACTCGCGGACATGGCCGACAACAGCGACCCACAGCGCCTCGCCCGGCTCGACGCCGCCACCAGAGACCGCCTGATCGCCAAATACGCCCGCGCGCGGGCCGAGTTGACCGCCGGTGTGTAGGGCCGAGGACGAAGGTGGCCGCAGATGCACCGATCACCGACGACACAAGGCGACGTCGATCGAGGCACTGCGTCCAGACCCGGCACTGGATCGGCCCGACGTCGACTGGGCCACCGACCCGGCCAGTACCCCGCAGCAGCTGTACGCCGACCATCCGGCCCATGTCGCTGCCCTGGTTGTCGAGACGATGATTGCCGCGAAGCAGCAGGAGGCCGCGATGACCGCTGACGTGCTCGCCGCACTCCCCGACAAGGTCCGGATGCACGGACTCGAGTTCCGGATGAAAAGTCCGGCCTCGCTCGCTCGTAAACTCGCCGACCGCGTCAAGGCCGCGCCGTTCGCCGAACCGGAACGGATCGTCGAGAAGATCACCGACGTCGTCCGCTACACCGCGATCTCCCGGCCCGAGCAGGTCGTCGCCACCGCCACTGCGTTGGCCGCACGCTTGTCCGACCGTCGTTGGACGATCGTCGAGGCCGAACAGTCCTATCTCGACGGCAACCAGTACAAAGGCCTGCACATGCTCGCTCGTCACCCGGGCGGCCTGGCCGCCGAGTTCCAGTTCCACACCGACGCCTCGCAACAGGTCAAGGACGACACCCACCTCGATTACGAGAGAGCCCGCGACACCGGCGTTCCCGCCACCGAGCGGGCCGCGCTGATCGAGAAGATGACCGCCCGCTGGGCGCAGGTCCCCACCCCACCCGGGCTCACGCAGCTGTCCGAGCTCGGCGGTTGCCCGGTCACCCCGAAGAACTACGCACCACGGAAGATGAATCGCGGAAGGGACGCACGATGAGCCTCTACACCGTCAGTTACCTCGGCCAGGATCAGTGGCTCGCCTACGAGGACACCCAGGCCGCCCGGATCTTCGCCTACGTTCCGAATCTCGGCCGGTTCGTGCTGCACCGCCAGCTCGGCCAGGACTTCTACTGGGACAACGAACTCGACTGGACCCCGGTCGACGCCGCGGCCGGCCACGCGCTGGTTGAGGCCGGGCAGCTCGGCAAGCTCGACGGCCGCCGGCACAGCGACCTGCTGAACGAGTTGGCCTCCGAACCGGATCACCGTGCCGTCGACGAGGTGTTCGGTGCCCAGCCGGTGCCCGATCGGACACCGACTCCGCAGGAGTTTGCTACGGCGAAGATCAATGCACTGGCCGCCGCCGCGCCGGGAAAGTGGCTCACTTACAAGGTCTACGACCGCGACAAGCGTAAGGCGGCCAGTGTCGCCGCCCGTGAGTTGCGCATCGGGAAGATCGCCGCGGTCCGCAAGTCCGGTCTGCACATCGAATCCCGCGTCACCTCGACCGTCGATGGTCGCTTCGCTGTGGAGATCGCCCGTACCGCCTGAACAGGGAGCAGGAAACGACACGCCCGCCCTCAGCATGGAGAGCATGCGATCAGTGATCGTGTCGGGCAGGTGGATCGCCGATGTCTTGATCATGCAGCCTCGGGCCGTGCCGCCTGCCTAGGATTGTCTGACGTCGCTGGCACGGGAGCGGCGCCGAGATGGGAAAGAAGGACGAAATGGCGGCGATGACGACGTCCCTTCGGGGACGAGTCAAGAACACCGGCCTGCCGAAGAGCCACGCGCTTCTCCCGCTGCTGGAGGCCGTCGTCAACGGGATACAGGCCATCGACGCGAGGTTCGAGGAGGACCGCTCCCAGGGGCGCCTCGACGTGAGGATCGTGCGTAGCCCGCAGGTGGGGTTCGATCTCGGCACCACCGGCTCTGGGCGTATTCCGCTGGAACCGATCGTCGGGTTCGTAGTCAGCGACAACGGCGTGGGATTCACTGCGGAGAACATGAAGTCGTTCGAGACGCTGGACAGTGACCACAAGTCGGCCGACGGATGCCGCGGCGTGGGACGTCTGCTGTGGCTGAAGGCGTTCAGCAAGGTGGTGGTGAAGAGCACCTACGAGGGCGAGAACGGCACTCTTCAGGGCCGGCAGTTTCGGTTCTCGGTCGAGCGAGAGGTGGAGCTCGTCGAACCAGCCGAGACGTTCGACGACACCGGGACGATCGTCGAGCTGGACGGTTTCGGCGCCGCGTACCAGAAGAGCGCCCACAAGACAGCAGCGGCAATTGCGAGAGAAGTGTTCGAGCACTGCATCTGGTACTTTCTGCGGCCTGGCGGCGCGCCCGAGATCCGGGTCGTCGACGATGGCGAGACCGTCTTACTCAGGGAGCTGATGGACGAGTTTGTCTACTCGGAGATGCCGACGAAGACGATCGAAGTCAAGGGCGAGAAGTTCGACATGGTCAACCTCTGCCTGAAGTCGTCGACCCGCAACCAGACGCCGAAGCTCTACTGGTGCGCCGCGAGCCGTGTGGTGACTGAAGAGAACATCACCGGGAAGGTCCCCGGGCTTTACGGCCGGCTCAAGGACGAGAAGGGCGCGGACTTCACCTACGTCTGCTACCTCGCCTCCGACTACCTCGACGCCAACGTCCGCGCTGACAGGACGGCGTTCGACATCGACGAGACCATCGAGGGAAACACGATCGAGGGTGAGATCACGCTCGCCGACGTACGCACGGCTGTGCTCACCGAGATAGAAGGTCTGCTCGCCGATGAGCTGGCGGCGGCCCGGGACGAGGGTAAGTCGCGGGTTAATGACTACGTCAGCAATCATTCGCCTCGGTACCGACCTCTGCTGAAGCGAATGGAATCGCTGGGGCTGACAGTCGACCCGGCGATGAAGAACACGGAGCTGGAAGCGATCCTTCACCGCGAACTCCGGAAGCTAGAAGCCGAAACCCTCGTCGAGGCCCAGCAGATCTTCGCCGAAGACGGTGCCGAGCGGCCCGCGGACTACCAGGAGCGGCTCGACGAGTACCTGGCGAAGATCACCGACATCAACCAGTCGGACTTGGCGGCGTACGTGGCGCGTCGGCGGGTGATCCTTGAGGTTCTGGCAAAGCTCATCCGCTCGAACGAGGAGGGTAAATACTGCCGCGAGGACGAGATCCACAAGCTGCTGATCCCGATGCGGAAAGACTCGAACGAGATCGGTACGGACGCCTCGAACCTGTGGATCATCGACGAGAGATTGGCCTTCCACGACTATCTCGCGTCGGACAAGACGTTCAACAGCATGCCCATCACCGACTCGAAGTCGACGAAGGAACCGGACATCATCGCCACGCGGCTCGCCGGCAGCGCTGTGCTCGCAGCTGAGCGCCAGAGCGTCCCGCTCAGTTCGATCGTCGTCGTCGAGATCAAGCGCCCCATGCGGACCGACGCCTCCGAGGACAACAATCCTATAGACCAGTGCCTCGGCTACGTGAAGCAGATTCGCGAAGGCGGCGCCAAGACTAGCGATGGCCGACCCATTCCGAAATCGGAGGAGGCGCCAGCGTTCTGCTACATAATCGCTGACCTGACTCCCAAGATGATCGACCGCTGCGAACTCGCGAGTCTGCGTCCGACCCAGGACGGCCTCGCGTACTTTGGGTTCAACGATGCGCGACGGGTGTACATCGAGGTCATCAGCTTCGATGGTCTCGTAAATGGGGCCACGGAACGTAATCGTGCGTTCTTCGACAGGCTAGGACTGCCTGCGAGCAGGTAGTCCTCGGGCGCCGGGCAGATCTGAAACCGCACCGAAGGTGAGTGCGAGCTGAGCTGCTGGCTAGATCCTGTGGCTGTCGGGGGCCCGGCCGGATCGGCGGGGCCTCCCGTGCTGGTGGTCCAGGGCGGCTTCGCGGGGGTTGGTTACTTGGTTGGGCCCTGGGCTCTATAGGCGTTGGCGCACGTCGCGACGAAGCTGACAAGCCCGCCGAGCAGGGTGGCCGCGTGAATCGGCTCGAGGAAGTGGACGAGCATAGGGGTCGAGACAACGATCGCGAGGACGGTGGTCAAGGGGTGTGCGTACCAGCGGAAGAGTCTGTTGCCGCAGGTGTTGTCACCATCGTTCGAGTTCATGATGCTCCAAGAGATAGAAGGCGTACGGGAGGAAGATCGAGGGTCAGAAGGGGTCGGCGCCGGTATCGGAAGCAGGGGGCCAGGAGTTGTCGAAGGGGCTCGCGGCGACGGACTCGTGGTACGTGTCAGCGTCGTTGGCGGCGATCGCGGCTGCGACGTGATTGGTGACGAAGTAGTTCGAGGGCGCGTCGAGGAGGCCCTCGGCGACGCGCGGGATGATCGTGTAGGTGCGGTACCGCGCCAGCCGACTCTGGGCGGCTCCGGCGCTGATCCGCAGTCCACGGGCTGCGTCGGCGACGGTGAAGCCGTGTGAGAGCGCAACGAGAATCGGGCGCACCGAAGCGGGAGCGACGGTAATCAAATGGGACAGTTCGACCCGATTGACAGTGCTGTCCGCGATGTCGGGCAAGGCGAAATCCGCAGTCTGTTCCTCGCACCAGGCCGCGCGGGTGCTCCTCGTGTCCTTCGCCCACTTGTTGAACACATCGTGCTTGTTCATCAAGCAGGCATTGACGAAATAGGTCGGCAACGCCGACCTGGTGCAGTCCCACCCGCCCCTGCTACCGCCTTTTCCAGGAACTTCGGGAAGGTCTTGATGATGAGTTCGCTCGCGAGATAGTGGCGGCTCTCGTGGTCCTTCCGAAGCCACTCGAGGCTGCCCTCGTCGATGTGCAGGAACGGGACACCCTTCGGGCCCTGGTCCTGGATCGAGCCGTTCATCATCATCGTCTGGAGAACAGCGACGGCGTACTCGTACAGCACCTTCATCAGCGCATCGGCCGGCGGGCTCCAGCTCCCACGCACTGTTCGGAGTCCTACCTCGCGTGTCATCTCGACCAGCTCGTGCATCCGGCGCTGATCATCGGCGCGTTCCTCCCGTGACAACATGGGCATACCTATCCTCGCTCGCGCCCGCGGGCACGAGTTCGCCGCGCCTACGGGAAATCCTCCAACACCGGGGAACCGATACTGGTTATCGAGTACCTATGGAAGTCAGCGGCCCGAAGCGCTCGAAAATGTGACAGGCATCACGCTTGATGGTCGGATTGCGCAGTCGCAGGGAGGGGACGGACCCGGGCCGCTAACACGCACGGCCGGAGGGAACCTGCGATCCTGGCGAACTATGAGCGACCTGACGGCAGAGGATTGGGCGGAACGTGACCGTGTGGCTCGCGACGCCCTGAAGGTGAAGGTGCACCCGTTCGGATACGGCAGGTATCCGAAGCGGGGCATGGTCGAGCTCCTCAGAGACGGCGTGCGAATCGGAACCGTCTCGATATCTGAGGAGACCGATTGGCTGATCGAGACCGTCAGGATCGACGTCAAGCCCGAGTTTCGGTTCAGAAAAGACCTCGATGGATACCAGGAACGCTGGGCCTTGTTCCTCATGCAGGCACTGTTCGAGAGCTTCCCCGATCACGAGATCCGCGAGAGCCCTGCGATCAACGACGCTCCGGGTGATCCGTTCGTTGCGCGGGTTCGCGGTGAATATGAGCTCTCGTATCACCTGAGCGGGTGCTTCCAACCGTCCAACGACGGATCGTGTGTGTGCGGCGCGGGACGATCCCGGGCGTAGCCGGTGGTGGTCAGGTCGATTGGACCACCTTCAGCGCTCGTCACCGTGTGTTAGCGGTCATGTAATTCCCCAGGTTGAGCGGTTCGTCGGTCACGTAATTCCTCACCCGGCCGTCACGTAATTCCCCACCCTGGGGCGTGTCTGCCGGGGTTCCGGCGCTGCTGCAGGCCCACTCCTGACTGGGCCACCGACAGGCCCGGGAAGGGGTCTGACGGTGGCAAGGAGAACGTGGACGATGACCGATCTGATGGAGTTGTTCCGGCATTGGCATGCCGGCCGGTCCCAGGTGCAGATCTCGCAGGCGTTGGGGATCGACCGCAAGATGATCCGGAAGTATCTATGTCCGACCGAGGTGTCGGTCTCCAGTCCGTTTCCAAAGACAGGTACGCGCGCGCAGGAGTCCTTCGGTGCACGTCCGGAGTGTGGACGAGGCCGTGGGGCGGATTCGCAGCGGACGAGAGTGATGAGCGGTGGGGCGGGGAGGGCGGGCCTGTTGGGATTTTCCCAATTCCGGGCGTAGGGTGGGCATATGGGTAGCATCGGATCGCGAGTACAAGAGTGCATCCGGAATCAACGCCCGGACGCGCTGCAAAGAGAGGTAGCGGAGAAGATCGGAATGTCGCCCGATGCTCTCTCCCGCGCATTGAACGGCAGTCGTCAGTTCTCCTCGATCGAACTCGCTCGGGTTGCCGACTACCTGTCGGCTGACCTGCATTGGCTCATCACCGGCGTTCCCGATCCGAACCGGCTCACGGTCGCGGCCCGCCATACCGTCGACTTCGAGACCTGGGAACGGAATGTCCCGGGACGAGTCGCGGATGAGCAAACGATCCAAGACATCGCATTGGCATACCGGCAGGCGTATCGAGATCCCGTCGACCTTCACCCGCTGCCTCGGACTGTCGAGGAGGTCCGCCTGGCGCTGGGAGACGAGTTCGTGCGTCCCTTCGCGGACCGCATCGAGCAACGGTTGGAGATCGGCGTTGTCCGGGTAGCCGAACTCTCAACCGCGTACTCGTTCATCGTCGGTGGTCGACGTGTGATCGCAATTCCCGCGACGGGCAATTGGTTCCATGAGAACTTCTCGCTGGCCCATGAACTCGGCCATCTAGTGCTCGGACATCATGACGAGAATCTCACCGAAGACGTCTCGCATCGCCATGAAGAAGCAGCCCAAGATTTCGCGGCCCAGTTGTTGCTTCCGGTCGACGAGGTGAAGGAGGTGAGCTGGGACATGATGAGCGATGCACAACTCGCGGACATCGTGTGGCGGTGGGGTGTCTCCACGAAAGCCCTTGCCCAACGTCTCGCCAACCTCTTCTCATCTGTTCCCTCTCCGGTCGGTCGATGGGCGGCCTCTCCCACGCAGCGACTCCTACGGCGGCACCTGGCGATCGATCCCCATGACGATGAGATCACCCGACGAATGGATGAAGCATCGTCGCGACGGTTCCCGCTGGATCTCCGAGAAGCTCATCTCAATGGCATTGCCGCCGGCATCCTCGGAAAGGGAACGTTGGCGTGGATGCTGGGCATCGCCCCTGATGGGCTGGATGTTGACGCGCCCGACATCCCGGAGGTCGGCTCCGACGATCTGGCACTCGCGTTGGGACTGTGAGTCAGGTGGCCATCCTGCTTTTTCCAGACAACACGGTGCTCATCAACTTCGCGCTGATCAGCAGGATGGATCTTCTGGAACGGCTTACCGGTGGCAATAGCGCCTGGTGCGCAACTGTGGCGCAGGAATGCCGGACATCGGCAACCTATGACGGGCTCGCAGCGCTTGGTGAGGCACCTCGAATCTTCGGTGCCCCTTTGTTTCCCGACACAGCGGAGCTTCAAGACACGAGAGTGTTGCGGGAGGAACTTGCGAATCCCGGTGAGAGTCAGACGATGCACTTAGGGGAAGCCGAAACTCTCGCGATCATGCTTCGGCGGCGGGTGGACGGCCTCTTCGTCACCGACGACCGTGAAGCACAGCGGCTCGCTACAACGAACGGTGTGAGAGTCGCGACGACTTGGGGCTTGTTGAAAGCGGCATACAGGAGCCTTCGTGCTGTCGATGCTGACACGCTTTGGGGATATGTCCAGACGCTGCGCTCCAATCAGCGGGGTACGCCGCCTGGCGTTTACGATCGTCCATCCTTCAATAAGTGGTTGGGCTCGTAAGGATCGTTCCACCGACTTCGCCGCCGCCCGCCCCTGGACACGGGCGCCGCGCGCTCTAGGCCCGTGAGTACCTGTTCACCGTCGTTCCCTACGACCAGTGCATCGACCGCTGACCCGACGCCGACGTCGGGTTCCTTCTGACTGGCGATCTGCGGCACCTCGGCCTCGACTGGCACGACATCGACCGCTGCCCTGTGGACGGTACTGCGACGGTGATCGAGTTGGAGCCGACGGAGGTGTCCACGCACAGCGCGACGGTGAACGTGCCCGCTGACAACTTCGACCGGGGAAGCGTCTACCTCGGATGCGCTGGGGTCGCTCGCGTTGTGGGGCCGGCGGGTGCGTGTGGGGGTGGGGGTGTCGGCGTGTGGTGGGCTCGCACAGGGCTCTGTCGATGCCGGTTTTGGGCGTTTTTTGAATCATGTTGTGCTGCAACATATGTCGTTAAATAAGTTGGTGTGCAGTGGTGTTGAGTGATTTTGCGCATCTGACTATCGGTGTTGTGTCGTGTTCTGTTGAGGGCGTGTGTATTTCGGTTTTCTCGGTTTCGTGTCGTGTTCGGGTGTGTAGGTGTGGTGGGGTATGATGGGTGAATGACATGGGGACGGGTTGAGAGCGACGGGGCGGGTCGGACTGCGGCGCGCGCAGCGCGTCCCCGTCTCTCGTTCGGGTGGGGAGGGGTTGACGGCGTGTCGTTGAATTATGTTGGTGAGACTGTTATTTCGGTTCG
>NZ_BCXI01000068.1 GCF_001895025.1 Rhodococcus zopfii NBRC 100606 = JCM 9919
CTGCCCGGCTCGGCGTCGCGCTCGACACGTCGGTGCCGGTGCGTGTGCTGTTCGAGGCGTCGACGGTGGCGTCCCTGGCGACCCGCGTCGAGCGATCCGCAGGCGTCGGCGCCCGGAAGGCGCTGACGGTTGCCGACCGTCCGGAGCGAATTCCGTTGTCCGCGGCGCAGTCCCGGATGTGGTTCCTGAACCGCTTCGACACCGAGTCCGGTGTGAACAACATTCCGGTCGCGATCCGGCTGACCGGAGCCCTCGATGTCGAGGCGTTGTCCCGGGCCGTGAACGATGTCATCGGCCGGCACGAGACGCTGCGCACCGTCTACCCCGAGATCGACGGGGTGGGGTACCAGCAGATCCTCCCGCCGGACGCGGCGCGGCTCGGCCTGGTGGTCGAGGACGTCGCCGAGAGCGACGTGCTGACGGTCGTCACCGAGTTCGCCGCCGTGGGGTTCGACGTGACGCAGGCACCCCCGGTGCGCGCGCGGCTGCTGACGGTGTCCGACACCGAGAGCGTGCTCGTGTTCGTCGTGCATCATATTGCTGCGGACGGTTTCTCGATGGCGCCGCTGACGCGTGACGTGATGATCGCTTATGCGGCGCGCACGCACGCGGAGGTGCCGACGTGGACGCCGCTCGCCGTGCAGTACGCCGACTACACGCTGTGGCAGCGTGATGTCCTCGGGGACGAAGCGGATCCGCAGTCCGTCGCGGCCGCTCAGCTGGACTACTGGTCGTCGACGCTGGCGGGTCTGCCGGAGGAACTGAACCTCCCGTCCGACCGGCCGCGTCCGGCCGTCTCGTCGTACCGCGGCAGCACCTACGTCTCGCGGATCACGCCGGACATCGGCCGGCTCGTCGATCGTGTCGCACAGGCTCATCGGGCGACGCCGTTCATGGTCGTGCACGGTGCTCTGTCGGTTCTGCTCGCCCGGCTCTCCGCCACCGAGGACATCGCGATCGGTACGCCGGTGGCCGGTCGTGGCGAGGAAGCCCTCGACGACGTCGTGGGCATGTTCGTCAACACCCTCGTGCTGCGGACCGGCATCGACGTCGGTGAGTCGTTCGCGGGGCTCCTGGCCCGGGTCAAGGACATCGACCTCGGCGCCTTCGGTCACGCCGATGTGCCGTTCGAGCGGCTCGTGGAGGTGCTCGATCCCGAGCGGGCGCAGAACCGGCACCCGCTGGTGCAGGTCGTGCTGGCGTTCCAGAACATGGCGCAGGCGGTCCTCGAGCTCGACGGACTCACCGCACGCGGAGTCGAATTCGATGCGCACGTCGCGAAATTCGATCTTCAGGTCACCTTCACTGCGGCCCCCGAGGGCGGGTACGCCGTCGAGTGGACCTACGCGACCGACCTGTTCGACGACGCAACCGTCGCGTCGTATGCCGAGCGTTTCGAGTGGCTCCTGACCGGTCTGCTGGCGGATCCGTCGATCGCGGTCGGTGATGTCGAGCTGCTCTCCGGAAGCGAACGCGCCGATGTTCTCGGCGCGTGGTCGACGTCCGGCGCGCAGGTGGATCCGGCGGCGACGCTGCCGGCGCTGTTCGCTGCTGCGGCCGAGTCGTGGCCGGGCAACGCGGCCGTGGTTGCCGGCGGAACCTCGCTGACCTACGCGCAGCTGTCGGACCGGGTCAACGGCCTGGCGCGCCGGCTGATCGACGCGGGTGCGGGTCCCGGATCGCTCGTGGCCGTCGCGCTGCCGCGTGACGAGTCGCTGATCGTGGCGCTGCTCGCGGTCCTCACTGCCGGTGCCGCGTACCTGCCGGTCGACGTGACCTATCCGCAGGACCGGATCTCGTACATGCTCGAGGACGGTTCCCCGGCGGTCGTGCTGACCACCACGGCGGATCGGCAGTCGATTCCGGTAGTGCCCGGCGTCGAGGTCCTCCTGCTGGACACCCTGGATCCGGCCGAGTTCGACACCCGCCCCGTGACCGATTCGGATCGGGTCGTACCGCTCCGGTCGTCGCATCCGGCGTACGTGATCTACACGTCGGGCTCGACGGGCCGGCCGAAGGGCGTCGCGGTCGTGCATCGCAACGTCGTCGAACTGCTCGCGAATGCGCAGCCGCTCTTCGGATTCGACGAAACCGACGTGTGGACGATGTTCCACTCGTACGCGTTCGACTTCTCCGTGTGGGAACTGTGGGGCCCGCTGCTGTACGGCGGCACGCTGGTCGTCGTCGACTACTTCACCTCGCGCTCGCCCGAACAGTTCCGGGAACTTGTGATGCGCAACGGGGTGACGGTGCTCAACCAGACCCCGTCGGCGTTCTACCAGTTCGCAGAGGCCGACCGCGCCGCCACGGAGGACGCCGGTGCCGACGGGCTGTCGCTGCGGCACGTGATCTTCGGCGGCGAGGCGCTGGACCTGGGCAAGCTGACCGGCTGGTTCGAGCGGTACCGTGACGGCGCGCCGCGGCTGGTCAACATGTACGGCATCACCGAGACCACGGTGCACGTGTCGTTCCTGGCGCTGACCGAGGAGATGGCCCGGTCGTCGGTGGCGAGCGTGATCGGCCGGGCACTGCCGGGCCTGCGGGTGTATGTGCTCGACGAGCGGTTGCGTCCGGTCCCGGTCGGTGTGCAGGGCCAGATGTACGTGGCCGGCGAGCAGCTTTCCCGGGGCTACCTGGGCCAGCCGGCGCTGACCGCGGGCCGGTTCGTGGCCGACCCGTATGCGCCCGACGGGGGTTCCGGCCTGATGTACCGCACCGGCGACCTCGCCCGGTGGAATGCCGACGGCCTCCTCGAGTACGCGGGTCGCTCGGACTTCCAGGTGCAGCTGCGCGGCTTCCGGATCGAGCTCGGTGAGATCGAGTCCGCGTTGACCCGTTGTCCCGGTGTCGCACAGGCCGTGGCCGTCGTCCGCCGCTCGGAACGCGCCGGCGACCGATTGGTCGGCTATGTGGTGTCGAGGGCGGGCACGACCGTCGACCCGGTCGAGGTGCGTGAGGCGGTCGGCGAGTTCCTGACCGCCTACATGGTTCCGGACGTGGTGGTCGTGCTCGATGCGCTGCCGCTCACCGCGAACGGGAAGCTCGATCGGAAGGCGCTGCCGGAGCCGGTGTTCGAGGTCCGAGAGTTCCGCGCACCGCAGACACCGATCGAGGAGATCGTCGCCGGCGTGTTCGCCGAGGTTCTCGACGTCGAGCGGGTCGGCCTCGACGACGACTTCTTCGAGCTCGGCGGCAACTCGCTCGTCGCGACCCAGGTCGTCTCGCGGCTCGGCGCCGCCCTGGACGCGCGGATCCCGGTCCGCGAACTGTTCGAGGCGTCCTCCGTCGAATCGCTGGCGTCCCGGCTCGAATCGCACGCCGGGTCCGGACGACTCGCGCTGCACGCGCAGCCGCGCCCGGCGCGGGTGCCGCTGTCGCTCGCGCAGCAGCGCATGTGGTTCCTCAACCGCTTCGACAACGAGTCCACCGCCTACAACATCCCGATGGCGCTGAGCCTGACGGGACGTCTGGACGTCGTGGCTCTGCGCGCCGCGGTTGCCGACGTGGTGGCCCGGCACGAGGTGCTGCGGACCGTGTACCCGGAGCATTCGGGTGCGCCGGTGCAGGTCGTTCTTCCGGCGGCGCAGGCGGTTCCGGATCTGGAGCCCGTCCAGGCATCGGAATCGGAGCTGCCCGGTCTGCTGGCCGAGCTGGCGGCGACCGCGTTCGACGTGACCGCAGCGGTACCGCTGCAGATCCGCTTGTACAGCCTCGGCGCGGAGCGGCACGTCCTCGCGCTGGTCCTGCACCACATCTCGGCCGACGGCTCCTCGATGGGACCGTTCGCGCGGGACCTGATGACCGCCTACGCCGCCCGCCTCGACGGCCACGCGGCGAACTGGAATCCGCTCGCGGTGCAGTACGCCGACTACGCGATCTGGCAGCGCCAGCTGCTCGGCGCGGAGGACGACGCGGCCTCGCTGATCTCGCAGCAGATCCGTTACTGGCACGATGCCCTCGCGGATGTTCCCGACCAGCTCGAGCTCCCGACCGATCGGCCGCGTCCGGCGACCCAGTCGTTCCGGGGCGGACGGGTTGCGTTCGAGATCGACGTGGAGCTGCATCGGCGGCTCGGCGCGGTCGCACGTGGAGGCAATACGACGCTGTTCATGGTCGCTCACGCCGCGTTCGCGGTGCTGCTCGCGCGCCTGTCCGGCACCCACGACATCGCTGTCGGCACTCCCATCGCCGGGCGCGGTGAGCGTGCGCTCGACGACCTGGTCGGCATGTTCGTCAACACACTCGTGCTGCGTACCGAGGTGGCTCCGGAACTGTCGTTCGGGCAGTTGCTCGAATCGGTCCGCGAGACGGATCTGAACGCATTCGCCCATGCCGATGTGCCGTTCGAGCGGCTCGTCGAGGTGCTGAACCCGTCGCGCTCGACGGCCCGCCACCCGCTGTTCCAGGTCGGGTTCTCCTTCCAGAACCTCGCCCGTACCTCGCTCGAGCTGCCGGGTCTGACGGTGTCCGGGCTCGAACTCGACACCGGTGTCGCGCAGTTCGACCTGCAGTTGTTCCTCACCGACCGGTACGACGATGCAGGGGCACCCGCCGGAATCGAGGCGGTGTTCAGCTACGCCACCGATCTGTTCGACGAAACCACCGTCGCGTCGTTCGCCCGGCGGTTCGTGCGGGTTCTCGAATCGATCGTGGCCGATCCGGCAGTGCCGGTCGGCGACATCGAGATCCTCGCACCGGACGAGCGCGACCGGATGCTGACCGAATGGAACGGCACGGCACACACGGTCCCGGACGCGACCCTGGTGTCGTTGTTCGATGCCCAGGTCGCCGCGACACCGGACGCCCCGGCCGTCGAGGACGACACCGCGACGTTGACCTACCGGGAGTTCGGTGCGCGGGTCACGCAACTCGCCCGCCGTCTGGTCGGGCTCGGGGTGGGCCCGGAGTCGTTGGTGGCGTTGGGAATGCGCCGCTCGATCGATCTCGTGGTGGGGATGTACGCGGTCTCCGCGGCCGGCGGCGCCTACGTGCCGATCGACCCGGATCAGCCCGCGGAACGCACCGACTACATCCTCGCGACCGCAGACCCGGTGTGCGTGCTCACCAGCACGCGCGACGGTTTCGCGACGAACAACAACCGTCCTGTGGTCCTCGTCGACGACCACGTCGTCGCGACCGGCGCGGACACCCCGCTCACCGGTGCCGAACGGTTCGCTCCGCTCACGGATGCCGAGCGCCTCGCGCCGCTGCGCCCGGACAACACCGCGTACGTGATCTTCACATCCGGATCCACCGGCCGGCCCAAGGGCGTCGCGGTCTCGCACCGCGCTGTCGTCAACCAGATGCTTTGGAAGAAAGCAGAATTCGATCTCGGCTCCCGGGACGCGGTGCTGCTCAAGACAGCGGCCACGTTCGACCTGTCGGTGTGGGAGTTCTGGTCGGCGCTGGTGACCGGTGCGCGCTTGGTCGTCGCCGAGGCCGGCGGGCACCGTGATCCCGCCTACCTCAACGAGGTGATGCGCACCCGCGGCGTGACCACACTGCACGCGGTGCCGTCGATGATCGAAGCGCTGATGGCGGAATCCGGGGGCGCACTGCCGCCGTCGGTGCGGCACATCCTCGCGATCGGCGAGGCACTGCCCGCGCACCTCGCGCGGGCCGTGCGGTCCGGGAACCCGGATCTGCGGCTGTTCAATCTGTACGGCCCCACCGAGGCCGCGGTGTCGGTCACCAGTCACGAGGTGAGCGACCGCGACACGGCGACCGTCTCGATCGGCGGGCCGGAGTGGAACACCCGGCTGTACGTGCTCGACGAACGTCTGCGGCCGGTGCCGTCCGGCGTCCTCGGCGAGCTGTACCTCGCCGGTACGCAGCTCGCACGCGGCTACTTCGGACGTCCGGATCTGACGGCGGAACGGTTCGTCGCAGACCCGTTCGGCCCGGCCGGGAACCGGCTGTACCGGACCGGTGACCTGGTCGCCTGGACCGACGAGGGGACCCTGCGGTACGTCGGACGCACCGACTTCCAGGTGAAGATCCGCGGATTCCGGATCGAGCTGGGCGAGATCGAATCGGTGCTGACCGCGCACCCGTCCGTGGCGCAGGCCGTCGTGCTCGTCCACCACGACGATCGGCTGGGCGATCAGCTGGTCGCCTACCTCGTGCCTGCCGCCGGCTCGGACCTCGTCGTCGACGACCTCCGGTCCGAGGCCGTTCGCGGGTTGCCGGGCTACATGGTGCCTGCCGTGTTCCTCGTGCTCGACGCACTGCCGCTGAACGTCAACGGCAAACTGGACCGCAAGGCGCTCCCGGAACCGGTGTTCGAGGCCAAGGAGTTCCGTGCCCCAGCGACCCCGATCGAGCAGATCGTGGCCGGTGTCTTCTCCGAGGTGCTCGGGGCCGAACGCGTCGGCGCCGACGACGACTTCTTCATGCTGGGTGGCAACTCGCTGCTCGCGACGCAGGTGACCGCACGGATCGGCGCGGCGCTGGACACGACCGTTCCGGTCCGGACACTGTTCGAGGCGTCGACGGTCTCGGCGCTGGCGGCTCGTGCGGAATCCGGCGTGGGATCGGGGGCACGCCCGGCGCTGGTCGCACGGCCGCACCCGGAACAGGTTCCGCTCTCGCTCGCCCAGCAGCGCATGTGGGTGCTCAACCGGATGAATCCGGCGTCCGCTGCCTACAACATTCCCGTCGTGCTGCGGCTGTCGGGTCTGCTGGACGTGCCGGCGCTCGGGGCCGCGGTCCGGGACGTCTTCGATCGTCACGAGGTGCTGCGCACCCGCTACCCGGACACCGACGACGGACCCGTGCAGGAGGTCCTGCCGGTCGCCGACGCGGCGCCGCTCCTCTCGGCGGTGGAGGTCTCCGAGGCGTTGTTGCCGACCAGGATCGCCGAGATGATCGGTACCGGGTTCGACGTCACGACGAGCGCGCCGGTCCGAGGCCGGTTGTTCTCGGTCAGCCCCACCGATCACGTCCTGGTGATGGTGATCCACCACATCAGTGCGGACGGATTCTCGATGGGACCGCTCACCCGGGACGTGATGACGGCCTACGCCTCGCGCCTCGACGGCGACATCCCGACGTGGTCGCCGCTGCAGGTCCAGTACGCCGATTACGCGCTGTGGCAGCGGGAGATCCTCGGAGACGAGAACGACCCCGAGTCCGCGCTCGCGCGCCAGCTCGACTACTGGTCGAACCGGCTCGCCGGCGCGCCCGAACTGCTCGAGCTGCCGGCGGACCGGCCGCGGCCCGCCCGGTCGTCGATGCGCGGCGCGGAGTACGAGTTCGCGCTGGATGCGAACCGGGCCGAGCTGCTGGACAAGGTTGCGCGTGAGCACAACTCGACGGTGTTCATGGTGATGCACGCCGCGTTCGCGGTGTTGCTGTCCAAGCTGACCGGGACCGGCGACATCGTCATCGGAACCCCGACCGCCGGTCGCGGCGAGGCCGCGCTCGACGACCTGATCGGCATGTTCGTCAACACTCTCGCCCTGCGCACGGAGGTCGAGTCGAGCGCCGAATTCGTCGACCTGCTCGCGCAGGTGCGCGACCGCGATCTCGGGGCGTTCGGCAACGCCGACGTGCCGTTCGAGCGTGTCGTCGATGCGCTCGGCCGGCGCCGCACCACGGCGTACTCACCCGTCGTGCAGGTGCTGTTCGCGTTCCAGAACACGGCGCCGCGATCGCTGCAGCTGCCGGGACTCGAGGTGTCCCTCGTCGAGGGCAACTTCGACCAGGCGAAGTTCGACCTGCAGCTCAGCGGCGGCGAGGTGTTCGACGAGCACGGCCGCACCGGGGGCATCCGGTTGTTGTTCACGTATGCCACCGACCTGTTCGACGAGGCGTCCGTCGCCAAGTTCGCGCAGCGGTACCTGCGGGTTGTCGACGCGGTCACCGACAACCCCGGCGTCGTGGTCCGCGACATCGACATCCTCGACGAGGAGGAACGCGCGAGCCTGACGCCGCAGCGGAAGCCGACCGCCGCGGACCTGCCCGAGCTGGCGGCGGCCGCGGCCGCCGTCCGGCCCGACGAGGTCGCGCTGACCCACGGCGACGCCACCGTGACCTTCGGTGCGTTGAACGACAAGCTGGTGTCGGTCGCCAAGGCGATGGGGGCGACGCTCAAGCCGGAGGCGCAGGTCTCGGTTGCCCTCTCCGGCCTGGTTCCCGGAATACTTCCGGCCCTGGGCGTCGACGGATATGCCGCACTGATCGAGTCACTCATCACCCAGGCGCAGCGCTTGGCGACACAGAGGAATAGGTAGATGGCGGTTCGGAAGCCCGGTCAGGAATCTCTCACGATCGAGGACCTGCCGCGGCTCATTTCAGAGGTGGCGGCGGTAGCGCCGGATCGGGTGGCGCTCTCGCACGGTGACACCACCGTCACCTACGGGACGCTCCACGACGAACTCACGGCCCTCGACACTGCCATGGGCGGAGCGCTCGGTCCCGACGCGCTCGTTCCGGTGGTTCTGTCGAACCTCGTTCCGGCGCTGCTCGAGTCCGACGCGGACGGTGGCCTCGCCGGTGTCGTCGAGACTCTCGTCTGCGACTCCGGTGATGTCGTCGGCGTGCCGGTTGCCACCGCGCGGGTAGCCGAGACCCTGCCCGCTCTGTTCGACCAGCAGGTCGCCCGCACACCGGACGCGATCGCCCTCGAATTCGAGGGCGAGACCCTCACATACGCGCAGTTCGACGCCGCCGCGAACCGGATGGCCCGCTACCTCGTCTCGATCGGCGTGGGTCCGGAGGCGACCGTCGGACTCGCGATCCGGCGATCGCTGGATCTGCTGATCGCGATGTACGGCATCGTCAAGGCCGGCGGTGCCTACGTCCCGCTCGATCCGGACCATCCGGCCGATCGCATCGCCCACGTTCTCGCCGCAGCACGGCCCGTCGCGGTTCTGACGACCTCGCGAGACGGAATCGCGGTGCCCGCGCACGTTCCGCTCCACGAGGTGGACCGGCTCGACCTGACCGGTTTCGCCGCGGCACCGCTCACCGATTCCGACCGCACCGGCCCGCTGCGCCCCGACAACACGGCCTACATCATCTTCACGTCGGGTTCGACCGGCCTTCCCAAGGGCGTGGCCGTCGCCCACCGGGCCATCGTCGCGAACCTGCGCTGGCGTCAGCGCGAGTACGGATTCACCGAGTCCGACATCATCCTGCAGAAGACGCCGTTCACCTTCGACGTCTCGGTCTGGGAATTCTTCTGGCCGCTGCAGGTCGGAGCCCGACTCGTCGTCGCGCTGCCCGACGGCCATCGCGACCCCGAATACCTGGCCCGCACGATCGCCGACCGAGGTGTGACCGCGCTGCACTTCGTGCCGTCGATGCTCGCGGTCTTCGTCGCCGAGCCTCTCGCTGCCCGGACCGATTCGCTGCGGTACGTGTTCGCGTCCGGTGAGGCGCTGCCCGCGCAGACCGTCGCCCGCTTCCACGAAATCAGCTCGGCGTCGCTGCACAACCTGTACGGCCCGACCGAAGCCGCCGTCGACGTCACCTACTACGCCACCGCGCGCGGTGACCGGACGATCCCCATCGGTGCCGCCGTCGACGACACCGGGCTGCACGTGCTCGACGATGCGCTCCGGCCGGTACCTGCGGGCGTGCCCGGCGAGCTGTACCTGTCGGGTGTGCAGCTGGCGCGTGGTTACGTCGGTCGGCCGGACCTCACCTCGGATCGTTTCGTCGCCGACCCCACCGGCCGCAGTGGCGAACGCATGTACCGGACGGGCGATCTCGTCCGGCGGCGTCCGGATGGGCAGCTCGACTACATCGGGCGTGTCGATTTCCAGGTCAAGCTGCGCGGACTGCGCGTCGAGCTCGGCGAGATCGAATCGGCGATCCTCGGTCGTGAGGACGTGTCCCAGACCGTGGTGGTCGTCCATTCCGATCCCGTCACCGGTGATCATCTCGTCGCCTACGTCGTGGCGGCGGATGGAGCCTCCCTCGACACCGCCGAACTGGCCGCCACCGCCCGCGACCGGCTCCCGGACTACATGGTCCCGAACCTGTTCGTCCAGCTCGACGAATTCCCGCTGAACGCCAGCGGCAAGCTCGACCGCAAGGCCCTGCCCGCCCCCGACTTCACGTCCGCCCGGGAATACCGCGAGCCGTCGACGCCCGCCGAACAGACGGTCGCGCAGATCTTCGCGGACCTGCTCGGCGCGGACCGGGTCGGCGCCGACGACGACTTCTTCGAACTGGGCGGCAACTCGCTCATCGCGACGCGGGCCGTCGCCCGGATCAATTCACGGTTCTCGGTGCACGTCGAGGTCGGGGAGTTCTTCGACGCGCCCACCGTGGCCGATCTGGCACGCCTCGTCGACGAGGCCGCCGACCGTGGCACCGGGCCGCGTCTTCCGCTGCGTCCGATGCCGCGCCCCGACCGGGTGCCGCTGTCGTTGGCGCAGCAGCGCATGTGGTTCCTCAATCAGCTCGAGCCCGACTCAGCGGTCAACAACATCCCGTTCGCGCTGCGGTTGTCCGGTCTTCTCGACCGGCACGCTCTGCAGATCGCGGTCGCCGATGTGCTGGCGCGGCACGAGGTGCTGCGGACGATGTACCCGGAGGTCGACGGCGTCGGCTACCAGCAGATCGTGCCGACCCGGCAGGTGATCCCGGACCTGAGTCCGGTGGCGGTGTCGGAGCACGAGGTCGCCGAGCGCATCGCCGAGAAGATGGCCGCGCCGTTCGACGTCACCCGGGCAGTCCCGTTCTGGGCGGGGCTGTTCGAGATCAGCGCCACCGAACACGTCCTGGCGTTCTCGGTACACCACATCGCCGGGGACGGCTTCTCGATGGGCCCCCTCAGCCGGGACATCATGATCGCCTACGCCGCGCGCTCGGCGGGTGAGTCGCCCGATTGGCAGCCGCTGACCGTACAGTACGCGGACTACAGCATCTGGCAGCGGGAGATGCTCGGATCGGAGGACGATCCGGAGTCGCTCGCGGCACGCCAGATCGACTTCTGGAGGCGCGAACTCGCGGACCTGCCCGACGAGCTTCCGTTGCCCACCGACCGGCCTCGTCCCGCGGTGGCGACCAGCCGCGGCGACCTGCTGCGTTTCGCGGTGGATGCGAAGCTTCGGAATCGACTGAACGCGGTTGCGCGGGAAAACAACTCGACGCTGTTCATGGTCGTGCACAGTGCGCTGGCCGCGTTGTTGTCACGGTTGTCGGGTTCGAGGGACATCGCGATCGGTTCGCCCGTGGCGGGGCGCGGCGACGTCGCGCTCGACGACCTGATCGGCATGTTCGTCAACCCGCTCGTCCTGCGCTCGACGGTCGATCCCGCCGAGCGGTTCACCGAGTTGCTGGCCCGTGTCCGGGCCTCGGACCTGCGTGCCTTCGCCAACGCGGAGGTTCCGTTCGAGCGGCTCGTGGAGGTCCTCAATCCCGTTCGGTCGCAGTCCCGTCACCCGCTGTTCCAGGTGGCGCTCGCGTTCCAGAACATGGACAACACCCGGCTCGAGCTGCCCGGTCTGACCGTCAGCGGCGTCGAATTCGATTACGACCTGGCGAAGTTCGATCTGCAGATCACGGTTGCGGACCACCCCGGCGGGGGCGCCGACCACGGTCTGCTCCTCGAGATGTCGTACGCGACGGACCTGTTCGACACCCCGACCGTCGAGTCGATCGCGGCGCGGTTCGTGCGTGTGCTCGAAGCGGTCGCCGCGGATCCGGCGGCCGTGGTCGGCGACATCGAACTGCTCGACCCGGCCGAGCGGGATGCGCTCGTCGCCGGCGTGGACGCGACCCGGCACGACATCGACGCGTCGACGACGTTGCCGATGCTGTTCGAGGCGCGTGTCGCCGAAACGCCCGACGCGGTCGCGGTGGTGTCCGGCGGGCAGGCCCTGACCTACGGCGAGTTCGCCTCCCGGGTCAACCGGCTCGCGCGTCGGCTGATCGCGCAGGGCGTCGGGCCCGAGGATCGGGTCGCGCTGGCGATGCGCCGGTCCGCGGACCTGGTGGTGGCGATGTACGCCGTGCTCGCCGCGGGCGGCGCGTACGTGCCCGTCGACCCGGATCAGCCTGCCGACCGGATCGAGTACATCCTCGACACCGCCGCACCGCTGTGTGTGCTGGTGACAGACCCGGCCGACGTTCCGCGGTATGGCGATCGGACCGTGCTGGCCGTGGGGGATGTCGATCCGGTGTTCTCCGACGCGCCGGTCACCGACGCCGAGCGGCGGTCGATGCTGCGTCCGGACAACACGGCATACGTGCTGTTCACGTCCGGCTCGACGGGCCGGCCGAAGGGCGTGTCCGTGGCGCAGCGCTCGGTGGTGAACCAGGTGCTGTGGCTCTCGGACCGCTTCGGGATCGATTCGTCCGATGTGGTGCTGCTCAAGACGCCGGTGACCTTCGACGTGTCCGTCTGGGAGTTGTTCTGCACGTTGGCTGCCGGTGCACGCATGGTCGTCGCCGAGCCGGACGGACACCGTGACCCGGTCTATCTGGCGCAGTTGATCGACGAGCAGTCGGTCACGATGGTTTCGTTCGTGCCGTCGATGCTCGGCCCGTTCGTCTCGGTTCTCGGGTCCGGTGGCGCAGCCTCGCTGCGTGCGGTGCTCGTCGCCGGTGAAGCGTTTCCCGCGTCGACCGCCGCGCAGGTCCGGGCGGCGATGCCGTGGGCGGCACTGCACAACCTGTACGGTCCGACCGAGTTCACCGTGCACGCCACCGAAACCGAGGTACGACCCGACGAGGCTGTCACGATCGGCCGTCCGGTGTGGAATTCCGGTGCGCTGGTGCTCGATTCGCGTCTTCATCCGGTTCCGCTCGGTGTCGCGGGTGAGTTGTATCTGTCGGGTGTCCAGCTTGCCCGCGGGTATCACGGCCGCGTCGATCTGACGAGTGACCGTTTCGTCGCCGATCCCTACGGCGCGCCCGGTGAACGCATGTACCGCACCGGCGACCTGGTGCGACGCAACGTATCCGGTGATCTTGTCTATCTCGGCCGCACGGACTTCCAGGTGAAGTTCCGCGGTCAGCGGATCGAGCTCGGCGAGATCGAGACCGTTCTGGCCGCCGATCCGTCCGTGTTGTCGGCGGTGGCGCTCGTCCACGACTCGTCGACCGGCCAGCACCTGATCGCCTATGTCGTACCGGTGCCGGGGGCGGCGTTCGACGCCGCCGCCGCACGCACGGCCGCCGCGGAGGCGTTGCCGTCGTACATGGTTCCGTCGGTGATGATGGTGCTCGACGAGTTCCCGCTCAATGCGTCCGGCAAGCTCGACCGGAAGGCGCTGCCGGAACCGGTTTTCGAGGCCCGCGAGTTCCGTGCCCCGACCACCCCGGTGCAGGAGATCGTCGCGGGAGTGTTCGGTGAGGTGCTGGGCGTCGAGCGCGTCGGCCTCGACGACGACTTCTTCGAACTCGGCGGCAACTCGTTGATCGCCACGCAGGTGGCTTCGCGGCTCGGTGCGGCGCTCGATGCCCGCATCCAGGTTCGGACGTTGTTCGAAGCGTCGACGGTGGTGGATCTGGCGGCCCGGCTGGAATCGCACGTCGGTGCCGGTGGCCGGGCAGCTCTCACGTCCCAGGTGCGTCCGGAGCGGATTCCGTTGTCGCTGGCGCAGTCCCGGATGTGGTTCCTGAACCGGTTCGATCCGGAGTCGACCGCCTACAACCTGCCGATGGCGCTGCGCATCTCGGGGGCGCTGGACGTCGAGGCGCTGCGCGCGGCGGTCACCGACGTGGTGGCCCGGCACGAGTCGCTGCGCACGGTGTATCCGGAGACCGCGGACGGTCCCGTCCAGGTCGTGCTGCCGGTAGCGCGGTCGGTTCCGGAAGTCGATGTCGAACAGACCGCGGCGGAGCATTTGCACACTGCCGTGGCGGCCTTCGTGGTGCGGCCGTTCGATGTGACAACCGAAGTGCCCCTGCGTCTTCGACTGTTCGATCTCGGCGGCGACGAGTTCGTCCTTGCGATGGCGGTGCACCACATCTCCGCGGACGGTGCATCGATGGCGCCGTTCGTGCGGGATGTGATGGTCGCGTATACGGCTCGGGTCGGCGGTGGTGTGCCGTCGTGGGAGCCGCTTGCGGTGCAGTACGCGGATTACGCGTTGTGGCAGCGGTCGGTGCTCGGGTCGGAGGACGACCCGTCCTCGCTGATCTCGCAGCAGTTGGCGTTCTGGCGTGGCGCCCTGGCGGGTTTGCCGGATCAGTTGGAGTTGCCGACCGATCGTCCGCGTCCGGCGGTGCAGTCGGTGGCGGGTGCGCGGGTGGATGTGGTGGTGCCGGCGGAGTTGCACGGGCGGTT
>NZ_BCXI01000069.1 GCF_001895025.1 Rhodococcus zopfii NBRC 100606 = JCM 9919
TGGGAACTACATCTAGACAGCCCAATTGTTTCGGGCGACATCCGCGAACGTGCCCAGGCGGCATGGTCAGTCCGCGATCAGGGGCCAGAGGTTTTCCGGGCCGGCGGCGCCGGCGATAGCGGCGAGGCGGCGGTCCCAGTAGGTGACCGAACCGAACTCGGCCCGCCACGCCAATGCGGCTCGGGTATACCGGTGTAGGGAGTGCTCGTTCGTGGTGCCGATGGCGCCGTGGACCTGGTGGGCGTTGCGTACGACCGTGGTCGCGGCGTGGCCGACACAGGAGCGCGCGACGGCGATGCGGAAGGGCAGGTCGCGGCCGGACCAGTCGTCGCTGCGGATCGCGGCAGCCAGCGCCGCCTCAGTGGCGGCGCGAGCCAGCGCGCACTCGGCTGCCGCGTCGGCGATCAGGTGCTGCACCGCCTGGAACCGGGCCAATGGGCGACCGAACTGCGTGCGGGCCGTGACATGCTCGCAAGACAGCGCCAGCGCATGGTCCAGTGCCGACGACACCATGATGGCGCGGGTGAGCGCTCCCTTGAGTAGATATCGCTCCACCGCGTCGTCGGTGATCGGTGTGCCCGACATCGTGTCGAGGTCGATCTGCACCCGATCGCGCGGTTCCCCGATCAGGTTGGTACCGGACATGATGTTGAACGACGATGCGGGTACGTCGGCGATAAACCGCTGGTCACCGGCGTGCCACACAGCGAGGATCGACTCGGCGGCCGAGGCCCACGGCACGGCCGCCGCCATGCCCGAGGGATCGAGGATGGCAACGGTGCGGAGCTTCTCATCGGCCGGCAGGCCCGCCTCCTCCAGCAGAGCGCCGGCGAGCAGGTCATGTTCGGCGACAGGGATTCGGACGCCCGCGGCTGCGGCGGCCGACAGCAGCTCAGCGGCCTCCAGCCAGCCTGCCCCGCTCCCACCCGTTTCCGGGGAACCGGTGAGCCGGGTCAGACCGAGCTCGCTGAGCTCCGCCCATAGTGCGGTATCGAGCTCGCAGATCTTGTCAGCGGTCGGCCCACCGACGCCATGCTTGCCGGCGTGCTTGGCGAAGACCGCATGCAATAGGTCCGACAGGTCGGGCTCGACATCGGGAATTATGGTCATCGCAATCCCAGTCCCCGCGCGATCACGCCGCGCAGTATCTCGTTGGTGCCGCCCCGGAGGGTGAAACCGGGGCGTTGGTCCAGGCCGGTGTGGACCAGCTTCTTCCAGTCGTCGTCGCTCTCGTCGCCGGTCAGCAGCGCGGCGGCCTCGGCGATATCGCCTTCGGTGCTGGTGCCGAGCACCTTGACCACCGCGGCGGCCACGTCCGCCCGTTCGCGGCGTTCCAGTGCACCGGCCACGGCCGCCGACATCTGGTGCAGTCCTGCGATGCGACCCACGAGCCGGCCCAGCTCAGGGCCGTTGTCCATTGCGGTCAGCCCCGCCAACAGCGGGAAGGTCGACAGCACGCGTTCGGGGCCGCTGCGCTCGAAGCTCAGCTCCGAGGTGACCTGTTCCCAACCCTGACCGATGGTGCCGAATACCTGGGAGTCGGGAACCAGGACATCGGTGAGGAAGACCTCGTTGAAGTGGTGCTCGCCGCTCATCGAGATGATCGGGCGGACCTGCACTCCGGGCGAGTCCAGATCGACCAGGAACTGGCTGAGACCGGCATGGCGGTTCGTCGCGTCCATAGGCGCGGTGCGCGCCAGGACGATGAACGCGTGGGCCTGATGCGCGCCGGACGTCCAGACTTTCGATCCGTTGATCCGCCAGCCGCCATCGACTCGGGTACCCGTGGTGCGGACGCTGACCAGGTCCGAGCCGGAGTCCGGCTCGCTCATGCCGATGCCGAAGAAGACCTCGCCGCGCGAGATGCCCGGCAGATACTTCTCCTTCTGCTCGTCAGTGCCGTATTTGAGCAGTGAGGGGACGATCTGCCGGTCGGCAATCCAGTGGGCCGCAACCGGCGCGCCGGCGGCGAGCAGTTCTTCGGTCACGACGAATCGTTCCACGAAGGATCGATCGTGGCCCCCGTAGTCGCTTGGCACGGTCATGCCGAGCCAGCCGCGGTCGGCCAGGGCTCGGGTGAAATCTTCGTCCCACGCCGACAGCCAGCTGTCAACACGTGGTGTGTAGTGGCCGGCCGCGCGCTGGTCGGCGAGGAATTCGCGGACTTCCGTGCGGAGCGCAGCGGTCGTGGCCGGATCACCGGAGGTGGGCGGAACCAGGCGCCCCACGTTGGGCGGAATGCTCATTTGGTCCGCCACCTCTCCAGCCGGACCGTGTGCTCGGGGTCGAGGTGGGCCAGTGGCTGCATGGCGGCAGCCATGCCGAGCACGGTCTCGAGCGAACTTGTTCTGGACTCCTGCAACAGCCGCTTGGCCATCCGCAGCGATTCCGAGGGGTTCTCAGCGATGCGTTCGGCGATGTCCATCGCCTCGGAGAGCAGGTCGTCGTGCGGGACCAGCGTGGATATCATGTTCCACTCCTTGGCGGTGGCCGCGTCGATACGTTCGCCGGTGAGGGTCATCAGCGCCGCTCGTTCATAACCGATCGCCTGTGGAAGGAACCAGGTGCCTCCGTCGCCGGGAATGAGACCGATCTGTACGAAGCTCTCGGCGAAGGATGCCTTCTCGGACGCCACTCGGAGGTCGCACATCATCGCCAGGTCGCAGCCGGCGCCGATGGCGGGGCCGTTGACCGCAGCGATGATAGCGACCTCCAGGCGGTCGAGGGCTCGCGGAATTCGCTGGATCGAATCGACGTAGGCACGTCGCTGGGCCCGCGGGTCGAGCCCGAACATCCCCTCCGCGTCAGCCATCTCCTTGACGTTGCCGCCTGATGAGAAGATCTTGCCGGCACCGGTGAGGATTACCGCGCGCACCTCGGTACTCCGGTTGGCCTCGTGGACGGCACGCTCGAAGGCCTCGATGAAATCCAGTCCGGTAATGGCATTACCGACGCCCTGATTGTCGATCGTCCACGTCTGGACGGCACCGGAACTGGTGATGGTAAGTGGGGAAGTCATGGTGAAATCCTTCGTTGGCCGATCGGCGTGAGCAGATCAGCTTGATCACGTGGTGGTGGTGTTCGACATCCTGTTGAAGGCGTCGACCCACATCGCCGGATGCAACCGGTCAGGTCGGCATCTGCAGGGACTTGATCTGCAGGAACTCCTCGTAGCCATACGGGCCGAGTTCGCGACCGAATCCGGACTTCTTGTACCCCCCGAACGGGGCGCGCGGGTTGTATGCGCCGCCGTTGATGTCGAGCTGTCCCGTGCGGATCCGTTTCGCCACGGAAACGGCACGCTCGTCGCTACCGGCCCATACTGCCCCCGACAGCCCGTACGGAGTGCAGTTCGCTATGCGCACCGCGTCGTCGTCACCGGTGTGCGGGATAACCACCAGAACGGGTCCGAAGACCTCTTCCTGGGCTATCTCGGACATCGGGTCGACGTCGGCGAGGATGGTCGGCGCCAGATAGTAGCCGGGTGACAGAATCCGCTCCGAGCCGCCGGTGACGGGCCGGGCACCGGCGGCGAGTGCTCGGTCGATGAAGCCGCGTACCGTTTCGAACTGGCTCGCGGTGGCCGACGGTCCGAGGCGGGTCGACGGATCGGTGGGGTCGCCGACAGTGAATTTGGCGGCAGCCGCGGCCGCGACGTCCAAGGCCTCGCCGTACCGGTCGGCCGGCACCAGCATCCGGGTCCATGCCATGCAGGTCTGGCCGCCGTTGAGGAAGGCGTTGCTGACGCCGACCTTCACCGCTGCGGTCAGGTCGGCGTCATCGAGTATGACGTTGGCCGACTTGCCGCCGAGCTCGAGGGCGACCTTGCTGACCGCCGCACCCGCGACTTCGGCCACACGTGCGCCGGCGCCGGTGGATCCGGTGAACGAGACGAAGTCGACGTCGGGGTGCCCGGCGATCGCCTCGCCGACGACACGGCCCGGGCCGGAGACGAGATTGACGACCCCGGGCGGCAGGTCTGCCTCATGCAGGGCATCAAAGAACGCAAATACCGACAGCGGGGCCTCGTTACTGGGCTTGAGGACGATCGTGCAGCCCGCCGCGACTGCGGGAACCAGCTTGGCGATCACCTGATAGAGCGGGTAGTTCCACGGAGTGATGGCACCGACGACGCCGTAGGGCTCGCGAAGGATCACCGAGTTGCTGATGCGTTCGGTCCTTTCGGGCTGATCGAGCACTTCCAGGATGCCTTCGGCGACGGCCAGCGGAACCTTGGTCTGGACGCTCTCCGCGATGCGGATCGGTGCGCCCATCTCCGCGGTGATCAGGGCTGCGATAGCGGGCAGGTGGCGTTTGGTCGCCTCGATGATCGAGGCGACCCGCCGGCGCCGCTCGACCAGATCCACGTCCGGATCCCAGGCGCGGCGGGCGGCGGTGACCGCACGGTCGACGTCGGCGGCAGTCCCGTGCGGGACATGGCCGATCACCTGCTCGGTGGCCGGATTGACCACTTCTATGACTCCGGCGTGCTCTGCGGGGGCGACCCAGGCACCGTCGATGTAGAGCTCGTTGCGTGCGTGCATGATTCGTTTCTCCCGGTCTGTCACAACACGATGCTGGCGCGGACGTCGCGCTTGGTCTGGGCTGCGGCGAACGCGTCGTTGATCTCCTCGAGTGAGTAGGTGGCGGCGGCGAGCCGGGACAGCGGGATCTTGTCCTGCCATTCCTGGAGGAACTGCAGCGCACGGGAGAGGACGTCGGGCTCGTAAAGCGAAACGCCGATCATCGTCTTGTTGGAGAACACGAATCGGGACGGGTCGAACTCGACGGTCTTACCGAAGTTGATGTTGCCGATCTCGACATAACGTCCGTAGAGGCCGAGCAAGTTGAGCCCCTCGTTGATCGCGGCGGGGATACCGACGACCTCGACGACGACGTCCGCGCCCCGGCCGGAGGTCAAACCCCGCACCAGCTTGGCGCGGTCCTTGGCCTCGGGAACCTCGGTGAGGTCGATGACGTGGTCGGCACCGAAGGCGGTCGCCAGCTCCAGCCGCTCGGCGACCCCGTCGATGGCGATGACGAGCGAGGCACCGCGAGCCTTGGCGACCGCCACCGCGTAGAGGCCCAGTGCGCCGGCTCCCTGCACGACCACCGTGTCGCCGAAGGTCTGATTCGCCCGTTCCAAGCCGTACATGACCTGTGAGAGTGCGCAATTCGCACCGGAGGCCAGGTCGTCGGACAGCGAATCGGGGACGCGGTACACGACGGCGCCGGCTGGCAGGACGAAGTAGTCGGCGTAGCCGCCGACGAAGTACGGTGGTTCGTCGGCCTGTCCCAGCATCGCCATGGACAGGTTTTCGCAGGCGGTACGGTGCCCGCGCAGGCACTGGTAGCAGCGGTGGCAGGAGAAGAAATAGGGGAAGACCACGCGGTCGTCCTCCGACAGTGTGTGACCGTCGGAATCGGCGGTGACGCCCTCGCCGAGCTGGGCGATGGCGCCGACCATTTCGTGGCCCAGCACCGTCGGGAGCCGGCCGCCGAGACCCCTGGTGTTGAAGGTCCCGTGCCAGGCGTGCAGGTCGGAGCCGCAGATGTTGGTGCGCTTGACCTTGATCAGGATCTCACCCGGACCGACGCCGTCGAGAGAGGCTTCGGTGAGAGTGAAAGGCTGGCCAGGAGCGTCGAATCTGGCGATGCGACCGGTGAACATGGGAGTCCTTAAGTTTGTAGGTGCAGTTACTTCGTGAGAGTTACGTTGAGCTGTAACCCGGGTGGATCGGGAGAGGTTGCATGGGTTTTGCTGGCTTTCGGGTGTGGCTTGAAAGGACTGACCACCCGACCCATCTGGACACCTCGGACCGCTGATTGAGATCTGCGATGTGATCGCTTGTTTAAGGAAATGCCGGCGGGGTCGTCCATCGGGGCCAGGTTGGAACACAAGCGAAAACGAGGAGATCGATGACCGATTCGCACCTGTGGGCAGGAATCGATGTCGGCAAGGAACATCACTGGATATGCGTCCTCGACGCCTCCGGTGAGGTCGTGCTGTCGCGTCGATTCGCCAACGACGAGAAAGAAATCATCTCGGTGATCACTGACACCGAATCCCTCGGCGATTCGGTGTCGTGGACGGTGGATCTGACCACCGTCTACGCGACCTTGCTGTTGACCGTCCTCACGAAGGCCGGCACACCTGTGCGCTATCTGTCCGGGCGTTCGGTCTGGCAGGCCTCGACGGTCTACCGCGGCGGCGAGGCCAAAACCGACGCCAGGGACGCCCGGGTAATCGCAGATCAGTCCCGCATGCGCTCCGACCTGCCCGTGTTGCATCCCGATGACGAGTTGATCCGCGAGTTGCAGATGCTCACCGGCCACCGCGCCGATCTCGTCGCCGACCGCACCCGCACCATCAACCGCCTGCGTCAGCAACTCGTCGCTGTGTGTCCCGGACTCGAACGTGTCGCGCAGATCTCCTCGGATCGGGGTTGGGTGGTGCTGCTGACCCGGTACCAGCGACCCAAAGCGATCCGCCGTGCGGGGGCAGCACGGCTGGCCACGATGCTCGCCGGCTCCGGGGTGCGCAATGCGGAGTCGATTGCTCAGGCCGCGGTCGCTGCGGCGAAAGCGCAGACGGTGCGGCTCCCCGGCGAAGATATCGCTGCCGAACTGGTGGCCGAGTTGGCGCAGGGGGTGATCGACCTCGACGTGCGAGTCAGAGCCGCTGACGCTGCGATCGAGGCTCGATTTCGTCGGCACCCTCTGGCCGAGGCGATTGTGAGTCTGCCTGGAATAGGGTTCTGTCTCGGCGCCGAATTTCTCTCGGCTGTCGGTGATCCGGCGCTGATCGGATCGGCCGATCGACTCGCGGCGTGGGCCGGTTTGGTGCCGAGACCCAAAGATTCGGGTAAACGCACCGGACGCCTGCACACTCCGCAGCGTTACAGCAGGCGTCTGCGCCGGGTGATGTACATGTCGGCGCTCACTGCGGCCCGTTGTGACCCTGTTTCGCGTGCCTACTACACGCGCAAACGGGCCGAAGGTAAGCGCCCGATCCAGGCAACGATCTGCTTGGCGCGGCGTCGCGTCGATGTCCTCTACGCACTCATCCGCGACAACCGCACCTGGCAACCGGACGCGCCGGTCGCCACGGTTGCGGCTTGACAGGATCATTGAGAGTCCTTTCGGGAGGAGGTCGAGATGAGGAGTGGCGGGAGACGGTCAGTTCGCGCCGCGGCGTCCGACTTTCGCGGTGAGGACGTAGCCGGCCGACCGGCCCTGGGCGAAGTCAGGCAGTGTGGTGTCGTTGTTGACCAGGAACAGGATGTCGTTGTCGGGGCCGCCGAAGGTCAGCGCCACGCCCCAGCCCTTCTCGACGAGAATCCGGTCGGTGATCTCACCGCCTTCCTCCACCCGGTAGAAGCCGCTCTCGGGACCCTCGGTGAGGGCATTGGCATACCAGACGCCGCCATCGGAGTCGACGGTCATGCCGTCGGGATTGTGGGTTTCGGGCAGTTGGGCCCAGGTGCGGTAGTCGGTGAGGCTGCCGTCTGGCTGCACCTGGAATGCTGAGATCTTGTGCGCGAGGGTTTCCGAGAGCAGTAGGGTGGTGCCGTCCGGGAGCAGTTCCGCGCCGTTCGGAAACAGAACATCGCCCGGCTCGGCCGACACCGTGCCATCCGGGGTGACATGGATCAGGTTGGTGGTTTCGGGGTCGGCGCCGCCGGCCAGATCAAACCCGAAGTTGCCGATGTAGCAGTGGCCGTTCACGACACGCATGTCGTTCGCGTCGCCACCGCAGTACTTGGACAAATCGGCGAACTCGGTGATGGTGCCATTGGGATCGCGGCGCAGCAGCTTGTGGTCGTGCTGGGAGACGATCAAGATCCCGCCGTCGTCGGTGAAGCCGAGGCCGGATGGCGAGTTGGGAACATCTGCGATCTTCGTCCAGGCGCCGGTTGTCGGGTCCATCGTGATGACGCGCCCGTTGAAGAAGTCGCTCAGGTAGAGGGTGCCATTGTGGAAGCGGGGTGACTCCAGAAAGCCGTGGCCGCTGCTGAGCTTGCTGTAGAAATGGTCGGTGACCATCATTCTCCTCCGGGGGTAGTGATGAGTGTTGAGGTGTCAACGCGATCAGACGTACTCGTTGCGAAGCCGTTTCTTGTCGAATTTCCCGACGCTGGTCTTGGGCAACTCGGTGATGACCTCGAAGCGGTCCGGAACCCAGAACGAGGGGAATCGCTTCTTCAGGAACAGCTTGAGTTCGTCGGGGGAAACCGTGTCGGACAGGACGACGAAGGCGACGGGCCGCTCGATCCATTTCGGATCCGGCGCGCCGACCACCGAGGCTTCTATGACCTTCGGGTGGGCGATCAGGGCGTTCTCCAGCTCGACCGAGGAGATCCACTCGCCGCCGCTCTTGATCAGGTCCTTGGCGCGGTCGACGATCGTCAGATAGCCGTCCTGGGTCATCGTCGCGATGTCGCCAGTGCGGAACCAGCCGTCGGTGAAGCTCCCTGCAGAGCGGGGATCGTTGTAGTACTCACGGATCACCCACGGTGCCCGGACGAGAACCTCGCCTGGGGTCTTTCCATCCCACGGCGCTTCGGATTCGTCCTCGCGGACCAGCTTGATCTCGACGAGTGGGAGCGGCTGCCCCTGCGTGCTGAAGATCTCGAACCTGGCGTCCTCGTCGAGGTCCTGGTTGGTGGACGTCAGCCCGGAAAAGGTCAGCACGGGGGAGGCCTCGGTCATGCCCCATGCCTGGGTGATGTGGATGCCGTGAGCTTGTTTCCACCATTTCATCTCGACGACGGGAGGTGCCTGACCGCCCAGCCACATCGTGTGCAACGAAGAGATGTCATAGTCGCTGGGGTGCTCCTCCAGTGCGCGGCGGATCAACATACCGACCGTGACTGCCCCGACGAAGACGGTGGGTGCGGCGTCTTCGATGACCTTCAAATAGTCCGCACCCACTGGGTGATCGCCGGGCAGGACGATGGTGGCGCCCTGCAGAACACAGGCGAAGGGCATGCCCCAGGAGTTCACATGTGACAGCGGCGTGACCAGCAGGTATCGCTCTTTCTCGCTCACCCCGATGGTGCCGGTGGTGCACAGCCCGAGGGCGTGCAAAACGGTGCTGCGGTGGCTGTAGACCACGCCCTTCGGGTCGCCGGTCGTGCCCGATGAATAACACATCGAAGCTGCGGTGTTCTCGTCCAGATCCGGGTAGTCGTACTCGTCGGAGGCTTCGGCCATCAGGTCGGTGTAGGCGAGTACCGGTACACACAGTTCAACGTCGGCGGGCGCCTCGCCGTCGAGGACGACGACGGTCCGCACATCGGCGAGCCGACCGGTAAGACGCGCCAGAAGTGGGAGCTGGTCACTGCTGACCAGTAGCACGGTGTCGCCGGCGTGAGCGATGGTGTACGCGATCTGATCGTCGGACAGCCGAGTATTGACGGTGTGCAGAACGGCACCCATACAGGGGACCGCATAGTAGGCGACGAGATGCTCGGCCGTGTTCCAGGCGAGAGTGCCGACGCGGTCGCCGAACGTGACGCCCAGCCCGGCAAGGACGTTCGACAGCTTGCGAGCACGCCGGCCGAGTTCGGTGAAGGTGAAGGCATCGAAGGCGTCGCCGGTGCGGGCGATGATTTCTTTGTGACCGTAGAGACGTTCCGCACGCCACAGCAGAGTCTTGATCTGAAGCGGCACGTCCATCATCAGGCTTTGCACGAGGAGCTCCTTGAGGTGGGGACACTCGATGGAGGGGAGCCGCCGTGGTGACTCCCCTCCATCGGAGATCAGGCCTTGACGAACTCCGGGTAGCCGTTGGCTGCGGAGGCGTTGACCTCTTCGAGGAACGCCGGGAGGCCGGCGGGCCACATGAGCATCTGCACCTTCTTGCCCGGGATGTTGGCGGCCATGTACCAGGACGCGGCCCGGTCGAACAGCGCCATCTCGCAGACCTCGTCGATCTTCTGCTGCCAGACCTGCTCGGCCTCGCGGGTGGCCTCGACCCGCTGGATATCGTTCTTCATCAGGTGATCGAGGAAGTTGACGACCCACTCACCCTGTGCCTCGGCGTTGGTCGGGCCGTTGCAGAAGGCCGACGGGCTCTGGGGGCCGTAGACGAACATCAGATTCGGAAAGCCGGCGGTCGCGGCGCCGAGAGCGGTGTGGGCACCGTCCCTGAACGAGTCGGCGAACGATTCACCCTGCGCATTGCGGATATCGATCTGAGTGATGCCGCCGGTGACCGCGTCGAAGCCGGTCGCCAGCACGATGAGGTCGAACTCGTGCTCGACACCATCGGCTGTGACGATGCCCTTGGTGGTCACACGGTCAATCGGGTTGTTTCGCAGGTTGACCAGGCTGACGTTGTCCTGACTGTAGATCTCGAAGTAATTCTGCTCGAGTGACGGACGCTTGACACCGAAGGGGTGCGGGGGCTCGGTCGGGGCCAGATCCTCCCAGAGATCCTCGCGTGTGATCCGCTTGCGGGTTTCATCGCGCCAGAATCTGTAGAAGGCGCGGTTGCTGTCCTCGTTGAACAAGAGGTCGTTGAAGTTGCCCAGCCACGGCACGAAGCCGCCGATATCCCACAGCCGCTGGAACTCGGCATCTCGCTCCTCGGGGGTGACGTCGGCGGCGCCTTTGTCGAGGAAATCGAAGTCGAAGCCGGCGAAGTGGTGGTTGCGCCGCGCCATTCGCTCGGGGTAGGTCTCTTTGTCTTTCGCATTCTCCTCATCGGTCAACTTCCGTTGGCGCATCGGCAGTGCGATCATCGGAGTCCGCTGGAAGACGGTCAGAGCCTCGGCAACCGGGGCGCTCTCCTGAGCTACCTGCACACCGGAGGCTCCGGTGCCGATGACAGCGATACGCTTGCCTGCCAGGTCGATACCCTCCTGTGGCCAGCGTGCGGTGTGATAGCACTCGCCCTTGAAGTTCTCCAGGCCGGGGATCTCTGGAATGTACGGTTTTGAACCGAATCCGGTGCACAGCAGGAAGTAGCGGGCCGAGATGTCCTTGCGTTCGCCGGTCTCGGTGTTCTCGGTGTGCACCAGCCAGCGCTTGGTGTCCTCATTGAACTCCGCGCCGGTGACCTGGGTGTTGAACGAGATGTCCTTGGACAGGTTCAGCTTCTCGTCGACGTGCTTGAAGTAGGCCCGTACCTCGGACCAGTCCGGGTACAGCTCGGAGAAGTTCCAGTCACGCCACAGCTCCTCGTCGGAGAACTGATACATCGGGCCCCATGTGTCCACCCGGGCGCCGGGGTAGCAGTTCCAGTACCAGACGCCGCCGAGACCCCCGGCCGACTCGACCGCGTGCACGTCGTAACCGAGCTTGCGCAGTTTGTCGAGCTGATACAGACCCGCGAATCCTGCGCCGACGATCAGTACATCGCGTTGCTCAATGGACATTTCGAATCTCCTTCGTTCTTGCCGCTGGGGCCGTGAGGACGATCATTGCGACCTGCGACACACTGGAGCCGTTTCATTGCGAGACACCCGCGCCGGATGCCTCGCAGAAGGAGAAGCTGACTATTTCGGCTGGTCACGGAGATCTGATCGTGTTGGGCGCGGCCCGCCCGCGGCTCGTCCGGACGCATTACCTGTCTCATGACGAGACACTGATGTGAGATGCAACACCCTGATGCCTCTTCGGGGATGGCAAGCGCCGCCTTCGACGCGGAGCGGTTCAAACGTCTCATCGACCAGCCGTTCGTCGTCGCCGGGGTGCACCGCCACCCGGGCGAGCAGCTGCGCGGTGCGCCGCACCCCGTTCTTGCCGCCACGGAACGCCAACAGGATCCCGACCCGCTCTCGTCGCTATCGGTGTTCTCGGCTGAAGATTGGGGAAGGTGGGAGTGCACATCATCCATCAGAGATGTTCTAGTGCAATGGATTTAGCGAGATCGCGGCGTTGCTGGCGGTGCTCGATGCGTCCCTCGACGCCATCGACGAAGAAGATGTGGAGCTGGGGGTGTGATGCGTTCGGTGGGAGGTGTCCACATGCAGCGTGACGGTGCCCGCCGATTTCACGCTGGAGGACGCGGACCTCGGTGATGCGGGAGGGGGGGTCGGGTGTGGCTTGTGGTGTGGTTGATTCGGGGTGGGGGTCCGGGCCTGTTGGTTCGTGGTGGTGTCGCGGTCGAATCTCCTGATCAAGAATTCGTCTATCCCCCCTTTACTTGAAAAGTAAAGGGGGGATAGACTTATAGTGTGAAGAGAACGGACCTCCTCAAGGAGTTGCGGGACTATGCCAAGGCCAACGGCCTCGAGTTCAGCGAGACCGAAGGTGGCAACCACACCAAGGTGGTGTTGGGCGGGCGTCGGACGGTGGTTGCCCGGCATACCGAGATCCCGGACCTGCTGGTGAAGAAGATCCGCAAGCAGCTGGAGATCCCGGCTCCGAGCAAGGGCGCGAAAGGGGCGAAATGATGAAGGTGACGGCAAAGGCCGTGCGTGACGGCGGGTGGTGGGTCGTGGAGGTGCCGGAGGTGGACGGCGCGTTCACCCAGGCTCGCAGGCTCGACCAGATCCCGGCGATGGTTGCCGATGCGGTGGGTCTGCTCGAAGATGTGCCGGCCGAGGACGTCGAGGTGGACCTCGATGTCGATCTCGGCGATCCGGCTGTGCTCGAGGAAGTCCGCAGGGCTCGTGTGCAGGTCGAGGCGGCGGCCCGGGCTCAGGAGGAGGCGGCGCGTGTGTCGCGTGCGGCGGTGGCGCATCTGCGTCATGGTGTGAAGTTGTCGGTTCGGGATACCGCTGTGGTGTTGGGGGTGAGTCCGCAGCGGGTTTCTCAGCTCGACCGCGCCGTCGGTTAGACCGTTCACCGCAGCTGTTCGGCCCCTGCACCCTTCTTCGGGTGCGGGGGCCGTGTGCGTCTGTTGCTGTTTCAGGGGAGGGGGTCGAATCCTGCGTGGCCACCGGTGGGGACGTCCCGGATCGCGCGCGCCTGTGGCGGTCGGCCGGACGCTGGTCGGCGGTTGCGGGGTCGTGCCGATCCCGGGGACGTGTCATCGGGCAGCTACCCGTCGACGTGGCTCGGTAGAAGCTTTGAGTCAGCCCCTCAGTGTTGGTCTGAGGGGCTGACTCGGTGGGGTGGTTTATGAGGATCCGAAGATTGGCGGGAGGGTAGGTGCTGGCTGCGGCTGGGGTCCTACCCAGATCTCGAACTGGACTCTTTCTGATAGTTGTCCGGGTGACCACATCCATCCGCCTCCGTGGCTGAGCTGGCCGCAGAGTCCGAAGAGGCTGTACTGGCCTTGGGGCAGGTCGCCTCGGGTGATGG
>NZ_BCXI01000070.1 GCF_001895025.1 Rhodococcus zopfii NBRC 100606 = JCM 9919
CTTCCCCCTGAGATGTGGACACCAGTTCCTATGCGGCGGTGGCCAGCGTAGCCGACCGCTGTTCGTACTCGATCGGGCAGATCTGACCGAGAGTGGAGTGCCTCCTTCTGGTGTTGTAACGAGTGACCCAACGGAACACCGCAGCGCGCGCCTCACCCGCACTGTTCCAGCGTTTCTTGCCCTGCAGCGTCTCCCGCTTCAACGTCGCGTTGAACGACTCCGCAGCAGCGTTGTCCGCGCTCGTTCCGACCGCACCCCGCGATCTCGTGACACCCAACTCACGGCACACGTCGGCGAACTCCGCCGAGGCGTACTGAGCCCCGTTGTCGGAGTGAAAGACAGCCCCGACGAGGCCGTCGGCACCGCGCACGGCCGCGGCGGCCCGCAGCGCGTCGGTGACCAGCTCGGTACGCATGTGGTCGGCGATCGACCACCCCGCCAGCAGTTTCGAATGCAGATCCAACACCGTTGCCAGATAAAGAAATTGCCCGTCCCCGATGGGGAGGTACGTGATGTCGCCGACATACCGGGTGTTCGGTGCGCTCGCGGTGAAGTCCCGCCGGATCAGGTCTGGCACTGCGACCGCGTCCGGGTCGGGGACGGTGGTGCGGACCGTCTTGCGCAGATGCACGCCGACGATCCCGTGCTCGCGCATCACCCGTTCGACCCGCTTGTGATTGACTTCGAGCCCGGCATCGCGCAGCTCGGCGGTCACCCGTGGGGACCCGTAGGTGCCGTCGGAGTCGTCGTGGATCCCGCGGATCCGCTCGGCCAGCTCCTGGTCGGCGCGGGCGCGTTCGGCGCGGGCCGCCGCTGCGGCCCGCCACCGGTAGAACCCGGATCGGGAGACCTCGAGGATCTGGCACAGCCACTTCACCGAAACGGTGTCGCGGTGGTCGTCGACGAACTGAAAGCGGCTCACCAGTTCGTCTCGCCCGCGAAATACTTCGCGGCTTTGCGCAGGATCTCCCGTTCGGTCTCGAGCTTCCGGATCTGGGCCTTGAGCTGCCTGTTCTCCTCCTCCAACACGGACTCGGACGATACCTCGCCAGCAGGCGCCGGCTTGCGGTCCCGGTCGGCGGTCCCGGACACACCGCTGCGTTTGCGTTCGGCGTGTACCCAGTTGCGCAGCGTTTCCCGGCTGACACCCAGATCTTGGCCGATGCCGTCGAAGGTATGGCTCGGGTCGGACAGGTACAGCGCGACGGCATCGGCCTTGAACTCCGCCGAGTATGCCTTCATCACCATCAGTGACATCTCTTCCTCTGGATCCTCACGACCCAGTGTTCAGGATGTCCACACTCAAGGGGGAACCCCCTATCTCCGGTTCTCCCACCACGTTGCGCGCCCCAAATCGGCGAATACCGGCGTCGATGTCCAACTCGCCTTGGCGGCGACGGACCGTTCGCTGGCTCTGTAGCCCGACGAACACGGCGAGGTCGGTCATGAGTGCTCGATCCCGAAGCTGGCCGTCTGGTAACTGGTCGAGTGCCGTGAGCGTGTGTTTGGCGTCGTTTTCCACGTGCGACATGTGAATCTCGAACCACAAGTCCGGCACGTTCTCCGGATCGACGTCATCGGCGGAGATCTGGTAGAACCACGGCTCGTTTGCGATGGAGTCAGGATTGCGCAGCTCCGATTCCGACGTGTCGATGTCCGTCATACGGACCAGACGTGACGACCCATCTGCGGGCGACCATCGGCGTAGGTACATCTGGGGAACGTGATGATGCCTGCGCGGCCGATCCTTGGCCTGGCGCGCGATCTCCTTTGACCGCTCAATCTCGACATCCAGTAACCACCGATGGTCGATACGCATCAGGACAGGTTAGGTCGTCAGCCCGACATCGCTCACGTTCGTCGTGGAGAAGCGACCCGCGATCATCGGTGGCATGCCCAACCCTGTCCTGGCCATCGACGTCGGAGCGTGCACGCTCGCCGCGGCCGTCCGTGACGCCAGTGGCCGTGTGACCCCACTTGTGATCGATGGCACCACCACCCCGCTGGCACGGCTGGTCGTGCAGGCCGGGCAACCTCGGCCGGCCCGAGACGGTGACCCGGTGACGCTGGCGCAGCTCGGGCCGCTGGTCGACCGCCTCGACGTGCCATCCCTCGTCATTGACGGGGTGTCCTGGTCGATCGAAGCGCTGACCGGGCTGCTGCTGCGCCCCGTGCTGGAGGCCGCCATCAACGAACTCGGGACGACCCCGAAGATCGTGATCGTCGTCCCCTCCACGTGGGCACCCGAGCTGCAGCGCCGTTTTCAGCGGATCGTGCATGCTGCGCTGACCCGCACAGTCACCCTCATCCCGTCCGACAAGGCCCTCGCCTACGCCCTTCCCACGCTGCCGGTCGGCGCCGGGGTCATCGCCGTCGACTGCGGAGCCACCGATCTGTCAGCGATTGCCGTCATCGGTGGTGAGCGCGGCCCGCGGATCATCGGACGTGCTCAATCCGACAGCGGCGGAGACATCTTCGACCGATTCCTCCTCGCCAACGCTCTCACCGACGCCGGATTCCCGGACCAGGCGCTCGATGCCCGCTGGGGATTCGCCGGCGTCCCTCGGATACGCGCTGCCCGAGAAGCACTCGCGGACCACGACGCCGTCACCGTCCACCTGCCGCGGCCCGTCGGACGGATCACGCTGTCCGAGCAGGAAGTCGACGCAACCGGCGACCGCTACTTCGCCACCCAGTTCAGCGACCTACTCACGAGGCTCGACGAGAAGGCCACCGAGCCGATCAGTCACCGGGTGATGCTGTGCGGTGGATTGGCCTACGACCCGGCCGTGCCCGCAGCAGCTCGGGTGCACGGCCCGGTGAAGGTGATGGCGAATCCCCAGCACGTGCTGTGCCGCGGTGCCCTCGCCTTCGATGCCGCACCCGTCGACAGCACGACGGACCCCGGTCCGCGCCCGCTCACCGAACCCGACACGGACACCGACGAACCCGTACCCGGGGGAATCTCCAAGCGCACCCTCGCCTTCTTCGGTGGTGTGGGCGCGAGCGCCGTGGTCATCGCTGTCGCGGGCGGATTGGCACTGTCGGCAGCGATGACCGGCGCACCGGACCTGCGTGAGCCGGACCTGCCGAACGTCGCGGCATCGGTCCTCCCGGCTGACCAGTCGATCACCGGGGCGAGCCTGCGGTCATGGTCGGACGGCGTCGACACGATCGACGCGACCACCCGAAGCCTGTCCGGCACCGACGTTCGGTCGCTGGCGTGCGGTGGCACCAGGCAGGCGGCAGGCGCCGAGGCAGATGGGATGCGGTGGCAGTCCTCGCGGATCTTCGTCTCGGACGACACTGCCGCCGATGCCGGTGCCGGCGCGAGGGCAACGTCCTGGGACAGTTTCGACCACTCAGCCACGACAAACGTCATCGTCACCGCATCGATTGTCGGGCGCGACGACCGCGAATCGGTATGGCAGGACATCAGCGCGAGCAACCAGCGCTGCCCGTCCACCAAGGACGACCTTGTGCGGACCATCGTCGTCATTCCCCAGACCGGACCGGACCCCGGGCCGCCGAGTTACGCCCAGGAGTTGCCGGTGGCCTCGACGTCCCGCACCCCGGCCACGACACCGGCGACCACTACACGGGCACCGCAAGGGGGAGTGACCATGAGTACCCAACGGCAGGCCTGGCGCGGGCTCACCCCGGCGAGCGTCTCCGGGTCCGGCGCCGACATGCACGTGACCTGCGTCCTCGACATCGACGGCGTGGTTCTCAAACGCTCCTGCGCCACCGCCGAGGACTCCGGCACCGCAGACCATCTCGCGCAGCAGGCGGCAGCTGCGTTCAACCCGGCCCCGGAGATCACGCGATGACCCGGCCCGACCACGGCAAGGCGCTGACTGCGGCCGCACGAGTCGATGTGCAGGTCGTCCAGCTCGCGCCGCCGGTGCTCATCCGCCGCGCGATCGCGCATTACAACGCCCGCCTCGCGCCCGGCAAGCGGCCGGCCGAGACAACCTCGAGCGAGGCGTTCCTCAAACGACTGTGCGTGAATTGGCTGCGGCACACCGGATCGAACTACGACGCCCACCGCAACGGTGTACGCAGCAGCGGTGGGCAACAGCTGTCCGAGACCGCCGGTACGGTCATCAAGAAGCGGGTACTCACCCAGATCGCCCGCACCTACCCCTGGCTGGCCGAGGAAGCCCACCGCCAATACCGCGAACTCGACCGACCGGCCCGGCGCTGACTGGTAGGCCGCGTGCGTAAGGTGCCCAAAATATTCCGCATCGCCGGGACGGCGCACCGGTGAGCCTTCACGGTTGAGTCATCTGTTCGATTCGCGTGGCAACAACACGCCGTCGTAGGCGGCTACGAATGACCCCTCGGGGTGCCGTGCTAACATGGGTCTCATCATGATCAGCCCGTTGCCGCAAGGCGCGGGCTGATTTTCTGTCCAAGGAATCTCATGGTGGAGTACACGAAGCCCTGGCTGTCTCTCGAACAACAGGTCGAGCAGCTGGCGAGCAGCGGAGTCGACGTGGTCGACCGAGGCCGAGCGGCTGAACTCCTGAAAGCGGTCGGTTACTACCGGCTCACCGGCTACCTCTACCCGTTTCGGAAGTCCGAACAGTATCGGAGCGACGATAACCGCACGCGCACCCGCGTGCTCAGCGGTTATCGGCCAGACACGACCTTGCGCCACGCCAAGTCGATCATCGACTTCGACCGGCAGCTGCGCATGCTTGTGATGGATGGCATCGAACGCATCGAGGTCGCGGTACGGATGAGGATTGGTTACGTGCTCGGTCGCACTTCGGCCTTTGCTCACACAGACCCGGCCAGCTTCACAGAAACGTTCACGCGTGAAGGTACCAATCCCGCCACGGGAGAGCCGACGCCCAGTTCTCATGCGAGATGGCTACAGCGAGTCGATGAGCGGCGGGCCAAGTCCGACGAGCGGTTCGTCGCCCACTTCCGGGAGAAGTATGACGACCGGATGCCGGTCTGGGCGCTCACCGAGATCCTCGAACTGGGCCAGCTCTCCGTCCTTTACAGAGGATTGCGCCAGCAGGACGCCGAAGAAATCGCTCTGGCGTTCGGAGTACCGACCAAGAAGCTCATGGTCAGTTGGCTCGCCAGCTTGAACTACGTGCGGAACGTAGCAGCGCACCACGCTCGCCTGTTCAACCGGAAGCTCCAGCACGCTCCAGCGCGACCTAAGGTAGGGCTTGTGCCGCTCCTTGACCACCTCCGGGATGAGGAGACCGCCAAAGATGTCTTCGGTACGTACAACGCACTCGCAGTGATCGCCTACCTCCTCCCGTCGATCGAGGCAAAGACGCAGTGGCACCGACAGCTCGCAGCGCTGCTGCAGACGTTTCCGACGTCACACGTGCTGTCGATCCGCTCAATGGGGGTCCCTCCAGGGTGGGAGTCGCTCGACCTTTGGCGTTCATGATGGGCGACCGATTCAGGCGGTGATCGCTTCCAGGAGCGGCTTCGTCCGAATCGTGGGGCATGATCTGGCACGAGCAAGCCTGTAGCGCTCGGTTCGTGTGCTTTCGGGTCTGGATCTGCAGGTCAACAGCAGATGGACGGCGTCGTCGCGAACGCACGAAGTGGATAACCCCATGGTTACCGTCGTCACCACCATGACCGCCCCACACACCATCGCCGCCGCAGCGATCGCTGGTGCCGCCGTGACCGGAGCCGCCGTGACTGGAGCCGCGGTCGGATGGGTCCTCATGCGCGTGGTTTACCGCTTGGACCGCTTCGCCGCACCAGACGGTGTCGGTGATCCCGTTTGGTCCCTCACGTGGACAAACGCCAGCTTCCCGTTCACTCTGGTTGTCCTGGTCGTCGTCGGCTTCACCGTGCTGTTCGCCGTACTCGCCGCCGCAGTAGTGCTCGCCTACCAGGCGAGCACCCGAGACCTCGCCCGCCAGCGACGCATCCTCGCCGTCGGCACAACTACCCCGCTTCTCAGGCGTCCGAACGGCGAGGACTCTGTCCAACCTCCGAATCGAGGAGTCCACCCACGATGAACGTTCACGTGCTCCCCACCTGGGACGCCCGACTCGCCGCTGCCAGCGCGGTCACCGACCACGCAGACGCGGTCGCGTGGCTTCGGAATCGCCTTGCAGCCGCGCTCCGCTCCCATGTCGAGGTGGACCTGGCTGCGGCCTGGAATCCGTCTCTGCAGCCCACCGGTGTGCGCTTGGCTGCCTGGCTCGATCATTCCTACGGCTACGTCGCCGCCGTGCCCGCCGGCGACCTCGCTGCTGGCGCGGAGATGCCGATGGTCAGCCAGTGGCTTACCGATCGAGCCGATCGACTGGCCGAGGTACCACTGCTCATCGCCTCACCGGCCGCAGGCGCTGTTGCGCTCGCGGCCGCGCAGGCGCTGATCGGCGACGACGTCGCTGCGCTCGGTGTGCAGGCCGCGGCGCTGCCGTATCCGGATGCGTACCTGACCTTCTCTGCTCCGTTCACGGTCACCGCCGACGGTGACGACGCCGCAGCCGAGACCATCCACGCTCTGAGCTGGTGGCCCGACGGGGGAGGATTCCGCGTCGCCGACTGGATCTCGACCTACGACACCCTCACCGGCGACGAGGCAGGCCGCGCGGACGCCGCTGCCCGCGCGTACGGGGGCGCGACCCTGCCCGCTCTGATGCTCGACACTGAGCGACTGCACCCGCAGGTGTGGACGGCACCCGAGACGGCCGATCCACACGAGACCGAGGGCCAGTTCAGCTTCGACGTTCCGGTGTACGACCCTCAGGGTGATCTGTTCGCCCGGTTGGTGCTCGTAGCGCGGAACCTCATCGCCGCGGGGATCCTCCACACCTCCATTGAGCGGGTCCGACCTCCCGGTTCGACAGTGCACGTCACCCGTACGCCGGTCGTCGTGCTGCGCACCGACGATGATGATCGGCACGTGAGCCAGCTGGCCGCGCACGGATCGTCAGTCGCGATGCGCCGACGCCGCCCAGGATCCGACTTGTACTGGGGAGACGCGGTTCTCGGCTGAACCGCTACCAGTGGGTGGGCGGAGCAGGGGAGACCGTTCAGTGCCGGTGGTCGGCGCCGACCGTATGCAGCAACGAATGGACGGTCGCATCAACCAACCGGTGCCGCATCAGCCGACCCTGCCGTGTCGCCTCGACCCATCCCTGCTCCCGTAACAGCCGCAGCGCCTGTGACAATGCAGTCGGCCGTATACCGACCGCGTCGGCCAGGTCGCAGGCGCACAAGTCCGGGTCGTGATGCAACCGGTGCAGGATCCGCAGCCGATTCGGATCGGCCAGCAGATCGAACCGCCGAGCCCACTGCTGGAGAACCGGCTGTCCGCGCATCGGTGTCACTGTGGGAGTGGGCATCGGCGGGTTCCTCCAACGATCGTCAGGTCAACGCCGCACCACGCTAGCGCCGGAGTTCACCACCAGCCGACACCCGCTGCAACACCACCGACGAAAATGCGGACGCTCAGACATGTTCCGCCCCAAACCGCTTCCACAGAGGATCGAATGACCAACACCGCTGCAGCGCACCGAGACCGCGTCGTCGAGATCTACCGTGACGACACCGCACATGTCGTGGCTTACGCGGGCACCGCCTACCACCTCACCCCGTGCTGCGACGCCTCCGCTAAAGGCTCGATGGACAGCATCGTGTGCCGGTCCTGCTACCAACAGGTCTCCCCGATGTATGGGATGGGATGGACGCTCGCCGACGACAAGGACTGGGCACGGTTCCGAGCTCATATGCTCGCCGAGTACCCAGCCTCGGCGCAGAGTCCGGACGAACGCCGCGCAGTCGCCCTGTAACCCCTACCCGGGACACCGGCAGCCGGATACCGAATTCCGCCACGATGGTCGGGCAGGATCAGGCCATGGCACCGACCGATCTGAGCACCGTCGAACCACCCCAGACATGCTTGACGTGGGTGAAATCCGCTAATCCCCGCGAGGTCATCCTCGACCACGCGATCACGGTCAATCTGACCTGGTGGAACGACGCCCTGCATGAACGTGACCTTCCTGGAGGACCCGTCATCGGACGTCACAGCGCAGGACAACGCATCGACCAGGGCAGGGCTGTCATCACCCGGGGTGACCTCTTCGGGCTCGCTGCCGCCTCATCGGGTTCTCCCACCGATACCCTCGCTCTGCTGTGGCACACACTCGCCTGGGGTGCTGGCGGGAAGGTGCGGCAGGTTCTCAACCGGATGGATTCGGTCGCCCGGGACCGCTCCGCTGCTGCCCTGGCGTTGCGCACGGCCGCCCAGTCGTCTCACCGCGACCCCGAGAGTGCCTACGACACTCTCTACCCGCGAGGCACCCCCGCGATCGCCCATCTGGGCCCGGCTTTCTTCACCAAGTACCTGTACTTCGCCGGTGCCGGGGCGCCGGATCACCCATCGTTGATCCTCGACAGCCGCGTTGCGTCCGCTCTGGTCGACATCGGGTGGACCTCGTTGCATCCCGAGGGTGGTTGGCCGGCCGAGACGTACCAGCGGTACTGCTCCCTGCTCGCTCGGTGGGCGCAGGAGACAGGCAATTTGCGCCCGGATTTGTTCGAACGGTGGTTGTTCGACAGTTCGAGCGGCTTCTGACCGCGTGGTTCGCTTGGAAGTCAGCGAATGTAAACCCAGTGGCCGTTGGAGCCTTGCTGTTTTCGGCATCGGAGGTGTAGGCGCTGTCCACCAAGCTGCTGATCGGGATCGCGCCGGTTGAACGACTCACCGGCCGACCGGCAGGGAGTCCACGCTGAACAACGCCTCGTCGACACCGGACCTACAAGCCGGCCGCCATCCTCCGGACCAATCGGTGTTCGAGGCGAACGAGAACTACGCTGACGCGCTCTTGATCGACTACCTTTCGTAGGAACCGTCGAGTGACGGTGCCACCTGGATGCGCGGAAGGAACAACACATGGAGCCCGTGGTTGGTCAATACACGGCGCTGTCAAACCGCGTTGACAACCTACGGACACGGCATCGGAAACTGCATCAAGAGCCAGTAGCGAGTGACAAGTTCGAGGTTCTGCAAAAGCAACTGCGACAAGACATCTCCCAGATGGTCGGGCAGCTCAGTGTCTTGGCCGACGGTGAACATCGATTCCAAGTACTCCTTGACCAAAGTCAGTCACTGTTGGTCGCTCTCGACCGGATGGCACCGGGAACGACCACCCGCACGAGATCGAAGCCGCCGAGCCGTTCGAACACAGGCACCACTACCGGACCTACTTCGACGACGACACGTACCCAGAAAGTGTCGAAGAATAAGAAAACGTCACAACAAGGTGCGAAATCCAAACCGGTGTCGGACCCCAACGGGAAGGGCCGAGAAGCACCGAACAGTAACGCGAAGACGCCCCGGGTGTCGCCGAAACCGACTGAGACGTTCCTCGTTACAGAGGAACTCTTGGAGCTGTCGCTCGCGTTGACTCCTGACCCCTTGACTGTCGTCGGGATCGATAAGGCAACGGGAAAGAAGATCGTCCGGTTGGTAGACATGGGCCCTACTACTCCGAGACCGAAGAGTCGAGGTGGAGGCAGATCAAGAGCGAAAGGTACAAGTGTCTGGGCGATGTCTGGAGGGCTCTTTTAGAGCGGACGTCGGAGAACGCATCAGGAAGTGGCGGACTTCGAACCAACATCAAGTTTCCGAAATGTTCGGGTCCCGACTCGACAGTACGCAGTACGTCGCGACCTGTGTTGCTGTCCATCGGCGCCACCGCTGTTGTGGTGAATGAGCCGGTCATTCCCGAGACATCGAGTGTCTCGGCCGGCCAACTGCGCGCCGCCGCGCGATGCGCCGCAGTATCCGCCTGAACCCAAGGTCAGCCGTCCGTCGGCGCAGCCTTCGTTTCGAGCATTCGATACGCCGGGTTGAGCGCAGAGGCGGAGCGGGTCTCCTTCCCTGCACCCTTCGTGTACCGCTGGGTCGTTGTCATCGCCTCATGCCCGAGCAGCCTCATCAGCGTGTAGACGCTCACGTTCTGATCGGCGAGGGTTGTCGCGAACGTGTGCCGGAGTTGGTGCACCAGAGCACCCTTCGCGCGCTGTCCGTTGATCCCGGCCCGGCGATACGCTCGCTCGACCCGGTATTGGATCGTCGGGCCGGTGATGCGCTCACCGTCGGCGCCGACGAACAGTGCATCCTTGGCGCGAAGTCTCCGCCACGGCGAGTCAGTGGGCGAGGACCGGGCCTTGCCGCTGCCGGGGAACCGCTGCAGCCGAGACTCGAGGTAGTCGGTGAGAACGTCCACGAGCGGGGCCTCGGCTGTGAGCACGCGTTCCTTGTTGCCCTTGCCGCGCACGGTGATGGCCTTCGTCCGACCGGTCGCGTCGACATCGCGCAGGTCACCGACATTCATCACGACCAGCTCCGAAAGCCGGCAGCCGGTGAGCAGCGCAGTGAAGACGATCGCGAGGTCCCGTTCCTGCCAGGCATGCGAGTTCTGCTCGTCGTCCTCGGTTAGTGTCGAGAGGAGATGCTGGACCGCATCCTGGTCGAACGACTTCGGGACAGTCTTCTCGGCCCTGGGGCGCAGCACGGCCGCCATCGGGTTCGCCTCGATGATGTCCGAGGTGAACAGGTAGTCGCACAGGTTGTTCCACGTCGACCAGCAACGCCGAATCGACGCAGCCGAGTGATCGGCGGCGAAGTCAGCGAACGCACCACGCATCCGAGCCTTGTCAATGACGTCGCAGCCGAGCTGGTCGACGGTGGCACCTGCCGTGGTAGCCAGGCGGACAGCGATCGCAGCGAAATCCTGCCGGTAGGCCTTGATCGTGTGCTCAGACAGCTTCGCCGTGCTGCGGTAGACCAGGAACTCCTCGAAGCGAGAGGCGAGCATGGTTCGTTTCTTCATCCGAATCACCTCCGGCAGTGGGTCCGGCCATCCACAAGTCACAGTGCGCATGGTTGCGCAGCCATGTGGGACGGCGGCTAGTCGACGAGCTTCTTGGCGGCAATGATGCGAGTGGCTCGGGCGTGGATAGCCGAGTTGTCCTCGCCGTACAGAGCTTCAAGCGCGACTTCGATGAACTCGGCCATGTCGAGTACGTCCTCTGCGCTGATTGCCGTAGATGCGGAGTGTGTTCCTTCGTTGCCGACATACTTCACGGCAAGGAGCAATGCACCCTCAACTGGATGTGTCTGCTTGAAGATCTCAAGCCTTCGATGAAGTGAGAGGTTCCGTCCGTCGGGACCTGACACTGGCATGCCCTGTTCATCCATCAAGCGCTCAAGGCTGATTCGAAGCGCTGTCACGGCGAGGCGAGGCTCGAACCAAACAACGGATGCGGCCCGCGACAACTCCGCCGCTACAGCGTGCGGTGTCGCTGAAGGAGGAGTGAGGATGTCAATCGCCGGATAGGCGGTCCGAAGTCTCAGTATCTGGACCCAGGAGGTTGCGGAGTGTGGATCGTCGGCTGGGTCAACAGCAAAATCGCCTCCAACTGCGACCCAATCACGGCAGGACGAACTCGTGCACTCGAGTCGTCCGTGGAAGACCCCCGTGATTCCGATGGGGTCGTGCCAACCCGCGCTAGCGCTGTTCCCGTGCTCCTGCATGGTGATGTTCGCCGGCCGGGCAATCAGCCTGCCCTTCTTGCAACTTGGGCAGATAGGCATAGGCCAGTCTGTTGCGTCGAAGTAGTTGACCAGCAGGCGCACGCTGTCGTCCATGAGTTCCAATCTCTTGCATCGCGGCGGTGGTCAGCGGCGGCGGGGAAGATGCGGTCGGCGCAACCAGCCTTGCTAGATAATACCTGTTATCTAGTAGACTGTCGCGGCTAAGTGTTGGGATATAGGTGGCGGCGGCGGTGTGAATCGCCACCGCAGTTGCCAATTTGCCAGATAGTTGGCACAGCGCCACAAGGTTCGTCGTCACGATCGACCAGATCCGCAAAGTTGTGACGCGAGATCCTGGAAAGTCGCCCGCACGCGCTCTATCCTGCCCGAACACCTACGGTTGGCCAATGCAGGGCAGCCCCCCATGTTGCCACCGTCCCGCTCGTTAGGGTCGTCGTATCGGGATCCCGACCGCCGTGAGCACAGGTACCAGTTCTGGATGAAGGCTGATCTGCTCGTCGAGATCGACCTGTGCAAGGAATTTGGCAAGCCGATCAGGGGGCAAACGACAGATCAGTTGACGGTCGCGTTCGGTGAGACCCAAGCGCTCGTCCAACGAACTCGGAATCCACAGCAGCTCGGCCTGCCCATTCTCGGCATTGACTTGATCCACGATCTCTTGAACATCGCGACCGGATTTGCGCTCGGCCTCGTCCTGTTCGAGGACCGCCACGAACGGCAGAGGGTGACCAGCTAGCTGGAGCATCGCGTCGATTGTCCGCGCCATGTTCATCGGACCAGCGGTATTCATGAGTTGCACTGGCTCCGTAGCGTTGCGGTCGTCGCGCAGGTACTCGAATACACGCTCCTCGAAGCGTCCTTCGACGAAGACAATCCTCGGTCGTGGCCTGGCGATCTCCCCCTGGCTTGCAGCAGCGAGTACCTTGTCGAGTTGGAGGTACGGGGTGCCTGATTCCGCCGCGGCGCGAACCTTGAAGCGGATCGCGTCCGCGATGTCGATTCGTTCGTCGACCACGAAGTTGATGTCGGAGTCGTCAAAAAGTACGAGGTTGAGGTCTTTACCTACGAGCAATGCCTGAACTGCGTCCGTGCTGTAGCCACTCATGCTGAAAAACAGGCCGACAGTGCCGGTCAGCTTTCCTTCGACCTTGCCCTTGAACTGGTAGAGACTCGAGGCTGGATGGGCTGCGGACGTCCACTTGGCCTCGAACAAGTACGTCCTGCCATCCAGCCAGATTGAACCATCGATCTCCTCTCCTGTCGGGCGATAACTCCTTCGGGGCTGAAGACCAGCCTCGCTGAACATTTCGATGAGCGCGGCTTCGAACTCACGGCCCCGGTCGGCCGTCTCCGCGTTCGATGCGCTAGGCGGAAGCCCACACGCGGTCGTGAACCATGTCCTCCACCCGCCGGCGGCAGCAACTGCCTCGCTGGCTCTGCTCATTGCACACCAAGCCTGGTCGGTGTATCGACTCCGGACAATCTCGTCTGTTCTCGTAAACCCACCGCCCAATTCTCGGTGTCGGCTGTGCAGCGTGCGCGACCGGGTCAGAGAAGATAGTCGTGCTGGTCGTCGCGTTCGGGT
>NZ_BCXI01000071.1 GCF_001895025.1 Rhodococcus zopfii NBRC 100606 = JCM 9919
CCCTAATCCCGACGCCGACGCCGACGCGGGGGATGAGACCGGCGGCTGAGAGCGGCGGGGGAGCGCGGCCTATCGGTCTGCAACACCAACTGCGCCCGGTTGCGAAAGTTGTGTCATCACAACAGCACAGCGAACGGCAGGAGCAGCCATGAAGCGCAAGACCGTCGGCGGAGACGAACGAGACGCCTTCACCCGCGTGAGCCGCCGGGCCACCAACTGGAAGCCCGGAGAAGTGAAGCGGATCAAGGAACGCGCCAACCGCCGGGAACGTCGAGCAGTACGACGCGAACTCGCCGCCTGATACACGAGAAGGGCGTCACCCCAAGGAAATCCCGGGGTGACGCCATTCTCCTACTCGTCTGTGCCCATCGTCAGTGCTCCCGACACCTGCTCGGAGTCAGCGGGCGGCTGCGGCGTCAGCGACCGTCTCGAACCCCGGTACCGCGAGCACCGCCAGCACGACCGTTGCCACTGTCAGAGCTGGCAGCAGCACGACCTTCTCGAACGGCCCGTCAGCGCGGATCCGCAGCAGCGACGGCAGCGTGAACTCCCACCACCGCTTCCCGTTCACCGTCACCAGCGGCGCGAGGAACGGAATGCCCTCACGGGTGATGCCGTCGCCGATGCAGTGTGTGATGCAGCCGAGCGCGACAGCGACACCGAGGGACACCGACCCGGTCTCAGTGTGGAAGGCCTGCCACGCGATCACCGACAGCAGCGCGGCCGCGAGCGTGACGGCGAGCCAGCCCTGCTTCTTCGACCAGTCCCCGGCCAGACCCCGGATCGCCAGCCCGAGGGTGAGGAACAGCGTGCCGATGATCGCCGGCTTCCTGAACGTCGCGACCAGCACCGACACCACCACGCCCAGGACGACTGCGAACAGCAGCGTGTGGGTGAGGGTGCGGTGTCCGTCCGATCTGGTGCCGTCGCGGCGGGTGCCGGTCAACCCGTGGAAGGCCACAGATACCGCGTTGATGCCCTCGGACGCGATCTGAGACACGACGCCGAACGACCGGGCGACCGTCGACTGCGGGTGATCGAGATCGGGCAGCAGCGCCGATCCCGCACAGACGCCCGCCCAGGCGAAGGTCTCGGCGAGCGAGGATGGGCCACCCCAGCCGGTCGGGAGGACCGCGGCGGCCGCGAGTCCGACTGCGGCGCCGGACATCGCGTGTGTCGGTCCCATCACCATGACGACACCCCCACCATCGACGGGGCGAGGCTCTCGACCGCAGGACCGCTGTCCGGTGCAGTCACAGGCTTCCCGCCGATCAGGTCGAACAGCGCCGGCAGCCACTGGTAGGTCAGGTCGGCGATCGTGTTCACGATCGTCTCGAAGAGCCGGACGATGGTCGTCGAGTCCACGCCCTCGGACTCCGACCAGTTCACCCAGCCGCGGAACACGCCGAGTCCGACCGCCACCCACAGCACGTACTTCAGGATGCTCACTCGTCGTTCCCTTCCGATGCCGGTGCGGTGGTCGACAGCTGTTCGCGGATCGTTTCGCCGAGCTGCGTCCCGGCGCCGTCGGTGATCTCCTCGAGCTGTTCCTTGGCGGTGTCACTGCCCCGATCGAACAGCTCGGTGATCTTCTGGTTCCCGATGCGGAACCATCCATCGTCGCCGACCTTGGTTCCGCCGGTCACGGTCTGGAAGATCCCGAACACGATCCCGATGACGACGACGAAAAACACGACCCGCGAAACGATTCCCTCGCGTGGTCCTTTCCTCGGCGGCGCCATCAGCGGTGCCCCTGTGTCGCGTCGCTGCTACCGGACGATTCGCTGTCCAGGTCCTGACAGGTGCAGCTCGGGGAGTGGCGTGACCGGCCCGTCACGATCACGCACAGTAGCCAGCTGAGCATCGCGGTTGCGGCGATGCAGAACACGACGATGGCTGCTCGACCCAGACTGTCCGCGGTCTGCCACGCAGCGTGGACAGTTCCTCGTTCACGTGGTGCGAGCATCATCCACATCGCAAGGGCGAGCGGAACGCCCACCGCGATCCCCGACCGCACTCTGGTGCAGTGCGGGAGCGTCCGCCAACGCTCACGGGCGTGGACGAAAACACCTGGCGAGTCTCCTGTTTTCTGTGCAGCAGACATCGGAGTCCTTTCGATCGAAGTCACGTCAACGTACGAGAGGCCTTCGCCACATCGATCTGGTGAAGCATGCGGCTCGACCTGTGATCGGTGACGACTTGCCACGTTCGGTACAGCAGTGGCGATATTCGAGGTCGCCGCCCGCCGGGGAACTCCTGGTTCACCACTCGTCGCCGTCCCACTCGTCGCCGTCCCACTCGTCCTGACCGGTCCCCGCCGCGGCGCCCACCGATGCCGGCACAGGGGCAACCACAGGCTCCTGCGCGGGCTTGTCCACCACCACCGGTACGGCCTGCACCTTCGCCGGAGCGACGGGCTCGTCGGTCAGCACCCAGCGCGGCTCCCGCCCACCATCGGAGTTCGGGACCATCACCTGCTGGTAGCCCTGGGCCGCGAGCAGTGCACGCAGGCGGTCCATCGACCCGGCGATCGGATGCGGCGGCCGCGGCGCCACCGATGCGGGCCAGGGCGCGTCCTCGGTCGAGTTCGGCAGGTACGGCACCTGCACCACGCGGAAGCCGAGTTCGCTGGTGGTGGCCCAGGCCCGACCCTTCGGTGTTCCCTCCTCCGGGAAGCGGGTGCCGTGATTCGTGTCGAGGATTTGCTTCGAGGTGTACTCGTTGACCGGGCCGACGCAGAGCCGGAATTCGCACATCTCCTTGAGCTGGGTGGACATGCGGTCCTTGTCGGGCTTCTGCGCCGCCAGGATCATGTTGATCTCCAGAGCGCGGGCGAGCTGTCCGAGTTCCTCCATCTGCGTCCGGGCGGTCACCTTCTGCGCCTCGATGTCCTCGTTGTCGGACTTCATCCAGAAGTTCGCGAGCTCGTCGAAGAACAGAATCAGCCGCTTCGGGGCCGGGCCGTCCTCAACTTCGAACTCGGGATGCTCGGCATACAGCTTCCGCAGGTAGCGCAGGTTTCGTACGCCCCGCTTGTTCAGGATCGTCTGGCGGCGGTCCATCTCCTGGCGTACATATCCCACGGCATCGACGATCTCGAGCGCTCCGGCGGCGAAGCGGATGACAGAGGGGAACTCGGGAGTCCACGTGAAGTCGGTTCGCTTCGGGTCGCACACGATGATTTCGGCGACGTCGCTGCACCACAACGTCAAAAACAGGATGATGTCGAGGCTCACCGAATTGTGCGTAGGGATAAGGGCTTCCCCCGCCAGGAACTGTCGGGTAGGGGAGTCCACGGAGATGCAGCGCATTGGTCGTGGGTCGACCTTCCGGATGCCGACGATATACCGGCAGTCCTGACGGCTCGTGTTCGTGCTGCACGACCGCTCATGGTGCGCTCGTTGCTTGCGGAGGAGTCCAAACACCTTGTCCGGAGTGGAAAAAGACACGGTGTAGCAGGTGCCATACGCGGTGCCATACAGCGTTGCGGGCTTGGAGCGTAGAACTGCTCGGTAACCTAGACCGCGCGCCAATTCCAAGACATCCTTGGCCAGTCTTTCATTCGTGTTGTCGAATTCGACGGCACCGCAGTGTGAAACCGTTCCGTCGGTGTCGAGTAGCCCGGCCAGCAACGCCCGGCGTTGTTCCTCAGATGCAGATAGATACTGGCTCGGAATGTGCTTGCGGCTCGCACCAGGCGATGACTTCAGTAGACCCAGCGTCTTCAGGCCCGCGTTCAGTCCGCCAATGCCATAGTTTTGTGCACCGTATCCTTCATCCAGGCGGGTCTTGCTGAGCTTGTAGGGTTTGACCGTGTAGCCGGCACTGGCGATTCGGTCCACGATTTCCGGGTCCATGCTCGTGATGACCGGTCCCCGGCTCGACCCATCTCCGAGCCACGCTCCCAGCGTGTACGGGTCAGCAGGAAGATCGACCTCAGCGAACTGCAGCGGTTTGCACACAGGGATCGAGTGATTGAGATGACCGCTTCTCGTGCGCAGCGTGTGCCGAATCTCGCAGGTCGTGCGAACCTGCCCTTGCGCTCGAAGAGAGCGCTGGTCCCACTTGGGTAGCTCGCCGTAGTCGGCGACCAGATTCAAGAGAGCCTGCATGGGATATAGCACCACCGGAGGGCCCATACGTTGGAGCACTTTGTCAGGAACATTGAGCACAACTTCGCGTGACTCAAGTCGATACGGGACTGCGCTTTTCGCCGGTTCCAGCCACGAACGCATCACCTTGTTCGAGATACCGAGGCCCAGGGCAAAATCTGCGGAGGTCACCGACTCATGGGTACGGTAGTGCGCACACAGAGCCAACAGGGCATCTTTTTGGTTGGCCAACGGTCCCTTCCCGAACCTTGGGGACCTGACCTTGGCGATAGCCCACTCACACAACGCCGCGGAGTCGAAGACCAGCACCCTTTGTCGTTGAGACACCATTTGCTCGGTATACCGATATTCGCGCAACATGCGACGTAGCTCGCGGGCCGGTCCGATCGACTTTGCCAGCCGGTAGAGCGCTCGCGATGTCGGCGGTACTCCAGCCAATTCGGCAACTTCAGGGATGCTGATCACATCATCCGGTTGCGCGCCAGCCGCTGCCGCTCGCAATTGCGCCACGTGCGCAGGGGACAACCACGGATGACGCTTTCGGTTGTCCTCGTGTCGCGCATCCGAACGAGATCGTCGGGCAGTGCGGTCCTCTGTCCACCACAGATGATCGTCGCCCGCGATGACGGTGCTTCCGTCGGAGAAGGCGACCTCAAAACATGTGTCGGTCAGGGGCTGGTCGTAGACCCCGGTGACGGAACACAGTTGCCCGTTCTCGTCGAAGACTTGGTCGCCTACAGCAAGTTCCCCTAGCCGCGCCCATCCACCCTCGGTCAGGATTGGAGTTTCACAGTCGAGCATCTTTCCCGAACCCGTCCTCCCGCCGATCAGTCCATGCGCGACCTTGTTGAGATCCCAGTAGAACGTGCCCCCGCCCTTCTGCGGACCGATGTAGATCTTGCCCTCGCGGAACTTCTCGATCATCTCCTCGAACAGTGGGGTTCCGTTCTCAGGGAAGGCGATTGCGTCGGCCAGCCGCGGCACCGCCGTAAGATTGACCAGGCCCTCGGCCGAGCGCCAGTCGTAGTGCCAGTCGCACGCGGTGTACAGGCCGTCGTAGTGCTGCTCGAACGCATCCTTGGTCTCGGACTTCGAGACGTCCAGTGCGCCGAACCGCACCCGGACCTGCGCCGGCAACCCAACGGGTGCTTCGTCATCGCAGGGCTCCCACGAGATCACCTCGACGTCGACATCGCTGCGGCGGCCACCGAACTTCTGCTCGACGACGCTGCGCAGCCGCTTGAGCTCGAGTTTCCGCAGCGCACCGATGTGATTCGACGGGAAGGCCCGCGCCTCAACGGTGGTCGTCGCGCCCACGGTCCACTCGTAGGCCCAGATCAGCCCGGCGGCGGAGGCGCTCATCGCGTCGTCGATCACGTTCTCCACGGCCCTCTGGTCGCGGCCGGTGGTGAACGCGCCGGATCCGAAGTCCGCGGTGAACGCGATCGGCACCCACGGATCGCCGTGGACTTCCTCCTGCCAACCGGAGACAGCCGAGGTCACTGAGTCTTTCGTACGCGCTGCCTTGGCCTGTCCTGCGACGAGGTCGGCAACCCACCGCGCGGACCGCTTCCGCTTGGCGTCGACGGAGTCCGGGTCGACACCGATGATCTCGAGGGTGCCGTCGGACCAGGCGTAGATCCATTCGACCCCACGCAGGTACTCGGCGTCGCAGGCCCGTTCGATTCCGTCGCGGGTGTCCTGGGCAGCGACGTTGTGCGACCCGAATGCGAACGCGATGGCGGCCGGGACCGGGACGGGTCCTTCGGTGGGGTGCTCCCGGGTTGCCCAGTCGGTGACCTGCAGGTCGTACATCCCATCGGTGAGCTGCTTCGACGTCAGCTTGAACCAGTCGGTGAACTTGCTGCGCAGATATGCGATCTCGCGCTGCTGGTGGAGCCGCTCGTCGCCTGCCGGCACTGCCTCGGCGTGGAGCTGTCCGGTCTTGGCGTTGGTGGAGTACATCCAACCGCCGCCGCTTTCGGTGTGCGGGTTGGGGACCTGGTCGAGTGCCTTCTCCAGCAGGCCACGGGCCAGGGGCGGTGCCGCGGGCGCGGTCTTCGCGATCGTCACGTCCATGACGAACGGGCGGTTCTTCGCACCCCACCGTGACACCTTGATCCGCGATGAGGCCGGCACCTGTACCGCGGTGGTGGAGCGGGGATGCCCTGCGACCTGCCGGGTGTCCTCCACGAGGCCTTCGACGAATCGGCGGCGGGCGGGCATTACTCGCATGGCCCGCCCGATGGTCACCGCACCGCCGACGAACAGCAGGCCTGCGATGAGGAGCGGGACCGTGGCGCCGGCCAGGTAGCTGATCGCCACGGTGGCAACTAGCAGGAGCCAGTTCCACACCGATCGGCGCAGTCCGAGCAGTGGAGTCGAGTCGGTGAACCACGTCAGGGCCAGCCAATCTCGTAGTACCTCGGTTCCCTTCTGCTTCGCCTTCGCCTTGGCGGCGGCACCCGCGCGGGCACCGAATGTGGATCGGGTGGGCATCGGCTCCGGCCTCCCAGTCGACGAACAGGACGGCCACACCGTACGAGGGTCGTTATCCGTCCCAGGACAGTTCAACCGCCCGGCGAGGTGGCGGGCGACGAGACAACCCCGGCTGCCCACGGGAAGCCGGGATGTCGTGGCAACAGGCCGTCGCTCAGCTCAGGCGTCGCTGCTGACGGAAGATGGCCGCGACCTGCGAATCAGGCCTACGGCGAGCCAGGATACGGCGACCATACCGAACCCGATCCCGGGGCCAACCGAGCAGGAGTCGAGGTTCCAGATGCGCAGCAGCCCGAAGAGCGCCGCGAGAAGCAGGTGGGTGCCGAACCCGGGCCTTCCTCGTCCGGCCCGCGTGGTCATAGCGGTTCGTGCTCGCATGCCCGGCACCGTACGGCAGGACTCGGCCAGAAGTTTCGCGCCGGTCGGCGCCGGGGCCCTTCGTCTTGCCCAGGAGCGGGATCGGCGAGGACGAGAACAGTGTGCGGGTGGCCGACGTGCGTAGGTCGGAAGGGAACATGGTGTCGCTGTTCGAGCAGATCGGCTGAAGCGCTGCGGGTTGGCCGCATGTGTTGATCCTTCGGTGTGGTCGCGGAGGTAGCCCGACAAAGCCACCTGATCGTGTCTGGATGACGCTCGGAACCGCTCAATTAGATTATGCTGCATGACAGTTCGAGTGATCACGAGGGCAGATCGGCTCGTACTTTGGAACGGACGCGCACGCGCTTGAGCTGGTGTAGCCAGTAGAGATGCGAATACGAATGCGTTCGCGCCGGCCGACATCGGTGGTCGGTGACGATGCGTGCCCTCCCGCGGGCGTCGGAAACCGGCTCACCGACAATGCGGCGATTTTCTCGCCGCCGCGAATGAGGGATATTGCAGTCGCCACAACTGGAGCGGAGAAGGGCGCTGGCACGCCTGGCGCATGGGTGAGTTGTTGGCTCCGTCCAGAGCTCGCACGCGCCCGGCGGGGCGACGCCGCGATATTCACCGTCTCCAGGTCAGGGCTGCGTCGGGCCCGCCCATCACAGGTTCCACAGTTGCAGCAACGCCATGCGCAATGTGGGAGAGATGATCCGGTAGTCGAGGTGAAGTTACCAAGACTGAAAATGGTGCCAGGCTGGTGGCGCTGATGTCTGACATTTTCGCGATGGGGTGCGCGTGAATATAGCTATCTCGTTCCGGTGCGTAGCGCGGTCGATCAGAATGTCGATTCCGTGAGATCGATACCCAAAGATCGTAGCTTCCTATACAGCGTCGACCGGGCGATGCCTAGAGACTCGGCTGCACGGAGTTTGTTTCCGTCAGCATTGTGGAGGGCGTCGACAATAGCCCTAGCTTCGATCCGTTCGATCTTCGACAGCCGTCGTCGAGAGGTCTGTGCCGCAAGATTGCTGGGGAGGTCGCGTGCGCCGATGTAGTCGAATCGTGTGTTTATGACAACTTGCCGGACGGTGCGTTCGAGTCCGGTCAGATTGTCGGTCCAGGTTATACGTGACAGCGCTTGAAGCGCGTCGGACATCCACCGAACGGGCGAATCGTTGTCACGCTCTTGTCGGGCTGACTCCGTGAAATGGGTGACAAGGGAGGGGAGATCGCCAATCCTGTCCTTCAGTGAGGGAACGGGGATGGTGGCGACGAACTGCGATAGCGGCGATTCGTCCGTGTGCGGATCTGGAGGCGACTCGGTCGATGTTCCGATGATCCGGTTGATGTGTTGATGACGCGCCAGCACCGCAGCAAGCGCTGACGCCGACTGGTCTGGGATCTGGTCGATGTTCAGGACGAGCACTGTTCCGCTTCTGTTATCAAGTGCTTGTTCGATTCGTCTGATCCATGCAGGATCGGACTGGAAGTCGGCTCCGTCGAACGTGACGGAGTTTGGTTCCGCGAGTGCCTGAGCGATGGTGGACTTACCGACTCCGGGCTCTCCCACGAGGAGAAGTGATGCTCCTCCAATTCTCGATATCCTCTCGCACATCGAGTTCCACGCCTTGGTTGATCCGACGAGGTCCTTCAAGACGGATGAGGCCGATGTTTTGCGGGTGGTGCGTGCTGGACTCGATCGAGCGAGGTTCATGACGATGCCCACGAGCGCGTTGTTGTTGACGATTGATCTACACCGAACCGTCGCGGTCGAACCATCGCCCAGTGTGAATGGATCTGGCGTCTGGTCCGGGTTCGTCGCGATGTGAGAGGCGTACTCCCACAGGAGGAGCTGGTCGACGGTGCCGAGCATTCGTGCGGCGGCGGTGTTGGTGACCACGGTGCGTTCACTGACCGCGACTACGGGGTGGCGGGAGTCTCGGTTCTCGAGCAGAAATCCTTGCATCAGTAGTTGTTCGGACTGGGTGGAAGTATCGAGCAGCGCAGACTCGATCGCCCGGACAATTTCGCAGACCCAGCTCAGTGCCGCTGGGGAGGTGTCCCTGAATCGACATATCAGGTTGATGCTGCCGACTATCCTACGGAGTACCGGATGGGCGATGGTCATGCCCGCGGATGTGTAGTCGACGAATTGGTCTCCGAAGTGCTCGGGTCCGCGTATGAATGACGGCGTACCGGTGATGAGTGTGCAACCGCTGGTTGTCCCCAGGGTGGTTTCGGAGACGAGGAAGCCCGGTTCGACGTCGAGTCGGCGCAATTCGTTGTTGAGGGTAGAATCTCCCGACCACTGCCGCAAGATGATGCCGGCACTGTTCGTCAGGTAGAGGCACCCTTCGGTCATATCCAGGTTGCTGCTTCGTGACGACATCACCGTGTCGGCCGCGTCGATGAGTCGACGGTCCAGCTCATAGTCGATACTGCTGCAAGGCTCGACTGCGCTCGGGTCGAGTCCATAACGGATACTGCGTGCCCAGGATTCGACGACAGACGGCGATATATTCGTCTCTGGCCCCAGTCTGCGTTCGTGGAGCAGCTCCCGGACCCGCTCGTCGACGTCTTGGCTGGCGGAACGCATGCGGCGATGCTGTATGACCTGTGTCACATCGACATTGTGGAGCGCTCCTGACGCGATGTCAACAGTGCTCGATCACCGTCCGATTCTGGGACACCTTCTGTTGACGGACCGCTCATAGCGTCTGACTTGCCAGCGGCTGTACAAGGGGTGCCCCCGGCGGCCGCCTCGCAGGTGCCGGCACACCCGATTGGGCGGCACAGCAACTGTTTTCAAGAAGAGGAGAAGTCGAGATGGTTAACAAGCACGCAGTCGAGGTCACCGCGGAGGAGCGCGCCGATCTGGTTGCCCGCGCGCGTAAGCTCGCAGTGGAGTTCGACCGCCTGGGCAGGCAAGCGGATGAGGAGAACCTCTTCCCCTCGGAGCTCGTGCCCCTGTACAAGGAGAGTGGTCTTCCGCGTCTGGCGATCCCGAAGAAGTACGGCGGATTCGGTGCTGATGTGTGGACCACGGCACTGGTCGAGAAAGAACTCGCATCCTACGGTGATCCGGGAATCACGTTGTCGTTCAACATGCATCATGTCATGGTTGGGATCTTCCGCAACCTGCTCGACGAGCCGGCACGCGAGCGTCTCTTCCGGCGGATCGTCGAGTCCGGCGACATGATCTCTGGCACGCTCAGTGAGGAACGGGCTGGCATCACTGGCCTCTCCGACACGACGGCGGTCCCCGACGGCAATGGTGGATGGACCGTCAACGGCAAGAAGAACTGGGCAACGTACGTCGAGAATGCAGACATCATCGCCTTCACTGCGGTGATCACGAACGAGGACGGATCTCTCCCGGAGACCTTCGCCGAGCACGCCGACCGCGAGGCGGTGTTTGTCATCCCGGCGTCGACTTCGGGTCTGAAGATCGACCGCACGTGGGACACCATGTCCATGCGCGCCAGTGGAACGCAGACACTGATTTTCGACAACGTCGCCGTGCCTGCGGACGCCTACAGCGGCTCGTACCGCAACGGCCTGTTCGGGGAAATCGAATGGGCTTGCTTCCCCTTTGCGGGCGTATACCTCGGTGTGGGCCACCGTGCGCTGCGGTTGGCGACCGAAACGCTGGCGAAGAAGAACCTCGGCCGGACGCAGGAGGGCGAGCAGAAGGCAGTCCGAGACGTCGGCTACGTGCAGTACGAGCTGGGCCGGGCGCTGACCGACCTGCAAGCTGCCGAGTGGACGGTTCGGGGCACCGCAGAGGCTTTGTTCGACGGATCCGACGCCGACTGGAACCCGCACGAACGTCCCGCACGAGTGGCGATCGGCAAGGTCGCTGCGACGGAGGCGGCGATTCGGGCAACCGACACTGCGCTGAGGCTGGTCGGTGGCAGTGCGATCCGCCGTGGCCTGCCGCTTGAGCGGGTGTTCCGCGATGCACGCGCCGGGATCTACCATCCGGTCAACTCAGGCCAGACCTACGACATGATCGGACGGGCGGCCCTGGGCTTCTTCGGCTGACCCGAACGCAGTCGTGGTGCGGGTGCCGCTGGCGGTCGCCCAGCGGGCACCCGCACCACACATCAGTCAGTGAGGGCGGCTGCTCCACGGACGAGGAGCTCGAGCACTTCGTCTTTGGATAGCGTGCCGTGTTCGAGCCACTCTGTCGTCGCGGCGGAGATCATTCCCTGGAACGCGCGTACTTGAGCGCGGGACACGTCCGACGGAGGCATCTTTGTGACGACGAGGATGCGATCCTCCCAGGAGGTCAGGCTACCCCTGAGCAGAGCCACGATCTCGTCGTCTGCCGTCCGTTGCGCTCGCATCAGGGCGGTGAAGGTTGCCTGGTTGTCCTCGACGAGATCGAGCCATCGGGTGAACAGTGTCCGGGCGGCATCGGCGACGGACGCGTCGTTCTGGGTAACGTCCCGGGGGAGATGTGACGGCAGTGCGGCGAAGCGTCGCAGTACCTCGAGATAGAGGTTGCGTTTGTTGCCGAAGTGGTAGTTGAGATTCGTTCTGGTAGTGCCTGCTGCTCGTGCCAATTCCTCGGTCGAGACCGAGTCGTATGCTCGGTCGGCGAAGATGAGCTGCGCGGCCTCGATCATCCGCTCTCTGCGGTCGTCGGCGTCGAGCCGAACACGTCGATCGGGAGCGTGGTAGACCGTCATGAGGACACCGTAGCTGCCTGGCACTGCGTTGGAGTCTCGACAACGTAAACGGGTGTGGGCCCAGTCGCATGATCGACTGGGCCCACACGCGCACCCCTTCACAGGGTTTACCGTCGGTGTCTCACTAGCCGCGCAGTGCGAAGTCAACCGCCTCCTCAAAGCTACGCAGATCGAAGTAGTCACGCCATCCGGTGATCTTGCCGTTCTTGATGTGCACGATGCCGGTCACGGGAAGTTCGAAGGACTTGCCCGTAGGAAGTGCTGTGAGCAGGTCGACCCGCTCGGTGAATACGGCCCCATCGCGAGATGCGATGTAGAAGGTGTCGATCTTCTCGATGCGCATCACCGTGAACAGGCCGGCGAGTGTCGTACGGACCTCGTCACGCCCGTACGCGGCCGGCAGCGGCATGTTCTGGTACATCGTGTCTTCGGCGAAATACTCGATCAGCCGATCTGCGTCGTTACTGCTCAAGGCCGCCATGAACTCGAGAACCAACTCTTCGTCCGCGCCGACGGCACGCGCTGCTTCGGAAGACGAATCGGCCCACTGGGGGCGCTGGATCGACTGTGTCACTTCATTCTCCTGTTCCGTGGAAATCTCCGAACCCACGTAAATTTATGTGTCGGCAGTCACACGAAGTTGTCCCAGATCGACACACACTCTCTCTGAGCACATGGCGCATCGCTATCGCGATGAGCGATGAGCGATGAGCGATGAATGGATCCGCGTCGCCGTCGGT
>NZ_BCXI01000072.1 GCF_001895025.1 Rhodococcus zopfii NBRC 100606 = JCM 9919
TTCTGCGTGATCAGGATACGGTCGGTCAGGCTGTCGTCGTGGTGCGCGACGATGCGCACCTCGGCGAGCAGTTGGTCGCCTACCTCGTGCCGGACCGCGAGGGCGAACTGGACCTCGAGGCGGTGAAGTCGTCGGTCGCCAGGGAGTTGCCGTCGTACATGGTGCCGTCCGCCTGGGTGGTGCTCGAGGCGTTGCCGTTGAACATCAATGGCAAGCTCGACCGCAAGGCGCTGCCCGCGCCGGTGTTCGAGGCCGTGGCCTTCCGCGCCCCGGCCACGGCGATCGAGCAGATCGTCGCGGCGGTGTTCGCGGAGGTGCTCGGGGTCGAGCGGGTCGGGTTGGACGACGATTTCTTTGCGCTCGGTGGTAATTCGCTGGTGGCGACGCAGGTGACTGCGCGGTTGGGTGCCGCGTTGGATGCGCAGGTGCCGGTGCGGTCGGTGTTCGAGGCGTCGACGGTGGCGGGGTTGGCTGCGGCGGTGGAGTCGCATGCGGGTTCGGGTGCGCGGGTGGCGCTCGCGGCGCGTTCGCGTCCGGAGCGGGTGCCGTTGTCGTTGGCGCAGCAGCGGATGTGGTTCCTGAACCGGTTCGACAGCGGCACCGCGGTGAACAACATTCCGGTGGCGTTGCGGCTGAGCGGGGCACTCGACGTTGCGGCGCTCAGCGCCGCCGTCAGGGACGTCGTGGCGCGCCACGAGGTGCTGCGTACCTACTACCCCGAGTTCGACGGTGTGGGACAGCAGGTCGTGCGGCCTGTCGCCGACGCCCCTGCACTGCAGGTCGAGCGTATCGAGGCCGGGCGCGTCACCGAGACCGTCGCAGAACTGATCGGCACCGGCTTCGATGTGACCGCCGAAGTGCCGTTCCGTGCTGCGCTGCTCGAATTGTCGTCGAATGAACGAATTCTGGTGCTCGTGGCACACCACATCAGCGCCGACGGATTCTCGATGGGTCCGCTCGCCCGCGATGTGATGGTGGCATATGCGGCACGATCGCGCGGAGACGCGCCGTCGTGGGCGCCGCTCGAGGTGCAGTACGCCGACTTCGCGCTGTGGCAGCGCGAGGTCCTCGGCGACGAGCACGACCCGGATTCGCTGATCGCGCGGCAGCTCGCCTACTGGTCCGACACCCTCGCCGGGACCCCGGACGTGCTGGACCTGCCCACCGACCGGCCCCGGCCGGTGCAGGCGACCTATCGCGGCGACACCCACCGTTTCGAGCTGCCGGCCGACGTGTTCGCCGCCGTCGAACGGTTCGCGTCCGATCGGGCGGCCACGCCGTTCATGGTGGTGCACGCCGCGTTCGCGGTGCTGCTGGCGCGGCTGTCCGGCACCGAGGACATCGTGATCGGCTCGCCGGTCGCCGGGCGCGGTGAGGCCGCACTCGACGACCTGGTCGGCATGTTCGTCAACACGGCGGTGCTGCGCACGATCGTCGACGGCTCCGAGTCGTTCACCGACCTGGTCGGCCGGGTCCGTGAAGGCGACCTCGGCGCATTCGGTCACGCCGACGTGCCGTTCGAGCGTCTCGTCGACGAACTCGACCCGGTCCGGTCACAGGCGCATTCGCCGATCTTCCAGGTGGTACTGGCATTCCAGAACCTTGCCTCGGGAACGTTCGAACTCGGGGACCTGTCCGTGGCGCCGGTCGAGGCCGACGCCCGCATCGCGAAGTTCGATCTGCAGCTGACCGTCGTTCCGGGCGGGAACGAGCAGGCCGGCGGGGTGCCCGCGATGTTCGACTACGCGACGGATCTGTTCGACGCCTCGACGATCGCCGCGTTCGCGGATCGATTCGTGCGGCTGCTCACGACACTGACCCGGTCCCCGGAACAGGCCGTCGGCGAGGCCGACCTGTTCGCTCCCGGTGAGCTCGCCGCGCTCCTGGCGCACGCCGGGCCGGCCGGACCGGCGCCGTGCACCCTGCCCGAACTGATCGCTGCGGCCGTCGCCGCGAATCCCGGTGGTGTCGCGGTCCGTTGTGAGGGTCGTGAGCTGACCTATCGGGAACTGGACGCTCGATCGTCACAGCTTGCCCGCGTGCTGCTGCGGCGTGGTGTGGGTGCCGAGCAGCTCGTCGCGGTCGCGATTCCACGGTCGATCGATTCGGTGCTGGCGGCATGGGCCGTGACGAAGACCGGTGCCGCGTTCGTCCCGGTGGATGCGAACTACCCGGCGGAGCGGATCGAGCACATGGTCACCGACGCCGGCGCCACGATCGGGCTCACCCTGGCGCGGCACGTGGAGTCCCTGCCGGGCGTCACCGACTGGCTCGTCCTCGACGACGGACTGCAGACCTCGATCGACGCGGAATCGGCGACTCCGGTGGCCGACGCCGAACTGCCCCGGCCGATCAGGGTCGGGCAGGTGGCGTATGTCATCTACACCTCCGGTTCCACGGGTAAGCCGAAGGGTGTCTCGGTCACGCATGCGGGACTGCACAACTTCTGTGTCGAGCAGCGCGAACGCTACCGCCCCGGCCCCGATTCCCGGATCCTGCACGTGTCGTCGCCGAGTTTCGACGCGTCGATGCTCGAGTTGCTGCTCGCGCTCGGTGCGGCATCGACGATGGTGATCTCGCCCGCCACCGTGTTCGGTGGTGCGGAACTGGCGGAACTGATTCGCCGCGAACGTGTTTCGCACGCATTCATTACCCCGTCGGTGCTTGCGTCGATGGACCCGTCCGGTCTGGACTCGCTGCAGCACCTCGTCGCCGGTGGTGAGGCGGTACCCGCCGACGTCGTCGCGCGATGGGCTCCCGGCCGATCGCTGTACAACGGCTACGGACCCACCGAGACCACGATCATGGCGAACATCTCGGCGCCGATGGCGCCGGGCGCTCCGGTCACGATCGGCGCCCCGATCCGCGGGATGCGCGAGGTCGTGCTCGACGCGCGGCTGCGCCCCGTTCCCGTCGGCGTCATCGGTGAGCTGTACATCTCGGGTATCCAGCTCGCGCGGGGCTATCACGCGCGTGGCGCGCTGACCGCCGACCGCTTCGTCGCCGACCCGTACGGCGGGCCCGGCGAGCGGATGTATCGCACCGGTGACGTCGTGAGATGGACGCCGGATGGCGAGATCGCCTACGTCGGACGCAGCGACCACCAGGTGAAGATCCGCGGCCTGCGTGTCGAACTCGACGAGATCGATGCCGTGCTCGTCTCGCATGAGAGCGTGGACTTCGCGGCGACCGTCGGGCACGACACCCCGACCGGTGGCACAGCCGTCGTCTCGTACGTCGTACCCGCCGCCGGTGCCGTGGTGGACACCGACGCGCTGCGGGAGTTCGCGGCGACCTCGTTGCCGGCGCACATGGTGCCGGTCGTCGTGATTCCGCTCGACACGATCCCGCTGACACCCGTCGGCAAACTGGACCGCAGGGCTCTGCCGGAGCCGGTGTTCGAGGCACGCGCCTTCCGGGCGCCGTCGACGCCGATCGAGGAGATCGTGGCCGGGGTGTTCGCGGACGTGCTCGGCGTCGACCGGGTCGGTGCGGACGACGACTTCTTCGATCTCGGCGGCAACTCGCTGGTCGCAACGCAGGTCGCGGCGCGGCTCGGCGCGGCACTCGACACCACGGTGCCGGTCCGGGAGCTGTTCGAGGCACCGGCCGTCGCGACGCTCGCGGCCCGGCTGGAAGGTCTCGCCGGGGGCGGCGGCCGCCCGCCGCTCACGGCGGGCGTGCGACCGGAGATCGTGCCGCTCTCTCTCGCGCAGCAGCGGATGTGGTTCCTCAACCGGTTCGACCCGGCCTCCGGGTCCTATAACATCCCGCTGGCGATCCGGCTGTCCGGCGCGCTCGACGTCGCGGCATTGCAGGGCGCGGTCGGCGATGTCATCGGCCGCCATGAGATCCTCCGCACCGTCTACCCGGAGCGGGACGGCACCGGGCACCAGGTGGTGCTGCCGGTCGCCGAGGCACTTCCGGACCTGGCCCCCCAGCGGGTCGGTGCGGACGAGCTGCCCGATCGGGTTCGCGCGCTGGCATCGGCCGGGTTCGATGTGACCGAGGCGATTCCGGTCCGGATCGGATTGTTCGCGATCAACGAGACCGAACACGTCCTCGTTCTGGTCATGCACCACATCAGCGGCGACGGTTTCTCGCTCGGCCCGCTGACCCGTGACGTCATGATCGCGTACACCGAGCGGGCCGCGGGGCGTCTGCCCGCGTGGGCGCCGCTTCCGGTGCAGTACGCCGATTTCGCGCTGTGGCAGCGCCGGGTCCTCGGCACCGAGGACGATCCGGATGCGCAGATCTCGGCTCAGCTCGGCTACTGGCGTGAGGCGCTCGCCGGACTGGCGGACGACCTCGAACTGCCCACGGACCGGCCGCGCCCGGCGATGCCGTCCATGGCGGGCGCCTATCACGCGTTCACGCTCGAGCCGGAACTGCACCGCGGACTGACCGAACTCGCTCGCGCCCACAACACCTCGATGTTCATGGTGGTGCACGCGGCGCTGGCCGTGCTGCTCGCCCGGCTCACGGGCGGCCGCGACGTTGCGGTCGGTACCGGCGTGGCAGGACGCGGCGAGCCGGAGCTCGACGACCTGATCGGCATGTTCGTGAACACGCTCGTGCTGCGTACCGATGTCGATCCGTCCCGGTCGTTCGGTGAGCTCGTCGATCGCGCACGTGAAGTGGACCTGTCGGCGTTCGCGAACGCCGACGTGCCGTTCGAGCGGCTCGTCGAGGTACTCGATCCGGCGCGGTCGTCGGGACGTCACCCGTTCTTCCAGGTGATGTTGTCGCTGCAGAACTTCCGGCCGGTGTCCTTCGAGCTGCCGGGGCTGACGATCAGCGGCCTCGACACCGGGGAGGTCGCGGCCAAGTTCGATCTGATGCTCACCCTGGAGGGCACCTACGACGACACGGGCGACCCGGACCGGTTGATCGCCGGGTTCACCTACGCGACCGACCTGTTCGACGCCTCCACCGTCGAGCGGTTCGCCGAGCGATTCACCCGGATCGTGGAGGCGGTTGTCACGAAACCCGACGTGATCGTCGGCGACATCGACATCCTGGGCGCGGCCGAACGAGCACAGTTCCAGGCCCGCCCCGCCGAGACGGGCACCGGACCTGGGGTTGCCGCCCGCAGCCTGGTGTCGGTGCTCATGTCCACCGTCGAGTCCGACCCGGAGGCTCCGGCGGTGGCGGACGGCGAGGACGAAGTTCCCTACGCGGCGTTGGGTACGCGTTCGTCGCGTGTCGCCCGGTACCTGCTCGGGCGCGGAGTCGGCGCGGGAAGCCGGGTCGGCATCCGCTTGCCGCGCTCGGTGGATCGCATCGTCGCCGTGTGGGCCGTCCTCGAGACCGGCGCTGCAGTCGTCCTGCTCGACGACAGCGAGACAGGGACCGGGGTGGATGTCGTGGTCGGTGTCGCTGCGGACCGCAGCGACATTCCCGCGAGCGACATTCCCGCGATCGTCCTCGACGATCCGGACACGGCCTCGGCCATCGAGGCGCAGTCCGCGACTCCGGTGACCTACGCGGATCTGGCACGTCCGATCCAGGGTGACGACCCGGCGTTCGTGCTCGGCGCGGGCACCGGCCGGGAACGGGTGATCGGTCACGCCGACGCGGCGGACGCCGCCGCCCGGCTCGCGGCCCGAACCGGCGTCGACTACGAGTCCCGCACCCATGTGCACGGACCCGTGAACTCGGAGGCCGCGGTGCTCGAGCTTCTGGTGGCCGTCACGGCCGGCGCCGCCCTCGTGGCGCCGCAGGAGCCCGCGGCATCGTTCGAGGACGAGCTCGCCGAGCAGTGGGTGACCCATCTGTTCGTCGGTTCGCCGGGCGCACCCGGATTCGCCGACGGAATTCCGGAGGACCTCGTGGCCGTGGTGTTCGTGGACGTGCAGCCGGAACCGGGCTATGCGGACCTGCTCGGCGCCGACGGCCCGGATCTGTACACCGACGCCGTGGTCGCCGAGCGCGCGGACGTGATCGCCTCCGACGGCGGTACATACGTGGAGTGACCGTCCGTGTCCTCCACGCGGCGCCGGAACCGACGCGACACGGCGGCCCGGTTCCGGGCCGCCGCCAGGTCCCGATCGTGTAACGAATCGCGGTCCAGCGAGGGTATAGAGTTGACGCTTTCGTGCACGCATCAGCCGGATGTGGGGCCGAAGCGCCGGCTCTTACCATGGAGCGGGTAGATGGGTCAATAGACGAGAGAGCCCCGAGTCGCGCTGCGACCGAGGTTCTCCTGTCCTGGGCATGAGGGGTTGTTAACGAATGACGGCTGACGAGACCGGAGCCAAGGCTGCAGGTGGGGCACGCCGCAGGACCGGCTCCAGCAGGCCGGCTCGTCGTCGCCGCACCCGTGCACTCACCCTCCCTCAGTTGCTCGCCGCGGCCGTGGAGATGGACCCGACGGCCACCGCGGTCGTCCTCGGCGACCGGCGGCTGACCTACGGCGAACTCGACGAGCAGTCCTCCCGCCTCGCACGGGTGCTCGTCGCGCGCGGTGTGCAGCCCGAGACCTTCGTCGCGCTCGGATTGACCCGTTCGATCGAGTCGGTGCTCGCCTGGTGGGCCGTCGCAAAGACCGGTGCCGCCTTCGTTCCGGTGGACCCGACCTATCCTGCCGACCGTATCGAACACATGGTCACCGACTCCGGTTCACGCTTCGGACTCACTCTCACGACCCACCTCGACGGCCTGCCGGATTCGGTCGACTGGCTCGTCCTCGACAGCGCGGAACTGGCCGCGGAATGCGCAGCGGTGTCCGGTGCGCCGATCACCTACGCGGACCGGATCGGATCGTTGTCCGTCGACAACACCGCGTACGTCATCTACACGTCCGGCTCCACCGGACTGCCGAAGGGTGTCGCCGTCACCCACGGCGGCCTATCGAATCTGTCGGCCGAGCAGCGCGACCGGTTCAAGATCGATTCGTCTTCCCGGACCATGCATTTCGCGTCGCCGAGCTTCGACGCATCCATCCTCGAACTGCTGCTCGCGATCGGGGCCGGCGCGACCATGGTGATCGTGTCGCCGACGATCTACGGTGGCGACGAACTCGCCGACCTGCTGCGGCAGGAAGGTGTCACCCACGCCTTCATCACCCCGGCCGCGTTGGCGTCGATGGACCCGACCGGACTGGACACGTTGCGTGCGGTCATGGTCGGTGGTGAGGCCTACCCCACCGAGTTGATGGCCAAATGGGCCGGCAACCGCGACTTCTTCAACGTGTACGGGCCGACCGAGACGACCATCCTCGCCACCAGCAGTGATCCGCTCGAGGCGGGCGGGCCGATGCCGATCGGTGTTGCCCTGCGCGGCGTCTCGGCGCACATCCTCGACGGCCGCCTCAACCCCGTCCCGATGGGAGTGGCCGGCGAGCTGTACCTCTCCGGGCCGGGCGTCGCACGCGGCTACCACCGGCGTCACGGCCTGACCGCCGAACGATTCGTCGCGAATCCGTTCACGGGTGAGTCGGCCACCGGCGAACCCGGTGCGCGCATGTACCGGACCGGGGACGTCGTGCGCTGGGTCGACGGCCCCACCGGGCCGGTCATCGAGTACGTCGGCCGCAGTGACTTCCAGGTCAAGGTCCGCGGTTTCCGCATCGAACTCGGTGAGATCGACGCGGCGCTCTCCGCTCACGACTCCGTCGAGTTCGCCGCGACCATCGGGCACTCGTCCACGACCGGGGTGACGACACTGGTGTCGTATGTGCTTCCCGCGGCCGGAGCGGCCATCGACCAGGACGCACTCAAGGAATTCGTGGGCCGGACGCTGCCGACCCACATGGTTCCCGCCGTGGTGATGACCCTCGACGAAATCCCCCTCACCGGAAACGGCAAGCTCGATCGGAAGGCGTTGCCGGAACCGGTGTTCGAGGCGCGGGAGTTCCGTGCTCCGTCGAACCCGCTCGAGGAGACCGTCGCGGCGGCGTTCGCCGACCTGCTCGGCGTCGAACGCGTCGGCCTCGACGACGACTTCTTCGAACTCGGCGGCAACTCCCTGATCGCGACGCAGGCGGTGGCCCGACTCGGAGCCGTGGTCGACACGCGCATCCCGGTACGGGACCTGTTCGAGTCCTCCACTGTCGAAGCCTTCGCCGCCCGCCTCGCCTCGCACACCGGTGAGACCGGGCGCCTCCCGCTCGAGCCGCAGGACCGCGGCACCGTCATCCCGCTGTCGCTCGCACAGCAGCGGATGTGGTTCCTCAACCGATTCGACACGACGTCGACGGTCAACAACATCCCGCTCGCGATCCGCCTCACCGGCCGTCTCGACGTGGCGGCACTGCGCGCCGCGATCGCCGACGTCGTCGAGCGACACGAGATCCTGCGGACGATGTACCCGGAGCTCGACGGCACCGGCCACCAGGTCGTCCTCCCCGCCGCGGAGGTCGTCGACGACCTCACCCCCGTCCCGTCGACGGCAGACGAGATCCTTTCGGACGTGGTCGAATTCGTCGACGACGGATTCGACGTCACCTCCGCGGTCCCGGTGCGGATCCGCCTGTTCGTGCTCGGCGAGGACGAACACGTGCTCGTCCTCGTCGTTCACCACATCAGCGCAGACGGCTCGTCGATGGCTCCGCTGACCCGCGACGTCGTCACGGCGTACGCGGCCCGGAGCGCCGGGTCGGCGCCGGCCTGGGAACCGCTCGCCGTCCAGTACGCGGACTTCGCGCTGTGGCAGCGCCGGGTCCTCGGCGCCGAGGACGACCCGGACTCGCTCATCGCCGGACAACTCGACTACTGGAAGAACACGCTCGCCGGGCTGCCCGACGAACTCGCGCTGCCGACCGACCGGCCCCGGCCGCAGACCGCATCGAACGCCGGCGCGATGTACCGCTTCCCGATCGACGCGGACCTCGTCGCACGCCTCGAGGCCGTGGCCGCTGCGGAACACGGCACCCTGTTCATGGTGGTCCACAGCGCACTCGCCGTGTTGCTGGCCCGGCTGTCCGGCACCGAGGACATCGCGATCGGCACGCCCGTCGCGGGCCGCGGCGAGCAGGCGCTCGACGATCTGGTCGGCATGTTCGTCAACACGCTCGTGCTCCGTACCCAGGTTTCGCCGGCGGCCGCCTTCACCGAACTCGTCGCCCAGGCCCGCGAGACCGATCTCGGTGCGTTCGGGCACGCCGATCTGCCGTTCGAACGGCTCGTCGAGGTGCTCAACCCGGTCCGGTCGCAGTCGCGGCACCCGTTGTTCCAGGTGGCTCTGTTCTTCCAGAACCTCGAAGAGGCCCGCCTCGACCTTGCGGGTCTTCGGGTGGAGGGCCTCGACGCCGGCGTGACCACCGCGCGATTCGACCTGCAGCTGACGCTGGCCGCCGACACCGACGGCGGCGGCATGGTCGGCATGCTCACCTACGCCACCGCGCTGTTCGACGAATCGTCGGTCGTGGCGATCTCCGAGCGGCTGCTCCGCATCCTCGACGCTGTCTCCACCGATCCCGCGGTCACCGTCGGTGATCTGGAGATCCTCGGTGCCGACGAGCGCAGCGTCCTGCTCGACACGTGCAACGACACCGGGCACGAGGTCGAGGATCATCTCCTGCTCGACGGCTTCGACGCTCAGGTCACCCGCACCCCCGATGCGACCGCCCTCGTGTACGAGGGGCGCGAACTCACCTACGCCGAGTTCGATGCCGAGGTCAACCGGCTTGCGCGGCACCTGATCTCCCTCGGGGTCGGACCCGAATCCCGGGTCGCGCTGGCGATGCGCCGGTCCGTGGAACTCGTCGTCGGCATGTACGCGGTGCTCCGCGCGGGCGGCGCCTACGTGCCCGTGGACCCGGACCACCCGGCCTCGCGTACCGAATACATCCTCGACGCCGCCGAACCGGTGTGCGTGCTCAGCACCGAGCGTGACGGTGTCATTCTGCCCGAGCACATTCCGGTCCTGCACCTCGACACCCTCGACCTCGCGCATCTGCAGGCCACCCCGATCCGGAACGACGAGCGGAACGCGGTGGTGCGTCCCGCGAACACCGCGTACGTCATCTTCACCTCCGGATCCACCGGCCGCCCGAAGGGCGTCGCGGTTCCACACGGCGCGATCGCGAACCAGATGGCCTGGATGCAGGGCGAATACCGCCTCACCGAGGCCGACGTCTACCTCCAGAAGACCGCCACCACGTTCGACGTGTCGCTGTGGGGCTTCTTCCTGCCGCTGCGTGTCGGCGCGACGCTCGTCGTCGCGACACCCGACGGTCACCGTGACGCCGAGTACGTCGCCCGCACGATCCGCGAGTTGTCGGTCACCCTCACCGATTTCGTGCCGTCGATGCTCGCGGTCTTCGTCTCGTACGCGGACCCGGCCGACCTGGTGACGCTGCGCGACGTGTTCGTCATCGGTGAGGCACTGCCTGCCCAGACCGCGCACGCTTTCGCGTCCGTCTCGCCTGCCGGACTGCACAACCTCTACGGACCGACCGAGGCGGCCGTGTCGATCACCTACCGGCAGGCGGCGCTCGACGACGCCGGATCGGTCCCGATCGGTGTGCCGCAGTGGAATTCGAAGTCCTATGTGCTCGACGGCCGGCTGCGTCCCGTCCCGCTGGGTGTCGCCGGTGAGCTGTATCTGGCGGGCGTGCAACTCGCGCGCGGATATCACGGCCGGGTCGACCTGACCAGCGACCGTTTCGTCGCCGATCCGATCGGTGTCTCCGGCGATCGCATGTACCGCACCGGCGATCTCGTCCGCTGGACCCGGACGTCCACCGGTGCACCGGAGCTGGTGTACATCGGCCGCACCGACTTCCAGGTGAAGTTCCGCGGCCAGCGAATCGAGCTCGGCGAGATCGAGACGGCCCTGCTCGCCGACCCCACCGTGATGTCGGCGTCGGTGCAGGTGGTCGCCACCCCGACCGGCGAGCAGCTCGTCGCCTACCTGGTCGCCGAGGCCGGAGCCGACATCGACGAGCAGTCGTTGCTCGCCGGACTCGGCAAGAGCCTGCCGTCGTACATGATCCCGGCCGCCGTCGTCGTGCTCACCGAGTTCCCGCTCAACGCGTCCGGCAAGCTCGACCGCAAGGCGCTGCCGGAGCCCGTGTTCGAGACCCGCGCATTCCGTGCCCCCACCACCCCGGTCGAGGAGATCGTCGCCGGAGTGTTCGGGGAGGTACTCGACATCGAGCGGGTCGGTCTCGACGACGACTTCTTCGCGCTCGGCGGCAACTCCCTGATCGCGACCCAGGTCGCGGCGCGACTCGGCGCCGCCCTCGAAGCCCGCGTCCCGGTGCGGGAACTGTTCGAAGCCTCGTCCGTGGAGGCCCTCGCCGCCCGGCTCGAATCGCACGCCGGTGCCGGTGGCCGGGCAGCGCTCGCGGCACAGGTGCGCCCCGAGCGGATTCCGTTGTCGCTGGCGCAGTCCCGTATGTGGTTCCTGAACCGTTTCGATCCGGAATCGACCGCCTACAACCTGCCGACGGCGCTGCGGATCCGCGGTGCGCTGGATACGGAGGCGCTGCGCGCGGCGGTCGCCGATGTGGTGGCGCGGCACGAGTCGCTGCGCACCGTCTACCCGGAGACCGTCGACGGTCCGGTCCAGGTGATCCTGCCCGCCGGGCGGGCCGCCATCGCGATGGACGTCGTCGCGGTCGACGAGGCGCAGGTCGCCGGCGCGATCGCCCGATTCGTGGGGCAGCCGTTCGATGTGACCGCCGAGATTCCGCTTCGTGCACGGGTGTTCGAGGTCGGAACCGAGGACTTCGTCGTCGTCACGGTCGTTCACCACATCTCCGCCGACGGTTCTTCGGGTGGGCCGTTCGTGCGCGACCTCATCTCCGCCTACACGGCCCGAGTCGGCGGCGGGGTGCCGTCGTGGGAACCGCTGGCGGTGCAGTACGCGGATTACGCGTTGTGGCAGCGGTCGGTGCTCGGGTCGGAGGACGACCCGTCCTCGCTGATCTCGCAGCAGATCCGGCACTGGTCCGGTGCTCTGGCGGGTCTGCCGGATCAGTTGGAGTTGCCGACCGATCGTCCGCGTCCGGCGGTGCAGTCGGTGGCGGGTGCGCGGGTGGATGTGGTGGTGCCGGCGGAGTTGCACGGACAACT
>NZ_BCXI01000073.1 GCF_001895025.1 Rhodococcus zopfii NBRC 100606 = JCM 9919
CCCCATACTTCCGAGGCTGTGTCTCGCCACAGGACGACACTACGACCCTTCCCGCCACAACGAACTGGCTGATGAGATCACCGCGGAACTGCTCAGCCGCAAACTGATCAGTGACGCCGAAAACGGAGCGAAGGCACGTTCCATCGAAAGCGCGATCGGCGTGTGGCGAAACACGGTGGTGCCGCACTTGTTGATGCAGCGCTCGTGGTGGCTCTACTCGACAGGCGCTCTTGCCACTTCCGACGAGCCGGTGATCTACATCGGAGGGCGGAAGGGCCGCTCCGCGCCCTCTTCATACGCTTTCCGTGAGGCGCCGCTTGTGCTCTTCCCACTCGGGCCCAACCGCCTACTCGTTCTGGCAGATGCGACCTACCGGCCGGCCGGACCCTTCGTGCTTGACGATTCGGACACCGCGGCGATCAACTTCGAGATCGCAGCAGCATGCCAGCGGTTCGTTTACGAGCGGGAAGGCGATGGAATCGCCGCGGACATTCAGGTTCCTCCTCGCCCCGCATTCGATCCGCACACGGCGACGACGTTCTGGGAATCGGTTCATCCACCAACTCGATGGCAGCCCGGCGAAGGTCCAACTTGGCCCCTCAACCGGTGGTCCGCCGAATCCAATCCCTCAACTGGTCGGAACTGAAGAGCACCGGACACAGTGTGGGAGATGGCCCGTCGTCTCCTCACACTGCGTACACGACCGCTCACCAGGCGTGTGGAGAACAGGACAGGCAAGGTCTCCCAGAACCTTCTCCCACCCTTGAGGACCACTTGTGAACACTTGCCCCGTCCTGCGGACCGCCACGACGGTCGCGCTTCTCGCCCTCACCGTCGCTGGCTGCAGCAGCACCGACGCCGACACCAGCACCGTCGAGGATCTGCGAGGAAACGCCGTCACTGCCCTCGACTTCCCCCGCACCGTTTTCGACGGCTGGGAGATCACTGATCCAGCCGAGCGGCCGGTAGCGGCGATTCCTGCGATCGTCGCCGCAGCCGGGACGGGCGAGGCCCTGACCTACTCCCCCTCCGAGTGCGGGCCGGGTGGTCCCCGTGGGGCTGCCCTGTGGTCGACCGCGCGGGGCGGTGACAGCTGGGCCGGACAGGTCGGCGAAAACGCAACCACCGAGCAGTCGTTCACCACCACCGTCGCCACCGCGACGGACAACAGTCTGAACGCCGTCACGGACTTCGCGCAGACCTGTTCGCAGTACACCGTGACCGGCGGCGGGCAGACGGTCGACGTGGTCACCGAAGTCAACAATGAGGAGCCGTTGAAGTACGGGCTCTCCGATGCCCGCCTGTTCACCACCACCGCCACCGTCGCTGGTTCGGGGTCGGTTCACTCGACGCTGACCGGAGTCGGCTACAGTGACGGCCGCGTCCTGACCGGCCAGTTCACCACCACCGGTCGCGTCGACGGCGCCACGATCAACGTCGCTGGCAACTGGTGGAACATCATCGCGACGAAGGCATCCACCTCGACCAGCTAGGCGCGTCCCGATCGCATGGATGCTCAGGTCAACCGCCCGGCACGAAGTCCACTCGTAGGTCAGGGTTGCTGCGGCCGAAGGAGCCGGCTGGCGTGCTGGAAAGGTCGGTCGAAGGCGTCCTCGACGTCGTCGATTGCCCGGTCAACGGCGGAGAGGCCTTCCATGATCTCGGCCAGGGCCTCCCCCGCAGTGAGCGCTTCACCGAGGTTGTCGACAGCGAGCTCATTGGGTTCGAGGTCGGCGTACTCGCGGGACAGGGCGGCTACGGTTCGGCGCAGGTCGCGGAGCTGCCCGAGGGCTTCTCTGGATCGCTCGTAAAGGTCGGCAGGGTTCGTCATTGAGCGGTCTCCGGTGAGTGGTCGACGTGGCGCGGATTACCCGCAGCCTCAGCCGCGGCAGTAGCTCGCCGTTCTCGGCGATCCTTCTCCCACTGCTTCTGCAGCGTCTCGCGTTCGGCGTGGATCTTGGGAAGTGCGACCATCTTTCGCTTCTTCTCGTCGTACCACTTGCAGGGGTAGCGCTTCGGCTCCTTACACACCGGTCAGGTGACGTCGGCCCGGGGCGGCATCTTGGCACGCTTCACCCGGACGATTGATCCGCCCATGCTCATGCCCGTAATTCCCTTGTGGTGTCGCACTCCTCAATCTTCGCAGGTAATACCGACATGGTCAGCCGTGAGAGAGGCGTCGGGTGCGAGCTTCGGGCCATTCGAGCGGCTCTTATCGGCCGGCCGGCGCGCAGAACCGAGAGTGATCCGCGAGGCAGGCGCGCGGAGGCTTCTGAGCGTCGAAGGGGGCGGGCGGGGATGTAGGGTCCGCGCCTACTTGTCCGACCAACCTGCGTCTCTCGGAGTCTTCCACGACGGATGTCCACAACTTCCGCAGCAAGGAGGACTTTTCCAGGACTCAGTCGAGACCGGTCCCAGGGAGCGTCGACGCCGAACCGCCGGCGAATCAGCCGGTGCGGCCCATTATCGTGGCTCCCATGTCCAAGTTCAGGGTCGGATCATCGGTCCTGCGGCGCGAAGTGCTGCACGGCCAAGTGTGGATGACGATGCCGGTGCAAGTCATTGCGGATGACGATGTGCTTGCTGTCTGGATTGAAGACGGAACGCCCCTTGCCTTTCCACCACATCCGTTCGGCCCCCACCCGTGGTCGGGCCAGGACCGCTGGACCGGCAGCAGCGTACTGCAGCTCTACCGACCCACCGATGCCTATTCGGTCTGGGCTTTCTTCAACGACGGCCGGCGCGACTGCTGGTACATCAATTTCGAAAGGCCCTACAGCCGCGGTGACGACTATTTCGACACCGACGATCATGGACTGGACATTGTCGTCAAGGACGGTGACTGGCAGTGGAAAGATCGCGACGATGTCGCAGGGCAGGTTGCGAGCGGCCGACTTACGCCGACCGAGGCCGACGCAGTCTGGCGTGAGGCAGCGCATGTCGCCCACACATTGGACCACGGCATCGGCTGGTGGTTTCGTCGTTGGAAGGACTGGATTCCCGTGCAGTAACCCACCCAGAGCCGGGGGAGTTGATGGATGTCGCGGATCCGTGAGGCGTCGATCCGCCGATGCTTCCCCTTGGCAGTTCTGGTCGGCCGAGGTGAAACGAATCGAACGTGAGGCGACATACTTCGAGCCGGGGCCAGCTCGTCGCCATCTGTCCAACCCTTCGCCACTCCAGTGCCATTGGGACATACAACCTGGATTGATGACAAGTACCGGATATATGGGCCCGGAAAAGGCCAAGGAGATCCGGAACCTGCAGGGGCTCAACCTCGACGCATGGGCTCGTCGGTGGATGCAAGATGGCCGTGCCAGGCGCGTTCGAACTGAGCCTGTGCGGCGCCGTGTCTGTTTTTCAGGATCAATCCGGTGATCTCGTCGGCGGTGGCCATCCCGATCTGTCCGTCGATCGCGTGCGGGCGGTGCAGTGCCAGGACGATGTCGGAGTCTTCCTCGATCGAGCCGGATTCCTTGAGTTCATCCAGGCGCGGCAGTTTGTTCGGGTCGGCCGCCGCCCGGTTGAACTGCGATCCGATGACGACCACGACTTCGAGTTCTCTCGCGAGAAGCTTGAGTGCTCTGGTGAACCGACCGATCTCCTCCGCTCGGGTGATCGCGCCGCGGCCGCCGCTTTCGGATTTCATCAGCTGCAGGTAGTCCACGACGAGCAGCCGCAGTTGTCGACCGGTCTCGGCGAGCGCGGCCTTGGCGGCAGTGGCTGTGCGGCGGATCTCTGACACGTTGCCTGCGCGGGTGTCGATGTAGAGCGGCCACTGGGAGATCTCGGAGATCGCTCCGGAGACGCGGTCCCACTGGTCGTCGTCGAGGCAGCCTGGCTCTCGGAGCTTGTTGAGTTCGACGCAGGCTTCGGCGGAGATCGCGCGTTCGATCATCTGCTGCGCGGACATCTCCAGCGGCACGAACAGGACGCCGTGTCCGTCCCGGCAGGCTTGGCGCGCCCAGTCCATCATCACGACGGTCTTGCCGGTACCCGCGCGGCCGGCGACAGTGACCAGGCTCCCCGGTTGCAGGCCGAGGGTGATCTCGTCGAAGCGCGACCAGCCCGTGCGCAGCCCGGCGGGCACTTCCCCGTTGAGGCGTTGGTCGAGCAGAGCGAAGTACTCGTTGACCTGGTCGCTGATCGATGGCAACAGCTGGGCGGTCGTCGACGTCGAGGCGAGCGCGTCCATCAGGAACGCCCGGTTGGTGTCGAGGTCCTGACCGTCGTCGAGCGCGACCGCGGCCTGCTGCAGCGCCTGCCGGCGGGTGTCGACTGCGGCCCGGTCGGCGATTCGTGCGACGTGATCGGTCGGTGCGGTCGAGGTGAAGGACTCCTGGACAGCGGCGGACAGGGCATCGAATCCGCCGACTGCGGGGAGACTGTCGGCTGATTCGAGGGTGATCATCACGGTCGACAGATCGACGGTGCCGGCGTCGGCAGTTCGGGCGATCGCGATGAACACGGTGCGGTGGGCGGGGATCGTGAACGCTGCAGGGGTCAGGCGGTCGAGGGTGTCTGCGGTGAACCCCGGGTCGTCACCGCGCAGCATCGTGCCAAGCACGATCCGCTCGGACAGCACGGATGCGGTGCTCATAGCAGAGCCCCGCTGCGGCGCAGCAGCTGCTCGTGCATGGTGCGAATCTGTGCAGGTAGCGGACCGGGGTCACGGAGGGTCGGCTCGGGGAAGTGCGTTCCGGGGGCATCGATCATGCGGACGCGGATGACTGCGCCGGGACGGTCCAGTGCCCAGGAATGGGTGTGGCCGGGGCGGGCGTAGGTCTTCGCTTCGGCGCCGTACACGAATCGGGAGTCGTCGACCGCGAGCTTGAATCGCTTGTCGAACGCCTGGGTTGACTTGCCGCCCTTGTTAGCTCGGTCGTTCGGGGACAGCGCATCCTGCACGGCCCGCAGGAGTTTGTCACGGTCCGGGGGCTGCATCGCCGGGATCCGCGGCAACTCCCCCACGACGGCCGGCGCGATGCGGGAGGTCTGGTCCTCGAAGCTGCGGGGAAACGGCATGGTGAACGCGACGTCGATCAGGGCGGGGCCGTCGATCGGGCGCCACTGCACCCCGAGTTCCCGCAGCGCTTCCCCGGTGATGTTGTCGCGCCAGGCGTACATGGTCGGGTCGGAGACCTTCACCCGGCCCGGGGCGACGGCGACCATCGAGCCTTGCGATTTCGGGTCGCCGTGAACGACCAGCCAGATGGTGCGATCGGAGCGCCCAGTCATGCCACCAAGCGCGGCGTCGGTGAGGACAGCGTCGCCGCGGTGGTTGTCGGCGCTTGTGGTCCTACTCGCGGGGGGACGCCGACGACTCGGTGTCCGGAGAGCTGACGGTGGCGTCGGCGTCGTAGCGTCGCGACTCAGACTGCGCCCGCACTTGCGGCACGCCGGACCCGCCGCGACGAGCCAGTTGCAGCCCGGGCAGATCACACGGGCACCGCTGTCGAGCAGGTCTTGCGCCGAGAAGTGCGTCATGTCGGCCGAGGGTAGGGACCTGCTTCTCCGCGATCAGTCGCGCGGCGGCGGCGCATGGTCGACGACGGTCGAGTGTGACCGTCCGTATCCCCGGCAGGAGCCTCTGTCGCCTACTCATCGCTGACGACCATTAGCGGAACCGAACATTTCGCATTGCTTCCTCGCGCCAATCCGTCGTTGAGATGACACGGCCCGAGTTGTCTCGCTTCGCACCTCGTTGATTCCGAGGTACGAATCCCTGGCTCTGTGCGCGAGTTCGTGATTCCTGCTTGTCAGTGAGGAATCGCAGTGCGTCGAAGGTGGCAGCACTCAGCGAGCCGCCCTGTTCCTCGTGGAATCGGTGAATCGTCGCGTGGCAGGACTCGCATACGGGCACAAGGTCAGTATCAAGCTCGGCGCCGAGTCGTTCGTAGGTGTGGTGGTGGAGGTCGACGTCCTCGGTTGCGCCACACCCCGTGCACTTTCGTTCGTACTTAGCGTAGTAAGCGATCTTCCGTTCTTCCCAAGCCCCGGAGTTGATGTAGCGGTCGTAGTTCGCTGGCATGGTGTCCTCCAGTCGTGCTCGTCAGTGCGACGTGGAGTCCGCAGTATTCCTGGTGGCACCGACAACCCCTAGGCCCCGGTAGCTTCGTCAGCTCCTCGGAACATTTGCCACCCCAGCGCTCTCGAATCACTGAGCAGCACCCGATGCTGCGAATCAGCGCATGCCATGCGTGTGGCATGCCCGACCGTGGGAGAACACATGAACTGCAGGAAGATCGTCGCCGCGGCGATGGCCGGCACCGCCCTCACCCTCGGCACGGTCGCGGCCGCCGCACCGGCGTCGGCCGAGACCGTCACCGATTACCAGGCCGACGGTGTCAACATCCGATCTGCTCCGGACGGCCGGTCAGAGGTGATCGGCCGCGGCTACATCGGACAGGGAGTCACGATGTTCTGCGGGACATACGGGCCCGACGCCAGCGGCCCGCAATCCAACTACTGGATCTTCTCCCGCAACAACGCCACCGGTGTCGAGGGGTGGAGCGCCGGCAGCAGTTTCCAGGGGGTCATCAACCGGTTGCCCGACTGCTGACCGATCCATGGCCCACTCCTTCGGGCGACGGTGCCCCCGCTCCGAACACCTGGGGCGGGGGATCCGTCGCGTGAAGGCGGTCGGGCGATGTCGAGGAGTGGTTCCTACCTTCCTCGGGTTCGGTGGAGAACATGCCGGTCACACTGCACGGCGCGGAGTCAGCAACCAGCGATGCAACGACTGAAACACTGTCGGTGATCGTCTCTAGCGTTGCAGGCACCAGTTCACGACGAGCCACCAGGAGAGCTCAATGTCCACCACCGCGTCCCGCCCCGCCAACGGCGTCGCTCGCTTCGTTGCTTACGACCGCAACCCGGTCCGGATCGGTAACCCGGAGGATGGCACCGCGATCTCGGTGCGTGCGGAGACGTTCGTCGAGGAGTACGCCTCGATCGCAATCAAGGATTTCGTCGAAAAGTCCACCGGCGACGGCTTCGACACCGTGTACGTGAAGTTCGACGCCGCATCGACCGGCGCGCAGGGCATGAAGCACGACTTCGGCGCCTCCGCTGAGCCGGGCGGTGCTCTTGCTGCTCGTCTGCGTCATGCCTTCGAGACAGGCACGCCGGTGTATGTGGCGATCGAGACCCGTCGCCGCAAGCACGTGGAGAACAAGCGGGACGAGCCGATCGACCCGCGCACCCCGATCCACACCCTGCGCGGTGCCACGGGTGAGTCGCTGTCGGGCCAGCCCCAGGCGACCAAGGCCAACTGTGTGAAGGTCATCGTCGCCGCCGGTTCCGTCGATGACCCCGCCGACACCGCGATCGCCTCGGATAAGGACCTGCGTTCTGACATCAGCGAGTGGACTCAGCTGCGCGGCAACAAGCTCGGGGATCTGCCGCCGGAGGGCTGGCGGTGCCTGGTGGCCGACGGCAAGCGCACCGGCGGCATCACCAACACGACCCCGACCGGGGGCAGCACGGATGTCGATGCAATCGCCGAGGCCATCGCCGGGAAGATCGCCGGCGTGAAGGGCGCACCGGCCCGCCAGTCGCAGCCTGCCGCCAACACTGTCGTGCGCGGTCGGCCGGGTCTGGTCGCCGAGGCGAAGGCATGGGAGCCGGTCAACAGCGATGGTCGCCCGAACATGGGCTCGTACCTCGCGGCGAAGCTGCGGGCCACCCACCAGTCGGCGGTGCACCTGTTCCAGGACGCCCTGACCGCCGTCGAGGAGTCCGAGCAGCCCGAGCTGACCGAGGAGCAGTCCCTCGAGCACGCGTGGCAGCTGACCGAACTGCTGCTGTGGCTGGCCGATCAGGTGCAGAAGCACGTCGTCGGCACGGTCAACCGGAACGAGTCGTCCCACAAGGAAGCGGGCCAGTGGGTGCAGCAGGTGATCACGACCCGCTACCCGTACGCGGTCGAGCACATCACCGACGACCGCGCGCGCCGCGAATGGGCGAAGGTCGTCGGGAAAGCGGCAACCGAGGACTTCGCGCGCACCCAACGAATGATGGCCGCATACCTGAACATTGACCTGGTTCCTGCCGAGGATCCGCAAAAGAATCCTGCAGGGCGCGAGGAGAACACCGCGGCACAACCGTCAGCCCAGCAGACCCAGAACGGCAGCGACAGCAACGCGCCTGCACAGCGACAGCCGAGCGGCAGCGACAACGCCCCTGCACAGCAGGTCCAGCAGCAGCGGCCGCCCCGGCCGCTGACCGCCGGTGAGGATCCGAACGCGGTCGCCGCGTGGAAGAACCTCGCAGAGGCATGCGGCATGGGCGAGTACATCGACGATCTGCGATTCATCCTCAAGGCCACCTTCCAGGCGCCCACCGGCGTGCTCGGGGAAATCGAGGCAAGTGCCTTCACTCGCCAGGTCACCCAGTGGGCCACCGACCCGATCGCTTTCCGCCAGCAGGCGGGCCAAGCCTTCAACAGCGACCCGGAGAACCACAAAGCCAGCTGACACCAACGCTTTCCGGGCGCAGGTCACGGGATCTGAAACACCCGCCACCTGCGCCCGGGATGCTCGACCTCACTACCACCGCACCACCACACGAAAGGCATCACCATGGCAGGCGACACCGTCATCACCATCGTCGGCAATCTGACAGCCGACCCCGAGCTGCGATTCACCCCCCGCGGGTGCCGCAGTCGCGAACTTCACCGTCGCGTCCACCCCCCGCAACTTCGACCGTCAGTCGAACGAGTGGAAGGACGGCGAGGCACTGTTCATGCGCTGCAACATCTGGCGCGAGGCTGCCGAGAACGTCGCCGAGACGCTGACCCGCGGATCCCGGGTGATCGTGCAGGGGCGCCTCAAGCAGCGTTCGTACGAAACCCGCGAGGGCGAGAAGCGCACCGTCGTCGAGCTCGAGGTCGACGAGATCGGCCCCTCGCTGCGGTACGCCTCCGCGAAGGTCACCAAGGCCAACCGCAGCGGCGGCAGCGGGGGCGGCTTCGGCGGAGGCCAATCCAACTCCGGCGGCGGTGCTCCGGCGGACGACCCGTGGGGCAGCTCGCCGCAGAACGGAAACTACGCCGGCGCCAACGCCGGTGGAAGCGACGAGCCGCCGTTCTGATCCGACCATCTATCCCGACGGCGGCAGGCGCCAATCCTGGTGTCTGCCGCCGTTTCCTGTGAAGGGAGCAGCCATGACGCGCGCCACCGACACCACCGACTGTCCGGGAACCCGGTGCTCTCACTGCGGCAACCCCGGCCCGGCACTACCGGAGGGCATCGACGACGACGACGGCCAGACCTGGTTCGCCGACGGCGACATCAGAGTGGACAACACCGGACATTGGGGACCGACCGTGTACATCCGCGGTGTCGAGACGACCCCCAAGGGGCTCCGCGCGGAGGCGATGGAGATGCTGGCCGCCGCTCGGGCCGTTGAACTTGCCACCAGAAATCGCCGGTGAAAGGCCCAGCGGACAGACGGCACCGATGAGCGAGCCCCGGTCACCAATTGGATGACCGGGGCTCGCTTGCTGGGGAGATTGTCAGCGCTGCGCTTGCTCGCCAGGCTTGAGCTGGCGGGCTTGGACGCCGAAGAACAGCACGGCGATCAGACCTGAGGTGACCATGGGTAACCCGGTAGTCCACGAGATGCTGGGCTGGAAGATCAGAACGACACCAAGGACCGCAAGCAGTGCTCCAAAGATCGTGAGTCGCACGGCTCGACGGCGAGTGAACACCCTGTCGACCTGCGTCATGAGTTCCTGTTCGTTCGTCATCGCCCCTCCGCGATCGGTTCGGTCTCTCTCGTTCTGATGTCGGTCAGGAAACTATCCCCCATGTGTGACAAGAGTTGTGGTCGACAGCGGGGTACAGCCAGGCTCAGTCGTCATCCCAGACCAGGTTGTGCAGGCGCATCGCTTCGACCAGGTCGGGGTCGTGCTCTTCGACGGGTCCGTAGTCGAGCACCATGACGTTCTTGCTGACCGGTCCATCGCCGGGACGCTCGTACAACGCCCAGAGCACCAGCCCGTCACCATGCCGAGATTCGAACCGGATCCCGGCCACCGGCTCACCGTCCGGATCGGAGAGAGCGTTGACCCACTGGGAGATCGCCTGAGTGAGGGCGCGCGGCCGGCCGTCGCGGATCGCCGCGGTGTCGAGGTCGAGAAGACCGTGCCGGATCGCGTGGGCCCGGAAGGTGGTCCGCAGGGTCGCCACCGACTCGGCGTCGCCCGGCACGACGAACCACCCGCTGATCGCACCGCTGCCGGAGACCCGGGTCGACATCCACGACCGGGGGACTCGGCCCGGCGCGATGGTGGGGAACTCGTCCTCATCGTCGACGATGTCGTCGAGCGCGGCGCTCAACTCCTCGCTCTTGCGGGCGTAGGCGAGGACCTCGAGGTAGCAGGACAGTCGGGACGCTCCGACGTACAGGGTCCGCCACACCCCAGCCGGGTCATCCCAGCGGCCGGTGAATCGGCCGTCGGTGGCGAACTCCCACGGGGTCCATTCCCACGCGGTCGGTGGGTAGCCGACGCGGTAGGCGGCGGCTCCCTGGACGTGGGCGCAGCAGACATCGCCGCGCGGGGTGGGGATCAGTGTTCGGTCGGGTGCGTTCATCCGACCGCCGCGAACTGACGGGCAGCGGCGAGGACCTGCGGGCCGACGTCGGGAAGATCGCCCTCGCGGAGCAGCAGTGCCGGCGGGCGGTCGTCGAGGATGGGGTTCAGGCCCTGGAACCAGGTCTGGGCCACTGCCGGGGTGTCGCGTTCTGCGATCAGTCGGGCGGCGCGGTAGGCGATGCGGAGGCGTTCGACGTCGGTGTCGTTGTTGATGGTGCGGGTGCCTTCGGCCCACTGGCGGACGGCCCGGGTTTCCTTGACCTTCCCGAGGTAGGCGACGAGCTTGGCGCCGAGCAGGTCGCGCAGCGCGGTGACCAGCTCCGGTTGGGTCATGCGGGCGGCGTCGTTGTAGGCGGCGAGGTCGGGTCGTGGGTGTGCGGTTGTCATGGCAATCCACCTCCTAATCACAGGGTAAATCACATATTCAATGTCGTCCATGTTCCCGTTCGGACCGGCAGGCGCCCAGGGGGCAACGCAGACGAGGGCGGCTCACCGCCGTGTGGTTGGGGCGGTCAGCTCCCCGAACTTCCCGCGCTGCCGATGCCGTCGCTGTCGCCGGCCCGGACCAGCCCCGTGATCGTGCCCTGCAGATAGTCGCCCCGCGAGGTGATCAGCGCCGACATCTGCAGGGTGTCGTTGACAAGGGTGCCGGACTGACCGGACTCGGAGACCACCACGCCGGTGGCGGGGTCGATCACCGCGAACGCGAATCGGTCGAAGGGGGTCGTGGTCGGCTGCCCCTTCCGAACCACCGTGTACAGGTGACCGTCCGCGGTCGACAGGTGCGGAACCGCCGAGCTGCGCACCGCGTTGTCCCACACCACGTGGCAGCCGGAACAGTCGATGTCCACCCGGGTCATGCCGCTGGTGAACGGCGCGGACGCAGGCACGGCCGGACCTGCACCCTCCGGCACCGTCGGTATTAGGCCGTTCTCGCGAACTTTGAGCACCAGGGCGTCCGCGGCGACAAACGTGTACGGGCACTGGTCCAAGGGTCGGCTACGGAAAGCGTCGACCTGCTCGTCGAGTGCTTTGCTATGACGCTGACCTGCGATTTCGACAGGTTGGTGATACCTAACGTGTCGACGAGTTTGCCCATCCTTCGGGTGGATACCCCGAGCAGATAGCACGTCGCCACCACGAGGATCGGGGCCGTTCGGCGCGCTTGCGGCGCTGCAGCAACCAATTCGGAAAGTACGAGCCCTGCCGCAGCTTCGGGACGATTCGAGTGCTTGATCGAACACCTGCCGAACGAATACATCTCCCCCCACTGGGAGGTTGTGGGGGGAGATTGGAGCGAACTTGGCTCCGACCAACACTCCTGGGGTGAGCGACCTA
>NZ_BCXI01000074.1 GCF_001895025.1 Rhodococcus zopfii NBRC 100606 = JCM 9919
TGGGACGAACTGTAACGACGATCGGCGGCTCGCGGCCCGTCGTTTCCGGGGAGTGCTTCAGATCACAAACATCCCCCTGGGTGGACACGGTACAGGCTTTTGTAGGCGGGCCCGATCAGGAGGCACGTTCGAGCACGCAACGCACTGCACGCGCCGCAACGACTGGGGGCGGCGACACGTGGATGTCGCCGCCCCCGAGGGGATGCTTGGGGTCAGCGCTTTCCGCCGCCGAGCAGACCGCCCAGCAGGCCACCCAGCCCGCCGCCCGCGTTGCCGCCCAGCACGCTGCCGAGAACGTCGCCGAGTGCGCCGCCGGCGCCGCCCGAGCCGCCTGTCGCACTGCCGAGGAGTCCGCCGAGCAGATCGCCGAGGCCGCCCTGGGTCGGAGTCGACGCCGTCGACGTGGTCGCACCCTGGCCGCCGCAGGTCAGCTGCTTGGCGATGTACGACAACACGATCGGCGCGAGGATCGGCAGAAGCTTGGCGACCAGATCGTTGCCGCCCCCGCCGTTGACGCCGCCGAGGGTGCTGATGACCTGGTCCTTGTTGGCGCCGAACACGTTGGAGACGATCTTGTCGCCGTCTGCGGTATCGACCTCGGCAACGTTCACGCCACCGTCGACGAGCCGGCTCGAATGGTTGTTCACAGCCGAGAGCAGGGACGCGGCGCCGGCCGGATCCTGCGCGTTGGCGTCGAGGCCGCCGACGAGGGTGGGCAGCGCGGCGCGCACGGCCGTCTCCGCAGTCTGCTGATCCACGTCGAGTTGCTCGGCGATCTGAGCAACAGGGATCTGTGAGAGAAGGTCGTCGAGAGTAGCCATGAGAACCTGTCTGGTTAGGGGGCACCCCAGGATGCGATTTGCCCGTTGTCGCGAAGCCTAACCAGTCCCTCTGCGTCCGCCGTGCAATTCCGGCACGCGTCGTTCGTGTGCCGTTTTGTCCGGTCTCGTTCACGCCTCGGACTGTGCTGCGGGCCTGCGTACGGAGATCAGACTGCACAGCAACGCGACCACTGTTCCACTGACGAGAAGGACGAATCCGTTCTGGTTCGTCAGCACGGTGCTGTGGTTGTCCCGGATGTAGTCGCCGAACGATTGCTGCACCCGCACCGCCAGCACGACGACGACAGCAGCGCCGAGGATCGCACCGGCCCATCCGGTCGGGATCGAGTCGAACAGGGCTGCGAGCAGCAACAGGACTGCGGCCGCGGCCAAGGGAGTCGCGAGGGACAGGTGAATCGGCAGGTCGGTGCCGGCAAGGGTGCTCAGGTCGTCTCCGTCGAATCCGTCCCGCAGCGAGGCCAGCGGGATCTCGGTTGCCCGGATCCCGCCGAGGACGGGAAGGAACGTCCCGATCCCCACTGCGATTGCGGACAAGAACAGTCCCAGATCCACGAAACTCCGCATGCCACTTCCCCTCGATCGCCGGATCGTTTCCGTGAGCGACCACACGGTATCCAAATTCGGCCGCGATACCCGGGTGAACAGGGCGCGCCGGCACCGCGATCCGTAGGGTGGAATGCACACGAAACGGGCGAACGGGAGGCAGAACATGTCGGACGGCACACATGAGCCCGGGATCGCCCGGACCGGCCCGCCCCCGTGGGTGAAGAAGACCGTGTGGGTGCTGCTCGGACTACTGGCCCTGGTCGTTCTCTACTTCGTGCTCGCCGCGTTCGTTCCCCGCTGGTGGGCGCAGCGCATCGCGGGTCTCGCCGACGGTGGAATGGCACGCGGAACGCTGTGGGGTCTGGTGTTCGGATTCCTGTGCACCTTCGTTCCGTTGGCGTTGCTGTCGTGGGTGTGGCGCGTGCGCGACTGGCGGTACCACCGCGGGCTGCAGATCGCCCTCGCGATCGTCGCGCTCGTGGTCGCCGTGCCGAACCTGATGACGCTGAGCATCGTGCTCGGCGGAGGCAATGCGGCGCATGCGGGCCAGCGCATCCTCGACGTGGACGGTCCGGGCTTCCGCGGCGCGTCCCTCGTCGGCGCGGTCCTCGGTGCTCTGGTGTTCGTGACCGTCGTCGTTGTGAGCACGCGCCATCGCAAACGCGGCGACGATCTGCGCCGCGCACGCGGTGAGCTGGAACTGCAGCGCGCCGAGCGGGAAGCGCGGGAGCTGGAGGAGAAGAGAAAGTCCGACGCGACGGACTGATCGGATCAGCCCGCCGCGTCGCGGTGCCCCCAGTAGGGCTCGAACCTACGACCTGCGGATTAAAAGTCCGTAGCTCTACCAACTGAGCTATAGGGGCGTGGGCGCACAGTGTAACCACACTGCGCCGCGCCAGGATATCCGGGAACCCGGAATTGTGTCGACGGCTCGGATGCTCACCCCCTGCGTCGCACCCGAGCCGGGACAAATCATACCACTCGGTGTGTTCTTCCGGCTTCGGTATGCGGCGACCGTTCGTGCTGCTCCGCGTGCGCGCGCCGCCGCCGGCCGCATGCCGTCTAGAGTTGTTCGAGGGGGCAGAGTTTTCGTGGGGGGCGGCGGTCAGTTTCGGAGGCTTCACCCCATGGCACCACCCCAACAGGAACGCGCGCGGCGTACGCGGGCCGCGATCGTGGAGTCCGCTGCGGCAGAGTTCTCCAAGCGTGGCTACGCGGCGGCATCGATCAACGCGATTCTCGAGCATTCGAACGCCACCAAGGGTGCGATGTACTTCCACTTCGATTCGAAGGAAGCTCTCGCTCGTGCCGTGCTGGAGGAAGGGCTCGAGAGGTATCGGACGCTCGTCGACCGCTGGGTGCAGGCTCCCGGCCTCGACCCGTTCGAGCGCCTGCACGGACTGGTCGCCGATCTCGGTGACGCCCTGCACCGGGACGCCATCATCCGCGCCGAATTCAAGCTCGTGATCGAGCCCGAGTTCGAGTCCGAGGCGCGGCTGAGGGGCGGATCGGTGTGGGGACTCGCCGGCTATCGCCTCGCGGAGGAAGCGCAACGCGACGGGCTTTTCCGGCCGGGCGTCGACATCCGCCGCTTCATCGAAGTAGTCAGTGCGGCGCTGGCCGGGCAGCGCTACATGACCGACCTGACGGCGCCCGACGCCGATGTGCGGGGGCGGTTCGAGATGTGCCTGGAGGTTCCGCTCGAGGCGATGGCATCGCAGGAGTGGCTCGACAGGTGGCACCGGGAGGGCTGGCCGGACGTTGCCGAACCCTCGCAATAGTAGCGTTTACCTGGCGATTTGTGAATCATGAAAGCGGTGTCCTAAGCTATCCACGCTCCCAACGGAACACGAACGCCGTTGAGGGTGCGGGTCGGAGCAATCCGGTCTGGGCCCCCTTCGTCTAGCGGCCTAGGACGCCGCCCTTTCAAGGCGGTAGCGCGGGTTCGAATCCCGTAGGGGGTACTCTTCGGTTGACGGCCGGAGCGTGCAATACAAGTGAACAAAGTTCTGGCCCTGTGGCGCAGTTGGTTAGCGCGCCGCCCTGTCACGGCGGAGGTCGCGGGTTCGAGTCCCGTCAGGGTCGCAGTGAGTATGCGATCGGCATTCGGTTCGGGTGCCGTCCCGGCCAGGTAGCTCAGTTGGTACGAGCGTCCGCCTGAAAAGCGGAAGGTCGCCGGTTCGATCCCGGCCCTGGCCACCACCACAATTCAAT
>NZ_BCXI01000075.1 GCF_001895025.1 Rhodococcus zopfii NBRC 100606 = JCM 9919
GTGAGTATGCGATCGGCATTCGGTTCGGGTGCCGTCCCGGCCAGGTAGCTCAGTTGGTACGAGCGTCCGCCTGAAAAGCGGAAGGTCGCCGGTTCGATCCCGGCCCTGGCCACCACCACAATTCAATATCTCGGACCCACCGTTCGCGGTGGGTCCTCCTGTGAGAATCCCTCGGGATTCTTTCATGGCCCTGTGGCGCAGTTGGTTAGCGCGCCGCCCTGTCACGGCGGAGGTCGCGGGTTCGAGTCCCGTCAGGGTCGCTTCAGGCGAAGGCCCGGTATCGATGAGATACCGGGCCTTTGCTGTATCCGGATATGGTTCTCCCGACATGTCCGGCCGGGCTTCGCATCCTTCCTCACCCGCGGGACCTGGAACGAGAACGTGTTCTAGAGTGAAGGCGATCTTGGCCGGACGCCGCTGGCGACACGACGAACGAGGTGACCGTGCGAATTGCACTCCTGTCGTACCGGAGTAAGCCGCACTGTGGGGGCCAGGGCGTCTACGTCCGGTACCTGAGTCGTGAACTGGCCGCGCTCGGCCACGATGTCGAGGTGTTCTCGGGCCAGCCCTACCCGGAACTCGACCCCGGCGTCACCCTCACCAAGGTCCCGAGTCTCGATCTCTACCGCGACGACGACCCGTTCCGCACCCCGAGACCGGGCGAGTTCCGCGATCTCGTCGACGTCCTCGAGGTCGCGACGATGTGGACGGCCGGCTTCCCCGAGCCGCTCACGTTCAGCCTGCGGGCGGCGAAGCTCCTGCGCGCGCGGGCGGACGAATTCGACGTCGTCCACGACAACCAGTGCCTCGGTTACGGGCTGCTCCGCATCGCCGGCGCCGGGCTCCCGCTCGTCGCGACGATCCACCATCCCATCACCCGCGACCGCGAACTCGATCTCGCGCAGGCCGGCACGTGGCGCCGCAAGTTGACCCTGCGTCGGTGGTACGGCTTCCTGCGCATGCAGGCCCGGGTGGCGCGACGGATCCGCACGCTGCTCACGGTGTCCGAGTCGTCGGCGGAGGACATCCGCGCGGCGTTCGACGTCGCCCCGGTCAGCTTGCACACGATCCCGCTCGGCGTCGACACCGAGCTGTTCGCACCGCCGGCCGAGGCCCGGGTGCCGGGGCGCATCGTGTGCGTGGCGAGCGCCGATGCACCGCTCAAGGGCGTGTCGACACTCCTTGGCGCCGTCGCCAAGCTCCGGACCGAGCGGACCGTCGAGCTCGTGCTCGTCTCGAAACTCGCCGAAGGTGGTGTCACCGAACGGCTCATCGAGGAACTCGGCATCGACGACATCGTGCGCACGGTATCGGGCATCGACGACATCGAGCTCGCCGCACTGCTCGGTTCCGCCGAGATCGCTGCGGTCCCGTCGCTCTACGAGGGGTTCTCGCTGCCCGCGGTGGAGGCGATGGCGTGCGGGACGCCGCTCGTCGCGAGCCGTGCGGGCGCGATCCCCGAGGTCGTCGGCGACGCCGGCGTGCTCGTTCCACCCGGAGACGGTGAGCAGCTCGCGGCGGCGCTCGCGGCACTGTTCGACGACCCCGCCGATCGGGTCCGGCTCGGCGCGGCGGCCCGGCAGCGGGTCCTCGACAGGTACAGCTGGGCGGCGGTGGCCGCGCAGACCGCACGCGTCTACGACGTCGCGATCGCAGCGCAGACAGGAAGGGCGAACAACTGATGCTGACCGTCGATTTCGACCGTCTCGGAGTCAAGCCCGGCGACCGCGCCATCGATATCGGCGCGGGTGCCGGCCGGCATTCCTTCGAGCTGTACCGGCGCGGCGCGGACGTCACCGCGTTCGACCGGAGTGCGGACGACATGAAGGCGGTCGCCGAAATGTTCGCGGCGATGGAACTGGAAGGCGAGGTTCCCGCCGACGCGCGTGCCTGTGCCGAAGTCGGCGATGCGCTCGAATTGCCTTACGCCGACGAGACATTCGATGTCGTGCTCATCTCCGAGGTGCTCGAGCACGTGCCGCAGGACGTACGCGCGATCGAAGAGTTCACTCGCGTGCTCAAGCCGGGCGGCGTCGCGGCGATCACGGTGCCGCGCTGGTTCCCCGAGAAGATCTGCTGGGCGCTGTCCGACGCCTATCACGAGGTCGAGGGCGGGCACATCCGCATCTACAAGGCCGACGAACTCGCCGCCAAGCTCACCGCAGCCGGCCTGACGATCCGCGGTCGCGACCACGCGCACGCTCTGCACGCGCCGTACTGGTGGCTCAAGTGCGCGGTCGGCGTCGACAACGACGACAACGTGCTGACGAAGGTGTACCACAAGCTGCTCGTGTGGGATCTGATGCACAAGCCGTGGTTGACCCGTTCCCTCGAATCGGTCCTCGATCCGGTCATGGGAAAGAGTGTGGTCTTCTACGTCGAGAAGCCGGTAGTTCCCGTTGCCGCGCGCTGACAACGGCGCAACAACGGTTCCGTCGGTGCCGGGGGTGCTCTCCGAACAGGAATGTCTCCGCACCGGCCGCGCCATCGCCGACATGCAGCAGTCGTCGGGGGCGATCCCGTGGTTCCCCGGTGGACACACCGATCCGTGGGACCACATCGAATCCGCGATGGCCCTGATCGTGACCGGGTTGCGGGAGGAAGCCGAGGCCGCGTTCGAATGGTCGCGGCGCACCCAGCGCCCGGATGGGTCGTGGCCCATGCAGTTCCGCGGTGACACGATCGAGAACGCGGACTCCGACAGCAATTTCGCCGCGTACATCGCGGTCGGGGTGTGGCATCACCATCTCGTCACCGGCGACCGCGAGTTCGTCGGACGCATGTGGCCCACGGTGAAGGCCGCGCTCGACCATGTGTTGTCCATGCAGGCGCCGGGTGGTGAGATCTACTGGGCGCGAGGTGAATCCGGGATCGCAGACGAAGCCCTCCTGACCGGGTGCTCGAGTATCCACCACGGTCTGCGATGTGCGCTGCGGCTCGCGGAGATCGCCGGTGACCCGCAGCCGGAGTGGGAGTTCGCGCTGTATCGGCTCGGACACGCACTGCGTCGGCACCCCGAGGTGTTCGCGCCCAAGCCGGAGTACTCGATGGACTGGTACTACCCCATCCTCGGGGGAGCTGTCCGCGGAACCGTTGCGCACGAACGTATCCGGGAACGATGGAACGACTTCGTGGTGGACGGCCTCGGCATCCGGTGCGTCGACCACAGGCCGTGGGTGACGGGCGCCGAGACGTGTGAGCTGGTGCTGGCACTCGATGCGCTCGGAAGTTACACGCGCGCAAGGGAGCTGTTCGCCTCGATGCAGCACCTGCGCGACCCCGACGGGTCGTACTGGACCGGTCTGGTGTTCAGCGACGGCAAACGCTGGCCGGTGGAGAAGAGTTCGTGGACCAGCGCCGCGGTGGTTCTCGCCGCCGACGCGCTGTCCCGTACCACCGGTGGCAGCGGCCTGTTCCGCGACGCGGCGGCACCCGCCGAGTGGGCGGGTGCCGACCGCTGCGGTGACGGCTGCGGCGTCCGCGTCTAGTAGGACTTTGTCAGGTCTGTCACGTCGAGGCGTAGGGGCTCGAGTTTCGGACCGATTCCCGAGACGATGACGAGGTGGATGCCGCAGCCCTGACCGATGTCGGTGAACGCCCCGATTCGTTTGTCGGAGAGGTGTTCTCCTCGCTCGCACGTAAGGACCAGCGGGCGACGGCAGGGGTGTACGCGCGAGGGTTGATGCTCGACGGACGCCGCAAATCGATGCAACCGATGGCGCAACGACTCGGGGTCGACCACCAACGGTTGCCGCAGTTCGTGACCAACTCGCCGTGGGACGTGGTACCTGTCCGGAAAACCCTGTCCCGCAAAGCGTGCGACCTGATCACCCCGGACGCGTGGGTGATCGACGACACCGGCTTCGCCAAGGACGGGGACGGCTCCTCGTGCTTGGCCCGCCAGTACTCGGGAACCCTCGGCAAGGTCGGCAACTGCCAGGGCGCCGTCAGCGTGCACGCCGCCACCGACAGTGCATCCGCACCGCTGGACTGGCGCCTGTGCCTGCCCGAGAGCTGGGACGACGCCACCGAGGACCCCGAGACAGCCGCGGCGATCGCCGCCCGACGGCGGCGCAGCGCGATCCCCGGCGACGAGCGGTATCGCACCAAAGCGGCGATGGCCCTCGAGATGCTCGACGAACTGATCTCCTGGGGCCGGGTCTCGCCGGTGATCGTCGCCGACGCCGGCTCTGGCGACTCGGCCCCCTTCCGTCAGGGCCTGACCGACCGCGATCTGGCCTATGTCGTGGCGGTCAAGGCCGCCACCCTCGCGCATCCCGCCGATGCGGTCCCGACCGCGGCCGGGTATTCGGGGCGCGGGCGGCCTCCGGCCCGGCGCTACCCACCGGCCGCGACCTGCAGGGATCTCGTTCTGGCGGCCGGAATAGGGGCGCTGACCGAGGTCACCTGGCGCCGCGGAACCAAGAACGGTCCGGGTAATCCGACCGCGGCGATGCGCTCACGGTTCGTGGCGCTGCGAGTACGTCCGGCGAACCGCACGATTCCCCGCGACGAGGACGGTGTCCTGCCCCAGGTGTGGCTGCTGGCCGAATGGCCCGACGGTGCAGCGCAGCCCACCGACTTCTGGCTCGCCACCCTGCCCGAGGACACATCCCTGTCGGAGCTGGTGCGACTGGCCAAGATCCGCTGGCGTATCGAGCACGACTACCGGGAACTGAAGACCGGCCTCGGCCTCGATCATTTCGAGGGCCGATCCTGGCTGGGCTGGCACCACCACGTCACCCTCGTCACCGCCGCGCACCTGTTCCTCACCACTGTGCGGCTCACCGACCCCAAAGAGACCGGGCAGGCCTGACCCTCTACGCCGTCGTGCGCAAAATGCAACGTGCACTGGCTTATTGGATCGGGACCTGCCCGACGTGTCACCACAGGTTCCCGACCTGACAAAGCCCTACTAGAAGTTCGTGACGTGGACGGCGGGTCGGCGTCCCGCCCATGGCATCGCGGTCTCGAGCTGCGCTGCGATCCGGATAAGCATGGACTCAGAGCACATCGGACCGGCCAGCTGCACCCCGATCGGGAGACCTTCACGGGACTCCGCTAGTGGCAGGCTGATCGCCGGTGTTCCGGTGGTGTTGAACAGTGGGGTAAAGGAGAATGCATCGAAAATCCGTCGAGTCCAGCTGAGGGCGTCGAGGTCGGCGTTCGCATCCAGATAGCCGAGCTCCATCGCGGGATGATTGGTGGTGGGTGTGAGCAGAACGTCATAGCTTTGGAAGAACCGACCGACTTCTCGGGAAACTACATTGAAGGTTGCATTTGCCGCTGCCATCTCCAGTGTGGACAGTTTCCGGCCGTACTGCACGCACGCCCACGTCGTTGCCTCGAGATTCTCCGGCCCAGCCTTGGTTCCGGTCATCGCCTCGACCCCGGCCACCGATTCCGAGAGGAAAGCCGCCCACGCTTTTGCCGTCGCCTCGAGGAACTCATCCCAGTCGAACGTCGGCGTCGCCCGCTCCACGTGATGGCCAGCATCCTCCAGGGTCCGGGCCACCTGCTCCACCGCCGCCACTACCTCGGGATCGACCGAGGTGCCGGACCACGTGTCGGTATGCAGCGCGATACGCAGCGTGCCCGGATCCGCTCCGACCTCCTGCGACCACGGACGTTCAGGCGGGGCAATGACAAACCGGTCTCCTGGGTAGCTCACCGCAACCTCGTCGAGGAGCGCGGCAGCGTCGCGGACAGACCTGGTTACCGCGAACTCTATGGCCTTCCCGCTCAACGCATTGCTGTCCAGGTCCGGGCCGAGCGGCACCCGACCACGGCTAGGCTTGAGTCCGACCAGCCCGTTGACAGCCGCAGGGATCCGGATAGACCCCCCACCGTCGTTCGCATGCGCCATCGGGATGGCCCCCGCCGCCACCAACGCTGCCGACCCTCCGCTGGATCCGCCCGCACTGCGGCTCGTATCCCACGGGTTACGAGTGGGTCCGTAGACCAGCGCCTCCGTGTTGGCGTTGTAGCCGAATTCCGGGGTGGTGGAGCTTGCAAGGGTTGCCAGACCTGCCGCCCGGAACCGTTCCATAAGATGTGTGTCCGCGGCCGGGGTGATCCCGTCCGCCAGCATCCGCGTGCCCATCCGCGTGGGCACCCCCATGGCGTGGCATACCAGGTCTTTGATCACGAACGGCACACCGGCGAACCGGCCGTCCCGTGCGTAGTCCAACGGTGAGTCGAACGGGCCCGTGGCCACCGCGTTGATCTTCTCATTGACGGCATTGATCCCATTCGTCGCAAGTATGGCCAGCTCATCTGCAGTAACTTCGCCGGCGGCGACCATCTTCGCCAGAGCCGTAGCGTCCTGAGCGGAGTATTCTTCGACGTTCACAGTTCCTCCTGGGGAAGGGCATCGGCGCTCTTACGCCGATGCCCTCACAGTGGCATCATGTGGGTCGTCTCACATCGGCCGAATGGCCGATGCTGCTGGCGCCCTGTCCGGTGTCCCTCGGAGGAGTGCATGACAGTCGACATGACGTGGTGGATCCGACTCTCCGACAGCGTCAGAGCAGCCGGCCATGGAGATGCCCCCCTCGACGAGCCCATCCGCATGATTCGCGACGGGCTCGGATTCGACTGCGCCGCCCTCGTGGGGCCTCCGCGAGTCACGCTCGAGAACAGTCACCCCGTCCTAGTCAACCTCGACTATCCCAGTGAGACCCTGCGATTCATCGCCACTACCTACGCCACGCAGTGCCCGGCCCACCGCTACGCCGTTGAGCGCCGCGCGGCCCTCCGTTTCATCGACCTGCCCTATGACTTCCGCCAGTCACGCACCTATCGGGAAGCGCTCAAACCGTGTGGCTTCAACGAAGGCCTGACACTCCCCCTCAACACCCCACGCGGCGGCACCGTCCCAGGCTTCCTTGCCCTGAGCTCCACCCACGGTCAGCCCCTGCACGAGGAGTCCCAACTGGCACTGACCATGCACGCCGCCGAGATCGCCAAACTCACCGACCCGAGGCCCGAACTGCCGGCTTCCCCCGCCGAACTCGTCATCTGGTCAGGCCATGGCCGAGTCGAGCCACGCATCGGGGACCTCGCCACAGCACCCCTGACGGCCAAAGATTTCACCCGAATTGAGACCTTCCACCAGCGAGATGCCACCGGCCTGCGATTTCGGCACCGTGACGCCACGGGCCACTGGTGGCGAGTCACCACTGCCACGACACCCGACGGTGTCCTCATTCGCCTGCAGCGAGTCGATCCGGACGACCACCTCACCGCCCGCGAACTGGATGTGGTGGGACTGCTATCCCGCGGATGGACCAACGACGGCATCGCCCTCGCCCTCGGCATCTCCGTTCGCACCGCCCGCAGCCACATCGAATCCGCCCTCACAAAGCTCGGCGTGCCCAACCGGACCGCTCTCGCCCGCGAAGCGCTCTTGCGGGACCTCGACAGTCTGAACGCCATTCGTTGCACGACTGAGGACGCCCCCACTTGATTGCCGGTGCAGTAAGTTCCCAGTGATTCTCTTGACGAGCATTTCGAGGGCAATCTCCCAGCACTAGAGAATGTCTCATTTGATGAGTTTCTTGAAGCAGGTCAGCGCGGTGGCGAGTTGGAGGATAGCTGCGAAGTGCTCACCGCGGCGTTCGTAGCGGACGGTCAGCCGGTGGTAGCCGGTCAGCCACGCCAGGCTGCGTTCGATCTTCCACCGTAGCGTCCGAGACGCTCACTGCTCCGATCAACAGCACTCGACCTTCCACCCGCTACTCCGGCGAGTTGGATGACATGTCTCTCTTCCCCGTTCCGCGGTCGGTCACAGCCGGGCCATCACCGGCCGCAGCGCCTTACGGAAGGCGACCTCATCATCGGCAAGGAAGGTCTCTCCGCGATCGGAACCCTCATCGAACGGCACAGCCGCATCGTCCGCCTGTTGCGCCTGCCTCGACGCGACGGAGCGACCGTGCGCCGAGCACTGACCGAGCGGCTTAAGGACCTGCTACCCGGTCTGCTGCGCTCGATCACCTGGGACCAGGGAACCGAGATGGCACGCCACGGCGAGGTGACTGCTGCGTTGGGCGTTCCGGTGTACTTCTGCAATTCGGTTGCGTCCATCAGAGTGGTGTAGAAGCCGGAGCCCAATGAGCTGACCGGCGTGTCGCAACCGGACGAAAGACGGTCACCGCGTGATTCTTCGAGAGAGCT
>NZ_BCXI01000076.1 GCF_001895025.1 Rhodococcus zopfii NBRC 100606 = JCM 9919
GTGCAGAGCATCGTTTGCATGCAGAGCGCGGCTTGCATGCGTCACCTGCGACGGATGCGTCCCTATGCACGGCATGCGGTGCGTGCAGGCTGTGCATGCTGTGCATGCTTTCAGCGCTGCGCACGCACCGTATGCACACAAGTCCACGAAGGGCGCGATCCAGTGCACCGAAGGGCAGAGACACTTGCAGCGTCGCGCCGCGGCGTGGCCGGGAGATAGTCCAGGAATGCTTGAGCGCCGCATCCGGCGGGGCGGTCTCAGCCATCGTGTCCGGCGCCGCGGTCGGGGGCGCTCATGTCCCCGGTGCCGGGTATGCCGTCGGCGCGCGCGTAGCGCAGGTACACGGTGCCCGTCGAGCCGGCTACCGGCGGTGCGAGGAGAGTGAGATTGGTGGGCACCGCGCCGGCGTCGAACACCTTCTTCCCGACGCCGAGCACGATCGGGTGCACCCACAGGTCGAGCCGGTCGAAGAGTTTCTCGCGCAGGAGGGTCTGGACCAGATTCAGGCTCCCGACGACCTTGATGTGCTCGTGCCGGTCCCGGATTTCGCGCACCGCGGTGGCCAGATCGGGGCCGAGCTGTGTGGATCCGGACCAGGAGAGGTCGGGCCGGCCGCGGGAGGCCACGTACTTCGGGACGCTGTTGAAGAGCGTGGCGATGTCGCGGTTCTCGCCGCTGTGCTGGTGCGGCCAGTAGGCGGCGAAGATGTCGTAGGTCCGGCGGCCGAGCAGCAGGGCGTCGGTGCCGTCGTAGGCGGCCCCGATCTGCGCGCCGGTGACCTCGTCGAGCAGGGGTGCCTGCCAGCCGCCGAACGGGAACCCTTCCGGGTCTTCGTCGGGGCCGCCGGGTGCCTGTCCGACGAGGTCGAGGGTGGTGAACAGTTCGATGTCGATCAAGCCCATGGCGTGGCTCCCGGTGAAGTGGGTTGTCCCGGTCGCAGAGATAGAGTCGCAGAGATAGACCTGCCGGCGTGGGCAAACTCATCGCTGCAACGACTCTTGCTTCCTGCGTGTCGACCGCCTTGCGCGGTGCATCGGTCACCCCCTCCCGCGGTCGGGTCCTTGCCCTGATCACGCCACCAGGCTCTGCATGTGCTCGGAATGACGGGCGCGCCCGCGCCGGGACGGCGCACCACGTAATCGCCCGGCGGCCACCGACACCGCAAGTCACCGGCACGATCTGCGGCTTGGCAATCCGTGACGGGGCCTGTGATCGTTCCAGTCGTGGAATCGGCGGCCTCCGCTGCGCTCCTCCTCACTCAGATCGCCGAAGTGGATTCGTACCGATCCCACGAAGTAGATGACTGAGGGTGTTCAAGCCGCCTCATTGCATTGACCTGACTCCGTCGGGGGAGTCCCGACCAGGGAACGGGTCACCACGGCTCGCGCCGCGCGATAGTCGGCGCGGCCGGTGTCGGTCACCGGGAATCGGCCGTACCGCAGCCGAGCGGGAGCGTCGATCGGCAGGGCGATGGTCAGCGAGACTGTGCGGGGCACGCCGGTCTTCTTGCCGCGTCGGCAGCGCCATTCCTGCTCTTCGAGCCACCACCGGTGCAGCTCCCGATCGAGCAGGTGGCGGCGGACCCGCTGCGCTCCGACACCGGAGGCCCCGACCCGGTCGGCGCCGCGATCGAGCTGTTCCCGGAGCTCAGGGGTATCGGCTCGTAGATCGGTGGGCAGGCCCAAGCGGGCGAGGGTAGACAGGGTCCGCGTCACGGTGGCGAGGCTGTAGCCGGTCAAGGCAGCCACTTCGTCGGGATTTCTGCCCGCTCCGGAAATGAGGAGTTTTCCCGAAATCGCGGCCCAGTGGATACGGGCAGCTGCCCCACCCAGCCCGGACCGGTGCGCCCAGAGATCGTGCGTGTGGTGCTCTAGCAGGGAGGGAGAGTGCCCCGGGGCGGGGGCGGGTTCCCCTTGTGTTGCAGCAGGTAGCGCGGCGGCCGGGTCGGGGAGTTCGAGTTGCCAGGTGGCGGCGCGGGTTCCGCTGCCGGTGCGGACACATCGCACCCAGGACTCGTGGGCCAGCACCCGCAACCGCCGGGAGACGGTGGAGGCATCGACCGCGGCGGCCTGGGCGAGTCGGCGACAGTCGATGTCGACGGTGCGGGTGCGGGCGGTGCGGGCGAGCGCGAGGAGGGCGTAGAGGATGCGTTCGTCGCTGGCGCCGCCGGGGCGGGCCCAGTGCGCCGGGTCGGATCCGATGGCGGCCTCGATGCGGTCGAGTTCGTCGTCGACCGGTGTCCGCGTGGTCGGGGGAGCGGAGGCGAAGCCGGCGGCGGTGTCCAGGGCGCGGCGCCATTGCCGGTCGGTGTCCTCGCGGCCGCGGGCGCGGTCCTCGCGCAGACGGACCAGTCCCGGCGCGGTGGCCGCGGCCGCCCGGGCATCGGCGAGGGTGTGGCCGGCGCGGGCCATGCCCAGAAAGATGCTGTGCACGATCGCCGAGCGGTCCGCTCCGGGTGCCGGAACCGCGGCCAGCAGGGCGCGGGTGGCGTCGGTGAGCGGGCGCCGCGGCCGGTCCAAGCGGGGATTGGAGGCCTGATCAACGATGCGCACCGCCCCGGTGGGGCGGTGGGGGGCCGGGGCGGCGGAGTGAGGGTGCCGGGCCAGCAACCATTCCACCACCTCCGGGGCGGTTTCGGTGTCGAGGCGGGCGAGGGCGGTCTCGAGGGCGGCGCCGTGCAGGTGGGGTCGGGACTGCCCGTCGCGGCGGTGCGGGGCCCCGGGGGGGCGGACGGCGCCGGTGGCGGGGTTGGTCAAGGGGGCGGTGTCGAGGCTGGGGTAGTGCTGGCGCAGGGCGTGGGCGAGGCGACGCACGTCGTCGGGGGCGGCGCCCGGGGCGGCGAGGCGCAGCCAGATGTGCTGCCCGCCGGTGGGCCCGGACCGGGTGCGCAGGTGCGGAACCCCGAGTTCCGCCAGGTGCGCGGCCAGCCGGTCGGCATCGGTGCAGGCGGCGTCGGGGCCGTGGCGTCCGCTGTCGAGGTCGAACGCCAGCAGGCGGTAGCGATGGTTCGCGTCGGCCAGGTAGATCGCCCACGGAAATCCGGGCGGCTGGCTGGGCACGGCCATCGTGGTGGCATACGTGTGGGTGCGATCCGGGTCGATCCGCACCCGGGCACGCGGCGACCAGCGGCGCGTGCACACGTCGAAAAGGTGACGATTCGGTGCGGTGTCACCGGTGAGAATGGCGACACGCGCAGCGATCGTTGGCTCTGATTCAGGGCGCGATGTACCCTGAGACCTGTCCGGCAAGACAGTCCCTTCGGGGAAAGCAGTACGAGAGCCGAGTTTGGCCGCTTAGCTCTCACCAACTTTGAGGACCCTCAGCCCCGCACGGCTGGGGGTTTTCTCATGTGGTCTGCGTGTTGCTTATGAAGTTGCTGAAGCCACTCTTGGGCTACGCAGACATACGAACCTCCTCCTCGCGGTGGCGCTGAAGCTCGCGGACGAGTAGATGGTGGCCGGTGGTCACTGCAAGCAGGTCCGCGACGTACTGGCTGATCGATTCGACCCCAGCAGCTCGGCGACCCTCCTCGAGGGCTTCGTAGACTTCATCCGGGACGCGGGTGACCACGCGGGTACGGGCACCCTTGCTAGCCATTCCCACTGCAGTTCTCCCTCCACCGTTCAACCTGTGCCAACATGGCCGGTCGGCCCGAGCCGAGGCGATGCCTTGACCATCTTGTGACAGGTGAGGCGTAAAGCATGTCCGACACGCCCACGCCTCGACCGCCAACTCGGATTCTTTCATACTATTCACCTATTCTTTGCCTTTGTTTAGTGACGCCTGGCGAGAGTATGGCTTGCGTTATGCTCCGGAGGTTCCGCCATCTGGCAGGGGAGGCCTGAAGGGGAGGTAGCGAGTGCTGAGACGTGGGGGCGATCGACGCGAACGGATCGCGCAGATCCTCGATCGGGTGCCCCTGGAGCCGCCGTGGACGGTCGCGGAGTTCCTCAGCTGGCTGGAGGAGGACACCGGGAAGGCGGTGGAGTTGGAGCCGTGGCCGGGCCTGTCGACGGACCTGCAGACCCGATGCGGGCTGCTCTTCGGTGGCCCGACGCGGTACGTCATCCGCTATGACCCGGCTCGCTCGGTTCGCCATCAGCGTCAGCAGATCTTTCACGAGGTCGGCCATGTGCTCGGTCAGCACCCGGGAGAGCCGTTCCGCCCGACGGAAAGCGCCCTGACCGAAGGGCTGAGCTTGGAGGGAATCGAGTACATGATGCGGCGTTCGACCTTCGACTCTCCGACCGAGGCGGAAGCCGAATTGCTCGGCACGCACCTGGCGGTGCTCAGTCGCGGTCCGATCGACCTGGACAGTCACGGTGATCTGCATCGAATCGCCGGCGTCTTCGCCCCGCTGCGATGAGCGCTCTGCTGCACCAGGAGGCCACCTCCGCGCTGCCGGAGTGGGCAAGCATCCCCATGATGGGGTTCCTCGCCCTGGTCATCGCGGCACGGGCTCTGTTCGTCTCCGAACGTCAGCTCGACCAGCAGATCACCTGGTTGCTGGTGTGGTGGCTGGGTGCCTCGCTGCTCCGAGACGGTGCGGTACAGACCATTCTGCTGGGGGTCACACCCCTGACCTTGTCGGACATTCGCCTGCTCACCCACGGTTTCGCCATGCTCGGGGCGGCCGCGATCTTCCTCATCGTCCTGGCCTACCGCAAGGTGCGGAAGATTCCGCGGCGCACGATCGTCGGGTGCTACGCCCTGATCGTGGGGTGGATGCTGGTGATGGCCTGGATCAGTGCGCCGGCGCGCTCGATGGGTGTGGCCATTGAGGAGCTGCGCTCGGTGCGGACCGTGACGTACATGGCGATCTACGCGGCCCAGATGCCGCTGGCGGTGGCGGCGGTGGCGTACGCGTGCCTGCGCATCCTCCGCGACGGTGAGCAGAACCGGTCCACTCGGCTGTGGGCAGGACTGATCCTGGGCACCGGCGCCGTGTCGGCCTTCGATCATCTGACGCGGTTCGCCAACGCCGTGTTGATGTCCGTGGAGGTGACCAATGGGTTCACCGACTGGCGCAGCCAGTCCAACGATGTGCTCTTCCTGCCGACCGCGTGCGTGTTGGCGGCTGTCGTCGCCGCTCCGGTGTGCGCGGCGGTACGGGCGAAACTGCGCAACGATCCGTCGTCGGTGGCCGTGCTGACGTTGACGCCCATGTGGCAGGACCTGTCGAGCGCGTTGCCGGCCATGTCGATGGAATCGACGGGGCTGCTTCCGAACAGTGTGGATCGCGAGCACCGGATGCGGATCGAGTGCGAGGACGCGGTGTTCACCCTCCTGCCGTACATGACCGAGCAGGAGCGGCGGGACGAGGCCACCCCGACGCAGCGGTGCGCCGCGATCGTCAACGCGCTCGAGCGGCGCAGAGCCGGGGCGGCGGAATCCCGCGTGGCCACGCCGCGGTGGCTTGCCGACGAAGACGAGCTGCTGCGCATCGCGCAAGCATGGACCAAGCGCCCGGCCGACGCCGTGAGCGTGTGACAAGGGGAAGGAACGGCTAGTGCCGAACACGACGATTCCGCATCCGCCGCGGCGGGTGCCGTTCATCGGCGATGTCCTGGGAATGTCCAAGGAGAAACCGAACCAGACCACGTTGCAGCGGTTCGAGGAGCTGGGGCCGATCTACCGGCGCTCCATTCTCGGGACGGACCTGACCTTCGTCGGCTCCGCGGAGCTCGCCGCGCAGGTCTTCGACGACACGGTGTGGGAGAAGTACATCGGGCGACCTCTCGAACGGCTGCGACCGCTGGTGGCGGACGGGCTCTTCACCGCCTACAACTGGGAATCGAGCTGGGCACGAGCACACGAGGTCCTCATGCCCGGCTTCACCAAGGAGGCGATGGTCTCCTACCACGACGTGATGGTCGAGGTCGTCGACGAGCTGGGCAAGGACCTCGCCAGTGGCGACGGATACGTGCCGGTCGTGGACGAGATGGGCAAGCTCACCCTCGAGGTGATCGGTCGCTGCGGCTTCGGCTACTCGTTCGATTCGTTCGGCGGCAGCGAGCATCCCTTCGTGGCCGCGATGAGCCGAGCACTGACCTTCGCGCAGAACAGTGCGATCCCGGTGCCCTTCGTCGGTAAGTTCCTGCACCGCAAGGCCGAGCAGCAGAACGAGCTCGACCATGCCTTGTTGGTCGAGACCGTGGACGAGGTGATTGCGGCCCGGCAGCGGTCGGGCGAGCGCCGGCGTGATCTGCTGGACCGGATGCTGCATCCGGACGACGGTGCTGCGCTCGATCCGGAGAACATCCGCAACCAGGTGCTGACCTTCCTCGTGGCCGGCCACGAGACCTCCGTCAACGCACTGAGCTTTGCGCTGCACTTCATCGCCCAAGATCCGGTGGTGGCCTCCCGGATGCGTGAGGAGGCTCGCGGGGTCCTCGGCGACGGCTCCGTCCGGTACGGGGACGTGCCGCGGTTGCGCTACACGCGCCAGGTGATCAACGAAGCACTGCGGTTGTGGCCCACGGCTCCGGGTTTCTTCCGCTCCGCCAAGCAGGACACCCGGGTGGGCGGCTACGAGTTCGCGGCCGGGGAATGGGTGTTCGTGCTGCTGCTGGCGGTACAACGCGATCCGGCCTGGGGTTCCGACGCCGACCGGTTCAACCCGGATCGCTTCGCACCGGAGCACAACCGTGGTCGGGCACCGGAGCTGTTCAAGCCGTTCGGCACCGGCATCCGCTCGTGCATCGGCCGGCAGTTCGCCTTGCACGAGATGACCCTCGCATTGGCGACCCTGGTGCTGCAGTTCGACATCACTCCCGAACCCGGCTATTCGCTCGAGGTGGAAGAAACACTGACGTTGCGCCCGAAGGGCCTTCGTCTGCGCTTCACGCCTGTCTGAGTCCGCCCGTCTGCGGCGTCATCCGCTCGATTTCCGCGATGAGCCGCTCGAGGTCTTCGCGCGTCAGGCTGGTGGCACGCGCGGCGAAGTGGTGCAGCCCGCGGTCCCGGATGGTGATCCACAGACGCAACCGTTGATCGATGTCGATGTCCCGGCCACCGCTCAGGCGCAGGTAGTCGCGGTCGACCTTGAACGCGTCGCACAGCGCGTCGGTGATGGTGACCGGCAACGAGGTCCGCTCTCCGGAGCGGACCTCGTCGAACACCTCCACCGGGACCGGCTCGCCGATGCGCTGTCCGACGATGGTGGCCACCGCCTGCAACGTCAGCTCGGGTTCGTTGCGGTGGTGGTAGAACGCGAGAAGCCGCTCGAGCTTCTGCCCGAGGGACGGGGCCAGGTAGTTCACGGACGGTCCTCCTTCTGCGCTTTGCTCCACTGGGTGACGAACGCGTGCTCTGTCGCTTCGTCGATCTCCCCGGCCCGACCCGTCAGCCACCGCAGGTACAGCAGCTCGTGGGCGTCTTCGACAGACGGGGGCTCGGGCGTGCGATTGAGGTAGTCCCCGATCAGCATCTCCACCACCGGATCACCTCGCACCGGTGAGTCCGGTGCCGACTTGCGTTCGAGCTGGGCGATCAACCATGCCCGCAGGATGCGATCGACCAGCACGTCGAAGTCGGTGTTGATCCGACCCAGTTCGGCGACAAGTTCCTGGTCCTCGATCGTCCCCGCCAACCGTTCGTACCGCTTCGCGATGTCGGACAACTCGTTGACCACGGTCAGGGAGAGGGTCACCGAGTCCGCAGCGGCGTTGACCGCACTGGGAGTCGATCGCCGTACGGACGGGACCTCCTCCAAGGCAGTGGGTTCCCCGCCGGCGAAGGCCCTCGCCGCAGATCCCTCGGTCCACTGCAGACCGGTGTCGAGGCGTCGCAGCGTACGGGCGCTCGGGGAAGCGATGGCGCCTTTTTCTATCTTGCCCGTAGTCACGTCGGAGGGCCCGCCGGCTTGTTGCAGCTGGTCGAGAGTCAAGCCAAGCAGGCGCCTCCGCTCGGCAACTATTCGCGCAAAACGCGCCCGCTCGTTTGTCATCGCATCGACCTTACCGGCCAATGTCCGAATCAGATGCCTTCGGTACCTCGAAGGAGCTGGGGCTTTGCGACACTCCACGTCAACCTTCACCGCCACCTCCTTCGCTAAAGTTGGATTGTTTTTTGCTTTTCTTTCGAACTTTTCGAGTATATGCTTTGCTTCGGATTTGCGAAGAGGGATTTTGTGCCGGTCCCGCACCGGGGCGGCCACTGTCTCGGAGGACCGGGGCCCCATGAAGGGCTGTGCGCACTCACAGCAGTGCAGCGCCCTGTGGCGTACCGGCTCTGGGGTGCAGGGCTTCCGCACAAGCTCTGCACCCGAGAGCCGGAACGGTGGGGGTGATCACTGCGGGTCTTGAGGATCGACTGCTCGAGGGATGGAGAGAGATGAAGGATTGGGGGACGCGGACTGTGGCCACCGCCGTCACCACGGCTGCGGTCATGGCTGGTGTGGGTGGTCTGGTCCCGGTGCACGCGCAGACGCATTGGCTCGACGGGCTGGTCGATGGGTGCCCGGATCTGTATGTCCTGGGGATGCAGGGCACGACGGAGTCCTCACCGGGTGCGCCGGTGAAGGTCGATACCGGGATGCTGTCGAACATCATGGGGCCGATGCTCGACCAGGCCCGTGAGCTGGGCGCGAGCGTCGATCGGGCCTATGTGCCGTATCCGGGTTCGTTCGGCGGCCTCACCCCCGGTGGTAGCCGGTCGTACGTCGAGTCGGTCACCGAGGGGGAGGAAAACCTGTCCCTGGCGGCGAAGAAGGTGCTCGAGCAGTGTCCGTCGGCCAAGCTCGCCGTGGTCGGCTTCTCCCAGGGCGCTCACGCGGCCTCGAACTTCCTGCGGTCGGTCGGCAAGGGCACCGGAGCGGTGCCGGCCGGCTCGGTCGCGGCCGGTGCGCTGTTCGGCGCGCCGACCCGCAGCCCCGGCTCCGGCCTGTTCCCCGGCACCTCGCAGAGCGACCCGTCGCCGGTTCCCGGCACCACGGGCGAGACGGTCAAGGCGCTGTCGTCGGTGGCGTTCACCGCCCCGGAAGGCGGCGGCATCGGCCCCGTCGCCGATCTGACCACGGACTACGGCACCCTCTCGGGTCGGGTCTCGTCCTGGTGCCAGACCGGTGATCTGGCGTGCGACGCTCCGGCGAACGCGCCGATCGTGCGGGCGGTGGTCAACGTCGCCGGGCAGGTCGAGGTCGGCGGTGATCCGTTCGTCGCCGTCGCCACGGTCGGGCGGGCCTTGGCCTCGACGGCGTTCACCACCGCCGTCGAGGTGGTCAACGAGGACATTGCGGCTCCGAGGAACGCCCTCGAGGCGGTGTCGATCCAGCCGAAGAAGACCATCTCGCAGCGTCTGGCGGAAGCCTCCGATCCGCGGGCCACACCCCCGACCGGGCAGGAAGTGACCGCGGCGTTGATGAAGGTCGGTCTGATCGGCCTCAACGCGGCTGTCACGGTCGCCAAGAAGGTGCTCACCCCGGAGACGATCGCGGCAGTCGCGGCGGTCGGGCTGGCCAATCCGGCCGCGGCGTTCGGGGTGCTCGCCGCCAGGACGGTCGGTGTGCTGCCCGAGCTGGTTCCGCCGGCGACCTCGCAACGCCTCGTGCGCCAGGCGTTCCAGGTCGTGCAGAACGAGGTCAAGGCCAACCGCGATGCCTTCGATCTGGTGGCGATGACGACGGTGCGCAACGTCGCCGCCGAGCACGGCTCCTACGGGTCGGTTCCGGCCACCGCCAGTGGGCAGGCCCCGACACGATTCGTCGCGTCCTGGCTCGCTGCGGCGGCAGCCGACCTCGACGCCGCCGCCTCCTCGGCATCGTCCACGTCCACGACCACATCGAAGACGGTGACCTCGACGACGCCGGTCCCGACAACCACCGCGATTCGGCCGACAAGCACCACCGAGACCACGTCGAGCACGCCGTCACAAACAGTGACCTCCACCACCGCGGCACCGGCCACGACCACGACGCGTGTGGTCGAGACGGGACCGACGGTGCTCGAGCAGGGCGGCGTCTCGGCCGCCGCACTCAACTGATTTCGCGCCCCGACATACGAGAGAGAGAGAAGCGATCATGAGCACACATCGCAGGGCTTCGCGGCTCGCCAAGGCGAGCGTCGTGCCCGCCACGGCCGCAGCGATCGTGGCAGCAGGGTCGGGGCTGGCCTCGGCCGCTCCGGTCGAGCTGCCCTCGCAGGGCGGGGTGACCACCCCGGCCCCGTCCACCCAGGGCGGCACCACCAGCGCCCCGAAGCCGGCCCCGGCTCCTCCGGCCAAGCAGATCTACTGGACCCCGCCTCCGGCGCAGCAGCGTCAGTACGCGCCGCTGCCGGACTACAACTACGACACGAACCGTTACGAGCGGCAGTCCGCCCCGCCGCCGATCGACCCGATGACGCTGCGGGCGCCGCAGCCGGTCACCCCGGAGCCGATCTACCTCGCTCCGCCGGAGAAGATCATGGTCGGCGATGTCCACGTCAACCAGCCGAACTGGGTCACCGACGACGACCGGGAGCGCACCAACAACACCGCCGGTCTGATCCGCTCCGAGGTCGCCACCTTCT
>NZ_BCXI01000077.1 GCF_001895025.1 Rhodococcus zopfii NBRC 100606 = JCM 9919
AAGGTGCCTTCGTAGACCCCGTCCGGACAGCCCTTCGCTAGCCACTCCAGGAGATCGAATGGGGCCGGCGTGAGCTGATCCGGTGAACACCCCATGAGCACTCCTGCCTGTACAGAACCGAGTGGTGATGATCATGAGAATGCGTACCCCGGAGTATCGCCGCAACGGCACGGTCCGTCCGGTTGCTGTCACACCGGTATCCCGGTAGGTGCCGAGACCCAGTCACTCCTGTCCCCGCATTGGCGGCCTCGCACCCGGAGCGTCACATCCTCGTAGGCGCCAGCTGAGGCGATCGTTCAATCCGTACCCCACGAGCCGTCGCCCGCCTGGAGGCAGGCGGCTGGCCCCGGCACCGGATGACCGTCCGGGCCTACTCCGTTGGCTCAGCAGATGTCGGCTCGATGTCCGGACTGTTCGTGACATCGTCGTGGTCGCCGTCGGTGCGGAGACACAGCATCAGGGCGTGTTCGGCGCGGGCCAGTTCCTCGAGCTGCTCGGATGACGGTTCGTCGTCGGGTTCGGGAAGGTATTCGACGAGTAGTAGGACGTCGGTGAGGGCGTCGCGCACCCGATCGAGCCACGGGTCGTTCCACACTTGCTGCACCGCATGGACGCCGGCACGTGAGATCGGATCGGCGACGATCGGTGCGGTCGGGATCGTGACGGAGACGACCTCGTCTTCTCGGGCCCATATCGCCCCGCCGATGATGCTGTCGACAATCTCGACGACCGGTTCGAACGCGTCCGACCATCGGGCGCCGGGTAGGTTCAGGGTCACGGACTGCCCGAGGTCGTCCCTGCTGCGTTCGGCGTGGAGCGGGACCCCGGCGGCGTCCGCGACGGTCTGTGCCTGTCGCTGCACGTAGTCGAGGGTGGCCACCGTCGGGTCGGTGCGACGCAGCATGGACAGCAGGTCTTCGAGCAGCGCCAGTCGCCCGGCGCCCGGTCCGGCGCGCCAGGTGCGTACGTGCTCGTCGAGCCTCGGCGGCAGTGCCTCCGCACCGTGGAAGGGTGTGTTCTGGACACTCCACTGCCGCACCGCAGCCCGGCGATGCTGGGTCAACACCGCGTCGTAGAACGCTTCGAGGCGAGCCGCGATCGCGGTCCCCGAGCCGGGGACCAACTGTGCTCGCGCACGAGCCCAACGGAGATACCCGTCGTAATCGGCGGCAGCAAGCAGATCGACACCGAGGGTGCCCGCCACAATGTCAGTACCGGTGTGGACGCGCCGTTCGGGGTCGATAGTGCGCAGCTCGGCGAGAAATAAAGCGCGCAACAGGGCCAGGCGATCCCCGGTCGGCGGCTCATCGACCTCGTCGTGGCCGAACACCCAGTTCAGGGCTGTCGCGGCGGCGGCCTGTTTTGCCGGGGTCTTCCCGGCCCGCCACGGGCCGCGGCAGCGCGGCCTGCCGTCCACCTCGAAGGTGATCGTCGCGCGCATCTGCAATTGATGGTCGGGTCCACGGCGTTCGTAGTCGACGTTGTAGTCGACTTTGAGCCGAGCACAGTACTCCTGCAACTGTGTCGACGAATCGACAGGCGGCTCGAAGGCTCGGAGCCAGTTCGCCACCGTCAATGGTTGACGCTCCATGAGCAGGTCGCCGTTCGCGCGCCACGCGGCACCGGCAATGGCCTGCGTGGCATCCTCTTTGACCTCGGGACTGAGCTGCGGCATTCCCTTCGAACGGAGCACCCCGGCTTCGACCGGCATCGCCTCGAACAGAGCCAGCACAACCTCGCGCGACACCGCAGGATGGGTGGCCACGGTCGTCGCGAGCCGGGACGAGGCGCTCAGGGTCTGTAGCGCATAGTGATGGCGAACCAGGGTGGTGAGCACTTCGGAGCCTTCGGTGGCCAGCGCCCCGTAGTCCCGCTGGTTCGCTTCGGCCACCACCGCCTGGTTCTCGTAGGTCCAGGACCGATGGGTCAGCGCCTGGCTCATCCACGCGGGGTCGGCGACCTCGAAGGCCTGTTGCGCCCACCGGACTGCACGCACATGCTGGGGGAAGTGACCTCGATACGGCCGCGGCGCTGGGGGATTCTGCGGACGACCTGGTGTTTCGGCTGGCGCCGCGTGGGGCAGGTACTGCAGAACATACGAGCGGGCCGCGGCCTTGCGGGCCGCCTTGACCGACCTACCGGTCGCCGATGCCGAGAGCCCGTCGGCGGTCACCGTCACGGTGAAGATCTTGTCGTGATCCGGTCCCGAGGAGGAGCGCACGATCTCCGGTTCCCGTTTCAGCGCCGAACTCAGCACCGTTGCCCAATCCGGCTCCGGCGCCGGAGCAGTGAATGACACCCGCTCGAGGAGCGCATCTGCCGGTGCCTGGGACGCGGTGACCAACGACAGCGCCCCGAGGATCTGCATCGCGACCGACTCGGGAGCAGAACTTCTGCTGCCGGCCGCGATCAGGGCCGCTTCACCCGTGCCGTAGAAGGCCGCGTCGATGTCACCAACCCAGGCACCGAGAAGGGTCCGGGCATGACGGTCGGAGGCCAAGGCGCCGCTGACTTCCGCATTCGTGGTCAAGTCACCGCGCTGGGCACGAACTCGGTCGAGCATCGCCAGGCGCATCCAACCTCGACCGAGCGTGCCGAGCAGATCCAGCACCGGCGCGCTGACTGGGCTGTCGGGCACCGATTCGTAGAGGTAGCTGCTGTGCAGGCACGCCCACCGCACCCACAGCAGCGCGTTCTCGTCCAAGACCAGGTCCATCTTCTGCAGCTCGTGCAGCAGCCGGGGTGGTGTCGGCGGTACCCACGGGGAGAAGGGTGCCTGGGGGTAGGACTGCGCCCACCCTGTCGCGGTGAGGGGTTCTGTCGGCACAGACGGTGCCGCGGCCCGGGGCCCGGCTGGAACCGGTGTCTTCGCCGCCGGCGGCGGCGTCGATTGGGGCGGTGCATGCACCTCGAGCAGTGCGCTTTTCAGCCAGGGTCGCAGTGCTGGGGTGCGTCCGGCGCGGAACTTGCGTTCCAGGTCGAGGCATTCTTTCGAACGCGCATCCTGGCCGGAGACCGTCATCCGAACCCGTAGGCGTGCCAGAGACTGCAGGATCGTATCGACGGGAACGGCGAGGGTTTTGTCGAGCCGCACGGTGCGCGACAACAGCTTCGTGCGAAGGCGCAGCGCCATCTTGTGCAACGGCTCCGGTGGCGGTGGGGTACCCAGCGCCACCACTCCGACCCAGCGATTGCCGAAACTGTACGCAGTCATAATGCGATTCACGTTAACCGGCGGCTCCGACAAACGCGACAAAAACTCCAGCGGTTCCACAGCGCGCTTGCCGGGGCTGAGGATCGTAACTGAGCGCGTGATACCCGGCAGCGACGTCGTGCATCTCGACCGTCCGATCGGACGCGGAGCATCCGGGTAGCTGACTACGCGTAGCTCTCAGCCCTCGTCGTATTTTTCCCAGAAGCGCGCCCGCAACCGGTACCGGCTGTTCTCGTCCAGGTCGTAGTGCTGCATCGCGACGGATGCGTCGAGCAGCAGGGCCCGATCGATCTCCCGTGGGATCGAGGGTCTGGCCCGGGCGAGTTCGAGCTTCTCGTCTGCGGTGGCGCTTTCCCGGAACGATGTCAGTACCCGCGTCACCACCTCGTCGATCGCGGGGTCGTCCTTGGCTTCGTCGTGGTCGTAGCCCGGCAGCACCTGAGCCGGGGACCCTGTGGTGCTGCTGTAGGCGAGCACGCTGCTCGGGCGTGGGGTCGACGAGGCACGTGCCCGCGCTGCCACGTCCAGAGGTGTTCGGCCGGCCGGCCGGGTCGCCGGGACCCCGAGGGGCGCCGGGGACGTAGGAAGCGGGGCGGGCACCGGTTGACGGTCGACCTTGAGTACTGCGGCATCGATGACGCCGCCGTCGATGATGTCGAGCTCGTCGGCAGCGCGGATCAGGTGGCGGCTGACCCCGTGCGACGTGCCCGTAGCGGTCGGGACGGCGAGCAACACGACTTGCACTCCATGAACCTGAGCCTCCTCGACGGCTTCGGTCAGGTCATCGTCGCCCGAGACGAGGAAGAACACATCCGAGGTTCCGTTGCGAGCGTGGGCCACCAAATCCAAACCGATGCGCAGGTCCACACCCTTCTGCTCACCGTTGACGCCGAACCGGCCAAGACGAAGCTTGACCTTGGACAGCTCACCGATGCGTTCTTGCTGCACATCGGGGATGCCGTGGCGAGCCGAGTCGTACCAGTACACCCGCAACACCGGCAGACCCGACCGGTCCTGCGCGGTCTCCACCAACGCGCTGACCAACCCGGAGTAGTCGACATGAATCCCGCTGCGCAGTGACGTGCCGGTCACGCGAGTCGCGGCCGAGGCAAGCAGGTATCCGACATCGATGTAGAGCGAGCAGGTCGACCGCATGCGCTCACTATGGCATGCAGAAACGACAGATTCGGTACCGATAGGTCGGAATTGTCTGCGTTGCTGGTCTGGTCGGGTTTCGATTCGCCTCAGGATCGGCTGCTATGCATGCCCACTCGGCGACCTCGGTAGGGACCGACCGGAATCGCTGTCGGTGACAGGAACACGACCGGAGCGGTGCGCAGACTATCGACTGTCGCCCCTCGTCGAGATTGTGTCGGCACCGGAAATGTTGTCCGCGCGGATTCGGGCGTGTGCCGATTTCGGTGTTGCCCAGCCGATAACCGCTGCCCTGAAAGGGAGTACATCGGCGTGGTGGACGAGCCGGTCGATCATCGCCGTCGCGGCGATGTGGTCATCCGGCTACCAACCCGAAGCCATGGTCTGAGTCATGATCCCTTCATCCCTTCTGGGGCATATGTCGTTACTCGTGTCTTTGAAAGGATCTGACTCAGGGGCCTTCCCGGGGTCGAAGATGCGGGGATCCGCGAGGGAGTTCCGTCGACCGACGCTGCCCGTGGTACTCAGCGATGGGTCGATAGGTTCCCGGTGCGATACTGGCGCGGTGCCGCTCATTCAGATCATTCTCAGCGTCCTGACTCTGATCGCAGCTGGCACCAGCGCCTTTCTGGTGTGGCGAGCCAATACCCGCGCTACCGAGCAACGCGAACAGCAGGCCCGGCGGGAAGAATGGTGGCGTCGGTTCCAATACGCAACCGAACTCGCCCTCGACCTCGACAATCCACACCGCTCCAATGTCGGTGTCCAGCTCGTCCGTGCGATGATCACCAGCTCTCTTGCCGGCCGGGACGAGCTTCTCGCGGCCGATACCGTGCTTGATGAGGTCCTCGCTCTGGGGAATACTGGCAACAACGACGCGGAGGATGACGATGCCGACCACCACAGCCCCGAAGGCCACTGACGCACAGATCAACGCGGCCCGAGGCAAGCTCGCCATCGATAAGAAACTCGGCCGCACCTCCTCGGCGCGCGTCAAGGCGATCGCCGCGAGGAAAACGAGCAGCGAGAAAAATCAGGCCGACCCCGAGGCCCTCGCCAGCTGAGAATCCGTCTCGCCCCGTAGAGGTGATCAGCCGCCCGTCGGCGCCGGTCACCTCTCACACCCGATCTACACCGACGGTGCGGTACTAAATCGACTCAGGGCCGTTCTCGCCGGAGGGTCCGCAGCGCCCGGTGGTGCCCGTCCGGGGTGTCATCGATGGTGCAGATGCGGATCGCCAGGGCCTCAACAGCCGCGTACAGGCTCCTACGTCTCATCCGGTGGACGTAGATTCATCCGAACGGACTACAAAACCGTTCGCAATGCGCACTATGAACCGTCCCGGGTTTGATGCACACCTTCATTCTTGGGAAGGTAAGCCTCATGCCGAAGAAGTACCCCGACGAGGTTCGCGAGAAGGCGATCCGCCTCGTCCTCGATCACCGGGACGACTACGCCTCCGAATACGAAGCGATCCGCACGATCGCCGAACGGATGTCCCTCAAGCCCGAAACAGTGCGAACCTGGATTCGACGGGCCGAAGCCACCGCGACGAGCGGAACCGGACCCGCCGAATTGTCGGAGACCGAACTCGAGCTTCGCAGGTTGCGTCGAAAGAACGCGGAACTCGAGAAGACTGTTGAAATCCTCAAGGCTGCAACGTCTTTCTTCGCGCGGGAGTGCGACCCGCCACGGAGGTGATCTGCCGGTTCATCGCGGAACACCGCGATACGTTCGGGGTCGCACCGATCTGCCGGGTGCTCACCGCGCACGGCTGCAAGATCGCCCCGAGAACCTTCTACGCCTGGCGGACCCGACCACTGTCGAAGCGGGCGCTGTGGGACACCACGATCACGGCTGTGCTCGCCTCCTACTACGACGAGCGTGACGAGCACGGCCGCCGCAAACCCGAGTCCCTCTACGGGTCACTGAAGATGTGGGCCCACCTGCAACGACAAGGCATTGCGGTGGCGCGTTGTACCGTCGAGCGCCTGATGGCTGCCCACGGCTGGAAGGGCGCCACCAGAGCGAAGAAGATCCGCACGACCGTCCCTGATCCGACCGCGCCGCGGCCACCGGACCTGGTCGACCGGGACTTCCGCGTGGACAGACCCGACGCGTTGTACGTTGCCGACTTCACCTACGTGAAGATGGTGCCGTGCTTCGCGTACACGGCGTTCGTGATCGATGCGTTCGCCGGCACGATTGTCGGCTGGGAGGTCTCGGCATCGAAGGAGACCACGTTCGTACAGCGGGCCGTCAATCAAGCATGCTCACTACGCTCGATTCAGGGTAACCCGTTGCAGGGAAACACTATTCATCACTCGGATGCAGGTTCTCAGTACACGGCGATCCGGTTCGGGGAAACGCTGCTTCTGCAGGGGTTGCGACCGTCGATCGGATCGGTGGGCGATGCCTACGACAATGCGCTGGCGGAGACCACGATCGGCCTGTACAAAGCGGAATGCATCGCGGCGGATTCCCCGTTCCGCAAGGGCCCGGTCCGGACCATCGCCGACGTCGAGGAAGCCACTTCGGCGTGGGTGCGCTGGTTCAACACCAGCCGGCTGATGCACCGTCTGGGTCGGGTCCCGCCTCTCGAGTTCGAGGCTGCGTACTACGCTGCTCTCGGTGCCGACCAATCGGCCGCACACACGTAGCCGCAGTGTGCACTAACTGACCGTTTCAGAATGAGTTCGGCGTGGTAGATGGCGTTCCGGGACGGTTTCGGGCACCGTGTCGAGAGTGTCTGTTGATCTTGTTCCTGACGATCTGTGGGAGCGTGTAGCTCCGCTGCTTCCGCCCAGATCTGCCCGCCGGTTCCGGTTTCCGGGGCGCAAGCCGGTCGACGACCGGGTCGCCCTGGCCGGCATCATGTTCGTTCTGCGCACCAACGTGGCCTGGCGTGATGTGCCGGCAGAGACGATCGGGTGCAGCGGAGTGACCTGCTGGCGCAGGTTGCGGGAGTGGACCGAGGCCGGGGTGTGGCCGCGGCTGCACGAGATGCTGCTCGCGGAGCTGCGAGCCGCCGGGTTGCTCGAGATGGACGACGTCGCCGTCGACGGCTCGCACGTGCGGGCCCTCAAAGGGGGGATCACACGGGACCCTCACCGGTCGATCGCGGCCGCACCGGCAGCAAGCACCATGTGATCGTCGACCGGCACGGAACCCCTCTTGCGGTGTCGCTGACCGGCGGAAACCGCCACGACGTCACTCAACTGATGCCGCTCGTCGAGGCGATCCCCCGTATTCGAGGCCGGCGGGGCCGGCCGCGGAATCGGCCCCGCCGGTTGTTCGCCGACCGAGGCTACGACTACGACAAGTACCGAAACCTGCTTCGCGAAAAGGGGATCACCCCGATGATTGCCCGCCGAGGCGCCGCGCATGGCTCCGGGCTCGGCAAGGTCCGCTGGGTCGTCGAGCGGACCTTCGCTTGGTTGCACCAGTTCAAGCGTCTGCGAACACGTTCCGAGGTACGAGCGGACTTGCATCAGGGGCTGCTCGAACTCGCGTGCAGCATCATCTGTTTGAGGCGACTGCGGAGATCATTCTGAAACCGTCAGTAAAGGCAAGGTCCGCGCCGACATCGTCCACGAACGCCTCGTCGCCGTCGGCTTCGACGGCACCGAACGCACCACCCGACGCGCTGTGGCGGATACGAAAGCAGCGTGGCGGGCCGGGCACCGCCGCACCTACCGACCGTGGATCACCGAACCGGGCTTGTGGATGCAGTTCGATTGGGGCGCAGGCCCGAAAGTTCCTGGCCCGGGCGGGATCATGCGCTCGACGCTGTTGTTCTGCGCCTGGCTGGCGTGGTCACGCTACCGGGTGGTGATTCCGGTGTGGGACCAGAGTTTGCCGACGTTGATCGCGTGCCTCGATGCCACGGTGCGTCGCTTCGGTGGGGTACCGACCTACGCGTTGACCGACAACCCCCGCACCGTGAGCATCGATCATGTCGCCGGGATACCGGTGCGGCATCCGCAGATCGTCGAGACCGCCCGCCACTACGGCATGGCCGTGCACACCTGCGTCCCGTTCGACCCGGAATCGAAGGGCGGCAGCGAAGCAACCGTCAAGATCGCCAAAGCGGATCTGGTGCCCACGGATGCGAATCTGCTGCCGGACTATGTTTCGTTCGCCGAGCTCGAGGCGGCCTGCGAGCGGTTCTGCGCCACGGTCAATGCGCGTCGGCACCGCGAGAGCGCCCGCATCCCGGACGAGGCGCTGGCCGAGGAACGCGCCCGCCTGCACACGCTGCCGTCGGCCCCGCACACCCTGGCGCTGGGCACCACCCGCAGTGTCGGCACCGATCAGACGATCCGGTTCGGGTCGGTGCGCTACTCGACCCCGCCCGGGTTGGTCGGCACCGAAGTGTGGGTGCGCGCTGCCGGCACCGACCTGGTGGTCGTTGCCGATCTCGACGCGCTGCCACAGGCCCCGGACTGGGCCGAGAACAAGCGGGGTTTGAGTGAGGTTGCCCGGCATCTGCTTTCGACGCCGGGGAATCCGCGGATCGACCCGGCGCACTACCCGAGCCATCCGCAGGACCCGGATGGTGCCCCGAAGCCGCCGGTCCCGAAGGCCCGCTCCGCGGCCGAGGCCCGGTTCCTCGATCTCGGGCCCGGCGCGCACACCTGGTTGATCGCGGCGTCGGCGGCCGGGACGGTGCGGATCCGGGCGAAGATGACCGCCGCGGTGGAGTTGGCGGTGTTCGTCGGCGCCGCCACCGTCGATGCAGCGTTGGCGGTGGCGGCCGAGGCCGGCCGATTCTCCGACGGTGATCTGCCGGCGATCGTCGCGCACCACACCGACACCGCAGCCGAGTCCGGGCGCGTCGTCGCCGACGAGGCGCATTCGGTTCAGCCCGGCACCGCGGCCTGGGCCGGGTTCGGTGCCGCCGGAACCGGAGTCGGGTCATGAACCCTACTGCGCCACCGTTGCCCGACGATCTGGTTGCCGTCCTCAAGCGGATGCGCCTGCCGTATCTCCGGGCTGCCGCGCCGCAGGTGCTGGCGACCGCGAAAGCGCAGCGGTGGGATCCGACCGAGGTCCTCAAGGTCCTTCTCGACGAGGAGGTCCGTGGTCGGGACGAGGCGACGAAGGCGATGCGCCGCAAAACCGCGGGGCTTCCCGCCGGGAAGACGTTTTCTTCATGGCGGGAACAGGATTCGTCGATTCCGGCTCCGACCCAGCAGGCCCTGGCTACGTTGGAATGGGTGCAGCGCGCCGAGAACCTGGCGGTCAGTGGGCCGTCGGGGACCGGCAAGACGCATTTCGTCGAGGCGCTCGCGCATGCGGTGATCGACGCGGGGATGCGGGTGTCGTGGTTCAGTCTCGAATCGTTGACCGCGGCGATCGGGCGGGCGGCGGTGGACGGGTCGATCACCAAGACCATCACCAAGATCACCCGCGCCGAGTTGATCGTCGTCGACGACATCGGCATGCTGCCGTCCGGTCAGGCCGCCGCCGAAGCGTTCTATCGGCTCGTCGACGCCGCCTACGAGCGTCGCAGTGTGGTGGTGACCAGCAACCTTCACCCGTCCGGGTTCGACACGATCATGCCGAAAACCCTCGCAACCGCCGCGGTCGACCGGTTGCTGCACCACGCGCATGTCGTGATCACCGAGGGCACCTCACTGCGGCTGCAGGACGCCACCGCCGGACGCGGGGTGATGCCGTTGACCTGACCCGGTGCGGGAGATCAGCTGACCGCCGACAGGGAGATCAGCTGTCCGCGCACAGGGACACCACCTGTCCGCCCACAGGGACGCCCTCATGTCCCTTGACACCCGCACTGCCGCACTACTGTTTAACACGGCTGATCGAGCGGAACTGGATTCCATAATCGCGACAGACCCCTACATGGAACACGGCCAGGCATCTGGACTCACCGTCGCGGAGTGGGATCCGATCTTCGGAGTGCTGAACGCGGAGTCCACACAGTCAGAAAAGTCTGCGGAGACCGTCATCCGTGAGGTGCTCGTCGCGTTCGGCCCCGACCCTGAGTCCGAGGACTGACAAAGTCCGCGCGTGCTGGCACCTCTATGT
>NZ_BCXI01000078.1 GCF_001895025.1 Rhodococcus zopfii NBRC 100606 = JCM 9919
CGTGGATCGGGATAGCCGTCCCGCGTGTACTTGAGCTCGACGCTCCCAATATTGAGCGGATGGTCGACCCTACTGAATCTGTCGAACATCCGTTCATGCTGCTGGCAGATCGGCTTGCCCATCCGAGTCGAATGGCGTCGGTAGCAGCAACCGTCGATGTGGCACATAACAACAGGCAGCTTCTCCGGCGGCGGATATGGGACAGGCATCAGGACTCCTCGCGTTCATACAGGTCACACGTTATACCGGATCGCTACCTGGGTGCTTTCCATGAACTGCTATGCGCGCGACCATCAATCAGAAGCGGAGCATCTTGAGTTACCACCGAGTCCAATGCCATCGCTCGATGACATCCGGATCGTCGGGGTCATGGCCGGCGGCCATCCACACTGCACGGTCCTCGGCGTCCATGTTGATTGGACGCACGGGGCGGGTCCCTGGTTCCCGCATTCCCTCAAGTCCGCGCCATCGGGTCGTGAATGAGCCCCTACCAGGAATCAACACAGTGGGTCTCGCCGCGCCGGAGACTGCGCCACTGAAACACAACACCAAGCCGAGTTATTGCCCCAGGTAACGAAACCGCTGCCTAAGCCGGTATCCCGAGAGTGAAAGCACTGCGTGTACTGCCTGCCCTCGTCTTTGCGCTCGCACTGTCCGGCTGCGGCAGCAGTGACACCGAAGTGCCCACGGTCGCCACCACGACATCGCCACCGGCGGTGTCGACAACGACGATTACAGCGACGACCGAGTCCGCCACTGCCGAACCGACAGCTGAGGCCCACCCCACCTACGTCGAAACCTATGTCGAACCGGTTGTCGCGGAACCGGTCGCGGCCGCCGAACCCTACATTGTCGACTGTCAGATGGGATTGGGTCCGGTCATCACGTACTGGTCCGACGGCACGGTGACGGGCTATTCGGAGTACTGCCAGTCGGTGCACGACCAGGTCCTTGCCGACGAGGTTGCTGCCAACACCCCTGTATGCGACGGCACCGCCTGCCGCTACCCGTCCGGTGCGACCATGCAGGACCCGGCTGCGCCGAAGACTCCCTCACCGTGGGTTCAGGGCCAACTGGACTGGCAGGAATGCAAGGAGGCCGGCAACACCGACGAGTACTGCCGCCTGACGCTCAACTGAGCGGAGCCGCGCGGGTGGTCCGGGCTTGGTTGGGTGTCGTGTGAGGCGCTTGACCGTTTCGCAGTGCACCTCGGGGACACGATTCGGCTTCAGCGGAAGAGATTCGACGTGGGAGGGCCCGAATGGAAGATGATGAACCGCCACCATCGATCGTCGTCCGGCAGCCGCGAGGCCCTCCGAGACGATCGGCACCATGTCCATGTCGGTCGAGAAACACAGAAGAGTAAGGGACCTGGTCGATGTCGTTTCAGACTCCGCGGAGCATCGAAGAGATGCTCACCGCCATCCACAAGCACGAGTACCTCATGCCGGCGATTCAGCGTGAGTTCGTGTGGGGCGCCGACCAGATCATCCGGCTCGTCGACAGTTTGATGCGGGGCTACCCGGTGGGCTCGTTCCTGCTGTGGGACGTCAAACCCGAGACCGCCCAGACCTACACGTTCTACGAGTTTCTGACGCACTTCCACGAGCGCGACCACCCGTACGCCGACAGGGCGACCGTCCCGGCGGGCACAGGCACAACCGCCGTCCTCGACGGTCAGCAGCGCCTGACATCGCTGAACATTGCGCTGTACGGCAGCTTTGCGGAGAAGAAGAAGTACGCATGATGGAACAGCCCGGACGCGTTCCCCGTCAAGCGGCTCTACCTCAACCTTTCCGACGATGAAGAACTCGGCCTCCGCTACGACCTGCGCTTCCTCACCGACAAGGAAGCCCGCGCCGAACAGGACGCCGAGGACAAGTGGTTCAGGGTCGGCGCGGTACTCGACCTCGCCAACTCCGGCCCGGCAATCATGAACGCACTGGCCGAGCGGCGCATCGTCGACCACAACGGCGCCTTTCAACGGCTCTACGACCTCTATGAAGCCGTTCGCGTGCTCAAACCGATGAACTACTTCCTGGTCACCGACCAGGACCCCGATAAGGTTCTCGAGATCTTCGTGCGCGTCAACAGCGGCGGCACCACCTTGTCCTACTCCGATCTGCTGCTGTCGATGGCCACCAACCAGTGGAAGGAACTCGACGCCCGCGAAGAAGTGCGCTCGCTCGTCCGCGAGCTCAACACCAACGCCGGCCGCCAATTCTCCTTTTCCAAGGACGTGGTACTCAAACGGCCCTGACCATTGCCGGCGCCGACGTCCGATTCAAGGTTTCGAACTTCACCCAGGCGAACATGGCGAAGGTCGAAGCGGCGTGGCCGGAAGTCGAAGCCGCGCTACTTCGTGCCGCCACACTGCTTCAGCAGTTCGGCTACAACGAACGCAACCTCACCGCGCACAGCGTCATCGTCCCGATCGCGCACTACCTCCACCTGCGAGGCGCCGCAGACTCCTACCTCGACTCCACAGCCGATGCGGCGGACCGCAGGGCACTGCACGGCTGGGTTACCCGCTCGTTGATCAAACGGGGAATCTGGGGCTCGGGACTCGACACCACCTTGATGCGCATCCGCGAGGTACTCACCACCAACGCGACAACCAGTTTCCCGGTCGAGGAGGTCGAGGCAGCGATGGCCGCGGTCGGCAAGGGCCTGTCGTTCACCAGTGCCGAGATCGACGAACTGCTCAACCTCAAATACGCCGGCCAACGGACCTTCTCCGTGCTGTCCGTCCTGTACCCCGGGCTCGACTTGAGCAAAAAGTTCCACGAGGACCACATCTTCCCGAAGTCTCGTTTCACCAGAAAGCGACTCGCAGCAGCCGGCATCCCGAGCGAGAAGATCGACACCTACCTGGACAGTTTCAACCTCCTACCGAACCTTCAACTCCTCGCCGGAACCGTCAACATCGAGAAACAGGACACGCTGCCAGCCGACTGGATCACCGCCGCGTTCCCGACCGACGAGAAGCGTACGAGTTTCCTGACCGACAACGATCTCGACGGGCTTCCGCTCGGGATCGCCGACTTCCTTCAGTTCTACGAAGGCCGCAAGGATCGACTCCGCGAGCGTCTGCTCAAAGCCCTGGGATAGCACGCTGCCCCGCACAAGCGTGACCGGCCCGGGCCGGACTCGCCGGCCACCAGGGAAGACGATCATCCGGGGAGACGGCATCACGACGCGCGCAGCACATTGCATGTGGCATGCATTTACCTGCATCGATGACACGTCCCTGCGCGCTGCGACTGCGGATCGGGCCGTCGCTGGCACCGAGGTCCAACCATGAGCCGAGGCACGTCGACTGGCCGGGTGCTCCATATCGCTCGACCTGCGAGGTCGGCGGTATGGGCTTCCCGGAGCCTCCACGGTTTCTCCTGAACCCCCGTGGCGCGGCACGTGAGACAACCAGCGCCGCGGCCCGGCCCACGAGCCCGCAGGTCCCGAAACGCCAGGGATTTGCGCCTCACGTAGCGTTCTCCCGAACGGCCCTCCAGGCCACTACATCCCACGGACGGAGGTACACGTGCACGATTCGGGCGACGGCGAGGACGCGACCGGTTCGATGTCCACCTCGGCGATGGGCGAACCCGGCGAGCCATATCTCACGTACAGGGCGCTGTACGAGCGCCGCCGCTCGGTGTACGTATCACCGCCGTATCCCTTGTTCCTCGAGGGAACGATCGCGCTCAGGAGTAAGACCAGCACATCGGGCGATGTGGCTCTGCGGCGGCCGATCGAGGATCTCGATTCCTTCCCTCTCGGAGAACTCTTCCACGTGGAGTTGGTTCCGGTGCCGGGCGATGAGGACTACTCGGCGAACGAGGTAGCGCTGGAGATCGACGGTCGTCTGGTCGGATTCTTGCGGAGCGGGCCCGGAGCTCGAATGTTCGACGCCGTCGTCACGGCGAACCGATACGGATACCGCGTGTTGTGTGAAGGCAAAGTCTTCGGCCCTCCCTCCGACCTGTATTGCGCGTCCGGCTCGCAACGGAGGCTCGATCTGCGCGCCACCTGGGGCGAAGATCTGCAAGCGTGGCTCATGCTGCCGCCGGTGAGCAGGGGGCGCAGATACTTCGAAGTTTTCTGGTACCCCACCAATCCCTTAACTCGCGAAGAGCACAAAGGACACCAAAAGATCCTCAAATATCTTCTGGCAGAAAAGAGATCGCGCGTCCTTGAGTGCGAGCTCACGCCCCGACCGTCCGAAACCGGCATCGTCGACGTACACATCGGCGGCAGTCACGTCGGAACGGTGTCCCGCGTTCGGTGGACCGCATCGCTGGTTTCGCAGGTCCAATCCGGGGAACGAAAAGGACTGGCCAAACTGCACCAGTGGCCGACGGAGATCGGCCTGAAAGTGATGATTCCCGAACCGTACGACGAGACAGTCCATGAGGACTGCGAGTTCGTGTGGGCTCCCGATCGCACCAACAAGCGGGAATACACCTGACCCACGAGACTCCAGGCAACTCGCCACTTCCCCGACCCGCCTGCTCCGCACCACCGGCCAATCCACTCCAGCAGACGCTCACCCCCGCGATGCACCCATACGCCGCGTGCAGCATGCCGCTGCTACAGCCCAACTACCTGCGTCGATGACATGCTCGCCGGTATCGACGGTGGCGGCACGTCGAGTGCGCACGATACCGGCGGATCACTGTGGAGCCAGAGCGCGCAGCCAGCAGACCCGCGCCAACTCCCGGACCGGGGTGACCGGAAGTGGCGAACCAGACCGCACGCACGGCCCAGAGCATGGCGATCGCCACTCCGGTGCCGTTATGCGGCCGGAGCGGCGGCGCATCGTCGGTGGGCATCACCACGGTTCCGGCGGGGTTCGGGACGCAGTAGTGGCATCGAGATCACTTGTCGGAGCGCTGGTCTCCGTCACCGGGGGAACGGCACGCATGGTCGAGGACCAGCGCAACCGGCCGACGCGCACCCCTTCGTACTTGCGGCCCTGCCCGCGGGTGATCTCCCGCACCCGGTCCGGTTCGGTGAAGTACACAAGCTGCCAGTCACCGGCGACGAGTTCGGCGATGACCGGCGCCGGCCCTCGACCGGTGCCGCCGTCGCGGCGCGCGGCATCGGCGAGGGCGTGCACGTCGACCGAGGGGCGGCCGGGTTCGATCCGGGCACCGAGAAATGCTCCCGGCTGGTCCACACTCCGTACATTCCCGCTCCTCGATTCACCGGCTCGGCCGCAGACGAACCACCCGCACCCCGCGCTGCCCGTGCGCAGTGTGTCCCAGGTGGTCCTGCCGAGCCGATGGCGGGTCGATATCCCGTCCGCGCCGTCACTTACAGGACGACAGCCGTCACTTACAGGACGACAGGATCCCTTGGTGCTCATCCGCCACGTGGATACCGTCGTCGTTCGCTACCGTGCCGAGCATGGGCACGACCCTGCACGCACCCCATCCCTGGCCGCACATCACCGCGGCTCTGCGCGGTCCCGGCCCCCGCCGCGTCGCCGTCGCCTACCTCGACACCACCGCACCGGAGTTGCTGCCGCTGCGTGCCGGGGACCTGCTGATCGTCAACGCCGCCCGGCCCGCCGTGCGCGCGCACGCCACCTCCCCCACCGCCCTCGCACGATTCCTCGATACCGGGGTGCGGGTGCTGTCCACACCGAACCTGCACACCGGCCTGATCGTCACCGGCGACCGGGTGATCGTCGGTCCCGCCAGCGCCTCGCACAGCTCCACCCTCGCCGACGAAACCGCGATCGTCACCGACGACCCCCACGCCATCGCCGCGGCCCATGCCTTCATCGACGGCCTCGACGACACGGTCGAGGTCGACGAGGTGTTCCTCGACAGCGCCACCACCATCTGGCAGGTCGGCCGCGTCGTACCCCTGCCCGGGATCGGCAGCCGCACCCGCACAGGCCACGACTTCCTCCCCACCCCGGTGCGCCGCATGTTCCTCCGGCACACCAGCGACTACACCCCCACCGACGAAGACGAGAACCACTGGACTGCACCCGCACCGGGGACGGGCGGGCCGAATCCCCGCTACCGCACCCGGTGGATCCGCGAAAACACCCCAGGTCTCGATCGCCGCACCCGCCTTGAGCCCGGCGACGTCGTGATCCGGATCAGTGACGACGACGCCTGGCTGGATCCGCCCGCCGTCGTCGACACCGGCCCACACCGCATCCCCCACACCCGCCACGCCGTCGCCTACCGGCTACGCACCCGCATCGACCTCGACCCCATCGCGGTGGCCGACGCCGCGCGCATCCTCGCCGAGCACGGTCACCCCAACCCTCGCCTGCACCACGACCACCGCATCGTCTCCCCGAGCCTGCGGGCTGCGTTGCTGCGCCTGTGGAAGCTGTGATCAGCTGCGGTCATCATCGGGGTAGTGGACATGTCGATGGCGGCGTGCCCATAGCTTCCATAGGGGATATATGGAGGGTGCTGATCGAACCGGACCTGTAGCCCGATACCGGCTACATCAGGTCCGGGTCGTCCTCGTTCCCCAGGTCAGAGCTCTCTCGGCTCCACAGGTTCGGGGCCTTGCGCCCCCAGGTGATGTCGACGCCCCGTTCGTCCGGCCCCCGGCGCTTGCCTGTACGCAGTGGGATCCCGGCCAGCGCGGCTTCCAATGCCATGTCCGGCAGCGGTGTCGCCGCGAGCACTTCGGTGAGCAGCTGGTCTTCGATCACGCTTCGCCGCATGGTTACCTCTCTTCGCCGAGGACTGTGTCCCCGGTGGGGGACGACATCGGCGGTGCATCGGCGACGGGGACGGTGATGCGCCGCGCGGGGTTTCGCCGGAAGTCCGGTCCGTTCGGGTCGGTCATGCCGTCGACCCAGCCTTCGCGCCAGTTCCGTAGGTAGACCTCGGAATCGGTCATCGTGGACGGGATCGTCGGATCCTTCGGTTCCTGTTGCGGGTTTCGTGCGAACTGTGTCCCGGCCCGGCGGCCGGCACGGTAGCCGCGGTCCTCATCGCCTGGCATCGACCGCTCCCCTCGTGTGTGCGGCGCTGCGCTGCCTGTGCTCGTGCCCGAGATCGTAGAAGAAGGCACCGACAGTCCCTGGGAGGGAGCCGACTTCGCGTACGAGCGAGCCCGGTCCGGTCCCTACCACCGGCGTCAGATCAGGCCAGGCCGGCGCGGACTTCGACGGTCGCGCGGAACCACGTCGCCAGATACTGCTCGGCCATCAGCTCGGGATGTCCGGTCAGGTAGTCGACGAACCATCCGGACAGGCCGTCCCACTGGATGTGATCTCCCGATGGATACAGAGACCAGCCCAGTTCCTCGAGGGTCCAGTGTGCCTTGGCCGAGTTGCGCAGCATCGATGTCGAAACCCAGTTCGACTCGACGTCTTCGCCTCCCCGTGCCACCAGTACTTGGTGGTCGATGGTGGGGCACAGTTCCCAGAACGCGCTGTGGGTCCGAGACATCTGCCAGTTCGTATGAAACGGAAAGTCCTCCGGAAGCAGGATCGCCAGGGTGCGTAGCGCACCCGGGTGCACCAGTCTGGTGCCGCTGTAGCGGTCGAGGAACCCGTCCCGGTAGAACACCCGCAGGCACTGCCGCTCGGTGTAGTTGCGGGAGTTCTTCACCGGTGGCGCGAACGGATACTCCGCGCGCAGGATCTCCCCGCCCGCCTCGAGACCGTCGCCGATCGCATCGGCCACCCGCGCCAGCACCTCGGCCTTCTCGAGCGGGTGATCAGAGCCTTCGGCCGCGGCGGTGGACGGCACGTGGTCCACATCCATCTGCATGTGGCAGAGCGTACGGGGACAACCCCGCCGCGGCTGTGCCGCCAGCCCAGCATCCAAACCCTGTGAACTGCGCCGATGACATATCTCGCCTGCTCCGCGGTCGACAACAGTCGGACCCTTCTCTGCGGCGGCGTGACGAGGTCGACCTGCCTGGCTGGCACTGAAATGATCGCGATGTTCGAGACAGCATCCTTTTGGACAGGGTGAAAGACACGTACCGCCGCATTGTCCTCCCGACTGTTCCGCCGGCGGTGCCGCGCGCCGGGCGGGTACTCAGTCGCGGAGCATCTGGAGTTGCCATCGAATCCAGTGCCATTGTTCGATGACCTCCGGATCGTCGGGGTCATGGCCGGCGGCCTTCCACACTGCGCGGTCTTCGGCGTCCATACCTGTTTGGACGCACCGGGGGCGTTGCTGGTTCCCTTACTCCCTCGGCTCGGGCCATCGGTCGTGCATGAGCGCATCTACCAGCAATCAACGCAGTTGGTCTCGTCGCGCAGGTGACTACGCCCGCCGCTGAAAACGCATTGTGACATGCAGTGATGACACGTCCCTGCCTGGTTTGGTAGCCCCACCGTGGTGCTGTGCGAATCCGGCTCAGCGCAGAGTTCCGATCCAGTAGTGGGGCGTGCGGACCAGTTGTGTGGGCACACCGATCGGCGTCGCATCCTCGTCGAAGTAGGCGCGGTAGGCGACCAGGCCGCGCTCCGAGCGTCCGGTGTCCGGGCCGATGCTGCCGAGCAGGTAGATGCGTTGGTCGTCGTCGAACTCGGCGAAGACCGCCCGGACCCACGCCTCCGGTTCCGCCAGATCCACGTGTCGGCGGGCGCCTGAGGTGTCGCAGCTTGTGACGGTCACCGTCACGACGGTCCCGGCCTGACCGCGAACCGTCGGGCGGTGATCGTGACCGTGAAGGTGACGTTTTCGGTCGCGAGCGCTTCGTCCACCACAGTGCTTGTGAAGTCGTCGACGGCGCCGGTGGTGAACGAGGGCAGCCGGTGCGCTTCGTGGATGCGGGCCATAGGCAGGAACAGCCCTGCTACCCGCGAATATGACACGTCCCCTCAGCGACACGGCGGATACCATGGGTACCTGTCCGCATCGCCGCGGCGAAGATCGAACATCTTCAATGTCATGACATCATTCTGAGTTCATCGCCAACTGGTGCACTATGCACCGCGGGCAGGACGCCGTCGCGGATGATCGTCAGCAGTTCGTGGTCGTCCTTGATGACATGTTCGCGCAATTTCCAGGATCTCGGCGGCCTCAGGGTGTACGAGCGCTGCGAGGATAGGCTGACTCTCGGCGTCGATGTCGCTGCTCTTTCACAACCGGCGCACTCCACCCGGTCCGAGTGATTCGGTCGGCCGGATCACTCCGGTGCTCCTGCCAGCGCAGTCGTTGACGTTCGCACTCGCTCCTCAAACGGGGTGAACGACAGTGGGGACGAACGAATTCGTACCTAGATGGTGCCGCCGACTGCACCGCCTTTGACCACCGTGGTCCGGGAGCTCCCCAACCGCGCCGCAATCCAGGCCTTCGGGACACCCTCGGCTGCGAGCCTTCTGATCAACGCCCAGTCTTCCAAAGTGACACTTTCCAAGCCTCTTGAGTGTTCACTTTTCAAACGGCGGAACTGTCCAGTTTTCGAGCGTCGCCGACAACAACCGACTACGCGATGGATGCCTGAACGGGAAGTGCTGGACATCGTTGCCCGGGTCAAGTCCCGTGGGGTGGTCATCCAAAACTTCAAGGACGATCGCAATCATCGACATCGTCACTTGGCACTGGGGTACCGGACACCCGTTGAGTACGCTGCCGGACGCACCAAGCAAGTACCCCAAACGAGTCTGATTCATACCGACTACTGGTGATCATCCGCTGAAATCCTTGCCCCCACCCCCGTGGCATACGACACTAAGTCCCCAGCTGACGTGCCAGTTATCACAATTGGTGACAAGCGAGACACCGGTCACTATCAACTTAGGCACGCGTCGGTGACGCAATCCGCACTGGTAGTACCCAAACCCACGAAGCAGCACGAATGGAGACCAAGTTGTCGAACGGACTGAAATTCTTCTCGCAGGAATGGTGCGACGCTGCCCGCGAGATCGCAAACTCCAACGACGAGATGTACCAGGCGTTTCATGATGCATCGACCTTCACGAACCTGATGCAGTTCGGGAGCATCTCGCAGCCAGCGCTAACCACGCATCTCGAATGGAAGGAAGGTCGGGTCGTTTCCTGGACCCCCGCGCAATACAACGAATCCGACCTCTGGGCGGTATTGAATGCCGAGGTAACTACCTGGCGCGACTGCACCGAAGG
>NZ_BCXI01000079.1 GCF_001895025.1 Rhodococcus zopfii NBRC 100606 = JCM 9919
TCCACGGGTTGTCGGCACACAGTAAAGTGCGCCCCCCGGGTTCGGGCCAGCACACATCCGTGCCCGCTGCGGAGGGGGTGCAGGTGTAGATGTTGTCGGTGATCGAGACGGGGGAAGCGCTGGTGGCGCAGTCCACTTTGCCGGCTTCGCCGCTGACGGTGAAGCCCTCTTCGAGTGTTCCTGTCGAGGTGATTGCGGACAGAGCGGTCGTGAGCGTGGGACCGAGTTGCTGAAGGCGCGAGACGATATCGGTCTCGATGGCGATGGTTGCGGCGTTGCTGAGTTCGATCGAGCGCATCAGGTTGTTGTGGAAGCACGCCCCACCGAGGCTGCTGGCAAAGGGTGCCGGAGTGTCGTTGAGGGGTTTGAACTGTAGCTGTGCAATGCCGTGGTCGATAGCGTTTTGGGCAAGTGAGAATTCGTAGTCGCACCGAACTCGGTCGGAACTGGTGCTTCCCGCCAGGGCCGAATCGGTGGTGACGATGATGTCGCCGGGGGCGGTGTCACCGGATTCCAGGGAAATGCCGAACCATCCGCGTGTGTAGCGGATGCGTGCATCGCCGTAGAGAGCATGCACCGCTACGTTGCGGGGGAACTGTGCCAATGCCTGCAATTCTCGGGAAGAGGTCCGGAGGGCTCGTCCAGCCTCGCCATCGAACGCAGCCACAAAATCGGGTAACCCGTCACATGGGTGCGAGTTCATCGACTCGGTCGTTGCCTGGCCACAGGCCGCCAGAATGAGACGAATCACTGCCCCAGTTTTGCTGCCGACCGAGGCAGCATCGGCTGCCGTACCGACGAGCTGTGCAGCGATCGACCCAGTATTGGGGGTACCGAAGGTGACGACGGTGCTCACCTTGTCAGCTCGATCTCGGTCTTCGCCGAGTGCGTATCGGGTGGCCAGCCCGCCCATCGAATGTGCGACCACGATCACCTTCTCGCTCCCGCTGCGGTCGAAGAGGCAGTCGATGGCATCTCCGAGGGCCGGACCGATGCTGGGGTCCGATACCCATCGTCCTGAGTGCTCGTGGTAGTCGAATGTGAACGGTGCGACACCGGGAACTGTCTGTAGTTGGCCGATGAGCGATCGTGTGACATTGACTTCTCCGACCCGGCTACTGGTCTTGTCGATCCGCTCGGAGAACGCCCCTTTGTCCTTGCCTGTCGGGGAGTGAGTTGAGCGGCCTGTCCAGCCATGTACGAACACCACGGGCACCCACTGCCCTCGACCGTCCGAGGACATCGTCACGGGTGTTCCATCATGGTTCGTGTCGCTGGGGAGGGCAGAGGCGAAATCAACCCCAGTGCAGGACCAGTCTTGTGGTGACGTCGATTGCGCTTGAGCAGGGGACACCGCTACGAGTAGCGCTGCAATCATGACTCCTGCCACCAGCGCGGGCAGCCAGAGGGTCTGTGCTATCCGATGGGCAGGGTAGCCAGTACTTTCCATTCCCCGTCCTCCTGCGCCATGACTGCCAGATACGTTTGCGGAGCCTGTCCCGGTTGGGTGATTTGCACCTGCATCACGCCTCCACCGATTCCGTCCGGAGCCCATGTCGTGGGATCGACTTCGACGGTCGAGCCCACCGGAATTGCTTCGCGTACTCGTCCGCCGAGTTCGTCGAGGTCGTGCATCGGCACGAGAGTGGCCGGGTCGCTTTCCAGGCGCGCCAAGGCTGCCGCGGCAGCCTCGCTCGACGGGACCTCACCCGTGGAGGGAGCAGACCCATCGATGCCAGATGGATCTTGTTGCGGTCGTATCACCAGGAACACCACGCCGATACCGATCGCGGCCAGAGCCACTGTCAGGGCGAGAACCTTCGTACGCAGGCTCACCTGGATACCTCTCGATGTGGGATTACGCGACTTTGCCGACCATCTGCTCGAGCTCTCTTCACCGGCTCGCGGCAACTACAAATAGCACGCCTATCCCCACTATGGCGACAAGCGAGAGGTAGCCGAGTACCAAACCTGCCACAGCCAACGCACGCCCCTGCTCGCCTGATCGCCGGATCTGGCTCAGCGCAATGTGCCCGAACGGGATCGCAAGCACACCACCGACGAGACCCAAGACCAGAGCAACGATCGCCAGGATGTTCGTACCTGTCCTCGCCACTCCCGGATATCGGCCGTCCAATTGATCAGAAGTGACCGGATGCCCATCGGTCGTGAAACCCGATGGTGCATATACGGGTTGGCCACCCGCTGTATATCCCACCACTCCGCACGGTGACGACGCAGCCTCCCGCACCGGACCGAACGTTCTACGCAGACGGTACGCGAACACCGCCGAGACGAGCGTATACGCCCCGAAACCGGCTGCAATTCCGGCGACCGCTGCCTCCGAGTACCCTGGAGCATCGACATCCAGTATCTGCTGGGCAGTGCGCGCCCCGTAGCTGCCAATTCCGAGTGCAATAACCAACGTTCCTGCTACAGGCAGCATCGCAACCAGGGCAAGGAAACCGGAGCAGAGCGCTAAGCCAGGACCACCCCGACGACGCCAAGCCATTGAGCTGACCAACGTCGCGAACAACGCCACTGTTGTGCTGAGAGCACCGAGCACGAATCCGACGACAACCCCGGATGGATACGCCCCACCGACAAGACCCGCAACTCGTTGCGCCCAAAATCGCGAAGAGAACGGGCCGGCCGCCACGGACAGGACGGTAGCGACAACAGCGACGAGCACCGCGACACCGACGACCCTGAGCATCCAACCCGAAGAATCCGCCGCCACGTCCGCGTCGGGAACATTCTGCGAAGTAGTCAAGCAAGCTCCTCAGGTTGCACTGCGTTGATCCGGCTCGTCGGAGCCGTGTTCGCCGAGCAGCACGACGAGTGGATCGAAGGCCGCCGCCATCTCGGACTCGATGTCCTGGCTCGTTCCCGCACCGACAAGTCCGCCGAGACGGTCACTGAACCTGCAGAGGAGGTGGCACCGGTCTTGACCGCCTGAACCGACGACGAGGACTCACGCGACGACGTCGTACACCACATCACGGGACTTGACCAATCTGAATCACCGATCAAACGGACAATACTGCAGGATGGCAGTGATAATTGAAAATTCGGCTGCATTGTACCTCGCATACTCGGACGTGTTGACCTCATTATCAAGGCCATATACGTAGTCCTCGCCATACGGACCATTCACTGAATCCGAATACTGACTGATCGCTTCATGCAAAAGTTCGAGGGGCCATCGCTTGGATAGGTTCGGCGCCATCTCCGGACTACCCGGCTCATCTATCCCGATGCAGAGGTCAGGGAACGATGCGGGAATCGCCCTGCCCGCCTCTTCGATCTCCTCATCCGATATCTCATTACAGTAGAATGGATCTTGATAGTTCGAAATATGATATAGAAATTGCACACTCTCATCCCTTGGGCCGTGATATCCCGCGCTGAAACTTCCCTCGTAGTCCTCGGACCGGAGCAGTCGATGCCCAGAGCGACATTTCGGTGGCGAACTACCAACAACCCCCGGGTACGGACCCGGAACCTCCAGTTGGGACCGATAAATTTCTTCCCTGTCTGCCTCGTCAAATGAGTTGGGACTCACTGGGGAACTTGAGCATCCGATAAGGATCGGGAGAGTCAGCGAAAGCAGAGTAACTATCTTCTTCACAATAATCCAACTTTCTAGCATCTTCTTGACGTACGTTCTAGATGGTCTAACGATTTTCAAATCGAAGCCAATCTCACCTATTCGAGTTCCATCATCCTGCCTGAAATCTGCTTCGGTCGACGCCATAGAATTGCACGGAAACGGATAGGCGGAGAGATTCTACAAATAATCGATCAGGTCAATGCATTCCCCGTCCAGATATCCAGCATGTGTGGATATCTTTCGAAAGTACGCTGACACAGCGTCATCAAGTGCCGCCCCTTGGGATCCATGCGGTCCACCCTCCACCCAGTACGAAATTCCAAGACGAGTCTCGTCTATCGCCCACTGCTTGAGTTGGTGCACCTTAGCCAGGTTCGGGGCCGGATCCGCATCGAACATTCGACACACTTCACGCGCGGTATTCAATACCACTTCAACAGTCGTAGTTTCACAGAAGGGAATGCTCTGCACAGGAGTCAGGAATGAGTTAATTCCTTGCACATCGCTGGGTAGCTGCAGGTACTCTTCACGGGTTGTACGACCTGGAATATCATACCGACCTAGTTCCTCATCCTCAATATATCGATACCCGGCACTGCAAGGCCCTTCGACCAAATCGGGAATCTCTGGCAGAACAAATGCATCCTGCTGAGTAGCCTGCGTCTGAGTATCGCGGGTCTGAGACGAGCAGGAACTCAGAGCAACCGCGATCAATGAGATCAGAGCTATCGTGAACGCCGCCCTTCGCCCCCTATCTCTACCCTTGCCTGATCGATAACAGTTCGCAGGAACGGTCATGTGCTTTTGTTCAAGCATTTCCACCCTCGCCGAATTGTTGATATTTGCACCCTTTCGAAATGGATTGGCACACTCACGAAAGCTCCCATACGCCTCCCATTTATACCCATGAAAGAAGGCGTTCCTGGACATGGTTGAGTGATATGCCGTAATTGGCATCGCCAATCGGCGTCTGAACATTCCCCTCCCGCTCAATCGTAGACTTGAGAGTTGAGAACCCAATTCATTCTCTCGAAATTCTTCCGCTGCGCTGCCTGCACCGAAGATTCCTGCCACCAGCATCAACACCGCCGCGATCTTCGCGAGTCGCCGAATATGCTGACTCCGGGATGGTTCGTCGTTCAAGTCTGTCAAGCACCTTCGTTTCAGGCCATCGCGTAGATCCGACGGCGAAGACGTTGTGACATGCATCGTCCTTCGGGTCGTGGCGTTCACGCCTTCGGCTTATTTCTTCCGTTATGTGTGGGTTCATGGCTTGTTTTCTCAAACAGACCAAATCTGTACTGCAGATGCCCGGCGCAGCTGTCACCAGGCGATAGGTGGGTCACCAACCATGCCAGGTGACGCATGTGACGGCTATGGTCCGTTCGACCGACACCATCTAGCTCGAGGAAAGTCCGAGGTTCGGTGTTGTCCGAGTTCTGCCAGGAGCGCTCGTGCGGACCGTCGGAGCGTGCCGTCGAGTGGCTGGTGCCGCGCCGTGGACAGTAGGTCGATGATGTCGTCCTGTAGCGCACCGACCGCCCGCGGATTTGCGGCGGATTCGCAGTGCTGCGGGAAGGTCGACTGCGGATCGGTGCCGGGTGAGCGGCGCAGCACCATCAGTACAGGGATCCACAGCGCAGCCGCGACGATCGTGGCGTAGGCGCTGCCGACAAGGCACGGGTAGGTGGTCATTGTCCGGGGGAGCGGGACTGGTCAGAGTTCGTCGAGTGAAATCAAACCGTCCTGGACGGCCCGCGCCACCAGCGCCGCCTTGGTCGACGCGGGGCGGCCGACATCATCGTATTTTCGACGTATCCGCATCAGATGGGTGCTCACCGTGCTCTCGGTGACATACAGCCTGGTCGCAACGGCGCTCTTGGAATCGCTGCGCAACCATTCGAGGAGCACCTCGATCTCCCGGGACGACAGTGACGGGCGACGAACGACTGCCGGGCGATCCGAAGATGTCACGTAGGTCCTGGACGATGCCGAACACCGCATCGCAGGCACCGGATGCTGAGAGCTCGTGTGCCAACTGGCCTCCGGTCCTTCTGCGATGCCCCGGCGGACACGATCGAGCGTGTGGGTCATGACGCCTCCTCGGATGTTGCGGTACGCCTTTTGGGGCAACCGAATTCGCGATTCGACCGTATGTGGGGCACCGGCGCGGGACCAGGTTGATGTTTCTTGACCAACAAACGAAGGTCATAGTTACCTTCGATAAGGAAATTCGATTCAGTTCAAGGATGCATCCCGCCGCCACATTCATGTATGCGCAGAACGTGGGGTAGCGCGCCCGGTGCTCGATCCGGGATCGAGGAAGGGCGCCGGTCCGTGTGGATGCGGGTCAGTCGGATTGAGGGCGCGGATACCCGTCCGGACCGAAATCCGTACGGCACGTTTCGGAGTCGTCGAAGGCCAACACCGTGGCCAGGGTCGACCGTCCCGGCGGCAACACCCGGACGGTGATCGCCCCGGTCTGCGCGGTCTCGATCTGCGTGGTGATCGCTGCCAGGACCCGGCTCCGGAGGTCGTTCGAGGCTTCGTCCAGGCCGTGATCGTCGAACAGGTTGACCACGACCCCCCGCCGGCGCGCAGTGCGGGTCACCGCGGCGAGATGGTCGGCAGTCAATGCCGGTGCCCGCAGGCTGTCCCGCAGCTGCGCCTCGAGCAGGGTGCACTCGAGCAGGTCCGTCTCGTCGAGTTCGTCGGCGGTGGCGATGCGATCGAGCAGCGGTCGTGCAAGGGCGTCGAGACGGTTCAGTTGGGCGTCGCGCTCGCGCATCGCGGCATCGGTGGCGGCGTCGACCGCAGCGTTCTCCACAGAACGTTCACGCAGGTCGAAGATTTCCCGAGCCATCGGACGGATGGTGAAAGCAAAGAAGGTCGACATCAAAACCGGAGCGAAGTTGATCGCAGAGATCGACAATCCGTAGAGCCAACCCTGCCCGGTGACCGCGGCCCACCCGCTACACACCCCGATCATCGACCCGAATCCGATCCACGTCCACACCGGGCGGCCACGGACACACAGGAACGTGTAGATCGCTGTTGCCGCACCCAGCGGCCATATCTGCCACAGATGAGCGATCGGAACGGGTAGAACCGCCAACACCATCGCCAAGGTACCGGGCCCGACGGCGGCCAACGCGATCGTTGTCGCAAAAGGGAGAGGGTCGCCGGGCACCCTCACGAGTGCGAAAGCTCCGACTGCGGCGATCACCACCGCCAACGCGACCGGCCAGTACGGATCGACACCATCACGGAAGCTCGAGGCCAGCACCACCATCGTGACGGCATAGAACGCCACCAACGCCAGAGCGGTACGGGTGTGCATGCCCAGCAGCTCCCGCACATCCTGGGTGCGATCCGCGCGAAACCACCTCATGAGGTTTCCCGCCACGACAGCATCACCCGCGTGCCCACGCCCGGCTGCGATTCGACGACGGCGTCGCCCCCGGGGATCTGGCACAGGCGGCCCTGGATACTGACCGTCACCCCGAGCCGTTGCGGTGAGATCGCAGACACATCGAACCCCTTGCCGTCGTCGACGATCTCGACCTCGAGTCGTCCCGGTCGGATACACACGGTGACCGAGCATTCAGCCGTCTCACCGGCGTGCAGCGTGCTGTTGCGGACCGCCTCGGTAACCGCGGCGCCGACCGTGCGCACCACCTCGGCGGGCAACGACACCGGCAGCGCTTCCTGAACCGGTTCGAGATCGGCGCGCACCATGACAGCGGGGTCGGCGGCGGTCGCGGCGGTACGCACGTGCGCCACTGCGCCGACGGCGTCGAAGTCGTCATACGGCGCCGGATCCCGCATCTCGTCCAACCGGGCGATCGCGTACTTGGCCTGCCGCGACAGCGTCGAACCGGACCCGAGACGACCCGCCGACAGCAGTGTCGCCATCACATGGTCGTGGATCAGCGCGGCGAACCGCTTGCGTTCGACCGCGCTGGCCGTGGTGCCCGCCGCGTGGGCCGCTGCCGCATGCGCGTCGGCTCGGGTCTCGTCCAGGATCCGCCCGGTCCGCATGGCCATGATCGCTGCCGCCACAAACAGCAGGCAGAACATGACCGCGAACATCAGATCGCCGAGGAACGGGGCATTGACCTGCTCCACGTGTGCCGCGTGGTTGAACGTCTGCACCGCGACGACTGCAACGAGGAGGTAGGCAACCGCGACACCGGCCGGCCACGCCACCGCCGCGGCCAACCCGGCGAGCCCGGGAAACTGCACCAACCACACACCGGTCGGATCGGCACTCGGTGGGCCGAGCCAGGCGGCCGGCCACGCCAGCACCGACCCCAAATATGCCGCCGCGGCGACCGCGGCCACCGGCCGGATCCGGCGCGAACTCGGGCGAAGACCCTCGACGCCGAGCCAGAACCCGGAACCGAACACGCTCGCCGCAGCCAGCGGCGTCCACCACACCTGCATGTTCGCGGTGAACGACACGATGCTCGGAAGCAACAGCAGCAGGTAGAACACATACCCGGCGCCGATGAACCGTGCGAAAGACCGCATGATCCGATCCGACGCCGACCCTGCCGTGCCACCGCCGGCCGGACCCGTTGTTCCAGCGGCAATCATCGCTGGTGTGAGGACCGAGGGATCGGCAGATGCCCGTCCTCGACCGCCCGCTTGTACAACTCGGTCTTGGTCGGGGCAGGGCGGCCCGCCTCGGCGTATTTCGTGCGGATCCGCCCCAGGTATTCGGTCACGGTCGGCGCCGCCAGGCCCGTCAATCGGGCAACGCGATTGGTGGTCTCCCCGGAGGCGTACAACTCGAGAACCCGCAGTTGTTGGGGACTGAGCCCGACAATCGACAGGTCGGGATCACTGTCGACGGCGGTGGCCCAGTCGGTGGTGATCACCGAATCCCCTGCTGCCGCCCCCCGAATCGCCTGCACCACCACGTCGTTGGGCTCGGACTTGCGGACCACCCCCAGCACCCCGGCCGCAGCGGCCAATCGCACCAGATACGAATCCTCCCCACCGGTGAACACCAGGACGCCGATTCCGGCGGCGCTCAGGCGTTGCACGTTCCCGGTGGGCGAAGACCCATCCCGTAATCGCAGATCCAAGATCGCAAGATCGAGATCCGACGTGATGGCCAACAGCTCGTCGACGGTGGGTGCGCTGGCGACCAGCAGCAGGTCGGCCTGGTCGGCGAGCAGGGTCGACAACCCCAGCACCACCGACTCGTGGTCTTCGACCACTCCGATCCGGAGCGGCGGCTGTGGCGGAGACTGCTCGGTGCACGTGTCGTCGTCGTGATTTTGAATCCTCACGAACATTCCGATCGCCCCCCGCACCGCGAATGTTTCACAGTTGTACCGACCCTGTGCCCGGCCGACCCGCACCGGAGCACGCACCCGCCTCCGATCGATGGTCGGATCACGGCGCGAACGACACGATCCGCGCTCCGCCACGGACCCTGCCGGGTGGGCCGCACCTGGTGCCGGTCACCACGTGCCGCTGTCCCAATCGACAGCCTCGTTCACGGGCGCGTCGGAGTTGCCCGACTTCGAGCAGAAGGACGTCACGCTGTCGGTGACTCCCTGAATGTTGCCGATGTCGAGGACCACCAGGTCGTGTTCTCGCAGCAGATCTTGGAGGGTGGTCTGCTGCTCGGACATCGACTGGGCGGTGAACTCGGTACAGGTCACCGAGTCCCCGGTGGACGAGCACCCCGCCGCGACCGTCGCGGTCAGTGCCAGTGCACCCACCAGGGCTAGCTTCGACGTCATCGAAACCTCACTTCGTGTGTGGCTGTTCCCCGGCGGAACAGACGAATCGGGGGACCGCTACTTGAACAGGTTTTTGATCTTGTCGCGGTAGCGGTAGGCGACTCCACCGGCGATACCCACCGGGATCAACCACACCGGCACACTGCTCGAACGCCGGCCTGCCGCCAGATACTCGACGGAATCGGATGCGGAGATGAGGAAATCGTTCACCGCAAGAAGATTGTCCATAGCGGGCGACAGTAGAGCTGAAAGCTCGCTTCCGGAAGCGGTCCAGCGCCAGGTTCATCTGTTCGCAGGACGCAACGTAACACTGCGTCAATCCATCTCGATGACAGGTTTTTTCGCTGATTCGGTGCCTGTGCTTGGTCAACCCGTCTGCTGTTCCCGAGCCGGTCGTGGCCGAGTCACTGCTCGATCGGCTGATCGACACCGTCCATCAGATCCTGATGGGCGGTCCGTCTTTCCGTCCGCGCAAGTGTCTGGACGCCCGGACCGCAGCCACGAACTGAACCAACCCGGGTACCCGG
>NZ_BCXI01000080.1 GCF_001895025.1 Rhodococcus zopfii NBRC 100606 = JCM 9919
GTGGAGCCGGTCGCTGAGTCGTGCCCACCCTCGGGACGCATTGACACGTGTATTCCCCCCATCGACGCCAGAACCGTGGGCGCTCGAACTCACCACCGGTGCCCGCTGTCGTGTCCGCAACGGAGGAGCGTGGGGCGGACGCGCTGATGGGCTGGCAGGCGCATATTTCTGCGACGACGGGCGCTTCGTTCTCACCGAGTTCAACGAAGCGCCCGTGGACACCAGCTCGGATGTATGGACGGTACGGATCGGGCCGCTCGGCGACGTGCAAGAAGAGTTTCCAGCCCCCACCATCACCGGCATCCATCAAGCGTGGTTTGCCTCCCGATGATTCCACACCATGTCTGGAGATGACCCGGGCGAGGTGTGGCGGCAGGCGAGCGGATTCCGGATGGCCCGCACCCAGGCACTGGCATCTCCACCACCGTGCAGGTGCTGGCCTCGTGCGGGTTCGCCCGACTCGATGCGGACGCCCTCGACGCCGCACTCGGGGACTCGACTGCCGGGATGGATTGACAGAAATTCGTCGATGCTAACGGTTCTACTTGAGGTAAGCGCAGGCGGCAGAGGTTTCAATCTGGAGAGATCGTTGTCAATCTACGCGTGCAGGCTTGCCAATCGGCGTTGCATTTCAAGACATAGATAGGATAAAACAGTCAAATCGCCCGTGTCGGGGGTGGTCGCTCCCGGTTGCTGCGGGGTCGGTGCCGATAATTGCCGTTGCCCTGGTGGTGATGCTTCCCGGAGCCGTAGTCGTTGCCCGTCTCGGTTCGGAGTAGTCGCGGGGTGCTCCTTTCAAGTAGCCATGTTTGTGTAGCAGTGCATTGGTCCGCGATCTGTCTTTCCGATATCCCTACCGACGAGCCGAGCAGACTTCTCCATGCGACGAGAATACTGGGGCAACTGACGAGCGCGGGTGTGCCGGCGAAGTGATCGGAGATCGGGGAATGCACGACTGTGGCAGGTCTTCCCAGCTGCCCGTGCCCTGTTTGACTGACGATCGTCGGCCGAGGTTCCGAAAACGACGGATATCCGAATCACTGACAGGACTGTTCCACTCGGACAGAGGTTTTCGAAACACCACCATGCTCACCGGGTGAGTCTGCTCCGGGAGGTCCTTCGTGGCTGACCAGCACAGTCGCACCCTGCGCGGCCGCGGTGTTCCACCGCACATGCCGGGCGGCTCTGTCGTCCGAACGGCCGATGCCGGCACGTGCCGATGCGACATAGGTTACAAAGGTTTCTCTTCGGTTCCAGCGAACCGACCAGTATCCAGGAGATGCATGATGCTGCGCAGCAAGCTGTTCGGTCGACCATCGTGGTCGTATCTGGTCGCGGCCGTGATCGCGGTCCTCGCGATGGGTGGTTGTGCCGAGTCACCGGGAACCGCGGCGCGTGAGGGGGTGGATCCGGGGGCCGCGACCTCGGCCGTAGCCGGTGAACCCATTACCCTCACCACCGGTGCTGGTCACACGTGTGCGCTGATGCCCGATGGCACCGCAAAATGCTGGGGCGACAACGAGCACGGGCAGTTGGGAGACGGCACCACCACCAACAGGTCGACACCTGTCACGGTCGCCGGGATTTCCGGCGCCACCGCCCTCACCGCCGGTTCTGATCACACGTGTGCGCTGCTGCCCGGTGGGACCGCAAAATGCTGGGGCGACAACTTCGCCGGGCAGTTGGGGGACGGCACCACCACCAATAGGTCGACACCTGTCACGGTCGCCGGGATTTCCGGCGCCACCGCTCTCACCGCCGGTGTCGGACACACGTGTGCGCTGCTGCCCGGTGGCACCGCAAAATGCTGGGGCTATAACCCCGAGGGGCAGTTGGGGGACGGCACCACCACCAAACCGCTCACACCCGTCGTGGTGGCCGGGATCTCCGGCGCCACCGCTCTCACCGCCGGTTCTGGTCACACGTGTGCGCTGATGCCCGATGGCACCGCAAAATGCTGGGGCTGGAACAACCACGGGCAGTTGGGGGACGGCACCACCACCAACAGGTCGACACCTGTCACGGTCGCCGGGATCTCCGGCGCTACCGCCCTCGCTGCCGGTCCTGTTCACACGTGTGCACTGATGCCCGGCGGCACCGCAAAATGTTGGGGCATGAACGAGGCGGGGGAGTTGGGAGACGGCACCACCACCGATCGGCTCACGCCCGTCGCGGTGGCTGGGATTTCCGGCGCCACCTCCCTCGTCGCCAAGTGTGTGCTGCTGCCCGGTGGCACCGCAAAATGCTGGGGCAGAAACTGGGACGGGGGGGTGGGCGACGGTACCACCACCAATAGGTCGACACCTGTCATGGTCGCCGGGATCTCCGGCGCTACCGCCCTCGCCGGCACCCGTTCTGGTCACACGTGTGCGCTGATGCCCGATGGCACCGCGACATGCTGGGGTGATAACGAATACGGGCAGTTGGGGGACGGCACCACCACAGATAGGTTGACACCAGCGGTTGTGGTAGGTCTCTAGTCTCGGGGTTTCACGATCCGGATCGGGGAGCCTGTTCGGTAACTGACTCCTTCACGAGACCCGGGCAGTGGCCCCACTCATCCGGCGGTGGGGCCACTGCCGTCTCGCCTGACCGCATCACCGCACCCACGACCGAGATCAACCGTCGTACAAGGCGGAACTCTGTTCGCGTTCCACAAACGATCGTTTGTCGACATCGTGCTCGTTGCCGGTCCGCGACGGTGACCGTGCCGATGTTCGCCGCGAGCGTCCCCCACGCGGGAAACGCCACGCCGAGAACGTCCGCGCCGAAGTCCTCGACCCGAACTCAGGGACTGGCAACGCATGGATCGCACTACGCCGATAGCCGAACGCATCAACACTCTCACCGACGAGACGGCCCGCCTCGCGGCCACCGCATGGCTCCACTGATGCCGACACCCTGTCGACACCAGCGATGCACTGTCCGGAAGCCTCGCGTGCCCTCGATCCGGCGTCCTACCCGCGAAGAGCATTCCGCGCTGCTCAGCCAGATCACGGCCGAACCCGCCACAGGATCGGGCTGACCTCACAGGACCAGTAGCGCAGCGGCGCATGGGGTCAGTCCGATTCCAGCGTCCTTAACAACCCGGACCACCACCACACCAACGGGGACAGCGTTCGTCCCCGATCTGGGGGATCGAACGCGGCCGAGAGGCAGCACTCGTCCACTGACCACGTTCTCGCTGGACTGGGGATGAGGGGTGCATCGAGAACGTCGGCCTGACACGGGGGCAGGTCCGCCGGGGTCATTGGAGCCGGTTCAGGGTTCCATGGAACGACCCAGGTGTCCGTTACGACCGGTTACGGAAGTAACACCTGGTTTCAGGGCGCGATCCACGTGAAAAGTCCACTACGAAAGATCGATGCCCGATGAACTCCGCCCCCGGCTGGTATCCGGACCCCGCAACCCCGACGCAGTTCCGCTGGTGGGACGGGCAGAACTGGACCGGGAAAACAACTCCGGCCCCGGCTCCGACTTCCCCCACCGGGAGCGACCCGCTTGCCACCGCGATGAGCATTCCCACGCACACCGATCCGCTCGCCACCGCGCAGGCGTTCACTGTTTCGGCTTCTCCTACCGCCGGGCAGCCTCAATCCCCTCCGCCGGGACCAGCGTCAGCGGTATCAACGACCAACGACTTGCCGAACCTGATTGCTGCCCTGGTCGCCAGCGTGGGGATCGTGATCGGCAGTATCGGTCCGTGGGTGACGTTCATGGCGTTCTCCAAGAACGGCCTCGACGGCGACGGCGCTGTCACCCTGGCCTTGGGCATCATCTCTGCGATTGCCCTGTTCTCGATTCTTGGCCGCGGCGGCGTTTCCCGTATCGGCGACCGATGGATCGGGGTCGTCGCCGGTGTCATCTGCGTGGTGATTTCCATCGTGGACATCATCCACGTCACCTCGATCACCACCGAAATGTTCAACCGGACAGTCGGCGCGCAGGTCGGGTGGGGCCTGTGGCTGACCGGCTTGTCGTCTGCGGTGCTGTGCGTCACCGGCCTGACCGTCGCCAAGCAGACCCACCGGAAATAGATGCTTGCCACGCAGGCCACCGCATAGCCGGCGATGTTCACGGTGGACATCGACGAAAGTAGCCGGTTGGAGCAGCGAAGGATGGCTCCTGCTCCGAAGTCTTCCCGTCGCCGGTCAGCTTCCTGGGGGAGGCCGAATCTGTCGGCTCCGGCGGATATCGTGTGGGTTCCGACCAAGGAGATTGATGAGCGACGCAGCCGGCACGATGGTGCCCGTTTGGACTCTGTCCACTACCCAGGGCGCGACCGTTCCCGCGTTTGCGAACGAGGGACCTCTCAGCCCTGAGCGCCTGTCCGAGCTCCGGTCTGCGCTGGTCGCCTTTGCATCGGCTCCGTTGGTCACGTTGGAAGCGCACCCACTCCCGACCAAGCGCGATCGGTCACGCGGGCTGCCGCTCGACGCCATGAGTCCGCTGGCGCAGGAACTCTCGCGCCTGGTAACCAACTCCTCGAAGGTGCCTGCTGTCGCTCAAGTCGCCCAATCGAGCGAAGTGCTCTATCGAATGCATGTGCCCGCGAAGGTGGCTACGCAGTTCGGCAAGGGCCTTGTGAAGCCGATGGCAGCAAAAACGGTCGACGGCGGAATCTACGGGGACCTGGTCGCTGGCACCGGCAAGAACGTTATTAGAGCTAAGGCAGCCTTTGTGCCGGTCGAAGCAGCAGCTGCGGGGGCTAAGGGCACGGCCGTCGGTGCTGCGGCGGGTACTGCAGCAGCGGGAACCGCGCTGACGGTGGCCGCTCCTCTTGTGCTTATGGCTGTTGCGGTTGGTGCCAGCGCGTACGCCGACCGCGAGCGTCAGAAGGCCACCGAGAACATCACTGAGCTCTTGGAGAAGCTCCACGTCGACAAACTGGAGTCTGAGCGAAGTGAGCTCGACGGTTGCCGCGACGCGATCGACAAGGCTACGACGCTTCTTCTGGATCGGGGCAAGATCGGAGCATCGCTCGGTCTCGATTCTGCTGTTCACGCGATCAGCGCCGCGACGCAGAACGCAGAAAATCGGGTGAAGAAGTGGGAGGCTGCGCTCGACGCAGTCGTCGGCGACCACGTCGATATTGCCGAACTGGAAGTGGCATTCCCAGGAGTCACCACCGACGGTGGTGAGTTCCGCGCCCATCTCGAATTGGCTGCGCTCGCGATCGCACTCAAGCGTCGGGTGATCGTTCTGCAGGGTGTTGAGGTTGGCCAGGACAACGAGGACAACTCCTTCGAGAACTTCGTACGCAGCCTCCGAGACGACCACCAGCGGATCGCAGACCTGGAAGGCCGTGTGGAGAACGTCCTGCGGCGGCTGTCGGCGCTCGAGTTGCGCTCGCCTAAACGGCTCATCGACAAGGTGATGACCCGGAAGCAGGTCGACAGCTTGCTAGAGACTGCGTACCGGCTGCGTGCGCTCGCCCCCGCGCACAGCACGACCTCCCCGAGCGCTGATATTGTGATCGAGATCGAGAAGCACGGCGACGGCACGCTCCTGGTGCTCCCGGCCCGCGCCTCCTGACCCAGTCCCTGCGTCTACTACGCACACCGTGAGTCATGCACCGAACCCATCAGGTGCCACAACTCATCTCGAACGAATGTTTTGAACCATTGGTTTCCGACATGAGTTTTGAAACATCGTCGTCGCAGGTAGCGCGACCATGCCCTCCCCTCCGCGCCTATGTTTCGAGAACGATCGTTTTCGGACATACGGCATATCAACATCTACGGAGACTTGAATGTGCCCTTCGCCCCCGAAAGGGTCCAATCCTCGGAGAGCGCGAGGCCACGCCGGCCCGTCTCAAGCGCCCGGTAGCATCCGTAACATTCGGCACCTCATGCTCGATCCCCGAGTGATGTCAAATCGTGCACAAAAGCGAAGTGCCCAACGGTGAAGGTGATTCGGTCGCGGCACGAGGACGCTTACTGGGTTGAAAAACTGACCACTACTGCTGAAGTGGGAGAGGTTCTCGACCTCAGTCCGGCCACAGCCAACGCGCATCTCGATCCGAATGCATCCAACAGATCCATGACGAGCGCTGGATCCCCGCGTCAGCGTCAGCACCGGTTGGTTCTGCCGCTCCGGCGGATACACGCAAGTCCTCACGAAGCGACCGCGAAGCAGGCACTCAGACCCTACACTCCAGGAGCATCGAATTACTTGTATATCTGGATAATATGCACAGCTTTTGATCAGATCGAAAGACTGCCCAGTTTGCACAACTCAGCTACACCATGACACTGCCATAAAAGATGACTCTGCCATAAAATCTAGGTACGCTCACAGTCTAACTTTACTTTTCAAATGAATATAAGAGTGAACACTGGAGTTTAATTCACCGCAGGGATCATTTACATTCCACGATTAACCCCACGATTCGGTCCAGCACCGATAACCCCTCCCGGTATAAACTTTTGATGAGTTACAGCCCCATCCTTGTCGATAATATATTCGACCACTCCGGACTTTCCCTCAAAAGTATAATTTGGCACCTGGACAAGGGTGCGAGAAACCCCGTCCGCACCCTTTATCGGAGTTACAACCGAAGATGCCAATTCTGCTTCAGTGAGATAGCTCGCCATCCGATGATGGATGTCTGCCTTCAGCCCACTACCGCCCACCATGGGGTTTCTTATCACGTCACTTCCGACTCCTCGCCTTTCGGCGTCAGCCAGATGTTTCGAGGCTAGTTCCGCCCGATAACGAGCTGCCTGAGCGGGATCCGACGCAGGTGGTCCTCCACTACGACCAGGCGGTTCAGAATTATTTGGAGATCCAGATTGTGGCGCTTGCTGAGCGGCAGCCGGGCGGTGATCGACTGCGGCCGCTCTGTTTGCCGTCCCAAACGCATCCTGGCCGGTACGAATTCCGGCGAGCCCGCCAGCCAATCCACGTAATACCTGTTCCCTAACAGCCTCCTGACCCGCTTCCTTTGCTGCCTGAATCTTATCTGCAGGTCCATATTGAGCTTCGGAGATAAACCTCCCGGGCATGTACGGGTGTGGGACTAGAACTTCGTCGAGCACCGGCCCGGAATAATCCTCGCCGTCCACCTTCGGTGGGGACCCTGCGGCTGGAGGTAGGACACCGAGCTCTTCAAGCTTCGCTTCGATATCACCGATCCAGTTAGCGCTTCCTTCCCCAGGGTATATATCCAATATCTTCGATAGATCACCTATCGACACGCCGGTCTTTGACTCAATGTCTTTCTTGATCTGATCCGGAGTTCGTCCTTCAATCGTGACCTCCCCTATGGTGATACTGCCGCCATCAGCGCTTTGCGGGTTGGTAGCATTCGAGTGAACAACATGTTCCTGTCCATCGAAATTCGCGGCATGCAAACGGGAATATCCTGAATCCTGGTTGTATTTTCCGAGATCGAGATCGGCCGGCACCGCCGCATCATGCCCCGACCCACCGAGATCGAGATCGGCCGGCACCGCCGCATCATGCCCCGACCCACCGAGATCGAGATCGGCCGGCACCGCCGCATCATGCCCCGACCCACCGAGATCGAGATCGGCCGGCACCGCCGCATCATGCCCCGGTCCGGATAAATCCGGGTGATCTGGGTCAATGTCATTCATTTCGGAAATCCTCATTTCGGGGCCAGGGTTAGTGCGAATAGAACTGGCTAGAGAGAAATAGAGTGATGAGTCCAGATGTGGCGGTACCTACCGTTCCACTGAGGCGATCTACGTCTCAGAACTACTAACCGGTTCCGCCATCGGTTCCGCCATCGGTTCCGCCATCGGTTCCGCCATCGGTTCCGCCATCGGTTCCGCCATCGGTTCCGCCATCGGTTCCGCCATCGGTTCCGCCATCGGTTCCGCCATCGGTTCCGCCATCGGTTCCGCCATCGGTTCCGCCATCGGTTCCGCCATCCGGGCCCGGCCAATTGGGTTGATTGTTCCATTCAGATGGCACAGGCAAATTTCCATCATTCTCGTCCCACGGTTTCGGCCCCGGGCCAAGCAAGATCATCCAAAGGATCCCAATAAAGCCAGCAATGGCGATCGCCCCAATAACAACCCCCAAGACAATCTGCAGTCGCGTTAGCCCCTTGCCCCATTGAGCTTCTGTCTTGGCGAAGGCGCCCGATATGCCTCTCCGCATACGTAATTCGGAGTTCATGGTTCGGTTGTATGCGTATTCCGTTTGAATCAGATGGCCTTTCATATTTCTGGCCTGAACCTCGACTACATCCCCGTCGTTAAGGGAGCCCTCGAGGAATGTTCCCCGCATTTGAACCTGAACAGCTGCGGAGTGGGGAATTTCCAGCTGAAAATCAACTGTTTGGATAGGAGTTCCGCCAGTCAACTGCTGTTGTCTCTGAATGCGTCGGGCATGCCCCACGACCGTGCCGGGTTTACCAGGAGTCAGGATCGCGGCTGAGTCCGTGGAACCTGCTGTGGCTTGCCGGGGGTAGCCCCGACTCCCAGCAGGCTCGGCAGCGGCAGCAGCTCTACCCGCACCTGCAGCTTGATCAGCGGAAGCGCCTCTCATGGCAGCACGAAACGCAGCGTCGCCGGCAGCTCGAGCCTTCTCTTCATTGTCGCCGAATAGGCGATAGGCCCAGGCCTCCCACAGTCGGTGCACCTCCTCACCTGTGCGTTGCCCCTTGGGGGCATAAGGGAAGGGGGGGCCAGACTCAGACATGACAGATTCCCTGTTTCATCGTTGCCTCCTCGCTGGGCAACTGGGTACGTCAATCGTTGGTTGGACGACAAGCAACAGGGCACCTCGGGTTTCGTTATCCCACGGCTGTCGACCTGCTTTCATGCCTCCTGTGCTCATTGCTGCATCGCATGGTTATCCCACGCGCCGAGGACGACGGCTTCGGTTCGCATCCCAGTGTGGTCCTCTGCCGGGCATTAGGCACGAGTAGTCGACTACCTGCATTTGTGCGTTCTTTGGAGTCACGGTAGGTGCAAACCAGGACACTCCCGGCAGAAAATTACCGATAACCGAGATTACGTCAATCCGAACGCGTATTGCGTCGGCAGCGGCACTCGGACAACCACGGAGTCGCCGGTGGACCGAGCGCGGGTCGCCGGCTCCTTGCGGACCCTCGCCCCTAAGCACACAACCGGGTCCGGCATGAGCGACGCCGCCCGGACGAACCTGCAGGACGAGTAAACGAGACACCTCGCGGGCGTGCGCACCTCCGGCTGCGCTGCGGCTGTCCATGGCCATGAGAAAGT
>NZ_BCXI01000081.1 GCF_001895025.1 Rhodococcus zopfii NBRC 100606 = JCM 9919
CAGTCAAGGCAGCTTCGACGCGGTTGCGGGCACCGAGTTTGGTGAACACCGCCGAAATGTGGGTTTTGACGGTGGTCTCGCTCAGATACAGCCGGCCGGCGATGTCGGCGTTGGACGCTCCGGTGGCCAACACCTGCAGAACGTCGCGTTCTCTCCCCGACAACAAGCCCAGGTCGGGTGTGCCCGGTGTCGCGGCGGAGGCGGGGCGAGCAGCAACGATCCGACGATCGTGTGTGTGTGACTTTCATCGTCGTCGCCATCGGTGACTCCTCGTACTTGTACTGCTCAGGCTGGCCTATTCTCCCTGCGCGGATCGCCCCAGCGCGCACGGGGGAGGCCGCCGCCGCCCGGCAACGCGTCGCCTAACTCCGTGCCGAACTGCGGGAACTGCGCACGCATCCGTCCGGGACGTGACCCGAGCCCCCGAGGATGCGCGTCGGTGGCCGGGTGTCTCCGTGCCCCGTGCCGGGCAATGTGTCCCTGTTGGAGAGGGTCGGAGTCGAGCCTGAAACGTTTTGCGGGTGCTCGACGACAAGACAACCAGGACGCCGAATTATTCGGCGTACCCGAGTGCCTCGCCGCTTCCCGGATCACCCCCGACGGTCCGGGAAGCGGTGTGGCCGCGGATCACCCCGCCTCCGCCGGGTGGCTCGTGAAATAGGCCCGAAGCCTCGACCAGAACCCCCCGCCGGTCGATGCTTCGGGCCGGCACGGGGTGTGTTCACCGCCGGTGAGGGTCCGCATGTGGTGCGTCGATCCGGATCCGCGCCCGCACCCGCAGAGTCCGGCCACGCACACGTAGCCCCCCAGTGTAGGAACCAGAGACACGCTCGATGCGTCCAACCGGGTATGGATCCCGAAGACCGTGCAGTGTGGGCGGCCGCCGGCCACGACCCGGACGACCCGGATGTCATCGAGTGGTGGCATTGGGTCCGGTGGCAGCTCGAGATGCTCCGCGAGTGACGGGGGAGTCGGCACGCGCGTGACTCGGCGTCCGGGGAATCGATGCCCCTGAACCGCAGCGGGCTCAGCAAGGGTTGTCGAGGGTTGTCGCTGCCAGTCGCGGCGCCAGCCAGGAGGCGACTCGGTCGAGAACCGCGATTGCGTCGTCGAAGGCTCCTGTGGTCGGTGCTGCCGCCACGGCGACGGCGATCTGCCCGGTCCCGGTGTCGACGATCCCGAACTGGCGCACCAGGTATCCACCGGTCGGATCCGGCCCCCACCCACCCTTGAACCGGGCGCCGGGCAGGGTGCCCAGACCCCAGGACTGCTCCGCAGAGACCTGTCCCATCAAGGCCAGGACCTGCTCGGCGTCGGGGTGGCAGGGCAGTGCGGCGGCGAACTGTGCTTGGGCGGTCAGGGGCCACAGTGTTTGCCCGAACGCGGTGTATCCGGGGCGGGTGACCTCGGGTTGCACCACGGTGCTCGGGTCGCCGAATCGAGCGAGAACCTGCTGCACCGCGGCGGCCGCGGATGTTCCGGCGCCCAAGCTGTCCCACATGGCCTGGGCTGCGGCATTGTCCGAGACGGTGATCGCCGCGGCGGCATTGCCGGCTTGTGCCGGGTCGGCGGCGAGTGCGGCCAGAGCCAACGGCACCTTGATCGTCGACCAGGCGAGGTCGGCCGGCAATGTGCCCGCGGTGACGGCCTGTCCGCCACCGACCGGAACGATCGCCAACCCGACCCGGGCGGGAAGCTGGGCGGCGAAGGCGTCGAACCCGTCGAAACCGCCACCGACCCCCGGGCTGGCGGCAGCACCGGACCCGAGGGCTGCCGGCACACTCGGAACGGTCTCGAAGACCGTCTCGATGACCACCACGTCCGGCTCGGTGCGAGCCTGCGGCGAACTGCACGCCCCGACCGCGACCGCCGTCACCACCGCGGCGGCCGCTGTGAGGGCTGCGCGGATGTTCCGGCGTCGAGGCTCGTCCATGTCAGTACAGATACACCACGGCGTCGTTGCCGCCGGTGCAGGTGACCACCGTGTTCCCCGAGCAGGTCATGGTGTACGAGCGGCCGGTGACCGGGCTATAGGCGTTGATCGACACCACGGCGCCGCGCACCAGTTGCCGCAGATACGATGCCCGCACTTCCTCGGCGAACTCGCACGAGGTCGCGCTTGAGCCGACCGCCGAACTCGACAGTGTCGAGCTGGTGAACACGCTCGCGCAACGGGTCGAATACGAGGGGATGGTCTCGCCGGTCGCGGGGGCCGGGCCGGCACCTCCCTGCGCCGGGGCCGGACCGGGAACGGCGGGGACGACCACTGTGGACGTCGAGGTGGACGGCCCGGCCGCGGTCGCATCGTCGTTGACGATCTGCGGCCACAGCCACAGATAGCCCACCAGGCCCACCACGATGACCGCCAGCACCGCGACGACGACCCACACCGCGGCATTGGAGTGCTTCGCCGACGGTGCCGGGTATGTGGGCGGCACGTAATTCGGGTGCGGCGCGTACCCCGGGACCGGCGCCGGAACCGGCTGGGGGACCGGGGGAATCGGCTGCGGCTGTTGGGTGGGCATATAGCCGTCTGTCACCGGATCGATGCGCGGGTACTGCGCGGTGGGCTGGTCGCCGGCGGGCCGACCGTAGTCGCGCTCATCGGGTCCCCACGGGGGCGGCTGAGTCATGGAACTTGCAGGCCTTTCTGTACACCGACCCACATACCTGCGGCCCGGCCGATCCGACACACTTCTCGGTTCGATCCACCGTGCAGAACGGGACCGGGAACCATCCCGGTACATTCCGCGCCGGATCGTCCGGTCACCGCGCCCGACTCGCAGCCGCCGTAATTGTCCGATACACCCCTCGTGTCCCACGCACCGCCCCCGCCTGGTTGGACATGCCGCCACCCGAGTCGGCATCGCAACGATCGGGACAGGATGTCCCGGAGGCCGTCCCGGATCGTGCGTCCGGACCTCCGGCCGGGGCGCGGGCCGTCTCCCGTCGCGATGCCCACGGCGACGCCGGTCATCGTGGGCGGTGGGTGATGAGGCTCGGCGCGGTGCTCGGCGCTGCCCGTGGTTCCGAGCTGTTCGCAGACTGGAGCCCCTCGTCACGCAGCGACGAATGCCTGCATCAGATGAAATTCGACATCCTTGACCGCCGATGACCGGCTCTTATATCAGGTATTCCCCTACATATTGCAGCAGTCCCCGAGTTGGGTTCGGCTGAGCTACGGGTGGCTGCGCTCGCGGCATTGACGGCCGGTGCCTGGTTCGCCTATGCGTCCTGGTCGGTGGACTCGACGGGAGCGACCCCGAAGTAGACGATCCCGTTCCAATCGAAGTCGACAGCCATGACGATTCCGCCGGGAATATCGAGCACCTCGGCCAACTCGGTGGCATCGAGGTCCTCGACTGTTTCTGCGTCTTCCGGCAGGGATTCGGGAAGGTTGTCTGTGACCCGGGCACTGATGTAGACCCACTCGCGCACGTTGCCGTCGTAGACAAACAGCAGTGTCGGCTCCTCTTCGATGCACCCGTCCTCGACAGGCTGAATCATTCCACCGCTGAACGGGGAGTAGAGGGCGCCGAGGTAGCTGAACTGGACGATCGGAAGCGGCATAGAAGATCCCTTGCAGTCGACGCGAGCAGAGAAATTGCCCCGGACCTGGGCAGATCCAGTGGGATGCGGGGCGAGCATCATGGTAGGGGATGTTACCGACAGAACTTGAGCGATCAGAGGTTCGGGTCGAACCGGCAAAAACCCTCGCGGCGGTTAACGGGACCGCCTGGGCCGCCAGCACTGGGAGCCCTCCCACACCCGCTGAACCGGCTCGCGATCGCGCTGTTGCATCCAGAACCGACCGTGACGAAACAGGACCCCGGGCTGACTGTCGAGCCCAGCGGAATCTCGGGGAAGGAGCGCTCCGAGCTGGGCGCTGGCCCACCGCCGATAGCGCCCTCTTATGTCAGGTGAACGTCTCTTCCGACACCGCCCGGCCCGTGTCGTAATGAGTACGGGAACCGAATCCTGCCATTCTTGGCGAGTGGAATACCTCCTGCTGGTGATCGCTCGCGCGCGCGTTTCACTCCCGTCCGACGTCCTACGCTGGGCCCTCGACACAACCACTCCCGGGTTTCGGTCGTGGACCCAACTCCTGGGCCGGGCCGAGGTGACCGACGAGCAGGCATGGGCGCTGTTGTGGCGGGACGGGAGGCTGGAGAGGTCCGCCGAGAAGGTCCCCGCGGGGTCGAAAGACTATTGGATAAGCAATGCAACGTCAGAGGAGTTGGCTGGGCAGGTCGCGACGTATCTGGCACGACCGAAGGTCCCATCCGGGGCGGTCGGACGGGTGCGCGAACGCCTGGACGGGACTGTCCTGACTCGCTTGGATCTCCTACGTGCGGTGACACGCTGCGGTGGCAGCCACCTCGTCTGCCACGAGGTGGCGGCGGAACCACCGGTCGGCTCGGCCCGCGGCCCCCGTCTGGGCTCACGTGAGCTGGCGCTGGCGGAGCGATACCGGAGCAACGCGCGGGACGAAGCACGCGAGCGGGAAGACACGATTGCGGCGCAAGTCGCGGCGATTCTCGCGGAAGACCACCTGCTCGCTCGGGTGGAGTGTGCACGCGACCTGGGGGCGTTCGGCATTGAGGTTCTCGAGGCATGCTTGTTCGGCCACGGATCGGTAGCGCCGTCACCGGAGTCCGCCGATGCGGCGAGTGCCGAATGGCTCGAGGAAATCGCGGCGAGAGCGCTGCTCTACGCCTCCGATTCGTTCCGCCTCGGCCCGAGCCTGTCCGCTCTTCGCCCGATTGTCCGCATGCACAGAGATCCCACAGACTGGGCTGCGCGACGGTGGGGACCAACCCGTATCCGTGATTTCGGTCAAGCCGGGATGGTTCCTCTGACATTCTCCATCCCCTCCGAAGAAGGCGAATACGTCATCCACAAGCTGGGCAATGACGTACGCCGGTACCAGGAACTCGCCGTCCTCGCGGAGGAGCAGCCGGACACCCCGTTGGGTGATTTGTGCCGCGCCACTGACCGGTTGACCCGCGCATCCGACACCAGCCACCTCGACAGCGGAGGTCATCCGGAGTACCTGCTGGAGGAACCGGATGCGCTGCAACCCGTCGTTCCCGACCTGGACGCGATACGTGACGCCTGGCCGGAGGTGTCTGCGCACGTCTACGAGCGGAGTCGAACGGTCCATGTCATGTTGAGCGGTGCGAGCGTGCACAGTGTGGACGGCAACCACATAGTGCTTGCGCATCCGTCCGAACCCCTCGCCAAGCGTCTTTCCGATCTGCGCAATTCATCGCGGATCGTCGATGCGCTCCGGGCCGTGTTCGGCGTGGATTTCGAGGTCAGCTGCATGCACCTCCCCCAGGGGTAGACCAGATCGGGCTGATCAGCGTATCGATGCAGTGCTCAACGCCTAGAACACGAGCCACCAGACATCTCTACACGTTCCTGGGGGTCGTAAAGGCGAGGTCATCCAATGAGATTCGTCTCCAGCATGGCACCGATGATCGGGCCAAGTCGTCCGTGATGTAGTCCCTGATCAACGGAGCCACGTGCATGGAGGTCATTCAGTCGATCCTTCGACGCCACGCGTTCCCTTCACGGCCATCCACGTCACCAGCCGAACCTCGTGCTTCTCGATGTCAGGAAGTGCCTCGCGGGGTGGAGGGGCGGTGATGCCCGCTTCGTCAAGGACCTCGGTGATGAGGTTGATTCGCTCCTCATCCGTCCGACCCTGATTGAGGGCGCCGCGGACCTGCCGAGAGACCTTTGCCGACGGCACGCTGCGCAACCGATTCGCGAGCACGACTTGAGCGTCTCTGCCCAGGTAGCCGCCCTTGCGGATCACCAGCGAGTAGGCATCGCGGAAGGACAGCGGCAGTTCGGGCTGGAACGCGTTGGGGTCGGTCAGTTTCTTCCACACCGCGTAGACGCTGTCGCGGGCTACTTCCCATGCATCGAAGGCATGGTCGTAGACGTCTTCCGGGAGCCATCGCTCGGCGTTGGAGTCCTGCGGGTCAGATACGCGCAATGAGATGAGAGTGTCGGACGAAACGATCGGATCGCCGTCGTCCGTGAAGCGAAGCGACCAATCGTCGTTGGCAGGGACGTAACGGAACCAGGGCTTCGCGCTCTTGCCGATCTTCACGCAGAAGACGTAGCCGTTGCCGCGGACGACCGGGTTCACGAATCCGCTCCCCGAACCGTGTGGAAGCGACAGCACGTCGGACTTCAGAACGGGCTCCATGTTGAACGCCCCGAACAGCCGACGGCGGTACTCTTCCCCGGACAACGAGGCGCTCGATCCACCTGCATCGAGGAGCTTCTCGAACTCGTCAATGACCCGGTCGTCGGCGAGGTTCACCTCGTGACCGGGGCCTCGACCGGGCAGAACCTCGCCCGCACCGACCGCGGCGTCCGCGAGTGCGAGCTTCGACTCGAGGCGTGCTTCGAGTTCGAGCAGAGCATCGAGGCGCTCTGCAGGGAAAAACAGACCGAGGTAAACGTAGTCGTGCTTGGAGCCGATGCGGTCGACACGACCGTGCCGCTGCACGATTCGCATGGGGTTCCACGGAAGGTCGTAGTTGATCATCTGGCCGGCCTGCTGGAGGTTCACACCTTCGGCGAGCACATCAGTCGTGAACAGGATGTCGAACTCGTCCTTGGCAGATGGCTCACCGGCAGCGTTCCGCGGTCCCGCGGTCGCCGGAGCGAAACCAGCAATGATCGAGGCACGACCACCTTGGTCGACACCCCCGCTCGCGCCGCGCTCGTGGGCCTTCGCGTAGGAACCCATGATCGGTGGAGCGACTCGGTCCTTGTAGTCGGCCATCGGCGATCCTGTCGGAGCCTTCTCGATCGCCCCAACGACGGCCTCGTGGATCGGCAGGATCGTGTCGGTGAAGGCCGAGAAGATGATGATCTTGCGCCGGTCGGCATGCGAAAGTCCGCGAGGATCGACACGCTGCGCATCGGCAGCGATCTGAGTCAACTCCTCGATCAGGCGCTTAACCTTCGGCTCAACCCCATCAATCACTACCAGCGCGAGATTCCTCAGCTCGCGCAACAGCGTGATGTCGGAGTCGACGTCGGCTTGGAGCTCGGTCAGGTGATAACCGACAACCGACTCGATCTGATCGTCCCTGTCGAACTCGGCCACGAACTCAGCCAGGTCGTCAGAGTCCGACGACACCCACTCGCTCAAGGCCTCGCCCTTCAGGACGAACCCCTTACCGAGCGCTTCGAGGAACGCTTCGTGGGAGACGATCATCTTCTCCAACGACGCATGCAACGCCTGCGGGCTCGACTCGAGTCGCTTCAACAGACCCGACCGGAGCAGGCCGGCGTTGGTGATCTGGTATTCCTGCAAGTCGTGGTCGACCGTGTACATGCTGGAGAGGTAGCGGGCGAGCATCAGACGCTTGGGGTCTCGGCTGCGGTCTTCCCAGGCTCGCGGCGCGTGCGGATCTGTCGGGTCGTCGAGCGCGTAGACCATCGCATCGATGAGGGTGAGTCCGTCGGCATCCAGGTCATAATCGATGCGACGGACCTTGGGCTGCGGGAACTTGATCGTCGTGGGCTTGCCGTCCGGGCCGATGATCAGTTCGTTGGCGTAGTGCTCCTTGACGAACTTTCGCGTGCGGCGGACGGCGACCTGGTCCATGAGGTCGAAGAGGTGCTCAGGCGTGAGGTTGGCCGGGTCGACGGCCTGTGCCTGCTTGATGTACTCGCGGATGCTCGGAATGCCGAGAGACGCGATCCGGGCGTCGTCGCGGATGAAGTACTTGACCAGCGTCTCAAGGTCGTTGAGCGAGTTGTTGACCGGCGTTGCCGTCAGCAGGACGACCCGCTTCGGGCTGCCGGCGGTGATGACGCGGTCAACGGCACCGGAACGTTGCGCACCCGAGTTGCGGAGGTTGTGGGCCTCGTCGATGACGACGAGCGAGTAGTCCTCGACCTCTTGCAGGAACGCGTCGATCGGCCCCTTGTCGGGATCTAGACGGTTGCGGACCTCTTCGTAGGAGTAGACCTTCACCCACCGGCTGAAATCATAGGTCTCCAGGAACGGCTCCCACATTGACGACTTCAGGGCCGCCGGGGCGACGATCAGGACTCGTTGCCGGTTGACGTTCGCCGTCCGGTAGATGACCTCGCCTGCGAGAAAGGTCTTGCCCAGTCCAACCTCGTCGGCCACGAGCACACCGCCGTGCTCGTCGAGCAGGCGTTCCATGCGGACGACACCGTCGGCCTGGAAGCGGGTGAGATTCAGGCCCGTGCGGACATTGGGGTTCTCCTCGGCGTCGAGGTGCTCGCCGTACAACTCCCAGAGCATCCGCAGGTAGACCGACCACGGGGTGTGTGCGTCCCACAAGCGACCGTAGAGCCCTGCGAGGTCGTAAGGGTCGCTGAGGTTCCAGAAGTGTTCGAACCACTCCCGGACCTTCCCTGCCGAGCTAGTCCCGCCGCCGGTGCCAAGGTTGAGCTCCGCGTTGTGCGCGAGGCCGGCGTACGTCATGTTGGACGATCCAGCGATCATCGTGCGACGGTCATCAGAGCGCGCGATGTCGCGGAATGCAATCCGCGCAGCGTCCAGGGGGAGAACCCCACTAGCGAACTTCATTCCTTTGTACGCCGACCGCGAGCGACGCAACGACCCGGACAGCTTGTCCATAAGGTATTTGCGTAGCACGGACTTCTTCGCGTACGCGTATGGAACTCCGGCGTCCGGCTCCCACAGGTTGAAACACGCGCCGGTGTAGACGGGTACGCGACCACGTTGGGCATTCGG
>NZ_BCXI01000082.1 GCF_001895025.1 Rhodococcus zopfii NBRC 100606 = JCM 9919
ACCGTCACAGAGGACGCGGGGGACGAAACCCCAGCTGGAGAGGAGTCACTTGACATGCCGGAGAAGGCCGACAGAAATCGCTGTGCCCCGCCGGCGGAGGCGACAGCAAATCGTTCTTCTGGGGCCGTGTCCCCGGAGATGACGTGGACAGGCTCAGCTTCCTCTACCAGAACGATCCCCGCCCCGAGCACCGGGACCGCAGCCACCCCCACCTGGGATCATGCTCGCTCAACACGGCCCGCCTCGTCCCCCAAGCGATCCACGGCACCTACTTCACCGATCGGTACACCCAAGGCGAGATGGACCTCCGACTGCTGGACCGGTCCAAGGGATACACGTCGTATCAGGAGGCCGCTGGTCAAGTGCCGGAACTGCGCTCCGACACTTGACCAGCCATGACTCGGTACGGTCCACAGGTGCTCCTCAGCGGATCGGATACGGCTGCCGTAAGAAGCCGTAGTTAGGGTTGACAGAAGAGCCGGTTATCGGATGACCGCCGGCTCGGCGACGGTCATACATCTGCCAGAAAAATGCCAGCAGTCGGTACCGGCCGTCCTAGTTCAGCTCGGCGCCATCCTCCTCGTCACCGCCGGCCTCGCCCGACGCCGCGAACCCGAGGTTGTTCACTTTCGGCGAGTGGTCCATCCCGTGGCTTCGAGGATCGAACCGACCACGCCGAGTACCGCGAGCGCGCACACCACCAGAACCGCGATACCCACCGTGCGGATCGTCCCGCTGGTCGCTCCCATCACGGTCGCCCCCGCCACCAGGACGAGTGCAACGGCAACCACCCCGAACAGCACCCGGGCAATCACGCGCCGACGTGCCTGCTGCTGTGGGGTACGCGGAGTGAGAATGCGCGCCCGCCGGTTCCAGGGTGTGACGGTGCCATCAGGTGCGAGATGAAAGATCGGCACCAGGGGAAACGAGCGAGTGTCGATGCGCGGTCCTGCGGTGGTGAACACCATCATCGCTTTACCTGTGTCGTTGTCGGCGTGGTGCCGCTGGATGATCGCGTGAATCTCGTCCCTGGTCGGTGCGGCATCATGGTGGATGATGCAGCCACGAGAGATGCTGGTGCTGAAGTCGAGTTGACCGGGGACCTCGGTCCGGTGGGTGCGGGTGCGGCCCTGCGGTGCGCGCTGTTCGAGGAAGCGGAACACCGCGGCCGCCGTCTGTTTGCAGTCGTTCTCCACCGCACCGCTCCGTCTCTGCCGGGTAGTTGATCTTCGGAGCGTAGCGATCGGCCTGACCTGGCAGATCGTTGGCGTTCGGCGTGGAACCGGTGGCCGGTCTCCGGAACGGGCCGGGTGGCATCGCCGCCACAGGGCTGGCCGAGTACAACGGTCCCGGCGCCTACAACCGCCGGCCCCATATCGGCTCGGCCCGCCCTGGGCGCGGTGAGACTACTGCCGTGATGCGCGGTAGGTGCTCCAACCGTTCATATACGGCTGAAGTTCCTCGTGGCTGCAGCTGGTCACCTCGACGATCTGCAACGGGCCGTTGAGCGGGTCGGTACGGTCGGCATGCCGACGAATCCAGCGGGCCCACTCTTGCACCTCCTTACCTTCGGAGATAGCCAATGACGCGGCGTGCGCGTCGATTTCGTCGGCATAGGTGCGCATTGCTGCGGCTGTCTCGCGCCGTGCCAGCTCGTCGCGCAGTCGCTCCGCGTTACGTGCGTAGGTCAGTTTGCGGAAGGCGTCTGTCTTGACTTCCTCCCACCGAACTTCCCGGATCTGTGCCCTGCGGGCTTCTTCCTGCTGTGCCCACTGTGCTTGTGCTTCGGCGACTTCGAGGGTGTGCACCAGGTCGGCGATCTGGTCTTCCAGCGTGGCGTAGCGGCTGTCTCGCACACTCAGGATCGGCTTCGGTTCCCACACCTTGGCGAGGGTGACCTCCAGTCGCCCGGACGACAGGAAGTTCTCGTTCGCAAGAGTGCGCGAGGTGCGGGTGTAGTAGTCGGTGTGGTCGATGAACGCCGAACCGGCCCGGCCGCGTTGATCGAGCTCGCGGATCGTGACGACAAGCTGTTGAGACGGAAGTCGAAGCGTCAGATCCGGTTGGACGTCGCTGCGGCCGTTGTAGGAGCTCGGAGTCTTCGCGGAAGCCGTCCACCCCATCTCGGTCGCCGCGGACACGATTGCTTGCAAGAACCGCGCCGCCCGCGGGATGTGAGCTTTGGAGACGAAGGCGCGCTTGTCGCGGAAGTCGGCGACGGCGGGATGCGGATCCCGAAGCTGCCGAGGAATCGGGAAGGTCCTCCTCGGGGTCAACGCGGCGAAGTCCGGTTCGAGATAGACCGTCACCCCGAGGTCAGGGTCCATCCGGGTCGGTTCGTGCGCCAGTCGTTGTCCTTCGGGCAGCAGCCGCTCTCGCGCCAGGTAGTGAGCGATCCGGGCCACTTCCTCTGTGCCGGAGCCGGTTCCCAGGTCGAGTCGCCCGCCGGCTGCAACGGTGGCATCTAACATTTCGAGTGCCCGTGTCCGCAGCTGTTGTTGTGCTCGGACCCGCTCAGCTTCGGCCTGTTCGGCACGTCGTTCGCGTTCCCGTGCGACCGCGACACGATGGGCTTGTTCCGTCAGAACACGCGTGCCGTCAGAGGTGATCTTCGCAGTCCAGGTCTTGCTCTTGCCCGTGACGTGGGCCAGGCCACGATTGTGCAATCCGCGGGCAGAAACACGATGGGAGGTGCCTGCATATACCCCGTCCGGGCACCCCTTCGATATCCAGTTCAGGAGATCGAACTGCGCAGGGGTCAGATGATCCTGCGAACGTCCCACCGGCTCTCCCATCTGCAAACTGCGACCCACGCGGTGCTGGAGATCACGAGCATGAGCTACGGACGGAAGCGGCGCAACGTCTGGCGAAGCTGCGCGCGATGAAACGGGAACTGGAAGGTCGCCTTGCGCCCTCACACACAGCGCCCCCGTTCCCGCACCAGTATGATCAGGGGACGGTCGCGGGCTGACAACCAAACAGCCGGACCCCGCCGCGAGAAGCCCGGACCCGATCGACTCGAGCCAACGTGGACCTTTCACCGGACAGTTCGACGGACACGAGTGGATCACTCGACGGGGACGCCAGGTACCACTGGACGCCAGGTACCACTACTGCCCTCCGATTCTGATCAGGGCAACCATGTTGTCGCTCGCCTTCGCCACGCCGGTCTCGAACTGCAACGACCCGGCCAGCGCCGCCAACGTCAGCTCGAACTCCTCGTCGGAAGCCATACCCGGACCGACAGCACCGCCATGGCCGGGACGAAAGTCCGGCCTCCCCGGCCTACTTCAAATGCCGGTAGAGCGTGGTGCGGCCGACGCCGAGGATCTCGGCGATCTCGAGTTGGCTCATGCCGCTGTCACGCATCTTCCTGGCCTGGCGGATCTTATTGGGGGTCATCTTCGGAGGCCGGCCCCCGGTGCGGCCGCGAGCTCGGGCGGCGGCGAGTCCGACCTGGGTACGTTCTCTCGGTCCGTCCTGCTGGCCGAGCGACAGACGCTACATCGTCTCGGACGCACCGCAGGTGGAGCAGTAGATCCGGCTGAGCGTGCAGTCATTGCCACACGAGCTCCAGTCCCGGCAGCGGTGGCACTCCTCGCGGTTGCGCTCGGTCGCAGCGGGGTCCCAGCACGTGTTGCAGCGCCAGAAGCCATTACTTCGCAGGCGAGCACGGTCCATATCGTTCCAGAGGAAGTGGAAGCCGCCTTTCACCCAGTACCCGCCACCGATGGTTAGCACGGTGTCTGGATGGAGGATCCGCGATTCGTAGTCAGCTGTCATCCGGTCTACGTGGGCTCGTTGCTCACGGTGCTTGATCAACGCATCCTCCAGATCGGCCTCATCGACCATCCACCGTCGTCCCTGCTTGACTGCGGCGATGCGGTGATAGCCGAGCCAGAAGGTTCCGTCGCGGGTCGCACATTTCCGGTACCAGTCGTAGGCGTTGCTTGGAGCGCCCGGCTCACGCTTGAAGCGATCTACGGCGTCGGAGAGAGGTAGGTGCACGATTCCGACCGTACTGCGGGGCGGTGACGGAGTGCGCCCAACGTAGCTGCGGCGGCATCCTCGGTCACCCCGGGCGCGGAACAACCCGTGCAACAACCGTCCGGGGTGACTGCAACGAGGCGGATCTCGGTGTCCTCCACGCAACGGCAAGTGCAACGAGTTGCGCACCTGTTGAAGCGTTGCACGCTGCTCGATTCTCAGTTGTAGGTGATGCGCTGCCGTCGCAGACCGGCCACAGACGCGGGAATGTGCTAAATAGGCTGGGGGACAAACGATCTAGAACCGCGGCGTAGGCCCCGACATCACTTCCGGATAGGCACCCTGCTCCAGAGAGCACGCAGTGCGTGCAATGCGTGCACGCATGGCACGGTACCGCACCACGGCACCCCCTCCGGCATTGTCAGCCGGTGTAGGGCTCGCAGACGGCGCCGGTGATGTAGCCCTGCTCGCAACCGTGCTGAGTTTGGATGTCGCCGCTGGTGGGGGCATCGCCGCATCGGACCCCGCAGCGCTCGTATCCGTTCACCACGCCGTCACCGTTGCGGTCTTCCTCCGGATCGTAGGGGTAACCCCCTCCCGGATTCGGGTTCGTGTTCTCAGCACGCATCGCGGCGCAGGCCGGGTCGGTCGTGGAGTACGACCCGTCGGTGTAGACAGCGGTCCCCGGGTAGTCGCAGTACCGCAGAACCTTGGCCGGCGGTTCGGTGGTGACCGCAGGGACGTAGGTGTCGCAGGACGGTTCGTATCCCGTGCTGCCGTCGGAATACAGGGCCGTCCCGGACTGGTAGATCGACAGATCACCGCATTCGAACGTCGCGGATGCCGCCACCGGCGGGCTACTTGCCGGCGCCGGCGAAGATGTGACCACGGGATTCGACGGCGGCGTCGTCACCGCGGTCGAGGTGGCGGTGGTCGATGCCGGCGCCGTGGACGTGACCACGGTCGGCGTCGTTGTCTCCGGGCTGCCACACGCCGACACCACGATCGCCGTCGCGAACAGGGCCGCACCCACCACAGTCTTCACTGCCACTACACCGCAACTCCCCCACCGCGCGTTACCACCGAAGACGATCACCACGCCCCGCTCAGCGCAGCGTGATGTCGCGCAGGTCGGTGACGCCGCCGAGTAAGCCGGCGAAACGTACGGCAACCTGGTGGGGACCTACGCCGAGCGGCGGGGGCTGGCCATCAGTGCCCCTTCGGGGTCCGGGGCATGTAGCTCAACATCGGAGCGCCGGATTCGTTGCGCTTCGGCGACGCTGGAGCATTCTCGTCACCGCTCGAGCACGGCGAATCTGAAGGCCGGGTACGTCCCGTTTAGGTAGTTAGCTAATCTCCCTACGAAACGCGGGCGGGGTCCACATCCCGCGAATCGCTCTCTCCATCCACTCCGAACGACAGGGCAGCAACCCCTATGACTCTTCGCAAGATCACCGGCTTCGTGGCCGCGGCGATCGCCGCAACCGCCGTCGTCACCGGCCCCGCCGTCGCCCTCGCCCCGGCCGCTGGCGCCACACCGGTCTATATCACCTATCCGGACTCACCGAGCTGCGCGAAGGCCGCCCTGGCGCTGCGTGAGGCACATCCGGGGTTGTATGTCAGGTGCTCGATGAAAGCGGGAAGCGCGTACGCGTACGAACTGATTTACGACCCGGCTGACATCCCGAAGCTGCAGCAGAATCCCCGTCCTGCGCGGCCTTCCACCGGTAGCTTCTTTAGCTCGTAGCTTTCGCAGGCTCACCCCTGGGCGCCATCCGCCCGGGGGTGTCCGCGTCTTTGCAAACGGGGCCTTGGTAGTTGTGTGGAGCCAGTTGGAAGCGACCCGAAACGTGCGAGATGCTCACCGTAGTGAGCCGATGACGAGGTTCTGGATGAGTGGCTCGCACGACTCCGCAGCGCCACCCGAACAGGTGAACTACTCGACTTGGCAGCAGATCTCGCCTCTGACTCAACCGAACACCCCCCGAAGGAGCGAGCGTGACAAGTAGACCGTGGACTCTCGGCCACCTACCGATCCCGGTGATCGATGCGTTCGTCGGGGAACACGAGTTCCTGTCGAACCTCTGGCCCGCACCCACCCCCTACCGCGGCCGTGTCTTTTCCACTAGTGAACACGCCTACGCCGCAGCGAAAACCGATGATCACGAGGTGATCGGACGGATCGCCGCAACCGACGATGCTGCCAAAGCGAGAGCAATCGGCCGAGCAGCACCGCTCGTCGCCGAGTGGGACCGTCGCAAGTACGCGGTGATGGAATCGATCGTCGAGGCCAAGTTCCGCCACAACCCCGACCTCGCCGCCAAACTCGCCGCCACCCGGGGATTACTGCTAGTCGAGGGCAACATCTGGCACGACCAGACATGGGGAAGCTGCAGTTGCCCCCGGCACCGAGACACGCCCGGCGACAATGCACTCGGCGTCATTCTCATGGCGGTTCGTATGCGGCTGGCTGCGGGCAGCCAGCCGCCCAGGGCGGCGTAGGGGCGACGTGCGCGTCTACCCAGCACGTGCGAGCAGACGTCGCACGCCCGGCCGCGATCGCCGTGGGTAGAAAACGGTGTGATGAGTAATCCTGCCGCGCTGCTGCCCGACTACCCCCGGTTTCTCGAAGTCATCGACCAACTCGCCCACGACCTGCGGGCCGAAACCTGTTCTACATGCGCTCCTTCGCCGAGGCCTGGCCCCAGAAATCGTGCAACAACCCGTTGCACAACTTCCGTGAGGACACGTCACCGTGCTGCTCGACAAAGCTGACCGACGCCGGCGACCGCAACTGGTACGCCGCCCAAGCCGCCGACCACGGCGCTCCCCTGGCGGTGGCGAACTACACCTACGACACCCTGCCCGACCCGATCCGCGAACTGGTCCCCACCGACAGCGAACTCGCCACCGCGGTCGAGGAATAACCCCTCCCCCGGCTCGCTCGACCGGCGAACTCAGCAACGACACGATCGGTCAGGTGTGGTGGCCGCACACCAGATTCGTGCCCGTGGCCCAGCCCCGCTCCTCGAGCCACCGCAGAATCAAAGCAGGAAGCTCCCCGCCCGCGTCGATGCCGCTGATCAGCGGCCCCACCCCGCAACGCGTGCAACTGACCGCCACGACCTGCTCGTGGGGCTGACAGCGCGCACAATGCCGACGTTCACCCACCTGCCCACCGGGGTCGAGGTGAAGCCAGACGGTGTCGAGATCGTCGAGATGCGGAATCATCTCGCGGCGCGTTTCCGGTCGGTACCCGCAGGTCGGGCACTCGAGCCGGTCCTCGGATCCCGCAGCCGTATCCGGCTCGGCCGAAACCTTCGGGGCGTGAGCTGATGGTGTGGGCGCGGCGGTGACCGGCTCGGCCGGCCGCGCAGGCAGGTGCCGGTAGAGAGTCGAGCGGGTCAGCCCGGTCTTGGCGACGATCTCGGCGACCGTGGCACCGCCGTCCCGCAGCTGGACGGCGTAGGCCAGTTGCGCCTCGGACACCACCGAGGGCCGACCGATCCGGCGGCCTTTCGCCGTGGCCACCGCCCGAGCGTGCGCGGCCCGCTCGAGACTGTAGGTGCGTTCCATCTGCCCGAACAACGCCAACAACACCACCGCCAACTGCGCCATCGGATCGCCCGGATCCGACGAGTCGATCCGGATCGGATCGGCGAGGTTACGCACCCCGACACCGCGCTCGCGCAGGTCGTGGATCAGGTTCAGCGTGTCCCGCACGGTGCGACCCAACCTGTCGAGGGTGTGCACCACGATGACGTCCCCGTCGCGGGCGTATTCGAGCAGCGCCGTCAGGCCCGGTCTGTCGGTGGTGGCCCCGGATTTCTTGTCGACGTAGATGCGCTGCTCGTCCACTCCCGCTGTGGTGAGTGCGTCGATCTGTCGGTCGAGGTCCTGTTTGGTCGTCGACACCCGCGCATAGCCCAGCTCCATGGCACGGAGCGTATCGAAAGTTGTGTCTGTACGGAGTTTTCGACACAAAGTTGTGGAATCAACTTTTGAGACGTGCCCTCCTGGCCTTCACACAGGTAGCGGGGAGCGCGGACCGTTCCAATACCAGGCCGGCAAGAGCTGGCTCGGCAACCGGCTCCGGCCGAGTCGACCCAGCGCTCGGCAATGAACCAGATTTTCGTATTACAATAATGTGCATGGCTGAGGAAAGGGTCAACGGAGCACCCGTTACGGACGAGATGATCCAGAAGTGGGCCGATGAGGCCGAGGTCGGCTACGACGTCGAGAAACTGCGCAAACGTGGCCGACCGACTGTGGGAACCGGCCCTGGCGCGGTGGTGCCGGTGCGGATGGACGCGGCCTTGCTGGAGGCGTTGAACGCACGTGCCGAGCAGGAGCATGTCTCCCGATCCGAGGCGATTCGAGAAGCTGTGCGTGCCTGGACTCAGGTCGCGTGAAGGCGCATCGATCCGCACTCAAACACGGAATCGGCGAAGACGACGGCATTTACGCGGCAGAGCATCACGTCTACGTCGCTGATCTGGACGACGACAACCCTGCTCGCGAGTTCCGGCTGGGCTTCGATCCGAACGGTCGACTCCTGGAACTGGTTGTCCTGCGTTTCGACAGCGGGAACGAGTTGCTCATTCACGCCATGAAGGCACGTTCGCAATACTTCGACCTTCTGCAGTGATCGCGAAGCAGCCAGCTTCCGGCCGCAGCTCGGTGTATCGCACAATGTCGAGCATGAGACCGTCTCAAAACCAAGGAATTGAGACGAGCGTGCAGCGT
>NZ_BCXI01000083.1 GCF_001895025.1 Rhodococcus zopfii NBRC 100606 = JCM 9919
ACGGGGGTCCGTGGCGGTCACTGCCGTGACACGGTGACCCGCAACAACATTTCGGGGACATCAACACGCGCAGGGGGGCGAACAGGAAGAATTTCAGGTGAAACGAACACGTCGCTGTCTCCTCGGTGCCATCACGGTCATCGCCGTCGGCTGTGCGATCCTCGCCGGAGTCTCGGCCGTAGCCGCCGCCTGGTGGCAGGTCGACCTCGTATCCGGATGGACGGCCACCGCACAACCGGCGGCGACGGTGATGCTGGCGGTGGCGCTGACGGCCTCGGCAGTAATCTTCTCCTGGGGACTTGCCGAACAACGCCAGATGCTGACCGCCCACCGGCAACTCGATCTCGAACCGGCGCACGTGCAGGGTCTACGTACCCGCATGCTCGACGCGGCACGCATGCTCTCGCAGGAGAATCCGACCCTGAGGTTGGCTGCGGTATACGAACTGCTGGCCGTGGCCGACGACTGGTGCCGGATCTCCCGCCGATCCACCCATCCTCAACGCCTGCTGCTCGAACACCAACGGTGCCTCGATCTGATCTGCGGATTCCTGCGGGCGAATCACCGACTGGAACGGTTCGTTCCCGGCACCAGCGTCGGCGCGGGCGTCGAACACGACGAACGAATCGTACGCAAACAACTGTGCGCCGGTCTGACCACGCACCTGACCACCTGGAAACACCTCGGGCCGTTCCGGGTCGATCTGTCCGGTGCGGACCTGGCCGCGATGGTGCTGCGCGGCAGGTCGCTGCCGGGGATCATCGCTCGCGGCTGTGTGCTCACCGAGGCCGATCTGTCCGGGTCGGACCTGGCCGGGGCTGATCTGACAGAGGCGGTCGCGGCGAACACCCGGTTCACCGACACCGACCTGACCGGCACGAATCTGACCAGGGCCACCGCACCGTATGCCTCGTTCACCGGTGCCGACCTGACCGGCGCCGACTTCACCGACACGGTCCTACGGGGAGCCCAGCTGATATCGGCCACCCTCGAGCACACCGACCTGACCGGGGCGGACCTGCGCGCCGCGAAACTGATGCGGGCCGACCTGCGTACCGCGACGTGGGAATCGGCCGACTTCGGCGGTGCGGACCTGACCGACGCCAAGCCTGCTGCGGCCCGTGACCGGTCCACCACGACTACGACGGGCCACAAATGACCACCACAGAGCGCGCACTGGGATGGCACCGGGACCCGGGCAACGACGGACTGCAACGCTGGTGGGACGGCACCGCCTGGACCGCGCTGGTCCGCCCGATCCCCCGGCCTCGGGTCACCGACGTCGAGACGGCCCCACCATCGGAACCGGCCCCGCCGCGCACACCGATGTCCACCGACGCCAAACGCGCACTGATCATCACCGCGGTCGCGGCCGTGCTGTTTGCGGTGTGGGGATACACCACCGTCGTTGGTGCGAATCCGCCGTCGCCACCGTCGGTCGCCGAACAGGACACCACACCTTGACCGCTCGAGGGGGCGTTGCAGCGCGCACCGGAGAAGCGGGAGAACCCATACCGCAGCGCGCCGGTCTCCCGCACTACCGGGCGATCATTCACTCGAAGGGCCGCAGCCTGCGGGCAAGGCACGTCGTCGCTGTGAGGCGGCAGCGCTACTTGCCGGTATGGACCATGATGACCTAGCTGTGATGTCTAGCCCTCCACGCCCGGTACGCGCAGGCCAGTATGCCCGATGTGCCCGAAGCCGACACTCACTCCGAACGTCTAGCCACAAAAAAGTCCCCCACCTGCGTGAACAGGCGGGGGACTCGTGGCGGTGGCGGAGGGATTTGAACCCTCGGACGGGGGTTACCCGTCACACGCTTTCGAGGCGTGCTCCTTAGGCCGCTCGGACACGCCACCGCTAGAAGACTTTACCGGATCGCGTCGCTGAGCTGAAATCGGCTGGTCAGAGCGGTGGGGCAGGGTCGCGGTGGGTGCGGAAGAATTCCTCCAGGACCCCGGCGCATTCGCGTTCGAGAACCCCGGCGCGCACCTCCGGGCGGTGAGTGAGACGACGATCGCGCACCACGTCCCACAGCGACCCGACCGCGCCGGTCTTCGGTTCCCATGCCCCGAACACGACCCGGCCGACCCGTGCGAGCACGATCGCACCCGCGCACATCGTGCACGGCTCGAGCGTCACCGCCAGGGTTGCGCCCTCGAGCCGCCACCCGTCGCCGTGCACCCGCGCGGCCTCCCGCAACGCGAGGATCTCGGCGTGTGCGGTGGGGTCACCGGTCGCCTCCCGCGAGTTCGCTGCACGCGCCAGCTCCGTGCCGTCGGCCGCGAACACCACCGCACCCACCGGAACGTCCCCGGCGGGTGCGGCGGTCGCGGCTTCCAACGCGACCCGGATCATCTCCTCGTCGTCGCGCAGACCCATCTACTTCTGCAGCTTGTCCAGCGTCGAGGACAACACGTCGTCGAACCCGAGCCGCTGCGCGATCTCCTCGATCTGCTCGTCCGGATACAGCTCCGTCTCGGACAGGATCACCGCGAGGACCGGCTCGGGCAGACCCATGTCGGCGAGGATCGCCAGATCGCCCTCCTCCCACGGCTCGACCTCGTCCAGCTCGTCCGGGTCGATGTCGGGAATCTCGACATTCAGTGCGTCCAGCACATCGGCAGCGATGTCGTAGTCCACCGCCATCGTCGCGTCCGACAGCAGCAACTGCGTCCCCGCCGGAGCCGGACGCACAATCACGAAGAACTCGTCGTCCACGTTGAGTAGACCGAAGACCGCACCGGAGCTCCGAAGCTCCCGCAACTCCGTCTCCGCCGTCGCCAAACTCGTCAACGCGGCAGAGGTCAGGGCACGGCACTTCCACCGGCCTTCCTCCCGCGTGACAGCGACGGCGAACCCCTCCAGGTCCTCCGAAGAACTCCCACCGGACGTCCCGGATGTCGTCACGGAAGGGCTCTTGTTCCCTACACGCTGTGCAGCCATGCGCGCAACGGTAGTCTGCCGCGTCCCCTGAATGAAGTCCGGCGGCGAATGTGCCAACCTGATGCGGTGTCCACTGCAGTTTCCGCCCCGCCCGTCTGTGTGCTCGGTCTCGGCCTGATCGGCGGATCACTGCTGCGTGCGGCCGTCGCCGCGGGCCGTGAAGCGTGGGGATACAACCGCTCGTCCGGTGCCGTCGACGCCGCGGTCGCCGACGGCTTCGACGCGTCCACCGATCTGCCCGCCGTGCTGCGCCGCGCCGCCGCCTCCGACGCGCTGGTCGTCCTCGCGGTTCCGATGCCGGCGGTCGACGCGGTGCTCGCCGCCGTCGCCGAGCACGCCCCGAACGTCGCACTGACCGACGTGGTGAGCGTCAAGTCTGCGGTCGCCGCGGCGGTCGCGGCGCGGGGCCTGTCCGCGCGGTTCGTCGGCGGGCATCCCATGGCCGGAACCGCCGAATCCGGATGGGATGCCGGCACCGCCGATCTGTTCCGCGACGCCGTGTGGGTGGTGGCCGTCGACGACGGTGCCGACCCCGGCGTGTGGCAACAGGTCGCCGGGCTCGCCCTCGACTGCGGTTCGGTGGTCGTGCCCGCCGAATCCGGTGAGCACGATGCCGCGGTCGCACGCATCTCGCACCTGCCACACGTGCTCGCCGAAGCTCTGGCCCTCGCCGGGGCCGGCGGCGGGGATCTCGCGTTGGCGCTGGCCGCCGGTTCGTTCCGCGACGGCACCCGCATTGCCGGGACCGCGCCCGCGCTCGTCGACGCGATGTGCGAGGGCAACGCGACCGCGTTGCTCGCCGCGCTCGACGAAACCCTCGAGGTGCTGCGAACCGCCCGCGAGCAACTCGCCGACGGCCGCACCGGCGACCTCACGTCCGCGGGCCACGCGGCGCGGCAGCGCTACGAGCAGCGCGAACGCAAACTCATCACCGGGATCGTTCCCGGCGACGACGACTGGATCGAGCAGCTGCGCGACGCCGGACGTCGCGGCGGGGTGTGGACGTCGTGAACCTGCGCGACACCGCGTCGGCACTCGCCAAACGCGACCTCACCGCGACCGACCACGTCCAGCATGTCCTCGCCGAACTCGACGCCCTCGACGGCACCCCCTGGGCCAATATCGTCGCCGCCCGCAACGACGCGGCCGCCCTCGAATCCGCGGCCCGCGCCGACGCGGAACTCGACGCCGGCAGCTGGATCGGCCCCCTGCACGGCGTCGCCGTCGCGATCAAGGACAACATCGACGTCGCCGGAATGCCGACGCGCTGCGGCAGCGCCGTCCTCACCGACGCAGCTCCGGCCCGCCGCGACGCCCGGATCGTCGAGCAGTTACGGGAAGCCGGGGCGATCGTCGTCGCCAAGACGCACCTGCACGAGTTCGCGTACGGTCCCACCGGGCTCGTCAACGCGGCCGGGCCGGCATCGCACCCGCACGATCCGACACTGATCAGCGGAGGTTCGTCGTCCGGATCGGCGGTGCTGGTCGGCAAGGGCATCGTGCCGCTCGCGCTGGGCACCGATACCGGGTGCAGTGTGCGCACACCCGCCGCGCTGTGCGGGATCGTCGGACTCAAACCGAGCAGCGGCGCACTGCCGTTGGACGGGGTGTTCCCGTTGTCCACCACGTTCGACCACGTCGGTCTGCTGACCGGTGACGTCCTCGACGCCGGGCTGGCGTGGGGTGCACTGCCCGGGGTCGCGCACCTGCGCACGCCGGTGTCCGGGTTGCGCGTGGGCGTGCTGCGCGGAGGCGTGTGGGAACTCGACGATCCCGAGGTCGCCGCGGCCGTCGAGACCGCCTGCCGCACCCTCCGGGACCTCGGTGCAGAGGTCGTGGACACGACGCTGCCCGAGACGGACGAAATCCTCGCCGCGTATCCGATCGTCACCGGATCCGAGGCGTACGAAACGCATCAACGGTGGTTCGAGGACGACCCCGGCCGGTATCGCCCGGCGACCGCAGCGCTCCTGGCCGCGCAAGCCGATCGGCCGGCGTCCGAGTACCTGCGGGCGCTGCGCACGGCCGAGCGGCTGCGCGGCGAGGTGCTACGACGATTGCGCCGCACCGAACGCCTCGACGCGCTGCTCACCGTCACCACCGGGGTCCGGTCCGCGCAGGTGGACAGCGACCCCGCCGCCCTGCGCGGTCCCCTCCTGCAACGCTGCATTCCGTTCAGCGTGCTCGGTGTCCCGGCACTGTCGGTGCCCGCCCCGGACGGCCACGACCACCCCGTCGGTCTGCAGGTGGTCGGACTGACGAGCGGACCGGGCGGTCACGGCAGCCACCCCGGCGAATCCACGGCACTCGCGCTCGCGCTCGCCGTCGAGGGCACGCCGACCGATCAGATGCGTTCGGCGAGGCCCTGATAGTCGAGGACGAAACCGTCCTCGTCGACCGTGACGGTCGAACTCGACACCGGTGAGAGCACATGGATGCCGTCGGCGGCGCTGCTGTAGATGAGCGTCGCCTCCTCGACCCGGAGATCGAGCAGGTTCACGTACACGACGGGCACCTCGAGATCGTCGGCGTCGGACTGCAATCCGTACCGTCGAATCGGGAGGGCATTGAAGAACGGGCTGAGGATCACGTCGACGTCGAGTGCACCGCCGAACGCCGACCGCTGATGTTGCGTCCCGTTGTCGACCATCCAGATGCCCTCACCGGACCGGCTGATCGACATGTGTTTCTCACCGGACGCCAACGTCGTGCGCACCGACAGCCTGCGCGTGACACCGTTCTCGTCGGTCACGAGATCGTAGGACGCGCTGAATGCCGGATGGTCGGCGCACGCCGCCCCGACGATGCGGCCGGACGCCTTGACGCGACTACCGCTCAACTGCACACGGACCGATTCCATGCGCGGCACATCGTTCGCCCGCCACGTCAGAATCGCGGGCCAGGTCGATGCGCTGCTCGCCGCTGTCCGCGCGGCATCAGGGGCTGGCATGCTCACGGTGTCTACCGTATGCGACGAACGGCACACAAGTGGCGTCGGCGTCCGATTCGAAACGAGTACCCGTTCACACGGCCGAAGCCAACGACTCGGCGCCGTCCCGACGGGCGAGCCGATTCGAGAACACAGCCAGGGCCGTGGCACCCACGGCAACGTTGAGCAGGGCACCGAACTCCGCGACCGCGAAGTCGACGACCTCGACGAACAGCACCGTGATCAGGGCTGCCGCGCTGAACACCCGCAACGCCCAGCGGCGCCGGGAGCGCAGACCAGGCGTCCCCACCACGCACAGGAGGGTCGTCACCGAAACGCCCGCCAACTGGAACCACACCGTGAGATCGCGGCCGCCGCCGCTCAGATCGTCGGCGAGGGTGACCAGCGCATGGACGAGCATCACGCCGGAGAACACCGTCAGTGTCACCGCCGCGATCCACGTGCCGCGATCGCCGAGCAGGGCCCGCGGCACCACCCGCTGCAAGGCTGCGCCGATCCGGGACCGCCGATCGTCACGGTCGCGGCACCGGGCCAGCAACCGCTCGATCTCGTCGGCCGCCTCGGGTTCCGCGCCGCCTGCCCTCGCGGAGCGCAACTGGGCGGTCGCGCGGGCCCGGTCGGCAGAAGTCAACCCGCGCATCACCCCGTCCACCGCAGTCGATGCGGCGTTCGCCAGATCCTCCCGTGCCGTGGCGGGCCGGAACCCGTGGATCGCACGGTTGGCAAGCAACAGGAGCAACACCACGACGTACATGATCGCGACGGAGGGGCGGTAGAAGTAGTCGTTCGTCTTGGTGAGGAACTTGCCGATCTCGTCGAGAAACAACCCGAAGCCGATACCGCCTGCGACGATCCCGAACGCATGCGGCGTGCGCCCCAGATAGGTGAGCAGCCCGCACAACGCAACGACCATGAGCAACCCGCCCCACAGCGAATGCGCGATGTGCAGGGTCGCGCCCCCGACCTGCGGGTATCCCGACAGGTGCAGGTACAGACGCACCAGCAGGATCGTGGTGACCGCTACGATCACCAGACATTCGATACGCGACGAAGCGCTCGCATCACGCAGCAACCGCGACGCGGACCTGCCACGGAGCGGGACGCGATCCATGATCACCGAGCGTAGCCGCGACACGGTGTCCTCGAAGGGCGATGCGCGCGCTGCGGGGTCTGGGGCCGCCCTCTGGCCTAGAGTCGCCTCATGCGCACCGTGTGGACAGTTCCTCCGAACATCGCCCAGACACTACTGGAATCTCCCGAGATCCAGATGTTTCTGACCAGCAACGAGCTGCCCGAAACGGCCGATGATCCGCGTCAGCGGCTCACGGAGTTCACACACGCACTCGGTGCCCTGAGCCGCAACATCGGGCGCACCTTCGGGTCCGTCGACGCCGCCAACCGGGACCTGTTCGGAGGTTCCGCCGGAACCGTTCCGGTCGCGCTGCGGCTGACCGTCCTGCGAGCCATCGTCACCGAGGTCGACGACCGCACCCCCACGCCCGATCCGCTGCCCGCCACCGTCGTAGACCAGCTCGGCGCCTACGTGTATGCACTGCTCGACCCTCGTGACCGCACCGTCGTCCACATCGGCAGTGGTCGCGGGAACCGCATCTTCGCGCTCACGTGGACGGCGCTCGGTGAGGCGCACAAACTCACCGCTGCGGGCGAGAGCGCACCTCCGGCCACCCCGGAAGCCGAGGCCGCTCTGCGCCGCGTCCGAGCCGTGTACGAATCGGGATACTCGGTGGAGCATTTCGTCGTCGCCGATCATCTGCTTCCCGCCGCAGACGGTGATCACGCTGCCGGCGCAACCGCCCAGGCGGTGATCGCCGCACTCGGTCTGCTCGAATCGCATCGTGGCGAATTCGTGCTCACGAATCTCGCCGGGACCACCGGTGACGCGGAGGCCGATCGGGTTGCGCGACCCATCGCGGAACTGGTCCGCCAGTACTCGGCGAAGGCCGCACCGGAGTTGCCGACACCATGCGTGGTACTCAGGATCACCGACGCGAAATCAGCGTCCGCAGAACAGGTTCGAGATCTCGCCGATCGGCCCTGGCCTGCCGGCAGCGCAGCACGACGCGTCGACGGACTGCCGATTCTCGTGGTTGCCGACAACATCGTGCGCGGGGCATATCGGGCGACGGGCTGGGAGGCTGCTTCCCGCACCGAGGAGAACGGCGGCACGATCCTGTATCGCTTCCTCGGGGAGTCCGATCCGGAACTGGAGAAACTGTTCGTCGACACCCGAGTGACCCCGGACCGGTTGGGACTCAAGCGCTGGCCGTCGCACGGATGGGCTCCGCGTCTGACGCGAGCAATGCCTCGCGCCACGCCCCGACCACGCACGTAACACACCCCCGGCCCGAGCACGCAGTCGCTGCTCGGGCCGGCGTCTGTCCGCATCACTTCCC
>NZ_BCXI01000084.1 GCF_001895025.1 Rhodococcus zopfii NBRC 100606 = JCM 9919
GGGGTAGCCGTAGCATTTGCCGAAAATCGGGCGGATATGGCGTAGTGCCCGGTCGGTGATCCGCTCGGCCTGTTGGGTCGAAACGATCGTCTGTCTCGCCACCGGCTCCTGGCGGGCGCGGCGTATCCGCCCAGCTCGCCGACGATCCGATTCGGGCCAGAACTCGTGTGGGACGTAAGGGCCCGCAACCCAAGGTTGTCAGGAAGTGCAAAGTAGCGGGATCCTGACGACAGGCTGGTGAATTCTCAGGCTCGTGGTGCAGCACTGCTGACGATGCGGTGGATGGTGGAGCGGCCGACGCTGTATTCCTCGGCCAGGTCCGCCAGGCTCGCGTCGTCGGCGGGGTCGTGGTAGCGGCGGTGGATTGTTTTCCGTGCCGTGAGAGGAAGTTTCGGCTGCTTGCCCTTGAGCCTGCCTTTCGCGCGGGCCTTGGCCATGCCCTCGCGGGTGCGTAGGTGGTTGAGGTTGGCCTCGAATTCGGCGACCATGGCCAAGGTTTGCAGGAAGAGCTTGCCGAACGGGTCGTTCCAGTCGTAGATCGAGCTCCCGAGTCCGAACAGCACCTCGCGCTCGCGCAGTTCGGTCAGGGTCTGGCCTGCTTCGGCCATGTTGCGTGCGAATCGGTCGAACTTCGGCGTGGTCAGCACTACCTGTCGCCCGTCGATGGCCGCCGCGGCGGAGGTGACGGCGGCGAGTGCGTTGTCGAGCCCGGCCCGGTTCTTGCGGGTGGTCCCGGAGAACCCTTTGTCGATGAAGATCCGCTCACGCGGCACTCCGAGCGCCAATAGCTGCTCGGTTTGGATCTCGACGTCTTGTTCGTCGGTGGAGCAGCGGCAGTATCCGACGCGGAACGGCTCACCCATGCCGAAAGTGTTCCAGATAGCGGGGGTTGACCGGCACAGTCAGCGGAACACCTCTACGGAACACCGGTGAGCTGGGCCGACGTTGGCTCTGCGTGGTGTTCCGGTGGCCGATCCGGTTACGGAACAGGTCAGGGGGTGTTATCGGTGTGTGGGGGTGTGTTGTGGGTGAGGAAGTGGTTGACGTCGACGGTGAGGAACAGGGCGGTGGCGGTGGTGATCACGTGGGCGTGGTCGTTTTCGATGGTGGCTTGCAGGTGGAGTTTGCGGCCGTCGCGGGCGTGGATGTGGGCGCGGAGGGTGTAAGGGGTGTCGAGCAGGATCGGGGCGAGGTAGTCGATGGCAAGGTGGCGGGTGACCGCGGGTTCCCCGACGGTGTAGAGCAAGAGTCCGAACAGTTCGTCGAGGACGGTGGCGACCGCGCCGCCGTGGGCGATCGCGGGGGCGCCGACGTGGCGAGAGTCGAAGCGGTGGTGGGCGTGGACGCCGTGTGCGTCGCGGCGGGCGCGTAGCTGGTGGCCGTGGGGGTTGGCCGGTCCGCAGCCGAGGCAGTGGTCGTGGTGGGGTGGCAGGTCGGCGGAGTCGGGTGCGAGCACAGGGAAGGCGGGAATCCAGTCCGGGACCTGTCGGGGCTCGGGTGTATGGGTGCTGGGTGTGTTCTCGGTCATGGGCGCTTTCTGTGGGGTGTGTCTACCGTGCGGTGGTGAAGAGGATGTCGCAGTGGGCTTTGCGGGCGAGCTCGATCGGTGGGGTAGTCAGCAGCCGGGCCAGCAGCGGTGGCCGGTGGGGATCGGCGGTGACAATGAGGTCGGCGCCGGTGGCGGCGGCCAGGTGCAGCAGCGCGTGCGGGGCGGGTTCGGACAGGATGTGGGTTTCGATGTCGGTGGCGCCGTGGGCGAGGGCGTGCTGGTGGGCGGTCCGCAGGATGGCCTCGGTGGGAGTGGTGCCGCGTAGCTGGTAGGCGTCGGGTCCGAGCCGGTCGAGGTCCGCCCCGAGCTCACGTGCGTCGATGTGGTGGCGGGCGCAGATGATCAGGAGCCGGGCGTGGGTGGCGTGGGCGAGTTCGGCGGCGTGGTCGACCACACGGTAGGAGCGGTCGGATCCGTCGGTGTCGACGATGATCGTGCGATAGGCCGTCATGACGGGCGTCTTTCACGAGAAGGGAGCGTGTTTTGCGGGGGAAATGGTCGAGATGTATCGGCGGCGTGGTGCGCGGCCGGGGGCCAGTACTGCCAGCACGATCGCCCCGACGGTGGTGAGGGCGGCCAGGGCGAGCGCGGCCTGGCCGCTGCCGTGCACGAACGCGGCCTTGGCGAACTCGGCCAGCGGTGCGGCCACCGGTCCGGCCTGGTCGGCGACCTGCAGCGCCGCGGCCAGGGAATCGGCGACCGGGCCGCGGGCGGGCTCGGGCAACTGGGGCAGGGCGGGCTGGATGCGGTGGGTGTAGCCGGCGGCCAGCACGCTGCCGGCCACGGCGATCCCGATCGCGGCGCCGATCTCGCGGGCGGCGTCGTTGACCGCGGCGGCGACCCCGTGTTTGGCCTCGGGGGTGTCGGCGACGATGGCATAGGTCGCCGGCGCGGTGCACAATCCCAGGCCCGCGCTCATGATCAGCAGCGGCCACAGCAGGTCGAGGTAGTGCGCGGCGAGTGTCAGCCGGCTCACCAGCACCAGCCCGGCGGCGATGGTGAGCAGGCCGGCCACGGTCATCACCCGTAACCCGACCAGGCTCGACAGCCACGGCGCGATCACCGAGATCACGACCAGCGGCACCACCATCGGCGCCAACGCCAGCGCCGAGGCCAGCGGCCCGTAACCGAAGACCAGCTGCAGGTACTGCACAAGCAGCAGGAATACCCCGAAGGTGACCAGGAACTGGATGGTCACCGACAGCGACCCGGCACCGAAACCACGGCGGGCGAACAACCGCACATCCAGCAGCGGCGCCGCCGAGCGCAGCTCGACGACCACGAAGGCCGCCGTCGCGGCCACGCCGACCCCGGCGGCGGCGGCGACGAGCGGGTCGGCCCAGCCGCGCGCGGGGAACTCGATCACGGCGAACACGATCGCCGCGACAGCGACCGCCACCGCCACCGCGCCCACCCAGTCCACCTGCGGATGCTCGCGCTGGCGGGACTCGGCGATGGTGCACGCCAACCCCGCCAGCACCGCCCCGGCCACGGTCAACCCTACGAACACCGATAGCCACGACCATCGTTCGAGCAGCACCCCGGCACCGAGAATCCCCAGTATCGCCCCGGATCCGGCGACCCCGGCCCATATCCCCACCGCCCGGCCGCGATGAGCGGGGGCGAACCCTGCAGTGAGGATCGACAGCGTCGAGGGCATCACCAGCGCGGCGCCTGCCCCGGCCAGCGCGCGCGTCGCGATCAACCAGGCCGGGTCGGACAGCAGCAGCGGCAGCGCCGAGGCGGCGGCGAACACCACCAACCCCACCACCAGCACCACGCGGCGCCCGTAACGGTCACCGACGGCGCCGGCGGGCAGCACCAGACACGCCAGCACCAGCGTGTAGCCGTCGACGATCCAGGTCAGCTGGGCTTGGGTGGCCCCGGTCGCAAGCGCGATCTGCGGCAACGCCGAATACAACGCCGCCATCGCCGCGACCACCAGCGCCACCGCCAGGCACGACACCGCCAGCATCCACCACTGGGCCCTGGTCCAGCGGGCGATCTCGACAGTGTCCGTTCCGGGTGTGGCCACCGGCACCTCCCCGACTTTGAAGACCAACGGTATCTGTACGAGACCATTCGTATCATAGTGGTTGGGGGGTGGGATAGAGTTCACCCATATCAAGAGTTCAACGACACGAATTCGGAGGAAGGCGCGTCCATGACCGACTCAGGCCCGGCGGCGACCGACCCGCTCGCCGCGGACGACGAGCAGGCCGATCCGCGACTGGCGCGCTCACGCAACCGGTTGCTCGACGCGGCCACCCATCTGCTGTCCACCGGCGGTGTCGAGGCGGTCACCGTCGAGGCGGTCACCCGCGTGTCGAAGGTCGCCCGCGCCACCCTCTACCGGCACTTCGGCAGCACCACCCAGCTGCTCGCGGCGACTTTCGAACGACTACTTCCCCAGGTCGACACACCGACCGGCACCGGGCCCGTGCGTGAGCGGCTCCTGGCGCTGCTCGCCAGCCAGGCCGACCTCATCGAACAGGCTCCGGTGCAGATGACCACCCTGGCCTGGCTGGCGATGGGTTCCATCGGCGAGGACCACCCCGACCCGGCCGCGGTCACCTCGCTGCGCGCGCGCGTCATCGAGCAGTACCGCCACCCGTTCGACCAGATCCTCACCAGTCCCGAGGCCCGCGCGATGCTCGGCGAGCTCGACACCACCTTCGCCATCATCGAACTCCTCGGCCCGATCGTGTTCGCCCGTCTCACCGGATTACGCAGCATCGACCACGACGACTGCACCCGGCTCGTCGACAACTTCCTCACCGCCCACCGAACACCCACGCCAGCAGACACCGCTATCGACATCGCCACGCCGTAACCACGGGCCCCGGTTCCGCGCGGTCAGAACAAGGTGTCGCGCACCCGCAGCGGCCGGTACCCGGTCGGGCCCAGCTGGGCCAGCTCGGCGTCGATGTCGACCTCGATCGCGCCGAAGAAGTTGATGTTGGCACTGTGGGCCGGGCTGATGTGGGCCAGGACCTCGTCATCGATACGCTGCCCGGTCCGGCGCATCTGCTCGACAGCGAACCCGTAATACTCTGTGGTCCAGGCGATCACAGCGTTGGTCGTCAAGGTCAGGCACCAGGCCTGCTCGGTCTGGTCCTCGAGGTGGCGCGCCCGGATCATCCCCTCATGGGCATAGAGCAGGTCGCGGCGCAGCGCGTGCAGCGACTCGCCCTTGTTGAGCTGCCGCGAGATCTTGCGCCGGTAGTCCGGATCGGAGAGGTATCTCGCGGCGTAAATGGTGCGCCGCAGCGCCCCGTACTCCTTGAGCGCCGCGGCCAGGGTGTTCTGCCGCCCCGACGCCGACAGCTTGCCGACCAACAGCGACGCGGTGGCGTGCCCGAACTTCAGCGATCCGGCCAACCGCAGCAGATCGTCCCAGTGCTCGGCGATCAAACCCAGGTTGGCCTTGCGGGTCATCAGCGGGCCCGCGTGCGGGAACCGGGCCTCGGCCTCGGCGCGCGGGCCCGGCCGGTACAGGGTGATCCGCCCCAGATCCCGGATCCGTGGCGAGAGCTGCATCCCGAGCAGGTCGAACAACCCGAAGTTGACCAGGGTGACCCCGTGGGTGTCGGTGGCGTGCTCGGTGATCGGCAGATCGGTGGCGTTGCCCAGGATCTCATCGAGCACGTAGTGGGCTTCGCGTTTGGTCGCCACGATGACCTTGGTGCCGTAGGTGGCGTGGGTGTCGCTGACATGGGTGTAGGTCGACAGGCCCTCGCTGGCGAAATAGCGGCTCAACGGCCGCGCCGTGGTCGACTTACCGCGCGTCGGGAAACGCTGCCCGTCGCTCGACGACAGTGTTCCGGCGCCGAACACCGCGGTCAGCGGCAGCCGCTGGTGGTAGCCGACCAGTACCAGGTTGGCCGCGCGCAGGGTCTCCTCGCGCACATACCACTCGTCGGTCCAGGCCAGGATGTCGTAGGTGATTCCGCACGCCTCGGCCATCCGGGTCAACCCCAGGTTCGTCGAGTGCGCCAGCAGTACCGCGATCAGGTTGCGTTTGAGCTCCGGCGTCCGGGTGGCCTGACCGCCGGCGTGGGTGAAGCAGTCCAGGTAGCCGGTGCGTTTGTCCAGCTCGATCAGCAGCGACACGATCGGCGCGAACGGCAGCATTTCGGTCAGCTCGGCCTTGAGCGTGATCGCCTCGGCGGGAACATCTTCCGCGCTCAGCGGCGAGATCACCAGATCCCCGCCCTCGTCCAGCCGGACCGGGCCGTCCCCGCCGGCCAGCACCTCCTCCAGCTCACCGAGAGCGTCGTGCAGTTCGGCGACCACGGTGGCCAGCGCGACGCCAGGATCGGCGGATCGCCCGACCAGGCCGCAGAACTCAACGCGTTGCGGTTCCCACTGCCCGGTGGTGAGCAGGTAGGCGGCCGGGTCGGCGTAACGGCGCGAGCCCGGCACGAACACATCCCCGCTGCGCAACCCGTCACGCAATCCGAGCAGCACACACAACTCCCAGTAGTGCCGATACGCGGTCGCGCTGCCGGATTTGCGGGCCTCGTCGAGGTAGCCGCGCCACTTCATCGGCACGAACCCGGTCGGGGCGTCATCGAAGACCTTGCGCCGCCCGGTCGCGTTCAACTCGCGCAGCATGTTCACCGCGATCAGCAACTCGGTCGCGGCGGTACCGCCGCAGAAGCGCACCGCTTCGAGCACCGCGGGGGTGAACTGACGCAGGTAGGTGTAGGAGGAATCCAACGCCGCCAGATGCCCGTGATCACGCGGCAACCTGGGCTTGGCCTGGGCGATCGCCGCGCGCAGGCGCTCCCACCCGATCTTCTCGCCGCGGATCAGCGCACCGATCTCCTCATCCGGAACGCCGGGGTCGGTGACGATTTCCAACAGATCGTCCAGCAGCGCCTGACGGTCCTCTCCAGTCTTCCCTCGTTCGGCCAGCCGCTGCTGCATCTTCCGTTCGGCAGCACCGAATTTCACCGAGATCGCCTGATCGAACAACGCCACGACCTCATCGAGGACATCGGTGCCGGACTGGGCCAGCACCGTGAGCAGGATCGGATACCGGCGTTGCGGATCCCGACGTTGCAGCGCTTGCGGACTCAGGCGCCGGCCCATCGTGGCCAAAAACCGGCGCCGCTCGGCGGGCAGCACCGACATATCCAGCCGATCAGCGCCCAACCCGCGCAGGAAACCCAGCTTGTCGACCTCGGCGCGGACCGCGGCCGCCGAGGCCTCCACCGGCCCGGTCGACAGCCACCGCAACCGCGAGATCCCCAGCGAAGCGTCGGTGACAAGCAAGCCGTCCAACTCCGCGCACCGCGCCGCAGTGAACTCGTGAGCGAGCCGGTCATAGGTTTCGGTCTGGGCCTGGTGGCGGGCGTGGGCGACCCGCTCGACCACGGTGACCGGGCCTGGCCGGATCACCTTCGCCGAGATCAGATACTCACACGCCAGCCGGAACAGCAGAGTCGGGGAATCGTGCTCCATCGCCCGCGCGAGCAGGAACTCATCGAGCTCCTTGAACTCGAGCGCACCGACCGCACGCCATCCCAGGTACCGCGCGGCCAGGCGCACATGCTCGGTGCGGGTCTTGGCTCGCCTGCCGTAGGCACCGATCACCACCGGATCCAACCGCAACTGCTCGGCGACACGAGCCACCGCCACCGGCGGAGCCGTGACCAGCCGATCCGGCACGAATCCCAGCCACGGCAGCGTACACAACGCGATCGCCAAGCCCAGCCGCTCGGCTGGGCCCCGGCCCCGGCCCGGATCCACGAACGCCAGATCCGCAGGCGTCAGCGTGAAGTACCGGAACAGCTCCTCGCGGCTGATCTCCGGGAATCCCCGCAGTCGTTCCAACTCCTCGTCCGCGAACATCCGCGTCGCCACGACCCCAGCCTCCACCAGCACCGACCAACATCATCATCGGCAGTCAAGCACCAACCAGTCGACAGTGCATGCCGAACTCGAAACCCCGTGCCCACCAGTCGGATACGCCAAATCCGCCCGATTTCCGGCGGATGCTACGGCTACCCC
>NZ_BCXI01000085.1 GCF_001895025.1 Rhodococcus zopfii NBRC 100606 = JCM 9919
GGCGCCATCGAGCGGATCGGAATCGAAGGAACAGGTGGGCTTGGCCGCGCACTCGCCGAGTATCTCGTCAGCGAACACGTAGAGGTCCGAGATGTTCCCCCACACAAGACCTCGCTGCGGCAACGAGGTCGACACGAAGGGAAAAGTGACCTCCTCGATGCACATCGGATCGCTGCGGAAACCCAGAGAAACGATGCGCTCGCATACGCATTCAAGCAATCGAGTCCGTCTGCTCCAGATGCAGTGCGGGATCAAATATCATTGTGGCACAACGCCCGAACGTCTCTGCGCAAGATTAGAGTTCAACTGATAGGAGAGATCGACGCGCTGATCGCTGGCCTCCCCGAGCACTTACGCACCCAGGTGCCCGAACGCAACACAGCCCGCGCACGGATCAACTCGATTGCCGAACTCGACACTGCCGACGTCACCGATCCCATCGTGACGCTGCGGCTGCAACTGATCGAACATCGAACGACGATGTTGCGCGATGTCCTCACTCAGGACAAGACCGCCGAAGCCGAACTCGCCGCACTTGTCACTCGGACAGGCTCACACCTCACCGTCGTCTGTGGGATCGCCGCTCGCGCTGCCGCCGAAATACTCCTCGAGACCGGCGATGTGCGCCGGTTCACCGAAGCCGGCTTCGCGCGATTCACCGGCACAGCACCCATTCCCGCCAGTTCCGGTGAAGGCGGGAAGCAACCTGTCCGTCACCGCCTCAACCGCGGCGGAAACAGACGCTTGAACGCTGCACTGCACCGCATCGCAATGATCCAACTTCGATGCGAACCACGCGCCCGCCGACTCTACGACAGCGCCGTCAGCCGTGGGCATACGCGACGTGAAGCGATGCGCATCCTCAAGCGGCACCTCTCAAACATTCTCTACCGAACGATGTTCAGGGACACCCAACCACCCCCAGCTTGACATGAGAGCTTCAAGCGTCGAGCCGATGTGGTGGAGATCTTCCCGAACCCGGCGGCGTTCCTGCGGTTGGCGACTGCGGTGGTCATCGAGCAGCACGACGAGTGGCAGGTCACCCGCCGCTACGTCTCGGATGTGAGCATGGACGAGCTCCGGGCGGTGATCGCCGCGAAGGGACACGCTGCCGAGGCGGCGTTGTCGTTGACCGGTTCGAGCGAAACAGCTTGGTATTCACCGCGACTCGTTGATCACCGCGCATACTGCAGAGCCGATCCGAAGTCCACCACTCCACGGGGCACTATCGTTCCGTATCTCGTCCTGCAGGCGGGGTGGTTGTGAAGCGGTGCACTCAACTCACCCTGACAGACAGGGCTCCGCGGAAGCACCATAGGGCGATGACTGGGTCACAGATGGCGCATGCCAAGGACGAGTCGTGGTGGAACGGAAGGATGGGGTTGCCCTTGATGTGGTGTGCGATGTCCCAGGCGGTGTGGAGCAGCCAGCCTATGCCGATGAAGTTCCAGGATTCCAGGCCGCGGTAGGCGACGCAGGCCATGAGTGCGACGAACGGGAGTTCCCACGGGCCGAATCCACCGCCGCTCAGGTAGGCGGCTCCGGCTCCGCCGACCATGATCGCGTTGAAGTGCCTCCTGTGTGGTTCTCTGATGAGCGACATCAGCAGGCAGTAGACGATGTCGACAATCACTGGGGAGACGAGGTTCATGAGGGAAGGACTTCTTCTGTGTGGGCGTGGGCCGGTCGGAATCTATCGAGCTGTCGCAACGCGAGTAGCCCGCCGACCCCTGGAATGAGGCCCAGCATCTTGGCGGCCGTAGGGGCCTGCTCGAGGCGCAAGGTCGCGATCGCGACGAACAGGTAGGCGCAGCCGTGAGCGGGGCCCATCAAGGACGAAGACGACTTGATGTGGACGGTGAATACGTTGGCCAGCATCACGATCAGGGTTATCAATTCGACGTGGGACGCGATGCGCATATGGCGCAGAGACCGGGGGTGCATGGTCACACTCCTGTGGTGGAGCCGGGGCGGATGATCATCAGTACGGTGACGGTGGCCCAGAGCAGGTTGAAGATGCCGGTAGCCATGGCGAGACGGCTCGGTGTCCATGGGGTCGGTGCTGATGACGGAGCATGATCGCCTGCCGTCGCGACCAGAGCGCGGTCCTGGGCGGGCAGGATCAGTAGTGCCAGGACGCCTGCGGCCGCGGTGGTCAGCAGGATCGAGGTGATGAGCCAGGCGTCACCAAGGACGCCAAGGCTGCTGGCCGTTGCGAAGCCAAAGACGGGAACGGCAATTCCGATGCCCGCGTATACCCGGCAGATTCGGTGCAGCGTCAGCAGGGTCGTTCGGGCTGCGCTGTCGCCGGGGTCGCTGAGGGCGCGGCGCAGCGTCACGGGGAACATGCTTGCGGCGACGGTGACCGGGCCGACGGCGACGATGGCCGCCAGGACATGCAAGGACAGAAAGAGCTTGGTCATGCCTGGCCCTCCTGGCTGGCCTGCCGCTCACCGGTGACCTTCGAGGACGGAAGGCGGCCAGCTTTCGAGGTGCCCTGGAGGGTGTCGCCGCTGACCGTCACGTCGAACGCCAGGTTCAGCCGCATGGGTTTGGTGATGGCTTGCTTCCAGGTGAGTCGGTCACCGTCGAGGACCACATCGTTCAGCGGTACCTCTTCCTCTGCGCTGTGGGCGGTTCCGGTCAGGACTCCGTCGCGCCGGCGCAGTTCAACTACAGCCTTGATCTTGCCGATGGGGGTGGAGATGGACAGGTTCCAAATACCTTCTATGGGCATACCGATGTTCTTCCTGATTGTGCGTTGCGGGCAATGGCCGACGAAGAGCGGCGGCGGGGCTTCAGAAAGCGGCGGGCGCGGGTCCTTGGGCGCGCCAGACGGTGCCGCGTCGTTCGTGGGCGAACAACTCTTCAACGGCGTGGGCAATGCGTGGCCCCAGTTCGCGTTCCAGCAGGTAGAGCCCGAGGTCGAGTCCGGATGTGACGCCCGCGCCGGTGATCAGGTCGCCGTCGTCCACGATGCGGGCGCTGACCGCGTGGGCACCGGTGGCGTCCAACATGTCGAGGCCCATGTGGTGGGTGGTGGCGTGACGTCCCTCCAACAGACCGGCCATGGCCAGGATGAGCGAGCCACCGCAGACTGCGGCGACCGTGGTGTCTGGGTCGTCCATTGCCTGCCCGAGGAGTGTGGGGAGCTCGGTGGTCAGTGTGCGGCCCAGCAGCACCGGAATGAACTCGTCCTGTTTCCATTCGCCGGCGCCCACGGCTTCTTCCGGGACCTCGCCGGGCTCGCCCACCCGTCCGGAGGCCCCGGGCACCAGGACCATGTCCGCCTGATTCAGATCGAGAGCACCAATGGCGCGCAGCACCAGTCCTCCGGTGCCGCTGACCACCTCGCGCGGGCCCTCCGCGGAGACCAGCTCCACGCTGAGCGAACCGCCCGATGCCGTACCTCCCGCATACAGCACCTCATAAGGAGCTACGACGTCGAGCGGGTCAAAACCATCGAACAGGACGATCTGAATGTGCATGGGAGTGGTCCTCGGGGTTGATTCGTACTGGTGCGTCTGAAGTCAACCGCCCATCGGTTCGATCGGACAGTGGCACGAGTGACAACATTCAACGAGAAATTGCCAACGGCATCCCGGATGGGATTATGCCTCTTGAACTGCTACGTTATGAATCTCTCGCGTGGATAAGTCGCGTACTGGAGGGGTACGTTATCGCCATGCACACCGTTGCTGTTCTCGCGCTGGACAAGGTCATCCCCTTCGACCTGTCCACGCCGATCGAGGTCTTCTCGCGGACCCGTCTGCCCGATGGGCGACCCGGCTACCAGGTTCGGGTCTGCGCCGAGCGCCGCGAGATAGACGCCGGAGCTTTCGCGCTGTCTGCCCCCTGGGGCATGGAGGGCCTCCAGGACGCGGACACGATCATCGTGCCGGGAGTCGCCGACCCCACCGCCTCACTCTCATCCGCCGTGCGTGACGCGTTGCGATCGGCCGCTGCGGACGGTACGCGGATCGCCTCGATCTGCTCAGGTACGTTTCCTCTGGCCGCCACTGGGCTCCTCGACGGCCTGCGCGCCACGACGCACTGGGCTGCGGCCGGGCTTCTGGCCTCCATCCACCCGGACATCGATGTCGACCCGAATGTCCTCTACGTCGACAACGGCCAGTTCCTCACCTCTGCCGGCGCAGCCGCAGGCTTGGATCTGTGCCTGTACATGATCCGCCGTGACTACGGCTCGGCCGTCGCAGCCGATGCCGCCCGTCTGTCGGTGATGCCCCTCGAACGGGAAGGAGGACAAGCGCAGTTCATCGTCTACGACCACACCCCAACACCCCAGGGCTCCGAACTCGAGGAACTCCTCACTTGGCTACGGGACAACCTGACCCGCGACCTCACCCTGACCGACATCGCCGCGCGGGCCGGGACCAGCACCCGCACCCTGATCCGACGCTTTCGTGACCAGACCGGCACCACGCCACTCCAGTGGCTGCACCGGGCCCGCATCCGCCAAGCTCAGCACCTGCTGGAAACTACGGACCACTCCGTCGAACGCATCGGTAACCGAGTTGGCTTCAGCTCATCCACCACCTTCCGCGACCGCTTCAAACTCATCACGGGAGTCAGTCCACAAACCTACCGTCGTACCTTCCGAGCAGAACCGTTGCGAGTGATGGAGATCAGCGAGTAGCCCGTAGCTGTCCAAGATCGGCGAGACGTGTAATCCGCTAGTCCAGGGCCCCTCGTGCCCAAGACGTCGGTCTCGCACTCCGGTTCCCTCCTCAGCCGTCCCGGGGCTGGGAGAACGTCTTGTCTGGGAGGTGGCGACGAGTCGTGCCGGATTCATCCGGGCGATCGAGCAGTTTCGCCCGAGCGCGGACGCCGCAGCGATCGAGCGCGCGCCGAGTTCCTCTACCCCGCCTACGTCGGGATTGAGCCCCAGTCCGACGCGCTCACCGGCGCCGACATCGACGCACTCTGCCGGTGCGCGACGCCGGTGCGTGGCGCTGATCCCCCCGAATTCACGGCTCTCACACCAAGCTATCAGGCTCGCGAGGAGAACCCGATGAGAGCGGACATGCCAATCTCGCTGTAGACGGACACATTCGTCCCTGCTGACGGACAGTGTCGATGGACACGGGGCCGGTGGCGTGTCGTCCCGAACCAGACGCCCTTCCGGGGTTTGCTCGAGGTCTTCGACCCACCACCGAGCGATTCCCATCGGAGGGACGCATGAAGAAGTCTGACAGGGACATCATCGAATCTTCGAAGCCTGCGACGCGACCGGCAGCGCGCATTCCGCCGCGCAGCTGGCCGGTGTCGATCCGAAAACCGTTCGGCGCTACGTCGCCGCCCGTGACGCGGGGCTGACGCTGGCCGGCCCCATCCGGCGACCGCGCATCATCGACGACTATCTCCCGAAGATCGAAAAGTGCGTCGACCGCAGCAAAGGCAAGGTCCGCGCCAACGTCGTCCACGAACGTCTGGTCGAGCTCGGCTTCGACGGCACCGAACGCACCACCCGCGGGGCCGTGGCGGAGGCGAAGACGGCATGGCGGGCGGGGCATCGCCGCCCCTACCGTCCCTGGATCACCGTACCTGACTTGAAGATGCAATTCGATTGTGGCGCAGGACCGAGGGTGCCCGGACCCGACGGACTCATGCGCTCGACCCTGTTGTTCCGTGCCTGGCTGGCATGGTCGCGTTTCCGCGTCGTGATTCCGGTGTGAGATCAAACGCTGCCGACGTTGATCGCCTGCCTCGATGCCACGGTGCGCCGCTTCGGTGGGGGTGCCGACCTACGCGCTGACCGACAATCCCCGCACGGTCAGCATCGATCACGTCGCCGGGATACCGGTGCGGCATCCGCAGATCGTCGAGGCCGCCCGGCATTGCGGCATGACACTGCATACCTGCGTGCCTTCGAACCGGAATCGAAGGGCAGCGAAGCAACGGTCGAGATCGCCAAGGCAGACCTGGTGCCCACCGCCGCGAACCTGCTGCCGGCCTATGCCGCGTTCGCCGATCTCGAAACCGCATGTGACCGCTTCTGCGTCACGTCAACGGTCGATGACACCGGGAAAGCGCGGGCGTTCCAGGCGAGGCGCTGGCCGAGGAACGCGCCCGCCTGCACACCGTGCCGTCGGCCCCGCACACCCTGGCACCGGGCACCACCCGCCGCGTCGGCACCGACCAGACGATCCGGTTCGGGTCGGTGCGCTATTCGACCCCACCCGGGCTGGTCGGCGCCGAAGTCTGGGTGCGTGTCGCCGGAACCGAGCTGGTCATCGTCGCCGACCTCGATGCCCTGCCGCAGGTTCCGCGGTGGGCCACTGGGCGGCGAGGACTGGCCGAAGTTGCCGGCACCGATTATCGACGCCGGGGAATCCTCAACCGACGGATCGTAGTTGCCCTCGGTCAATGGCTCGTCGCTCGGAGCAGGATCTTGCGAACTGGTAGTGCCTTCCTGACTGGCCGAGTCGATGGTGTCGGTGGAGTTGTGATACACCACATGCCAATTTATGCGAACAGTCTGTCAAGCCTCGCGGCATCTCAACGACTATGTCCGTCGGGGCCGGCTTCCGATCTTTCGAAGTAGGAGAGCCTTGCTGACGAGCGTCAAGCAGGACGGTGAAACCAGTATGCGCCCATGCTGATTGCTCTCGCCCCACGTCGCTGAGCCTGAACGTCCTGCCCATCAGTAAGTGGTGTTGATCGGACCGGGACTCCACAGACCGCTGCGCGTGACCGATGTGGTGTCGAGTTCTGCGGTGTCGGCCGACGGATCGATGGGCGTGTACTGCTCGATCGCGCCCCAGTCGCGGTCCCAGTCATGGTCGAGATACGACGGGATCGTGCGGGCTCGCAGCAGCTGGTCGGTCCAGCCGAGTGGACCGCCGCCGTGGTGGTCCTGCCACAGATTGGTGGAGATCGCGCCGATCCGGTCCGGCAGGATCCGGTATTCGGGGACCTCCGCGACACCGTTGCGATGCAACATCTGGTGCTGGCACGGGAAGTTCAACCCGACCGCCCAGTCCAGCAGCACCGGGGTATCGGTACCGAC
>NZ_BCXI01000086.1 GCF_001895025.1 Rhodococcus zopfii NBRC 100606 = JCM 9919
CGCGAAGTCGGAATGGTGGAATCTGCGGCAAGCTGTCCGTGATTTCCTGGTGTGATCTCCAGGTAGCGCCGGCCGAGTGCGGTTTCGACCTTGATTGCAACGGAGGTGTCGTCACCGAGAGTAACGGAACCACCGTCGACGTCGAACTCGACGTCCACTTTGCCTTCGCCAAGTGAAATCAATGTCACTTCACCGACTTTCACTCCAGCTATCTGAGTCGAGTCGCCCACGGCAAGGCCACTGGCATCGGCGAACTCGGCGCGATATGTCGTTGCTCCGTTGAATCCGGGTATCGACTTGACGTTCAACGCGAGGAGCAGGCCTCCGATCAAGAGTGCCGTCCCGATGAGACCCATCCGAAAGGCGTCGCGTTCGAGGAATGATTTGCCGATCATCACCGACACCTTTCTGCGGGCGCCGTGAACATCGGTGTCATACCGCCCGGCCCGGGTGCGTACTTGACTGCGAGGCCGCACACGAAGAAGTTCACGAAGCTGCCGTACCCGGCAACGCGTGAGATGAGCCGGTAGTTCTCCGGCAATGTCGACAGCACGAGGTCGATCGTCTCCGTGTTCGCGTTCAGGTTTCCTGCGAGATCGCCGAGCGCGACCACGTCCTCCGCGATCGCAGGACGATTTTGCTCTAGCACCCCGGCCAGGGTGTCGGTCACGCGATCGATGCTCGTCAGCGAATTCGTTATCTGGTCACGATCGCCGTCGAGGCCCTCGACGAGCCTCTGGAGCTGATCGATGAGCAACGAGAACTGTTCACTGCGGTCGCTCACCGTCCCGACGACCGTGTTGAAGTTGCTCACCACCCGGCCGATCGCCTGATCTCGATCCGCCAGGGAGTTGCTGAGTGCTCCGATCTGGGCGACCAGGCGGCCGATGCTCTCCTCCTGGCCGTTGAGCACCTCTATCAGCGACGTCGTCAGCTGATTGGTCCGATCGGGGTCGAGGCCTTGAAGCAGGGGCCGGAAACCGTTGACCACCTGATCGAGATCGAGCGCCGGTGTGGTCTGCTCGATCGGAATGGGACCCTCGAGTGCGCTGATGGCGCCTGCTCCGTTCGACAGCTCCAGGTAGCGGTCACCGATCAGGTTCTTGTACCTGATCGCCGCGGTCGTTCCCGCCGTCAGCCGGCGTTCGGTCGAAAGGGAGAACGAGACGACAGCGGTGCCGTCGGGGGCCACCTCGACATCCTCGACCTTGCCCAGCGGCACTCCGCCGACCTTGACGTCCTCACCGTTGCCGAGTCCCGAGGCGTTCGCGAAGACCGCTTGATAGGTGTGTGTGCTGCCGAACCGCATGTTGCCGACCACGGTGGCCACGCCGAACCCGGTCAGTGACGTGACGAGGACGAAGGCGAGCAGCTTGATTCCCGGACCCCTCGTCATCAACCTTCACCTCCGAACATGAGCTGGGCAAACGGATTACCGACAAGGTCCTCCATTGTCCGGGCGGGTCGGTACGCGTCGCTGCCGTCGTCGAACGGAGTGTGGCCGGGAGGTTGTTCCGGGTCGTAGCACCGCGGTGGGCCGTCTGCGCCGTTGCGCGGCGCGTTCTCCGGGTAGGTGTATGGAGGGTCGCCCATCAGCAGTGTCCCGAGGATGTTCAGGCCCGGCTGATCGCTGCCGCCGACCGTGCGTTCGAGGAACCGGTTGGCCTGATCCAGATCGGCAAGGAAGCACGGGTACATCGGGGCGTGTTGCGCGAGCAGCGCAGTCGTCGGTTCGAACGCATCGAGTGTCGATTCGAGGGAGACTCCGGCGGCCTCGAACAGGCTATGCCCGCTGTTCCCGAAACCGCTGAAGCTGAGAAGGAATGCGTTGAACTGCTGTTCCTTTTCGGTGATCGTGTCACTGGTTGCGCTCACCCGGTCGATCGTTCGGAGGAGGTCGGGAGCGGCGTCGGCGAGGACATCGGCGACCTCGGCGCCCTTGACCAGGTCGCGCTGGAGAGTGGGGAGGCTGCCGTTGAATTCCGACAGATAGGTGTCGAGCTCGACCATCATGTCGCCGAGGTCCCCGCCGCGCCCCTGCAGGGCGGTGGACAGTGCGTTCAGGGTGGCATTGACCTTCTGCGGCTCCACCGTCCGCAGGACCGTGACGAGTGAGTCCAGGAGGTCGTTGACCTCGGTGGCAACGCCGGTACTCCGGACGACCGAACCTGCCGACACCGATGTTGCCGAGGGGTGTTCCGGCCGGATCAGTGTGACGAACTTCCGCCCGAACAGGGTGGTCGGGTCGATCACGGCCGTGACATTCTCGGGTATCGCCCGAGTGTGGTCACGGTCGATATCCAGGGCGATCTCGGCCTGACCGTCGACCAGGTGGACACTCGATACCCGTCCGACGACGACATCACGCATCTTGACGTCCGAACCGGGTTCGAGCATCAGTCCCGACCGCGCCGAGTACAACGTGACCGGAACGGTCGACGTGAACGATCCGCGATAGGCGCCGACACACACAACTGTGGCGGACGCCATCAGCGCAACCAGGCACACGCCCAGCAGTACGTAGGCGAGGCGGCTCCGTTCTTCGAGGTGGCCACCCATATCAGCCCGACACTTTCACGGCGCCGGCGGATCCGCCGTAGACAGCGATGCCGATGAGCAGATCGATGACCATGATCGCGATCAGCGAGGTGCGAACGGCACGACCGACCGCGACGCCGACGCCGGCGGGGCCGCCCGTCGCGTTGTAGCCGTGGTAGCAGTGCACGCACATGACCACCACGGACATGGCGACGACCTTCACCATCGACCACGCGACGTCGCTGGGAACGAGGAACACGTTGAAATAGTGCTGGTAGGTCCCGCTCGCTTCGCCGAGGAACTCGGTAACCAGCTGGGTGGCAACATATCCCACGAACAGTGCGACCGCATACAGCGGAATCACCGCGATGATCCCCGCGGCGACACGCGTCGTGACGAGGTAGGGGAGCGACGGAATCGACATCGTCTCCATCGCGTCGATCTCCTCGCTGACACGCATGGCACCGAGCTGCGCGGTGAAGCCCGCGCCCACCGTTGCTGTCAGGGCGATACCCGCGATCACGGGGATCGCCTCGCGGGTATTGAAGAAGGCCGAGATGAAGCCGGAGAGCGCGCCGATCCCGATGCGGCCCAGTGAGGTCACTCCCTGCTGGCCGACCTCGTAGCCCACCGCGGTCGTGAGAAGGGCAACGACGACAAGGGTTCCACCGATGACGGCGAGGGCGCCGGTGCCCATGCTGACCTCGGCGAGCAACCGGATCGTCTCCTTCCGGTAGCGCCTGATCGTGCGCGGGATGGAGGCGACGGTGTGGGTGTAGAAGTGGAACTGCCGCCCCATCTCCTCCAAATAGCCGACCGGTGCATCGACCGCGCGTAGCGCGAGCGCTGCACCCCGGGGTCTCGAGCCGGTGGCCCGAGTTGCTTTCGACACGAAAATCTCCTGGTGACAGCCGACTGTGCGGCGTTGTGGAGCGCTGTCAGTGCAGCGCGAGAGTGGTGATGACCGAGTTGGCAAGGAACAGGAGCAGGAAGCTGAACACGACGGTCTGGTTCACCGCGTCTCCCACCCCTTTCGGTCCGCCCTTCGCATTCAGGCCGAGATGGCATGCGACGAGTCCGGCGAGCATGCCGAAGACAGCGGCCTTCACCTCGCTGATGAGGAAGTCGTCGAGACCGGTCAGAATCGAGATCGAGGTGACGTACTGGCCTGGTGACGCACCTTGCATATACACCGTCGCGATGTACCCGCCCACCAGGCCGACGGCTGAGACAAGGCCGTTGAGGAACATGGCGATCAGTGTCGATGCCAGTACCCGCGGCACACAGAGACGTTGAATCGGGTCGATGCCCAACACCTTCATCGCATCGATCTCCTCGCGGATCGTTCGCGAACCCAGGTCGGCGCAGATAGCGGTGGAACCCGCCCCGGCAACTACGAGAACGGTTACGACCGGGCCGATCTCGCGAATGATGGCCACGCCCGCCCCGGCACCGCTGAGATCGACCGCGCCGATCTCGGCGAGCAGGATATTGATCTGGTAGACGAACATCATGCAGAAGGGGATCGCCATGAGCAGCGCCGGCATGATCGAGACACCGGCGATGAACCACGCCTGCAGAACGAATTCGCGGGCATGGAAGGGGCGTTTGAACATGCACCGGAACGTCTCCATCGACGTCGCGTAGAACGCACCGGCTGCCGTCGGTGCGACCCGGAGGTTCCTTCCGATGGCGCTCACCCTCAACGGTCGGCCGTCTACAGACATCGAACAGCCCTTCTCGCAACGATCGGTTCATCTCGAGGATGTGGATCTGGCCATTTCGTGCAACGGCCCTCGGCTTCCGAGGCCTGCACTCGTACACGGAGATGCTAGTTGTATGAGGCCATGACGTTGGTGACACCGGTCCGGAGTTTGCTCGCGGGCGGCCGGTTACCGACGGCAGTATGCGGACGATGGTAGTTGTAGTGCACATTCCACACCTGTAGTGCCTCGGCGCGTTGCTGCTCGCTGGTCCAAATACGGGCGTAGAGGAACTCCTCGGCGAGGATGCGGTTGTAGCGCTCCACCTTCCCGTTGTGGCGTGGCGTGTACGGGGTGATCCGCTGATGCCGACCACCGTGCAGCACCTTCGCGAAGTCCTTCGCGCGGTAACACGACCCGTTGTCGGTGACGACCCGATGGATGTGCGTGATGCCGTGGGCGGCGAAGAACACCCGTGCTCGGTGCATGAACCCGATTGCCGTCACGGCCTTCTCGTCGGATAGCGCCTCGGTGTAGGCGAGGCGGGAGAACCCGTCGACCGCCGAATGAAGATAGACGTACCCGGCGCGGGCACCGGCGGACTTGGTGCGCTCGACCTTCTTTGCCTGGTCGCTGCCCCGACCGTGGACCCTCCAGCCACCGCCGTCTGGGATACGTCCGACCTTTTTGATGTCGACGTGCACCATGTGCCCGGGCCAGCGGGCGATGATTCGGCGTGGTTCCCGGTTGTTCTCGCCGTTCGGGTCGAGGAACTTCCGGCGGTTCAGGCCGAGGTGAGCCAGGTGCCGGCTGACGGTGCGCACCGAGATGGTGATGCCGTCGGCGGCGAGTTCGTGGGCGATCCGGGCGGCGGACCACTTGTGGGTCCGCCGCAGTGTCTCGATCCGTGCCACGGTCCCTGCCGGTGTGGCGGTGGGCTGGTGGTGCGGAACGCTGGGCCGGTCGAGTAGGCCGAGTTCGCCGTGTTCGCGGTAGCGCGCCATCCATTTGCTGGCGCAGGCTCGGGAGATCCCCATCTCGGCGGCGACGTGGGAGATCGGGCGGGTCTGGCAGCGCTGCACGAGACGGCGACGACCTTCGACGGACAGCGGGGCGTTACGGTGGAGCATGGACGGGTTCTTTCGGTCGGCGGATGAGTTGGTGGTACTTCCCATCCTGCCGTTGGAAGGCCCGTCTGAGGTTCCCCCCGAAATGTGGACACCGAGTTCGCGGGACACCGGTCCCGCTGGAAGGATGTCCGTATGCCACCTCGCAAGCGCCGGTCGTTCACCGCCGAGTACAAGGTCGAGGCCGCCCATCGGGTGATCGATTCCGGCCGCACCATCGCAGAGGTCGCCCGGGAATTGGGCCTGAACGAGAGTTTGTTGGGTGAGTGGGTCAAAGTCGAGCGGCGCAGGATCGCCGCCGCCGAGACCCACGGAGAGAAACCCCTGGACGCGGCCGAACGCGCCGAGCTACTACGACTGCGGCGGCAGGTCAGCGAACTCGAGAAGGACAACGCCTTCCTGGTAAAAGCTTCGGCGTACTTTGCCGCACTGCAGAAGAATCGACCCGGTTCGATCTGATGGTGAAGTACGCCGGCCCCGATGACATCGAAGAGACCGCCGGCACGACCGCGCCGGAAGGTGAGCGCTTTTCGATCACGCGGATGGCACGGCTGCTGGCAGTATCCACATCCGGCTACTACCAGCACGTCAAGCGCAGAGCCGCCACGGTGTTGACGCCGCGGCAACAGCGCCGCGCCGACCTCGAGGTCAAGATCATCGATGTTCACAAGGAATCGAAGGGAACCTACGGATCGCCGCGGGTCACCGCCGAATTACGGTCCCGCGGTGAGGTGGTGAGCACGAAGACGGTAGCCAAGATCATGGCCTCGATGGGCGTGGAGGGCATCAGTCCGCGCACGTTCAAGATCAAGACCACAGTGGTCGATCCACAGGCGTCGTTCCCGCCGGATCTGATCGACCGGCACTTCGACCAGGGCAGGGTCGATGCGGTCTGGCTCACCGACATCACCTATCTCACCTGCGGTGAGGGAGACATGTTCTTGTGTGCCATCCGCGATGGTCATTCCCGGAAAGTGTTGGGATACAGCGTTTCCGATCATATCGGCGCCGAGATGGTCACGACGGCCATCGATCGGGCCGTGGCCACGCGCGATGGACAGTGTCGTGAGACGATCCTGCATTCGGACCGAGGTGGGGAATACACGGCCCACCTGACTGCGGCGTCGTGTGTCCGGCACGGCTTGCGTCGGTCGATGGGTGAGACCGGGATCTGTTGGGACAACAGTCCATCCGAATCGTTCTGGTCGACGTTCAAGCACGAGGAATACTATCGGCACGTCTATGCGACGAAGTTCGATCTCGTTGCTGCAGTTGACAGATGGATTGGCTTTTACAACACTGTTCGACGGCACTCGGCCGTGGGGATGGACAGTCCCGACGGTTACGAGAAGTCGCTCCAGGCGGCAGTCGTCTGAAGCATGTAATCCCCTTGTCCACCATTCGGGGGGAACCTCAGTCCGCCTTCTTCAACCCCTCGTGCTGGTGTCTACAACGTCATGGCCCGCAACAG
>NZ_BCXI01000087.1 GCF_001895025.1 Rhodococcus zopfii NBRC 100606 = JCM 9919
AAGTGGCATCCTCAGATCGTTCACCGGCCCAAATGCCCTTGAAGTGCTCGGCCTCGACTTGATGATTGCTTTCGTACCGGCTGCGAAGTCGATTGTAGAAACGTTCGGGAACACGGGCGGAGTCGAGACGGGACCTGAAGATCTTGTCTTGTCGAGTTCGCAGCTCCTCTGCCAGTTCGTTGAGTCTCTCCGGCGAGGCGGTGTGGGGGGTGAGGCCCTGTAGCGCGTCATCGATCCGCTCGCGGAGTTCGATCTTGGTTCGAGCGACGGACCGCTGCTGCACAAGGCTCCGCAGGGCGAGGGCTGCTGCGGGCAGCGTGGGGGCGATGTACCAGGCCAAGAGTTGCCACACATACCACTGCGCAGCGAGAGAGACGGTCAAACCAACAGCGAGCCATGCCGACAGGCCTGCGACGAGCCTCCAGGCCCACGCCTCACGCTGGTCAGCATCCCAGATCAGGTTCTCTCGCTGGCAGAGCGTCTCTGCGATGGGCGAAGGGATGCCCCGTACATCGAGATACCAGTTCCGCTTATCTCCCTTTCCGTACCGCGCTGCGGCATCCGCGACGTCCACGAGAGGAACCGGGCGTCCTAGGTCCGGATTCCAGGGAATCTGGAACAACGAGGTATCGAACTGTTCTTGGATGAGCACTGCGCGATTGTTGGAATTCTTCGTCACAAGGGGCCAGACGATCTCCGTCAGCACGGCGAACACCACGCCGATAATCGCGGCGGCAACTCTCAAGTCCGGGAAGAGAACGGCCGCTAGGCCCGCCACACTGAGAATGAGTGCCACACCCCAACGCGCCGATTCGACACGTTGGGCCTTCGCGTGCTCCACATCGGCAGCTTGAAGGAGTCTGATGTGCTCGACATCGTTCTGCCGATCGTTGATGTCCTGTACCGCTCTAGCGTTCATGGACGCGGCATCCTTCCGCCGAATAGACTGCGCCATAGTTCAATTGCCGATCTTTCTTGCCCTTCGGACTCTGCGAGAATCGCCTCCTCGGCAATCTGGAGCCATGAGCGGAGTACGCGTTGAAGGTCCGCGCGTTCCGAGGCAGGCACACCGGCGTTGACATCGCCTCCGAGTTTGGCGGGGTCAGGCCAGTCGTCAACGATCTGGTCCGCCGCTGAGGCGAGGAAGAACCTGATTTCGTCTTGGTAGCGCCCCAGCCTGGGTTCGACAAGGTCGAGGGCCATGACCTCGATCAAGAAGGATGGGTTGAGGGGCTCCCCGGCTTCCCTGTTGATGGCCTTGAGCATCTTCACGAGCGGAACGAATTTGCCGTCGCAATCAGCGTTTTTCTCGGTCACCATGCGCGCGTGCTCGTGCGGATTCGTATCCATCCACTCCACGCCGTTCGGGATGCGGAAGCCGGTTTCGGTGGCGAATGCCGGTGCGACCTCGTACGAGGCGACGTCCTCGCCGGCGTACGAAATCAGGGCGACGGTATCGTCGCCAGTGACATCCGGCCATCGAGTGGACAAGACTTCGACGAGTGCCCTTACGGCCGCCGTTCCGGTGCCTTCGGCGAGGTGCGCTTGGGGGCCTTCCGGGTCGATCACCACGAAGATGTCGACGTCCTTGAGTTTTTTGGTCTTGGTGTGCCGGTCGTAGCTGCCCGTCAAGAAGTCATCCGTCAGGGTCCATCGTGTGCGGACGTGGTCGCGGATGAGCTTGTGGCGGCTCTGTGCAAGGTTCTGTTCAGACGTAGTGATCTCGAGGTTGCTTTTCAGTGCGGCGAACGCCGTGTCGACCATCCCCATGGGAACTCCTTCTCAGTCAGCTCATGTACACACGGGCCGAAGCGGTCGCGTCGGGGGCCGTGGCCAGTGTCCCGATGGTTCGTGATCTCAGGTTTGCCGTGGACGCGCTCGACCCCGGGCTCCAGCCGGGTTGCGGGGTGCGGGGTCCGTTGAAGGCGCAGAAGAGCTTGAACGTGGTGCCAGCAGGTACGGCCTTGAGCTTCGCGAGGTATCTGAGCATGGAGGCGTTGTCAGCGGTGAATCTGCGATCCCCGAGACCCTTCGCGGTATAGGAGACCGGGAACTCGAAAATCGGATCGACAGTCCCGGAGTGGTGGCATTCCACTGACACCGACGCGAGGGACCCTTCGGTGATCCATGCGGCGATTGCTGCGGCGTCTTGATCCCAGCTCTGGTAGAGACGACTGGCCTCGATTCCGAGGGTGGCGAGGATGTCGGCGATCGACGACAGGATCACGTCCGACAGATGCGTGGCTGTGTGAGCTCGTGTGTAGGTGTTGGTGGAGGTCGACGTACTCATCAGTTACCTCCCATTCTGCGTAACGCGGTGGCGTCGATCGTTGCGGTCGAGGGGGTCCGCGCTTGGGCCTGGTAGGTCGGGGCCGGAGCTGTCGACACGTGTTCGTTGTCTGCGGCGGCGGACTCTAGTGCGCCTTCGAGATGGTCAGGAGAAGGAATATGCAACATCCAACCGTTGGTGGCCGAGGCACCTCCGGGAATAGGATCGAGGTTTTCCTCCACGGTGAACGCGTTGTCACCTCTGACGATTCGGATCGAGACGTACATGCCGTCATCGACGAGAACCAGCGGCACCTGGTCCAGATAGCCGCCCGCGGCAAGCGCGGAACCGATTCCCTGGAGCTTGTCGAGGCTGGCGGCCACAGATCCCTCGGGAACAGCGTTGCTCCGCTCGAGCGTGTCTGCAAGCAGCTGCACAACTCTGCTCCACGCGTCTGCGGCCGTACGGACCGGAGATCCGGCGATTGTCCTACTGCGCTGCATGCTCTGCCTCCAGCTCGTCCAACACAGCAGCTTCCGCGGCCGCAAGTAGGTCTTCGATTTTCAGTTCGTTCGGATCGAGTGTTACCTCGAGACGGCGCAGCATCGCATCGGTCACGAGTTTTCGCACAGTCCGGCCGTCACGGCCGGCCAAGTGGGCCGCGACCGTCCGCAGTTGCGGATCCCCCGCCAACGCGCCCAGAGCCCGGTACTTGGTCGCGAAACCCTGCAGTGCGTCGGTAAGGATCGCATGGACCGCCTCTTCGTCCGGCAGCGGCATCAGCACCGTGATGTCGGACCTGGAGAGAAACGCCTCGTCGAGCGCGGACGTGAAATTGGTTGTAGCGACAGTGAACAGATGTGGGAACTGGGAGGTGTTCTCGTCCAGAGCGGTCAGGACGGCATCTGTTGCTCGATGCACATCTGCAGGGTTCGCAGACAGGGAAGCCGCTCCCCGTGCCACGGCCATGGACTCGACCTCGTCCAACAACACGATCGTCGGTACCCCGTCGTCGGCCAGCGCAGGAATGATCTCTGTCAACAACTTTGTCACCCGCTGTTGGCTCTGTCCGTGCTCCGCGCTCATCAACCCATGGGGGTTCACCTCGATCAGGCGGGCACGTTTGGGACCCACCACGGCAGCCATTTGTTGTGCCAGTCCGCGCGCGAGCGTAGATTTCCCGGTCCCGGGGGGACCCGTCAGCACCGCCAAACCATGCAGCGCAGTGACGTGGAACGGAAGCGTCGTCCGCAACTCCAGACTCAATACCGCGGCGCGCAGAAGCCGATCCTTCACGGATCGATCGACCACGATCGAGTCCCACAATCCTTCGTACCGAGGCAGCGGCACCAGTTCGTTGCGGACCACGCATTCCGCTACATCCATCTCATCCACCTCCACAGTTGAGCAGCGCGGCAGGTGAAGACGACGAGGTGCCGTGCTGCCAGGCCGAGTGTCGAGCATGGCATGGACTACCGACACAGAAAGGGCTCGCAAGATGACCGAAAGGGGATTTCGTCTCTGGTCACCGTCGCGCTAGCGGCCAGGTCAAGCATTGCAAGGCGGCAGTTGCCTTCCCTACTGGGAAGCTGTTGCCATGTCGTGATCGGATTCGGTACGGTCCGACTCTCGCGGTGCTGCCCGGAGTCCTGGGTCAGAGCAGTCGTCGGAGCCGGGCGGCGTCTTCGAGGTCGTGGCGGAACCGGTCGAGGGTGGCGAGGGTGTACATGCCGTCGATCTGCTGGTCGACCCACAGCTGGTGGACGCGGCGCAGGTCGGCCTGCCGGGATTCCAGCCGATGCCGTCGATGACCGCGATCATGAACTGCCGGGGCAGGCGCACATCGGCCATCTCCTCGATCTCGCGGACGGCGTCGGTGAGTTTGCTGCCGGTGGAGTCGAACCCCTTGGCGGCGACGACGGTTCGAGTAGACGGGGTCGATCGAGCCGAGCCGAGCCGGTCGTGGTCATGCCGGAGAACGGGTCGAGCACGATGTCCTGCGGCCGCGACGAGGCGGCGATGCACCGCTGCGGCAGATCGACCGGGTACATCGCGAAATGGCTCGCCTTCGACGGCCGGACCGGCACCCGCCACACGTCGCCCGGGTTGGAGCCGTTCTCGTCCCGGATCGCATCCAGGTCGACAAGTACGACCGGCTGCGGGTGAGCAGGAACAGGTGCTCGTGCCGGCGGGTTCAGCCGATCACGCACCGACTCCGGCGTGCCGCTCGGCTTGTGCCAGATGATCTCGTTGCGCAGGAAACCACCCCGTCCGCCTGCAGCGCCAGCGCGAGGTGCCACGGGATTCCGAGCAGACTCTTGCGGGGGCGACCGAGGTGGTGTTCACCCGTCGGGCGATCACCCCGACCGGTGCCCGCGGCCGGCCGTGCCGGCGTCTGCGTGCCCGGCGTAGGTGTCGCCGATGTTGACCCACAGCATGCCGTCGCGGCGCAGCACCCGCGCGACTTGCCGGAAGACGCGGACGAGCGTGCCCACGTACGCCTCCGGGTTCGACTCCCTTCCGAGTTGCCCGTCCCGACCGTCGTAGTCGTGGAGGTTGAAGTTCGGCGGACTGGTCACCGCCGTCTGCAAGGCATGTAGATCGCCTTTCGTAACGCAGGTGGGTGAGCGCTGCGCGACAGCCGCTTCCGACGGGGCGCCGGCGGCTGCGGCGCGTGTCCTGCTGCCGTGGTGGGGGGGACGGCGTGACCTGCACGAACGGGGCCGATCACGTCGCCTGGGTGGCCGTGCGCACCTCGCGCAGCTCGGCGCGGAGTTCGTCGGCGCGCTCGCGGGCGGCATCGGCCTGGGCGTGCGCGGCCGCGGCCTCGGTACGGGCGGCCTCGAGGTCGGCGCGGACCCGGTCGGTGCGCTCACGTTCGGCGGCGGTCTCGGCACGGGCGGCGGCAAGGTCGGCGCCGAGCCGCTCGATGGTGGCTGCGGCGGCCGCGGCCGCGTTGTCGGCGTCGGCGCGCAGGCGGGTGAGCTGGTCGCGGTGGTCCTCGGCCTGCGCGGTGAGCACGCCGATCCGGTGCTCGAGGTCGGCGACCTGGGCGCGGTGGGTCTGCTGCGCCTGGTCGAGCTGCCGTTGCCACCGCTCGGTCGCCGCGGCGTGCTCGGCGGTCAGGGCGGTGAGCCGGTCCCGATGCTCGGCGTGCAGCCGGTGCAGGGTCTGCTCGTGGTCCCGGCGGGCGGCCTCGAGCCGGGCGGTGGCGTCGGCGGCGGCGGTCTCGGCGGCGGCCGCGGCGGCGTCGGCGTCGGCGCGGTCGTCGAGGGCGGTGCCGAGTTGTTCGCGCAGGGCGGCAATCTCGACGCCGGCATCGGCGCGAACCTTGTCGGCGTCGGCCTGGATCCGCCGCAGGTGCGCATCGAGCGCGGCCGGGTCCGCCAGCAGCTCGGTCGCCGCGGTGATCGAGCGGGCCACCTCGGCCAGGCGGTCGACGGCGGCGGCGGCCTCCTGCCGCAACAGCGGGACCGCCTCGGTGAGCGTGGTGATCGCCGAGGCCGGATCGGTCGGCGTCGCCTGCCGTTGCTGGTCGGCGCGGGCCTTGTCCTTCTGCCGTTGCCGCCAGGCCCGCACCCGCTCGGCGTCGGAGGCGTACTCACGCCGCCGCCCACCCTTCGCGTCCCCCACGTCCCTACCTCTTTTCCGCCGGTCGATGTCCCCACAATCGTACCATAACGTTTCGTAACGTACTTTACTTGATACGTACGATTGGCGGGTCTCGGACACCCGGAAAGCCGCCGCGGCGGCGCGGGGGGCGCCCCCCT
>NZ_BCXI01000088.1 GCF_001895025.1 Rhodococcus zopfii NBRC 100606 = JCM 9919
GATCGCCGACCAGGGTGGACGGCTCCGAGACCACGGCCTCGAGCAACCGCACGAAACGCTCGGCGAACGAACGGATCGTCGGTTCGTCGAACAGGTCCGTCGCATAGGTCAGTTCGGCGGCCATACCGGCCGGCGAGCCCTGTTCGTCGATCGATTCCGTGAGCGTGACCTGCAGGTCGAACTTCGACACCTGCGCGTCGAAGTCGAGTCCGCTCACCGACAGTCCCGGCAGCTCGAACGACGTCTGGGCGAGGTTCTGGAACGCCAGCATCACCTGGAACAGCGGATGCCGGGCCTGCGAACGGGCCGGGTTGAGCACCTCGACCAGCCGCTCGAACGGCACGTCGGCGTGTCCGAACGCCCCCAGATCCGCCTCGCGCACCCGGCCGAGCAGGTCGGTGAACGATTCGGCGGGGTCGACCGGTGTCCGCAGGACCAGCGTGTTGACGAACATGCCGACCAGGTCGTCGAGACCTGCTTCACCCCGGCCGGCGACCGGGGTACCGATCGCGACGTCGTTCGTCCCCGACAGCCGCGACAGCAGCACCGCCAGCGCGCTGTGCACCACCATGAACAGCGTGGTCGCGTGTTCACGCGCGAACACGTTGAGGGCCGAGTGGAGTTCCGGCTCGACGGTGAAGCGGACGCTCGCACCGGCGAAGGACGCGGTGGACGGACGCGGACGATCGCTGGGCAGGTCGAGCTGATCGGGCAGTCCCGCCAGCGTGGCCGACCAGTAGTCCAGCTGCCGCGAGATCAGCGAATCCGGGTCGTGCTCGTCGCCGAGGACCCCACGCTGCCAGAGCGCGAAGTCCGCGTACTGCACCGGCAGCGGCGACCACGCCGGGGCATCCCACGACGACCGCGCGGCATACGCCACCATCACATCGCGCGCGAGCGGACCCATGGACCAGCCGTCAGCGGAGATGTGGTGGACGACCAGGCCGAGCACGTAGTCGCGTTCGCCGATCTCGAACAGCCGGGCGTGCATCGGGACCTCGGAGGTCACGTCGAAGCCGATGGAGGCGAGCTCGAACAGCTTGCCGTGCAGTTCTTCCGGGGTGACACGCTCGGGCGTCAGATCGGGAACGGTCTGCACCGCCTCCTGCACGACCTGCCTCGGGCCGTCCGGCGAGTCCGGGAAGATCGTCCGCAGCGACTCGTGCCGGTCGGTGACATCGATGACCGCGACCTGCAGGGCGATGATGTCGAGTTCCCCGCTGAGCCGGATCACGACCGGAATGTTGTTGACCGCGGAGCCGGTGTCGAAGCGGTTGAGGAACCACATGCGCTGCTGTGCGAGCGACAGCGGAATCCGGTCCGGACGCTCGACCGGTGCCAGCGCGGCGCGACCGCCTGCCCCGGCATGCTGTTCGACCCGTGCGGCGAGCGCTTCGACGGTCGATGCCTCGAACAGCGCCCGGACCGGGACCGTGGTCTGCAGGGCGGCACCGAGCCGGGAGACGACCTGGGTCGCGATGAGGGAGTTTCCGCCCAACTCGAAGAAGTCGTCGTCGACGCCGACCCGCGCCACACCGAGCACGTCGGCGAACGTGTTGGCGACGATCTCCTCGACGGGAGTCGACGGAGACCGGAAGACCTTGGTCTCGAACACCGGCGCCGGCAACGCCTTCCGGTCCAGCTTGCCCTGCGGGGTCAGCGGCACCTCGTCGAGAACGACGATCGCCGCGGGCACCATGTGCGAGGGCAGACGGGCGGCAGCGAACGCCGCGAGCGCGTCCACACCGACGACATGCCCCGGCACAGCCGTCACGTACGACACGAGCTGTGCCGTGCCCGACACACCGGTGTGACCGACCGTCACCGCGAAATCGACGTCGGCGTGCGCGGCGAGGGTCGCGTCGATCTCGCCCAGTTCGATGCGGAAACCGCGGATCTTCACCTGGAAGTCGCTGCGGCCGACGTATTCGATGCGCGGCGCCGGTGCGCCGGGCACCCACCGCACCAGATCACCCGTCCGGTACATCCGTCGGCCGTCCCCGGCGAACGGATCCACGAGGAACCGTTCCGCGGTCAGACCGGCACGAGCATGGTATCCGCGGGCCACACCCGCACCCGAGATGTAGAGCTCACCGACGACGCCCTCCGGCACCGGGCCGAGCCTCGAGTCGAGTACGTACGTCGTCACGCCGCGGATCGGCCCGCCGATGACGATCGGCTCGCCTGCGACCAGCGGGTCGGAGATGTTCGATGCAACGGTCGCCTCGGTCGGCCCGTACGCGTTGAACATCGACCGGCCCGGCACCCACCGGGCGACCAGTTCGGGCGAGCACGCTTCGCCGCCGACCACGACGACGCGCAGGTCCGGCAGACCCGTGGGATCCACCGACCCCAGCGCCGCCGGGGTGACGAATGCGTGCGTGACCGCGCCCCGGACCAGGACGTCGGCCAGGTCGCTGCCGCCGTAGACGGAGGTCGGAACGATCACCATCGCCGCGGAGCCGGCTGTCGCGAGCAGCAATTCCAGAATCGAGGCGTCGAAGCTGGGCGACGCGAAATGCAGTGTGCGCGATGACGGCCCGATTCCGTAACGGTCCCGCTGCTCGGCCTCGAATCCCGCGAGACCGGAGTGGGTGACGGCGACGCCCTTCGGGGTACCGGTCGAACCGGAGGTGTAGATCAGGTACGCGAGATTGTCCAGTCGCAGCGGACGGACCCGGTCCGCGTCGGTGATCGGTGCCGGCGAGGTGACCGCGCGGTCACCGACGAGTTCGGCGTCGTCGACCGCGAGCCAGGTGACAGCACCCGGCAGCTCCGACCTGTACTGTTCCGTCGTCAGCCCGAGTTCGGCGCCGGAGTCGACGACCATGTGCTCGATGCGGTCGGCGGGGTAGTTCGGATCCACGGGAACGAACGCGGCGCCGGTCTTGGCGACCGCCCACCACGAGATCACGGAATCGATCGACCGCGGAACCGCAATGGCCACCACGGTTTCCGGTCCGATACCGCGGGCGATCAGCATGCGCGCGAACTGCGAGGAGACCGCGTCGAGCTCGCGGTAGGTCAGCGTCCGGTCGCCCGAGACGAGCGCGGGGCCGTCGGGGTTCCGGACGGCCGCGTCGGTCAGCAACTGTGCCAGCGTGGCCGGTTCGGCACTGCCGGTACCGGTGGTGGAGACGAGTGCACGACGCTCGCCGGGTTCGAGAATCTCGAGCTCCCCGACGGCCCGGTCCGCATCGGCTACGACGGCTGCAAGGAGCCGCTGGAAACGCTGCGCGAATCCCCGCGCGGTCGAAACGTCGAACAGATCTGTGGCATAGACGAATTCGGCACCGAGCCCGACGGTCGCGCCGGAGCCGTCCGTACGTTCGGACAGGGTCAGCTGCAGATCGAACTTGGCGACGTCGACGTCGACCTCACTCGCCTCGATCGTCAGGTCCGGCAGTTCCAGGCTGGTATTGCCCATGTTCTGATAGGCGAGCACCACCTGCACCAGCGGATGCCGGGACTGCGAGCGGGCCGGCTTGAGGACCTCGACGAGCCGCTCGAACGGCACATCCGCGTTCGCGAAGGCCCCGAGGTCGACCTCACGCACCTGCTGCAGCAGCTCCGTGAACGACATCTTCGGCATGATCCGGGTCCGCAAGACGAGCGTGTTGACGAACATGCCGATCAGATCGTCGAGGGCTTCCTCACCACGACCGGCGATGGGAGTACCCACCGCGATGTCCTCGGTGGCGGAGAGCCGGGCGAGCAGCACCGCCAGCGCCGAGTGCATGACCATGAACAGCGAAACGTTGTGCTCGCGTGCAAGTTCCGTGAGCGCACTGTAGGTGCGCGCGTCGATGTCGAACCCGACACGGCGACCCACGAAGGACTGCACCGCCGGCCGCCTCCGGTCCGAGGGCAGATCGAGCTGCTCGGGGATCCCGGCCAGCTGATTCGACCAGTACTCGATCTGCATCGCGGCGAGCGAATCCGGATCGGCCTCGTCCCCGAGGACATCACGCTGCCACAGCGTGTAGTCGGCGTACTGCACCGACAGCGGCGACCAGGTCGCGGCGGTCGAACCGGTGCGCGCGATATAGGCCGTCGCCATGTCCCGCGCGAGCGGGCCGAAGGACACCCCGTCGGCCGCAATGTGATGGATGACCATCGCGAGAGCGACTTCGTCCGCGCCCATGCGGAAGAGTCGGCAGCGAATCGGAATCTCATGGGAGACATCGAAACCCGCCGATGCGAACTCGGCGAGCACTTCCGGAAGCTCGTCGGGTCCGGCGAACTCCTCCTCGAGACCGAGATCGATGTCGTCGATCGGCAGGATCAGCTGGTACGCACCGGCACCCGACTCGGGGAAGACGGTGCGCAGCGACTCGTGCCGCTCCACGACGTCGTACAGCGCCGCACGGAGCGCGTCGACGTCGACGGCTCCTTCCATCCGCAGCACGAACGGCAGATTGTAGGTGGCGGCGGACGGGTCGAACTGGTTCAGGAACCACATCCGCTGCTGGGCCAGCGACAGCGGAATCTCGTCCGGACGGGGATAGCGGACGAGCAACGGCCGCCGACGATCTCCGGCACGCGACGACGAGACCAGCTGCGCCAGTCCGGCGACCGTCGGGGCCTCGAACACCATGCGCACGCCGAGCTGGACATCGAGTGCCGCGGCGATCCGCGCGA
>NZ_BCXI01000089.1 GCF_001895025.1 Rhodococcus zopfii NBRC 100606 = JCM 9919
TCACGAGGAATTCCTCCGAGGTGTCGAGGAACAGCAACTTGCTCGTTCCTGGGGTTGTGCCGGAAGCGACCTCCCGGCGTGAACTGATCTAACGTTAGCGCTACCGTCTAGAACATGACTGAGTCGTCCTCCCATTCCTCCGCGACGGGTACCGTGCTGGCCTCCGGTCTCGTCACCGCCATCGATCACGTCGGGGTCGCTGTTCCCGACCTCGACGCCGCCCTCGTCTGGTACGCCGAGAACCTCGGCCTGGTCTCCACCCACGAGGAGCTCAACGAGGAGCAGGGCGTGCGCGAGGCGATGCTGTCCGTGCCCGGCTCCCCGGAGGGTTCCACCGCGATCCAGCTTCTCGCACCGCTGAACGAGAACTCGACGATCGCGAAGTTCCTCGACCGCAGCGGCCCCGGCCTTCAGCAGCTGGCCTACCGTGTCACCGATCTCGATGCGATCTCGACGCTTCTGCGCGAGCAGGGCGTCCGGTTGCTGTACGACGCACCACGCCGCGGAACCGCCGATTCGCGCATCAATTTCCTGCATCCGAAGGACGCCGGTGGCGTGCTCGTCGAGCTCGTCGAGCCGGCCGCCGACGGTCACCACTGACATCTCGGCGCGGCACTTATCACAACGCGGGATCGCCCGCCGCCCGAACCTCACTGACCAGGTAGATTGACGCCATGGTCTTCGATCGCGATCGCACCCCCAGCCAACTTCCGTTTTCCATCGTGCGCAAGGGCTTCGACCGCGACGAGGTGACCAACTACTTCGCGCGGTTCGAGGCCGAGCTGCGGGTGACCGCGACCGATCGGGATGCCGCGGCCGCCCAGGCCCGCGACCTGTCCCGCCAGCTCGAGAACGCGCGCAACGAGATCGACGAGCTGCGCAGGGATGTCGATCGGTTGTCGGTGCCTCCGACGACCGCGGAGGGGATGAGCGATCGCATTTCCCGGATGCTCCGGCTGGCGTCGGACGAGGCATCCGAACTTCGGGCACGCGCGGAAGCCGAATCGGCGGAGATGATCTCGCTCGCCGAACAGGAAGGCATCCGCCTGCGCGGTGACTACGAAGCGAAGATCGCCGAACTCGAGCGGCGGCGTATCGCGTTCGAAGAGGAACATGCCGAGACGATGGCTGCTGCGCGGGCCGAGGCGAATCGCATCATCGCCGCCGCCGAGGCGGAACGCGACCGCCTCGCCGCGCAGGCCGAGGCGAAGCGCGCGCAGGTTCAGCAGGACTTCGAGATCACGATGGGCGAGCGTCGGTCCAAGCTGCTCGGTGCGCTGGACGAGCTCGAGCGCACCAGCAAGGCCGAGGCCGACCGGCGCGTCGAGCAGGCGACCCAGGAAGCCGCCCGCCGCGTTTCCCTCGCGACCGAACAGTCCGAGCGCAAGATCTCCAACGCCCGCGACCTCACCGAGGAACTGCGCGTGCTGCGCAGCCGGATCCTCACCCAGCTCGACGGGGTGCGCGAGCAGCTCGACGGGGTGCCGTCGATGCTCGCCGCGGTCACGCGGGAAGGCGAGCTGCTCGACCGCGACGGGCTGTCCACGCAGGACGATCGCATCGACGACGGAAACGGCACCGATTCGGACGCGGCCACCGATCCCGTACCCGAGGCGCCCGGAGATCGGGGCACATCGCGCGACGGAGCCGAGCGAGCGCAGGCACAGGTGGGCGATCGTCGTGACCGCTCACCCGCGGTCGCCAGCAAGGCACGCAACTGAGCAAACCGCGGCGTTCGAACCCACCCCCGACGGGGGTTCGAACGCCGCGGAGATCTTCCGGCAGGTCGGGCCGAGACGACTCCGGCCGCCCCCGGGCGGCCGAATATCGACGCCGCCACCGACCCAGTCCACCCGTGCGTTCGGATGCACGGTGCAGGTGCGACCTTAGGGCACCAGGGCGAACAAAGCACCGCGCCGTCCCATTCGAGTTCGATGTCGGGGCCGGTTCACAACCGACCCGGCGGGCCCCCGTGGCCGGCGACTACGACCAGCGTCGCGTCGGGCTACGTGTGGCACGGCCCGACCAGCATCCGGTGTGCCAGTGCCGGCGGTCGTCCGCGCCGCCGAGCCCATCGGCCGACCAGGCCACGACGTGAGGGGTGCCCGGAGCGATCTCGTGGTCGCATCCCGGGCATCGATACGGCTTGGTCGCTCGGGACCCTGGCACCGTGCGCACGGTGAACCGTTCCGAATCGGCGCCCGCGGGCCCGTACTCGGTGCGGACGGTGGCAGACGCGTGCGGATGCTGCCCGCGATGTCGCGGCGGCTGGGCTCGGTTGCGGCGCGGCACGATCAGAACAACCGGAACTCGGTGCTCTCGGTTCCGCGCAACGCCTCGTAGTCGAGGACGAAGCATCGGATGCCCCGGTCGGTCGCGAGAGTCTTGGCCTGCGGCTTGATCTGCTGCGCCGCGAACACACCGCTCACCGGCGCCAGCAGCGGATCCCGGTTGAGCAGTTCGAGATAGCGGGTGAGCTGTTCGACACCGTCGATCTCACCTCGACGCTTGATCTCGACCGCGACCGTTGCCCCATCCGCGTCGCGGCACAACAGATCGACGGGGCCGATGGCCGTCGGATACTCCCGGCGGATGAGCGTGTATCCGGCGCCCAGGGTCTGGACGTGCTCGGCGAGCAATTCCTGCAGGTGCGCTTCCACACCGTCCTTGATCAGGCCCGGGTCGACGCCGAGTTCGTGGCTCGAATCGTGCTCGATCTCCTCGAGCGTGATGCGTAGTTGCTCACCGGCCTTGTTGGTGACCACCCACACGGCCTCCGCCTCCTCGGCCGGCTCCTCGGCCATCCAGCACGGCGGGCTCATCCAGTTCAGCGGCTTGTAGGCACGGTCGTCGGCATGAACACTCACCGACCCGTCGGCCTTGACGAGCAGCAGGCGTCGCGCCGTCGGCAGGTGTGCCGTCAGGCGTCCGATGTAGTCGACTCGGCAACGGGCAATCACTAGGCGCACTCCTGCCACCCTAGTGGATCCCCCGGACATCGCCCCAACGGACTACTCTCGAACAACTATGCCCGTACGCCGTGCAAGCACCGCTCCACTCGGTTCCGCAATCCTCGGCGAGCCCGCCGAACCGGTTCGGCGGCAACGCATCCGAATCCAGACTCTGCTCACCCTCTCACTGCTCGGCACGCACTTTCTCGGTGCGGTCATCGCGGCAGTGCTGATCAATGTGGTGGTCCCCGGACCGTCGGTACTGACCGGCGAGTTCGTCGTCGTGGTCGCCGTGATCGCGCCCGTCTACGTACTCGTTGCAATGGTCGTCGGGACGGTCCGCGGCACCCGGCTCGGCCTCGAGCAGCTGCGCTGGGCACTCGACGACCGGCCCCCGACCGACGCACAGAAGCGGGACGCGCTGCGCCTGCCGTGGCGCCTCACCGTTCAGCAGGGCACGCTCTGGTTCATCGGATTCGTCCTGTTCACGGTGTGCTTCGGCATCATCGACGCGTCGACGATCCCCAAGGTCTCCCTGACGATCGCGCTGGCCGGACTGACCGTGTGCGGCTTCGTCTACCTGTTCGGGGAATTCGCGTTGCGCCCGATCGCGGCCCGCGCACTGGAGGCGGGTGCGCCCGTACGACGACGGCGAGCAAGCGCCGGAGGTCGCTTCATGCTCGCGTGGGCGCTCGGCAGCGGTGTCCCCATCGTCGGGCTCCTGCTGGTCGCGGTGTTCAGCTTCATCCGGCCTGTCACTCCGACCCGGTTCGCCGTGACGACCCTGACGATCGGCACGATCGCGCTCGTCGTCGGTGCCCTGCTGATGTGGCTCAGCGTCCGGGCGAGCATCGCACCCATCGAATCCGTGCGGGCCGGGATGACCCGGATCGAGCGGGGCGACCTGGAGACGAGGGTCGTGGTGTACGACGGCACCGCGCTCGGCGAACTGCAGGCCGGGTTCAACCGGATGGCCGAAGGACTGACCGAACGTGAACGACTACGAGACGTTTTCGGCCGGCACGTGGGACGGGACGTCGCAGCGGCCGCACTCGCCAATGCCGACGTCCTCGGCGGAGAGGAGCGGGATGTCGCAGTGCTGTTCGTCGACATCATCGGTTCCACTGCGATGGCCGCGAGCCGACCACCAGCCGAGGTCGTCGCTCTGCTGAACCGGTTCTTCGAGGTCGTCGTCGACGAGGTGCACCGCGCCGGCGGTTTCGTCAACAAGTTCGAGGGCGACGCGGCGCTGGCCATATTCGGCGCACCCATCGCCGCGGCCGACGCCGCAGGATCCGCCCTGCGCGCCGCCCGCGAGATCTCTCGCCGCATCGTCACCGAGGTTCCGGAGTGCCGAGCCGGCATCGGGGTCGCCGCCGGACGAGCGGTCGCGGGGAATGTGGGTGCCCGGGAACGGTTCGAGTACACCGTGATCGGTGATCCGGTCAACGAGGCGGCCCGCTTGTCGGAGCTGG
>NZ_BCXI01000090.1 GCF_001895025.1 Rhodococcus zopfii NBRC 100606 = JCM 9919
GTACGTCGTCTGCGGGGAGATCCGCGTCAAGTACGACTCCCTCGGCGGACCGAACAGCTTCCTGCTCTGGCCCACCAGCAACGAACTGGTCAACCCCGACCAGGTCGGACGCCGCCAAACCTTCGCCAACGGCCCGATCTACTGGCACCCCAACGCCGGCGCGCACCCCGTGGTCAACCACTTCATGATGAAGTGGGGCCAGCACAACTGGGAAGCCGGCTTCCTCGGATATCCCACCACCGACGAGATCGTGCTGCAGAACGGCCGGCGCCAGGACTTCCAAGGCGGCTCCATCTACTGGAGCCCGGTCTCCCTCGGCGCCATCGGCGGCGCCATCCGCGACAAATACCACGCTCTCGGTGCCGAAACCGGCCCCCTCGGCTACCCCAGCAGCGACGAGATCGCCGTCAACAAGTACAACGGCCGCTACAACAACTTCCTCAACGGCACCATCACCTGGTCCGGGCAAACCGGCGCACATGTCTTGTACCGAGACATTCGAGATCGCTGGACTTCGACAGGCAGGGAGGACGGGCACCTCGGTTATCCGTTGGAGGACGAACAGGTCACCACTGACGGAATCGCACGATTCGCCGACTTCGAGAATGACGCAAGCATTTGGTGGACGGCGATCACCGGTGCCCATGAAATCTCCGGCGAGTTGCTGAAAATATGGAACGCGCATGGCGGTTACGAAGGAATATTCGGAGCTCCAGCCAACGGCGCACAGGCGCCAGACGCAAGTAGACAAGTTCCAGGCCAGCCGGTAATTACGCTGAGTCAGCGCTTTGACAATGGTGTCATCAATACAACTGGCACCGGCCGGGTGCTCACAGCTACCTACGAAGAACCTGTTGACCCCGATCCGACGCTATTGCGTCAAGATGCCCTCGAAATCCAACCATTTGATATCCCCCCTGGCGCCACCTGGCCTCCTCCGGATGTTGCCGCCAACTATCCAACCGCCGAAATTCTGGCAGAAGCAACGAATCCTGATTTCATCAGCTACGGAGTGATGCCGGTACGGCAAGGCTACTGGAGCGGTTCCTGGAATGACGGATGGGGACAGGACAAAGCGGAGCACAAGCATCAATTGCGTTATCCGGACTCAATCGCGATGATCCTGGAGTCATCCAAGCATAAACCTCGTAGTGGCGGCGACGAAGGAAGAGATTTCTACGTTCACGCTGTAGACAGATTCTGTCATCTTGAATGGGACGGGTACGACTGTGAAGAAGTCGAACGGCGTACAGTGCATGCTATATACGACTTCAGGTCATTCCCTGAGGGATACAAACTGTCTCCGGCAGGCGCTCCGGGACCCGTTGGAGTTGTAACTGCATACTGTGGTGGTGGAAATACTCCACTGTCGAACACAGAAATATGCGACCCATGGGTTGACGTGGCACTGATGAACCCTGAGCCGGATACGGGAGGGTAATATTCCGAGCGCGGTGCCGCCCCCTATGGTGTTAAGTGGGCGGCACCGCTAGGAAGGGTTCATCCATCCAGGGCGAGTGATCCATGTAATGTCACCTTCTGCCGGCGGATCTTGCATTGGACCCGGACTGGCGAGGTCATCCAAATAAAGGCCGGCAGCCGCCCTTGCGTCACCGCCTGGCGATATCCTTCGCAGTTCATCGAGGATCAATTTGTACCCGCGCCGGGATAGCGGAACATCTCCGTTTCCGTAGTGCTCTACCACAACTATTACTGTTCCTAAGTGTTCCTCTAAGGAAATCAATTCTACCCGCATGGAACCCCTAGCCTGCTCATCGACTAACCCCATTGTTAATGCAGCCAAAAACTGCAGCGACCATGAATCGAATACCGTATCGTACTCTTGCTCGACGTGACTCAAATTACTCAACCTTTTCTGGCTTGGTTTGTGTAAGGGGCGACGTGATTTGATCTGTTCGTTCCGTCTACTGCTGGTCGGATTCGGATCGAAACGGCATGGCGAGGTCTCCGCATCGGGATTCGCTGACGCGGACGAGTCCGGGGACAACGCCATCCGGTTGATCCGCAGTCATGTCGAGGCAGAACCCTGCCCCGTAGCTGAGGCGTTCATTTTCCAGCAGAACCCCATTCGACACGGATGTGATGCCAGTCGGGATCCAGGATTCGCCCGGGTGGCCCTGGCGCAACGCGGTGAATGCGGCGTGCGGAGAGATGAGCTGTGGACTGTCCGGCCGGTGTACAGTCCAGGCGTCCCGGTTGAGGTCGGCGCCGGTCAACGGAGTCATGATCTTCGGTCACCTATGCAGTGTGCTGTGAGGATGGCTGGCATAGGTCGCAAACCTACTTACCCGTCTTGGTCTGGTCGACATGTCCTGTTTGCTGATCCTTCAGCAGCACACCGTGCGGAGCTTCCAGACCTCCGGACGACAGCACAGTATCGTCCGACGATATGGCGTGGTTGATGCTTGGTGTTCTGGCACTGCTGGGGTTGGCGGCGGGCGTGGTGGTGCGACGACGAACCCGGCTCGGTAGCGCGCCAGGGTTCCCGTGGTTCTGGGTGGCGTTCCCCGTCACCTGCATCGTCATCGCGACCGCGATCGGTGTCTTCGCTTGGCCTGAAGTGTTGACCGGCTCGGGAAGTTACTGGTGGGAACCGCCCACTGCGAATCGCCCCGGTCTGCAGTTCTTGTCGAGCGAGCAGTACCAGCGGTTCGTGACACTGCGCCGGTGGAGATGGGTGCTGCCGGTGGCATCGCTCGCGGGAATCGGGTTGTGCGTGTGGGCTTGGCGGCGGCGGCGGGTGTGACACCGCTATTGCCGATGGGTCCTGCAGGACACCACGGAATACCTGAAAGGGCAGGCATGAGCATGAGCCTGTGCCGATCAGGGGTGTTCGGTGAGGTTATACATCGTTGGATCGGAGGCCGTCGATTCGTATGACGGGCAGCCACGTCGCGAGGGTCCGGCCGAGGGCAACATCGGCGATCTGCGCGACGGGCGACGGCACATCCAGATCCAGCATGCCCTGATCGCCGTGCAGGAACTGTCGGGCTCGCTCAAGCAGAATGCCCAGCTCGACGTCGGTATGTGCGGACCCGACGTGGGCGAGGATCTCGTGCCGGCCGCGGTGTCTGCGCACGACCTGCACCGCTACCGCCCCGGAGGCGGTGCGCACTTTCCGCACGAATGCTACCGCCCGAACCTACCTGCTTAAACAACACTATGGTCGCCTCACGGCTCGGCCCCTGGCGGGGCCTCCCCTCGCGGGCCTTCACCACCGCCGCGGACTGCGGCGCACTGGCCCCACAACCCGGTAGCGACGCCACCGGGGGCCTCCCGACCGGGGAACGAGGAGAAACCGGTGGCTTCGCCACCGGGAAACCCCCGCCGGAGCAAGTACGGCCCACTCCATCGGACGAAATCCGCTCTACCTGCTTCGTTCTATCTATATCCATAGATAGATACGCTGAGAGCATGACGGTAACCCACGAACCGCGTCCGATCCGGGTAGTCGTGCTCTGCCGAGTCAGCACCGGAACGCAGCTTGAGGGCTATGGCCTCGACGTCCAGGAGAAGGACTGCCGCAACTACGCCCGCACACACAACATGCGGATCGTGAGGATGTGCCGGGACGAGGGGGTTACCGGAAAGGCCGGTGACGACGAACGCCCCGGCCTGGCCGAAGCGTTGCAGATGCTCACCGATGGGAAGGTCGACGCCCTACTCGCTCCCAACCTCGATCGCCTCGCCCGCCACCTCACCCAGCAGGAAGCCATCCTGTCGGTGGTGTGGGCACACGGAAAGCGATTCTTCACCGCCGACCGGGGAGAACACCTCCCCGACGACGACGACGATCCGATGCGCACGTTCGTCCGGCAGGTCATGGGAGCCGCCGCCCAGCTCGAACGTGGGCTGATCGTCAAACGCCTGAAATCAGGGAGACGGCAGAAGGCCGAAAGCGGCGGATACGCAACAGGATCGCCTCCCTACGGTCAGCGTGTTGTCGATCACCAGCTCATCGAGCACCCCCAGGAAGCTGCTGTCCTGCGCCAGATGCGTGCCTGGGCCGCCGAAGGGGTCGGCGTGCGAGCTATCGCCCGCCGCCTCAACGACGCTGGCGTGCCCGCGAAACGCGGCGGACGGTGGCATCCGTCAACGGTTGCGCGGCTTGTCGATTCACGTGCTCGTGCCGACTCGCGCCGACGATCAGCGTCCGCCCGCGCCGCGGATCGCGAGCGCGAGAAGCTGGCTCGCGCCGGCCGCGTTCTTGGTCGCGTCACATGATCCGCTCACCACGAAT
>NZ_BCXI01000091.1 GCF_001895025.1 Rhodococcus zopfii NBRC 100606 = JCM 9919
GCTACACCCGCAAAACCGCAGGTCAGAGCCTATAAACGTGTGACCAGCGTCACCAGAAAAGCACCGGAAAAGCACCAACAAAACATCGAAAAAGCATCAAAACAGATGTAAACTAGAGGCATGAACAAGGAAGAGATCACCGCGAAGCTCCACAACCTCGGCCGCGACATCGATGCCCTGCTCGAGAACATCTCGACCGGCAAGGACATCTCCGTAGTCCTGGCCGAGTCCCGCGACACCAAGGCCGCCGCCCGTGCCGCAGGCATGACCGAGGACGAAATCAGCGCCGCAATCGAATCCGGCCTCAGCTGACCGACCACCCCGGAAGGAAAGACGCGATGACCACTCCCGCCCCCGTCCAGACACTCGAGCTTCCCGACCAGTGGTGCGACTACAACGGCTGCACCACCGAAGCCACCCACACCGACGGCGAGTGGGTCATGTGCCCCCACCACGAGGAACGCGCCTACCGGACCACCACCTACTGGCGGCCGATCCTCCGCTGGACCACCCGCCCCGGCCCCCACTGGCCGGTCTTCATCGCCGAGTACTGATCCACATTCCGCGCCGGTGGGGAGTCACCGCGACTCCCCACCGGCGCGCACTACCGACCCGAACAGGAAACGCCCACATGCTCACCATCACGCACACCCCCACCGAGGGCACGATCATCGACGGCACCAGCAAAGGCGACGGCACCGCGCCGATCCTCAAAACCGCAGGTTGGAAATGGGGACGCAGCATCACCGCCTGGTACATCCCGCACAGCCGCGACCGCGCCCCCCACCTCGCCCGCATCGAACACACCGCCGCCGCCCTGCGCGCCGCCGGCTACGACGTCGAAACCGACATCGACACCACCCTCCGCGACGGCACCGACGCCCACCACGACCGCAACGAGCGTCTGACCGACCGCGCCGCCGCCCTCGCAGCCAAGGCCGAACGCAAGGCCACCGCCGCCGCCGCCGCCCACGCACGCCACGACCACGCCTGTGCCGCACTGCCCGAAGGCGGAGAACCCATCAAAGTGGGACATCACAGCGAACGACGCCACCGCCGCGCCCTCGACCGCGCCCACACCACCGCCCGCGCCTCGATCGAAGCCGACGCCGCCGCCCGCTCAGCCGCCGAATCCGCCCGCATCGCCGCCCGCAGCACCGATCACCGCTACACCCCCGCAGTGATCCACCGCCGCATCGAACGACAGAGCGCCGAACTACGCAGCATCGAACGCCACCTCACCAAGTACCGCGCTGCCGGACACACCGCCGAGACCAGCAACCACATGCACCAACTCGAACTCAACAAAGCCGAACTCGAGCGCGACATCGAATACTGGACCGCAGTACGCGCCGAACAGGACGCCACCGACGGCCCCAAGCTCTACAGCCGCGCCGACCTACGCCCCGGATGCTTCGTCAACTGCTCCGGCACCTGGCACAAGGTGATCCGAGTCAACGCAAAGTCGGTCACCGTCGCCACCGCCTACAGCTGGACCGACCGACTGCCCTACGACAAGATCACCGACGCCCGCGCCGAGGACGCCCACACCCCCATCCGCCCAGGTCAGTAACCCACATCCGGCGGCAGCGACCCCCTCGCGGCCGCCGGTCCCCACTCGCCGCGAGGACGCCATGACCGCCGAATCCCTGTTCGCCGAGTGCATCATCCCCGGATGCAAACAGCCCGTCACCGACGAACTCACCCCCTGCCAGACCTGCCGCGCGATCTTCGGACCCATGCTGCACGAAGCCGACCGACCCCCGAGCTACACCGCCGCCGACCTCGCAGAACGAGACGCAGGCACCGCCGCCGCCTACCGCATGATGCGCGCACTACCCACCGCGGCCCAGCACAACGACCTGGACACCGAGCGAGAACGCCGCACAGCCGAACACGAAAAAGCCGCAGCGCAGGAACGCGGCGAAGCCGAAAAAGCCAACCAGACCTGCTGGCTCTGCGAAGAACGACGAACCTGCCTTCTCCGCCCCCAAGGGTGGGAATGCCGACAGTGCCGCGAGATCCGCTGACACACGGCCCGAGCCGGACGCCCCTCACGGCCCCGGCTCGGGCCGCCGCCATATCCGCCCCACCCGTACGGTCTGCCACCACCGCGAGGCCGGCCGAGAACCGAACCCGAAGGAGCGGCTGCGCCGCACAGACCCCACCGCCGACCACGAGCCCGACGCGAATCCCAGCGGCCCCCCTGTGCGCGAGCGCCACCGATAGTGTTGGATGTTGGCTAGCGTCACGCACCAGCCGACAGGACTGGAAACCCCGCGAACGCAACCAGATTCAACCCACCACCCCCACCCCCGTGGCAGCGGTGGCCGACGGCCAGGGCATCGAGCCCTGGCCGTCGCCGTTCCATCCACCACTGACATGAAACCGCACCTGAACAGATGCAACACCACCCAGTCCGCAACAGTCACGAAACCGCCATCCGATAAGAACCAGAAAAGCACGCTTTATGAATCAGAAGTGATGTATTATTGCATCAGGAAAGGGAGGCCATGAGTTCGAAAATCATTCTGATCGGCAACGAGAAGGGCGGGGTGGGCAAGACCACCACCGTGCTCAACGTCGGTGAAGCCCTCGCCCGTGCCGGCGAAAAGGTGCTCCTGGTCGACCTTGATCCCTCCGGCAACCTCACCCACACCCTCACCAAGTTGCAGCCCGACCTCCGTGCCGCAGCGAAGGTGACCGCCGATCACATCGTCGATATAGACCCGGAGACCCGAAAGCCCGCTGCCGAGGCGATCCTCGATGCAATACGCCCCGGCGTCGATCTCATCGCCGCCCCTGCGAACGCGGCCCACCTCATCGCCGCCGAGAAGAACATCACCAACGATCCCATCGAAGGCCCCCATGTCCTGCGGGAATCACTCGAGCCGATCCGTGACCGCTACGATTACATCCTCATCGACTGCTCCCCCACGCGAAATGCCCTCGAGATGTGCGCGCTCGTGGCCGCTGACCAGCTCATCGTCCTCAACGAAGCGCATGACTTCAGCATCGCGGCCATGCAGGGCGTGACCTCGTACGCCCAGAGCATCAAGAAGCGGCACAACAGCACTCTGTGGGTCCGCGGCACCATCCTCAACAAGGTGCAGTCCGGAACGGTCCTCGCTCGCGCCTGGACCACCCAATTCACCGAGGCCGGCATCCCCGTCCTCGGCAGCGTCCGATCCGCCGAGCCGATCAAGAGGGCCGTCAACGACGGAGTATCCCTCGCCGACACGAAGGACGGTTGGCGTCACGCCTTGGTCTATGACGACCTGGCCACCACCATTACCCAAAGGAAGAAGTCATGAGCGACATCCGCAGCATGTTCGACGCCGAAGCTCCCGACGAGAACGTCCCGGCACGGTCCGCAGCACCGAAGAAGATCGTGCAGCAACCCACCTTGACCCGGCGCACGTTCACCCTCGCCGAATCCGTCATCGACGCTGCGACCAACGCTCAAAAGGGTCTGCGCGGTGTCTACCCCGGCGCACACGGCAGTCTCAACAGCTTCATCGAGGCCGCCATCGCCGAGTACACCCACAAGCTCGAAGAGGAATACAACGGCGGCGAGCCCTTCCCCGAGGTGGAGAAGGTGCGCCGGCGCAAAGCCCGCGGCAGCAAGAACGACAGCACCGACGAGGACTGACCGCACCACAGTCCAACCGTTGAAGGCCCCGACCTCCTGGTCGGGGCCTTCGGTCTATGCGGGCCTCGTGTACAGGCACAGAAACTCCCGGCCCGACCCGCATCGCTCTACCGATCCCCGGGGGCTCCGCCCCCGGACCCCTGTCCTCCCTCCCGAGGTTCCCGCTGCTCCGCGTGCGCCGCGCCCGGTCGCCACACCACGGCCCTACCGGACCCGCCGACCACCGAGCAAGGGAAAACCCGCCCTTGCCCGGTGGTCACCGCGCCCGGTTCACCAGGCCGCACCGACCGACCGAGGTACCCGCTCCACCACCGCCACCGAACCCCGCTACACCCGCAAAACCGCAGGTCAGAGCCTATAAACGTGTGACCAGCGTCACCAGAAAAGCACCGAAAAAGCACCAACGAAACATCGAAAAAGCATCAAAACAGATGTAAA
>NZ_BCXI01000092.1 GCF_001895025.1 Rhodococcus zopfii NBRC 100606 = JCM 9919
ACTTTTCCATGGCCACGGACACCCCGTCCCGCGTGCACCGCACTCACAGTGATCGGTTCATCGGCGTGACAGTGAGGTCCTCGACGACCGGATCGTCGGCGTCCACATCGAGGTGGCACAGAACCTGACCGGTCTCGTCGAGGAGGGCGTAGCGTCCCGGCAGCAGACCGGCGAAACGGAACTGTCCGTCGGAGGTGGCGGTGACCGTGCGGTCGATGCGGTCCTCACAGGCATCGACCCCGGTCAGGGAAAGGCGGGCACCGGGGTGGGTGCGGCCGGCGATCTGCCCGGTCGCCGCCGCCGACACTGTCTCCGGTGCCCCGGCGACAGCACCGTTGTCGGGGTCTTGATCATCCGCTGTCCGGATCGGCGCCCGACCGGGTGGGGCGCACCGGGTGACCGGCGCTGCGGGGTGGTCGGCCCGGTCGAGGAATGTCTCGCCCGAGTGCAGATTCGCGGTGAACACGGATCCGGCCGCGGAGAGGGCCGACACCTGGTCCGACACCGGAACCATGATCGTGTGCTGTGTTCCGGCGTCGAGTGCGCCGAGTTCGCAGACCATCACCGACCGGGTCAACGCCGCCGTGCCCGCCGGTGCCTGGTCTTCGACGTTGAGGACCTGGTCGATTACGTGAGACTCGGGTGCGCACCCGGCAGGGATCGGGCCCCAGGCCCGTGAGGGTGCGAGGGTGAGGGTGAGGGTGAAGCGGCCGGTGTGTGGCGGGCGCACCACGACCGCGTAGTCCGAGCTGTGAGGGTCGGTCTCGATCTGGAGTGCTCGTATCGAGGGTGGAGTCGTCGCGGTCGCCGTCACCGGGATCGTGATCACCGATGATCCTGCCAAAACCGCCGCACCTGCCCACACTCGAACACAGATTTTCACCTGAAGTGCCTTTCGTCTGACGCCCCCGCTGAGTCGGAACACTGGTGAATGTTCCGACCTGGACTCCCGACACAGGTTGAATCCTCAGGTACCTGCTGTCCGTTATCTCCTGTTCGGGTGACATCCGGGGTGACATCCGGAGGGGAGAACCGGCCGGGTCCGGCGGACGTCCGGCCCGACGCAGCGGCGGCACATGACACATCGGGCTGCGTTCCGCAGCATCGGGCAGGCACCGCCGACACCCACCCCGTTCCCACCCCCCACGCCATCGACGAGCGTCGACACCAAGGAGGGACTCGCCGATGGAACCTGCGTCGGGGCTCCTCGCCGGAACACCCGGAAGGTTCCGACCGCGAAGAGCGTCGACAGACAACACCGGGTGAGACCAGCAGCGATTCGAGTGCGGGTCGGTGCGGCGGCAATGGCCGGATAGGGCGGCGATCTGTGAACTCGACGCCGGAACACGGCACACGACCGCCGGGTCCGGTGGCGGATCCGCCCACGGCCGCCTCCGACGGACAGTTCTGTTTCGCCGGTCTGCTGCCGGGACGCTACGCCCTCCTCGACGAGACCGGTCAGGTCCTGTGCCACCTCGATGTGGACGCCGACGATCCGGTCGTCGAGGACCTGACTGTCACGCCGATGAACCGATCACTGCCGTGACACGGTGACCCGCGGCAACGCGTCCTCGCCGGAACCGTGGTCGTCGGACATCAGGACAGCAAGCCGAGTTCCTGGGCACGGGCGAGAGCGGTCACGGCATTGCCGGTCCCGAGCTTGACGTTGATTCTGCGTAGATGAGTTTTGACGGTGTTGTTCGAGACGTAGATCGTCTTCGCCAGGTCTTTCCGAGCGACACCATCGGCCAGCAGGAGAAGAATTTCCCGTTCACGGGCTGTGAGTACCGTTTCCGGCACCGAGAGGGGAAACACTTCGGCCGCTAGGTTTTCGGGCACCGCGGCACCGCTCACGTGTGCGAGTTCGCGCCTGGTATCTGCCGGCACAGTCATCAGGACCCGACGATTGCCGAGAGCTTCGGCCAGAGTGGTGCCGCGGCTCCACGCACGTACTGCAGCGTCGCGATCGGTGAGAAGGCAGGCGCCGGCCTCGATCAGCAGCGCCTCGATATGGGCCCGTAGCCATCCGCTGTCGGGCCACGAGATTCTCTTGAGCACGGTCCGAGCGGCCTCGGGGTTTCCGGTCAGCAGTTCCATTCGCGCTGAGGCCACCACAACGAGCGGATGGCCGGTGGTGTCGGTTTCAGCGACGGCACGTGCGAGATTCCCGTGTCCGAGTGCGAGATGCAAGTCGATCTCCGCCGCGGTCAGCAGTACATGCGATAGGGATCCGTCCTGCAGGAGACGCCGGTGGCCGTCGACAATCCGGTGCAAGACCGTCAAACCCGCGTACGCGTCCCCAGCAGTCAGCGCGTACTGAGTGTGCGCGTAGGCAACAAGGCCCCAGAGTTCTTCGCCTGCGGCCGGAACTCCGAGCTGGTCCAGTTCGACGGCGGCACCCTCCGCGTCGAGACGATCCATGTGGGCCAGTGCGGCACCGACCCGACCCGCGACCCGGATCATCTCGTCCCAGTAGCCGACGTTGATATCGACCCGCGAGCCGGCAGAAAGCCATTCGTCGGCCCTCGTGAGATCCCCTGACAATGCCCAGTTCGCCGCGAGGCTCCCGGCGGCGTTGAGCACCACATAATCCGAACCCGGGGTGAGCGCATCTCGGTACGCTTGTTCGAACTGCACAGTGGACTGGCCGAGGTCACCGGCCAGCTGCATGCCGATCGCCCATTGAAGTCGCAAAGTCGGCAGTTGTGCGGTCACCTCACCGGGCTGGTGCACCAGCATCGATTCCACCAGGGGCACCATCGCCAGTGCCCGATCGCCGGCCTCGCGCAGGTTCCCCGCCAACCTCAGCGCGATTGCCTGGACGGTGCCGATGTGCAGCGCCGCGGCCGCGTCCGGTTCTGTACCGAGGCAAGTCAATTCATTCGGGTCGGACGGTATTTCGATGTCCAACAGCGGGTGGCCTGTCAAGGCGTTCACGAAAAGTGCCTTTCCGGCAGCCAACCCGGGGAATTCATCGGTCACCGAGTCCGGAACCGCTCGCAGCAGCCGCACCAGAACCTCGAAATCGCTGGCGACCAAACGGCTCCAGTTCTCGTCGAGGATGCGTGCTGCGACATCCCATCTCCGGGCTTCGGCGGCATATACGGCAGCCTCCGCGTGACGATCCGCATCCCGACGCTCACGGGCCAGCCTGGTCAACGTTTCATCCACCCATGCGGGCATGTGTGCACGCGTGATCCCGAGGACCACCTCCCGCACTGCCGGAGGCCACGACCAGCGGCGCTGCACACCGTCGAATGTCCCGAGTATCAGTCCAACCGTGCCGAGCTGGTCGAGAAACTCCGCGGACGCTTCGCCTCCCACATATTCGGTAGCGTCTGCGTCGGTGAATGTCGTCATCACCGCTACTTTCAGAGCGATGGCGCGGGCGTCCTCACCGAGTCCGCTGAGCCGGTGGTGCACGTAGTCCCCGACTACTTGCTCCAGCGCCGGTTCCGAGTGTCCGATGGTGGTCGCCGCAGCCGAAGCGACTCGCAGCACGGCTACCGCAGAGGCGACAAGTGACGGCACGCCACCGAGTTCGCTGCACAGCTCCGGGCGTCGCTCAGCGGTGACGGCCAGGCCTCGGGATCGGCACAACTGCTCCATCTCTTCGGGAGAGAAACACAGATGATGTGCGCTCACCCAACTGTGGTCGAGACCACCGGCCGCAAGCTCGGGTGGCAGCTCGACAGCGCCGTGCACCGTCACGACGGCGATCGCAGCGGGGCAGTGCTCGAGCAGGATCAGCATCTTCTTCAGTGCCGCGGGGGCGTCGGCAGGCTCTACCCCGTTCAGAACGACCAGGCACGGCGTGTCGTCGACCAGATCCGGCACCTCGATCGGTGAGGTGTCGTAGTCGACCCAGATCACCTGGCGGTCCGGCGCGCCGCCACGGTGCAGCCAGCTCGCCACCAACACGCGCTTACCGAACCCCTTCGGGGCCTGCACCACCGTCAGGCTCCGCTGTTCATCCAGCATCCGGAACAGTCGCGGACGTGGCACTGCATCGAGTGCCGAGCGTGCCGCGGGCACACCGGACCGAATCTGTGAGGCGGATCCCAT
>NZ_BCXI01000093.1 GCF_001895025.1 Rhodococcus zopfii NBRC 100606 = JCM 9919
TGAGTTGGCTCACTCCTGGTCAAAAATTCTGACCTCAACGCTGTGACCAGGACATTCTCTCCCGTGAACGGCTGATTTCACGCACTAACCGAGCCCGTCTACGCTCATCGAGTGGCGTTCATCAGGCGAGTCCGCACCAAATCCGGGGCCACCGCCGTGCAGATTGCCCGCTACACCAACGGCCGGCAGGAAATCGTCAAACACATCGGATCCGCCCACACCGACATCGAACTCGGCATGCTCCTCGAACGCGCCCGCACCTGGCTCGAACCCGACCAACAGGCCCTCGACCTGGGCCTCACCCCACAACTGCCCGTCGAAAACACCCTCCCTACCGGGCAAGGAACACTGCTGCCGGCACCAGTCGACGAGCAACAACCGGTGCTCGATGCGCCGGGCCGGACCGAAACCACCGCGTCGGTGCTGCTCCGGGAAACCCTGCACACCGCCTACGACCAGCTCGGATTCGGCCGGATCGACGATGAGGTGTTCCGGGACCTGGTGATCGCCCGCATCGTCGAACCCGGCTCGAAACTCGATGCCGGCCGAGTCCTGCGTGACCTCGGCGCCACCCCGGCGAGTTACGCCACCATCAAACGCCACCTGCGTTCGGTCCTCGACAAGGACTACCGCGCCCTCATCGCCGAGCGGTGCTTCGCCCACGCCGCCGACACCGGCGGTCTGAGCCTGCTGCTCTACGACGTCACCACCTTGTACTTCGAAGCCGAAAAAGAAGACGCCCTACGGAAAGTCGGCTACAGCAAGGAACGACGCGTGGACCCACAGATCGTGGTCGGGCTCCTGGTGGACCGCACCGGATTTCCCTTGGAAATCGGATGTTTCGAAGGAAACCACGCCGAAACCCACACCATCGTCCCGATCGTGCGCCAGTTCCAGGAACGCCACGACATCACCGGTGTGGAGATGGTCGTTGCCGCCGACGCCGGGATGCTGTCGGCGTCGAACCTGACCGACCTCGACGATGCGGGCCTGAAGTTCATCGTCGGCTCCCGAGTGACGAAAGCACCCGGGGATCTCGCCTCACACTTCCATTGGCACGGCAATGCTTTCACCAATGGTCAGATCGTCGACACGATCACCCCCAGGCACGGCCGCTCGAAGGTCAACAACGTCCGCAAACGCGCCGAACCGGTGTGGAGTCCGGTCGATCATCCGAATGCGTGGCGGGCGGTGTGGCAGTACTCGACCGCACGAGCGGCGCGGGACGAGAAGACGTTGAATGCGCAGGAAGCCCGCGCCCGGGCCGTCGTCGACGGCGGTACACCGCCGAAGTCGACACGGTTCGTCAAGACCACCGCACAGGGCCGCAGCCTCGATACCGCATCACTCGAACGCGCTCGATCCCTCTCGGGCTTGAAAGGGTACGTCACGAATGCTCCTGCCTCACTGATGGATCCGGGCGAGGTGATCGCGAAATATCATGATCTGTGGCATGTGGAGCAGTCGTTCCGGATGTCGAAAACCGATCTGCGGGCCCGGCCGATCTTTCACCGCACGAAGGATTCGATCGAAGCGCATCTGACCATCGTGTTCGCGGCGTTGGCCGTCTCGCGTCTGGTTCAGGAACGAACCGGGTTGGCGATCGGCAACGTCGTCAAAAAGCTGCGCCCGTTGCGTTCGGCGACCATCGCGATCAACGGCACCCGGCATACGTTCCCACCGCAGGTCGAGCCCGAGATCCGAGAGCTTCTGGATC
>NZ_BCXI01000094.1 GCF_001895025.1 Rhodococcus zopfii NBRC 100606 = JCM 9919
CCCCTCCCCTGCTTGCCCAGAACGGGCAATATCGTAGGGAGTTTGGGTAGAATCCGAAACTGATAAATCATCACCTACTCGATAAAAAACATTGCCTACTCTGATTCTAGTTGGATTACATGACGTCAATAGTGGGTACGGGTGACTTTCAGTGAAAGAAAACTCTGGTCCAGATTCCGCGCGTCCGTCCAGATGAATTTTCGTCAGCCTGAACTCCACCCCTCTGTTTAGACTTTGCGTCCGCGTCAGGATCAAGAAATATGACGGTCCAGATAAAGCCGATTGAACGATGCCTGCTGGAACACTAATGGACTTCAAACTCCCGTCTATCCCGTAGATTGCAGCTGGGCTTTCCAGTAATTGAATCGATTCCAGCTTTCTGACCCCGGGAAGTATTCGTGTTCCCGGCAATGTCGGTGCGATCACCAAAAGGGAACCTGTGGTGGGATGGGAAACTGATCTTGCTATGCTCGTCGAGGAAATAAGGGAAGTATGCATGCTTCCGCTTTCGTCGAAAGCAGTGCGAAAGATCTCATCCTTGCTTACGACCCAGCATCCATATCGATCTGCGTGTATGCGTCTGAATCGGCTGGTGGATTGGTCCAATATAGGACCTGGAAAAATGTGCTCCATCGCTGGATTGGCACCGTCAAGAGAAAACCGCCGAAGGATGGGTAACTCCTGATCAAGAGCCCAGACCGAATTTCCGAATACGCTGGTTGTGGAGGGCAAAAACGGTGGTCTGAGCGGTCGACTCCCCACATCTTCGAGGTCCAGTTCAATCAGAACTCCGATAATTCGGTGTACATTATCCGAATCGATTGATAAGTGATCAGATTCGAATTGGATTGGAAATTCTTGAACCTCGGAATATTGGATTGTGCCCGGCACGGGCTCCCAGCCTTGAACAGTTGGTGCCCGTCGAAGTCGGGTGCGTATCGTCTGGACGCGGGTGATGCGACCACGTACTTCGTCCTCATGGCCGTTGATATCGGCGTAAATCGTACCAGTGATCGTCGTACATCCGGTAGTGGGTCGCTCGGCTGCCCAGCTTGCGCTCCATCCATCGCCTCGCAGTCTGGTGTCCCAGATGGGCTGCTCTGCTACTCCTGTCCGCGGGTGTTTGCCTGCGTGCGGATGTGATATGACCCGCGCGGTGGTCACGTGGGGGCCAGTGGTATCGAACCAGTGGTGGTCGCGAAATCCGAGTGGCACGGACACGGTCTGGCCAACATAAGGTGGCTCCAGCGCTCGAGTTTCGATGACCAAGATATCGACGACCACTTTTAGGATTCGGTTTCCCATGTGTGCGATCCTAGTTTCTCAGTCGGGCGGAATCTGTGAGAGCTGGCGCCGTTCTTTGTCTTTTGCGCTGCACAACAGGTTAAACGTTCGTGTCACGGTGGGACTGCTTGAGGACCGCCAAGTGGATTCTTGCAGGGTAGCCTTCAGGTCCTGACCAGCCGTACTGCAACCGTAACCGTGGTCGTTATCGCTTCCGCCGTTCAGCCCGGGTCTTCAGGGAAGTCGGACGGGCTCGAGGAATTTGAGAGGACCGCACCGCCGTACGGGCCGTACTGGCCGCGCTGGGGTCGACGGCGACGATCAGCCGGACGCGGTGTGGCTGGCCAGGTTTGATCCGGGAGCCAAGGTTCATCGAGCCCACACGCGGCCGCGACGGTGGCGAGCACCACGCGGCGGCACCGGTGAGTGAAGGGCATGTGCGGGTGGTCCTTCGCTGGTGCAGCGGTACGGCGGCGCGGGCGGTCACTTGAACACGTCGACGTACCAGCGGCCGGCGATCTTCGCGGTGGTGACGGTCTGGGTGCCGCGCTCGACCGGGACACCTGGCCGCGTCACCGACAGGTCGACGAGGAACACCCCACCGACATTTAGCCTTGGAGGGAGCCCGCAGGCAGACCGTCCCACCGACCGGGACACATGGTGATCTCTGTAATCTGAGCGGCCGTCCACGGGCTCGGTGCCTGGTCGAGCGGTGTCCTTGTTCGGGAGCTCGGAGCCAGCCCGTTGGTATGGACTCCTGCTTGGAGAATGTCTGGGCCGTGGCCGCGATGGTCAGTCACCTGCGAACAGGAGGATCTGAGGTTGCCCCTTGAGAGTGGACACCGGATTTCATGCAGCGAGTGCGAGCGTAGCCGATGCGGTCAATCGTCGTTCGAACTCGATCGGTGCCAGATAGCCCAACGCGGAATGACGCCGTCGCCGGTTGTAGTACGACAACCACCCGAACAACTCCAGACGCGTCCGCGCCTTCGACATCGCGGCACAACCATGCAGCCATTCACGCTTCAAACTCTGAAAGAACGACTCCGCCA
>NZ_BCXI01000095.1 GCF_001895025.1 Rhodococcus zopfii NBRC 100606 = JCM 9919
AGAGGAGTACTTCGGCGGCAGCGGACGCCGCGCCCGCACCGCCTCCGTCCGCCCAGAGCTCGGTGCCTGGTGCCCGGTGCCCGCGCAGCCTGGGCCAGCCGCCGGCGCGCGTTGTCGCGCGACTATCCGGTCACCTCGACCACCTGATCCAGAATCCGACCGCGCTCCTTCTTCGAGGCCTTCGCGTACTCCCTCGCGAGCCTCCTGGTCACCTCGGCACGAGACCGCATCGACAGCCCACTTTCCATCCCCCGACGATCACCGTTTCGCGGGCAAACCCATGTGAGGCACCGAGGGTGTTTGGCGGGCAGATTACGTGATTCAAGTCGAGCGCTGGACCCGGACGGGCCCAGGGTAGGGCACGATGGGCAGCGAGCTGGAAGTCTGCCTCGAACGCCGTCGCGATCATTTTCGAAGGACGGATCAATTAGCCGATGTCAGGATGGTTCGACCGCTTATCTAGTGCCGCACCCGCGAACCTTTGCCCCGTTATAGCCGACACGCCGCCTGGTTGCGGTGTATCGGCCTCGGTATCGGCCAGCCTGGTCCGGTGGCAGAACGAGTACGAGAACTCGATGACGACGAAGGCAAGCGGCTGGTCCGGATCATCCGCCGCGGCACCGGATCGGTGGTGACCTGGCGTCGCGCCCAGATGATCCTGCTCTCCGCCCAAGGCATGCCGGTGCCGAAGATCGCCGAGGTCAGCTTCACCAGCGCCGACCGGGTCCGCGACGTGATCCACAACTTCAATGCCGACGGATTCGACTCGCTCTACCCGAAATACGCCGGCGGCCGACCGAAGACGTTCACGCTGCCCGAACGCCGCGAGATCAAGAAGATCGCCAAGTCCGCCCCCGTCGAGCACGATCTGCCGTTCTCGACCTGGAGCCTGACCAAACTCGCCGAGTTCCTGGTCGCCGAGGGGGTGGTCGACGACATCAGCCACGAGGGTCTGCGCGTGCTGCTCCGAGAGGAGGGTGTCTCGTTTCAAAAAGTGAAAACCTGGAAGCGGTCCAAGGATCCGGACTACGCGGCGAAGAAGGCTCGGGTCGAGCATCTCTACGCGATCGCTGATGGCGAGGTCGTGCCCGATCCCGATGAGCCACAGGCGATTTTCTGTCTCGACGAGTTCGGGCCCTTGAATCTGCAGCCGCATCCGGGCCGGCAGTGGGCCGAACGGGGAGGCACGCACAAGAACCCGGACCGGGAACCGCGGCGCCGTCGGCGGGCGACCTACACCCGTCCACACGGGGTGCGGCACTTGTTCGCCGCATATGACCTGGACAAGGACAGGCTGTATGGGCACGTCAAGACCACGAAGAACCGCACCACGTTCCTCCGATTCTGCCGGTATCTGCGCACCCTGTATCCGGCCGAGGTTCGGATGGCGATCGTGTGCGACAACTTCTCCCCGCACCTGACCACGCGCAAGTGCCGGCGGGTCGCGGAGTGGGCTGAGGCGAACAACGTCGAGATCGCGTACACCCCGACGAACAGTTCGTGGTTGAACCGCATCGAGGCGCAGTTCACCGCGCTGCGATACTTCGCGCTCGACGGCACCGACCACGGCAGTCATCGGGAGCAGTCGTCGATGATTCGGCGCTACATCATCTGGCGCAACAAGAACGCCGAGGACAGGCGGCTACGCGAGATCGTCGATAGGGCTAACGTTGCATGATGCGGCACTAGCACCCCTCATTCGTCGATGACGGGCAGTAGTAGAGCGATGCGCAGCTTCGAGTCGATTTCCTCTCCCAGAGAGAGAGTTTCGTCCAACAGCATGGCCAATACCTGCACTTTGGTGTCGGTGGCGGCGAGGGTGTGCCCGATCTGCTCGGCTGGCACGGCGGCGGCGTTGGCTTGAGCGGTCGCCGCCGTGCTGGCGTCGATGATGCCGGCGAGCGGTGCGTCGGAGGACTCGAGTGCGTTCCCCAGCGACTGTAGGTGGGTGCCGAGTTCGCCGAGGGTCTGGTCGGCGCGCGCCAGGGAATCGAGTACTCCCACCACCTCAGGCATACCTTGGTTGACGGCGGCATTGGCCGCGGGAAGTTCCTTCGCCCCTGTCAACGCCTCATCGGTAGTCTTGTCGACCGTTTTTGCCTGTACTACACCGTCTTTGAAGATGTCGTTGGTGATAGCGAGATCTCGTGTGACGATCAAGATGCCACACAAGAGCGCGATGGTGAAAGCTGCGGCGATTGCCCAGGAGAGCCGAAACATCTGTGTTCTGCCTTTCACGCGTTCTGAGGCCAGCTGAGCGTTACCGGGCGGGAGCGGTTACGCCACCGAGTGGGGGGAGGTTGAGGGAGTTGACCGGCGGACCGACCACCGCGAGGAGAGGGCCGAGTGCTTGGACGTGGCGTGCTTCGTCCTCCACGTTCGACAGGGTCGCGGCGATGGCGGTGGCCTTCGGCCCGAGTGCGGCCAGGGTGCCTTCGATCGTGGTCAATCCAGTGTTGATCGCCTCAAGTTGTGTGGTGACCGACCCGACGGCCGTCGACAGTCCCGCTACGGTAGGGCCCGCCTGATTGGCGCGACCTGTCACATTTGCGACGAGGTTCGGCAGCGGCCCGGTGATAGCGACGACGTCGCTGGTGGAGGCATTGAGGATTGTCGCCTGTCCGGATAGTCCTCCCGCCTTGTCGGTGAGGCCTTCGAGGTCGTCGGCCAGCGGACCCAGGATCTGGATGTCATGGGCGAGTTGGGCGTGTTTGGGAACCAAAATGGCGGTGAGGGTGTCGAACTGGTCTGCGGAGTTGATCACTTCGAGACTGAGCTGGGACGGTCGACCGAGGGGGTCGACGACGTCGTCGAGACCGGGGACGAATCCGTTGACCGTGCACAGCAGCACCGCGGGCGCCACACCGAACCCGAGGAGGACTCCGAGCCAGGCCTTCTTGGTGATCATTTAGTTGCCTCCCGGTGCAGGAATGAGGGCGTCTTGTGCGGGGATCAGCGCCAGCTTGTTCGTCGTTCGGGTGAGCTCATTGTTGAGCTGGTGGACCAGATCGATTGCGGTGGTGAGCTCATTGTCGACATCGGAGACCGTGGCGTCGGCGTCCGCGGAAATCTGGTGCAGGGAGGCTGCCGAGCCCTGTAAGGCCTCAACAACTGTTCGGAGCTGTCCGGCGATCGCGGTATCGCCCTGACCGGCGGCAAGCAACGCCTGTGCGTCCGGAAGCAGTGCCGCAAGGTGCTCGACGTCGGTGGCCGTGGCTGCATTGAGTTTCGTCAACACTACGGCGAGTTCGTCGAGTTGCCGGCGGGCGGTGGCAGGTGCGGTCATGTCCGCTCGCTGGGCGAAATAGTCGTTGGTCAGCCGGAAGTTGTCCACGATGGTGCGGGCGCTGTCTTGGACGAGCTGGCCTTTGTGGATGGTGATGAGGACCAGTCCGAAGAGGACGAGAGCCAGGGCTGCAGCCAACCGGCCCATCCATTCGGTGACCACGGTGAATCCGGTCGAGCCGGGTGACGCGGTCACCGGTACGTCGAGGCGTTGCGGTAGCACGCCCTTGCGGGAGGGCAGCGCTGAGGCGGGGACATCGAAACGCTGGAGTCCGGCCAGTCCGCGGCGTGGATACGCCTCGTCCTGCACGTCGGTATCCATCTTCATGTCAAGTCCAGTCGTCGGTCGGGGTTGTCGGTTCACGGAATTGGGGGGAAGGCTTGGTCAGCCGGGCAGCGGCAGCATCTGGTTGATCGTCTGCGCCGCGGTGACCGATCCCTGCAGGTCAGTGGCCAGGCCCTGCACGATGGTCAGCAGTTGTCGGCCCTGATCGCCGAAAGCCTGCGCGGACTCGACCAGCGGCATCACGGTGTTCTGGACGTCGCCGAGGATGTCCTGGATGTCGGTCAGCTGCTGGTTGGTCAGCTGCGCGCCGTCGGTGCTACTGGCCAACATCTGCGCGGCCGGCGAGATTGCCTCGTCCAGTTCGACCAGCAGGGGGGG
>NZ_BCXI01000096.1 GCF_001895025.1 Rhodococcus zopfii NBRC 100606 = JCM 9919
TGACTCGACAGGGATGGGGCACACGACACCGCCGATTCCGCTTTCCTCGAAGCCTGAGCGAGCCGGGATTCGCCGGGGGTGTGCACCGCGGACCGACGAGCATCCTCTCCCCGCATCTCGAAATTCTATCCTGTTGTAGCAGCAAATTTTTCGAATTTTTCGCGGATCGAGCGCAGCCTCGGCGGCGAGGCCGCCCGGTTCGTGTTCGGGGGCGGCGGAATCGACTTCCGTTGAATGGAAAGGCGCCGTTGTGATGGCCATCACCCGGTGCTCTAATTCGGGTACCCCAACGCAGCGCGCGTCGGCCCCATTCGAAGGAGTCATCAGGTGCCCAGCCTTGAGCGGTCGCAGTGGTACGACCTCACGCGAGATATGAATTGGACGTTCACCTACGTCGACGAAAAGGACGTCTTCCCCGAGGAGCTTTCCAACAGCCACGGCATCGCCGCCGAGGACTGGTGGGGGTGGGACGAGCCCTACAAGGTGACCTACACCGAGTACGTCCACAACCAGTTCGGCAAGGACGCCTCGGTCTACGCCGTCAACGCGGTCGTCGGCCGTTCCAAGATCTTCGAGTCCCTCGACCCCGGCTGGAAGTCGGCGATCATCGCCCACTACGGCGCCATCGCAGTCCCCGAGTACACCGCCGGCATCGGTGAATCCCGGATGGGACGCTTCGGCCGCGCCGCCGCGTGGCGCAACATGGCGCTGTACGGCACCCTCGACGAGACCCGGCACGGCCAGATCCAGACGTACTTCCCCTACGGCCTTCTGGCGAAGGAACCGCGGGCGGACTGGGCCCACAAGGCCTTCCACACCAACGAGTGGGGGGCGCTCGCCGCCCGCAGCCTGTTCGACGACATGTTCGGCGCGAACGATGCGGTGTCCACCGCGATCCAGCTGACCTTCACCTTCGAGACCGGCTTCACCAACCTGCAGTTCCTGGGCATGGCGGCCGACGCGATGCGGGTCGGCGACGTGGACTTCGGTTCGCTTATCTCCTCGATTCAGACCGACGAGGCACGGCACTCCCAGCAGGGTGAGCCGACGGTGAAGATCCTCATCGAGCAGGGGCACAAGGATGTTGCCCAGAAGCTGGTCGACCACATGTTCTGGCGCTCGTGGAAGGTCTTCGCGCTGCTGACCGGACTGTCGATGGACTACTACACGCCGCTGGAGCACCGCGCCCACTCCTTCAAGGAGTTCATGAGCGAGTTCATCGTCAAGCAGTTCCTGGAGCAGTTCCGCGACTTCGGCCTGGAGAAGCCGTGGTACTGGGACGAATACTTCCTGCCGGAGCTCGACTGGCTGCATCACGCGTACCACCTCGGTGTCTACAACTGGCGTCCGACGGTCTGGTGGAACCCCGATGCCGGGGCCTCGCCGGAGGAGCGGGACTGGCTGGAGCAGAAGTACCCGGGCTGGAACGAGAACTTCGGACGGCACTGGGACGTCATGGGCGACAACATCCGGGCGGGCAAGCCGGAGGCGACGTTGCCCGAGACCCTGCCGATGATCTGCAACATGTGCCACATTCCGATCTGCACGCCGGCCGGCTTCAACGCGGGCAAGCTCGACAGCCCGCTGCCGCACACGCTGGTCCACGACGGACGCCAGTACAACTTCTGCTCGGTGCCCTGCAAGTGGATCTTCGAGGAGTCCCCGGACCGGTTCAAGGGGCACACCAGCGTGATCGACCGGTTCCTCGGCGGCGAGATCCAGCCGCCGGACCTGGGTGGCGCGCTCGCCTACATGAGCCTCTCGCCCGAGGAATGCGGCCAGGACGCGACCAACTACGAATGGGCCGCCGAGGCCTACGTGCCCGGCAAGTTGCCTGTCGGCGCGGACAAGTGAGGGAGAACGGAACATGGCACTTTTCCCGTTGCAGGGCATGTTCGACGGTGACTTCGTCTTGATGCTCGTCCCGGTCGACGACCAGGACACCATGACGCAGGTCGCCGAGAAGGTGGCCTACCACGTGGTCGGACATCGCGTCGCCGCCCAGGACCGTCCGCTGCAGGTCCGCCACAACTCGGTCGCCGTCGCGCCGGACGCCACCGTGACCGGCGCCGGCTTCGGTCCGATGGACGTCGTGGAAGTGGGGTATCTGTGACGGCGGAGGCGGACGTCGCTGCAGACGTCGACATCAAGTGGGTCGAAGTTCCCGAGGCACAGGACATCTGGGAGGGCGACATCGTCGATGCCGAGGTCGAGGGTGAGCAGGTCGTCATCGTGCACCACCTCGACGGCACGTACGCAGCCTTCCAGGGCCTCTGCCCGCACCAGGAGGTGCTCCTGGCCGACGGCAAATGGGACGAGGACACCTGTGTGCTCGCGTGCCCGGGCCACCTGTGGGAATTCGACATGAAGTGTGGCGACGGCATCAACCCGACGGGCTCGACGCTGTACCGCTACCGGGTCGAGGAGAACGACGGGGTGATCCGGGTCGGGATCCCGCAGGACGGCGAAACCCACTACAACAAGTCCTACGAGAGCTGAAGGCCACTCATGACCGACAACCACAGCGCCGCCAAACTGGTCGGCCCGGTGATCCGCGGCTTCGACCCGGACCTGGCCGAGGCTGTGATGGCCGCCGTCGAGCGGGACAACCCCGACCTGCCGGTGACCATCGACGACCAGGACGGCTACGTCCGGATTCACACTCCCGGCCGGTGTGTGCTCACGCGCGCCACCCTGGAGGACGAGCTCGGCTACACCTACCCGATCACGCGACTCGAGCAGGCGCTGGCCTCGTTCTCGGGCCGCGTCCTCACCTCCGACGACAGCATCGAGTGGTACCTGGAGAGGAACAACTGACATGACCACCACCCCTGCAGGCCGCCGTAAGCAGCGCACCTGGAGCCAGTTCGGCGAGGTGAAGCGCAAGCCCACTCCGTACGAAGCCGTCACCGGCAAGTTTCACTACCACTTCCGTCGCGAGCCGGCTCCCTTCGAGCTCGACCCGACGACGCCGATCAACACCTGGTACCTGAACAACCGCGAGGGCTCACCGCTCCAGGTCGAGGACTGGGAGGCGTTCCGCGACCCCTACAAGCTCACCTACCGCGACTATGTCGCGATGCAACACGAGCGCGAGATCTTCGTCGATTCACTGGTAGACCGATCGGAGGCCAGTGGCCTCGTCGACGGCCTGGACCCGGCGTGGGTGGCCACCCTCGCGGACGTCCTCGTTCCGATGCGATTCCCGATCCACGCGCTGCAGATGGTGAGCCTGTACGTCGGCCAGATGGCCCCGTCGTCCTACATCACCAACTGCGCCCACTTCCAGGCCGCTGACGAGATGCGGCGGATCCAGCGGATCGCCTACTGGACCAAGGTGCTCGCCAACACCCACGGTGACGGCATCGCCGAGACCGCGCGAAGCCGGGAGATCTGGGAGTCCGACCCCGCCTGGCAACCCCTGCGCAAGGCACTCGAGACCCTCCTGATCAGCTATGACTGGGGGGTAGGCCTTCACGGCCCTCTGCGTCGTCGTCAAGCCCACGCTGGACACGCTCTTCAACGACTGCCTGAGCGATCTCGCGGCACAGAACGGCGACCGGTTCGTCGCCGAGCTGGCCGCGGAGTTCGCCCGCGATTCGGCCCGCAGCCGGGACTGGACGCAGGCGCTGACAACCTATGCGCTCGAGCGGGACCCGTCGCTGTCCGAGGTGCTCGAGGGGTGGGTCTCGAAGTGGGTGCCCGTCGCCGACGAGGCGGTCACCGCTCTCGCTCCGGCCCTGGGCAAGGCTCCGGTCCCGCTCGACCCGGCGGCCGTGGTGAAGAGGGCTGTCGCGACCCGCGAGGAGTTCATCATTGGCACCGCCATCTGACCCGGCGGTTCTCGGGGCCGGCACTCCGGCCCCGAGAACCGCCGGGCCCTACCGTGTGACAGTCGAGCCGTCGGGTGATTCCTTCGCCGTCCGGCCGGG
>NZ_BCXI01000097.1 GCF_001895025.1 Rhodococcus zopfii NBRC 100606 = JCM 9919
TCTCGGACCACCGGTGCCGACGATTGCTGGACCTCGTTGTGACGATTCATGGGTGCTGGCGGATCGGGCGAGATCGACCCTGTAATCGATAACCTGCGGCGATGCACGAACTGCGTAGTCACTCCCTCTGTATTGCGGTGGCATTCCGCTGGCTCCTGGACCCTGATCGCCGTCTCCGGTAACTCGATCCGCCATCTGGCCTCTCGAAGCGCAGACCCGACACCCTTCTTGACAGGCCGTCAATAGCGGGGTAATCATCAGCGCTGTGATGCGCGACACTTCTTCACGTTTGCAGGGGCCATTTGACAGTGACGTTGAATCCGACATTGCAGCGCTGCTGCAGGACCGCAGTGGTCTTTTCGAGGGCATTGGCGGTGGAAATCACCCAACTCCTGACGTCCTAGCGTCGTGGAAGCGGTGCGTCCGATATGGGCTCAATCCATCTGGCATCGCGCCACTGACAGCCGACCTTCGTGAGCGGGGTGAGCAACTGATTGCCGCCACGGACGCGGCACTTGCCAGTCGATCGCGAATCGACCAGCTGCAGAGCCTGGGAATGTGCCTGTCACTCACTGACGACCAAGGCGTAATCCTCAAGCAGTGGGCCGGTGGAGCGCCCATCATGAAAACCCTCGAGGGACTCGATGTGGTCGCCGGTTTCAGCGTCGACGAAGCCACCGTAGGAACCTCCAGCGGCAGTTCACTGATCAGCCGAAAACCAACGCTGGTTCGCGGCCCCGAACACTTCGCACCGCAATTCAGCGACCTGACCTCTGCGGGAAACGCCGTAGTCCATCCGATCACCCGCCAGCTGTTGGGCAGCCTCAACCTCACCTGCAGCGTCGACGACTCGTCGCCGCTCGCCCTGTCGTGGGTGCAGGAAATCGTGGCAGACATCGAGGCCACGCTGCTCGAATCGGCCACCGTCAGCGAACGGCTGTTACTGGCTCAATTCCTCCGAGAGAATCGAGATGCCCGACACCCGGTTGTCGCCGTCAATGCCCGCACAGTCATGGCGAACGCCTCAGCCACTCGTCTGCTCGGGGCAGTAGACCAGGCCATGTTGTGGGACCACGCGAAGACAACCTTCGCCGACCGCACTCGCTCCGTCAGTGTCATGTCGCTCGATGGTGGGGTGCGTATTCAGGTAGAACGCTCGTTCGTCACGGGCCCCACATCCGACGAGGGTGTAGTTCTGCGTCTCAGCCGCCTCCATGAACCCGCCCGCAGGCCTGACCTGGCTACGGTTTCGCTCCCGGGGTTGTCCGGCAACGGGCACACCTGGAACCGAATGCGTCACGAGCTGGCACGCGCCACCGACTCGTCGATACTGTTGTACGGAGATCCAGGAACAGGGAAGGCATCGGTGGCCCGCTGCATCGCAGGCCGGGACGCCGCAGCGTTCGACGGGGACGACGCCTCCCCGGAGTGGCTCGAACACATCGCCGGGTCGGCGAACGAGGGCCGCGCACTTGTTCTGCTCCACCTCGATCGAATCCCGAATCAGTGGCGGCTCCGGCTCGCTTCGATCCTGACGACCACAGCGGTACGAGTCGTCGCCACCTCCGGTCGACCACCTGCCAGCGGAGCACTCGGCGACCATCTCCAGGTCTGCTTCCCGGATGTCATAGCAGTGCCTTCGCTGACTGAACGGCCCGAGGATCTCTCGAGTATCGTCGAGAATCTGTCTCTCCGGCACTCCCGCGCCGCCAACCCGCCACGGTGGATGCCGGACGCTATCCAGGCGCTTGCCCGGGTTGATTGGCCGGAGAACATTCGATCTTTGAACCTTGTTGTTGCACAAGTACTCAGCAAGGTGCGACACGACTACGTCGGGATCGGCGACCTTCCGGTCCAGATCCACAGACGAGGTGCCCGGCGGCGCCTGTCCGGGCTAGAGCGGATGGAGGCTGATGCCATCCTGCAAGCGCTTCGCGATTCCGGTGACAACAAGAAACTGGCGTCTGAAGCCTTGGGGATTGCACGTTCGACGCTGTACCGCAAGATGCGCGCGCTAGGTATCGACTCGGCCATCGTCTGAACGGACCCCAGCTGTTCCGCCCGGCGATCCGCCGTGACACCAACCCATGTTGCGTACTGGGACACCATGAATCGGTTGATTTCCCCGACAGTGACGTGACGGCATTCACAGCCGGTCAAACCTGCGGAATCTCGCCGAGGAAGGAACACCGCAATGCGCGTCCATATGACGAACCTCCTGCAGAACTACAACAACTCACGCAGTGACCATGAGGTCTATCGCGACCACCTCAAGCTCTCGTTGCAGGCAGAGACAGCCGGCTACGCCAGTGTGGGATGCGTCGAGCATCACTTCGACCCCGGATACTCGATGTGCCCCGACAACACACAGTTCTTGTCCTACCTGGCTGCTCGCACGAGCACGATCAAACTCCAGACCACCGCGGTGATTCTGCCGTGGAACGACCCGCTGCGTGTCATCGAGAAGATCGCGCTGCTGGACAACTTGGCGGATGGCCGCGTGATCTTCGGTATGGGCCGCGGCCTGGCACGACGCGAATTCGAGGCATTCCGACTCGACATGGGTGAATCCCGGGGCCGTTTCGACGAGGCCGCCGAAATGATCCTTCGCGGACTCGAGGAAGGATACGCCGAGAACGATGGCACCTTCTACAAGCAGCCGCGGGTACCGATCCACCCCCGACCACTCGCATCGTTCAAGGATCGAATCAGTTGCGTGGCAATGAGCCCCGACTCTGCAGTCGCCGCAGGTCGCCTCGGTGCGCAGATGATGGCCTTCATCCAGGGGCCGATGGAGACGCATCACATGCCCATGATCGAAGACTACCGGAAGAGTTTCTACGACACCCACGGGGTGCAGGCGCCGCCCCCGATGATGATCGACCTCACCTACTGCCACCCCGACTCGGAGGCGGCGCGCAAGGTCGCCGCCGAGCACGTCGCCAACTACTACATCACCTGCGTGGAGCACTACGAATTCGGCGGCCGCCACTTCGAGGAAACCACAGGCTACGCCTCCTACGCCGCCGCCAAGCAAGCGATCGACGAACTCGGAATCGAACAGGTGGTGCAAACCTACGTCGACGCCCAGATTTGGGGAACGCCCGAGGAGATGATCGCGAAACACCAAGCCCGCAAGGAAATCGTTGGAGAGTACGAGCCGATCATGGTCTTTCACTTCGGAGGCTTGTACGGCGACAGGGCGGAGGCGAGCTTCAATCTCTTCAACAAGGAAGTTCTGCCCGAACTTCAGCAGCTGTGATCGCATTGAAGCAAGGAGTTTCCATGCCAACAGAAATCGCGCGCGCACGTCAGCTTCTCTCACACCTGGTGTCCAAACCTGACGCGACCGTTGAGGACTACCGGACGCTCTACGAGGAGGTACTTGCCCACTTCGTACTCCCCGATGACGCACGCTGCGAGCGCGTTGTCGTCAATGGAGTGCCGTGCATCTGGGTGACGGCACCGGGTGCCGACTACCAGCGCGCGACCATCTACGTCCACGGCGGAGGGTGGTCGATGGGCAGCGCGTCAGGGTACCAGGAACTCGCTTACCGGTTCTCGGTCGAGACAGGTAGCCGCGTACTGGTCGTCGACTACCGACTGGCCCCGGAAAACCCCTACCCGGCACCGAATGACGACGTTCTGGCGGTATACCGGTGGTTGCGTAACCAGCCGGAGTTCGAACGGATCGCCATCGCCGGCGACTCGGCCGGCGGAGGGATTACGACCGGGGTCACGCTTGCGCTACGTGACGCTGGTGACACAGCTCCGGACGCGCTGGTGTTGCTCTCCCCACTCGTCGATCTTACGGGCGAGGCGGCTTCCCTGACCGAACGTGCGAATGTGGATCCGCTGCCGGCCGCTGCGCTCGTTCAACAGATGGGAGGCGCGTACTTGCAAGGCCGGGACCCTCGGGAAA
>NZ_BCXI01000098.1 GCF_001895025.1 Rhodococcus zopfii NBRC 100606 = JCM 9919
GAGAAAGTCCCCACTGGTGGCCGAGTAACGGTCCCCACCGGTGGCCAGATGAAAGTCCCCGCCTCGTGTTCGTCGTGATTCCCACCGGAACGCCAGGCCTGAGCGGTGAAGGTGAAGGTGCCACCCAGTCACCTGTCACCGCCCAGGGAGTTCCATTGAAGTCTGCGAAGGACCGCATGGACATCATTTCCGCCTACCGCGAGGTCGGCACCTACCGCGGCGCCGCCGAGATGTGCGGCACCACCCACAAAACCGTCCGCCGGGTCATCGAACGATTCGAAGCCGGCGACACCCCACCCTCACGACAACCCCGCCCCCGCAACTACGACACCGTCACCCAGATCGTCGCAGAACGCATCGCCTCGTCCCGAGGCAGAATCTCCGCCAAGCGTCTGCTCCCGATCGCGGTAGCCGCCGGATACACCGGCTCGGACCGCAACTTCCGCCGCCTCGTCGCCGACGAGAAAACCAAGTGGCGCAAGAACAATCACCGCGGACGCCGCCCCGCCGTATGGACACCGGGCGAATACCTGGTCATCGACTGGGCCACCCTGGGCGCCGGCCTGCACCTGTTCTGCGCGGTGCTGGCGTATTCACGATGGCGGTTCGTCGCCTTCGCCACCGACGAACGCGCCGGCACCACCTTGACGCTGATCGCCGAGGCCCTCGCCGCGATCGGCGGGGTGCCCGCCAAGGTCCTGGCCGACCGGATGGCCTGCCTCAAAGGCGGAGTCGTGGCGAACGTGGTGGTCCCGACCCCGGACTACGTGCGGATGGCCACCCACTACGGGTTCCGCCCCGACTTCTGCCACGCCGCCGACCCCGAATCGAAGGGCATCGTCGAACACCTCGTCGGCTACGCCCAACGCGACCTGGTCGTTCCACTGCTCACCGCCGCCGACCTGTCCGGCCGACCGGTGGACCTGACCACCGCGAACGCCGCCGCGAAGACCTGGTGCGTCGAGGTCAACACCCGGGTGCACACCGAGATCGACGCGGTCCCCGCCCAGCGTCTGCTCGAGGAACGGACCGTGCTCGGGCCACTGCCGTCCCTACGCTTGCAGATCGGGCCGCCGCCGGTGACCCGCAAGGTCGACAAGCTCTCCTGCATCCGCTTCGGCTCGGCCCGCTATTCGGTGCCGACCCGCCTGATCGGGACCACCGTCACCGTCGCCGCCGGCGAGGGACGACTGCTGATCGTCGACCCGGCCACCGGTCAGGTCGCCGCCGATCACGCGCTCACCGCCCCGGGTACCGCGTCGATCCTCGACGAGCACTACCCGACCCCACGACAGGCCCCCAGTCGCGGTCCGCGACCGAAAACCGAAGTCGAGAAACGATTCTGCGCACTCGGTGCGGTCGCCGAACAATTCCTCGTCGGCGCCGCCGCGGCCGCCAACACCCGCCTGCCCGCCGAACTCGCGGTGCTGCTGGACCTGCAGGCCGCACACGGCACCGATGCCCTGCTCGCCGCCCTGACCCGGGCGGTCGCGTTCCGGCGGTTCCGCGCCGACGACGTCCGGTCCATCCTCGACGCCGGCGCCGGGGTTCCCCAACCCCGCCCCGGCGGTGACGCGCTGGTGCTGGACCTGCCGACCGCCCCGACCCGCTCCCTCGACGCCTACGCCGTCACCCGAGAGGAGACCGCACGATGAACAGTTCGAGCACCGCCGTTCCGCCGGCGGCCGCGGCACTGCCCGCCGACCTCGACGCCGGTCTGCGCCGACTCAAACTCGCCACCGTCCGCCGCACCGCCGCCGAGGTCCTGCAGACCGCCAAAACCCAACGCTGGACCCCGGAGGAGGTACTGCGCACCCTGATCGAAGCGGAGTTGGCTGCCCGCGACGCCTCCAACATCGCCGCCCGACTCAAAGCGGCCGCGTTCCCAGTCGCCAAGACCCTCGACAGCTTCATCGTCGCCGAATCCTCCATCCCGCAAACCACATTCGACTATCTGATCGGTTTGGAATGGGTTCGCGCCCATGCCAATCTGGCGTTGGTCGGCCCACCGGGTACCGGAAAATCCCACACCCTGATCGGGCTGGGCATCGCGGCGGTGCACGCCGGGCACAAGGTCCGCTATTTCACCGCCGCCGACCTCGTCGAAACCCTCTACCGCGGCCTGGCCGACAACACCGTCGGCAAGACCATCGACACGCTGCTGCGGGCGGATCTGATCATCGTCGACGAGGTCGGGTTCGCGCCGCTCGACGACACCGGCACCCAACTGCTGTTCCGGCTCGTCGCCGGCGCCTACGAACGCCGCTCCCTGGCGGTCGCCTCGCACTGGCCGTTCGAACAGTGGGGCCGGTTCCTGCCCGAGCACACCACCGCCGCCGGCATCCTCGACCGGCTCTTGCACCACGCCACCGTCGTGCTCACCGACGGCGAGTCCTACCGGATGCGCCAAGCCCGACACGAACGAGGTGAACGCCCCTGACCCCAACCCCGAAACACCCACGAGGCGGGGACTTTCACCTGGCCAAAAGCGGGGACATCACGATGGCCGTTGACAGCGGCCCGCAGTGTCCCGCTTGGCGATCCTCAAACAGCACACCTCTGAAGAATCAAGATTCAGGCATCCCGTCACGCCGATACGCCGTCCTCGGCGAGTGGGGCATAGCGCGGATGGAGTCGGCGGGCAGCCTGCCGAAGGTACTGCGGACAGTGTCGTCCGACGCGGGCGTCCACGGAGGACTGGGTCTCCCACAAGATGACCGCCGCCTCTGTTGTCGCGAGCGATACATGCAGTAGGTCCGCCACAACGTTGTGCATGTCCGTAGCACCCAGAAGATACTGTGTCGGCCACGTTGAACCGTGTGTGATGCCGGAGGAAAACGAATACATCTGTCGGGTCAGGTTCGCCATCGGTTGGACCGACTTCATTGGATTGTGTGTGTCGATCCATTCGGCTGACGCGTCGATGATCTGCTCCATAGGGGGCGCACCCTTCACACCAGCATCGACCAAAACTTGCATCGCGGATTCGGCGCCGTTCTTCTGTGCAGTGACCTGACTTAGGTACTCTGCGGTATCGAACGGTAGCCGCTCAGCACCAACGCCCATTTCGGTTCCCTCTAGCCGCTTGACCTGTTCGGTCACGTATTTTTTGTGGCGTTGAATCTCATCCCGCGTGATCCGCAGCGCACGGTTGCGCCGTTCGTCCCGGTCTGATTCGCAGAGCACCCACACCGCGCGCGATGCGGACTCTAGAGCAGAGCGGCATAGCGCGATGATCGATGTTGTCCGCATCTTTCCGGTCGGATCCCACTGGTCGATGAGATGAGCGACAGTAGTCAGATTCTCGGCTGCGCTCATTGCAGGGAACAGGGTGTGGTGCTGCACAAGCATGTTGGTACCGACGAAGTCGATAACCCCGGCGAGAAATTCCCCGTCGTCGAGGTCGACGGAGCTGCCCGGTTGAACTTGACTTGGTTCCCGCTGCCATGGCGTGAGTTGCTTTGCACGGGCTGCTCGGTCACCGGCGCGACGTCGCGACGGAATAAGCGGCGACAACAGTGTTCGTGCAGCTACCGACTCCGGGCTGGTGAGCGGTTGACGGTTCTCGTTGCGCCCCTTGCGTTTGGATCGGCTCACGAACGTTCCTCTCGGTACTGGCGTCTGGGGCGCTCGGAGGGCACCAGCCTGCGCTATGGGCATCGAAGCGTGGATCGTAGTCCAGCCCTCCGCCGGGGAGTCGGCGGCGTCACCCGCGGCCTGTGGTTGAACTGAGCCAGGAACACTCCGCCCGTCACCACTCTTGCAGCGGGCACACCGTGAACCGCCCCGG
>NZ_BCXI01000099.1 GCF_001895025.1 Rhodococcus zopfii NBRC 100606 = JCM 9919
ACGTGGCCCACCAAAGCGAGACGCGGGGCCTTGGCCCAGATCCGTCGATGACGAGCGGGCATGAGAATCACGTTGGGGTTTCCTCGCCTTCACATTCACGGTCGGCTGTGCTGTTTGACGATCGCCAAACAGCACACCCGAAACTAGCAGGATGAGTTTGTCCTCCGCTGCGGCGAGACTGATCCGCAGGCCCTCGACTTCACCAAGCCAGCCATTTGCCTCGGTTGGAGCACACGAACGTGTCAACGGCGGTCGAAAACTAGGCAGCCCAACCGCGATTGGACGTGTAGGGCCCCCGGACACATAGCTGACAGGTCGTGCGCGAGATAACCGTGACCTCCTTCGAAGGGTGCGAGCGATGAACGTGAAAGAACGCGTGGGCGTTGCGGTGCCGGACGGATCTACCGGTCGACTCGGGACACCGAGAGAACAGAGCTTGGTTCGTGGTCGGATAGAATTCCGGGAAGCCAAGATATTTCTACTGGACCACGAACCGTATTTCCGGTGAGGAGGTCGTACTCGGTGTACGTAGGAACTTCGTCGTGCTGGATTGCGACAACAATATTGTCAGATACATTTGCTCGGTGAAGCTTGCCTAGATATGGAATCTTCCAGTTGTCCTGTATCACCAGCGAATCGTCGTTGACAGCGATCGAGTATACGGATCCGGCCTTGTCTATCCAGAATAGTTGGTCCCATAGAAGTGTAAGAGTACCCGGTTCGCTGAATTGCACGTGTTTGTCACCGACGTCAATGGTTTTTACTTCCCTGGACCCTGTTTCTGTATCGATTCGGACAAGTCTGATGGCGTCTTGTCTGGATTTATCTCTAAATCCAGCGGCCTGGCCGAATATGTTGTACAGGAATCTTCCATCCGGAGAGCACGCCGAGGTTCGCGAGAATGCCCGATCCTCACTTGGCGAATCCCATTGAGAGATGATGGTAGGGGGTTCGCCCGTTGAAGGCATCCTGTAAAGACTATTGGTAACGCTCTCTTGGGTGGAGGCTATTTCTTCGAAAGGGACCATAACGCCGTAAGCGAAATCTCCGCAGTAGCTTCCCGTTCGAATTATCCCTGGGACGGACTGTAGTCTCGGAAGGGTATCGGGACTGGTTACTACATAATTATTCCTGTAGGGAACCTCTGGGCCGTCCGGTTGGGCGGTGTTGAACCAGAATAATGATCCATTGGAACCGGGCCGGGAAGATGCGCCTTCCAGCATGTTCTCGTCGATCTCGACAGTGATTTTGTCGGAGAAGGTCAGTGTTGTAAGTGAGGACGCGTTGGCTGTGGTCAAACCTCCGGGCCACCCTACAGATGCGCTCGAAGTGATTGCGCTTCCGCTGAGCTGCCCAGTTATGCCACCTTTGTCGTCGAATGTTACAACGGTCGTTTTTGAGTTATCTGGCATCGGAAGCACCCCCGGACCGATGGTGACAGCAGCAACGGTTCCAGGGGGCAGAGAATTCATCTGCTCAACTTGGTCACGAATTCCAGTTTCAGGTGAATTGCACCCCGTTAAGATAATAAGCGCGCCTACTGTTGCCAAGGATGCCCGACGAGGCGATATCGGTGGAATAATATGATTCCCTTTCGTTGATTTCGTTCGTTTAATTTTCGGTTGAATGGCACCAAAGCCCCGTGCACAGTCGAATATTGTGCACGGAGCCCCAGGACGGTGCCGGTCGACGACGGGTCACTGCCGAAGGTGAAGGCCGCGACATCGCGGAGGGTGTCGACGAAGGCATCCGGGCCGCGGCCGTAATCGGGGTCGTACGACATTGCCCGGGCGAACGCGTCGTACATGTCGCCGGTGGAGGTCCAATCATCGCCGTCGATCCGGTGCACGAGGTAGCCGAGTGCGGCAAGGCGATCGCAGGCGCTGTCGAGATGAAAGGCGGCCTCGTACCGGAACACGGTGCCGTTCTGCAGCAGCGTCCAGTCGAAGCGTTGTCGCTGCTCGATGAACCCGTCCTTGTCGGTCGGGTCGAATACCGCTGTGCGCACCATGTCCCGAGCGTATGTGGCCGATCCGTAGGACAGCGGGCGGTCACCGAACCTCGGTTCCTGCGAAGGTGCAGGGGCAAGCTGCCAGGGCGCGCCGCAGCACTGCGGCCGAAACGACTCGTGTTCTGGGACCGGACGTGCGCAGCATCAAACGGTCGAAAGAGTTCTCGGGGAAACGAAGTGCCCGGCGGCCCGCACGGCGACAAACAGAGCCATCAAGGCCAGACCTGCTGCTCGATCGCCGCGATCGTCGAGCCTGTTCGAGCACCTGCGCTCCAGCCCTTCTTGCGGGAGCGCCCCGGGCTCGTCCGCCCCGCCGATCGTGACTTTCAGTTCGCCGGTCGGCACCGGACTGAGGACGGATCCGCACACCACTGTCCGGGGCCCGACGCTGTCGACCGGGACCGAGACCGTCGCACACAGTGCCCACCCGATCATTGCCAGCGCCATGACCACCGACACTGTGCAGGTCGAGCCGAACACGATCGCATACCGACTGTGACGGCGTCGCGTCCACCAGAAACAGGTGAGCGCGAATCCTGCACCGAGGTACACCAGCCAGACCCACCAGCCGAAGAGCCCGAGCAATGCGTAGGTGAACACGAGCGTGAGGATCCAGAAGGCCGCCGTCAGCCACGTCGTACGCGATCTCGTACCTTGCCGATTCCTGAGCGCCACCGGGTTATTCTCCCTGCCCTGTCCCGGTAGTTCGGGGAGATTTGCTGCCCGGCGAGCCCGCACCGTCAAGGACGCACGCCCGATTCAGAGAACCGTGCCTTGCCACAGCTCCGGAGTTGGATACGGACAGACGAACACCTTCGGGCGGCTCGATTTCCAGATCCTCTCCGAACCGCTGTGGGAACCCGCGAGCACTTCTCAGATTCTGTCCTGTTTGAGGATCGTCAAACAGGACTCTTGATACATCCATCTGCCGACATCCTCGACGGGTTCCGTTGCGAATCATCCTCAACGCGGACATTCCGCCTCGGCCCGTTCCGGTCATAGATCGACCCGCACACCTCCGATGACGCAACACCGGCCCCGAATGGGGCATATTCAAGATCGTTTAGTGTTGGGGTTGGGAGTTCCTCCAGTTGTCGATGAAGGGAACGAAACCCGATGGGAT
>NZ_BCXI01000100.1 GCF_001895025.1 Rhodococcus zopfii NBRC 100606 = JCM 9919
GGAAAAGTCCCCACTGGTGGCCAGGTTGAGGTCCCCGGTGGTGGCCAAGTAGAAGTCCCCACCCCTTGCTCGTCGTGTCGATCAGGAACTCGAGGCCTGAGCGGTGACGGTGAAGGTGCCAACCAGTCACCACACCGCCCAGGGAGTTCCATTGAAGTCTGCGAGGGACCGTATGGACATCATTTCCGCGTATCGAGAGGTCGGAACGTATCGAGGAGCCGCCGACCTGTGCGGTACCACCCACAAAACCGTCAAACGGGTCGTCGAGAAGTTCGAGGCCGGTGAGACCGCACCTGTGCCGGTCGAACGCACCCACAACTACGACGCGGTGAGCGGCATCGTGACCGAACGTGTCGCGAAGTCGCAGGGCCGGATCTCCGCGAAACGGCTGCTCCCGATCGCGCGGGCCGCCGGTTACGACGGGTCGGACCGCAACTTCCGGCGCCTGGTCGCCGAGGAGAAAACGAAGTGGCGCAAAGACAATCACCGCGGCCGACGCCCGGCAGTGTGGTCGCCGGGTGAGTACCTGGTCATCGACTGGGCCGACGTCGGTCACGGCCTGCACCTGTTCTGCGCGGTCCTTGCGTTCTCCCGCTGGCGGTTCGTCGCCTTCGCCACCAACGAACGCGCCACCACCACGCTGGCCTTGATCGCCGAAGCATTGGCCGCGATCGGCGGGGTCCCGATCAAGGTTCTCGCCGACCGGATGGCCTGCCTCAAGGGCGGCGTCGTCGCGAACGTGGTCGTGCCGACCCCGGATTACGTGCGCCTGGCCACCCACTACGGCTTCCGGCCGGACTTCTGCCACGCGAACGACCCGCAGTCGAAGGGAATCGTGGAGAACCTCGTCGGGTACGCCCAACGTGACCTGGTCATTCCTCTGCTCACCGAGGTGAACCTCGCCGGCAGGCCGGTGGACGTGCACGCCGCGAACACTGCCGCCAGGGCGTGGTGTCTCGAGGTCAACGCCGCCCCCCATTCGGAGATCTGCGCCATCCCCGACCAGCGGATCGTCGAGGAGCGGGCAGTGCTCGGACCGTTGCCGTCGCTGCGGTTGCAGATCGGGCCGCCGCCGGTGACCCGCAAGGTCGACCGCCTGTCCTGCGTCCGGTTCGGCTCCGCCCGCTACTCGGTGCCCACCCGCCTGATCGGCACCACCGTCACCCTCGCCCAGGACGGGGGCCGCCTGCTGATCGTCGAACCGTCGAGCGGGGAAGTCGTCGCCGACCACGCACTCACCGCACCGGGCACCGCGTCGGTCCACGACGACCACTACGACGGACCCAGACCAGCACCCAGTCGTGGACCAAGACCGAAAACAACAGTGGAACAACAGTTCTGCGAACTCGGCCCTGCGGCCGAGTCGTTCCTCGTCGGGTCCGCCGCCGCCGGAAACACCCGCCTCGGCTCCGAACTCGAGGTGCTCCTCGCACTGGGCGCCGCCCACGGCACCGACGCACTGGTCGCGGCGTTGACCCGAGCGGTCGCGTTCCAGCGGTTCCGCGCCGCCGACATCCGCTCGATTCTCGCCGCCGGGATGGGCGCCCCGCGGCCCACCCCGGCCGGCGACGCGTTGGTGATCGACCTGCCGACCGCCCCGACCCGGTCTCTCGACGCGTACGCGGTCCCGGCCCGCACCGACCGACCCGGGGCCACGTCATGACCACCACACCAACGACGCCCCCACATTTGGTTGCACCGCAGTCTGTTCCGGAACTTCCAGCAGATCTCGACCGCGGGTTGCGGCGTCTGAAACTCGCTGCGATCCGCCGCACCGCCCCGGAGGTGCTGCTCACCGCGAAGACCCAACGCTGGACCCCCGAAGAGGTGCTGCGGACCCTCGTCGAGGCGGAGATCGCCGCCCGCGACGCCTCCAACACTGCGAGCAGGCTCAAGATCGCCGCGTTCCCCGTCGCCAAAACCCTCGACAGTTTCGACATCAACGCCTCGTCGATCCCGCCGGCGACGTTCGATTATCTCGCCAGCCTCGAATGGGTCCGCGCCCGAGCCAATCTCGCGGTCGTCGGCCCGCCCGGGACCGGGAAGTCGCACACCCTGATCGGGTTGGGAATCGCCGCGGTCCACGCCGGCCACAAGGTGCGCTACTTCACCGCAGCCGACCTCGTCGAGACCCTCTACCGAGGCCTCGCCGACAACACCGTCGGCAGGGTCATCGACACCCTCCTGCGGGCCGACCTGATCATCGTCGACGAGGTCGGCTTCGCGCCCCTCGACGACACCGGCACCCAACTGCTGTTCCGGCTCGTCGCCGGCGCCTACGAACGACGATCCCTCGCCATCGCCTCACACTGGCCGTTCGAGCAGTGGGGTCGGTTCCTGCCCGAGCACACCACCGCTGTCAGCATCCTCGACAGGCTCCTGCACCACGCCACCGTCGTCATCACCGACGGCGAGTCCTACCGCATGCGCGAAGCCCACCAGAGCCGAGGTGACCGCCCCTGACCCATCCGCATCACCCGCAAGGAGCGGGGACTTTCACCTGGCCAAAAACGGGGACATCAAACCGGCCATTGAC
>NZ_BCXI01000101.1 GCF_001895025.1 Rhodococcus zopfii NBRC 100606 = JCM 9919
CGATTGTGGCTCGGGACGGCAGCTCTGCCGGCGCCTGGGCTGCGCACGATCGCAGACCACGCCGGGGTGGACCGCAAGACCGTCCGACGCTACGTCGACGCCGCTCAATCTGCCGGGCTGACGAGGGACGACACCGCAGCCGACATCGATGACGAGTTGATCGCTGCGGTCGTCGATACCGTGCGCCCCGACCGGCCTCATGGGCATGGTGCGGCCTGGGAACAGTTGATTCCTCACGAGGAGCAGATCACCAGGTGGGTGGCAGGAGACGGTGAGCAGAAACCACTGACGATCACCAAAATCGAAGTGCTCCTCGCCCGCCAAGGCTGCGTGGTGCCGTACCGGACGCTGCACCGGTTCGCTACCGAGCGGTGCGGTTTCGGCCGCAAGGACCTCACCGTTCGAGTCGTCGACGGAGATCCGGGTGTCGAATGCCAAGTCGACTTCGGGTATCTGGGGATGCTCACCGACCCCGAGGACGGTCGGGCCCGAAAAGTCCACGCCCTGATCTTCACCGCCGTGTACAGCCGACACATGTTCGTGTGGCTGACCTATTCGCAGACGCTGGCGGCGGTGATCGCCGGATGCGAGGCGGCATGGAAGTTCTTCGGCGGGGCCTTCGCGGTCCTGATTCCCGACAACCTCAAACCCGTCGTCACCGCCGCGGATCCGATCACCCCGCACTTCAGCGACGGTTGGCTCGACTACAGCAGTCACGTCGGATTCGTCACCGACCCCGCACGGATCCGCTCACCGAAGGACAAACCCCGTGTCGAACGCACGGTGCAGTACGTGCGCGGGAACTTCTGGGCCGGTGAACGCTTCACTGATCTCGCCGAAGCGCAGGATGCGGTTGTTCGGTGGTGCAGCACCACTGCGGGCATGCGTATCCACGGCACCACCTGTGCACGGCCGCTGGACATCTTCGACGCTGCCGAACAGCCCATGCTGTTGCCGATGCCGGCGATCTACGACGTGCCGATCTTCAAGGACGTGAAAGTGCACCGTGATTTCCACGCAGAAGTCGGGCGGGCGTTGTATTCGTTGCCGCAACAGTGGATCGGATCGACGCTGTCGGTGCGCGCCGACACCGAACTGGTGAAGTTCTATCACCGCGGCACCCTGGTGAAGATTCACCCCCGCAAGCCCGCTGGTGGACGGAGCACCGACCGCGCTGACCTGCCCGAACACAAGTCCGACTACGCGCTACGTGATGTCACCTCCCTGATCGCAAAGTGCACCGCGCACGGGCCGAACATCGGGATCTACGCCGAACGCATCCTCGACGACCCGCTGCCGTGGACGAGGATCCGCAGCGTCTACCGTCTGCAAGGACTGGTCCGCCGCTACGGAGGAGAACGGGTCGAGCAGGCCTGCTCACTGTCCCTCGATCTCGACGTCGTCTCGGTCACCAAGATCGCCTCGATGCTCGAGCGCGCCACCGAGAAGACCTCGCCGGAGCTGCCGAAAGCAGTCGGGCACACCGCATCACGATTCTCACGTGATCCGTCCGAATTCAACACTGCTGCAACTACACCCGCACTGTCAGTCGTCGGCGACAGCGCCGAGAACACGGAGACCCACCGATGAGCACCCACACCCGCACCGCAGCCACCGAACCTGTCGGCACCGACATGATCCGACTGCTCAAAGCCCTCAAACTCGGGGCGCTGGCCGACACGCTGCCCGAACGCGCAGCCCTGGCCCGTCAACACAAACTCAGCCACATCGGGTTCCTCGAAGTACTCCTCGCCGACGAAGTAAACCGACGTGAATCACGTTCGGCGACACTGCGAGCCACCAAAGCAGGACTTGACCCGGCGATGGCGTTCGATACCTGGAATGCACTCGACGATCTGCGCTACGACCGGACACTCCTCGGAGATCTGACCTCATTGCGGTTCCTCGACAACCAGCAGTCCGCGATCGTCCTCGGCCCCGTCGGCGTCGGCAAGACCCACCTGGCAACAGCATTAGGGCACATGGCAATTCGTCGACGACACAGTGTCCTGTTCGCGCGATCGGACAAACTGTTCACCCGGCTCCGCGCAGCCAGACTGGACAACACCGTCGACGCCGAGATCCGCAGGTTGACCGCAATCGACGTCCTCATCATCGACGATTTCGCGCTGCGACCGCTCGATGCCACCGAAACCAACGACTTCTACGAGCTGGTAGTCGATAGGCACAAGAAGAAGACCACGATCGTCACATCCAATCGCGAGCCGTCCGAGTGGCTGACCATGACCGCAGACACCCTCCTCGCCCAATCCGCGATCGACCGGTTGACCTCCAACGCCCACACACTCGTCGTCGAAGGACCGTCCTACCGTCAACGCACCCGCCCCGGAGCGGTTGACGCCGACACCGACAACACGCATCCTCAATAACGCGCCAAGGTGGTCCCTACCCTCTGGCAATCAGGTGGTCCCATCAACCTGGCAAGCGAC
>NZ_BCXI01000102.1 GCF_001895025.1 Rhodococcus zopfii NBRC 100606 = JCM 9919
CTGCTCTCCAGATATCCCGTCACCCCGATCGAGGAGTTGCACAATGAAGGAAGTCGACACCGCCACCCTTGCTCGCGCCTGGGAATCCGGCGCCGCGGTTCTGGATGTGCGCGAGGACTACGAGTACGCCGAGGCGCACGTGCCCCGCGCGACATGGATCCCGCTCGGGGAGCTGCCCGCCCGTGTGGCAGAGATCCCCTCCGGCGAAATCGTCTATGTCATCTGCGCATCCGGTAATCGCAGCAAGCACGGGGCGCAGATTGTCGAGGCCGCCGGCCGGGAGGCCGTCTCCGTCGCCGGGGGCACCAGTGCATGGCTGCGCGCCGGCCATCCGGTGGAGCGAGGCCTCGCGGCCTGACCTCCACTTCATTCCGAATCCGTCCCCGGCCACCCCGGGGCCACCAACCTGCGAGGAACCATGACGACGCCCACCCCCTTCGACGTGAACTCCGACACCGAAGTGCTACACCGCCTGCGTCGGGCGCAGGGACAGCTCGCCGCGGTGATCTCGATGGTCGAATCCGGCCGCGAATGCCGCGAGGTGGTCACCCAACTCTCCGCGGTGACCCACGCGTTGCATCGCGCCGGCTTCAAGCTCGTCTCCCACCAGCTGCGGCGCTGCATCCTCGACGAGCAGGACGGCACCTGCGCCGACCGCCTCACCGAGGACCAACTCGAAAAGCTGTTCCTCAGCCTGGCCTGACCCCGCCCGCTGCCCCACACCCCGTACACATACCCCTAGGGGTATGTGTACGATAGCGACGCAATACCCCCCGGGGCACCACCTGCACCGCCCCCTCCCCCCAACCGAAAGGCCCCCATGACCGAGCCGAGCCCCGCCACCCTCGACCCGATCGCCCTGCACGACCTCGTCGACTCCGGCAAGAACGTCCGCATCGTCGACGTCCGCACCCCCGGCGAATTCGAGACCGTGCACATCCCCGGCGCCTACAACGTCCCCCTCGACCTGCTGCGCGAACACCGCGACGAATTCCTCACCCACCTCGACGAGAACGTCGTACTGGTCTGCCGCTCCGGACAACGCGCCACCCAGGCCGAGGAAACCCTGCGCACCGCCGGCCTGTTCAACGTCCACATCCTCGACGGCGGCATGCTCGGCTGGGAAGCCCACGGCCTGACCGTCAACCGCGGCACCGAACGCTGGGACCTCGAACGCCAGGTCCGCCTCGTCGCCGGCTCCCTCGTCCTGAGCTCGATCCTCGCCAGCGTCGCCGCCCCCAAACTCAAATGGCTCGCCGCCGGCATCGGCGGCGGACTGACCTTCGCCGCCCTGACCAACACCTGCGCCATGGGCATGCTGCTGTCCAAACTGCCCTACAACCGCGGCGCCTCCTGCGACGCCCAGACCATCGTCAACCGACTGGTCGACTCCCAGACCACCCCCACCGAAGGGAACTGACCCATGATCGCGCTGACCGTCGCCCTGGCCGTCCTCGTCGGAGTCACCCTCGGCCTGCTCGGCGGCGGAGGATCGATCCTCACCGTCCCCCTGCTCGCCTACGTCGCGGGCATGGACGCCAAGGAAGCCATCGCCACCTCCCTGCTCGTCGTCGGCGTCACCAGCGCGGTCGGCGCGATCTCCCACGCCCGCGCCGGCCGCGTCCAATGGCGCACCGGCATCCTGTTCGGCCTCGCCGGCATGGCCGGCGCCTACGCCGGCGGCCTGCTCTCACGCTTCATCCCCGGCACCGTCCTGCTGCTCGCCTTCGCCGCCATGATGATCGCCACCGCCATCGCCATGCTCCGCGGCCGCAAGAACACCGCCGCGGCCGGCGACGACACCCATTCGATGCCGGTCGGCAAAATCCTGCTCGACGGCGTCATCGTCGGCCTGGTCACCGGCCTCGTCGGCGCCGGCGGCGGCTTCCTCGTCGTCCCCGCCCTCGCCCTGCTCGGCGGCCTGCCCATGCCCATCGCCGTCGGCACCTCCCTGATCGTCATCGCCATGAAATCCTTCGCCGGCCTCGGCGGCTACCTGTCCACCGTGCACATCGACTGGCGCCTGGCCGCGATGGTCACCGGCGCCGCCGTCGTCGGCAGCCTCATCGGCGGCCGCCTGACCTCGCTGATCGACCCGGACACCCTCCGCAAGAGCTTCGGCTGGTTCGTCCTGATCATGTCCTCGGTCATCCTCGCCCAGGAAATCCACCCCGCCGTCGGCATCACCACCGCCGCCCTCACCCTCGCCGCCGCCGCCACCACCTACGCCTGCAACCGCAGCGACCGCTGCCCCCTGCAGCGCACCGGAC
>NZ_BCXI01000103.1 GCF_001895025.1 Rhodococcus zopfii NBRC 100606 = JCM 9919
TGTCAACGGCGGTCGAAAACCAGTCCAGAAACGACGGATGAAAACCAGGCCACCCAACCACGATCGGATGGGTGATCTCGATGGAAGACTGGGCCCTGATCCGGCACCTGCACCACAGCGAGAAGCTGTCACAGCGTGCCATCGCGAAACGGTTGGGCATCGCCCGCGACACAGTCGCAAACGCGCTGGCCAGCGACACACCACCGAAATACCAACGACCCGCCGTGGCCTCCGCGATTTCCGAAGCCGAACCCAGAATCCGGGCGTTGCTCACGGCGTATCCGACAATGCCGGCCACAGTGATCGCCGAACGCATCGGCTGGAGCGGATCGATCACCTGGCTGCGTGAACGAATCCGGCTGCTGCGCCCCGAATACGCGCCGGTCGATCCAGCGGACCGTCTCGACCATCAACCGGGCAGAGCCGTCCAATGCGACCTGTGGTTCCCACCCGTGAAGATTCCGCTCGGGTTCGGCCAGTTCGGGACGCCACCGGTGCTGGTGATGGTCGCCGCGTTCTCACGATTCATCACCGCGATGATGCTGCCGTCCCGAACCACGATGGACCTGGTCGCCGGCATGTGGACCCTGCTGGCGCACCGGTTCGGGGCGGTGCCGCACCAACTGTGGTGGGACAACGAGGCCGGGATCGGACGCCGGGGACGGCTGACCGTCCCGGTCACCGCATTCATCGGCACCTTGTCGACGACGCTGATCCAGCTCAAGCCCTACGACCCGGAATCGAAAGGCATCGTCGAACGCGTCAACGGCTATCTCGAAACCTCGTTCCTGCCCGGGCGCACGTTCACCTCACCGGCAGACTTCAACACTCAACTCACCGACTGGTTACCGATCGCCAACGGCCGGACCGTGCGCCGAATCGACGGCCGTCCCGACGAACTCGTCGCCGTCGACACCGCCGCAATGCTGGCCCTGCCACCGGTCCCACCCAGCACGGACACCGTCATCGAGTTGCGGCTGCCCCGGGACTACTACGTGCGCGTGGGCGGCAACGACTACTCGGTCGACCCGTCGGCGATCGGGCATCTCGTGCAGGTCACCACCGGACTCCACGCCGTCACCGTCACCGGCGCCGGTCGACCGCTCGCCGACCACGAACGCCTCTGGGCCAGCGGACTGACCGTGACCGACCCCCGGCATGTCGACACCGCAGCCCGGCTCCGGCACCAGTTCCAACAGGTCTCCTCCGACACCTCCGATAGCGGGCACCCGATGCGGGACCTCGCCGACTACGACCAAGTCTTCGGTGTCGACTTCGGATCCACCGCAATCGAGTCCACCATCGGATCCTCCGATGGGGAGGTGGCGTGATGGCCGCCGAGGATCCGATCAAACAGGTCGAACACTACGCACACGCGCTCAAGGCACCCCGGATCCGCGACGCCGCGGCCCGACTGGCCGCCCAGGCCCGTGAGAGCGGCTGGAGCCACGAGGAATACCTCGCCGCGGTGCTTTCCCGCGAGGTCTCGGCCCGCGAATCGTCCGGCGCCCAGATCCGCATCCGATCGGCGGGGTTCCCGACACGTAAATCGTTGGAGGAATTCAACTTCGATCATCAACCCACCCTCAACCGGGAAACGATCGCGCATCTGGGCACCGGCATGTTCTTGACCCAGGCCCGCAACGTTGTGCTGCTCGGCCCGCCCGGAACCGGCAAGACCCATCTGGCGATCGGGCTCGGCGTCAAAGCCGCCGGGCACGGCCATCGGGTCGCGTTCGCCACCGCCGTCGACTGGATCACCCGCCTGACGACTGCGCACGCCGCCGGTCGACTGCAGGCCGAGTTGACCCGGTTGCGCCGCGTCGGGCTGCTCATCGTCGACGAGGTCGGCTACATCCCGTTCGGGCAGGACGCCGCGAACCTGTTCTTCCAGTTGGTGTCGAGCCGCTACGAGCATGCCTCCCTGATTCTGACCTCGAACCTGCCGTTCGCCCGGTGGGGTGACGTGTTCGGCGACCAGGTCGTTGCCGCCGCGATGATCGACCGCGTCGTGCACCATGCCGAGGTCTTGACCCTGAAAGGGTCGAGCTACCGACTCAAGGACAGCGGAGTGGACACGTTGCCGTCCGCCCGGGCCGAGAACGCGGCACAATAGTCATGACTTTGTGGCCAGATTTTCGACCGTCGCTACCGGCCGACTTTTCGACCGTCCCTGACAC
>NZ_BCXI01000104.1 GCF_001895025.1 Rhodococcus zopfii NBRC 100606 = JCM 9919
AGCCGTGCCAGTGGCTGCCCGCCACCGATGAGGCCGGCCGGCCGCGGGAGGACAGTAGGGCGGCCCGGCGCAGACGGGTCGGGGCGGATTCCGAGGGAGTGGAGTTCAGGCGACGGGGATCGGGGGTGCCCAGCGGGCGCGGCGCACCGCGTCACGCCGGTCGGGGTCGGCGACGAGGGTGGGCAGCACCAGTGCCCACAGCTCGTCGATCCGCCGGGGCAGGTCGGGGCGGTCGGTGAGCAGCCCGGACAGCTGTTGGATACCGGTGAACGCCCCGATCACGAACCGGGCCACCGCATCCAGATCCAGACCAGCGCGCAGATCACCGTGGTCGGCGGCGCGGTCGAGCAGCACCCGGCAGGCACCGATCCAGTCCCGGTACGGGTGGGCGGGGGTGCGGTCGGCGAGTTCGGTGGACAGGCGCAGCCCGGCCCGCACCAGCGCGCTCTGCTGTAGTTGCTCGCCGAGGGCGTGGCTGAGCATGACGATCTGCTCGAGCGCCGCGGCGTCGGTGGCGGTGACCCGCTGGACGAGGGCGATGCTGCGGCGGTGCTGTTCGTCGATGATCGCCGCCACGAGGTCGTCCTTGGAGCGGAAGTGGTAGTACAGCGCGCCCTTGTTCGAGCCGGCCGCGGCGACGATCTCGCCCGTGCTGACCCCGTGATACCCGGCGGCGGCGAACAACTCGGCCGCGACGGTGACGAAGTGGAACCGGGTGACCCGGCCCCGGTGCTGCGTGGTCCCCACCACCCCTCCTTCCCGCTCGCCTCGCGTCGCCGTCCCCTCCGGATCCCCCTCCGGAGTCGGTAGCGGCCCCCCACGGCCGACCGCCCGGACAGCCTACGGGCAACGAGGCAGCGCACTGCGCCCTCTCTGCCGAGACCTCTGAGCGCCCGGCCCCACCCCGGCGCCGAGCCGCCGCACCGCACCGCACCGCACCGGGCATCGTCGTCACACACTCATCCCGCACTTCTTCCCGGAAGCAGGGCACACCCCTGCGCACCGACGAACCGCCCCCATGGGGCGGGCAGCCCCTCGGGTGTAGCAGCGAAATGCCGGATCGACCGACCTTCCATGAAAATACCAGTCGGATGGTTTCCGTGATGGAAGTGTTACCGGATACGTGCGTGGTTGGTGGGAAACCGATTAGGTTTTCGGTCAGCGATGGCGCCACCGCTGACCCTGCTCCTGCGAAAGACGGTAGGTCTCAATGGAATCGCTCCGTCGCCGTGCCCTGGGCACGCCCCACCGCCGGTGGGTGAGTCGCTGCGTGATCGCCGCCGCGACCACACTGCTGCTCACCCACGGCAGTTCCACCGTGTTGGCCCAGCCCACGACCACTCCCGCCGCCCCGATCACCACCTCGACGCCACCCCCGAGCGCCGGCGCCACCACGTCCACGACCGAGGCACCGGCGGCGGCACAGTCGCCACCGAACACCACCGAGATGACCGAGGCACCGTCGACCTCGTCGGTACCGACGGCGACGCGGGTGCCGGCACCGCCGATCACCGAGACCCCGACGTCCCCCACCGCCGTGCCGCCGACACCGCCGCAGGCGAGGCCGGAGACGGCACCGGGCAAGAAGGAGCCCTGGGTTACGTGGACACCCACCGAGAACCCCAATTCCACGATCGTGCCCGGCAAGATGCGCTCGGACCGCCAAGAACTTCCCGAGGGCTTCACCAAGGAAGACGCCGACAAGGCCGAGATCGCCGAGGCGAAACTCCTCGCGGCCTCCCGATCCCGCAACGCCCGCAGCGGCGTCGCCACCACCGTCGCCGCCGCCGCTCCCACGGACTGCATGGTCTACTTCCCCGCGTGGCAGTAT
>NZ_BCXI01000105.1 GCF_001895025.1 Rhodococcus zopfii NBRC 100606 = JCM 9919
CCAGCCGGTTGGGCCATCATGCTGCACTCCGTCAGCTCGGCAACTGTCTCGTCGGGATCCTCCACCGCGCTCGTCCGATCTTCCACCACACCCGCGACGTGATCGAAGCGCACCTGACCATCGTGTCCACCGGGACCGATGTCGCGCTGGCGGTCGCCGGACCGAAGGAGTCGGTATGGCAGATCCGGCAGAGTGCGGCACGCACTCGCCACCTGGCCGGAAGATCCTGCGGCGCAACAGGTCCTGAGCACCGCGATCGACGACGCGGACGCCGACGTGCGCGCCTACGCCTGGCGCGCGCTCCTGGACCCGGTCCGGGTCTGAGGGACCGGGCCGGACAAGTGGTTCACCCCCGTCGCAGCGCGTACTCGGTGTACATTCCGACGGGCGTGAATCCGATCCGCTCGTAGACGGGCGCACCGTCCTCAGACGCCTGCAACACGACCCGCTCCACCCCGGCCGCCCGGGCACGTTCGACTGCCGCCAGGGTCACCGCGGTGCCGAAGCCCCGCCTGCGATGGGCCTCGAGGGTGACCACGCCGTAGAGACCGGCAACGCCGGCTGCCAGGTGGATCTCCGCCCCCGCCACAGGTTCGCCGGCGAGATAGCCGACGACGAAGGTGCTGGCGCACTCGCTCCGTAGGATCGCTGAACCCGCGGCCTCGAAGAAGTCGAACACCGCAGGGGACGGCGGCGTCCAGTTCCTGGCCATCAGCTCCGCATAGTGACGCAACTGCTCGCGATTCGTCACGGTCACGACCTTCAGGTCCGTGTCCGGCGCGGGCAACTGGATCTCCATCATCGACGCGGTCATCGCCAGCTCAGTCTCCGACGCCCGAAGGCCCCGCTCCCGCAGCAGCTCACCCAGGTTCGCCGGCGTCGAGGTCGGAGCAACCCACCACGAGAACGGGCGCCCCGCCGCCCTCACCGTGGCCAGAATCTCCTCGAGTCGTGCCTGCGCCGTGAGCGGCGCCATCCGCGCCCGGCACACCAGGTTGAAGGTGTCGTCGTCCAGTCCGCTGTCCACGATCAGGATGTCGCCGGGATCGTGCACCGTCGCGCTGGCGACCGTGGGGTGCAGGTGCCCCGCATGAGACGCGAGGTTGAGTTCCATTGCTCCCATCAGATCATCGCCCACACCGCGATCCTAGTGAGCCCATCGTTCCCCGCCTGAGTTGGCTCATTTCGTTATGATGAGGCTCAGCGAAAGTGCCCAGACGTGCTCGGTGAAAGTGCTCACCCGCAGGCGGGTTTCACTGTAGCGGTTGTCGGGTCCCGGTGGTGGCCCTGCGGAGGTTCTCCGAGCGGGCGTGGTGGTCCCGTAGGCGGTAGGAGTCGCCGTCCAGATTGAGCACGACCGAGCGGTGCAGGAGTCGGTCGAGCATGGCCGCGGCGACGGTGGTGTCACCGAGCACCTCGCCCCACTCGCCGACCCCACGGTTGGTGGTGATGACGATCGAGGTCTTCATATAGCGTTGCGCGACAACCTGAAACAGCGCCGATGCGGCCTCTCCGGGCAGGGGTAGGTAGCCGAGTTCGTCGATCACCAGCAGGGTCGGTCCGGCGTAGAACCGCATCGTCGTCGCCCACCGGCCTTCGATCGCGGCGCGGTGGCAGCGGGCGGCGAGGTCGGCGGCGGTGGTGAAATAGGTGCGGTAGCCGGCGTGCGCGGCGGCGCGGGCCAGGCCGACCGACAGATGCTTCTATGTCCTGTCAAGCGGCGTGAGGAAGCTGGTGTAGCCCCATCGCGTGAGCTTCCAGATGGCGGTAGATCTGGCGGGCAATGGCACGTTT
>NZ_BCXI01000106.1 GCF_001895025.1 Rhodococcus zopfii NBRC 100606 = JCM 9919
GGATCTGGCGCACTTTCCGTGAAGTCACTGCCACGCTTCGTTATTCGAGGTGGATGACGCGCTTGCGCAGCAGGTCGAGGTTGGCTCGCCCGTACATCTGCCGCTTGAGCATTTTGATTCTGTTCACGTGCCCTTCGACCGGCCCGGAGTTGTGTTCGAGGGTTAGTCCGGCGGTGACAGCATCGAGGTCACGGCGCAGGCCGGTGGTGAAGGACTGCAGGGCCGGTGATCCGGTGGCATCGACGTCGCTCATCCACTCGGGGAGTTCGTGTCCGCGCCGCTCGGTCATGAGCTCGGCGAAGCCGCGAACGTGTCCCTGCAGCGCGTTCAGTGCGGGACTGCGTTCGAGGATGTCGGCGAGACGGTGGCTGTCGACGTCGGTGAGACGGTCGGGTCGGGCGGTCAGCCACCCCGTGACCTGCCGGACGGATGGCACCGGCGGCGGTGCCGGGCGCGTCCGATGCGCAGCACGCAGTGGTGCCAGGAACCGACGGACGGTCTTGGCACTACCCCGGTAGCCGCGTTCGGTGATCTCCGCCGTCAGGCGGGTGCCATCGGTGCACCCCGCGGCGAAGCGGTCACGCAGGTAGGTTTCGTGTTCGCTGAGCAAGGTGGGTCCTGCCGTCCGGGTGGTGGTCAGCAGTTCGTCGAGGTCATCGGCACGGGCGAAGCGACGGACGGTCTTGCGGTCAAGGCTCAGCTTCCTGCTGATCGCCGAGATCGTCATCCCGTTCGAGACGAGTTGTTGCACGGCGGCATGCCGTTCCCTGGTGCGGGTGATTAACCTGCCGTCCGGCACATCGGCACCTGTAGTGCTTGTACCACAGTCGATCTCGCTGGCAGTGGTGTTGGTGGCTACCTCGTCAGAGTCGACGGGTTCGACCGGCGGGGGAAGATCGCAGCGGTGCCGAACTACAGTGTCCTCGACCGCACCGACCAGGTTGTGCCACAGGTGCCACCGGTCGGCGACCTGCACTGCCTCCGGTGCGCCCACGCGGACGGCTTCGGCGTAGGCACCGGCCCGATCGCGGCACACCACCTCAGCACCGGGATGTTCCTGCAGCCATGCGGCGACGGTGTCGCTGGTGCGGTCCGGCAGCAGGTCGATCGGCCGGCTCGTGGTCAGATCCACGATGACGGTGCCGTAATGGTGGCCGCGGCGGATCGCGAAATCATCGATCCCCAGAATCGGTGTCGTCTCGATCGGTCGGTCCGGTATCGCCCGCACCGCCCGTAGCAGGGTGTCGCGGCCGGCCGCGATCCCGAGCCGGGCTGCCAGGCGAGCCCCGGCGCGGCCGGCCAGCGCCAACCCGATCGCTTCGATCACCGCGTCGAGTACCGGGGTCCGGCGAGCCCACCGTGTCGTCAATCCGGGGATCTGTTCGGCGAATGTGATTGTCGTGCAGTGCGTGTTGATGCAGAAGAATCGACGGACGGTCAGTTCGAGTACGACGGGCCGGGCACCGATTGCTGTGTCGGCCGGTCTGCGGCGGTACCGGGAATGGACCCGGCTCGACGATGTGTCGCATTTCGGGCACCGCGCCTCGTTGCGGTGAGGGTGGGCGTGGATCCGGATTGTGGATCCGGCGAGGCGGACGGCGTCGACGACGACGTCGGTCAGATGCGGCAGTAGGACTGTCAGAAGCGCGAGGTCACACCATTATGATCTTGGTCGATACCGAATCATCCCGAATCAGGGGTCCGTTAGGACCTTCACGGAAAGTGCGCCAGATCC
>NZ_BCXI01000107.1 GCF_001895025.1 Rhodococcus zopfii NBRC 100606 = JCM 9919
TTCCGCTGCTGGGTGCGGATGAGCGTGTGTTGGTGTTGGAGGGGTGGAACGATACCGGGGCTGTGGTGCCGTCGGTGTCGTTGGTGGATTTGTTCGAGGCGCAGGTGGCGCGGACGCCGGATGCTGTTGCGGTGGTGTTCGATGGTGTGGCGCTGTCGTATGGGGAGTTTGCGTCGCGGGTGCGGCGGTTGGCGCGTTTTCTGGTGGCCGAGGGTGTGGGTCCGGAGTCGTTGGTGGCTGTGGGGATGCGTCGGTCGGTGGAGATGTTGGTCGCTGTGTATGCGGTGGTCGAGGCCGGTGGTGCGTATGTGCCGGTGGATCCGGATCAGCCGGCGGAGCGGGTGGGGTTCATCCTCGAGACTGCGGATCCGGTGGTGGTGTTGTCCACGTCGCGTGATGGGTTCTCGGTTCCGGGGGATCGGTCTGTGGTGTGTGTGGACGAGTTGGATGTGTCGGGTTTTTCCGATGCGCCGTTGTCGGATGCGGATCGGTGGGGTGTGGTGCGGCCGCAGGGGGCGGCGTATGTGATTTTCACGTCGGGGTCGACGGGGCGTCCGAAGGGCGTGTCGGTGTCGCATGCGGCGATTGTGAATCGGTTGGTGTGGATGCAGGCCGAGTACGGTCTGTCGTCGGCGGATGTGGTGTTGCAGAAGACTCCGTTCACGTTCGATGTGTCGGTGTGGGAGTTGTTCTGGCCGTTGCAGGTTGGTGCGCGGTTGGTGGTGGCGCGGCCGGATGGGCATCGGGATCCGGGTTATCTGGTGCGGGCGATCGTGGAGTACGGGGTGTCGGTGGTGCATTTTGTGCCGTCGATGTTGTCGGTGTTCGTGGCGGAGCCGTCGGTGGTGGATGCGCGGTCGTTGCGGTTGGTGTTCGCGTCGGGTGAGGCGTTGCCGGGTTCGGTGGCGTTGCGGTTGCGTGAGTTGTTGCCGTCGGTGCGGGTGCACAATTTGTACGGTCCGACCGAGGCTGCGGTGGATGTGACGTTCCACGAGGTGTCGGATGCGGATCGGGTGTCGGTGCCGATCGGTGTGCCGGTGTGGAACACGCAGGTGTTCGTGTTGGATGCGCGGTTGGCGCCGGTGCCGGTGGGGGTGGCCGGTGAGTTGTATCTGGCGGGGGATCAGTTGGCGCGGGGGTATGTCTCGCGTGCGGATTTGACGGCGGATCGGTTCGTGGCCGGTCTGTTCGGTGGGTCCGGGGTGCGGATGTATCGCACGGGGGATCTGGTGCGGTGGACTCCGGCGGGGGAGTTGGAGTACATCGGACGGACCGATTTCCAGGTGAAGGTGCGTGGGTTGCGTATCGAGCTGGGGGAGATCGAGTCGGCGTTGTTGGATGTGGTTTCGGTGGCGCAGGCCGTGGTGGTGGTTCACGACGGTGATCTGGGTCAGCAGTTGGTGGGGTATGTGGTTCCGGAGTCGGGTGCGGTGGTCGACTCGGGTGTGGTGCGGGCCGAGTTGGGTTCGGTGTTGCCGGGGTACATGGTGCCGGATGCGTTGGTGGTGCTCGATGAGTTTCCGCTCAATGCGTCGGGGAAGTTGGATCGGAAGTTGTTGCCGGCTCCGGTGTTCGAGGCTCGGGAGTTCCGGGCGCCGTCGACTCCGGTGGAGGAGATCGTTGCGGGTGTCTTCGCTGATGTGCTCGGGGTGGAGCGGGTCGGTGCGGATGATGATTTCTTTGCGTTGGGTGGTAATTCGCTGATCGCGACGCAGGTCG
>NZ_BCXI01000108.1 GCF_001895025.1 Rhodococcus zopfii NBRC 100606 = JCM 9919
CTAGGTCCCCACCGTACACGCCTACGACTGCCGATCCACTATACGGCGCAATTCATGATGCATTCCTCAAGCCAATCACGATGCCAACGGCTTCGGAATGATCAACACCCTGCCATCAAATTCGGCTGTGCGGATTCGGCGAGTAATCTCTTGTGTGGCGCGAACCGTCAGCGTAGTTGTTGCCCTTCGGCGCTATACGAATACGGTCGGATCTGACGACCTACCTGTCCGGACGCAGGCCGGAGCAGAGGGCAGGATTCGGCGAAACCACTCAACGTCCATTACGAGTCCGAATGCGGCGCAGCCAGTCTTCACTTATCACTTACCCCGTAGATCAGCAACCAACTGGGGCTCGCGGAGCGCCGCGACGAGTACACGCTGGGCCAGCTTTCGCACGTAGCCGTTGATGTCATCTGACCAGGACCATCCGCCGGGGGTGCGATCGTCGAGCCATTTCACTGCCTCTGTATTGCTGCTGCCGTGGGCTGCTGCACTGCGAATGGAGTAGAGCCTGCCGATCACTTGCTCACCTGTGGCATTTCTACCGAAGCCATCTAGCCCAAGGTTCTCGCTCGGCGGCATCCGATGGTCCAACAGCACAAGGTTACGCTTGAGTTGGCGGGTTATCGAGTCGACCGGATCGTGCTTATCCGGGGCGTGACTGAGAAGACTCTCCAGAACCGTAAAGTGTCCGAGAAGTTTGGCGTCCATCGAATCGTCGAGCTGATCGAGCTGAACGAAGAGTGCGAGCGCCCGTGTGACGTCCGGGAACTTCCCCTCGTCGAGCGCGCATCGAAGCTCGTAAATCTCGCGCGCCTGTGCTAGATCTGGCACGCCTGGCGTGGGATCGGACCACCCAACCGTCCTGAAGTAGTGAGCGGTCTCTGCGACATCGAGGCGCACCTTCGCTGCTTCCGAGTTCTCACGCCAATCAGCCCAGCCCCCGATCCGGAGATCCGAGGGACAGATCCGCAGGGCCTGAACGAGTTTGTGCCGCTCGCCTATATCTCCACCATTTGGTCGAACAACGGTGTAGCGCCATGCATCTGTAGGAAGGTCGTAGGAGAAGGCGGCAGCCCGACCCTCAAGCTGCGTCTCGATACTTGCTTCGTAGCTCGGAGCGTGCCTGATTGCCGTCAACTGGTTCAGCGTATGTATAGGGGGCCGGATCAGACCTACTTCCTCCGCACTGGCGCGATCGATCATCCATCCGCCAAGGTCAAAGGGAAATGTCGGATCAACGGCGAGATCGTTCAAGATCACGCCGAAGCATCCGCGCTGAGGCGCACGATTGTCGGTCACGACTGCAGATCGTATTAGCAGGCGCTACAGCCCGCCCGGCGATCAGCTCGACATCCTGGATCCGGTTGCTCAAACGACGAATGTGGCAATTGAGCCGCGTAGGCCGCGTGACAGTCCGGCGACTCGGACCCCCGGCTAAATCGGCCGCACAACCGTGGATGCGGCATCCTGGTTAGAGCCGTATCCGCCTGGTTAGAGCCGTATCCGCACCCGTACGACGCGCCTTCGGGTGGTGGTTGGAGGAACGGTATCCACACGTTCTGCAGATCCTCCATCCTGCCTACCAGTGGCGCAGCCCCGACCGGGATCAGCATTGAGGTTCACAGCGAGCCGGCGGCGGTGTGCGGCAGCGGCGCCCATGAGAAGCGAAGGCCACGCAGACGGATGGCAGCACCCG
>NZ_BCXI01000109.1 GCF_001895025.1 Rhodococcus zopfii NBRC 100606 = JCM 9919
GTTCGATGCCGTCGAAAAGCACCGTCTCACACCACTTCCACCGCGACCGTTCGAACCGGTCCTCTATCAGCTCGGGAAGGTCGCCCCGGACTGCCACGTCAAGGCCGGCAAGGCCCTGTATTCGGTGCCCTGGCGGCTGATCGGTCAGCAGGTGCTGGTGCGCACCAGCGGCGACGTGGTGCAGATCTTCCACACCGAGCAGGTGGTCGCCACCCACGTGCTGCACCTGTCGGGGCGGTCGACGAACCCCGAGCACTACCCGCCGCACAAGATCGCCTACACGCTGCAAACCGTGTCCTGGTGCCGGGCGCAGGCCGACCAGATCGGCCCGGCCGCGGCCGCCGTGGTCAGCGAGTTGTCGCAGGTCAACGCGTTGCACCGGCTGCGGGCGATCCAGGGCATCGTCCGGCTGCGGGACCGCTACGAGGATCGGCGGCTGAATGCGGCGTGCGCCCGTGCCCTCGAGGTCGGTGACCCCAGCTACCGCACCGTCAAGGGCATCCTCGCCGCCGGCACCGAACACGACGGACAGCCCGACCCGGCCGCCGCGCCGGCGCCGGCGTTCCTGCGCGGACCCGACGCCTTCGACGCCGAACGCACCGCCTGACCGCGACTCCCCCCAACTGTCCTGCAATCATGTTGAACCAGTGAGGTTTCTGTGATGACCATTCATGATCCCAGCCTGCGTGCTGCACTCAAGACGTTGAAGTTGACCGGGATGCTCGACACGCTCGATGCCCGGCTCGCCCAAACCCGGGACGGACAGCTCGGACACCTCGAATTTCTCCAAGTGCTGTGTGAGGACGAGATCGCCCGCCGGGAAACGGCGGCGTTGGCCCGTCGGTTGCGGCGGGCGAGGTTCGAGCAACAGGCCACCTTCGAGGACTTCGATTTCACGGCCAACCCGAAACTCCCGGCGGCGATGCTGCGGGACCTGGCCGCCCTGCGCTGGCTCGACGCCGGCGAGTCGGTCATTCTCTACGGACCCGTTGGAGTCGGCAAAACCCATGTGGCACAAGCACTTGGGCATCATGTCGCACGCCGTGGTGGGGACGTGCGGTTCGTCAAGTGCTCCCGCATGCTTGCCGACCTCGCCGGCGGGCATGCCGACCGCACCATCGGTCAGCGGATGCGCGAATACACCCGGCCGCTGGTGTTGATCATCGACGACTTCGCGATGCGCGAGCACACCACCACCCAGTCCGACGACCTCTACGATCTGGTCTCGGACCGGGCGATCGCCGGCAAGCCGCTGATTCTGACGAGCAACCGCGCACCGAAGGACTGGTACCCGCTGTTCCCGAACCCGGTCGTCGCCGAGTCGCTCCTCGACCGGCTCATCAACACCAGCCACCAAACCCTGATGGACGGACCGTCCTACCGACCCCGCAAACGACCCGGGCACCGCACCGCCGGCGCAACCTGATCCGCACCCCCGACTGCGCGGGCTACCCTCGACTCAGCACGCCCGAGCATGGGGAATTGCGTGACGGACACCCCTGGGGAATTACGTGACGGTCGACA
>NZ_BCXI01000110.1 GCF_001895025.1 Rhodococcus zopfii NBRC 100606 = JCM 9919
AATGCCGCGCAGTTAGCGCCGAGGGATGGTTGTCAATCCGGTGGATCGAGGATGTCGATGGTGATGACGGCCTGATAGTTGGTGCGGTCGACATCGCCTTTTGCCCGGTGTTTCGAGATGGCGCGTTTGACCACACGTGGGCTGACACGAGTGCGGCGCGGCGGGAGCAGATCGGCCAGCACTGCACGACCGATCCGCCCGATCAGATCGATGGTGGCCCCAGCGATCACCCCGGCAGCATGGACGATTTGATCACGAGCGGCGTACAACGCGACGGTGAAACTGGCCCGGTCGGCGATGGTCGCCGCATCGTGTGCTGTCGCGTCGGCCATCGCCAGCCTCAGCACCTGATAGGTGGTCAGCAGTGCGTAGAGTTCCTGCTCGATCCCGGCCGGGGTGCGGGCGCGCAGCACCCGACCTCCGAGCGTCGTCGATTTCATCTCCAGATAGACGGTTTCGATCTCCCAACGTTGGTGGTACAGCGTGACCAGGTCGAGGGCGGGGAACTGCCGGGGGTCGGTCAGTGTGGTGACCAACCGGTACCGGCCGGTGCGGGTGGACCCGTCGGTGTGCACGAGAATCTGCGCGTCGATCACCCGCAGACGATGCGCTCCGAGCATGGTCAGCCACGACCCGTCGGGCAGGGTGGCGACCGGCGGCAGTCGACGGGAGTCCTTGCAACGGAACAGGAGATCGGCGCCGGTACCGGCGACCCCGGCGATCAGGTCGGCCGCAGCGAAATTGCGATCGGCCAACAGCATCATGCCGGGGCGGAGACATCCGAACAATCTTGGTGTGTAGCGGGTTTCGCCGATATCGGTGGGCCCGAACACCGCGCCGAGCACGGTGCGGGTACCGCAGGCCACGACCGCCAGCAGGCGCAGCAGGGGGTATCCCGAGCCGCCGTGCGAGCCGGTTTGGCGGCGGTAGCGGGTCAGGTTCGCGGCGCTGTCAGGGACCGACATCGAGGTGCCGTCGATCGCGCATACCAGCAGGCCGTGCCAGCGCACCGGCGCGGCCGGTGGGCCGGCGAGGAGTTCGAACAATGCGCGAAGCGGTGCCGGGCCGATCCGGCGTCGGGCCTGCGTCAGCGCCGAGGATCCGGGGTCGGCGACGGGCAGTCCGGTCAGGCCCGAGGTCAGCCGCGCCCAGACCTGCCGGTATCCGAGATCCTCGAACAGGGCCGCGGCGAGTAGTAGGTACACCACCACCCGCGAGGGCAGTTCGCGGATGCGGGTCTGCACGGTTCCGGTGGCGGTGAGTGCCTCGTCGACCATCTCGAACGGGACGAGTTGGGTCAGTTCGCCGAGGTGGCCGGGAGCGAACCGGCCCGCCGCTACCGTGCGGGCGGGTGGGATGACAGACTGTGTGTCCAACGGGGTTCCTGCCGTGCGGTGATCTTGGTCGACACTGTTCTAGCAGGAACTCCGTTGCCTGTTGTGGAGGGTTGACACACCCACAAAATCCTTAACTGCGCGGCATTGG
>NZ_BCXI01000111.1 GCF_001895025.1 Rhodococcus zopfii NBRC 100606 = JCM 9919
GAGCAATAGTCAAATCCTGTGGATTGGGGGCCGTCATGCGACCTCGGACACCGGTGCATCCGGGGACGGTTCGGGGGTGATGTCAACGGGACGTTCGAGAAGCTTGCCCTTATGGAACAACGCGCCCGCACGCACGAGCGCGACCAGGTGCGGTGCGTTGACCGCACGCCACCGGGACTGGGCGGCCTCGATCAGCTTGTAGGCCATCGCCATCCCCGCAGCCCGTGAACCCGGCCCCTTGGTCACCTTGGTCCGCAAACGCACGGTCGCAAAGGTACTTTCGATCGGGTTCGTGGTGCGCAGATGCACCCAGTGCTCGGCCGGATACCGGAAGTACTCGAGCAGCACGTCGGCGTCGTCGGTGATCTTCGCGACCGCCTTCGGGTACTTCGCCCCGTAGTCGCGTGCGAACGCGGCGATCGCCAGCTGGGCCTTGTCGATGTCTTCGGCGTTGTAGATGTCCTTCATCGCCGCCAGGGCGCCTGGATGCGCCGTTTTCGGTAGTGCGGCAAGAACATTGGATTGTTTGTGGAACCAGCAGCGCTGCTCGCGGGTGTCGGGGAACACCTCCCGCAGCGCCTTCCAGAACCCGAGTGCCCCGTCGCCGACCGCCAGCGCGGGGGCGCGCATCCCGCGGCGGCGGCAATCCCGGAGCAGGTCCGCCCACGACTCGGTCGATTCGCGGTAGCCGTCGGTGATCGCGACGAGTTCCTTGCGCCCATCGCCGCGCACCCCGAGCATCACCAGCAGGCAGAGCTTTTCCTGCTCCAACCGGACTTTCAGGTGGATTCCGTCGACCCACAGGTACACGTAGTCGACCTGGGAGAGATCACGCTGCCCGAACGCCGCCGCTTCGTCCTGCCACTGCGCGGTCAGGCGGGTGATCGAGGAGGCGGACAGACCGGCGCCGGTGCCGAGGAACTGCTCCAGCGCCGGACCAAAGTCACTGGTCGACAGTCCGTGCAGATACAGCAGCGGCAGCACCTCGGACACCTGCGTCGACTTGCGAGCCCAGGCGGGCAGGATCGCCGAGGAGAACCGTCTGCGTTCACCCGTGTCGGGGTTGGTGCGCTTGTCGTTCACACGCGGCGCCTTCACCGTCACCGCGCCGGCGGCCGTGATCACGTCGCGTTCGACGTGGTAGCCGTTGCGCACCACCAAGCGGTGGCCGTCCTCGTCGACCTCACCGGCGTGCCGGGCGATGTAATCGGCGACCTCGGCCTGCAACGCCGCCGCGAGCATCTGCCGGGCACCCTCGCGGACGATCTCGTCGAGCAACGACCGCACCGAACCCACCGCGGTCCCGGTCTCGTTGGAGTCGTCCATGTTGTCCACTACCGTGAGCACGGGCGTGCCTTCCCGCCAGCGCGCCAACGCTGGTCTTGATCAGAATCCTGTTTCGTCAAAGATCATCTTCCGGGAAGGCACGCCCTCCCGGGATCCACAGGTTCTGATCATTGCTC
>NZ_BCXI01000112.1 GCF_001895025.1 Rhodococcus zopfii NBRC 100606 = JCM 9919
CCTAGTAGGACTTTGTTAGGTTGGGAAGGTGTGGTGGCAGGTCGGGCAGGTGCCGATCCAATACGCCAGTGCGCGTTGAAGTTTGCGCACGACGGCGTAGAGGGTCAGGCCTGCCCGGTCGCTTTTGGGTCGGCCAGCCGCAGGGTGGTGAGGAACAGGTGTGCTGCGGTGACCAGGGTTGCGTGGTGGTGCCAGCCGAGCCAGGAGCGGCCTTCGAAATGATCGAGGCCGAGCCCGGTCTTCAGTTCCCGGTAGTCGTGCTCGATGCGCCAGCGGATCTTGGCCAGGCGCACCAGCTGGGCGATCGGGGTGTCCTCGGGCAGGGTGGCCAGCCAGAAGTCGGTGGGCTGTGCCGCGTCGTCGGGCCATTCGGCCAGCAACCACGCCTGCGCCAGGACGCCGTCCTCGTCGCAGGGAATCGTGCGGTTCGCCGGACGTACGCGCATCGCCACGAACCGTGAACGCATGGCCGCGGTCGGATTACCCGGACCGGTCTTGGTTCCGTGGCGCCAGGTGAGCTCGGTCAGCGCCGCTGTTCCGGCCGCCAGGACGAGGTCTTTGCAGGTGAGCGCAGCTGGGTAGCGGCGGGTCGGCGGCCGCCCGCGTCCCGAGTACGCGGCGGCGGCCGGGACCGCACCGCCGGGGTGTGCGAGGGTGGCACCTTTGACGGCGACGACATAACCCAGACCGCGGTCGGTCAAGCCCTGACGGAAAGTGGCCGAGTCGCCGTAGCCGGCGTCGGCGACGATCACCGGCGGGGTTCGGCCCCACGAGATCAGCTCGTCGAGCATCTCGAGGGCCATCGCCGCCTTGGAGCGGTGACGCTCGTCGTCGGGAATCGCGCTGCGCCGCCGCCGGGCGGTGATCGCCGCGGCCGCCTCGGGATCCTCGGCGGTCTCGTCGTCCCAGCTCCGGGGCAGGTACAGGCGCCAGTCCAGCGGCGCGGACGCGATGTCGGTGGCGGCGTGCACGCTCACGGCGACCTGGCAGTTACCGACCTTGCCGAGGGTGCCCGAGTACTGCCGGGCCACGCCCGGCGATCCGTCCCCGTCTTTGGCGAATCCGGTGTCGTCGATCACCCACGCGTCCGGGGCGATCAGGTCGCATGCCTTGCGCGAGAGTGTTTTTCGGACTGGTTCCACGTCCCACGGCGAGCTGGTCACGAACTGTTGCAACCGTTGATGATCGACCCCGAGGCGCTGAGCCATCGGTTGCATCGACTTGCGGCGCCCGTCGAGCATCAATCCCCGCGTGTATACCCCTGCGGTCGCCCGTTGATCCTTGCGTTTGAGGGAGGAGAACACCTGATCGACGAACGCATCGAGACGTTCACCGACATCGGTCAGGGCTGCGGTATCCACCTGGTCATCGTCTCGAGAATCACGTCGAATCTCGAGCCCTCACACAAGAAGTGACAAACCTAACAAAGTCCTACTAG
>NZ_BCXI01000113.1 GCF_001895025.1 Rhodococcus zopfii NBRC 100606 = JCM 9919
CTAGTAGGACTTTGTTAGGTTGGGAAGGTGTGGTGGCAGGTAGGGCAGGTACCGATCCAATAAGCCAGTGCGCGTTGGAGTTTGCGCACGATGGTGTAGAGGGTCAGGCCTGCCCGGTCGCTTTTGGGGCGGTGAGCCGCAGGGTGGTGAGGAACAGGTGCGCGGCGGTGACCAGGGTGGCGTGGTGGTGCCAGCCGAGCCAGGAGCGGCCCTCGAAATGGTCGAGGCCGAGGCCGGTTTTCAGTTCCCGGTAGTCGTGCTCGATGCGCCAGCGGATCTTGGCCAGCCGCACCAGCTCGGCGATCGGGGTGTCCTCGGGCAGGGTGGCGAGCCAGAAGTCGGTCGGCTGCGCTGCATCGTCCGGCCATTCGGCCAGCAGCCACGCCTGCGGCAGGACGCCGTCCTCGCCGCGGGGGATGGTGCGGTTGGCGGGACGCACCCGCAGCGCCACGAACCGTGAGCGCATGGCCGCAGTCGGGTTGCCCGGACCGGTCTTGGTTCCGTGGCGCCAGGTGAGCTCGGTCAGCGCCGCGGTTCCGGCCGCCAGGACGAGATCTTTGCAGGTCCCCGGCTTGGGGTAGTGGTGGGTCGGGGGCCTGCCGCGTCCGGAGTACGCGGCGGCGACCGGGACCGCATCGCCGGGGTGGGCGAGGGTGGCGCCTTTGACCGCGACGACATAGGCCAGGTCGCGGTCGGTCAGGGATTGGCGGAGGGTGGCGGAGTCGCCGTAGCCGGCGTCGGCGACGATCACCGGCGGGGTTCGGCCCCACGAGATCAGTTCGTCGAGCATCTCGAGGGCCATCGCCGCCTTGGTCCGGTGATGCTCGTCGTCGGGGATCGCGCTGCGCCGCCGCCGGGCGGCGATCACCGCGGCCGTCTCGGGATCCTCGGCGGTCTCGTTGTCCCAGCCTTGGGGTAGGTACAGGCGCCAGTCCAGCGGCGCGGATGCACTGTCGGTGGCGGCGTGCACGCTGACGGCGACCTGGCAGTTGCCGACCTTGCCCAACGTTCCCGAGTACTGCCGGGCCACGCCCGGCGATCCGTCCCCGTCTTTGGCGAATCCGGTGTCGTCGATCACCCAGGCGTCCGGGGTGATCAGGTCGCACGCTTTGCGGGACAGGGTTTTCCGGACCGGTTCCACGTCCCACGGCGAGCTGGTCACGAACTGCTGCAACCGTTGGTGATCGACCCCGAGGCGCTGCGCCATCGGTTGCATCGACTTGCGGCGCCCGTCGAGCATCAATCCCCGTGTGTATACCCCTGCGGTCGCCCGTTGATCCTTGCGTTTGAGGGAGGAGAACACCTGATCGACGAACGCATCGAGACGTTCACTGACATCGGTCAGGGCTGCGGTATCCACCTGGTCATCGTCTCGAGAATCACGTCGAATCTCGAGCCCTCACACAAGAAGTGACAAACCTAACAAAGTCCT
>NZ_BCXI01000114.1 GCF_001895025.1 Rhodococcus zopfii NBRC 100606 = JCM 9919
GGTTACGTCCATGAGGATGGTGTACGAGCTGGATCCGAATGAGATGGCCGGCGTGTCGTAGCCGAACGAAAGACGGTCACCGCGTGATTCTTCGAGAGACCTACCAAGTCGACTCGAGACAGGACCACACGATGACCACTGCCCACAATATCGACCTGCACCAGCTCGTCGAAGACCGACTCACCGGCGCCAGCCCCGATCTGCTGCGGGAGCTGCTGACGCTGTTCATCCACGCCCTGATGGGCGCCGAGGCCGACGTCCTGTGCGGCGCCGGCTACGGGCAACGCTCCGACGAACGCACCAACTCCCGCAACGGGTATCGGCACCGCGACTTCGACACCCGGGTCGGCACCATCGACGTCGCCATCCCGAAACTCCGGCAGGGCTCGTACTTCCCGGACTGGCTGTTGCAGCGCCGCAAACGCGCCGAACGCGCCCTGACCACGGTCGTCGCCACCTGCTACCTGCTCGGGGTCTCGACCCGCCGAATGGAGAAACTCGTCGACACGTTGGGCGTCACCTCGCTCTCGAAATCCCAGGTCAGCGTCATGGCGAAGGAACTGGACGAGCAGGTCGACGCGTTCCGCAACCGGCCCCTCGATCAGGGCCCGTACACGTTCGTCGCTGCCGACGCCCTCGTGCTGAAAGTTCGGGAGAACGGGCGGGTGGTCAATGTCCACGCCCTCGTCGCGGTCGGGGTCAACGCCGACGGCTACCGCGAAATCCTGGGCATCGACGTCACCTCCGCCGAGGACGGTGCCGGCTGGCTCACGTTCTTCCGCGGACTGGTCGCACGCGGCTTGTCCGGGGTGAAGTTGGTGACCTCCGACGCCCATGCGGGCCTGGTCGCGGCGATCGGAGCCACCCTGCCAGGCGCTTCCTGGCAGCGTTGCCGCACCCATTACGCGACGAATCTGATGTCGGTCACCCCAAAGGCATCATGGCCATGGGTGAGGACTCTGCTGCACTCGGTCTACGATCAGCCTGACGCGGAATCTGTTCATGCGCAATATGATCGGATCATAGAAGCGTTGACGGAGAAGCTTCCGCGGGTCGCCGACCATCTCGACGGCGCCCGAGTCGACCTCCTCGCATTCACCGGATTCCCGAAACAGATCTGGCGACAGATCTGGTCCAACAACCCGCAGGAGCGACTGAACAAGGAGATCCGCCGACGCACCGACGTCGTCGGCATCTTCCCCGACCGTGGCGCCCTGATCCGCCTCGTCGGCGCCGTCCTCGCCGAGCAGCACGACGAATGGATCGAGGGCCGCCGCTACCTCGGCCTCGACGTCCTGGCCCAGGCCCGCGGCGACAAACCCACCGATGCCGCCGCCACACCTACCGAGGAGGCCACACCTGCCCTGACCGCTTAACCCACCGAGGAATCACACGGCGACTTCGCTACACCACGACTCTGGACTTGACC
>NZ_BCXI01000115.1 GCF_001895025.1 Rhodococcus zopfii NBRC 100606 = JCM 9919
TGAACCGCCCCGGTGAGTCCGGAGACTCCGATTGTTGGGAAGGTTGGAGTCATGCCAGGGAACACCACGAAGCGGTATCCGTCGGAGCTGAAGGTTCGGGCGGTGCGGATGGTCGCGGAACGTCCGAAGGATGAGTCGGAGTGGGCAGCGATGCGACGGATCGCTCCTCTGCTCGGGGTCACCACGGCGGAGACGCTGCGGAAATGGGTGCGGCAAGCACAGGTCGACGACGGGTCCCGGGACGGTGTCACGACGACCGAGTCCGAGGAGTTGCGGCGGCTACGGCGTGAGAACGCCGAGCTGAAGCGGGCGAACGCGATCTTGAAGGCGGCGTCGGTTTTCTTCGCGGCCGAACTCGACCGGCCACACGGCTGATCGTGGACTTCATCCGGGTTCACGCCGACCGGCGTGAACCCGGTGGTCTGCGGTGGGGTGTCGAGTCGATCTGCACCGTGCTGACCGCGCACGGATGCCGGATCGCCCCATCGACATATTACGAGCAGTGCAACCGCCCGGCGACCGCGCAGGAGTATCGGGATGCTTTGTTGATCAACGAAATCCGTCGAGTTCATGCAGCGAACTACGGCGTGTACGGGGCCCGGAAGGTGTGGCTGCAACTCAATCGTGAGGGTATCGCGGTGGCCCGGTGCACCGTCGAACGCCTGATGCGTGACGAAGGGCTGGCCGGGGCGGTGCGCGGGACGGTGAAACGGACCACGATCGCACGAGAGGGTGGGCACGACCGCGAGGATCTGGTCGGCCGCCGGTTCACCCCGGGGGCTCCGGATCGGCTGTGGGTTGCCGATTTCACGTATGTCAGCACCTGGTCGGGGTGGGTATACGTGGCGTTCGTGATCGACGCGTACGCGCGCAGGATCCTGGGCTGGTCGGTGTCGTCGTCGATGACGACCGACTTCGTGCTGCACGCGTTCGAGCAGGCAGTGTGGACACGAACCCGTTACGGTACAGCAGATTTCACTGATCTCGTTCATCACAACGATCGCGGTAGCCAGTACACGTCGATCCGGTTCGGCGATGCCCTCTCCGAGGCGGGGATCGTGGGATCGATCGGGAGCACCGGCGATTCGTACGACAACGCGCTCGCCGAGACCGTCAACGGGTTGTACAAGACCGAACTGATCAAGCCGCGCAAGCCCTGGAAGGGTGTCGACGAGGTCGAGATCGCGACCGCCGAGTGGGTCGACTGGTTCAATCATCGCCGACTCTACGAGTACTGCGGGGACGTCCCGCCGGCCGAGTTGGAGGCGGCCTACTACGCTCGGATCGCAGCTCGGCAACCCGCCGAGTTGACCGTTTGAGACAGTCTCCGGACATGCCGGGGCGGTTC
>NZ_BCXI01000116.1 GCF_001895025.1 Rhodococcus zopfii NBRC 100606 = JCM 9919
GGGGTCAAGTCCCTGGACGTGGTGTACGGACCGTTGCGTGATTCCTCGTCGGTGAGTCAGGCAGTCAAGGCCGGTGCCACCTCCTCGGTGTCGTTGCTGGCGGCGTCGGCGCACTTATCGGTACGCGAGCGAGCAAGCACGTCGAGTCCGAGATAACGGCGACCCTCGATCCATTCGTCGTGCTGTTCGGCCAGGACCGCGCCGACGAGCCGGATCAGCGCGGTACGATCCGGGAAGATTCCGACCACATCGGTTCTGCGCCGGATTTCTCGATTGAGGCGCTCCTGCGGATTATTGCTCCAGATCTGCCTCCAGATCTGCTTGGGAAACGCGGTGAACGCCAACAGATCCGGGCGTGCACTGTCGAGGTGGTCGGCGACCTTCGGCAGCTTCGCCTCAAGCGCATCGATGATCCGATCATATTGGGCATGCACCGAATCCGCGTCGGGTTGGTCGTAGACCGAATGCAACAGCGTCTTCACCCACGGCCACGACGCCTTCGGTGTCACCGCCATCAGGTTCGTCGAATAGTGCGTTCGGCATCTCTGCCAAGAGGCACCCGGCAAGGTCGCACCGATCGCCGCCACCAGCCCGGCATGCGCATCGGAGGTCACCAGCTGCACCCCGGTCAGGCCGCGGGCCACCAATCCGCGGAAGAACGTCAGCCAACCGGCCCCGTCCTCGGACGAGGTCACGTCCACGCCCAGGATCTCGCGGTACCCGTCGGCGTTGACCCCGACCGCCACCAGAGTGTGGACATTGACCACGCGGCCGTTTTCCCGGACCTTGAGCACGAGCGCGTCGGCGGCGACGAACGTGTACGGGCCTTGCTCCAGGGGCCGGTTCCGGAAGGCCTCGACCTGTTCGTCGAGGTCCTTCGCCATGACGCTGACCTGCGATTTCGACAGGGACGTGATGCCCAACGTGTCGACGAGTTTTTCCATCCGTCGGGTGGAGACGCCCAGCAGATAGCAGGTCGCGACCACGGACGTGAGGGCCCGTTCGGCTCGCTTCCGGCGTTGCAGCAACCAATCGGGAAAGTAGGAACCCTGCCGCAGTTTGGGAATCGCCACGTCCACAGTGCCGATGCGGGTGTCGAAGTCGCGGTGCCGGTAGCCGTTGCGATTGTTGACTCGGTCGCCGGAGCGCTGGCCGTAGCCGGCCCCGCACAGTGCGTCGGCTTCGGCACTCATCAGGGCGTGGATGAATGTCGAGAGCAGTTCGCGCAGCAGGTCGGGGCTGGCGCCGGTGAGTCGGTCTTCAAGGAGCTGGTGCAGGTCGATATCGTGGGCAGTGGTCATCGCGTGCTCTTTCGTCGAGTCGAGTTGGTAGCTCT
>NZ_BCXI01000117.1 GCF_001895025.1 Rhodococcus zopfii NBRC 100606 = JCM 9919
TTGAATCGTCCCTGGTTTGATTGAGGGTGAGCCAGATATCCCGGAAGGATCACCCCAGAGTCATCATGGCGAACTACAAGTACCCCCAGGAACTCCGTGAGCGAGCGACGCGACTCGCCGTCGAAGCCCGCCGCGACCCGGACACCCGCACCGGCGCCATCAGCCGGATCGCCGAGCAGACCGGCGTCCACAAGGAAGCCCTGCGGACCTGGGTGCGCAAGGCCGAAGACGACGAGCTCCCGACCGAACCCGTCGACGCCGAAGCGCGCATCCGCCGCCTCGAGAAGGAGAACCGCGAACTGCGGCAGTCGATGGAGATTCTCCGCTCTGCCACAGCGTTTTTCGCGAAGGCGGAGTTCGACCGCCGACTGAAGTGATCGTCGCCTTCATCGACGAACACAAACACCGCTGGGGGATCGAACCGATCTGTCGTGTCCTTTCCGAGAACACGGAGGTCAAGATCGCCCCGGGCACCTACTACGCCTTCATCGGCCGCGAACCCAGCGCCCGTGCACGCCGGGACGCTGTCCTCAAAGAACACATCATGCGCATCCACTCCCACCCACGGATGCGGGTCTACGGGATCCGCAAGATCCACGCCCAGCTGAACCGGGAGGGCCACGACGTGGCCCGCTGCACCATCGAGCGACTCTGCCGCGAACTCGGTGTCCGCGGCACCGTGCGCGGGAAGTGGCCACGGACGACGAAGCCGGCACCGGAAACCGATCGGCCTCGTGACCTCGTCGAACGGGACTTCACGGCCACCGCACCGAACCAATTGTGGGTCGCCGATCTGACGTATGTGCGCACCCAGTCAGGATGGGTCTACGTCGCGTTCGTCCTGGATGTGTTCTCCCGCATGATCGTCGGCTGGCAGACCTCGACGCGGATGTACACCGATCTGGCTCTCGACGCGTTGAGGATGGGACTGTGGGCACGGCGACGCGCCGGTCAGGATGTCACCGGACTGGTGCATCACAGCGATCGCGGCGTGCAATACCGAGCGCTGCGCTACGCCCAGACTCTGGACCAGGCCGCGGCGGTCGCCTCGGTCGGGTCCAAGGGCGACTCCTACGACAATGCCATGGCGGAGGCGCTGAACTCGTTGTACAAGGCCGAATTGATTTTCCTCGACGGTCCCTGGACTGGCCGGGACGACGTCGAGTCCGCCACCGCGCAATGGGTGCATTGGTTCAATACCGAACGGGTCCACGGCATGCTCGAGTACCGGACTCCGGTCGAGGTCGAGACCGCCCACTACGCACCATCGCCGGCCGCCTCTGCTGCCTGAGAATTGAACACACGCTCAGCCTCAACAAAACTCGGGACTTGAC
>NZ_BCXI01000118.1 GCF_001895025.1 Rhodococcus zopfii NBRC 100606 = JCM 9919
CCCAGGGCCCCGGCAAAGTCGTGAGTGATGCGCGATGAGCTGCGGTTTCGGGTGGGATGACGCCGGATCGGGGGGCGCAGATCAGGGCGGGCACGACCGTCTCGGCGATGATTCAAGTTCCTACACCAGCACCACAACCAGGAACGAGTCGTGCCCGCAGTCCCATCTTCTCCCATGCCCACCCGAGTGTCCGACACCGGGATCCTCGAGGTACTCGGTCAGGTACCCGATCCACGAGCCCGGCGCGGGGTCCGGCACCGGCTCACCGCAATCCTGGCCGTGACACTGGCTGCGGTGTGCGCCGGTGCGAGATCGTTCACCGCGATCGCCGAATGGGCCGCCGACGCGCCGGCCGAAGCCCTCGGGAGACTCGGGGTGGCCGCCCCGGTGCCATCCGAGTCGACGATCCGCCGCACACTCGGACGTGTCGATGCGGCCGTGTTGGACCAGGTCATCGGCGTGTGGGCATGGTTGCGGACCCGGGTGGTCGATGGCCGCCGGGTGATCGCCGTCGACGGCAAAACCCTGCGCGGGGCGAAGGACACCGCCGGACATCTCACCCATCTGCTCGCGGCGCTCGACCACGGCAGCGGAGTCGTGCTCGGGCAGGTCGAGGTCGGCGCGAAAACCAACGAGATCCCGCTGATCACCGACCTGCTCGGCATGCTGGACCTCACCGATGTGGTCGTCACCGCGGATGCCTTGCACTGTCAGCGAGCGACCGCCGAGTACATCGTGGGCCGCGGCGGGCATTACGTGTTCACGGTGAAGAACAACCAGCGTGCTCTACGGAACCTGTTGAAAGCGTTGCCCTGGAATGAAATTCCGGTCTCCTCGTCGATCGCAGGATCTGGTCACGGGCGACTCGAACGTCGCACGGTCAAGGCCACCGAAGTCGGTGCCGGACTTGGATTCCCGCACGCGACGCAGGTGTTGCAGGTCCGCCGCACCGTCACCCGGAACGGCCGCAAGAGCGTCGAGATCGTCTACCTGATCACCTCGATGCCCATGACCGCCGCAGCTCCGACGCAGATCGCGACCTGGATCCGTGGACATTGGGGCATCGAGACCCGGCTCCACTGGGTCCGGGACGTCACCTTCGACGAGGACCGCTCCACCATCCGCACCGGCACCGGCCCACAGGTCATGGCTGCCATCCGAAACACCGCCATCAGCATCCTGCGACTGGCCGGCCACACCAGCATCGCCGTGGGATTACGGCACCACAGCCGTGACCCACACCGGCCGATCGATCTACTTCATGCCGCCTGACATGCAGCTATGCGACTTTGCCGGGGCCCTGG
>NZ_BCXI01000119.1 GCF_001895025.1 Rhodococcus zopfii NBRC 100606 = JCM 9919
CCAGGGCCCCGGCAAAGTCGTTGAGAGTGGTGCCTGACCTGCTGATTTCGTAACAGGGAGGCGTGAATCCGGGCGGACACGGCCGTCTGGTAGTGATTCAAGTTCCTACACAATCACCACCACCAGGAACGAGCCGTGCCCGCAAGTCCATCTTCGCTCATGCCCGCGCCAGCGCCCGACACCAGGATCCTCGACGTCCTCGCCCAGGTACCCGATCCTCGTGCCCGGCGCGGGGTGCGACACCGGTTCCCTGCGATCCTGGGGTTGGCATTGGCCGCGACGTGCGCCGGGGCACGATCGTTCACCGCGATCGCCGAATGGGCCGACGACGCGCCCACCACGGCACTGGCTCGGCTCGGTGTGCACGGGAGAGCCCCGTCGGAGTCGACGATCCGACGCACTCTCGGCCGGGTCGACGCAGGCGTCCTCGATCACGTGCTGGGCGCGTGGATGTGGCTGCGTACCAGCGTGGTCGACGGACGCCGGGTGATCGCTGTCGATGGCAAAACTCTCCGCGGCGCCCGCGGTGCCGCCGGGCATCTGACACACCTGCTGGCAGCTCTCGATCACCGGACCGGGGTCGTGGTTGGGCAACTCGAGGTCGCGGCGAAGTCCAACGAGATTCCCGCACTGACGGATCTGCTCGCCCCGTTCGACCTCGCCGACGTCGTTGTCACCGCCGATGCCCTGCACTGCCAACGTGGCACCGCCGAGTACATCGTCGGCCGCGGCGGGCACTACGTGTTCACCGTGAAGAACAACCAACCGTCGCTGCGGGCACGATTGAAAGCCCTGCCGTGGAACGAGATTCCCGTCTCGTCCTCGACAGCCGGGCGTGGCCACGGACGCCGTGAACGCCGCACGGTCAAGACCACCGAAGTCGCAGCCGGAGTAGGCTTCCCGCACGCCACACAGGTGATGCAGGTGCGTCGCACCGTCACCCGATCGCACCGCAAGAGCGTCGAGGTCGTCTATGTGATCTGCTCGTTGCCGATGGCCGTCGTCGACCCGATCCAGGTCACCGCGTGGATCCGTGGACACTGGGGAATCGAGAACCGCCTGCACTGGGTCCGAGACGTCGTCTTCGACGAGGACCGCGCGACGATCCGCACCGGTTCCGCTCCGCAGGTCATGGCCACGATCCGCAACACCGTCGTCAGCATCCTCCGCCTCGTCGGCCACGACAACATCGCCGCTGCCCTGCGGCATCACAGCCGCAACCCACACCGGTCGGTCGACCTACTTCATACCGCCTGACATGCAGCTATACGACTTTGCCGGGG
>NZ_BCXI01000120.1 GCF_001895025.1 Rhodococcus zopfii NBRC 100606 = JCM 9919
TGCCGCACCCGTGAACCTTCGCCCTGTTGTGGCCGACACGCCGACCGCTTGCGGCATGTCGGCCACAACGTCGACCAGCCTGGCCGAGTGGCAGACCGAGTACGAGTGCGAGAACTCGACGACGACGAAGGTAGACGGCTGGTCCGGATCATCCGCCGCGGCACCGGATCGGTGGTGACCTGGCGACGCGCCCAGATGATCCTGCTCTCCGCCCAAGGCATGCCGGTGCCGAAGATCGCCGAGGTCAGCTTCACCAGCGCCGATCGGGTCCGCGATGTCATCCACAACTTCAACGCCGATGGGTTCGACTCGCTGTACCCGAAGTACGCCGGCGGCCGACCGAAGAAGTTCACCCTCCCGGAGCGCCGGGAGATCAAGAAGATCGCCAAGTCCGCCCCCGTCGAGCACGATCTGCCGTTCTCGACCTGGAGCCTGACCAAACTCACCGAGTTCCTGGTCGCCGAGGGGGTGGTCGACGACATCAGCCACGAAGGTCTGCGCGTGCTGCTCCGCGAGGAGGGTGTCTCCTTTCAAAAAGTGAAAACGTGGAAACGGTCCAAGGACCCGGACTACGCGGCGAAGAAGGCGAGGGTGGAGCACCTGTACGCGATCGCCGACGGCGAAGTCGTGCCCGAACATGATGAGCCACAGGTGATTTTCTGTCTCGACGAGTTCGGGCCTTTGAACCTACAGCCGCATCCCGGCCGGCAGTGGGCCGAGCGTGGCGGCAGGCACAAGGACCCGAACCGTGAACCGCGGCGCCGTCGGCGGGCGACCTACACCCGTCCGCACGGGGTGCGGCATCTGTTCGCCGCCTACGATCTGACCACCGACCGGCTCTACGGGCACGTCAAGACGACCAAGACGAGGACGAAGTTTCTCGAGTTCTGCCGGTACCTACGCACTCTCTACCCTGCGAAGGTGCGATTGGCGATCGTGTGCGACAACTTCTCACCCCACCTGACCACGAAGAAGTGCCAACGGGTCGCTCGGTGGGCGGAGGCGAACAATGTCGAGATCGCGTACACCCCGACGAACAGTTCGTGGTTGAACCGCATCGAGGCGCAGTTCACGGCGTTGCGGTACTTCGCGCTCGACGGTACCGACCACGGCAGTCACCGGGAGCAAGCGTCGATGATTCGTCGCTACATCATCTGGCGGAACAAGCACGCAGCCGACGAGAAGCTACGCGAAATCGTCGACAGGGCAAACGTTGCGTGATGCGGCACTA
>NZ_BCXI01000121.1 GCF_001895025.1 Rhodococcus zopfii NBRC 100606 = JCM 9919
GCTAGTGCCTCGTCACGCAACCTTGGCCGGGTAATGCGGGTACTCGGTCCACGACCGGATCGGTGAGTCGGGAGCGAATCGGGTTTTCGGTTCGGCACGGGCATTGCGCCACCGCATATACGCCGCGATCGCAGCGTTCTGCTCGGTGTGGCTGCGATGATCGGTGCCGTTGAGCGCGAAGTACCGCAAGGCGGCGAACTCGGATTCGATCCAGTTCAGCCACGACCCGTAGGTCGGCAGAAACACCAACTCGACATCATTGTCCTCAGCCCACCGGCGGACGGTCAGGTGCCGGTGCGGGGAGAAGTTGTCGAGCACCACATACAACTTCTCCCCGGGCCACCTGGCCCGCAACACCTTGAGAAACCCCAGGAACTCACCAGCCCTTTTCCGGGGACGGATGCGGTAATGCATTCTGCCGCTCGACAAATCGAGTGCGGCGAGCATGTGCATCACCCCGTCGTAGCGGTGATACGTCGCCCGCAACCGTGCAGGACGGGTGGCCGGCCGCCACGATTTCCCTTTCCGTGGCTGCAGGTTCAGTGGACCGAATTCGTCGACACAGACAACCCGGCCGTCGGCCGGCGGGTTGTCGTAGAGGGCGAGGATCGTGTGCATCTTGACCAGGAAATCCGGGTCGGTCGAGGCCTTCCACGTCGTGGTGGACTGCCAGGTGACCTTGCCCTCGCGCAGGATGCGGCGCAGTGTCTCGCGGCTGATGGCCGGCACGATCTTCTTCGCGATCAGGTGCTCGGCAAGTTTGGCCAGGCTCCAGGTGGAGAACGCGGTGATCTTCCAATCGGAGGGGGACGTCCGGGCGATCAAGCAGATCCGCTCACGGGTCTGCTCATCGATCGTCTTCGGCCGTCCCCCGTTCCATTTTGGGTGCAACGCCTCGAATCCCTGCTCGTTGAACGCGTGGATCACATCACGGACGTAATCGTCGCTGACCTGCATCAACGAGGTGATGTCCTTGACGCTTTGACCTTGCGCGGACATCAGCACCACGATGGCTCGTCGTAGCTTGATCGGGTCCTTGGCGGTGCGGCTGATCTTCTGTAGCCGTCGTCCTTCCTCCATGGTCAACGTTCGGACGAACACGCTGGGTTGACGTGCCACGACCACCTCCTTGTATCGACTCGGAGACAGTCTGCCGCGAACCTCACCTCGACCCTGGGGTTACCCGGTCAACAATCCATGACGAACCACTAGC
>NZ_BCXI01000122.1 GCF_001895025.1 Rhodococcus zopfii NBRC 100606 = JCM 9919
GCTAGTGGCTCGTCAAGCAACCTTGGCCGGGTAATGCGGGTACTCGGTCCACGACCGGATCGGTGAGTCAGGAGCGAACCGGGTTTTCGGTTCGGCACGAGCATTGCGCCACCGCATGTACGCCCCGATCGCAGCGTTCTGCTCTGCATGACTGCGATGATCGGTGCCGTTCAACGCGAAATACCGCAACGCCGCGAACTCCGACTCGATCCAGTTCAACCACGACCCGTACGTCGGCAAGAACACGAGTTCGACATCGTTGTCCGCCGCCCACCGGCGCACGGCCGGATGTCGGTGCGGGGAGAAGTTGTCGAGGACCACGTACAACTTCTCCCCGGTCCAACGGGTGCGAAGAGACTTCAGAAACTCGAGGAATTCGCCCGATCGTTTACGCGTCCGAATCCGGTAATACATTCTGCCGCTGTCCAAATCGAGGGCAGCGAGCATGTGCATCACCCCGTCGTATCGGTGATACGTCGCCCGCAACCGCCGCGGATGCGTCGCCGGCCGCCAACACCGGCCCTTGCGGGGTTGCAGGTTCAACGGCCCGAACTCATCGACGCACACCACCCGCCCGTCGGTCGGCGGGTCGTCGTAGAGAGCGAGGATCGTGTGCATCTTGGACAGGAAATCCGGGTCGGTCGAGGCCTTCCACGTCGTGGTGGATTGCCAGGTGACCTTGCCGTCACGCAAAATCCGGCGGAGCGTCTCACGGCTGATCGTCGACACAATCTTTGTCGCGATCAGGTGCTCGGCGAGCTTGGCCAAGCTCCACGTGGAGAACGCGGTGATCTTCCAATCGGAGGGGGACGTCCGGGCGATCAAGCAGATCCGTTCACGGGTCTGCTCATCGATCGTCTTCGGGCGTCCCCCTTTCCATTTTGGGTGCAACGCCTCGAATCCGTGTTCGTTGAAGGCATGGATGACATCGCGGACGTAATCGTCGCTGACCTGCATCAACGAGGTGATGTCCTTGACGGCCTGCCCCTGCGCGGACATCAGCACGACGATGGCGCGGCGCAGCTTGACCGGGTCCTTGGCCGTGCGGCTGACCTTCTGCAGCCGTTGGCCTTCCTCCATGCTCAACGGACGGACGAACACGCGTGGTTGGGGTGCCACGACCACCTCCTTGTATCGGCTCGGAGATAGTCTGCCGCGAACCTCATCGTCAGCTGGGGATTACCCGGTCAACGATCCGTGTCGAGCCACTAG
>NZ_BCXI01000123.1 GCF_001895025.1 Rhodococcus zopfii NBRC 100606 = JCM 9919
GTTTCCCGACGTCACGACCACCGGGCGCGACGATTCTTCTGGAAGATTCTCATCGGCGCCGCCACCGTCTCGATCGCAGGAAACGCGATCCACGCCGTTCTCACCACGACCCCCGGCTTCAACTCCGTTCTCGCCGCCGTGATCGCCACACTCCCGCCGATCTCACTGCTCGCCTCCACCCACGCGCTGACCGTTCTCGGCCGTCGCACCGCCGCACCCACCGAGACTCACATCGAATCCGCGCCCGCGACACAGCCGCGCCGTGAGACCGCACACGAGAACGCGACCGCACCCACGACTCACGTCACGACCATCACCGAGAACCGTGCCGCCGCCGAGACCGCAAGTGAGACTCCGGTCGCGCGGTCGACTCGCACCGCGACCGCCGACGCTCTCGCTCGACAGCTCGAGGTGCCACTGCCCCACCTGCCCGGCACCCACCTCGACACCAACCCCATCCCGGCCTTCCATTCTCACGAGGAGCGTCGCGAATGGGCACTCGCCCGGCGCCAGGCCGGAGTGGAGGTGCCCGTCATCGCCCAAGAAGTCGACCGCTCCGTCGCCACCGTTTACCGCTGGCTCTCCGAGGCCGACACCTCCGTCACCATCTGAGCATCACAACGACATCGGAAATATCAACTTTTCAACGGCAAATCGGAATCAACAAACAATCAGAGCGACATCAAAAAATGTCCACGTCTGATGCCTGCCAGTCTCACCTCGGCGCATCGAACCCGGGAATCGTCCCCCGGTTCGGTGCGCCGAGTCGCGTTGTCGGCGTTGACCAGGGGCGATCCGCCCCCGGACCCCCTTAAGGTCGTGTCGGGTGTCGACGAGCAGTGTGTTCGAGGGCCGGTGTGGCAGTCGGATCTTTGCCTCGTTGGTCTCGGGGCCGGCAAACGTATGCTCCCGCGGCCGGCGGACGGTGCCCCCTCGCCCTGGCTAGGAGTGTGCCCCGGCTCGTCTGCGGTGTGTCGGCTCTACCGATCCCCGGGGGCTCCGCCCCCGGACCCCTGTCCCTCCCTCCCAAGGTTCCCGCTGCTCCGCGTGCACCGCGCCCGGTCGCCACACCACGGCCCTACCGGACCCGCCGACCACCGAGCAAGGGAAAACCCGCCCTTGCCCGGCAGTCACCGCGCCCGGTTCACCAGGCCGCACCGACCGACCGAGGTACCCGCTCCACCACCGCCACCGAACCCC
>NZ_BCXI01000124.1 GCF_001895025.1 Rhodococcus zopfii NBRC 100606 = JCM 9919
GTGCCCTTGCCTTGGATATGTCGTCATGGTCGCCGGCATCGACCTGGCCCACCGGCTGCTGGCCTGATCAGAAGCCTGGCCGAATCGTCTCGTGCCTCATCACAGTCCTGCCACACGGTGACCGCACCCAGGTCGATGCCGACCTCGGCACTCCCCAGCATCGAAGGAGAACACCGTGCACTCCATGCTTGCAGACCAAGTCGATTACGTCATCGGGGTCGATACCCACCGCGACAGCAACACCGCCGCCGTCGTCGAAGCATCCACCGGTGCCGCCCTCGCCCACATGCAGTGCCCCACCGACGCCATGGGATACCGACGCTGCTTCGACTTCGGCACCCGGCACGGAGCCGGGCGACGCGTGTGGGCCATCGAAGGCAGCGGCAGCTTCGGCTCCGGACTGACGACCTTCCTGCTCGAACGCGGCGAATGGGTCGTCGAAATCGACCGACCCGCACGTCCGGCCCGACGCAACGGCGCCAAGAACGACGAGCTCGACGCGATCCGCGCCGCCCGCGAGGCCTTGTCCCGCGAACACCTCGCCGCCCCTCGTGCCCGTGGAAACCGGGAGGCTCTGCGCGTGCTGCTCACCGCCCGACAAGGCGCGATAGTGGCCCGAACCAAAGCGATCGGACAGCTCAAGGCGTTGATCGTCAATGCTCCTCAGGCTCTACGTGAGCAGATGCGTCGCGGAAGCACCAACGATCAGCTCGAACGGGGGTCGCGCCTGCGCACCCTGCCCACCCACTCCGTCGAGCACCGCACCACCGTCCGCGGCATCCGAGCAGTTGCCCGTCGCGCGTTGTTCCTCGAAGCCGAAGCCGCCGAGCACGAAAGCGCCATCGAAGAACTCGTCATGACCATCTGTCCCTCACTGTTGGAACTGCCCGGGGTCGGGGCCGTGACCGCCGCGCAGTTCATCGTGTCCTGGTCGCATCCCGGACGCGTGCGCAACGAGGCTGCGTTCGCTTCCCTCGCCGGAGTGACGCCCATCCCGGCCAGCAGCGGCGCCACGGTCCGACATCGGCTGAGCCGCTCCGGTGACCGTCAGCTCAACCGCGCCCTCTACACCGTGGCGTTGTCCCGGCTTCAACATCACCCCGAGACGAAAGCCTATGCCGCACGCCGAACTCGGGAAGGTAAGACACCACGCGAGATCAAGCGTTGCCTCAAACGTTGTCCGTGGCCAT
>NZ_BCXI01000125.1 GCF_001895025.1 Rhodococcus zopfii NBRC 100606 = JCM 9919
CCACTTCTGTCATCGTTGCCGGTGCCCGTACGCCGATGGGGCGTTTGCAGGGTGCGTTGAAGGATTTCTCGGGGTCGGATCTGGGTGGGGTCGCGATCGCGGGTGCGTTGGCGAAGGCGGGGGTGGCGCCGGAGTCGGTGGAGTACGTGATCATGGGTCAGGTGCTCACGGCGGGGGCGGGGCAGATCCCGGCGCGGCAGGCCGCGGTGGCGGCGGGGATTCCGATGGATGTGCCGGCGTTGACGGTCAACAAGGTGTGTCTGTCGGGGATCGATGCGATCGCGTTGGCCGATCAGCTGATCCGGGCGGGTGAGTTCGAGATCGTGGTGGCCGGGGGTCAGGAGTCGATGAGCCAGGCGCCGCACCTGTTGGAGAAGAGCCGGGCCGGGTTCAAGTACGGGGATGTGACGCTGCGCGATCACATGGCGTTCGACGGGTTGTACGACATCTTCACCGATCAGGCGATGGGCAATCTGACCGAGTCCGCGAACAGCGGGGAGCGGTTCGTCTCGCGGGAGGAGCAGGACGCGTTCGCGGCGGCCTCGCATCAGAAGGCGGCCCGGGCGTGGAAGGACGGGGTGTTCGACGAGGAGGTGGTGCCGGTGTCGATCCCGCAGCGCAAGGGTGATCCGGTGGAGTTCGCCTCGGATGAGGGCATCCGGGCGGAGACGACGGTCGAGTCGTTGGGTGCGCTGCGTCCGGCGTTCTCGAAGGACGGGACGGTGACGGCGGGGTCGGCGTCGCAGATTTCCGACGGGGCGGCGGCGGTGGTGGTGATGAGCCGGGCGAAGGCGGAGGAGCTGGGTCTGTCGTGGGTGGCGGAGATCGGGGCGCACGGGGTGGTGGCCGGGCCGGATTCGACGTTGCAGTCGCAGCCGGCGCGGGCGATCGCGAAGGCGTGTGCGCGGGAGGGTATCGATCCGGCGGATTTGGATCTGGTGGAGATCAACGAGGCGTTCGCGGCGGTGGGGATCGTCTCGGCGCGGGAGTTGGGGATCGATGCCGGCAAGGTGAATGTCAACGGTGGGGCGATCGCGATGGGTCATCCGTTGGGGATGTCCGGTGCTCGGATCGCTCTGCATCTGGCTCTGGAGTTGCGGCGTCGTGGTGGTGGGGTGGGTGCGGCTGCTCTGTGTGGTGGTGGTGGTCAGGGTGATGCGTTGATCGTGCGCGTGCCCAAGGCCTGA
>NZ_BCXI01000126.1 GCF_001895025.1 Rhodococcus zopfii NBRC 100606 = JCM 9919
AGCGCGAGACCATTGGTCACTGCTGCGATACCCGCGTCGTGCGAGTCAGGAACAATATGTGCCGCGTCCAGCAGTTCGCTGTGCCCAAGGGCGCAAACCGCACACCGTGTTTGGTAGGCGCGCATGACCGTCGCGCGAAATACGGGCTGATGGAGCCTGCGCTTCGTCTCGGCCACCACGTACCGCCGAATCTGTTCCTCCGCTTGCGAATCCGGACGATGTAGATCGCGGGCAACTTCCGTTGCAATGACGAACTGGTGCTCCTCAGGTTCCTCCTCGACGATGAACACCGGATAGATCGGCTGGAACAAGCTTGGACCCACGCCATAGAACCAGATCAGCGGAACGCCCTCACCCATAGCTGCACGCAGACCACGGTTGTCCATGTTGTTCGGGTCGGTCGTCGACCATTTGTAACGGAGGAGCCCATCCGAGCCGACTTGGTCCTCATACGGACGCTTTGCACCGGGCGCACGGTAGGTAGTGCTGATGGACAAGGCAGAGGAAAGTTCTCTTGGCTTGCGAATCCCACGCGTCGGGTCCATCAACCGGAACATCATTCCGTCGAACGTAAAGTCGAGGAGGTCCTGGCGACTTATCGGATCGAGTCCGTCGTTCGTGCGCACGGTCAACCAAGCCATTGCCTCACGACGAAGGCGAGCATCGAAATCGTCACCACTCCGCGAACCGCTACTCACAGATCCTCCTGGTTGCCACGCCTGAAACCCACCCACCGACCCCCGTCTGCCATCGTGATGCGGTGGACGAACGGTCCTTATTGAACCATTACCTACTTGAACGACTTTTCACGGAGTCCCCGCGATCGCTTGGAAATGTCCTCCACTTTCCACAACTCCCATCCGTCGCTCGAGCCGTCATCAGGTCCACCCCTCAAGCCCACGCCAGCGATACTTCACGGCACGCTCTGTTCGTTGCCGGAACGTGAACCGAGTCGGTCCGACAAAGAAGAGGTGCAGTCCGCTCAGTCAGAGCTTTTCACTACTGGATTCTCCGACAAGATGGCGATCCGGTAGAACTTGTTCTGTGCCCGAAGTGAACGAAGACCCCATCCCCGCGCCTGTCGATATCGGCAAACTCGCCATCAACATGCGCGTCACTGCCGATGCACTCGAGTCAGCGGAAATCCTCGTCGAGTTCGCAATCCCGAAGTTT
>NZ_BCXI01000127.1 GCF_001895025.1 Rhodococcus zopfii NBRC 100606 = JCM 9919
AGGCTGCCCCCTCGGAGTGGACACCCTGACAATGGTTCGTAGAAGAACCAGGAGGGATGTTCACATGGGACGTCAGTCTCAGTACACGGAGGAGTTCCGCCGGGACGCGGTCGCGTTGTATCGCGCCGGCGGCGGCACCCGCACCTACGCCGCGGTGGCCTCGGACCTGGGCATCAGCGGCGAGACCTTGCGGACCTGGGTCCGCAAGGACAACGCCTCCGCGCAGGGCTCAGCGGCCACGGCGGGCGGTGGCAGTGAGACTGCAGCCGACGAGTTGGCGCGCCTGCGGGCAGAGAACGTCCGACTGCGCAGTGCGGAGAAGGAATGGCAGCTCGAACGTGAGATTCTGCGCCGGGCAGCCGCCTATTTCGCGCAGGAGATGAAGTGAAGACCTGCCGCTGGGACTTCATCTCCACCCACCGCAACGAGTTCGGTGTGCAGCGGCTGTGCCGGGTCCTCGGCACCTCCCGGTCCGGGTACTACCGGCATCTGGCCACCGCCGATGCGCGCACCGAACGCGCCGCTGAGGAAGCCGCCACCGTCTCACAGATCCGCCAGATCCACACCGAGCATCGCGGTGCCTACGGCGCACCCCGCATCCACGCCGAACTGCGGCAACTCGGGGTGTGCATCAACCGCAAAAAGGTCACGCGGTTGATGCGTGGCCACCGCATCGTCGGTCGGCATCTGCGGCGTGGCCGGCGCACCACAATTCCCGATCCGCAGGCATCGGCGGTGCCGGATCTGATCGGTCGCGATTTCACCGCCGAGACGCTCGATACCCGGTGGTGCGGCGACATCACCTACATTCCGGTGGGGTCGTCGTGGTTGTATCTGGCGACGGTGATCGACATCTGTTCACGTCGGGTGGTGGGATGGTCCATCGCCGAGCACATGCGTACCGAGTTGGTCACCGATGCGCTCGCGATGGCTGTCGTCGCTCGTGGTGGCAGTGTGGACGGCGTGATTTTTCACAGCGATCGCGGAGCGCAGTACACCTCGGCTGAGTTCGCGACATTCTGTGCTGTGCATGGGATTCGACTGAGCCGGGGCCGTGTGGGGTCAAGTTACGATAATGCTTTGGCGGAGTCGTTCTTTCAGAGTTTGAAGCGTGAATGGCTGCATGGCCGTGCCGCGATG
>NZ_BCXI01000128.1 GCF_001895025.1 Rhodococcus zopfii NBRC 100606 = JCM 9919
ACCGTCGCTGGTGGGGTTCCGTCGAGGCCGCGGTGCTGGTGCCGGCCGTAGACGTCGGTGCACCAGGTCAGAGCGGCGTCCTGCATCTGCGCCAGTGAGCTGAACTCGCGGCCCTTGAAGAACGAGTCGCGGATATAGGGCATCGGACGCTCGATCCGGGGTTTGTCCTTCGGTTTGCCGGCGCGAGCCGGATCGATCAACAGCCCGTAGAACAGGGCGAGCTCGGCATAGGCACGGTTGATCTTCGGGTCGTACAGGTCCGGCCGGTCGATCCCGGTTTTGAGGTTGTCGCACACCATCCGGGCCGGGACACCACCGAAGAACTCGAACGCCGCGACGTGCGAGGCGCACCACGAGGACTGATCCATCCGCAGCACCGGCTGCACGAACAGCATCCGCGAGCAGGTCAGAATCATCGCGAACGCCCACACCGCCACCCGCCGGTCGGTGGCCGGATCGCGCCACATGCCGAGCTTGCCGTAGTCGACCTGGGCCTCGTCGCCCGGTGGAACCGGGCCCCGGGGCACCGTCACCTTCGCCTCCGCCACATCTTCGGCGAATTGCGCTGCCACATAACGACGTACCGTCGATTCGGACACCGCCACACCGTGGTCGTCACGCAGACGTTGCGCAATCGTCGCGACCGTCACCGACGCCTTCAACTGCCCGCTAATCCAGTCGTGGTGCGCGGCGATCGCCGGCCACGTCACCGCCCGCGCTGCCGGGTCGCCGACCTCGGGAAACCACCCCGAGATCAGCTCCCGCCAGAGCGCCTCGTCGAACTTCCCGCCCTCGCCGGGCGCCAGCCCGGCCGCCAACGCGGGTGCCAGGTACTTCCGGATCGTCTTGCGGTCGATCCCCAGGGCCGTCGAGATCTGCACCTGAGACCGGCCGGCATGCCAATGCCGGAACAACTCCATCAGATCGGTCATTGTCCACGTTCTCCTTGCCACCGTCAGGCCCCTTCCCGGGCCGTTGTCGGTGGCCCAGTCAGGAGCGAACCTGCAGCAGCGCCGGAACCCCGGCCGACACGCCCCGAGGTGGGGAATTACGTGACGGCCGGGTGGGGAATTACGTGACGGACCAACCCC
>NZ_BCXI01000129.1 GCF_001895025.1 Rhodococcus zopfii NBRC 100606 = JCM 9919
AGGTGAGGACCTCCGGTATCGGTGTGGTTACCACACACACCCCGACTACCGGAGGGCCCTCATGACACACGCTAACGCCTATCTGACCCCACGTGGCCGATTGGCCCTGGCCGAACTCGTCGTCGAGACCGGTTGGAGCCTGCGCCGGGCCGCCGAACGGTTCCAGTGCTCACCGGCGACCGCCAAGAAATGGGTCGATCGCTACCTGGCCGGTGACCGAGCGATGCAGGACCGGTCCTCACGCCCCCGGTCCTGCCCGCACCGGACCCCGACCCGCACCGAACGACGCATCATCGGCCTGCGTTTCACCCGACGGTGGGGACCGCACCGTATCGCCTATCACCTGCACCTGGCGAAATCGACCGTCGAGGCGGTGCTGCGCCGCTACAAGATGCCCCAACTCGCCCACCTCGACCAGGCCACCGGACTGCCCGTACGCCGCCCGGCACCCCACCGCTACGAACACGAGCAACCGGGTGATCTGGTGCACGTCGACATCAAGAAACTCGGCCGGATTCCCGATGGTGGTGGGCACCGCAAGCTCGGCCGGCAGACCGGCCGCAAGAACCGATCGAAGATGGGTTACGCCTACCTGCACCACGCGGTCGACGATCACTCGCGGCTCGCCTACTCGGAGATCCTCGGAGATGAACGCAAGGGCACCGCGGCCGGGTTCTGGGCCCGTGCTCACGCGTTCTTCGCTGCCCACGACATCACCGTCAGGCGAGTGCTGACGGACAATGGATCCTGCTATCGATCACAGGAGTTCGCTTCTGCTCTCGGTCCGGAGATCGCGCACAAGCGGACCCGGCCGTATCGGCCGCAGACCAACGGCAAGGTCGAACGGTTCAACCGCACCCTCGTTGCCGAGTGGGCGTACGCGCACACCTACCGGTCCGAGGAGGCCCGCTGTGCCACCTACCAGCAGTGGCTGCATGACTACAATCACCATCGGCCCCACACCGGGATCGGTGGACAGTCACCTATAGACCGCGTCGGCGTTCACAACGTCCCCGGGAATTACAGCTAG
>NZ_BCXI01000130.1 GCF_001895025.1 Rhodococcus zopfii NBRC 100606 = JCM 9919
CCGTGTTTCATAAGCCCGGGGTGCGGAGCCACTGATTGATCGCGGCAATACGTACGGTGGCGGTGTAGCGGACCGCAAGCTTGTCGTATCTCGTTGCTACAGCGCGGTTCTGCTTGAGCAGATTGATCCCGCACTCGACGGCGTGCCGCTGTTTGTAGTGCTCGGTGTCGAAGACGGGTGGGCGACCACCGGATGAGCCCTTCTTCTTCCGATTCGCGACCTGGTCGGTCTTGGCCGGGATCGTCGACCTGATTCCTCGCGTGCGCAGGTAGGCGCGATTGGCAGCACTGCTGTACGCCTTGTCCGCCAGTACCGCATCAGGGCGGCAGCGCGGTCGACCACGACCGCGCCGCGGCACCCGAATCGCCTCGAGAACGGCCTCGAACTGCGGACTGTCACCGCACTGACCTGCAGTGACGATGAGTGAAAGGACCTTGCGGCCCTGCTCGCAGGCCAGATGCATCTTGGTCGTCCAACCGCCGCGGGAGCGTCCCAACGCGTGATCATCGGGCTCGGTGTCGACACCGCCCGGTGGCTCGGCCTGCCGATCGCCGCACCGGCGGGCACCGGCTGCGTGCTGGTGTGCTCGGGCGATGGTCGAGTCGACGCTGACATCCCACACGATCGCGCCGGCAGCGTCCGCGCAGGCCTGCACGCGGGTGAGGATCTGCGCCCACACCCCGGCGCGTTGCCAGCGCCGGAACAGTCCGTACACCGTCTGCCACGGCCCGTACCGGTCCGGAATGTCCCGCCACGGGCATCCTGTACGGATGCGCCACCGGATCCCGTCGATGAGCTGGCGTTTCGTCCACTTCGGCGGCCGGCCCGCCTTCTTTCCCCGCGGCAGCAACGGCTCCAACCGCGCCCACTGCGCGTCGGTCAGATCCGCCCGCCCCGGTACCGCTACGCTGGGCACGAGGTCTCCGGTATTCAGGTTTGTCTTGGTCGATTAACCCTCTACCGGAGACCTCGCTCATTCAGCTGTCATGACACGCCAGTGGGGCAATGAATT
>NZ_BCXI01000131.1 GCF_001895025.1 Rhodococcus zopfii NBRC 100606 = JCM 9919
AAGAGAGTGTTGTGGAACCCTGTGCTGACGCGGCGTGTCGGCCGTGGTATCCGAACGTGATCGATGATCGTGTCGGTACGTGTGTCCGTGTGTGTGCAAGCCCGCCTACGACTCGTCGCTGACCGATGCGCAGTGGGCGGTGATCGCACCGCTGCTGCCTCGACCGAGCCCGCGGCTCGGGGGCCGGCCGGCGGTGCACCCACGCCGACTGGTCGTCGACACGATCTTGTACGTGCTGGCCACCGGCTGCGCCTGGCGGCTGGTCCCGCACGATCTGGCCCCGTGGAGCACCGCCTACCGGATCTTCGCCGCCTGGAGCGCGGACGGCACCTGGGCGCGCATCCACGACACCCTGCGAGATCGGTTGCGTGCCAACGACGGACGTGATCCGCAACCGTCGGCGGCGGTGCTGGACTCGCAGTCGGTGCGCAGCAGCGAGGGCGGCGAGCAGATCGGCTACGACGCCGGCAAACGCGTCCGGGGCCGCAAGCGTCATCTGCTGGTCGACACCCTCGGGTTGATGTTGGTCGGGCTGGTGCACTCGGCGTCGGTGCAGGACCGGGCCGGGGCCCGGCTGGTGCTGGCCGGGGCCCGGACCCGGTTTCCCGGGTTGGGGCTGGTGTGGGTCGACGGCGGGTACGTCAACTCGGTCGATGCGGGCCTGGTCGACTGGGCGGCCCGCACCGAGAATCTCGAGGTCGTGGTGGTACCTCGCAACGCGGACGTGAAAGGCTTCCAGGTGCTGCCCCGGCGGTGGGTGGTCGAGAGGACCTTCGGATGGTTGACGAGGTGTAGACGGTTGGCGCGGGACTACGAACGCAAGACGGCACATGCCGAGGCCATGATCCAGGTCGCGATGATCAGGCTCATGGCGGCCCGCCTGGCCGGCGAGGACATCGAGCCCCGCGGTCCGATCGAAGCCGAAGCGGCACGCCGGCTAGCAGAGGACCTCACCGACTGACAGCGCGGGTTCCACAACACTCTCT
>NZ_BCXI01000132.1 GCF_001895025.1 Rhodococcus zopfii NBRC 100606 = JCM 9919
CTTTCGCAAGGAATCCGACGTCACGGTAGCGGATTGAGCGCAAGCGGACTCCAGCCGGCGCGCCAAGTCCCCGTGGCACTGCAACACGAGGCAGATGCACCGACGTTCTGGCCCAGGTGGAATGGGAGGAGGGGGCACTGTCGGTTGGCTGCACCAGTCGATGGACGGAAGATGCGAACCCGTGGGGGAAGTTGAATCGGTACTGCCCTCTCTTCCGAACGCTCCTTAGTGGCTGTTATGTCGGCACGGTGGTTCGAAGTGTTACGCCATCCAGGGTGGGGGTGTCGGGGTGGCGTAGGTTACGACTGTCAGGGGTCTGACCTGTGTTTAAGTTGTCAGCGTGGTCGACGTGGGTGAGCAGTTCAACACGGAGCGACCATTGCTGTGGCCCGTCTGGTCGTTAGGTCCTGTCCATTCAGTTGGGGCAGTTGGAAGTGGTTGGCTCTCCATCAAGTGGATGGGGCCGAGAACGTCTCGACGTCGGCAGCAGTGGTGTGCGCGCTCTGCCGAACGTCGTTAGCCAAATGGCCACACTCCTAATTGCACTATCTGCGAACTGGTCACGGTGATCCTCGCCAGGTGATCCTCGCCATCAGTTCACTGCGGAACGCTGCCATGACCGCCGTGCCACTCACATGGCGGCGAGAGGAAGACACGCCTGCGATCGCCGGTCCCGTGAAGTCGGTCTGGTCGTCTTTCGAAGTCAAGAAGAAGATTCTTGACTAGCGCAAGTGACGCCACAAGCCCACCTTCCATATCGATAGACATGCTAAGTACTGGCTATGTTTATGGTCGCCCTGACGCTCGCAGGCATCACGGCGGCTCACCGATATGAGCCGACGGGACCTGCGCTGTTGACATGCCCGGTCGATAGCCTGGGCCAGATCTACTGCCCTTATCCCAGGTGGGACTCGCGCAACTAAAGGGATGGATGCTGTCGCGCATACACCCAAGGAGTCCT
>NZ_BCXI01000133.1 GCF_001895025.1 Rhodococcus zopfii NBRC 100606 = JCM 9919
AAGTGAGGTTTTCTCACCAGGCGGGGGCTTGTAGGTGAAGAAGCACGAGGGCGGCAGCGGTTATCGCGCCGATCCTCCACGGACACAGACTGATTCGTTGTAAAGCTTTCCAGCGGGTCTTCAGCAGGGCATTCGCACGTTCCGCCGGAGCGCGCATCGCGGACAGAAGTGTGTTGCGGCATCGAGTGCCGGCATCGAGGTCGCGGCCCTTGGTCGGCGTGTGGACACCGATCCCGGCACCGGTGTAACCCTTGTCGGCGAGGGTGAGCATCCCGCCGGTGGCGGCCTCATAGAGGGCGCCGAGGACTCCGCCGAGTCGAGCAGCGGTGATGTCGTGAACCGAGCCGGGTTCGACGTCGGAGACCCAGACCGGGTAGCCGGTCGGGTCGGTCAGGACCTGGATGTTGCCGCCGTGTCGGCGGTGTTTGCCCGAGTACCACAAGTCGTGTCCGGTTTCGGAGCGCTCCCGGCAGCGGGTCGCGGCGATCAAGGTGCCGTCGAGTCCGACGTGTTCCCACCCGGATGCACTCCCGTGGGCGAGGACCTCGTGCAGGTCAGGGGCGTGGGCGGCGATCACGTCGATGCCTTCGTGTAGGTATCGGTAGGCGGTTGCCGGCGAGATTCGGGCATCGCGCGCCAGGGCGGCGACGTCGGTGCCGTCGCGGAACCAGCGGAGCACCATTACCGCCTGGACGTAGACGGTTGCGGCCCGCTGCCATGGTCGGCGGTCGACTCGGGTGCGATGCGCGGCCAGGGCACTGGCGACGAAGGCCAGGGTTCGTTCGGGCACGTCGAGCGTGGCACGATAGGAAATCACGTGGGGTCCTGCTTCGGGATTGCTTCTTGGTCGAAACGATCTCTACCAGGTAGGACCCCACGTCCTCATCTCACGCCACACCGCCCGAATGTCCCCGGCCGCCGTCAGCGAACTCCTGGTGAGAAAACCTCAGTGGTG
>NZ_BCXI01000134.1 GCF_001895025.1 Rhodococcus zopfii NBRC 100606 = JCM 9919
CAGGGTTCGGGTGGATCAGCCGAACTTGTCCACGTGGATCCGGTCCAGGCCGGCGCCGCACTCGCGGAGCACCGCCATCGTCGCGTCGACCATCGGCGGGGGCCCGGCCAGGTAATAGCGGTGCGCCGGTGTGGCGATCTCACCCAGTGGGGTGGTCGCGAAGCCGCGACGACCCTCCCAGGTGTCATCGGCCTGCGTGACCACCGGCACGAGCTCCCCTTCGGGCAGTTGCGCGACCGCGGCCGCGAGCTCGTCCAGGCAGACCAGTTCCTCGGGCGTGTTGGCGCCGTACAGAACCGTGACCGGATGCGTACGGCGCCGCTCGGCCATGTGCCGGACCAGTGACAGCACCGGAGCCACGCCGGTACCGCCCGCGATCAGGATCGCGGGGGAATCGTCGTCGCGCAGCCACATGTCCCCGAAGGGAACCGCGATCGGCACCGATGCCCCGACCTCCAACGCATGCAGGGCAGTGCTGCCCGGACGGCCTTCGTAATGCTTTGCGACGAAAGTGATTTCGTCCCCCGGCCCGCCGTCCATCGAGTAGCAGCGCCGCAGATCCGGGCCCAGCTCGAGGATCGCGTACTGCCCCGGACGGAAGTCGGCCGGTGCATCGAGCGCGAAGGTGAACGAGCAGATGCCGGGCCCCAGTTCACGCTTGTCCACCAGCTGCGCGACGCGGTCGGTGGTCGGACGCTCCTCGAAGGGACCGAGCCGGGTGACCTTGAGCGTGACATCGGTCGTGGCGGTGGTCTGACAGGTCAGCTTGCGGCGCCGACGCTCGTCCCGCGGGTCGATGGCCGGTGCCTCGGGGAAGAGAAGCTCGACCTCCCCGGAGACCAGAGTCGCCTTGCACGTCCCGCACGAGCCCCAGCCGCACTCGAAGGGCAGCCACACGCCCGCGCGGCGACCCGCGGCGAGGATGTTCTCG
>NZ_BCXI01000135.1 GCF_001895025.1 Rhodococcus zopfii NBRC 100606 = JCM 9919
GGTCGCCCCACGCACGTACCGGAACTGGAAAACCGCACCACCGTCGGAGCGCACCGTCACCGACGCGCATGTGACGGATGCGCTGCTCGCCACCGTCGGTACCGCCGAGGGCCTCTACGGGCGCCGCAAGATGCTCGTGCATCTTCGCAACACCGGCCACGTGGTCGGCAAGCACACGGTGGACCGACTGATGCGGGACGAGGGCCTGCATGGTGCGGTCCGTGGCCGCCGGCACCGAACCACGATCCCCGGCGGGCGGAACGTCGAGCGGGCTCCTGACCTGCTCGATCGTGACTTCACCGCTGAGGCGCCGAACCGGAAATGGGTCACCGACTTCACCTACTGTCGAACCTGGGCCGGGTTCGTGTACGTGGCGTTCGTCGTCGACTGCTTCTCGCGGGCGATCGTCGGCTGGCACGCGGCGACGGTCAAGGACACCGCCATGGTCACCACGGCGTTGAAGATGGCGCTGTGGCGGCGTGACCACGGTGGACATCCGGTCGCCGACGGGCTGATCCACCACAGCGATGCCGGCAGTCAGTACACGTCGATCTCGTTCTCGGAAACCCTTGTGCTAGAGGGGATCGCCGCGTCCATTGGCAGTATCGGCGATGCCTACGACAATGCTCTGGCCGAGTCTACGATCGGGTTGTTCAAGACAGAGGCGATGGCCAAGGGCAACCCCTTCCATGCCGGGCCGTACAAGAGCGTCGAGGACGTCGAGTTCGCCACGATGGAGTGGGTCGACTGGTTCAATACCAGCCGCTTACACAGCCGCCTCGGGTACGTCAGCCCCGACGCGTTCGAGGCGGCCTACTACGCTCAACCATCGACTCCCCAACCGGAGATGTCGCCAGCATAGGAGCGGCCAGAAACCCGGGTCGGTTC
>NZ_BCXI01000136.1 GCF_001895025.1 Rhodococcus zopfii NBRC 100606 = JCM 9919
AGAAACCGAAATCATAGTCTCACCAACACAATTCATTGTCACGTTATCGACTCCCCCGCACCCGAACGGGAGATGGGGACGCGCTGCGCGCGCCGCAGTCCGACACTCCCCGTCGCTCTCAACCCGTCCCGATGTCATGCACCCATCATGCCCCACCGCACCTAGCACACCTCGAACACAACACGAACCAGAAAACACCGAAATACACATGCCTCCAACAAGACACGACGCAACAACGACAGTCTGGTGCGCAAAGTCGCTCAACATCACTACACACCAGCATGTTTAATGACATATGTTGCAGCACAACATGATTCAAAAACACCCAAAACCGGCAGCGACAGGGCGCCCGACGAGCCCGCCACACACCAACACCCCCACCCCCACACACATCCGCCGGCCCCACCACCAACCCACACCCGGGACATGCATCACCCCAGGTCACAACACGAAAACACTCACAACCACCGACACCGCACAGCGACAAACCACTGCGCCACACCGTGCAACGCCGACCTACCCGGCTCCCACGAACCCACGTGATACCAAAGGCAACGTGAAACGACCTATTGCTGTAGCCATTGCATCGCTAGCGACCTTGGCATTCCCGCACGTCGCGAACGCCGAGACTACGACGCTCCCCCCGGTAGTGACACTGACCAGCGACGACTCCTCGATCACCGCAACCATCACGAACCCGAACGAACCCCTCGTCATCAACGGATACACCCGCACCTGCACCCTCGCCATCGAACGCGGCCCCGAAGGATTCTCCACCTCGGTCCTCCCCTTCGAGAACCCCGACCCCTTCAACAACCCCACAGACCCCACCGACACCACCCTCTACCCACCAGCCGGACAAACAGTCACCT
>NZ_BCXI01000137.1 GCF_001895025.1 Rhodococcus zopfii NBRC 100606 = JCM 9919
ACCTTCGGATGAAGAAAGCGCAAGGTAACCCGACCGGATGAGGTGGCGGTGAGCCGTAACCGGTGAGGTTCGAGCATGCTGGCGAGCGCCGCGGGGTCACCCCAGCGACTGGGCGGGCCGCTGCCGATGGGTGGTGGCGGTAGGTAGGCGTTCAGTATCTGCCCCATCGTCGGCAGCACGCTGCCCGGCGCCCACGATGCGAGCACCACCCTGGCGCCGGCTGCCGCGACTCTCGCGAGTTCTCGGGCTGCGATCACATGTTCGGCCGCGTACATCGCACCGAACACCGAGACACAACATCGGCGGATTGATCCGGAGGGAGTAGGGCTTCCAGATCACCCCACAGCCATTCAATGTCAGAACCCGTGCCGAGTGCTCGTTCCTCAGCCAACCGCAGCAGCTCCGTCTCAAAGTCGATGCCGACAACTCTGCAGCCGCGCTCGGCCGCGAGCAGCGCCGCATTGACTGTGCCGGTGGCGATGTCAACCACCCGGTCGCCCGGCTCGACCGCCGCCGCGTCGACGGCTGCAATGGCCGCGGACTGTAGATGATGGGCCATCAGCGGGTAGTCACCGACGCCCCACGTTGTCATCGGGCTGTTCATTCTCGGCCTCCTGAAGCAGGAGGCGCCCTCGAGCATGTTGTCCGAAGTCGAGCGTGGCGGACAGGTCCGTCGCAGCGCCTCTCGCCCCGGATGGGGATGGCGACAGCGTAGCGCCGCCATCCGCGGATTCTGACTGCATCTCGTCGTCAGATCGCTCGCGAAGCCTGACCAAGCCCGCCCGTCGAGCTCGCAGAGTCGTCGAACGCCTAGAGCATGTGTGAGCCCCTTCTGCGACTGTCACTCGGGTA
>NZ_BCXI01000138.1 GCF_001895025.1 Rhodococcus zopfii NBRC 100606 = JCM 9919
CCGACAGACTCATGTGGTGAATCTGCCTGCGCTCGAGCTGTGCCAGTAACCTTAATTATCGAAGCCGCTGCAGCTAATGACCTCGGACATCGATGCCTCGGCCTGCAGGCTATCGGTGGGCGCGAATAACGTCCGCCGATAGCCTGCAGGCCATTTTCAATTGTCAGTCAGCGATCCAGGAAGGGCTCACAGAACGCCGAGCTCCCCTTTCCCCTCAGGCATGGGCATGAGCAACGTAACTGTGAAGGGGCTTTCCTCCGAGCCCTCCAAAGCGCGCTTGAGTTCGGTAAACGGCGCACTCGCACCATGGTTCGCCAGCGCTTCCCCGGAGTCCTAATGCTCAATGATCACGAAGTCTCCCTCGCCGCGGGTGACTCGGTGGAGCGCATATCGCCGACAACCGACCTCCTCATGCACAGCTTTCACCGCTGTACGCAACGCGGCCTCCAGATCGAGCGTCCGCCCGCTGGCTGCGGTGAACACTGCCACGGCAACGACATCATCACCACGCGCCGTGGTGGTTGCAGCGTCGGCGTGTCGCTGCTGGGATTTGGTGGCGGTCACGTCTCGAACCTCTCACGCAGGAAGCGACCTGCGATCTCGAGTGCCGTCTTTGCCTCGGGGAGGAAGTTGAAGAGCGGGTAGATGTGGATCATGCCCTCGCCGATCTCAAGTGTGACGCTGCCACCAGCGTTCTTGATTCGATCGGCAAGCCGGACAGAGTCATCGAACAACCCCTCGTCGGTTCCCACGAAGATCAGGGTGGGGGGCATCTTCTCGAGATTCGCATGAAGCGGTGACCCGTAGGGCGTTTCCCGA
>NZ_BCXI01000139.1 GCF_001895025.1 Rhodococcus zopfii NBRC 100606 = JCM 9919
GGCTTCTCCTTCCAGAATCTGCACGAAGCCAGCCTGGAACTGTCCGAACTGGCCATCGCGCCGCTCGACCTCGAGCATCGGACCTCCCAGTTCGATCTGCACTGGATCGTGCAGGACACCTACGACGAGGCCGGGGTTCCTGCGGGGATCGGCGGGTTCGTGACGTATGCGACGGCGTTGTTCGACGAGTCGACGGTGGCCGGGTTCGTGGAGCGGTTCGTGCGGGTGCTCGAGGAGGTCGTGGCGGAGCCGTCGCGTCCGGTCGGGGATCTGGAGATTCTCGGTGTGGGGGAGCGGTCGCGGATTCTGGAGTCGTTCAACGACACTGCGCGTGAGGTGGATTCGTCGGCGACGTTGGTGTCGTTGTTCGAGGATCGGGTCGCCGCGACCCCGGACGCCGTCGCTGTCCACGCCGACGGCCTCGAGCTGACCTATCGCGACTTCGACGCGCGTGTCAACCGGCTGGCGCGAGCGCTGATCGCTGCCGGCGTGTGCGCGGAATCGACTGTGGCGCTGGGGATGCGCCGGTCGGTGGAGTTGGTGGTCGGCATGGTCGCGGTCGCGAAGGCCGGGGGTGCGTATGTGCCGGTGGATCCGGATCAGCCCGCGGAGCGCACGGATTACATTCTGGGTACCGCGGATCCGGTGTGTGTGCTGACCACACACCGTGACGGTTTCGGCGTCGGCGGTGAGCGCGCGGTGCTGTTCGTCGACGATGCGGTATCCGCGGATCTGCCCGCCGGTCCGATCGCGGACACGGAGCGGATTGTTCCGCTGCGGCCGGAGCACACGGCG
>NZ_BCXI01000140.1 GCF_001895025.1 Rhodococcus zopfii NBRC 100606 = JCM 9919
GGGCTGTCCTTCCAGAACCTCGCCCAGAGCACACTCGAACTGCCGTCGGTCGCCGTCGAGGGCATCGACCTCGCCGGGGACACCTCGCAGTTCGATCTGCACTGGATCGTGCAGGACACCTACGACGAGGCCGGGGTTCCTGCGGGGATCGGCGGGTTCGTGACGTATGCGACGGCGTTGTTCGACGAGTCGACGGTGGCCGGGTTCGTGGAGCGGTTCGTGCGGGTGCTCGAGGAGGTCGTGGCGGAGCCGTCGCGTCCGGTCGGGGATCTGGAGATTCTCGGTGCGGGGGAGCGGTCGCGGATTCTGGAGTCGTTCAACGATACTGCGCGTGAGGTGGATTCGTCGGCGACGTTGGTGTCGTTGTTCGAGGATCGGGTCGCCGCGACCCCGGACGCGCCGGCACTCGAATTCGGGGAACGCACCTGGACGTATCGGCAGGTCGACGCGTGGGCCGGGGCGGCCGCCCGGCAGCTGGCCGACCTCGGCGTCGGTCCCGAGGCCCGGGTGGCGCTCGGGATGCGCCGGTCGGTGGAACTGGTGATCGGCATGGTCGCGGTCGCGAAGGCCGGTGGCGCGTATGTGCCGGTGGATCCGGATCAGCCCGCGGAGCGGACGGACTACATCCTGGGCACCGCCGATCCGGTGTGTGTGCTCACCACGCGGGGCGAGGGTTTCGGAACTGAGAGCGAACGCTCCGTCGTGTTCGTCGACGACTTTGTACCGCAGGATGATTCGACGGCGGGTTACCCGCTGCACGTGGCGTCCCCAGCGCCGGAGCACACGGCA
>NZ_BCXI01000141.1 GCF_001895025.1 Rhodococcus zopfii NBRC 100606 = JCM 9919
TAGCGCGGTTCACAAACATGGGAGAATTATGACGAATTCAAATCGGAACAAGGATAGCATTGAAGACCACAATGGTTCCGGACTTCTTTTTCGAGAGTACTCCACTGTCTTCGACTCATGGAATCTCCGGTTCGTCAGATCGATCTTGGGCGGCATCATCGCTCGGCAAGATCGGGGCGGATTGAGGATTTTTCAGTTTGATTTTCACGAGAACGAGGACGCTCTCATTGTCGGAGTCGAACATTACGGCAATGAGAGCGTCCCCCATGTTCGCGTGGCCACAAGGCTTACGTTATCGCGCCTCCGGTCGATGGCGGAGTCCGATGAACCCGACTCGGCTGCCGCAATCTATCTTGACGACATCGTTGATCCGTCCATTCCACCCGGATCTGAGCCCGTAGACGGCGTACATCTCGTCGTGAGACCACCTGGCGCCTAGATTCCGTCGACCTTATTCATCAGTGCCATGTCAACCCACGAATCGCACATCGTGGTGTTTGCGAGTGGGGTATTTCCACCACCGCAGTATGCGGTCACGACCCCGACAGGATTCACCGTCCCCGGCGCCAGCTTGTAGTCCGTGTACGGACTGGGGTCGTAGATCGCATGCGCGATCCGATACTGCTTCTCCTCACAGCTCTTCCCGGTCCATCCGAGCGTGCACTCAAGTTCCATCGCACGGCCCCAAAAGTCTGTACCAGGAAGAGTTACATCGGACCGCGGGCCGAAGAATCTGGACTCCAACAGCATCTCAATTGTGTCGACGTACTTGATCCCGTGCTTCCAT
>NZ_BCXI01000142.1 GCF_001895025.1 Rhodococcus zopfii NBRC 100606 = JCM 9919
TATGTGATCTTCACGTCGGGTTCGACGGGTCGTCCGAAGGGTGTGGCGGTGCCGCATCGGGCGGTGGCGAATCAGTTGGTGTGGAAGGTCGCGGCGTTCGGGTTGGGGCCGGATGATGCGGTGTTGCTCAAGACTGCGGCGACGTTCGATTTGTCGGTGTGGGAGTTCTGGTCGGCGTTGGTTTCCGGTGGCCGGTTGGTGGTGGCGGAGCCGGAGGGTCATCGGGATCCGGCGTATCTGGTGGGGTTGATGCGGTCGGCGTCGGTGTCGACGTTGCATGTGGTGCCGTCGATGCTCGAGGCGTTGCTGGCGGAGGTATCGGTGTCGGGGTCGGGTGTGTTGGCTCCGTCGTTGCGTCGGGTGTTGGCGATCGGTGAGGCGTTGCCGGGGTCGGTGGCGCAGCGGTTCCGGTCGGTGAATCCTGGTGTGGGGTTGTTCAATTTGTATGGTCCGACCGAGGCTGCGGTGTCGGTGACCTGGCATGAGGTGTCGGCTGCGGATGTGGCGGGTGTGCCGATCGGGGTGCCGGAGTGGAATGTGTCGGCGTTTGTGCTCGATGAGCGTTTGCGTCCGGTGCCGGTGGGTGTTGCGGGTGAGTTGTATCTGTCGGGTGTGCAGTTGGCTCGGGGGTATTTCGGTCGTCCGGAGTTGACGGCGGATCGGTTCGTGGCGAATCCCTTCGGTGCCGGGGCGAGCGGAGCGACGGGGGGTGTCACTGCCGGGGCGAGCGGAGCGACGGGGGGTG
>NZ_BCXI01000143.1 GCF_001895025.1 Rhodococcus zopfii NBRC 100606 = JCM 9919
ACATCTCCGCATACGCGGGACCGACCGTCTCGTGGTCGACTGCCAGGTGCCACATGACCGACATCCGTGCACCGGCCCGGGCGAAAACACTTCCCGCCATCGTCGGACTGGTATGCGAGTCGTTGACGACCCGCTCCGCGAACTCCAGCGGAACGCCGGCCTTCCGCGCGAACACCGACGCCGACGGGAACGTCTCGTGGACGAGCAGATCGGCACCGTCACACGCTGCCACCAGGGGGCGGCACGGCCGGGTATCGCCTGAGAACACGACACTGCGGCCGTTGTAGTCCAGTCGGTAGCCGACCGCGCCGTTGATGATGTGGATGACGGGAAACGAGGTGACCTGAACACCATTGCGGTCGTAGACGGTGGCGGTCCGGTCCCAGGGCACCTCGGTGGTCTCGGTGTGGGCGCCGGACTGACCGGGGTGCCCACACAGAGACTGCATGTCCCATGCGTGCGCGGCCTCGAGATGCGTCGTATAGGCACGGGTTCCGAGTTCGGGAACCTCGCCTGCCGGTCCCCAGACCTCGACCGGGTCACGCCGACCTGCCTTGGCCAGACTCCACACCAGCGTCGGCATGTCGCCGACATGATCTGCGTGCAGATGCGACAGGAACACCTTCGTCGTCTCCGTCACCGGCAACCGGAGTCCGTTGTAG
>NZ_BCXI01000144.1 GCF_001895025.1 Rhodococcus zopfii NBRC 100606 = JCM 9919
CAGTGAGTCCAGGCGTCGGGGCCGGTGATCTCGTACACCCGCGCAGAGGCGTCGCCATGCACCGGCCACACCCGAGCGTGCAGACCGTCGGAGCTGTCGTCTTCGGCGAGCAGCAACTCCACCGCACCCAGATTCTCCCGTGCGCGGCTGGTGACCCGTACTTTGCTCGGAACCGGGGTCGACCACCACTCGCCGCTGATCTGTCGCTCGGGCTCGGCGTCGAGAAAGCGGTGGAACCGATCCTCGTCGTCGAGGACATGCCGTCGCCAGGCGGGTAGATCGGCGTCCTCGTCCTGGTTCGCCCAGAACCGATCGGACCATTTTTCGGTGGAGTTGTAGCGGTTGGCTGCGTTCGGATCCTGAACGCCCCGCCTCGGTCGGGGGCAGAGGTGGGGCGCCGGGACAGGCTGTGGTGAACCGTCGGGGGACGTGCACCACAGCATCGAAGGAACTGGGCGCAGCGGCAACGTATACATCGCGCCGGCAGACCCCCATGACGGGCAGAACCAGCCAGGTGCGTCCTACTCCTCGTCGGTAGGGACGGGCATGGTGTCGGTTTCGAGTTCGTTCCACGTGACGTCGACCGCGGTGGCGAGTTCGCTGTCGGTGGGAACCAGTTCGCGGATCGGGTCGCGCACACAGGTACGCTTAGC
>NZ_BCXI01000145.1 GCF_001895025.1 Rhodococcus zopfii NBRC 100606 = JCM 9919
GGCGCGCTGTTCGGGTCGATGAATCTGTACGACAACGTGGCGTTCCCGCTGCGGGAGCACACCAAGAAGTCCGAGTCCGATATCCGCAAGATCGTGATGGACAAGCTCGAGCTGGTCGGTCTGCTCGGTGCCGAGGACAAGTTGCCGGGGGAGATCTCCGGTGGTATGCGCAAGCGTGCCGGGCTGGCGCGGGCGCTGGTGCTCGATCCGCAGATCATCCTGGTCGACGAGCCGGACTCGGGTCTGGATCCGGTGCGGACGACCTACATTTCGCAGACGTTGATCGACATCAACGCCGAGATCGACGCGACCATCCTGATCGTGTCGCACAACATCAATCTGGCGCGGACGGTGCCGGACAACATCGGGATGTTGTTCCGCCGGGAGCTGGTGATGTTCGGGCCGCGGGAGGTGTTGCTGACCTCGGACGAGCCGGTGGTCAAGCAGTTCCTGAACGGCACGATGATCGGTCCGATCGGGATGTCGGAGGAGAAGGACGAGGCGCAGATGGCGCACGAGCAGGCGCTCGTCGATGCCGGGCATCATGCCGGTGGTGTCGAGGATGTCGAGGGTATCGTGCCGCAGATGCAGGCCACGCCGGGCATG
>NZ_BCXI01000146.1 GCF_001895025.1 Rhodococcus zopfii NBRC 100606 = JCM 9919
CCCTGCGATCACCATGGGTACATATCCTACGACCCCATTTTCCCGAACGAGATAATCACAGCTTTCCCTTCGGGGCCTGATGGTAAGGACTGGGGGGGATGCACTGCGGGGTATTTGGATGACTGACAATTCAACATAGGATTATTGCGACCCGTCCGATGCCGGCCCGGAGGAAGTGCCCTGGGCCGGAATCGGACGGATGACTTGAACCGCTATGGAGGCCTCAGTTCGTTTCAGTGAAATCCAGTTCGATAACCGTTCCATCTGCGCGCAGTCCTCGAATCCCAGGTCCGGTGATCCAGGTTGTCCTCCCGCAGGAAGTGACTTCAAGAGGTGGATTACTCAGCGGAAGTATTGCTTTTGGATTCAATTCGAAATCAAGTAGAATGAGCGCAAAACCTTCGCTACGGGCGGGGGATCTGCCTTTTAAATCCGCACTTTCAGGGCGATTCCCTTCTTTTACTTCTGAGGCCCTGCGTGCGATCAACCATAGCCCCTCCCCTGCTTGCCCAGAACGGGCAATATCGTAGGGCC